>NZ_JBFUBJ010000004.1:0-445316 GCF_056405795.1 Polaromonas sp. P1_F1
GGCCTGTACGCCTTGAGATCTCGCGAATGGACATCTGATCCCGCAATGCCCAACGTCTGATGACATTCAATGTCGCCACGTCTATCACTCCTAATTTCCCCCTGCTTTTAAAACAAGCAGGGTAGTGCCTACGTGGGTCAGTTTTGGATGGAAATTACTGCGCTAAATGGATCAGATTTCGACGGAATTCAACACATAGAAATTTTTGAGTGTTTCTACGCCTACTTACAACATGAAAGACGAAAAAAAAGCGCTGAGAACGAGCGCTTGATATGAAATCCGTTGAAAACCAGCTTGGTACAAAAGAGATGACATTTGATGGGCTTGGTTATTTGTTGAGCGAGAGTCTCATCCGCATCACTCGATTGAACACCGCTTTCTCTGATTTGTGCTCATTTAAATCTGTGACAAAGTACCCATACGCCCAAACTGACGATTTTTCGTGAGCGTTTCGGCTTGTCGTTAACCCTTAAGCCCCTTACCCGCCCGCACCACCATCTCCTCCGTCCCTACATCCCTCGCACACCACCCCGCCACAATGCGCGACGAATTCGACAGGCCATGCGCATCCGGCCCTGTGCCTTCGCCTTGCAGCACCTGCACCGGAATCTGCGCTTTTTGCAGAGCGTCGGCCATCACGGTCTGCGAGGCCCAGAAAACGTTTTTGTCATTCGGGTTGCCCAGTACAAACACGCGCAGTTTAGGGTGAGTCTTTTCCTTGACGACAAACTTCCACGGCTCGTAGGAGTCGGCGTAGTTGGTGGTGTCATTGGTGCGGCCCATCATTTCCCAGCGGATGCGGGGTGAGGAGGGGGCTGAGGTGGGGACTGCGCAAACGATGTCTGCGCGTTCAGTGATCAGGGAGGACGTGACGTGGCCGCCGCCGCTTTGGCCGGCGATGACCCATTCTTCAATGCCGTAGCGCTTCTTGATCTCGTCTAACGCGGCCGAGATGATGAGTGATTCGTCAATGCGCCTGCGCTGCATGTGGTCGCCTGATGAGCCGTGGGTGCCCGGGCGGCCCATGTAGATGTAGGGCATGCCGAGTGTTTTGGCCCAACCGTCGGCGAAGTTTTGCAACTGGGCATTGGTCAAGTCCAGGTAGTTTTTGCTGGTCTTGCCTACGCCCACAAAGACGTCGCCATGAAAGAACACGATGGCGCGTTTGACGGGCTGGTCGCCAAAACCGGCCTTCCAGTATTTGATGCATTCGGCGCCCGAACTGGCCGTGGCGGCCCAGACGGTATTGGCGGCGGCTGCGCATTGCGCCTGAGTGGCCTTGACGCCGTGCAGGATGGCCGACTCTGAAAAGTCGCCTGCATCGCTGAACTCGAAACGGCCGAACTGGGCATGACCGGTGGCCGGTACCAGCAGGGATGCCGCCCATCCCGTCATCACCAGAAAATTGCGCAGGCGCTTGGGATAGGGCGATGGGCGCATATGTGGGCCTAGGGCTTGGCGACACCCATCTGTTGCAGCTCCAGGCCCGCTGCGACGTGCTCGATGTAGAGGAGGACGCCTTTTTCGCGGGCCTTGTTGAAAAACTCGGCGGCTTTTGTCTTGTCGCCCTGGGCATAGTAGTTCTGGCCCACATAGAAGTAACCCTCCACAAGGGCCATGTCGCGCTCGTCGCCCTTTTTGCTGTCTAGTGTGGCCAGGGCCTGTTCGGGTGTCATCAGGCCGTGCAGCATGGCAAGGGCGGGGCGGGGCCAGTCACCGCCAGGCTTGGCCCTGGCAAGCGCTTGCTGTGCGGCGTCCGGCGTGATGCCCAGCCGCTTTTGTGTCCATACGCGCCACAGCTCTGCATAAAGTGCGGCGTCGGCATCAGCCTGTTTGGACTGGCTTGCTTTGGCAAAGTCTTCTGCCGCTGCCGCAAGCTGGCCGCCGTAGAAACGTGCGTGGCCGCGCCGGTACATCACGTGGTCGCTTTCGTCGCCGAGTGAAATGGCCTTGCTGTAGTCGGCAACGCTGCGGGGGTAGTCTTGCAGGCCAAAGTACACATTGCCGCGGCAGGCATAGGCGCGCGAAAAGTTGGGGCTGCCCTTGATGGCAAGCTGGGCGTCTTTCAGGCCTTCTTCGGGTTTGCCGAGGTCTGTGAGTGCCTCGGCGCGTTCGCACAGGGCGTTTGCCAGGTCGTCACCGCTCAGCCGGCCGCTGTCGATACCTTTGCCGATCTTGCCGATGCGGTCTTTCAGGCGGTCCTCAATTGTCTGGCGCAGGTTTTTGGCCCCCAGGCCCAGCAGGCCGGATGACTTGATATCGTCTTTACGCACCACTGCCACGGGGTAAAAGATCTCCCCGGTGCGGCGCAGGGCGGCCGCATAGGCCGGCACGCGTGACGCCTCGATCTGGGTTTGCAGTACGGCCAGCTCGATGGAGGTTGATGCCCGATTGCCGCGAAAGGTGCTGGAGACCTTGTAGTCAAAGGCGTCGTCGCGCACGGAGCGCGTGAGGGGGTCACGCACCACAGACACCTCAGGCGGGAATTCAATCTCGATCGAGTAACGGTTCTTGCGCGGCAGGACTTCCATGGACAGCGGCTGGGTGCGATTGACTGACGGTGGCATGACCACCATGCCCGCCATGTTGCTGGCGCTGTAGCGCACGCCCCACTCGCCAGTGGCCGTGATGGCCAGGTTGGGAATGATGTAGAGGTTTTTGACGGTTATGACGTTGTTTACGGTGTCGTCGAGCACCTGGAGCGGCGCCGAAAAACGGATGCCGGGATAGAGCCGCTCATATACCTCGCGAAACACCTTGTCGCGCTGCTCGGTCGTCCAGGCGGCCAACTGGATGCGGCGCACTTCCGCGCTGTAGCCCGACCAGAGGTTCTGGCTTTCGAGCGTGCCGTCGCCGCCAAATTTCGGCAGCGTGATTTTTTCGGTGAGTTCGTTGCGGGAGATCGCGGCGTAATCAGCTGACTTGATGCGGGTGAAGCTGCTGTTGCCGGGTTGAACAACGAGTACCTCGGAGCCTTCATGCGGCTGGCCCAGTGCGTCCAGCCGTCCGGTTTGGCCGATCAGGGTGGGGTCGAGAAAATAGGTTTTGCCTTCCACTTCCGCGCGCACGATGGCGTGGTCGAAAGCGTAAGGTGAAGGCAGCATCTTCGTCAGTCCGTCGCGGAAGCGGGTGGACACCAGCACCGGCTGTGCCTTGATGCCCAGCGCGCGCAGCATCTCGATCAGCATGAATGATTTGTCCTTGCAGTCGCCATAGCGGCGCTGCAGGGTGAGCGCGGGTTGCGTGGGGCGGTGCGAACTTTCACCCAGGGACACCGAGAAATAACGGATTTCGTTTTGCACCCATTGCAGTGCACCGGAGACGCGCTCGTCCATGGTGGGCTTGGTGCCCAGCGTTTGCACTACCTGCATGATTTCAGGAGGCAAGGGTGCGGTGCTACGGAACAGCTGGTCGGCCCAGTCCGACACCTCGGCCCAGCTCTGGAACTCCGAGAACTGCATGGAGCGGCCCACATAAAAACTGGAAGGAACCGAAGCTTCAAAGTCCACGGCTGGCAGCGCGAGCTGTTCCCAACGGAGTTTTTTCATCGCGCCGCTGACTGACTCGACAGGCTTTGGATAGTCCTTGTTCAGGTCGCCCAAAAAACGCACATTGATCTTGCGCGCGGAAGGATAGTTAAGCGTGACACGGCGCCGGTCAACCGGGCCGCCCTGGTCCCAGCTGGCGTAGTCAATGAAGCGGTTGCCCATGACCGGGTTGGCTCCGATGGTGGAGTAGGCGATCTCCAGTATGTCGCCGACGCGCAGGTCCTCAACCAGGATGGATGCGGTGGTTTCGCCGTTATAGGCGCCCATGTCGAGGCCGGTTTCCTGCTGAAGGAAGCGGATTTCGGCCGTGGCGAGCTTGTCAAGAACCTGGCCTGCGCGGTGAATGCGCAGGATATGGAGCTTGGCTCTCTGGTATTCGGGGTTGAAGGACACGGCCATCGTGCCCAGCGACTGCAACGGGGCATTGGTGTTGGCCAGCCAGGCCCGGTGTACAAAGCTGGTGGATTGTGCGGCCACCATGAATTGCGTGTCCGCCAGTATGGTTACCACTGGTGCCTTGCTTTGCGTGGCAGGCAGGTTGGTGATGGGTTCGACCCAACTGGGCAGGGCCGCCTGGCGCTCGAATTTGTCGGATGAAATCCGCACTTCCTTGACGCCTTCGTTCGGACCCTGGGTAGCAGGCGCCGGCTGGGACTGCGCGGCCAGTGCGCACAGAGCGAGCGTGCCCATCAACATCGTGCTGCGCACGGCATGCAACCAGATTTTCAAAATATTCTCCCTCGTAATTCGAATTGTTCTGTGGACGCTATTTTTAGTTTGTGCTTCGGTTTGAGCGGCGTCCATCGGCTTGCCAGGCTATTTGGCCCAGTTATCCTTCATGCCCGTGACCCGATTGAATACGGCTTTACTGGCAGAGTGATCCACCAGGTCCGTCACAAAGTACCCATGCCGCTCAAACTGAAAGCGCGTACCGGCGGGCACATTCGTCAGTGATGGCTCAACATACGCCGTCACGGCCTTGAGGCTGTCGGGGTTCAGCTCGTCGTGGAAATCCTTGTCGCCGGTGCCGGGGTGTTCGGTGGTGAAGAGGCGGTCATAAAGGCGCACTTCGGCCTGCACCGCATCGTTCACACCCACCCAGGTGATCACGCCCTTGACCTTGATGGCGTCGGAGCCGGGGGTGCCGCTCTTGGTGTCGGGGATCAGGGTGGCGTGCACTTCGGTGACCTTGCCGTTGGCGTCTTTCACTGCGCCTGTGCATTCGATGACGTGGCCATATTTGAGGCGGACCTTGCTGCCGGCAATCGCCTGCTTGCTGGCGTTGATGTGCGGCGGGAAGAGGCGGAAGAAACCTTTGGGGGGAGTCTCTTCGTAGTCGGTGCGTTCAATCCAGACTTCCTTGCCGATCTTGAACTGGCGTTTGCCCATGTCTTCATGGTGCGGGTGCACGGGTGCGCTGCAGTCGTCAAGCTTTCCTGCGCCCATGATTTCATCCCAATTGGTCAGCACCAGCTTGACCGGATCAAGCACGGCCATGGCACGCGGTGCAATCGGGTCGAGCGTGTCGCGCAAGGAACCTTCGAGCGTGCTGTAGTCGATCCAGCTGTCGCTCTTGGTGACGCCGATGCGTTCGGCAAAGAGTTGCAGTGATTCGGGCGTGTAGCCGCGGCGGCGCAGGCCGACTATTGTTGGCATGCGGGGGTCGTCCCAGCCGCTCACGCGCTTTTCAGTCACCAGCTGGGCGAGCTTGCGTTTGCTGGTGAGCACGTAGGTGAGGTTGAGGCGCGCAAATTCGTACTGGCGCGGGTGCGGTGTGGCAATGAGTTTGCCTTCGGCCAAACGGTCGAGCAGCCAATCGTAAAACGGGCGCTGGTCTTCAAACTCGAGCGTGCAGATGCTGTGGGTGATCTGCTCAAGTGCGTCTTCGACCGGGTGGGCGAAGGTGTACATGGGGTAGATGCACCATTTGTCGCCGGTGTTGTGGTGGTGTGCGCGGCGTATGCGGTAAATGGCCGGGTCGCGCATGTTGATGTTGGGCGAGGCCATGTCGATCTTGGCGCGCAGCACGGCGGCGCCGTCGGGCAGCTTGCCGTCTCGCATCTCGCGAAAGCGCGCCAGGTTCTCAGCGGGTGTGCGGCCGCGGAAGGGGCTGTTGGTGCCGGGGTGGCCAAAGTCGCCGCGGTTATGGCGCATTTCTTCGGCGGTTTGTTCGTCAACGTAGGCGTTGCCGCTTTCAATCAAATACTCGGCTGCGCGGTACATGAAGTCAAAGTAGTCGCTGGCCTGGTAGGGCTTGTCGCCCCCCTTGCCGTTGCCGATCTGCGCCCAGTCATAGCCCAGCCACTTGACGGCTTCGATGATGCTGTCGACGTATTCGGTGTCTTCTTTTTCGGGGTTGGTGTCGTCAAAGCGCAGGTGGCACACGCCTTCGTAGTCGAGTGCCAGGCCGAAGTTCAGACAAATGCTCTTGGCATGGCCCACATGCAAATAGCCGTTGGGTTCAGGCGGAAAGCGCAGGCGGATCTTGGCCGGATCGGGCTGGCCGGCGGCATGGTGGGCGGCGTCCCCCGGGCTGCCGCCCCAGCGGCGACTGGCATAAGTGCCTTCGGCCAGGTCTTTTTCGATGATCTGGCGCAGGAAGTTGCTGGGCTTGTGGGTTTCTTTGTCGGCGGGCGCGGAGGCAGGGGCGGGGGTGGTCATTGAGTGATTTTAGGGGTTAGCCGAAAGGGTTACGTTTGGCTACGCTCTTCACTGTGCATGCGGTACGCCGTTACGGGGGTGGCGCGTTTAATAAACACATGGGCATTTCCTGCCCTGTTAAGGAGATCATATGAAGACAGCAATCAAGGCAAACCGCTCCGTCGCCGTGGCAGGCGCCGCAGCCGCACTGGCGCTTGCCGCTTTCGGCTTTGCCGGTGCTGCCCAGGCCCGTGACAACGTGACCTTTTCTGTGGGCGTAGCCGCTCCCGGTATAGCGGTGGGCGTGACCAACGGCTACCCGGTGTACCAGCAGCCCGTGTATGTGCAGCCCGCCCCGGTGTACTACCAGCCTGCACCGGTGTATTACCAGCCGCGCCCTGTGTACGTGAGGCCTGCGCCTGTGTACTACGCACCGCAGCCGGTGTACTACGGCCCCAGGCACGGCCACAGGCACCACGGCGGTTACTACGTGCAGGCGCCCCCTCCGGGTTATGGGCCGGGGTATTACAGGCGCTAAGCCTGCGTTGCGGGCTAACCCGGTCTGACCCGGGGTCGCCAGGGTTAGCCGCCTTGCAACAGCAAAAAGCAAAAAGCCCGCTTCATGCGGGCTTTTTGTTGGGCGCCGAAAGATCAGCCGGCCGGCCCCCAGAAAACATAGTCCGCCTCGTAAGGCACCGACACCCGCATGCCCAGGCTGGCGGATGTGCAGGGCGGGCTCGCCACCACCCCGCCCGCGGTTCTGCGGCTCTGGATGTAGCTGACGCTGGCGAGCGCACCCGGGGTTTCTGAAGGGCTCACCATGGCTCGCTGCAGCGGAAGGCCGCTACGGTCAGCGGACACTTCTACCAACTCCTTCGCGGTGACTTTGGAGCCGTCGCTGTGCACCCAGCGCGAGCGCAGGCCCGGGTAGTACGTGACGGTCTGGCCATTGCTGTCCTGCAGCCGCAGCCCCGGTGACTGGAGCAGCCAGGCGTATTCATAGGGCGCACGTTTGATGGCCTGGCACTCATACAGGAGGTCGCCCTTGCCCTGGGCTTCCAGCACGGCCTTGTGGCCCGCCGGCACGCGTATGGCTTCAGGCAGGGTCTGCTGGGCGTTGTAGGGGTTGGGCAGGCGCACGCTGCAGGCGCCAAGCACCCCCACTGCGCCGGTGACCATGAGCACGCTTCGCAGCAGGGCGAAGCAGGGAGCGCGAGAGGCTTTGGTGTTCACGGCAGGTTCCAGGTGAGGGGCGATGGTCTCAGGCACCAGTAAAACACAATGAGCCAGGCCCGCTGTAGGACGCTGAAGGGAATGGGTGCGGGCAAAGGTCGGCAGGTTTGACTGGGTGGGGTGATGGCGCATTGGAAGCGTCCAGCCGGTATTCCATGCCGGTGCTCATGCCGATGTCGTGATGCAGCTCCATCCCAGTGCCAAATATGGCTGTAGCCCAATAAGAATAAGCACGAGCAGCTATAAATTCAGTAGCAGGTTGAGTCTGCCCACACCAGAAAAAAAGCCCGCAGACCAAGGGCCTGCGGGCTTTTGGGGTCCATTGCCGCTCTGCTTCAAGAGGCTTTCCAGAAAATATAGTCGGCCTGGTAAGACGTTGTCAGCTTGTCGCCGAGGTCGGATTGCGTGCAGGCCTTGCTCAGGTCTTGCCCGCCCTTGGTCTTGATGCGCTGGATGTAGGTGATGTTTTGCAGGACGCCAGGCGTGGCGCCCGATGCACCGGTGGAAAGCTGGTTCGGCAGGTTGGTGGCGCCTATGCGGGGCGCCAGCGCCACCTGCGTGCCGACCACGCTGGAGCCGTCGATATGCGTCCAGGTGGCAGGCGGGCCGGAATATTTCGCGACGGTTTTGCCGGTGCGGTCCAGCAGGTCGGCCTCGGGCCTCACGAGAACCCAGCCGATGGTGCCGGCCGTGTCGGCGTTGGCCTTGCACTCGTAATGAAGCAGGCCGCTGGCGGTGGTTTCAAGCGCCACAACATGCCCGGGCGGCACCTTGACCGATGCATCCAGCGGGTCCTGCGTGTATTCCTTGGGAAGCGGCGCGACGCCGGAGCAGGCGGTGATCAGCGCGGCAGTGCCGGTGACCATGGCCAGCGTGACGGCAACGCTCTTGCTATAGGCCCAAAAGGTGTTGTGTGTGCTTTTCATGAAGGCTCCTCGGGTTGTTGTTTTGCCTGCTTGCCAGTAAAGCCCGCTGAAATGTAAACATCTGTAGGACGCCGCGCAGCCTCATTGCCAGCGCCTTGCCGGACCGTTTGCGGGTAAATGCGACAGCTCAGGCGATACGCCAAAAGACAGTCAGGCAACAAGCCCAAGCGGCAGCCAACCGCCCGTAAAAAAGCCCACAGCGCCGGCCTTGCGGCAAGCCTGCGGGCGTAAGACCAGCCCCGCCTGACTTCAGAGCTGGCGGCTCACCCTGGGAGATGCGGGTGAAGGGTATCGGGCGCCGGGAGAGTGCCTGTGCGAACCCCCTGCGCCTTCCTGCGCTTACATCGCCTTGTAGAAGATGTAGCCGGCCTGGTACTTCACGACCTGTTTGGCGCCCATGTTGCCGGCGGCGCAAGGCATGGCGGGTGCAACGCCGCCCTGGGTGTCCACGCGCTGGATGTAGGTCACGCCGCTCATGGCGCCGCTGCCCATGGCCGGGTTGCCCTTGACGAGCTGCAAAGGGATGTTGCCCATGCCGCCGGGGGCGACCGCGATTTGCGTTGCTGTCAGCTTGGAGCCGTCCATGCTTTCCCAGGTGGCCGGCGGTCCGTAGTATTTGCCGACCTGCTTGCCACTGCGGTCATTGAGCTTCGCGTCGGGGCCGACAAAGACCCATTCAAACTGGCCGGCCATGTCTTTTTTGGCATTGCACTGGTAAGTGATGTCGCCCACGCCGACGGTCTCCATCGCGACCTTGTTGCCGGCCGGCACCTGCACGGCAGCCGGCAGGCCGGCCTGCGAGTAGGTGGGCATCATGGGCGACATGCTGCCGCAGGCGGCGAGCAGGGACACGAGCAGAACTGAAGCTGAGGCGGTGGCTGTGCGTAAAGTCATTTTTGAACTCCTGGGTTTTTGTGAACCGGCCAGGCTGGCCGGTGGTGAACTAGGGCGGCCGGCCGTTGTTGTTGGCGATGTGGCGCCGGACGTCCCGTTGCTAGTACGGCGTAGCCAAGGCTATGGATTCAAAAGCAGGAAAGATGAGGCCTACTGTTGCTTGCTATCAAATTAGTAGCTGCTTGCGCAAGTTCCACTTGGGCTGGAGGCCGATTTGATGCATAACTCCCGCAGAGCCGGTTCTTCGGCGTATTCACCAGCGGGGGCCGCGGAACCGGCTTTGCCGGGCCGCAGGCGCCGTCCCCTTGAGGGGAGAACAGGCTACACGCAGTGAGCCTGGACAGGGGGAACCTCACTGCCCGAAGCGCGGGCCCTTGAGGAGAAAGTCGGCTTCCTCGGGCGTATCGGTACGCCCCAGCGCCGCGTTGCGGTAGGGGAAGCGTCCGAAGCGGGCGACGATGTCCCGGTGCTGGTGGGCGAAGTCAAGATTGCCGCGCAGGCGTTGCTTGAGTGAATCGGGCGCGTCGTCCACCAGCCGGGTGAAGCGCGCTACGCATTCATCTTGCAGCGCCAGGCTCTCGGCATGCATCAGCGGCATGTACAAAAAGATGCGCCCGGCCCAGGACAGCTGCAGGTCGGTTTGGGCGGCCAGCGCCTCCAGCACCAGTTGCTGGGCCCGCGTATCGCCGGCAAAGGCCTTGCCGGAGCCGCGAAAGACATTGCGTGTGAACTGGTCCAAAAGGATGACCAGCGCCAGGCGGTGAAGGGGCGGTTGCGCCCAGCCTTGCAGGCCGCCGTCCACGGCTGCCTCGACCTCAAGGCCGAAGCGCGTGCGGATGTCTTCGTCGAGTTCGGCGCCGCCGCCAAACCAGCGTTTGCCAAGGTCTTGCGTGGGCCAGTCTTTTTCGACGCCGTCGCCCAGCCAGAAGTCCAGGACTTCGGCGGGCGTGGCGTGGTGGCGGGCAGGCGCCGCGCCGGAAGATGCGCCAGGGAGTGCGCCTGGGAATGAGGTGGGCTCGGTCATGACGACCGAAAGCTTAGCCTACCAGCGGTCGGAGCGCAGCTGCAGGTCCCAAACACCCTTGCGGATCGAGTAAACGCCGACCACGCCGTAACGCTGCTCGCCTACCGAGTCCCACTTCATGGAGCCGGTAATCGGCGCGTAGCCGTCAAAGGTGCGCAGGGTTTCGGTGATCTTTTCAGGCTTGACCGAGTTGGCGCGCCGCATGGCGCCGGCCAGGATGTACATCGCGTCGTAGGTGTAGTGGCCGCCGTAAGCCGGCTCCCTTTTGAAGGTTTCCTGGTACTTGCTCAGGAAGGCCTTGCCGTTGACGAATTCCTTGGCGTCCAGGATGGGCGAAGTAGCGTAGATTCCCTTGACTGTGTCGCTGCCCTTGAGCATGTCGGTCGTCTTGATGGTGTCGCCGCCCAGGATGCTGATCTGCTGGTTGTAGTCGATCTTCTTGAGGGCATCAATCAGCGCGAGGATCTGGAAGTCGCCTTGCGTGGACACGACCACTTCGACATTGCCGTCCTTGATCTTGCCGGCCAGCTCGTCAAACTTGGTGGTCTTGTCGTCGGATGAATAGGTGACCACTACTGCCTTGCCGGCTTTCTTCAGCTCGACGGCCGCACCGGCGGCCAGGCCCTTGCCGTAGGTGGTGCCGTCATCGACGATGGCGAACTTGCTGGCGCTGAGCTGGTTGGCGGCAAAGGAGCCGATCGCGCGGGCCTGCAGGTTGTCGTTGGCCACCAGGCGGAAGGTGGTGGCCAGGCCCAGCTCGGTGAACTTGGGGTTGGTCGAGATGGCCAGCTGGGGAATGTTTTTGGCGGCATAGACCGGTGCGGCCGGGATGCTGACGCCCGAATTGAGGTTGCCGATCACGGCGACCACGCCGGCGTCGACGAGCTGCTGCGCGACTTCCACACCGGTTTTTGGATCAGACCGGTCGTCCATGGCCACGATTTCAATCTTGACCGTCTTGCCCTTGATCTGGAAGCCCTCCTTGTTGATCTCGTCCACGGCCATCTTCACGCCGTTGTGCAAGTCCTGGCCGAGCGCGGCGAGGTTCCCCGACAGCGGTTGGGCAACGCCGATCTTGATGGTGTCTGGTGGGTTGTCACAGCCCGAGAGCAGGGCACTGGCTACGGCAATGGCGGTCAGGCCGACCAGGGCATGGCGGCGGGATGTGAAGCTGTTCATCGTGAGAACCTTGGTGGTAATGTTGGTGTAACTGAATGTATATTTCACCTTMATGAAGCGGTAGTGGGGTTCACCCCTCAGCGAATGAATGTACGAGTAGATAAGTTTTACTAATGATTCTTATTGGTTCGTTTCTGACTCAAAAACGCACCTGAAAGGATCGTTTTTTGTTCACTTCGATGCGTGACTGCCAGGCGTGCCTGTGGCCCGTCTCACAAACCCATCGCCGGGGAATTCAGGGAAGCAGGTGCCTGCGCAGGAAGCTGCTGATCTTCTGGTCCACCTGGGGAAGCTCGCTGCGGTCAAAGCCGGGCGGGTCCAGCAGCAGGTCTTTGGCCAGGGCTGACATGGCATCGGCCGGTGGCGGCGGCGACAGCAGCGCACCGTGGCCGCCGGTGGGCAGGTCGGCCAGGTGTTCGCAGCGCTTGCAGGCCGCAAGCACCACGTCGCTGTGAAAACGGGGCACCAGCCAGCGGTCTTGCCGGGCGGTCACCAGCCCGAGCGGCACGGGCGGTGCGGCCAGCGAGGCCATGTCGAAATCGGCGGCCAGCGGAACGCCGGCAACCACGGCGCGAATGCGCGGATCGGTGTGGGTTTGCCAGCCTGCGTCGCTGAATCTTTGGCGGATCACTGCCAGCGCCACCGATTTTTTCAGGCCGTCCAGCATGCCGCCCGTAAGCCGGGTGGTCAGCCCGACGCAGGTGTGAAAGTCCTCGGCAATGTTGGCCTCGCAATGCCGGGCCAGCAGCGCCGGGGACCAGCGGCCACCGGCGAGCGTCAGGGCGGTATGGCCGCCGGCCGACATGCCGTACATGCCGACCTTGTCCAGCGACAGGAGCGGTGCAAGGCGCTGGTCACGCGCTACCGCGTCAATGGCGCGGGAGACCTCGGCGGGCCGCTGCTTCCAGCTGTCGGGTCCGGGGGTAGACGGGTCCATGGCGTTGTCGCCGCGGTGCAGGGGAAACGCAACGACGAAGCCGTCTTCGACCAGGCGGCGCGCCAGGTCGGTGTACGTCCAGGGCGAGCCGCCCGAGCCGTGCGAGATCACCACGAGGCGCGTGTTGCCGCGCACGGGTTGGCCACCGCGATCAAGTTTGAGGGAATAGGAGCCGAACTGGGCCTGCCGGTCTTCACCGGCGGAAGGGTAAAAAACGCTGACGGGGCCATCGTCCTGCAGGCCGGGCAGTTCGGTGAATCCCATGCCGGCCTGCACGCAGGTGGCGGCGAGCAGCAACAGGCCGCTCAGGACATAACGGTGCATGGGTGTTCCTTCGTTTTCTGGGCGCCCGGGTGGGGCATTGTGTGCGTCCGAGGGATTTTCACCGGACTCCGTGCACGGACCGTCCTGCCACGGGCTCGTCAAAAAATGCTGCAGCTTTTCCGGGCGATGTGGAAAGTCACAGCAGGCCGAGCTGCGCCCACAGCATCTTGCCCAGGTAGCGGTCGGGCATCAGCGTGAACACGCCTGCCACCAGGCATGCGCCAATGTAGAGGGACTGCATGGCGCGGCGGTGGCCCGCAATGTTGCCGCGGCTCAAATGCCAAAACGCGCCGGTCAGGCTGAGCAGTGTGAAGGGCACCAGCAGGTGGATGGGTGTGTAGCCGGCGATATTGGGATAGTCATAGTCGCGGATGAAAACTGCCGTCGCGGCGGTGACCAGCATCATCGTCACGAAGGCATAACCAAAAGCCCGGTGCAGCTTGGGCCGCTGCAAGCGCCCTTTACGCGCCCACAGCGCGACGGGCCCAATGACGATGGCGGTGCTGGCAGCAAACAGATGAATGGCGATCAGCGGTGTCAGTTGCATGGCTGTGGCGACTGGCGGAAGGGGTAACAAATTGTGCACAGAAATACCACCCCTGTCCAGACTCACTGCGGTAGCCTGTTCTCCCCTCGAGGGGACGGCGCCTGCGGTCTGGCAAAGCCAGTCCCGCGGCCCTACTGGTGAAATACCCCCATCCGGGTTGCGCGCCGGGAGCTCTTGAACCCAGCCGGGGCCGCGGAACCGGCTTTGCCGGGCCGCAGGCGCAGCGGCCCCCTTGGGGGGCAGGGAGCTACACGAAGTGAGCGACCGTGGGGGCCATAATCTTTCATTTTCTGGAGACCGCGTGGATATTGCACTGTTGATCAAAGCCGCCGTCATGGGCATCGTCGAGGGCCTGACTGAATTCCTGCCGATCTCCTCGACAGGGCACCTGATATTGGCCGGTGCGCTGCTGGGATTTGACGATGAAAAAGCCAAGGTGTTTGATATCGCGATCCAGACTGGCGCCATTTTTGCGGTGATCCTGGTGTACTGGCAGAAGATCCGCGCGACCGCCGTAGCCCTGCCGACCGAGAAACAGGCGCAACAGTTTGTGCTCAATGTGCTGGTGGCTTTTGTGCCCGCCGTGGTGCTGGGCCTGCTGTTCGGCAAAGCCATCAAGGCCCATCTTTTCACGCCCGTGGTGGTGGCCAGCACTTTCATCATCGGCGGCTTCATCATCCTCTGGGCCGAAAAGCGGCAGCAAAAGAACACCGCGGCTGCGCGCATCCAGGAGGTGGAGGACATGACCGTGATGGACGCGGTGAAGGTCGGCCTGGTGCAATGCCTGGCGATGATTCCCGGCACCAGCCGAAGCGGTGCGACCATCATCGGCGGCATGCTGCTGGGGCTGTCGCGCAAGGCCGCGACCGACTTCTCGTTTTTCCTGGCCATGCCGACGCTGATTGGCGCCGGCGCCTACAGCCTGTACAAGGAGCGGGCGCTGCTGTCTGCTGCCGACATGCCCATGTTTGCGGTAGGCTTGGTGTTTTCGTTTTTCAGTGCCTGGCTTTGCGTACGCTGGCTGCTGCGCTACATCTCGACCAACAGCTTTGTGCCGTTTGCCTGGTACCGCATCGCGTTCGGCATTGTGGTGCTGGCCACGGCATGGAGCGGGCTGGTGGTTTGGGCGGCGTAAAAAACTGAGCGTCCGGTAAAAGAGACGCAGAGGAGGGGACTGCCATGACCTGGCTTCGGTATTTTTCTGTTCTTCTTTGGGGCTTGCTGCTGGCACAGCTGTCGCATGCGAGTGGCCCGGTATTTATCCCGTCGCAGGACGGCAAGCTGCAGATTCCCGGCTACTGGTTCGACACCGGCGACAAGGATCCGCGGCCCGTCATCATCGGCCTGCATGGCTGCGGCGGCGGGCTCGACAGTAAAGGCAATTTTGCCGAGCGGCTCTTCCGGTATGGCGGGTACTTCAACGCGGAGCGCATGCATTTCCTCGCGCTGGACAGCTTCACCCCGCGTGGCCAGAAATCGATTTGCGAGACACCCAACAAGCTCCGCACCATCCACGAAAGCGATCGCCGCGAGGATGTGTTTGCTGCCATCGACTGGCTGGTGAAGCAGCCGTCTGTGGATGCTTCGCGCATTGTGGTCCTGGGCTGGTCGCATGGCGCGCAGACGGTGCTCAGCACTATCGACGCCACAGACAAATACGTGCAGGCACAGAAGGTGCAGCCGCGCGCCGCCGTGGCTTTTTACCCTGGCTGCCTGCTGAACAACAGGATGTGGAACTATGAAGTCCATGTGCCGCTCCTGATCATGATCGGCGAGCTCGACGACTGGACACTGGCCCCGGAGTGCGTCACCCTGCATGGGCGCCTGCAAAAGAACAAAGCCAATGCGCCGGTGGAACTGACGGTTTACCCCGGCAGCTACCACGGCTTTGACGGCCCCGGGCCTGTCAAACAAATGGAAGGCCTGGGCAACACCAAAACCGGCAAGGCCACGGTGGGCGGCAACCCCGCAGCGCGGGAAGCATCACATGCGCGCATGTTCGAGTTTCTCTCGGCGCAACTGGGCCAGCCCTTGCTGTTGTCGCACGCCCAGCGCTTCAAAGGGCATCACTACGTGGTGCCGCAGGCCTCCGGCTTTGCGGCGGCCGATGACGCGGCGGCCGTGCCGCTCAGCGACGCCGGCAAGGCGCGTTATGCCCACTTCCGCAGCTTGCCGTCTCCCAAAGCCTTTGCCGTGACGGAGAAGGGCGGCTGGTACTTCAACGCCGGCGAGCCCGAAGCCATGGCGACGACCTTCCAGCAGTGTGCGAGGGCGAAATCGAAGTGCTGGCTGTATGCGGTAGACGATCAGGTGGTGTGGCAGCCCGATGCGGCGGCGCGGGCGGGTGAAGCGGGCCTGAAACGCGTGGGTGCGCCAGCCCGTTGAGCGATGCGTTGCCCAAGCTGCGATTGGCGTGACGTCTGACAAAAGCTGTCACATCCCGGTGTTACGCTGGATTTTTAAACTTCACGCAGGGGCGCACCATGAGTATTCTCGGCAAAATTTTCGGCAAGATATTTCCCTCGCTGCAAACGCCCGATGCCGCGCCGCCGGTGGCTGCCGCTCCCGCTGACACGGCCCCCGCAGCGCCTGCCCCGGCGCCTGCAGCGCCGCCCATGCAGCAGGTGGATGTCGAAGCCCTGCTCAACGGCATGGCCAGCAAGAACCCGGAAAAACTCAACTGGAAGACCTCTATCGTCGACCTGATGAAGCTCCTGCACCTGGACAGCAGCCTGGGTGAGCGTAAGGAGCTGGCCAAGGAACTGGGTTACACGGGTGACATGAATGACAGCGCGACCATGAACATCTGGCTGCACAAGCAGGTCATGAACAAGCTGGCAGCCAACGGCGGCAAGGTACCCGCCGACCTGATGGACTAGCCCCGCGAAGGGACGAACGCTCAGGCGGACCTGAGCTTTTCCACCAGGGCTGTGTAGCCGGCCATCGCGTCTTCGCGGGTCATGCCCTTGCGCTGGGCCCAGGCATCGTATTTGGCGCGGCCTGTCACGTCCATCATGCCGGGGCGTTCGCCGGTCGCGTCCCCCAGCGTCGCCTGTTTGTACAAGGCATAGAGGCCCAGCAGGGCTTCGTTGTCAGGTGGTTGGGCCAGCGTCTTCACCGCGATGCCGGCGGCTTCAAAAGCGCGCTCGGCTTCACTGGGCCCGGCAGGGGCCACCGGTTCACCAAAGTGCGCGTCTTCCAGCGCCACGTCGTCGGGAAACCAGCGTGCATCGAGCAGCCGGCCCGAGCGCACCGCAAAGGCCAGCACACCTTGTGACATCAGGCCGCCGGCCGTGAGCGTAGCGGGCACCACCGCCACGCCGGCATTGAACACCGGCTGCCCGAATGCCGTGAACCGCACTGCAGCGGCCCACGGCAGCATGGCTTGCAGACCCTTGTTGCCGCGGTAAACGCCGCTGGCGCGGTTGGCGCCGGGCTGGAACCATGCCATGTCCGAAGCGCCCCTGGCAAAGATGCCGGTGAAGTCGCCGGCCTCCAGCGAGGTACGCAGCGCTTGCGCAAAGGCGATCAGCGCTTCGGGGCTCATCTTCGGGTTGTCTACCGCCATGCCCAGTGAGGCCGCGCTGCTGGCGCCGAAAAACTCCAGCACGTTGCGGGCAACCTGTTCGCGGTCGTTGTCGACGCAGATCATGTGATAGCTGTTTTCCAGCACCACCATGCGGGCTTTGGCGCCGCCTATCTGCTCGACCAGGTAGTTGGCCGAGCTCAGGCTGGTGAGTTCGTCCTCGCGTGCATGGATCACCAGGGTTTCGCTGGCCATGTCTTTCAGGCCCGTCATCACCCAGCCGCGAAGCCGGTCTACCTGCCGCACGCAGGCCAGCGGTACCCAGCGGTAATGAAAGGCTTCACCGCGCGCAAATTTGGCCTTGACGATGGCGCGCAGCTGTTCGTTCTTGATGCCGAAAGGGTCTTCTTCCTCGACCTTCATGCGTGCTGCAACGCCGGGCAGGTGGTACATCAGGTGGCGCAGCGGTGTGTACCAGGCGGTGGCCCACCCGTCGATGTAGATAGGCGGCGCCAGCGCGATCAGCTTGCCGCGCGTGTGCTTTTGCCGCTTGGCCAGCTCGGTGGCCAGCAGTGCGCCCATGCACATGCCCATGATGTGGAAGTTGTCGTGCTGCGCGGCCACCTCGTGGTATTTGGCGGTGACGGCATCCATCCACTGCTCAGCGGTCACGTTCACCAAATCCTCGGGCGTGGTGCCGTGGCCGGGCAGGGTCAGCGAATGGGTGACAAAACCGGCGTTTTTCAGCCGCTTGTGCATGGAGCCCAGATCGTATTGCGTGCCGCCCAGCCCGTGAATGAGGAAAACGGCCGGCGTCTTCTTGTCCACGGCCGGCGCTGGTGACTCGGCGGAAGCGGTGCTGGAACTGTCCAGAGCCACGTCAGGCCTCGACTTCCAGCAGCGCTGCAACCTGTTCGACATTGCCGTCGGCGCCGCGCACACCCGACAGGCGCGCGTTCACGCTGGCCACGCGGCCGTCGCTCCAGCGCAGGGTGTTCTTCCACAGCACGTGGTCGCGCTGGCCCTGCGTCAGGTCGCGCCAGTCGGCTTGCAGTCCGGGCTGCTCTTGCGGGTCGGCGTGGGCGATGAAGTCCTGCACGGTCAGCAGTGCGTTGGCGTTGGTGCGCAGCAACTCGCTGGCACCTTCGCCCCATTCGGCAGCGCCCGTCCTGGCGTCAAAATTGGCGACCACCGTGCGGTTGGAGTCCAGCACCTGGCGGTAGCGGGTGCGCCAGTCTTGCGCCTGCGCCAGGGCCTGTGCGGCGGTGGCGCCCAGGGCATTGACCACGCCCACCAGCAGCGCCATCACGGCGACATACCCCTGGATCTCGATCACCGCTTCGCCGGGAAAGCCTTCCACTTCGGCGAAGGGGCCGCCGCCGGCGTTGGTCCAGGCGACCAGGGCGAGCGCGCCGATGAGCGTGGCCACCGTGGCGCCGCGTTCCTTCCAGAGGATGGCGGTCACCACCATGAAGGGCAGCGGCAGGTAGGTGAGGGTGGGGCCCAGCGATGCGCTGAACCGGTCGGACACATCGCTTGAAAAGATCAGCCCCGCCACCACAAAGAAAAGCAGGAAGGTGCCCGCGCCCGCCAGGAACTGGCTGGTGGCCATGCCGCCCGAGCGCTTGACCTTGAAGCCGGAAAACGCAGTGATGAGCGGCGCAATCAGCAAGATACCGACAAAGGTGGTGCAGGTCCACACGCGCCATTCGGTCAGCAGGACAACGGGCTCCGGCAGGGCCCAGCTCCAGAGCATCACGCCGATGCTGGCACCCAGCGCGGAGGTCAGCAGTGCGCCCAGCAGCACGCCGGCGTAAGCCTTACCCGGCTCCATGCCGCCGTCGGGCCCGGTGCTGCGCAGCAGGCGCGCCACCCAGGCGCCCAGGCTGGCGCAGAAGGCTTCGTTCAGGCCAAAAGCGATGGCAGGCAACACGGCCAGGCCGTCCAGCAAAGCCAGCGCGATGGCCGCCAGCGCGGCGCCCGCCAGTACGGCGGGGCGCTTGGGCGGCTTCACGGCCAGCAGCGCGCCAAAGGTGACGCCCGTGGCCAGCCAGACGGATGCGCTCAGCGTCATCGCGTCGCCCATGCTTTGGGACAGCACCGCTGCAACGGCCCAGGCTAGAAAGGTCACGGCAAGGGTGACGATAAAGGACAGGGCCATGAGAAACCTCCTCTGAGAGTCGTTCTGATGCGCGGCACAGGGGGCTGCCGGATGTGCTGGGCTAGTTTATCCAGTCTGTTGCGAATGTTGAACCGCAGTCTTGAGGGTAAGTCCCCGCGGCGTCAATATCGCTGAAATCTGCACTTTTAGGTGGTTTTTGGCCTTTTGGGAAATAGGGACGGGCGCTGGCAGCTATTGAATTGATAGCGGTTCCTTGAGGCCGGTTTGTGTTCCGACTGGGCGCTTTCGTCTAGGAGCTGCTGGCCGGGCAACCCCCGGCCAGCCGCCCTCAGCAGAGGGCGCACCGCCGGAAACAACAGCAGCCTACTCGAGGAAATTCCTCAAAGCCGCCTCAACCGCAGCCGCCGTTGCCAATGGCTTCTCCATCGGAAACAGATGACTCCCATCCAGCATCATGATCCGCCCCTTCGTCACCTTTTCGGTCATCGCCATCCCAACCTGCTTCATCTCGGCCGACTGCCGCCCGCCGATAAAGGCAACAGGGCATTTCAGCGGGTGGCGTTTAAGCAGGCCTTCCAGGTTGTGGGGAAGCGTGTTGTAGATCGCGGTTTCGACGTCGCGGTCGAAGCTCAGCAGGCGCTGGCCTTCGCCGGCATCGTCGTGGGTGCCATGCTCGATGTAGTCGCGCAGCACTTGCTCGTCCCAGGCGGCAAATGCCTTCTTGCTGCGAAAGTGTTCAAAGACCTCGTCTTTGCCTACCCATTGGTGACGGCGTTTGCGGCTGATGGCACCGGGGGATATGGAGCCCACCAGTTGTGCGCGCTTGGCCACGCTCAGCGCTGCGGCGCGCCAGCCGCCGAGGATGGGGGAGTCGACCAGCACCACGCCCTTGACGGGCTGGCCGCCGAGCACCGGGTTGCGCGCAGCGCACATCAGGCTTAAAAAGCCGCCCAGCGAATGGCCCACCAGGAAAGCCGGCTGGCCGGATTTTTCAACCTCGCGGGCCGTGAAGTCGGCCAGTTGCTGCACCAGGTGCGGCCAGTTGCTGGTGACGGGGTAGCGCGGGTCGTGGCCGAATTTTTCAATCGCCTTGACCTGAAAGCCGCGTGCTTTCAGGCTCTGGAACACCGCGCTGTAGGTGCTGGCGGGGAAGCTGTTGCCGTGGGAAAAAATGACCAGCGGCTTTGCGTTGGCGGGCACGGCTTAAATCAGTTTCTCGTCAGGCGTGCTGATCTTCTTTAACGGCTCATGGCGGGTGGCCGGCATCTTCAGCGGGATGTCGGTGTGCGCGTCGTCCCACACCGGGTCTTCGATGCTGTCGAACACTTCGCGCAGCTTCTGGCCCCAGCTGCTGTGCATCATGCGGTAGTAGGGGTTGTCGTTGTCGATGCAGACGATCTTGTCGCTCCGGTAGGTGTCAGCCTCATAGACCACCAGATCCAGCGGCAGGCCAACCGAGAGATTCGACTTCATGGTCGAGTCCATGGACACCAGCACACACTTGGCGGCTTCGGCCAGCGGCGTGGCCGGGGTGAGTACGCGGTCCAGCACGGGTTTGCCGTATTTGGATTCGCCGACCTGGAAATAAGGCGTCTCGTCGGTCGCTTCGATGAAGTTGCCGGCTGAATACATCTGGAAGAGGCGCATGTTCTCGCCGCGGATCTGTCCGCCAAAGACCAGCGAGACGTTGAAGTCGACATCGGCGTTTTTCAGTGCTTCGGCGTCGCGGTCGTAGACGCGGCGTATTGCCGAGCCCAGCACGCGTGCGGCATCGAACATGCTTTTGGCGTTCCAGATCGTGATGGCTTCGCCGCCGTCGTGGTCCTTGAGCTGCTCGATCTGCAAAATCTCGCGGATCGACTGGGAAATCGACAGATTGCCGGCCGACAGCAACACCATGAAACGGTCGCCCGGCTTTTCATAGACGATCATTTTGCGGAAGGTGCTGATGTGGTCCAGGCCCGCGTTGGTGCGGGAGTCTGACAGGAACACCAGCCCGGCATTGAGTTTGGCGGCGACGCAGTAAGTCATGAGGTGCTCTGGAAGTGTGGGGGAGGTCGGAGAAGTTGGGTTGCGCTGGGTCACGGGGAGATGGAGATCTTTTTCAGGCGGTACAGGGCGTCCAGCGCCTCGCGCGGACTCAGTGCATCGGGGTCTATGGTACCCAATGCCTTGTCCACGGCACTTTGCTCGGGCGCGGCGGCTTCGGGCGGGGCGGCGAACAGGTCAACCTGGGCGCGCGCTTCGGTCTGGTGGGCCTCCAGCGCGGTGAGTGCATGGCGGGCGTGGTTGACGACGGCAGCGGGCACGCCGGCCAGCCTGGCCACGGCAATCCCGTAGCTTTTGCTGGCGGGGCCGGGCTCGATGTGGTGCAAAAACACGATGTCGGCGCCGGACTCGACTGCGCTCACATGCACATTGATGGCGCCGTGATGCTGCGCCGGGAATTCGGTGAGCTCAAAGTAATGTGTGGCAAACAGCGTGAAGGCCTGGGTCTTGTTGTGCAGGTAGGCGGCAATGCCGCCGGCCAGCGCCAGTCCGTCGAATGTCGAGGTGCCGCGGCCGATTTCGTCCATCAGCACCAGCGAATGCGGTGTGGCGGCGTGCAGGATCTGCGCGGCCTCGGTCATTTCCAGCATGAAGGTCGATTGCGCGTTGGCCACGTCATCGGCTGCGCCTATGCGGGTGTGGATGGCATCTATGGGCCCGAGCCGGCAGCTGGCCGCCGGCACATACGAGCCCACGCTGGCCAGCAGCACGATCAGCGCCACCTGGCGCATGTAGGTCGACTTGCCGCCCATGTTGGGGCCGGTGATGACCTGCATGCGGTGCTTGCCGCTCATGACGGAATCGTTGGCGATGAAGGCGCCGCCGCCCGTCTCAGCCAGGCGCGCTTCGACGACAGGGTGGCGGCCCTGGCTGATGTCAATGCAGGGTTCGCGTACGAACACCGGCGCGGCCCAGTTGAGGGTGAGCGAGCGTTCGGCCAATGCGCACAGCGCGTCGAGCGAGGCGAGGGCGCGCGCCAGGCGGCTCAGCGCGGGAATGAAGTCCTGCAACTGGTCGAGCAGCTGTTCATACAGCCACTTCTCGCGCGCCAGTGCCCGCTCCTGCGCTGAGAGGGCCTTGTCTTCAAAGGCTTTGAGTTCGGGCGTGATGTAGCGCTCGGCATTTTTCAGCGTCTGGCGGCGGCGGTAGTCGTCGGGCACCTTGTCGAGCTGGCCTTGTGTGACTTCGATGTAGAAGCCGTGCACCTTGTTGAACTGCACGCGCAGGTTGGCGATGCCGGTGCGGGCTTTCTCGCGGCCTTCCAGGTCCAGCAGGAAATCGTCGCAGTTGGTCTGGATGGCGCGCAATTCGTCCAGGTCTGCATCGCAGCCGTGGTTGATGACGCCGCCGTCGCGTATCAGTGCGGCGGGCTCATCCAGCACATAGCGGCCCAGCAGCTCGCGGCAACCTTCCGGCGGTTGCAGGTCTTCAAAAATTTTGGTTAAAAGTGCCGGCAGCCCAATACTGGCGGGCGCAACCAGCTCTGTTTTTTGTAGCGTGTCTTTCAGGGCCACGAGCTCGCGCGGCCGCACCTGGCGCAGCGCGATGCGGGCAGTGATGCGTTCCACGTCGCTGCAGCCCTTGAGCCTGGCGCGCAGGGTTTGCTGGGAGCCGCTGCGCAGGTGGGTAATGGCATCCAGCCTGTCGGCGGCCTGTGCCCGGTCACGGCGCGGGGTGAGCAGCCAGCTTTTCAGTGCACGGCTGCCCATGCCGGTGGTGCAGGTGTCCAGCAGCGAAAACAGCGTGGGCGATTCTTCGCCGCGCAGGGTCTGCGTGAGCTCCAGGTTGCGGCGCGTGGTTTGCGGCAGCTCGATCAGCTCGCCCGAACGCACCACCTGCAGGCCCTGCACATGCGACAGCGCCCGGCCCTGGGTGTGTTCAGCGTAGCCCAGCAGTGCCGAGGCGGCGGCGTGCGCCTCATTCAGTGCTTCAGCATTCCAGGATGCGAGCGAGGCGACCTTGAGCTGGTCCAGCAGGCGGCGCGCGCCCAGGGCGGAATCAAACTGCCATGCGGGGCGGGCGCTGGCGGCGCAGCGCTGGGTTTTGAGGCGCTGCTCAAAGGCCGGCGTTACGTCGACGTTGTAAAGCAGTTCGCTGGGCGCCACGCGCGCCAGCCAGGCTTCCAGTTCGTCATTGGCGCAGTGCGCCAGGTGGATTTCGCCCTGCGTCACGCTGAGCCAGGCCAGGCCGCAGGTGTTGCGCGCGCCCTGGTGCACGGCCAGCAGGATGGATTCGGTCTTGTCGCTCAGCAGTTCGGTGTCGGTCAGTGTGCCGGGCGTGACCACGCGCACCACTTTGCGCTCCACGGGGCCTTTGCTGGTGGCGACGTCGCCGACCTGCTCGCAGATGGCTACCGATTCGCCGAGCTTGATGAGCTTGGCCAGGTAGCCTTCCAGCGAATGAAAGGGCACGCCCGCCATGACAACCGGCTCGCCCGCGGACTGGCCGCGCCGTGTCAGCGTGATGTCCAGCAGGCGGGAGGCCTTTTCCGCATCGGCAAAGAAGACCTCGTAGAAATCCCCCATGCGGTAAAAAACCAGGGTGTCGGGGTACTCCGCCTTGATGCGCTTGTATTGCGTCATCATGGGCGTGTCTTCCGGCGCACCGCCTGTTGGATTTTTGCCCCGAATTGTTTCTTTTTGCATCAATGACCTAGCGCATGCGCGCTTCCTTCTGTTCGCATTTTTATCTCGCCAATTGCCTATCTTAGGGGCCGTTCTTCGATGTTTCCGGCCCCTGATTGTCCTTTACTATCAGTCACTTACCGCCAACACCGGCTTTTGCCGGGAAAGATTGCGGTGGGCCCCTCAGTCGGCATAAAACCTTACGCTGGAATCCGGAAATCTGCCAAAGAGCGGCATTTTTGGGGAGGTAGACTCGCTTGCATTCATCTATTCAAAAAGCAAACCGGATACGGTCTGCGCCAGGGCCCACGACCTCAACCGAAAGGCAAGCAATGACCGAGCCGAGTATCCCGCCTTTCAACAGCGTAAGCGGGGCGGAGCCGACTGACACTGCGCTTGCCGAGCCGTCCCTGGCCAATAAGGGCCGCAGGGCGGTGCATGAAACTGCCCGTCTTTGCGTGGGTTACCTGGTACTTGTTGGCGTCAGCCTGGCGGTCTCGCTGCTGGCGGTGGTCATGCGGCCCTTGTTGCCGAGGGTATTAAGCAAACGCTGGGGGCGCAGGCTCGTGGCCGCCACTTTCCGCTCTTATCTGCGCCTGCTGGTGTTGATGGGGGCCTGCCGGTTCGACCTGACGGCGCTGGATGCGCTGCAGGCAGGCCCTCCAGTGATCATCGCGCCCAATCATCCTTCCCTGCTGGACGCCATCATGATCCTGTCGCGTTTGCCGGACGCCACCTGCATCATGAAGGCGGACATCGTCAACAGCGTTTTTTTTGGGGCCGGTGCGCGACTGGTGGGTTATATCCGCAATACGCCGCTGCGCACCATGGTGCAGCTGGCTGTCGCCGACTTGCGCCAGGGCAGCAGTTTGCTGCTTTTCCCGGAAGGCACCCGCACGCGGCGGTTTCCTGTAGGACGCATGCAGGGAACGACCAGCCTGATTTCCAAATACGCGGGTGTGCCGGTACAGACCGTTTTTATCGAAACCGATTCGAGGTTTCTGGGCAAGGGCTGGTCCCTGCTATGGACGCCGAAAATGCCGGTCACTTACCGTGTTCGCCTCGGAAAATGCTTTGAGCCGGTAAGCGACACGGCACACTTCACCGCAGAGCTGGAGCAATACTTCCAGACCGAGCTGGGGCGTACCCGGTCGTCCCCCCTGACTGCTTCTGCGCCGCCGGCGTGAAGGTGCACGCAGTTTTCCGTTCAAGTTAGATCCCTCGATGAATGATTCCCTTCGCGACATGTCCAGGACGCATCTCGTCCTGATTCCCAGTTACAACCCCGGTGTCAAAGTTGACGAAACAGTCCGCAGTGCACTTGCGCAGTGGGCGCCGGTCTGGGTGGTCGTCGACGGCAGCACGGACGGCAGCACCGACCGTCTGCTGGCAATGGCCGCGGACGATGCGCGCTTGCGGGTCGTGGTGTTGCCGCGCAATGTGGGCAAGGGTGCCGCGGTGCTGCACGGCATTGAGCTGGCTGCGGCCCAAGGGTTCACGCATGTGCTGACCATGGACTCCGATGGGCAGCACCCCGCCCACCTGATTCCGGAGTTCATGGTCGCGTCGCTGGCCCAGCCCGCTGTCATGGTGCTCGGCGTGCCGGTGTTCGCCGCGGATGCACCACGCCTGCGTGTCAATGGACGCAAGGTGTCCAATGGATGGGCCGACCTGGAAACCCTCTGGGCCGGCATCGGGGATTCCCTGTTCGGCTTTCGTGTTTACCCGATCGCGCCGCTGCGTGATGTGATGGCCGGGCAGCGCTGGATGCGCCGGTTTGATTTTGACCCGGAAGCGGTGGTGCGCATGTGTTGGCGCGGCGTGAAACCGGTCAACCTGCCGGCCACCGTGAAGTATTTTCGGCCCGACGAAGGGGGGGTGTCGCACTTCAACTACCTGCGCGACAACCTTTTGCTCACCTGGATGCATTCCCGGCTTTTCATCGGGTTTGTGCTGCGCTTGCCGGTGTTGCTGGCCCGGCGCCTGTTTCAGCGATTGTGATGAGTTGAGGCCGGGGCCGGGGCCGCGGAGCCGGGCTGCGATTTGACTGCCTGGTATTCTGAAAATACGCCGGCTTCCAGGTGTTGCCTGACATCCGCCAGACCCGCCGCGCGCAACGTGGCCAGCACCTGTTCGGGCGGCACGCAGGCTTCTATGCTGTCCCAGTAGTAGCGCCAGATGGACGCGGTTTCCTTTTGCCGCGAAACGAAGCGCGTCAGCAGCGGTATGACGCCGCGCATGTAGGTCTTGAGCAACCAGCGGCCCCAGCGGTTTTTTGCCTGGGTGATTTCGAGCACGCAGAGCCGTCCACCGGGCTTCAACACGCGTTCAAATTCTGCAAATGCCACACCCAGGTCGCTGATGTGGCGCAGGGCATAACCCATGCTTAAAAAATCGAAATGGTTGTCCGGAAACGGAAGGGACTCGGCCCGGCCTTCCACCAGCACCATGGTTTTTGGCAGCTTGCTGGCGGCCATCATGCCGGGGCTGGGATCAAGGCCGGTCACCAGTGTGGGGTCTCCGGTCAAGAGGCAGGCTTGCGCGGCAACCAGGCCGGTTCCCACACCCACGTCGAGGACTTTCATGCCGGTTTTCAGGCCGCCGCGAATCAATGCGTCGCGTCGATAGCGTGAACCGCTGCCCCAGGCCAGGATTGCCTCGATGCGGTCATAGTCCGGCGCGGTACTGTCAAAAATCCTGCGCAGATAGGTTTGCCGGTCCTGCTCTGTCTGGTAATACTCGGTCAGCGGGACATGGGGTGCATGCACCGTGGGAGTGTTTTCAGGAATGGTCATGGAGTGCCTTTTTAAATCATGCCGCCGTTGATGGAAATAACTTGGCCGCTGATGTAAGCTGCGCGCTCTGAAGTCAGAAAACTCACGAGGTCGGCGACTTCTTCAGGTCGCCCGGCTCGTTTCATGGGTACCAGCTGCGCGATGGCAGTGGCATCAAAACTGTCCTGGCTCATTGGTGTCGCGATGATGCCCGGCGCGACCGCATTAACCGTGATGCCGCGGCTGGCCACTTCCAGCGCAAGGGATTTGGTGGCTGAATGCAATGCGCCTTTGGCCGCCGAATAATTCACCTGTCCGCGGTTGCCTGCCACTGCCGCGACCGACGTGATATTGATGATACGCCCCCAGCGCGTACGGATCATCGGCATCATCAAGGGCTGGGTGACATGAAAAAAGCCATTCAGCGATACGTCAATGACCTGTTGCCACTGCCGCAGCTGCATGCCCGGAAAGACCGCGTCGTCATGGATGCCGGCGTTGTTCACGACCACCTGGACCGGCCCCTGAAGCAGCAGGGTTTCCAGGGCAATGGCGGTTGCGGCGGCATCAGTGACATCAAACGCCACAGCTTCCGCATGACCGCCTGACGCCTGGATGGAAGCCACCAGTGCTGATGCGGCATCGAGGCCGCGGTTGGCATGCACGATGACGTGAAATCCATCGGCAGCCAGTTGCCGGCAAATGGCCGAGCCAATGGCGCCACTGCCACCGGTGACCAGCGCGCGTTTGAGTACGGAGGCGTTCATGCAATCTCCCTGGATGGTGCGTCGAGCATCACCACGGCGCGGCCTGACAGAAGCAGCGCAGGGCCTGCATGAACCGTGAACCCATAAAGAATACTGCCGGCGTCGCCGCTCGTGCGCTCGGCATGGATGGTGAGCGCGAGGTTGATGTCGTCGAGTCTTTCGACATGCAGGGTGACGCCGCGAACGCTGACCAGGTAGCCGAAGGGGGCGGCATCGCCGGTGGCCGAGTGATTTTCCTGGGTGCCGGCCGCGGCTTCCGAGATCAGTGCGCCGTGCACAGCCATGGCTTGCGCTGCGTATTCAATCCCGCATGCGGCGCCCAGCCTTCCGTAGGCACGCAGGGGATTGCCGGCAGCGCGGTGGCTCGTGGCTTCGCAAGAAATTTGACTGTTGTCCCACGCCGTGACGCGTTCAAGCAGGCACATGCTGCCTTGATGGGGAATACGGCGCGCGATCTCGTCGTGCCCAAGGCTCAAAGGCGCGCTRCAGGCCTTGGTGGGCATCAGGCCTGCAAGTATCACGGTGCCACCTGCAGGGCCAGTTGCCGGCCGTCAAGGTAGTCCAGCACGATCCGGCCGCTTTGCTGCCGCGCGATGCTGCGCAGCAGAGGCAGGCAGCGTGCCGCAGGAATGTCTGTGCGCAGCTGTTCGAGCGCGGCGTCATCGAGCCGGTCGGCAGGCAAGGCCGTCAGGCAGTTGTCTGGTTCCAGCGTCCACTGCGCCTGGCTGCGTTCACTGCGGTGGGGTGTCAGCACCAGTCCCAGGCCGAAGGTGTCGGGAATGGGGCGTGTGCTGTACAGCGGCTCCGGGTAATCGGTGTCATAAGCGACCAGCAGCACGGGTATCTGGTCCACCGCTACCTGGGCCATGGCCTCCAGCAGACCTGCCGAAAAACTTGCATCGCGCGCGCAAAGCACCGAGGACGAAACCATCGAGCCGCTTGAAATGCTCCAGTAGCCGGAGGCGGCGTTGTGCACTGAATTGTGAAAGCGCGTCGGGGAGATCAGCCTGTCGCTGGAGGCCAGAGCATTGCAAATTTCGTGGCAATTGACGGCGTCGCCGCTGGAAGATGAAAACACGGATGCCAGCATGGCAGCTTGCAGGCCCGAAGCTGCAACCGCTTCCTCGCTCACTGCCAGCGACACCTTGACCACCGCGCCGGCCCGGCGGCGTTCGGCCTGCGGCAAAGCCATGGGTGGCGGAAGAACGCAGCGCGTGGCTTGATAAGCGGTGCTGCCTTTGAGATATTCGCGCCCTTGCGCCCACCCCGTCAGTCCGGGGCCCAGCAGCCCGATACCTTCGACAAAAACCGTCAGCGCTGTTGCGGATGGGGGTTGTGCTTGTGTCACGTGGGGACCTTAACCGGCACGGCCAAAAATCAGGCTGCAATTGGTTCCGCCGAAGCCGAAGGAATTGCTGAGCACATGCCGGGGGGCGGCCTCCTGGTTGTCCATGAGGTAGTTGACGGCCAGGGCCGGGTCGCGCTCGTGGGTGTTGATGCCGCCGGGCAGCAGGCCGTGCTGCAATGCGAGCGCGCAGATCACGGCTTCAAGCCCGCCCGCAGCGCCGAGCGTGTGGCCGGTGGCGCCCTTGGTGGAGCTGCAGGGGGTGCCTGGGCCGAACAGCCCGGACACCGCCTTGGCTTCCGCGGCATCGTTGCTTTGTGTGGCTGTGCCGTGCAGGTTGATGTAGTCGATCCCGGCCGTGGTGAGGCCGGCCATGTCCAGGGCCTGCTGCATTGCCAGCCGTGCACCCAGGCCGTCGGGATGGGGGGAGGACATATGGTGGGCGTCGCTGGATTCGCCGACGCCCAGCAGCAGCACATCATCTGGGGCGGGTTGTGCCGGTGCGGGTTCCAGCAGGGCGAAAGCGGCAGCTTCCCCAATGGTGATGCCGTTGCGTGCGGCGTCGAATGGCCTGCAAGCCTGGGGGGAAATCAGACCCAGCGAGTTAAAGCCATACAAGGTTGTGAGACACAGCGAATCGACCCCGCCGACCACGGCAGCATCGATCAGACCCGCCCGCATCATCCTTCGCGCTGAAGCGAACACCTTGGCACTGGATGAGCAGGCTGACGACACAACGGCGGCCGGGCCGGTCAGCCCAAGGTACTGGCGCGTGAAATCAGCGACAGAAAATGTGTTGTGTGTTGTGCCGTAAATGAAATCGGGGGGCAGGGCGCCGGTCCCCGGGTCGCGCCGGCGATAGGCCAGTTCGGTTTGCAAAATGCCCGATGTACTGGTGCCGATGAAGACCCCCACGCGGTGCGCGCCGTATTTTTTACCGGCAGCTGCCGCCGCTTCAGTAAAACCGTCCTGCTGAAGCCCCAGCAGGGCGAGCCGGTTGTTCCGGCAGTCGAAGCGGGCCCATTGCGCAGGAAGCTGCACGCTGTCCGTGCCCGTGACCTCGCCTGCAAAGGTCGGCAGGTCGACCGTGTCAAAAGTGCATGGGGCGAGCCCGCCCCGCCGCGTGCGCAACGCGTCGAGAGTTTGTGCAAGACCGCGACCCATGCTGCTGGTTGCGGTGAAGTGGGAAAGCCAAAGTGGATACAGAGAAAAAACCAATCTGAAGAAAAAGACACTTTAGCAAATCACGTGGCAAATCCGGCGCCGTTGCGATGCCGGACACCAGCTGTTACTTGCCTGCGGTGCGCTGTTTGTGAAGATGCAGGGATAACCAGGCTGCCACTCCCCCCAGGAGCAGGCCTCCGGCGACGTCCACCGCGACGTGCTGCCTTGTGGCCAGCGTGGAATAGGCAATGCCGAAACACCAGAGCGCGTTCACCGCCAGCACCCATGCGGGGACGGAGAATCGGCGCAGCAGATGGTGCAGCCAGATGCCCGAAAAAACGGCTGTTGCCACATGAAGCGAAGGGCAGGCGTTGCCTGCCGCATCCATGTTTTTCAGGAAAAGCATCTGCGGATATTTCGGCCAGTCAATGTCTGGAGCGGGTGCGGCCGTGGGCCAGAAATAAAACACCAGCAGGCCCGCCAGGCAGGTCAGCGCAATGGCGCCGCCATAGCGCAAGAGTTCGCGCCGGTCGCCAAAGAAGATGGGCGGCAGCGAGACATAAACCCATAGCGAGAGGTAAACCGGCAAGGCCAGCGGTTCAAAACCGATGAGGTGGTCGGGCCAGGTGAGGGGCATCACCGCGATCGGAAAGGCCGGGTGCTTGAGCAGGTAAAAGTAGGCGCCGAAAAACACGCCGATGAAAAGCATCGTGCCAATGGCTTTCAGATAGATGTGCTGAAAGATAACCCGCCCTATTTGTGACCACGGACTCTGCCGGGTTTTCTGCGTAGGATTCATGCGAGGGCCTGCTGCAGGGTCACCGTGTGCAGGTCGGCGGCCGCAATGGACTCCAGCAGGGCGGGCAGGACATCCAGGATGACCGGAACACCTTGCGGTGTGCGTGCTGCATTGCCGTCATGCAACAGCAAGATGGCGCCGGCTTGCAGCCCGGCCGTCAGTTTGCGTTTTACTTGCTCGGCATTGGTGACGCGGGTGTCAAAGCCGCGCACGGACCAGCTGGTGAGCTTCAGGCCGAGCCGGGCCAGTACCGGGTCAAGAAAGGGGTTGCGCAGGCCGGCGGGAGCGCGAAAGAAAAGGGGCCGCCGGCCCGTCAGGCCGCTCAGTGTGTTTTGCGCTGCCTGCAACTCGCGAAACATGCTGCGCGGGCCCGTCAGGGCAAAGTAGTGGCGGTGGTGCTGGCTGTGGTTTTCAACGGCATGTCCGCGCCGCACAAGCTCGCGGCACAACTCGGGATGGCGGGCGGCTTTGTCACCGACGCAAAAAAAGGTCGCGCGGGCCGCATACCGGTCGAGCAGATCCAGGACTTCGGGTGTCACGGCGGGGTCGGGGCCGTCATCGATGGTCAGGGCGATTTCCCGCCTGGCGACGGAGGCCTGGGGCAGGCGGGTCCAGTTGGGGCCCAGCCACTGGCTGCGGGGCCACATACCCACGACGGTGAGCAACAGATGGTTGAGGACCACGGCGGCAAGCGCCCAGCGCCACCAGCCGGAATCAACAAGGATGGCCGCAAGTGCCGCCGCGTGCAGCGTGATGCTTGCACGTACCAGGATGCTGGGCTTCCACCGGAGGTCAGGCATGGGGCTTCCTGGCAAAAATTGCGGCATAAACCAGCGCCAGGATGACGCCCGGGGCAACGGTAACGCCCATGGCTTGCAGGATGGACACCTTGGAAAAAGCGAGCAGGCCAAACCCTGCGACGGTGGTCAGATTGGCCAGCAGCATGGACGCCAGGGTTCTGGGCGCTATCGGGGCATGGGGCTCGGGCCGGTCAAAAAACAGCGCGTAGTTGGAGCCCACGGCCACGACCAGCAACAGGCCCACCAGGTGCAGGATGATCAGTTGCTGGCCCAGCAGGGCCAGCCCGGCCGTGACTGTGACGACAGCGGCCGCCAGCGGCGCAATGATCCGCAGCACCCGGGACGGGGACCGGAAAACCACCAGCAGCAGGGCCACGAGGACAGCCAGCCCGCCCAGCGACAGCACGATGGCTTCGTGCAGGTAGCTGGAATACAAACGGTCAGACTCGGTTTTCATGTCGACAAAAAGTACGCCAGGCAAGGGCTTGGTGGCCAGCGCGGCGCGAATGTTGTCGGCGTCGATGTTTCGTCCCTGGGACGCAGTCAAAGGTAGCAGGGCGCTCCAGCGGCCGTCTTTACCAATGAGCAGCGCGGCCAGGGCCATGGCCATCGAGGTTTTTTCAAGGTCGGCTGGCTGCAGCAAGGGCTGGCTGCGGGCGGCAGCGACCTCTGCCAGGAAAGGTGAAAACACCCCCGGGCGCACTGGCAGCCCTTGCGTGGCCTGGGTCATGCGGGCCTGCAACACCTCAGCAGCGGGCAGGCTGGCCTGGCGGGCGCGTTGCGTGGCCACGCTGGGGAGGTAGCGGCTGGGGCTCTCAAACCCGGCAATTTCACCGCGCTCGACCTGTGCCTGGAGCAGGGTTGAAACCTGTTCGGCGGTCTGGAGTACCGACTCCTGGCTGGCGCCGGAAACCACCACCACATAGCGCACGTCAGGCGCTCCCATATCGGCACGCAGGCTTTCATCCAGCGCCACATCGGCTTGCGAGACCGGGCTGAGCGAGGAAATCTTGTCGTTGAACAGGCTGGCGTGATTTCCCGCAAGGACGGCACAGGCGGCTATCAGCAGGGCCGCGGCAGGCCATCGCAACAAGGCCGCATGTTGCACCAGCCCCTCCAGCGCCCGCCCGATGGCCGACACATCATGGATGCGGAAATGGCGCGGTAGCAGATGCGGCAGTACATAGCGGGTCACGGCGGCGGCCACGACCAGGCCGGCAATCGAATACAGGCCGAGTTGCGCCAGGCCCGGAAAGCCCGAAAACAAGAGAGAGGCAAAGCCGGCTATGGAGGTCAGAACGCCGAGCCGGACGGTCGGCCAGAAGCGCTTGACCCAATGCGCCTGGTCGGCGCCTGCATCTTCGGACTGCACAAAAAGATAGATGGAGTAGTCCACAGCTTCGCCGATCAGCGCTGTGCCGAAGCCCAGCGTGATGCCGTGCACCGACCCAAAACCCAGGCTGACTGCGGCAATCCCCGCCAGCGCGCCGCTCAGCACGGGCAAAAATCCGAGCAAAAGGGCGCTGACAGAACGGTAAACCAGCAGTAACAGCGTCGCGATCAGCACCACGCTGATCAGCGAGAGGTGGCTCACCTGGCTTTGAATGGTTTCGCGGGACGTGACCGAAAATACGCCAGGGCCTGTCATGACGAAGCTGGCACCAGCTGAGGAACCGCCCGCCGCATCGAAGGCCTGGCGAATCGCGGCCATGGCACGTTGCTGGGCATCGGTGTCAGAGCCTGCTGCGTGGGTCTGCAGCAGCATCAGTGCCCGCTTGCCGTCACGGGAAGTCCAGGCGCCATGGGCCTGTTGCGGCTGGCTTCCGCCGTTGAGCTGGCCCAGCAACTGCACCATTTCGCCGGTAGGGTCGCGGGGCAGCAGGGCCTTGACCATCAGTCCTGCGGGCGAAGCGAGCAATTCGATGCTGTCAGTGAGGGCCGTGTGCAACCCATCCGCGCTGAATCGTTCCGGCGTCACTGAAGGGCTCAGCAGATAGCGATGGTTGAGCAGGAAATTGCGGTCCCGCTCGCTATTGACGGGTTCGCCATTCGCCACGCTGGCAAAAGCGGAATCGGTGCGCAGCTGCTGCGCCATTTTTTTGGAAAGCGCTGCACGTTGAGGGGCGTCGGAGCCTTCTATGCCTACCAGGACAAGGCGCGAGGCCAGGCCCTCGGTCAGCTGGTCCATCAGCAGTTGTTGCTCGGGTGTGGGAGTACGCGGCAAAAACGCCGACAGGTCGGTCGTGAACTGTGTGCGGCTGATGACAATGCCGCAACCGATCAGGAATGCCAGCCATACCGCAATGGCTGCCATGCGGCCGCGTGCGCCGTTCATCACGGGGCGGCCACTTGCTCGATGGTCATGGTGGAGCTGTCGCCATCGGCCTGGGCGATGTCGATGTTGCGCAACTGGTCACGCACACCCGTAATGCGGATGCGTTGGATCACCGCCTGCATTTTGGGATCGACGGGCTGCAATTGCAGGGTCCAGCGTTCGGCCGTGCCTTCGAGGCTGAGCCGGTAGTTGCGCTCTAGGGCGCTGCGGTCGCCCGCCAGGGTGCCGCGAATGCTGTCAATGAATGCGGCCAGCTCGGGGTACGCCTGGAGCCGTAACTGGTATTTTTGCTTCCCGCGTTCAATCACCAGTTCTCCGCCGTTCACCACCATGGATTCAGGCTTCGGTTTGAGCGTCCGCTTTTCCAGCCGGTCTGGCGCGGTATAGAGCAGTTCCCCGGACGATTCCACCGGTTTGTCGAGCAACGCAATGCTCTTTTTTTCGACGAAGGTGGCGCGGCCCGACTTGGTTTGCGCCAGCGAATCCATCAGTTGCTGAAGGTCCCAGGCGGCCAGCGCTGCCGGGCTCAATGCGGCCAACACCAGACCCACCACAACTGCGGCCAGCGCGAAGACGGGCCGTGACGGCTGTTGCGTGACGTGCGATGAGGCGGGGGTGGATGTTTGCTGAATAAGGTGTGTCATATGCTCAGGTGTTTTGTTCGGGCTGGCCGGACTGCCGCGGCGCAGGTCGCCAGAAATCAAAAAAATTGAACCAGTTGTAAGGCGCGCTGCGGCAGTATTGCGCCATCAGTGCAGCATAGCGCGTCATGGCGGATTGCACCGCCGCTGTGCGGCCGCGCGAAGGTAGCGTCGAGAAATCCGCCAGAGGTTCGAAATGAATGTCATAACGATTGCCGCCGCGGTACAGCCCCGTCATGAACAACACGGGGCGTTTCAGGATGGCGGCCATGCGAAAAGGACCCAGCGGCAGCTCGGCGGCGTCTCCGAGGAATTCGATGGAATAGGTGTCGTCCTTGCCCAGCGACCGATCACCCAGCATGCCGACGACGGCACCCTCATCCAGCAGTTCGTGCACCCTGATCATGGAATCGATATGTCCCAATGCCACGACGTCCAGCTGCGCTTTGGGATTGATGGCGCCCATCGCCGCGTTGATTTTCCGCGCGTTTTCCTCGTACATCACCATGGCAATGCGCAGGCCCGGTTGCTGGCGCCCGATGGCCCGCAGAACTTCAAAACTGCCCAGATGGGCGCCGATGAGGAACACGCCTCTTCCGTCAGCCACCACCTTGTCGATCAGTTGCTGGTTGTGCACCCGGATATCAAACAGCTCGAAGCGGTCATTCAGCAGGTAAACACGGTCGTGAATGGCAGAAGCAAAACTCAGGAAATGCCGGAACAGATGACGCCAGCCGACCGCAGCGGGCGACGGCAGGTCGAACACGCGCCGCAAGTAGTTTCGCGACGTCCGGCGCGCCGCCGGCGCGAAAATAAGGAAATAGGCTGCAATCCCGTAAAGGACGATGCGGCTGGCGCTACGGCCCAGGTTCAGCGAGATCCAGGTCATGACACGCAGCATGAAGCCGTTGCTGCGTTCCGGGAGCTGCTGCCATTCGGCGCCGGATGTCGCATTGGCTCCGCGTGGCGTGTTCATGGCTGCGGCGATAGCAGCAAGGTTCCGGTGGCAACTTTTCGGTCGCCGCTGGAAATGTCAAAGCGCGTGCTGCCGGAGGCGGTGGTGCTGCAGGAGATGGTCAGCGTCTCACCGGGCCCCACCGTGCTGAGGAATTTCGCCGAGCTGATCTGGCAGACCTCCGGGGCATGGCCGGTACGTGCGTGTTGTACCGCGTGTATGGCGGCGTCGAGCAACACCACACCGGGAACAATGGGTGTACCGGGGAAATGCCCGGCAAGCGCCGGATGGTCAGGGGCGATGGAAAACCGGGTTTCGCCCGGAACGGGAGATTTCTTTTGAAGATGGTCGCGCGCCAGGGTAACCAGCGTATCGCGCGGCAATTTCCCGGTGCTGTTGCGTGGCAGGCTGTCGAGCAGCACGAGGGGCCGCGGGATGAAGATGGCGTCAATCCGCTCCCTCAGTGCCGCCAAAAGGGCCGGCGCCGTCAGGCCCGGCGCCACAACGAAAGCCATCAACCGTACCACGGTGTCGCCGGAACCCTCGTCCGGCATGAAGAAGGCGCCGTCCATCACGCCCGGTATGGCGTGGAGCTGATGGTTCAGGTAGCCCAGCGAGCTTCGCTTGCCCGCGATATTGATCAGGTCGGCAGTCCGGCCGTGCAAAAGAAATTGTGTGTCCGACACCGACTCCAGTTCATCGGCCAGCGGGGTGGGTTGGTCGACATGGCCGCCTGAGGCCCAGGTCTGGCCTTGCTTGATGCTCAGCGTGACGTCTGGAAAGAGTGTCCACGGCAGGGCCTCGGTCATGCGCCGCGTGGCGATTTGTCCCGTTTCGGTGGAGCCGTAGATTTCCAGCAGAGGAACCTGCAGCCGGGCTTCGGTGGCCAATGCCAGCTGGGGTGGCAGGGGTGCCGTGGCGGACAGCACGAGGTCAACCTGCGGAATGTCCAGGCCTGAAGCCAGCAGCGCTTTCAAATGCACGGGCGTGGTCACCAGCATGCGGGGGCGCTCCGCTTGCGCCAGTGCGGCGCAGATATCGGCCGGATAAAACGGATGGGCAGCCACCAGAATGGCGCCACTTTGCAGCGGCAGCAACACGGTGGACTCGAAGCCGAACATGTGCTGCGGAGGCACTGTCGCCACGATGCTGTGCTTGCGGCCATCCAGCAAGCCGAGCCGGTCGGCTTCAGCCCGCGCGCTGCGGACCAGCCCGCCCCAGCTTTTCCGGTGCGCCACCGGCGTGCCGGTCGAGCCGGAGGTGAACATGATGGTGGCAATGCGCGATGCGGGAATTTGCGGAATATCGCACTGCATGCCAGTTGCGGTGCCTGGCGGACGTGGCGTCATCGCATCCGTCCAGCTCAGTAACGGCAGGGCCAGGGACTGTGGCTGGTCCGCGAGGCAAAACACGTCTGGTGCAAAGCTGCGGACCTGTTTCACCATTTCCGGCGTCAGCGTGGGTGGCAGCAGGCTGACCTTGTCTGCCAGCAGGGCGGCCGCCATACCCACGGCAAATCGGTAGCGGTCTGCGCAGACATTGAGAACATGCTTGCCTGAGGGCAGGGCCGCCGCAAGCTGCCTGACATCGGCCAGAAAATGTTCAACGGTAACGGCCTGGCCATGGCTGCAAGCCACAACGTCTTCAGCCCGGGTGTGCGAGATCAGCGGAAACGTCGTCATGGCCGGCGCGCGCGGCTTTCTGCGGAAGCCTGCCGGTAGGCGCGAATGGCCTCCAGCGGACCGGCACGATCTGCTGCCGGCAATGCGTAGCAGCGAACGGCATATTCCGCTGCAAACATCAGTGCGAGCAGGGGAATGCCCAGAAGATTGGCAAAAGTGGACCACACAGCAATGGGCGCCAGCCAGAACAGCAGCAATGAAAAGCCCGCAATGATTCCGAAATACAAGGCCCACGCCAAGGTGGCCGACCGCGTGTACGAAACAAGCGCAGGCGAAAGCTCGCCATGCACGATGCGGGCAAACTGCGCAATCATCGGTGTGCGTCCTTGCACGAGTGTGCGGCCGAAAGTTCCGCATAGCAGGGCATATGTGCCCGCATGCTGAAGCAGGAAAACCCAGTTGTAATGGGTGATCAGCCATTCCCTGAACAGATAAAACCCGAGGCAGGCTACACCACAAAGGGCCAGCATGACAGGGCGCTGCGGTGAACGCCAGGCCAGGACAACGGCCAGCACCAGCAGCGGAAGCACGGCGACCAGCGCCTCAAGCAAGCCCGGCGCCGTCGATGCCGCGGCCAGATGGGAAAGCACAGCGTAGCCGATTCCCAAAGCCGCGATGCCGCCCCAGCGACAGGCTTGGGTAAACCGTGTCGCCAGCACAGCTGTCACTGGGTTCGCCAGGCGGCAATATGGTCGCCCAGGCTTCGCAGCGAATGAAAGATGGCGTGGTTGTCTTCGTGGTCCGCCCTGAGCTGCAGGCCATAGTGCTTGGAGACAACCAGCGCAATTTCCAGGATGTCGATGGAATCCAGCCCCAAGCCGTCGCCGTAGAGCGGTTCGTCGGGTTGTACATCGTCGGCGCTCACCTCAAGGTTGAGGGCGCTCACCACCAGTTCCGCGACCTCGCGCAGCAAGGCTGCATCAGCCGATGTGGAAGAGGTTTTTACGGTGGATTCAGGCATAGTTTTATTACTAGTTATTACCAGGTGCGAAAACAGTTCGGTCGGGGCCGCTGCATGCATGCGACTCCCTGCGCAGTGCGGAAATTTTAGCTGAGGCTATACGGCTCAAGCCTTCATCGCGGCCTTTGCCTACAACGGCTGGTGCTAGAAGGGTGCGTCCGGTGTGGTATCGGGGCGTGCCGCGGGGGCCTTGATCTTTTTGGCGGTCAGCTTTGGTTTGTCTGCGGGCTGGGCGGTGGTGTCGGCGGTCTCGGTGCTCACAGTGTCTTCCTGCAGGGTCTGACGTACCGTGGCTTTGTCGCCGGCGCCGGCAAATTTGCTGTATTTACCCAAAGTGGCCACCATCTGCCCGTAAATGCGCGGATTGCCGGCCACACATTCGCCGTGGTCGATGAAGTCAGCCTCGCCGGTAAAGTTGCCGATCAGGCCGCCGGCCTCGGTGACCAGCAGCGAGCCGGCCGCCACGTCCCAGGGCTTGAGGCCGGTTTCAAAAAAGCCGTCGCTGAAGCCAGCTGCCACGTAGGCCAGGTCCAGCGCCGCAGCGCCCGGGCGGCGCACGCCGGCGCACTGGCTCATGACTTCACCGAGCATGTTGAGATAGCTTTTGAGCTTGTCACCGGGGCGGTAGGGGAAACCGGTCGAGATCAGGCATTCCTGCAGCCGGGTGCGCTTGGCTACACGGATGCGGCGGTCGTTCATGTAGGCGCCGCGGCCTTTGGTGGCGCAAAAAATGTCGTTGCGGGTGGGGTCATACACCACGGCCTGCTCGACCTTGCCCTTGACGGCCAGCGCGATGCTGACGCAATAGACGGGAAAGCCGTGGATGAAGTTGGTGGTGCCGTCCAGCGGGTCGATGATCCAGACGAAGTCGGAGTCTTTGGCGCCATGCTCGCTGCCGGATTCTTCGGCCAGGATGCCGTGGCCGGGGTAGGCGGTCAGCAGGGTTTCGATGATCGCCGCTTCAGCGGCCTGGTCGATTTCGGTGACAAAGTCGTTGGTCTGCTTGACCGAAATGCGAACCGATTCGACGTCAAGCGCCGCACGGTTGATGATGGCGCCTGCAGCGCGCGCGGCCTTGATGGCCACGTTGAGCATGGGGTGGAGATTGCTGGACATAACTTGTAGGGAAGAGCGGAACGAACCGGCGCCGGCGATGCGGGCGGCGGGCAATGCCGGTATTTTCCCATAAACGCGATACGACCCTTTCCAGTCCCCTTTCAACCCCTCCTCAAGGGCGATATCGCGTCCCAATCGTCCAGAAACCTGTTCTAGGCGCCTTCCGCGATCAGGAAATCTGCGTCTGCATGTTGCTGGCGTATCGCCCGGGCCGCCTGGTATTCAGGGCTGGCATAACAGGCCCTGGCGGTCACCATGTCGGCAAACTCCACGACGACGTTGCGCTCGCGCGAGCTGCCCTCCATGCATTCGTACGCGCCGCCGCGCACCAGAAAGCGCGCCCCGAACTTCTCGAAGGCCGGCCGCGCCGCCGTGAGGTAACGAGGATATTCCTCGATATTGCGCACCGAGACGCGCACGATCCAGTAAGCCTTTGCCATTCTTGTTCCTTGGGTGGTGTGAAGTGATGAAGGCTGGACGATACGCGTGACAATTCATTCTGAAAAATGAATAATAAAGATAATTAATATCTTTTCAAGAGATCATGGAGCTGAGCGACCTGGTTATTTTTCGTGCCGTGGTGGAGGCGGGCGGTGTGACACGTGCCGCCGAGCGCCTGCACCGCGTGCAATCCAACATCACGACGCGTATCCGTCAGCTGGAGGAAAAGCTCGGCGTGCCGCTTTTTATCCGTGAGGGCAAGCGGCTGCACCTGTCGCCAGCCGGGCAGGTGTTGCTGGACTATGCCGGGCGCCTGATCAGCCTGGCTGACGAAGCACGCGATGCGGTGCAGGGCGGGCAGCCGCGCGGCGCATTTGTGCTTGGCGCCATGGAAAGCACTTCGGCTGTGCGGTTGCCGGCCCCTCTGAGCGATTTTGTGCGTCTCTATCCGAAGGTCAGGCTTGCGCTTAAAACCGGCAACCCGCAGCAACTGGCCGCAGCTGTGCTGGCGGGAGAGATGGACGCGGCGCTGGTCACTGGGGCTATTGCGGAGGGTCCCTTTGAACGAGAGGCGATTTACACCGAGGAACTGGTTATTGTTGCGAGTGCCGGGCACCCGCCCATTACGGCAATCCACAGTGAGCCTCCGCGTGCCATGGTGGCTTTCGAAAAGGGCTGCCCGCATCGCGCGCGGCTGGAAGCCTGGTACTTGCTGAAAAACAGCATGCCGGTGCAGACGATTGAAATCACGTCCTACCATGCCATGCTGGGCTGCGTGGTGGTGGGCATGGGCATTTCGCTGGTGCCGCGCAGCGTGCTGGCAACCTTTCCGGAGCGGGGCCGGCTCAGCATCCACGCATTGCCGCCGGGCAGCGACTGCGCCCAGACTGACCTGATCTGGCGCAAAGGGGCGAAGTCGCCGAAGGTGGAGGCATTGCTCCGCGTCCTGAAGCCGCCGGCATAGGACAATCCAGCTCCATGCACACGCGATTCATCCTGATCAATACCAGCCATGCCGGCAATGTGGGGGCCACGGCCCGTGCCATGAAAACCATGGGCTTTGACGACCTGGTGCTGGTGGCGCCGCGCTGGGCCAATGTGCTCAACCGCGAAGAAACCATCCAGCGGGCCAGCGGGGCGCTCGACGTTCTCAAAAACGCCCGCATTGTGGCCACCCTGGACGAAGCCGTGGACGGCATGGCGCACCTGTGCGCCACCGCCATGACGCCACGCGACTTCGGCCCGCCCACGCGGGCGCCGCGCCAGCACTTTGCGCAGCTGCTGGGCCTGGCAGGTCTGCTATCAAAAGAGGAGCTGCTTGCGCTTGCCCCTATTGAGCAGAAGCCCGATTCCGTTGCTTTTTTGTTTGGTTCCGAGCGTTTTGGCATGCAAAACGAGGACGTTTACCGCTGCCATGTGGCGCTGAGCATTCCGACCGACCCGAAGTTCGGCTCGCTCAATCTGGGCGCGGCGGTGCAGCTGATTGCCTATGACTGGCGCCAGGCGCTGGGCGGTTTCAGCGTGCAGCCCGCCACGGCGGAGCCGACGCTGGCCGACGCGGCCGCAGTGGCGGGCATGCTCAGGCACTGGGAAGAGGCCTTGACCGGCATCGGCTTCCTGGATCCGGCCTCGCCCAAAAAACTGATGCCGCGGCTTAATCAGTTGTTCAACCGTGCGCAGCTCAGCCCCGAAGAGATCCACATTCTGCGCGGCGTGGCCAAAGCCATGCTGCAGAAGGCCTCCGAAGCCAGGGGCAAAAGCGTGGTCCCAGCAAGCAGTTCACAGCCTCAGTAGACTTCGCCTATGTTTTCCCGACTTCGCTCCGACATCCAGTGCATTCTTGACCGCGACCCTGCCGCGCGTACGGCCTGGGAAGCACTGACCTGCTACCCCGGCGTGCATGCGCAGGTGTTGCACCGCCGGGCGCACTGGTGCTGGAACCACGGTTTCAAGTGGCTGGGCCGTTTCATTTCACATTTTTCACGCTGGGTGACTGGCATTGAAATCCACCCTGGCGCCAAAATTGGTGAACGCGTGTTTTTCGACCATGCCATGGGGGTTGTCATCGGCGAAACCGCTGAAATCGGCGACGGCTGCACGATCTACCAGGGCGTGACTTTGGGCGGCACCTCGCTGTACAAAGGCACCAAACGCCACCCGACCCTGGGCCGCGATGTGGTGGTAAGTGCGGGGGCCAAGGTGCTTGGCGGTTTCCTGGTGGGTGACGGCGCGAAGATTGGCAGCAACGCAGTGGTGATCAAGCCGGTTCCGGCAGGCGCCACGGCGGTGGGCATCCCGGCGCGCATCATTCCCTCCAAAACCGGGGAAAGCGCCGACGTCACCATTACCCAGTTTTCGGCTTATGGCATCACGCAAGAGGATGACCCGCTGTCGCAAGCCATGCGCGGGCTGATCGACAGCGCCGCCGGCCAGGAGCACCAGATCGCCCTGCTGTGGCAAGCAATTGAGAAACTCTCCGGACCGCAGACGGCCATGAGCAAGGATTGCGTGCCGCAGGACGCCGCGCTTACGGAAACCTTTGAGGCCGACAAGCTCAATCAGCTGGTCGGTAAATAGGGCAGTGAGACAGGCAGGCGAATAAGACGGGCAAAAAAAAGGAAGGGCGAGCCCTTCCTTTTTTGTTTTCGCCGGTGGGCTTCAGTTGATCAGGCGAAGCGCGAACGGCACGCGGAAGGCCTTGCCATTGGAGGCGCCCAGCGCGCCCATGACGCAGAACACCAGGTGGCAGATGCCCAGCGCCGCGAACACCAGAAAGCCGATCAGCACAAAGGTCAGGATCATTGCCGCCACATAGCCGATGGTCGCGGTGATCGACCAGTTGAGCGCTTCCTTGGACTGGTCCAGGATATAGGCGTCGTCCTTTTTCACCAGGTAAACGATCAGACCAGGAATGAAACCCAGAAACAGGGTTCCGATCCAGATCAGCACGGCGGTGTTTTTCGATTCCTTGCTCGGCGTTTCAATCAGGTCGTCCATCTCAGCTCCTCGTGTTGTAAAGCCCGAATACTACGTGAGAAAGGGGCCAGGCCCAAACTGGCGAGCGGCAAGGTTTCAGCGCGGCGGGCGTATGGCGCTTTTGGGCCTGAACGCCTGGCACACCGCTTCATCGGTTTCCAGGTAAGGGCCGCCGATCAGGTCGATGCAATAAGGCACGGCGGCGAAGATGCCCGCCACAGCCTGGGAACCGTCGGCGTTTTTCAGACCTTCCAGGGTTTCCGCAATCGATTTGGGCTGGCCCGGCAGGTTCATGATCAGGCATTTGTCGCGTATGACGGCGCACTGGCGCGACAGGATGGCCGTCGGGACAAACTTCAGGCTGATCTGCCGCATCTGCTCGCCAAAACCCGGCATTTCCTTGTGGGCAACAGCCAGCGTGGCTTCAGGCGTCACGTCGCGCAGCGCGGGGCCAGTGCCGCCGGTCGTCAGCACGAGCGAGCAGCCGGTGTCGACCAACTCAATCAATGCGGCGCTGATACCCGCCTGCTCGTCGGGGATCAGGCGCTCTTCAAAGGTGATGGGGTTGCGCAGGGCGCGGGTGAGCCAGTCCTTGAGTGCCGGCAGGCCCTTGTCGACATAGACGCCGGCGGATGCACGGTCGCTGACCGAGACAATGCCGATCTTTACCGCGTCAAAGGAGGCGCTCACGCTTCAGGCTCCTCGCCATCTTCAGGACCTCGTGCCATGCCTTGCCTGACCAGCTGGAAAATCTCGCGGTAGGACTTGCCGTGCCGCGGCGCTTCGCCGGGTTTTTCGGGCTTGGCGTCCTTGCGGGCCTGGCGGATCAGCGCGCGCAGTTGCTGGGAGTCGGTGCCGGGGTGTTCTTCGAGCCAGGCACCCAGCGCGGCGTCATCGGCGATCAGCTTGTCGCGCCATTGCTCGGCCAGGTGCAGGGCCAGCGTCAGGTCGGCCGATCCGTTGAGCTGCTCGTTGATGGCTTCGCGGATGGGGTCAGGGTCCAGCGGGCGCATCAGCTTGCCGATGAACTGCATCTGGCGGCGCCTGCCCTCGAAGTTGGTGATTTTTTTGGCATCGGCGATCGCGTCGCGCAGCTTGTCGGGCAGGTCCAGGCGCGCCATCAAATCGGCGCGCAGGGTCAGCAGCGCTTCACCGAGCGCCTGTTTTTCGTCGGCCTCGGCCTTGAGCTGGGTTTTGCTGGGCGGGCCGACTTCTTCAAGCGCGATTTCCTCGGGTTTGACGAAGCGGCCGTTGGACCAGTAGCCCTTGATGGCCTTGGGAGTCTTGTTGTTCATAGCAGTCAGTATCATAGCTACCCATATGACCCAAAAAGCTTCTTCTCGCGCCAGCGGCGCAACACGCAGTGCTTCCCGCCTCGTCCCGGTCCCCAAGGGCCAGTCAGGCCAGCCCGAATCCGGTTTCAGCTACCACCGTGATTTTTTCGAGGAACTCGTCGACAGCGCCCTTGGCCATGCCAAAAAACTGGGGGCCACCGATGCCGCCGCGGAAGCCTCCGAAGGCTGCGGGCTCTCAGTCAGCGTGCGCAAGGGCGAGCTTGAAAACGTCGAACGCAACCGCGACAAGTCGTTGGGCATCACCGTCTACATCGGAAAAAAACGCGGCAATGCCGCCACCAGCGACTTCTCCAAAGCAGCGATCGAGCAGACTGTGAAAGCAGCCTACGATATTGCGCGGTTCACGGCGGAAGACGAGACCTCCGGCCTGCCCGATGACCGCGACATTGCGCGCGTGCATCCGGCGCTCGACCTTTTTCACCCCTGGTCCATCAATTCGGAAGAAGCCGCCCAGCTCGCCCTGCAGTGCGAAGCCGCGGCCCTGAGCACCAGCCGCCTGATCACCAACAGCGAAGGCGCCGGTGTATCGGCGCAGCAAAGCCATTTTTTCAGTGCGCATACCAAGGGCTTTCGCGGCGGTTACGCCAGTTCGCGCCACAGCATCTCGGTGGCGCCGATTGCGGGCAGGGGCGACCAGATGCAGCGCGATGCCTGGTACAGCTCCATGCGCGACGCCGGTGAATTGGCGGCTCCCGAAGCGGTAGGCCGCTATGCCGCTGAGCGTGCACTGGCACGGCTCAAGAGCCGCAAGATCCCGACCACGCAATGCCCGGTGCTGTTCGAGTCGCCGCTGGCAGCGGGCCTGCTGGGCGGCTTTGTGCAGGCCGTGAGCGGCGGCGCGCTCTACCGCAAAAGCACCTTCCTGGCCGACAGCCTGGGCAAGCTTGCCTTCCCCAAACACATCGACATCGCCGAAGACCCGCACCTGCGCAAAGGCAAAGGCAGCGCACCCTTTGACGAAGAGGGCGTCAAGACCAGGGCACGCCAGGTGGTGGAGGCTGGCCGCGTCGAAGGTTATTTTCTGAGCACCTACTCAGCCCGCAAGCTGGGCATGCGCACCACCGGCAACGCCGGCGGCTCGCACAACCTGATCATGACCAGCCGCAACACCCGCAAGGGCGACGACCTGGACGCCATGCTGCGCAAGCTGGGCCGCGGCCTTTTTGTGACCGAGCTGATGGGGCAGGGCGTGAACTACGTGACGGGCGACTACTCGCGCGGGGCTTCGGGCTTCTGGGTCGAGAATGGCCGCATCGCCTTTCCGGTCGAAGAAATCACGATTGCCGGCAACCTCAAGGACATGCTCATGGGCATCGACGCCGTGGGCGCGGATGCCTACAACTACGGTGCCAAAACGGTGGGCTCGATTCTCGTCAACCGGATGAAGGTCGCGGGGAGCTGAAGCCCCCACGGTCGCTCACTTCGTGTAGCTCCCGAGGCCTTGCAGGCCGCGGCTCGCGAGACGCTTCGCCTCTGTCGCCTGTCCAAAGCTGCTCAAGCAGCTTTGGAGCCGCAGGCTCCAGCCCCTCGGGGGCCGCTGCGCCTGCGGCCCGGCAAAGCCGGTTCCGCGGCTTGAACTGGCTTAAGGCGGGTACATGTAGCCGCCCACCTCTGTATTCAGCCGGCTAGCGCTGCCTTCACTGCGGCAGACACCTGGCCCATGTCGGCCTTGCCGGCGAGCTTGGCCTTAACGGCACCCATGACCTTGCCCATATCGCCGGGGCCGGTGGCGCCCAGTTCGGCGACGATGGCTTTCACAGCGGCGGCGACTTCGTCGGCGCTCAGGCGCGCGGGCAGGTAGGCCTGCAGCACGACCAGCTCGGCTGCCTCCTTGTCGGCCAGGTCCTTGCGCTCGGCCTTCTGGAAAGCTTCGAGCGAGTCCTTGCGCTGCTTGATCAGCTTGTCGACGATGGCGACCACGGCTGCGTCGTCCAGCACCACGCGTTCATCCACCTCTTTTTGCTTGAGGGCGGCCAACAGCAGGCGGATGGTGCCCAGGCGCTCGCTGTCCTTGGCGCGCATGGCGGTCTTCATGTCTTCGGTGATCTGGTCTTTGAGTGCTGACATTGATGATGCTCCTGAAGCGAATAGGGTGGGGTGGCGCATTGCGCCAAAAACACAAAAGCCCGCAGAGCGTCCTCGTGCGGGCTTTTTGTTGCCGTGAGGCGGTACTAAAGATTAGTACAGCTTTTTCGGCAATTGCATCGAGCGGATACGCTTGTAGTTGCGCTTGACGGCGGCTGCCTTCTTGCGCTTGCGCTCTGCCGTTGGTTTTTCGTAAAACTCGCGGGCGCGCAGGTCGGTCAGCAGGCCGAGTTTTTCAATGGTGCGCTTGAAACGGCGCAGAGCCACGTCGAAGGGCTCATTGTCTTTTACACGGATGGTGGTCATTGTTCAGTTGATCCAAAAGGTGCGCCTTAATTGATCTGATCAGGATCAGGCCAGGCGCGGGTTTGCTAGCAAAGCCTGAGATTATAGCACCCCCACGGTCGTTCACTTCGTGTAACTCCCTGCCCCCCGAGGGGGCCGCCCGCCTGTGGCCCGGCAAAGCCGGTTCCACGGCTCATGCTGGTAGGGGAGGGGTCCGGGCCCTCGCTTCGCTGGGGCCCTTTATTTTCCGGTGTTTCCGTTGGAAATTGGGGATTTTGTTTGGCTCAGTCGGCCGCTCTTGCGGCCAAGGCCTGCGCGCAGGCGTAGGCGCTGGCCCAGGCCCACTGAAAGTTGTAACCGCCCAGCCAGCCGGTGACGTCGACGACTTCTCCGATGAAATAGAGGCCTGGCTGCTTCGATTCCAGGGTCTGGGAGGATAAATCGCGGGTGTCTACGCCGCCAATGGTGACTTCGGCCTTTTTGTAGCCTTCGGAGCCGTTGGGGGTGAGTTCCCAGTCGGCCAGGCGTTGCGCAAGGGCCAGCAAGGCCTTGTCGGTGGCTTCGCTGATGGGGCGCTGCAGGGCAGGGTCCCGGCTGACCCATGCGTCGGCCAGGCGGCTGGGCACCAGGGTGGCGAGTTCGTTGGCGATCAGTTTTTTGGAGGTGGCCTTGGCGCGCAGCAGCAGGGCCGGAAGGTCCACGCCGGGTGCCAGGTTGATGCGGATGGGCTGGCCTTCGCGCCAGAAGCTGGAGATTTGCAGGACTGCCGGACCGCTCAGGCCGCGGTGGGTGAACAACAGGTCTTCCGAAAACACGACAGCCTTTTTGCGTTGTTTGGGCGTCGCATCCGCCGGGCTGGTTTCAATCAGCACCGGCAGCGCCAGGCCGGCCAGCTGGGCATAGGGTGCCCAGCCTTCGCCGTCGAAGGTCAGCGGCACCAGCGCGGCGCGCGGCTCCACCAGCCGCAGGCCGAATTGTTTGGCGATGCGGTAGCCGAAATCGGTGGCACCAATCTTCGGGATCGACAGGCCGCCGGTGGCGATGACCACTTGCGGCGCTTCGACCGGCCCGCGATCGCTCTCAATTTGATAGCTGCTTGCGCCATTTCCATAAGGGCTGGAGCCGTATTTGATGCTTTTTATGGTGCAGGGTTGCCAGCGCGTGACATGCCCGGCGTCGCACTCGGCCAGCAGCATGTTGATGACGTCTTCGGCCGAACGATCGCAAAACAGCTGGCCCTTGTGCTTCTCGTGAAACGGAATGTTGTGACGCTGCAGCAACTCGATGAAATCCTGCGGGGTGTAGCGCGACAGGGCCGAACGGCAGAAGTGCGGGTTCTCGCTCAGGAAGTTGGCGGGCGTGGCGTCGCGGTTGGTGAAGTTGCAGCGGCCGCCGCCCGAGATGCGGATCTTCTCGGCCACCTTCTCACTATGGTCGACCAGCAGCACCTTCAGGCCCCGCTGCCCGGCCTGGGCAGCGCAGAACAGGCCGGCTGCACCCGCGCCGATCACGATCACATCGAATTGATGTGTCAAATCAGCCTCTGGGCCAATGTGGATGAGCGCAAGCAGCTATAAAAACCATAGCAAATCATGATGAGAAACTTCAGCCCTTCCAGGTAAACGGAAACTTCAGCTGCTTCAAAAAGCCATTCGGCACGTAGTCGCCCAGCACGCCGTAGCGCTCCGGCCAGAGCCGGGTGCTTTTCACGGCTGTGCCGAAGAGGTAGTCGATGAAGGCATAGTGGGCCGAGTAATTGCGGTCCAGTGCTTCCTGATCCTGGCTATGGTGCCAGTGGTGGAAGTTGGGCGTGACGATGACGTAGCGCAGCGGGCCTAGGCGCACGCTCACGTTGGCATGGTTGAAGACCGCCTGGAAGCCGACGATGACGATGTAGGCGTCGATCACTTCCTTGGAAAAACCCAGCACGTAGATGGGTGCCAGGATGAGCGTGCGGGTGATCAAGAGCTCCAGGATGTGCTGGCGCGAGCCGGCGAGCCAGTCCATGCTTTTGGCGCTGTGGTGCACGGCGTGCAGGCGCCACAGAATCGGCACCTCGTGGTAGGCGCGGTGGGTCCAGTACTGCACCAGGTCGGCCACCAGAACGATCAGCAACACGCCACCCCAGAAGGGCAGGCCCTGCACCCAGCCGCGTATGCCGTCGTTGGCAGCCCAGCCGAAGAACTTGTGCACCAGCAAGTTGGTTGCCAGCAGCACAAAGCCCACGATCATGTGGTTGACGATGAAGTGGTGAAAGTCGGTTTGCCATTCGGCGCGAAACACCGGCTGCTCTTTGCGCAGCGCAAACAGCTTTTCAATGAAGATGAAGATCAGCGAGGAGCCCAGCAGGTCAAGGATGAACCAGTCCAGGCCGATGTAAGGCGTGTTGTCGGCGAAGTCGTTCACCGGCACCTTGTGCCCACCCAGCAGCGCGGTGGCCACCACCAGCAAAAAGGCGGCACCGGCCAGCCAGCGCGAGCGGTTGAAGATGATGTTGACCAGCGAGATGCCGCCGGCAATCACCAGCGAGGTGAACATCACGATGCGGATCACGTCGACGTTGTAGCTCTTGCGCAGTTCCGGTGTGGTGAGGTATTCGGGGAAGTGAAAGGCCAGCACACCCAGGAAGCACAGCACACCCAGGCTGAGGGCGACCACTCCGCTCATGAGGCCCTTGCCGCGGCGCAGCTCGCCGTGGCTTTCCGTCAATTCATTGAGTTTTTCAAGCATCGCGCCGTTCCCTCTGCTGTTGTTTTGATGTCGGGAGTGTAGCTGTGGGATGAGAGCGCCGTGCAGCGCTTGCCCCGCCTGCACGGCCTCTGGGGGCCGGAGCTTATTGCTTGACGATGACCGGCTGGATCGTGAACACGTTGGGGTTCTTCGGCTCCACGGTGATGCGCACCCAGTGGATCAGCGGGCTGCCGAAAGTTTGCAGGCGGGTGAGGTTGGCCAGCAGCTTGCTGGGGCTGTAGAGGGGCTTGTCGACCTTGAAGAAGTGCGTGTCGCCGTGCACCAGCAACACCTGGCCGGAGAACTGCTCTGTTTCGGCGATGACGCTGCTGATGAAGTTGCGGTATCCGCTGACGCCCGGCGCCTGGCTCTCGTCCCTGTCTTCGGTTTCCGGCAGGTCAAAGCCGGGGTCGGCCTGGATCACCAGCACCAGGCCGCGCGCCTTGCTGGCCTTGGCCTGGGCGAAGGCTTCCTGCAGCCAGCGCACGTTGGCCGCGTCGCGCTCCAGGTATTCGGTGTTGGAGGCTTCGCACTGCGCGGCGGTGCGCGCGCTTTTTTGCGTGCAGTCCTTTTCGTCCAGTATTTTGTTGTTGTTGCTGCCCGGCACATTGAGCGTGGCAAAAATGATGCCGCGATGCGCAAAGCGCGTGTTCTCCACAAACTTCTCGCCCAGGGGGGCCTGGTGAACCAGCGGCAGGGTGCGCTTGCCCAGACTGCGGGTGGTCGGGAACATGGTTTTGCGCAGGTGGGTCAGGCGTTCCAGGGTGTCATAGCCGCCGTTGTTCAGGCGGTGGCAGTCCGTCCATTCGTTGTCGCCGGGTACGTAGATGACGGGCTTGTTCAGCTCGCCGAACATGGTGAGCGCTGCCGCATAGATGTCGTCGGTGCACTTGGAGCTGCCGTCCTTGATGTCGCCGTCGTAAATCGAGAAGGCGATGTCCGACTGGTTGATGCTTTTGAGTAGCGCGGGAATCTTGGGATCGTCGCCGGCTTTTTGGTAGGGCATATCACCCCACAGGCCGAATGAAAAACTTTGCGCTTGCGCAGAGGCCATGCTGAGCGCCAGCAGCGCGACGGCCAGAAAACGGAGGGACATGAATGCTCCAGTCGAAAGACCGGGAGCTTAGGCACAGCGCATGACAGCGGTGTGACGCGTGTTTAGATCGTAAACAGGCGCTTAGGCCACGCGGACTGCGTCAGGATGCGCGGCGGCGAGCGCTATACCGCTGATCACGTCACCCACCACGATGACGGAGGGGCTGACCAGGCCGGCTTCGCGGATGGCGCCGGCCAGCGCGCCCAGCGTGGTGGTGATGTGGCGCTGCGTGGGCAGCGAGGCGCTCTGGATCACGGCCACCGGCGTAGCGGCGGGCAGGCCCGAAAGCAGCTCGTCCTGGATGCGCTCGGAGCCGCTGACGCCCATATAAATCACCAGTGTGAGGCGTGCGCTGTGCGCGGTGGCGGCCAGGGCCTTCCAGTCGGTGCCGGTGTCGCCGGGTTTGGCATGCCCGGTGACAAACACCACGCCATGCGCGTGCTCGCGGTGCGTGAGCGGCACGCCCAGCGAAGTGACGGCGGCCAGGCCGGCGGTGATGCCGTTGATGATTTCCACTTCAATGCCCGCGGCGCGCAGGTGTTCAACTTCTTCGCCGCCACGGCCGAAGATGAATGGGTCGCCGCCCTTGAGCCGCACGACCTCTTCGCCTTCGCGCGCGGCCATCAGCATGAGCTTTTCAATAAAGGCCTGCGGCGTGGACTTGCAGCCGCCGCGCTTGCCCACATACACGACGCGGGCCTCGGGCCGCGCAAACGCCACAATCTCGTCGCTGACGAGGTCGTCCACCAGCAGCACGGTGGCGCGCTGGATGGCTTTCAGTGCCTTGAGGGTCAGCAGTTCCGGATCGCCGGGGCCTGCGCCTACCAAAGTGACTTTTCCGTTGTTCATGATGTCGTGATGTGAGGCTGCTTGATTTGAGGGAGCAAGTGCAAGATATGTTCCACCTGACGGGCGATCGAAGGCGGCACAGGCAGGTCGCCTGCGAGCACGGCGCGAATGTAGTCCGCTGTGGCGGCTGCGTCCACTGTTTTGGGAAAGTCGGGAATGGAGGCCAGCGTGCCGGGCTGTGTCTCTTGCAGCAGTGAGCGCTGCCCGCCGACGAAGGCTTCCATCTGCGGCATGCGGCGCGCATCGGCCACCACTTCGCCTTCGGTGCCGCGCAGCAGCAGCGCATTGGCGCCTGTCAGCTCAAAGGTTTGCGCCATCGACACCGCGTATTCCGGGTGTGTGTAGCTGCTGACGACCAGGCTTTTGCCCAGGCAGGGCGTCATGATCTTGACCAGGCTGTGTGCCGGGTTGCGCAGGCCGACCGCGCGGCGCACGTCCAGCAGGCGTTTCAGCGCCGGCAGCAGCAGCTCGGTCGGGGCAAACACCACCTCGCCATTTGCTATCTTTTTAATAGCTGCTTGCGCAGGTATATCTAGGGCCAGGAGCACTTCTGATGCAAAAACCCGGCTCGATTCGGTGGGTGTGCCGTGGATAAGCACTGGAACGCCCTCACGCGCCAGCAGCAGCGCCAGCAGCGGCGTAAGCACCGGCAACTTGCGCGCGCCGTTGTAACTGGGCAGCACCACGGTGGGGCTGTCGCTGACGGGCAGGTGATTGAGGCGCTGGTGCAGCGCATCGAGGAAACCCGCCATCTCTTCGGGCGTTTCACCCTTGATGCGCATGGCCAGGCAAAAGCCGCCAATTTCGAGATCGGTCACCGTGCCGTCCAGCACCTGGCCCATCAGGTCGGTGGCTTGCTCGCGCGACAAAGCGCGGGCGCCATCCTTGCCGCGACCGATTTCCTTGATGTATTGGCTAATGCCCATAAAGGTGATTGTCCGCTAACGCAGATAACTTTTCGTTATGAACTTAAGCCACTTGCCGGATGGGGATCACGGTACGGGGTGCTGAAGGTGGAGCGTCGTTGCGCGACGACCGCACCCGGCGCTTGAGTTCCGGCACGCACGAACCACAGTTGGTGCCGCACTTGAGCGTGGACTGCAGGGACGCCAGCCGCTCTTCGTCGGTGCCCAGGTGGCCGGCCCCGCCGCCGCCGGTTGCCAGTAGCGACAGGTGTTCGTCAATGGCCATGTCGCTGACGTTAAAGCAGGTGCACACCGGCTTGCCGCGCGACTGCACCGCCACCGGTGGCCTGGCGCCGGGCAGCAACAACAGGCGGCCGTAGGACTGCGCGGCCAGCTCGTCCTGCAGCAGGGTTTTGATCCAGGCCTGGGCGCTGGTATCTCCCGCCAGCACAAAGCCTGCGAGGTGGGCGTCGCCTCCGTTGCGCACCAGGCGCATGGTGCGTCGCTGGCCTTTTTTGCGGTCGGCGTAGCGCAGCACATCGGCCGCATCCAACCCGAGGATGCGTTCCAGCGCGGCCAGTGTTTCGTCAGGCGGCGCCTCATGGCTGGCCGCGCGAAACAGCACGCCGGTGCGTTCGAGGCTGCGGTCGGCCAGCGGTGTGTTGTTGGAAAACGGTACGCAGCTGGTGAAGGGAAATTGCGCCATCAGCGGCTTGAGCTGCTCACGCGCCGCCAGCGCATCGCCCTCGGGCAGCCAGGCCATCGCCAGCAGCGTCCACGGCATTTCGGCTTTCAGGATCTTCACCGCAGCGTGCTTGAGTTCGGGTTGTTTGGAGCTGGGGCAATAAGCCGAGGTGGTGAGCGCATTGACACCCGCCAGCGGTGTGCCGCCGGTCGACTGGCCGCTCAAATACTCTTCGCCCCAATGCATGGCGATAAAGGCCTGGCTCACCGCCACCTCGGGTGAGGCCTGCAGCGGCACCACGATGGAGCCGCGCTTGGATGTCACATGCACCAGATCGCCGTCTTTCAAGAGGCGCCGCGCCATGTCCTGCACATTCATTTGCACGCAGGGCTCGGCCACGTGGCCGAACAGGCGCCCCAGCGTGCCGGTGCGGCTCATGCCGTGCCACTGGTCGCGCAGCCGTCCGGTGGTCAGGGAAAACGGATAACGTGATTCGCGTGGTTCGGCCACCGGCTTGTAGACGGTGTTGACAAAGCGGGCCTTGCCATCGGTGGTGGGGAAGATGCCGTCTTCATACAGCCGCACTTTGCCGGCCGTATCGCCCGGCTTGAAGGGCCACTGCTGCGGCCCATCGTCCAGAAGGGCGTAGCTCAAGCCGGTGATGTCGAGGTCGCGGCCGCGGGTGGATTCGCGGTGTTCGTTCCAGATGGTTTCCGCGCCGGTGGCTTCATCGGTGAGTGAATAAGGGAAGAGGGTAGTGCCGCTTGCCGTGCGGCCGGGCAGCAGCTTCTCAAGCCGCTGGGCAAAGTCCACCGCAATCGACCAGTCATGCCGCGTTTGCCCCGGCGCAGCCACGGCCGGCCGCACGCGGCTGATGCGGCGTTCGCTATTGGTCACCGTGCCGATTTTTTCGCCCCAGGTCGTGGCCGGCAGCAGCAGGTCGGCGTAGTCGCAGCTCGACGTGGTGGAAAAGGCCTCCTGCACGATCACCAGTTCGGCGCGCTCCATCGCGCGGCGCACCGTGGCCTGGTCGGGCATGGACTGAGCCGGGTTGGTGCAGGCAATCCACAGTGCCTTGATCTCGCCGTCCGCCGCGGCCTGGAACATTTCAACAGCTGTCTTGCCCGGTGTCTCAGGCACAGAGGGGATGCCCCACAGCGCAGCAACTTCGGCGCGGTGATCGGGGTTGGCCAGGTCGCGGTGCGCGCTCAGCAGGTTGGCCAGGCCGCCCACTTCGCGCCCGCCCATGGCATTGGGCTGCCCCGTCAATGAAAAGGGGCCGGCGCCCGGTTTGCCGATCTGGCCTGTGGCCAGGTGGAGGTTGATGAGTGCGGCATTCTTGGCGGTGCCGCTGCTGGACTGGTTCAGGCCCTGGCAGTACAGGCTCAGCGTGGTGGCCGAAGTGGCGAAGAGTTTCGCGGCAGCCAGCAGGTCTTCTTTTTTGATGCCGCAGGTCTCGGCCACCAGGTCGGGCGTGTAGTCGCGCACCGTGGCCTTGAGCGCGTCAAAGCCCGTGGTGTGCGCCGCAATGTAGGCCGCGTCAACCCAGCCTTCCCACAGCATGATGTGCAGCATGCCGTTAAAGAGCGACACATCGGTGCCCGGCTGTATACCCAGGTAGAGGTCGGCGATCTCGGCCGTGTCGGTACGGCGCGGGTCGCAAAAAATGATTTTCATCGCCGGGTTGGCCGCCTTGGCGTCTTCAATGCGGCGAAACAGAATCGGGTGCGCATAGGCGGTGTTGCTGCCGACAATGAAAATGCACTGTGCGTGGTTCACGTCGTCGTAGCAGGCAGGCGGTGCGTCTGCGCCCAGCGTTTGTTTGTAACCCGCCACCGCGCTGCTCATGCACAGGCGCGAGTTGGTGTCGACGTTGTTGGTGCCGATCAAACCCTTGGCCAGCTTGTTGAAGACGTAATAGTCTTCCGTCAGCAATTGGCCTGAAATGTAAAAACCGACCGCATCGGGCCCATGCTCGCGGATGATCTGCGCAAAGCTTTCGCTGGCAAAGCCGAGCGCGTTGTCCCAGGACACCGGCTTGGGCGCTTCATGCCGATGTTCGCGCCGCATCGGCTGCAGCAAGCGCGTCTGTCGCGTAACGGCCGCCGTCGCGGTCAGCGCCAGCGTTGAGCCCTTGGTGCACAGCCGCCCGAAATTGGCCGGGTGATCCGGGTCACCGCGTACCCCGGTGATTTCGTCGCCTTGCGACTCAATAATCACTCCACAGCCGACACCGCAATACGGGCAAGTTGATCGGGTATCAGTCATGAATGTTCAGGGAGCCTTCGTGTTTATTCCGGTGATGCGGTTTATGCCGTGTGAGGCGCCTGCACGCTGAAGCTCTCATCACCCAATGCGCCACTGGTTGCACCCGGGCCGGCGCGGGGGGGGTGCAAATCCAGCGCCAGCGTGTCCAGCTCGACAGCGTCGAGGAAGACCTGGCCTGTTTCCACCTTGCAGGTGAATTTGGGCGTGCAGCCTTCGTCGGGCTGCTTGGCGCAGCCGTCCGCCAGGCCTATGGTCCAGTTGTGCAGGGGGCAGGCCACGCTGGTGCCGAACACGATGCCCTGCGACAGCGGGCCGCCCTTGTGCGGGCAGCGGTCCAGCAGCGCAAACACCTGGTCCTGGTCATTGCGGAACACGGCCACGTCAATACCTTTGGCGCGTGAGACACGTCGCGAGCCGAGCACCGGGATGTCGGTGACCAGGCAGATTTTTTTCCATTCAGACATAGTGATCTCTCAATTCAGGCTTAAGACGGGCAGCCGGTCAGGCGGGCGTGAGTTTTTCGAACTGACGGGCGTCTACCGACGCTTCCTTCAGGTCGAACCAGGGGTCCGGTTCACCGTCCAGCGCAAACTGCAGTTGCTCCCACAGGGCTTTGCGGCCTTCGTGGTCTTCCAGGATTTTTTTCTTCACATAGTCCAGGCCGACGCGGTTGACGTAGTGCACCGTGCGCTCCAGGTACCAGCCTTCCTGGCGGTAGAGCTCGCAGAAGGCGCCGGTGTATTCGAGCACCTCGGCGGCCGTCTTGAGCTTGGTGAAGAAGTGGGCCACTTCCGTCTTGATGCCGCCGTTGCCGGCGATGTACATCTCCCAGCCCGAATCGACACCGATGATGCCGACGTCCTTGATGCCGGATTCGGCGCAGTTGCGCGGGCAGCCGCTCACGGCAAACTTGACCTTGTGCGGTGCATACATGCGCCACATGGCGCGCTCCAGGTCCTTGCCCATTTGCGTGCTGTCTTGTGTGCCCATGCGGCACCATTCGCTGCCCACGCAGGTTTTGACTGTGCGCAGGGCTTTGGCGTAGGCGTGGCCGGAAGGCATGCCGATGTCTTTCCAGACGTTCTGCAGGTCTTCCTTCTTGACGCCCAGCAAGTCGATACGCTGCCCGCCGGTGACCTTGACGGTCGGGATCTTGTATTTATCGACCGCGTCGGCGATGCGGCGCAGCTCACTCGCCGTGGTCTCGCCACCCCACATGCGCGGGATGACGCTGTAGGTGCCGTCTTTCTGGATGTTGGCGTGGCTGCGTTCGTTGATGAAGCGGCTTTGCGGATCGTCCTTGGCCTGTTTTGGCCAGGTGCTGATCAGGTAGTAGTTGACGGCAGGGCGGCAGGTGGCGCAGCCGTTGGGCGTCTTCCAGTCCATGAACTTGAAGGTGTCAGAGATGCTGAGCAGCTTGTTGGCGCGGATGGCGTCACGCACCGCCTGGTGGCCGTGGTCGGTACAGGCGCACATGGCCTTGAGCTTGGGCGTGGCCGAGTAGTCGCCGCCGGCGGTGAACATGAGGATCTGTTCGACCAGCCCGGTGCAGGAGCCGCACGATGCGCTGGCTTTGGTGTGCTTGCGTACTTCATCGAGCGTGAACAGGCCCTTTTCCTTGATGGCCTTGCAGATCGTGCCCTTGTTGACGCCGTTGCAGCCGCAGACTTCGGCGTCGTCGGCCATCAGTGCGGCCTTGTTCTGGCCTTCGTGGCCTGCGTCGCCGAGGTTGGACTCTCCGAAAATCAGCTTGTCGCGGATGTCGGCCACACTGCGGCCATCACGCAGCAGCTTGAAGTAGTAGCTGCCGTCCACGGTGTCGCCGTAAAGGCAGGCGCCGATGAGTTTGTCGTCCTTGATGACGAGTTTTTTGTAGACGCCGCCAAAGGGGTCACTCATCACGATTTCTTCAGCGCCGCTGCCACCCATGAATTCACCGGCGCTGAAGAGGTCGATGCCGGTGACCTTCAGCTTGGTGGACGTGAGCGAGCCGGAATAGCGGCCTATGCCGAACTGCGCCAGGTGGTTGGCTGCAACCTTGGCCTGTTCGAACAGCGGGGCCACGAGGCCATAGGCAATGCCGCGGTGGGCTGCGCATTCGCCGACCGAGTAGATGCGCGCATCGGTGACGGTCTGCATGGTGTCGTTGACCACGATGCCCTTGTTGCAGTGCAGGCGCATGGATTCCGCGAGCTGTGTGTTCGGCCGGATGCCGACCGCCATGACCACGAGGTCAGTGGCCACTTCCGTGCCATCCTTGAATTTGATCGAGGTCACGCGGCCGTCTTCACCACCCACCAGTTCCTGCGTCTGCGCGCCGATCATGAACTTGAGGCCGCGGTCTTCCAGGGATTTTTGTAGCAGCTTGCCCGCCACGTCGTCAAGCTGGCGCTCCATCAGCCAGGGCATGACGTGCACCACGGTGACTTCCATGCCGCGCAGCATCAGGCCGTTGGCCGCTTCCAGGCCCAGCAGGCCGCCGCCGATGACCACCGCTTTTTTGTACTTCTGGGCTGTGGCGATCATCTCGTTGGTGTCGGCGATGTCGCGGTAGGCAATCACGCCCTTGAGGTCTTTGCCGGGCACGGGCAGGATGAAGGGGTTGGAGCCGGTGCACATCAGCAGGCGGTCGTATTCCTCTTCGGTGCCGTCTTCGGCGCGGACCACGCGCTTGATGCGGTCCACTTCAACCACTTTTTTGCCGGCATGCAGCGTAATGTGGTTGTCCTTGTACCAGTCCCAGCTGTTCAGCACGATTTCGTCGAGCGTCTGCTCACCGGCCAGCACGGGGCTGAGCAGGATGCGGTTGTAGTTGGGATGGGGCTCGGCGCCGAAGACTGTAATGTCGTAGAGGTCGGGGGCGACCTTGAGCAGCTCCTCAAGGGTGCGAACGCCGGCCATGCCATTGCCGACCATCACCAGTTTTGATTTTTTCATGGGGCTACTCCAGATTGATTCGATGTCATTTTCAAGGTCCAATGTGCAAGCGTCATGCCACGGCGAACGCGGCAGCAGATGGGCAACGGGCGGGCTGGGCGCGGTGAATGGCCTCGGCGCCGGGATAAGGCGCAGCAACGCAGCGGTAGTTCGCCAACACCAGCGGATCTGTCTGATTTGTCAAAAATTGAGTGGAAATCATGATGCTCTCTCCCGGAAAAACAGGGATCCGGGCTGTCAACCCGGTATGAGGCACACCATTACGCACGTCGTTGTGCGCAGAACCCGCAGTGCATTCGCTAAGGTTGGGCGCGTCGTTACGCCCGCTGCAAATGACGCAAGACTTGTGCCATATCATTGGGATTCGCAGCTTTCCCGGCACCGGCGTGGCGGTGGCATGGCCTGCGACTTGCGAACTGTGTCGCTGTTCCCCGCTTAACCTCTTGATTTGTATGACCTCCGCATTGGTAAACCTGAACGGCCCTGGTGGCGCACATCCCCTGGTTTCAGACCTGGAGGCAGCTGGTATCCAGGTACTGGGGCCTGTGGATGAGCGCAGCAAACTGGTGCAGGAAGTGCTTCGGCAAGCACCCGATGTGGTGATTTGCCATGACCCGCTTCCGGGTGATGAGCTTTTCAAGGTGCTGCAGCTGGTGGCTGACACGGCGCCGTGTCCCGTCATTGTTTTCACCAGCGACACAGACGCGGGAAAGATCACGCGGGCCACCGAGGTGGGGGTTCATGCCTATGTGGTCAACGGTTATGGTGCGCAGCGCCTGCGGCCCCTCATTCACCTCGCCAAGGCGCGTTTTACCCGCGAGCAGGCCCTGCGTGCCCAGGTGCAGGAGGCAGCCAGCCGGCTTGAAGAGCGCAAGGCGGTTGATCGCGCCAAGGGCATTTTGATGCGGGCCCGGCAGATGTCGGACGACGACGCCTTCCATATTTTGCGGACCGCTTCCATGCATACCAACCAGCGGCTGGGGCAGGTGTCGGAGCACATCATCCATTCGGCGCGCTTCGCTGAGGATGTCAACCGTTCCGGCCAGTTGCGCATGTTGTCGCAGCGGCTGGTCAAGCTTGCCCTGTTGCAGCTGGCGGGTGTGCAGGCCGCCCGGGCCAAAGAGCTGCTGAAGGAGTCGGTGCTGCGCATCGACGCCAACCTGGTTTCGCTGGGGAAAAGCCTTTCGCAGCCCACATTTGGAGACCTGCTCGGGCAGGTGTCCATTACCTGGGGACGGCTCAAGATTGCCTTGCAGGACACGCCCGCCGCTGGCAGCATGGCTCACCTGGATGAACTGGCAGACCTGCTTTTGCAGGATGCCGAGCGCATGACCAGCAGCCTGGAGAGCGCCGGCGCAATGCCTCCCTTGCAGATGCTGAACCTGGCTGGCCGGCAGCGCATGCTGAGCCAGCGTTTTGCCAAATATGCCCTGCTCAGGGCCACGGGTGGCAAGGCAACGCTGGCCCGCAGCGAGGCCGGCATGGCCGAGTCCCAGGCGGCATTCGAGCAGGCCTTGCAATACCTGAACGACATTCCGCTGACCAGCAAGGACATCCGCCTGTCGCTGGACCGGGCGGCCATCAGCTGGCAGCACATGCGCGAGGGCGCGCTTGCCATGGACAAAGATCCCCGGCGCCTGGAGGGTCTGGCGACGGCCAGCGAAGACCTCCTCGACGTCTTTGAGCAGCTGTCGGCCCAGTACGAACACAGCATGCAAATGCTGGTGGGCTAGGGCCTGCACGCCAGTCGTGTATTGTTGCGATGCACCAAATTCGGGCATTAAACTTGCTTATCTTGGTGCATGGCATTTGATCTGGACATTGGCTTCGCTTCATTGGCGGGCCGCAAGAACACCAACGAAGACTTTTGCGCTGCGATGCTGCCCGAGGCGGGGCAGGAGGGTATGGGTTCCATCGTGGCGATTGCCGATGGCGTGAGCACAGGCGGCATGGGCCGTGAGGCGGCGCAGACCACCGTGACCAGCCTGGTCCGTGACTACTACGGCACGCCCGAAACGTGGGACACCACCGTGGCCCTGGACCGCATCATCGGGGCGCAAAACGCCTGGCTGGCGGGTATCAACCAGCGCCGCAGTCCGGCCATGGGCCTGACCACCCTCACGGCGCTGGTACTGCGCGGGCAGTCGTACACGCTGGCGCATGTCGGCGATTCGCGGGCCTATCTGCTGCGCGGCGGCAAAACCCAGCAGCTCACGCACGACCATGCAGTCAATCACCCGGACTTTCGGCACCAGTTGCTGCGTTCGGTGGGGGCCGAGGACCATGTGGTGGTGGACTACATGCAGGGTGACCTGCAGGTCGGCGATGTTTTTGTGCTGCTGACGGACGGCGTGCACGGCGTGGTGCGTGACGTGCGGCTGCAGGGTTTTGCCGATCTTGAGGCGTCTGCCGACGCCCAGCTTGCAAGTCAGAACCTGGTCGAGGCGGCCCTGGCGGCCGGCAGCAACGACAACGTGACGGCCGTAGTGGTGCGGGTGCGCGGTTTGCTCGACGCAACACTGCAGGACGTCAACCGCATTGCGCAGACCTTGCCCATTCCGCCCCGCCTGAAGGTGGGCGATGTGATGGACGGCCTGAGTGTGACGGCGCCGGTGGCCGACAACGGCATCAATGTGCTGTATCAGGTGCGCGATCCCGCTACACGGGTGCTGTATGCCCTCAAGACGCTGCACCCGTCGAGGTCGCATGACGAAGAAGAGCGTGCCATGCTGGCCCACGAGGCCTGGCTGGCCCTGCGCATGCAGTCGGGCAGGGCTGCAGGGCATCTGGTCAACCTCCATGAACGCCTGCCGAACGGTCAGGAGCGCAGCGCGTTTTACCTGCTGTATGACTGGCACAGCGGCGAGACACTTCAGCAGCAGCTTGACCGCCGCCACAAGTTCAGCGTGGAGCAGGTGCTGGGCGTGGCCACCCAGGCCGCGCGGGCGCTGGGCCGATTGCACCGCCAGTGCGTGATCCATCGCGACATCAAGCCCGCCAATCTCCATCAGGGCGAAGATGGCGTGCTACGGCTGCTGGATCTCGGCGTGGCATTGAGCGGGCGCGAGCCCGAAGCGATGCGAAAGCTGCACGCCGGCACGCCCAGTTTTATCAATCCCGAGCAATGGGGCTTCAGCGCAAGCAGCACAGATGGGCCGGAGGAGCTGCCCGATGCGCAAAGCGATTTGTTCGCGCTGGGTGTGACGCTGTACCAGTTGCTGACCGCGCGCCTGCCGTATGGAGAGGTGCTGCCCTACCAGGCTGGGCGGTATTACCGCGACCCTGTTGCGCCCAGCCGCATCAATCCCGAAGTGCCCATCTGGCTGGACCACGTCGTGCTCAAGGCCGTGGCGCGCGACAAGCGCCGGCGCTTCGAAACCGCCGAGGAATTGTTGCTGGCGCTGGAGCGGGGCGCCTCGCGGCCGCTGACAGCACCGCAGGCCACGCCTTTGATCCAGCGGGATCCTGTGATGTTGTGGAAGCTGCTGCTGGGCGTGAGTGTGCTGGTCAATGTGTTGTTGATTTACTGGTTGCTGTTTTTGCCGAGGTAGGGTGGGTGAGTATTGAATTGGGCTGTGGGGCAATGGGGACGGGCGCAAGTAGCTATTGAATTGATAGCGGCCTTTTTTTGGGGTTGTTGTTGGTTTGATGGAGGCGCTCTCGTCTGAATCCTGCTGGCCGGGGGTTGCCCGGCATGCAACTCACTTTCTTTTGCTTCGCCAAAAGAAAGTAAGCAAAGAAAAGGCGACCCTGGTTCCTGCGTCCCCGCGCTTCGCTACGGGCAACCTGCGGTGCTCGGTCCAGCCGGGGTCAAAAACAACTCGCCTGCGGCTCAAACAAGTTTTTGCCCTGATCCGTTTGGCCCTGCGCTCCTCGGCGCATACACAAGGGGGTGGAGACAGGAATACCAAACAGCCAAAGACAAACCCCGAATACCTGAAGAAACAAGGACACGCCATGGCGTGTCCTTGTTGGTATTGGAGTTGGTATTTGTCTTCAGTCCCCGCTCCCGATTACCCCTTCTGTCTGCGCCGAGGAGCGCAGGTTCAGGCGGATCAGGGATCGCGATTGTCTGAGCGAAGTGCAACGTAGCGAGTTCGAGCGAGACCCCGCCTGAACCGAGCACCGCAGGTTGCCCGAAGCGCAGCGAAGGGACGCAAACAGCAGGGTCGCCTTTTCTTTGGTGACTTTCTTTTGGCGACGCAAAAGAAAGTTACTTGCCGCCGGGCAACCCCGGCCAGCGGCCTCAGCTAAAGGCGCATCCTCAAGCAGTCCTCGCCCGTCCACCTTTCTCCGCCCAGGTTCGTGTCCACCGAATCTGCATCACCCGCAGCATCACCAGCATGCCCAGCGACAAGGCTGCAAAAAAGAAGAAACCCCACATGTAAGTGCCCGCATACTGCTTGGAGATACCCATGGCATTGGGCACCAGGCCGCCGCCCAGTGCGCCGATTTCCCCGATCATGGAGCCGGCTACCGCAGTAGCCAGGGGCCAGCGTAGCGGTACCAGCTGGAAAAGGGCGCCATTGCCTGCACCCAGTGCGGCAAAGCACAGCATGACCAGCAAGGTGGTGGCCACCAGGGATTTGCTGGCCAGGCCGCATGCCACGAGCGTGGCGGCAATCGTCAGCAGCACGACGCTCAAGGTGTTCACGCCGCCCCAGCGGTCCGAGATCCAGCCGCCGAAGATGCGCAGCGCCGCGCCCATGAAGGCTGCCAGCATCGACAGCTGCCCGGCCTGCACCTTGCTGACGCCGAACTGGTCGTAGTAGTAGGAAGGCAAAAACGTCGCCAGCCCGATGAAGCCGCCAAAACTCACGGCGTAGATCAGGCTGAAAGCCCAGCCGTCTTTTTCGAACAGGCAGGCCACGTGTTCGCGCAGGGTGGCGTGGCTGTCCACATCGTCGGGTTCTTTGGCAAAAAGAATCATCGCGATCATCGGCAGCAGCATGGCTACGGCAGCAATGCCGTAGACCGACTGCCAGCCGAAGCGCTGCGCCAGCGCCGGCGCGACAAGCACGGAGACAGCGGTGCCCACGTTGCCCGCACCGACCAGACCCATGGCCAGGCCCTTGTAACGGGGAGGGAAGGAGCCCGAACCCAGGCTGAGCGCCACGCCGAAACTGGCGCCGGCAATGCCCAGCAGCACGCCCATGGCCAGCAGGCTGCTGTAGGAGTCAACCACGAAGTAGCCGAACAGCAGCGCCACCATGATCAGGCCCATTTCGACCAGCGTGGCATTTTTGCGGCCAATGTATTGCGCCAGCACGCCCAGCGGAAAGCGCATCAGCGCGCCGGCGAAGATGGGAACCGACAGCATCACGCCTTTTTCTGTGGGCGAGAGCTTGTAGGTTTCCGAAATGAAAGGCGCCATGGCGCCGTTCATGACCCAGATGCAGCACGAAAACGCGAAGTAGAAAAACGCCGCACCCAGTGTGGGCGCGTGGCCAGCCTTGAGAAAATTACGAAACCCCGCCATGGTGCAAGCTCTTTCTGTGAAGATGGTTGATTCACAGAAACAGTGCGAAAAGCATGCCAACTTGGGGCACTCAAAATGCACCCTTGCAGCGCAATTTGAGCCTGAGTTGCTGTTTCTTTTGGTGCAACGCACACATTGCGTGCGTGCAGCCGTGCGAATCAACCAAGCCGACCGAGGTCGCGGGCTAGTTTTTGCGGTCCATGTCGACGCAGACCATTGCCGCGTAGTGGTTCCAGCGCAAGGTGATCACGTAGGGGCGCTTGCGTACCCGGGCTTTCATGCCCTGCGCACCCTGCAGCTTGATCGGCACTGAAATCTGCAGCTCGGACCCCAAAGCCTTGCGTGCATTGCCTGCCAGGGTGTTGGCGATTTCACCCACGGCGTCGAGCAGATTGCCATCGCTCAGATCGGTTTCATGCTGGAGCAGCAAAATCTCGCGCACCAGTTTCCCTGGCATGGACACCACCACATGTCCGTTGTGGCTTCCGGAAAAGGTCACGATGCCGTTGAATTCAAAGGCTTCGATATCTCCCGTGCCGAGATAGGCCGAGGTGATCTGCGGTTCCTGCCGGGTCGTGATCTTGAGGTAATGCCGGATGGAATCGACAAAGAGCTTGAGGTCGTTTTCGTTCAGTGTGGCCATAACAATGTCCTTAGCGCACGTCTGCAACGTCGAGCAGTGCAATCTGCAGCTCTTCGTCGGTAAAGGGTTTGGCAACGAATCCGCGGGCGCCCAGCTTGAGCGCCTGGATGGCTGTCGATTTGTCGCTGAGGGCGCTGACCACCAGTATCTTGATGGACGGGTCGAACTTCAGCAATGCGGTGATGCATTCAATGCCGTCCATCTCGGGCATGGTCAGGTCCATGGTGACGACCTCAGGCCGGGTTGCCCGGGCCAGCCGCACGGCTTCAAGGCCGTTTTTGGCCAGGCCTGCGAGCACCACGCCCTTGATGCCGCCGTTTTGCACCACTCTCGAAATCCGGGTCCGGATCATGTTGGAGTCGTCAACAATCAGCAGTCGCATGGAGAAGCTCCTGTGTGGGGTTTGTGATGGCCATTGCTGGATTGCTTCAGGAAAATTCAGGAAAAAGAAACCTTGAATTCGGTGTGCTGGCCGGGCGTGCTGGAGAGCAGCAGGCGCGCCCCCAGCTGCTGCACATTGGTCTGCACCAGGTCCAGGCCCACGCCGCGGCCTGCGTGGCGGGAGGTGGCACCGGCCGTGGAAAAGCCCGGCTTGAAAATATGCGCAACGATCTGCTGCTCGCTGAAGCTTTGCAGCTGCTCAGGCGTATACCAGCCCAGTTCAAGCAGACGGCGGCGAACGTCGGCCGCATTCAGGCCCGCGCCATCGTCGCGTACGCTGAGCTGCCACTGGCCGTCTTCGTTCCGGGTGAGGTTGACGGTAATCCGCCCGGACTCCGCCTTGCCCGCAGCGCGCCGCACGGATGGCACCTCCACGCCGTGCACCACGGCGTTACGCAGAAGCTGGATGGCGATTTCGCGCAGCAGGTTCATCTTGTCGGCCGGCATGTCCTGGGCACTGCCCATACGCACCTCGGCATCCACGCGTTTGCCGCAGTCGGTGCCGACCTCGTTCGCCAGCTGGGTCAGCACGGCGTTCAGTCCTTGCGATGCGGAACCGTCCGGGGCGGGCGTCGTGTCACCGCCTGAGCGCTTCTGGCCCAGCGCCTTGAAGGCGCCGACCTTGGCCAGCAGGTCCTCGAGCGGCAAAGGCAGGGCCAGCAGGGCGTCGCCGGTGGCGGCGCCGTTGTCCTTGAGCTTTTGCAACTCGCTTTCGAACTGATGGGCCAGTGTGGCCAGGATTTCCAGCCCGAGCGATGCTGCGTCACCCTTGAAGGCGTGGATGCGGCGGTAGGCGCCGTCCACAGCTTTGAGCACCTGGACTTCCGAGGCGGCCGATGAAGTGCTTCGCAGCAGGTCGTTGACTTCCAGCAGGGACGCTTCAGCCCTCTCGACAAAGGCGCGCATCATGGCTGGCTCCGTCTCGAAAGCCTTGAGCATCATGGACAGCTCTTTTTGCGAGCGCTGGCGTTCGCCGGTCAACCGGGCCTGCAGCTCGACCTTTTGCGTGATGTCCTGCACGGTAACCAGCAGGTGCCGTACGGTGTTGCCGTCCTGCACCCGGTTGAAATGGAACGAAAGGTAGCGCTTGGTGTCCTGGCCGAGCCGGTTCCTGACGGTGAGTTCCACCTCCGACAGCGGGTTGATGCCCTGAATGAGTTGCTCCTTGACGTGCGGGGAGAACAACAACTCGACATAGTCCCGCGCATCGGTCAATGCCTTGTCGGAAACCAGGGTGGACAGCTGGTAAAAGAAGTTTTGCCCTGGTGCCAGCGTTTTGCCGAACAGTGCGTGGGTCGAACGGGACAACTGGGAACCGAGCTGGTGCTGGGGTGTCAGCAGGAACAGCCCTTCGCGAACGCTGGCGAGAATTTCCCGGTTTTCTTCGGTGGCGGCCTCAATCGCGGCGTCTGAAGTTTTGAGGCGGCGCAGGAACTTGAACAGGATAAAGGCGAAATTCAGCAGTGCCAGCACGATGCCGCCGGTTTGCACCATGCGCAGCACGCTGGCTCGCGAGGCGCCTATCTGCTGCGTTTCGGTCACGAAGTCGTTAGCCGCGCCCAGCAGCGGGATGTTGTAGGTCTGGCTGTAGGCCAGCGCGGCGGCCAATTCCTGCTGCGTGAAGTTGTCGCCTGCCAGCAGCGGCTGGAGCAGGGCGAAGTAGGGCTTCCAGATTTGCTCCACCTTTTCCTCGAGCTCACGGCCGCGGCTGGACACCACCGGCTCCAGGTAGACCGGCTTGCCGTCGCCGCCGGGAATGGTGCCGCCTTCGCGAAACGCCAGCTGCGACACCTGGAAGATTTTGGCACCCGCACGCAGCTCCGCCAGAGTGTCGGCCCTGTAGGGCGCACCCGAGACGCGCATGGCATCGAGCTCCAGCAGGGTGCGCGCGACGCGTTGCGAGACGACGCGCTGGCGGCCGGAAAGGTTGATGGCCACGGTGTCCTGGTCAATCTTGAACGAGGTGTAGAAGTTCAGGACCAGCACGCCCAGGTCAAACAGCAGGAAGAACGCGACTGCGATGATGATTTCACGGTACTTGCCGAGCGAGGAGAGGCCGTGCGATGCTGACGGCCGTGTGCTGATCGGCGCGCCATGGGCGATTCTGTCGGCGCCGGGGATTGGCAAAACTGCAGACATTAAAAACCTCCCTTTGAAAATCCCGGAGCGGCTTGTTTGCCGCTTTTCCGGTCTGGCCTTTTCAGGCCGCTTTTTCGACGTGGCCCTGGCGGGTGTAAAGGAAATCGATGACGGCCTTGCGGTAACCCAGGTAACGGATGTCTTCGGCCAGCGCCACGCGGGAACGTGGGCGGGGCAGCTCTACTGGCAACACTTCGCCGATCGTGGCGGCGGGACCGTTGGTCATCATTACAATGCGGTCGCTCAGGAGAACGGCTTCGTCGACATCGTGGGTCACCATCACGACCGTGCTTTGCGTGGTGGCGACGATCTGTAGCAGTTCGTCCTGCAGCTTGGCGCGGGTCAGCGCATCAAGGGCACCGAAAGGCTCGTCCAGCAGCAACACCTTGGGTTCCATCGACAGTGCGCGTGCAATGCCAACGCGCTGCTTCATGCCGCCCGAAATCTCGCCGGGACGTTTTTGCGCCGCTGGCGTCAGCCCGACCATGGCCAGTGCGGCGTCGGTGCGGGCCTTGAGCTGGGCCTTGTTTTCCGTGGCCGCAAAAACCCGCTCGACGGCAAGGTAAACGTTCTCGAAGCAGGTGAGCCAGGGCAGCAACGAATGGTTCTGGAATACGACGGCCCGCTCGGGTCCGGGGCCGGCGATTTCGCGGTTGGCGCACAGCAGGCTGCCCTCGGTGGGTGTGGTCAGGCCGGCAATCAGGTTGAGCAGCGTGGATTTGCCGCAACCGGAATGGCCGATCAGTGTGACGAACTCGCCCTTGGCGACCGTGAGGTTGATGTTTTGCAGTGCGCAGAACGGCCCCTTTTTGGTCTTGAAAGTTTGCTCTACGCCCTGGATCTCGATGTACTTGGTAGTGAAGGATGTCATGGCTTGGTTCTCCTTTTGTTCGAGCGGTTCAGTTCTTGACTTCTTCAAACGTGAAGGCTGTTGCAAGCTTGATCAGTGCGAACTCCAGCACCAGCCCGACGATGCCGATCACGAAGATCGCGATGATGATGTTCTTGACGTTGAGGTTGTTCCACTCGTCCCAGACCCAGAAGCCGATGCCGACGCCACCGGTCAGCATCTCGGCGGCCACGATCACCAGCCAGGCGGTGCCGACAGCCAGACGAACGCCGGTCAGCATGTAGGGCAGCACGGCAGGAAAGAGGATCTTGGTCACGATCTTCCACTCGCTGAGATTGAGCACACGCGCCACGTTCATGTAGTCCTGCGGCACGCGTTGTACACCGACAGCCGTGTTGATGATCATGGGCCAGATGGAGCAAATGAAGATGGTCCAGATAGCAGCCGGGTTGGCGCCCTTGAAGACCAGCAGACCAATCGGCAACCAGGCTAGCGGCGACACCGGGCGCAAGAGGCTGATCAGCGGGTTGAACATGCGGCTCAAAAAATTGAAGCGACCGATCATGAAGCCGACCGGTATGCCGACGACGGCCGCCATGCCAAAGCCCATGGCCACGCGCTTGAGCGACGACAGCACGTTCCAGCCCACGCCCTGGTCATTCGGCCCCTTGCTGTAAAACGGGTCGCTGAAGATCTGCACCGCCTGCACAAAGGTGTCTTTGGGCGAGGGAATGCTGCCGGCCGTGCCCATGAAAACAAGCTCCCAGATCAGCACCAGCAAACCGAGGCCCAACAGGGGGGGCAGGATGGTGAGCCAGAGCCAGGAGGCATCGCGGGATGGCTTGGTGGCGGGCATGGGTTTTATTGAAACGTTCATGTTATTTTTGGCTGCGGAGCCCGTTGGATAAGCGCCGCCAGCTATCGAATTGATAGCGACGGCCTCTCTGGGCCTTTCGTTGCTGCGGCTTGCAGGGGTTGCCGCCTCCAGCGGGTTGTGAAATACGGCACTGACCATGGCGTCACCTCTTTACGTGGGAAGGTTGGGTGGGGTGTAGCGTGGATATAGCGTGGGTGTTCAGGCGTGAACCTTGAAACTGTCGGCGTATTTTTTCGGGTCCTTGCCGTCCCACACCGTGCCGTCCATCAGCTTGCTGCTGCGCATGATGTCTTTGGGAACGCTCGCCTTGGCAGCCGTCGCGGCCTGTTTGTAGACGTCGATGTGATTGATCTGTTTGGCGATGCCCAGGTAGTCCGGATGCTCCTTGATCAGGCCCCAGCGTTTGTGCTGCGTGAGGAACCACATGCCGTCGGACAGGTAAGGGAAGCTCACCGCACCGTCGTTGTAGAACTTCATGTAGTTCGGGTCGTCCCAGGTCTTGCCCATGCCGTTCTGGTAGCGGCCCAGGATGCGCTGGTTGATGGCGTCCACGCTGGTGTTGACGTAGCTCTTGTCGGCCACGGTCTCGGCCATCTTGTTTTTGTTGGAGAGGCTGGCGTCAATCCACTTGCCGGCTTCGATGATGGCGGCGGTCACGGCGCGCGCTGTATTGGGGTATTTTTTGACGAAGTCGGCCGTGGTGCCCAGCACTTTTTCAGGGTGGTCTTTCCAGACGTCCTGGGTGGTCACGGCGGTCACGCCTATGCCGTCGATGATGGCGCGGTGGCCCCAGGGCTCGCCCACGCAGAAGCCGTCCATGTTGCCCACGCGCATGTTGGCCACCATTTGCGGTGGCGGCACGGTGATGACCTTGGCGTCCTTCATCGGGTTGATGCCGTTGGCGGCCAGCCAGTAGTAAAGCCACATGGCGTGCGTGCCGGTCGGGAAGGTCTGGGCGAAGGTGTATTCGCGCTTGTCGCTGGCCATGAGCTTGGCCAGGCCCGGGCCGTCGATGGCGCCCTTGTCGGCCAGTTTCTTGGACAGCGTGATGGCCTGGCCGTTGTTGTTGAGCGTCATCAGCACAGCCATGTCCTTCTTGGGGCCGGCTGTGCCCATGTGGACGCCGTAGACCAGGCCGTAGAGCACATGGGCGAAGTCCAGTTCGCCGTTGACCAGCTTGTCGCGTACGCCGGCCCAGCTGGCTTCCTTGGTCGGGATGATCTTGACGCCGTATTTCTGGTCAATGCCCAGCACTGAGGCCATGACCACCGAGGCGCAGTCGGTCAGCGGAATGAAGCCGATCTTGACTTCCTTCTTCTCTGGTGCGTCTGAGCCCTGGGCATAGACGGCAGCGCGCAGGGCGGGGTTGATGCCCACGGCGCCTACGGCCGCGGCCTGCAGCACGGTGCGGCGAGTCAGCGAAGATTTCAGCAGTTCAGTCATGTCAGCGGCTCCTGATAGTTAAAACGAAAGACAAAAACAAAAAGGCGCTCGACCCGGGCAACACGTTGAACGTGATGCAGGGTGCGAACGCCTTTGTTCCTTGGGGGCACCACACACTTCGCCATTGAAGTGCTGTGCCGGTTGGCCATCTTTGACCAGTGCCTAGGGCATTGCAAAAGCTGTGCCAGCGATGCTGAGTGCTGTGACAGCGGGTCGTTTTGAGAAGGGAAAGTGCCCGGACGCACTGCGTGCACCAGTGGCTGCGGGGAAAGGCGGTGCGAGGCGGTGGTTTGATGCTTGCACCGTATTTGTGCGGTGCACCAATTGAGGGTTACCTGAGATCAGGCCCGGGATTTATCCCAGCAAATCCAGGGCGTCGAGCATGCGCTGGGCGACTTCGCCCAGCCGCAGGCCCTTATCCATCGCTGCCTTGCGCAGCTTTTCGAAGGCGGCCTGTTCGGTCAGGCCCTGGCGCTGCATCAGCATGCCCTTGGCCCGGTCTATGACTTTTCGGTCATGCAGCTCTGTTTTGGCGTGTGCCAGTTCCTTGCGGAGGCCCTGTTCGTGCTCAAAGCGCGCCATGGCCACGTCCAGGATAGGCCGAATGCGGTCCGGGGAGAGGCCGGCCACTACATAGGCCGACACGCCGGCGGCGACGGCATCCTTCACGTGGCTGGTGTCGTTGTCGTTGGTGAACAGCACGATGGGCCGGCGGGCGTCCCGCGTCGCCATCACCACATGCTCCAGCGAATCGCGGGCCTCGCTTTCGGCGTCCACGATGATCATGTCGGGTTGCAGTTGCGCCAGGCGCTCGTCCAGGAAGGTATCGGCCGGGAGCACCGCGACGATGTTGTAACCGTTTTCCAGCAATCCGATGCGCAGCTGGCGCGAGCGCTCGGCCAGCTCCCGCGCATGGTCGTCATCGGACACGGACTCCAGCAGGTCCGGGGCGATGATGACAAGGCGCAGGGATTGGGACGGCGTCATGCAGGATTTAGTGCAAGAAACGTGCCCCCACGGTCGTTCACTGTGTGTAACTCCTTACCTCCCCGAGGGGTCCGCCCGCCCTCCGGCCCGGCAAAGCCGGTTCCAGGGCTCATGCTGGGTTGAGGAGGGGCTCAACCAGCGGGAGCCGCGGGACTGGCTTTGCCAGACCGCAGGCACCCCCCCCTTGAGGGGGGCAGGCTACACGTAGTGAGCCTGAACGGGGGGGGCTTTACACTCGAAGGATGAGAGTCTTGGGAATCGAATCGAGTTGCGATGAAACCGGTGTGGCGCTGGTGGATGCCAGCGGCAGTGGCGTGCCGCGCCTGCTGTCGCACGCCTTGTTCAGCCAGATCGACATGCACCAGGCTTATGGTGGTGTGGTGCCTGAGCTGGCGAGCCGGGACCATATCCGGCGTGTCTTGCCTTTGACGCATCAGGTGATGGCCGAGGCGGGCAGCAGCCTGGCGCAAGTGGATGTGGTGGCGTATACACGCGGCCCTGGGCTTGCGGGTGCGCTGCTGGTGGGGGCGGGTATTGCTTGCTCGCTGGCGGCGGCGCTGGGCAAGCCTGCGATGGGTGTGCATCACCTGGAAGGGCATTTGCTGTCGCCCTTTCTGAGCGCCGACCCGCCCGAGTTTCCTTTTGTGGCGCTGCTGGTGTCTGGCGGCCATACCCAGCTGATGCGGGTGGACCGGGTCGGCAGTTACGAATTGCTCGGTGAAACCATTGACGATGCGGCAGGTGAGGCTTTTGACAAGTCGGCCAAGCTGATGGGCTTGCCTTATCCCGGCGGGCCCCATCTGTCGAAGCTGGCTGAGCACGGCGACTGCGCGGCCTTCAAGTTGCCGCGACCCTTGCTGCACAGTGGTGACCTGGATTTTTCATTTGCCGGGCTCAAAACCGCAGTGCTGACTCAGGCCAAAAAATTGGGTGCGGAGCTGGACAGCCGCAAGGCCGACCTCGCGGCATCCACGCAGGCGGCGATCGTGGAAGTATTGGTGAAAAAATCACTGGCCGCCATGGCGCAAACCGGACTCAAACGCCTGGTGGTGGCGGGCGGCGTGGGCGCCAATGCGCTGCTGCGAAGCCAGCTCAATGCCGTGTGCAAGCAACGCGGTATTCGTGTGCATTACCCGGAACTGCATTTGTGCACCGACAACGGCGCCATGATTGCGCTGGCGGCCGGCATGCGGCTGCAGGCGGGGCTTGAAACGCTTCAGCGCGACTACACGTTTGATGTGAAGCCGCGCTGGAGTTTGACCCCCACGGTCGCTCGCGCCGCGTAGTTCCCCGTCCCCCCGAGGGGGCCGCTGCGCCTGCGGCCCGGCAAAGCCGGTTCCACGGCCCCGGCTGGCAGGGACGGCTAACCGGCTTTGGTCGGTGGTTACTGGATGTCGAGGTGGGTGACGTTGCTGACAGGGACTTTTTTGCCCAGTGTCAGGGTCAACACGCCGTTTTCCAGTTTGGCGCTGCTGTTGGCGGTATCGATTTCCAGCGGGAAGCGCCATGCGGCCTTGATTTTGCGGGGTGCGTCTTCCTTGCTGGAGACACGAACCACGTCGCCTTCAATGCCGATATCCAGTTGTTCGCGGGCCAGGCCGGGAACGTCGAATTGCAGGGTATATGCCTTCTCGAGGTCTTCCACGTTGGCGGCCTTGGCGGCGCCGGTGTCAGACAGCGAGGAGAAGGTGTCGTTGAGGAATTTTTCCAGGGCGCCGTTGCTCACGACGGGTGCGTAGTGGCGATGAAAGGCGCGGGCAGGGCGATGGGCGAGAGAGTAAAACATGGCTATTCCTTGATGGATGAACAAGGGGTGTTTTCCCCTTACACTGCGCGGCGCTCACCGTGATTGCCGCTTGCACCCCAGTTAGGTGTGCAAGCGGTTTATTCAAGCCAAATCAGGCAAAAGACCAGGGTCTATTTTTTTATGCAGAAACACTTGAAACGCTTCCTCATGGCCCTATGTCTTTGCGCCTCGGCGGCGGCGTTCGCGCAGACCGCAAGCCAGCCGCCTGTCCCGGCACCTGTTCGTATTGCGCTGATCGAAAGCCTGTCAGGCGCATTCGCCAATACCGGCGAAGCGGTGTTCCGCAACCTCGTCTGGGCCACTGAGCGCGTCAATGCGCGTGGCGGCGTGAAGCTGGCAGGCGGCCCGCGCAACCTGGTCGTTGAGCGCTACGACAGCAAGGGCCAGAACGAAGAGGCGCTGGCGGCCTTGCGTTCGGCCATTGACGACGGTGTGACCATCGTGGCGCAGGGCAATTCCTCGGCGATTGCGGCGGTGCTCATTGACGCCATCAACAAGCACAACGAGCGTGAGCCGAACAAGCGCGTGGTGTTCCTCAACTATTCGGCGGTCGACCCGATCCTGACGAATGAAAAGTGCAGCTACTGGCATTTCCGCTTTGATGCGCATGCAGACATGCGCATGGCCGCGCTCATGGATGTGCTCCGGGACGACAAGGCGCTCAAAAGCATTTACCTGATAGGCCAAGACTACAGTTTCGGGCAGGCCGTGCTGCGTGAGGCACGCAAGCAACTGGGCGCGCAGCGACCCGACGTGCAGATCGTGGGCGACGAGTTGCACGCGCTGGGCCGTGTCAAGGACTTCATTCCCTATGCCGCGAAGATCAAGGCCAGCGGAGCGCAGGCAGTGCTCACGGGCAACTGGGGCAACGACCTGACGCTGCTGATCAAGGCGGCAAGGGAAGTGGGTTACGAGGGCAAGTTCTATACCTTCTATGGCAACGCGCTGGGCGTGCCGGGTGCGCTGGGCGACGCCGGCGTGGGCAAGGTGATAGCGGTGGCCGACTGGTTCCCGAATGAGGCGGGCGCGCAGTCCGAAGCCTTCTACCTATCCTTTCGCCAGCGCTTTCCCAAGCCTCAGGACGACTATGTTCACATGCGCATGCAGCTCATGATTGAGGCGCTGGCCCAAAGCCTTGACAAAGCGGGCAGTGCTGACGCCGGGGCGGTGGCGGCGCAGCTGGAGCGTAGTTCGGTTACTTTCGTGGGCCACAAAGGCGCGATGCGCTCGGCCGACCACCAGTTCCAGCAACCGCTGCTGGTGGCATTGATGGGCAAGCAGGGTTCGCCGGGTGTGAAATTTGACGTGGAAGGTTCCGGCTACGGCTTTCGCGTCATCAAGACGATTTCGCCCGAAAAGGCCGAGCAGCCTAACAGCTGCAAGATGGTCCGGCCTTGAGTTCAAATTGGCTGATTGAATAATTGATTGAAGCCGGCACAGGCGGACGGACTATCCATGAGAAAAACTGTTTTAGATCTTGAAGAATCGATGATCCGCCAGGTGGCCAACGCGGGCATGGGGCGCGATGATGTGCTCAAGTTCTGGTTTGGCGAGAGCGATGAGGTCACGCCGGCCTTTATCCGCGAGGCGGCGGCTGCGTCGTTGCAGCAGGGCGAGACTTTTTATGCGCAAAACCTGGGCTTGCCAGAGCTGCGGGAGGCCATTGCCGCTTACGCGGCGGGCCTGCGCTGTGCGGGGGCCGCGCCGATCACGGCCGAACGCATTGCGGTGACCTCAGGCGGCGTCAATGCGCTGATGCTGGCGGTGCAGGCGCTGGTGGATGCCGGCGACGAAGTCGTGGCCGTGACGCCTGTCTGGCCCAACCTGACGGCCCAGCCGGCCATCATGGGCGCGCAGGTCAAATGCGTCAGCCTCAAGCCGGTGGCAGGCGAGTGGCGGCTTGATGTGGCCGAACTGCTGGCCGCCATTACGCCGAAAACCAAACTACTCATCGTCAACGCGCCCAACAATCCCACCGGCTGGACGCTGTCGCGCGCCGAGCAAGAGGTCATCCTGGCGCATTGCCGCAAGACGGGCACCTGGATTCTGGCGGACGAGGTGTACGAGCGCCTGTATTACGAGCCCACCCCTAATGGTTGCGCCCCCAGTTTTCTGGATATCGCCGCGCCCGAAGACCGCCTCGTGGTGGTTCACAGCTTTTCCAAGAGCTTTTTGATGACCGGGTGGCGCCTGGGCTGGCTGGTGATGCCGGCTGCCATGACGCCGCACATGGGCAAGCTGGTGGAGTTCAACACCTCCTGCGCGCCGGTGTTCGTGCAGCGGGCCGGGCTGGTGGCCATCGAACGCGCGGCCGATATCACGCCCCGGGTGGTTGCCCATCTGAAAACCTGCCGCGACACTTTGGTGCCGCTGCTGCAGGCCGTGCCGGGCGTGCAGTTGGCACCGGCCAAAGGCGGCATGTACGCCTTTTTCCGCCTGGAAGACCAGGCGCGCTTCGGGGACTCTCTGGAGACCGCCAAACGTCTGGTGGTGGAGGGGGGCTTGGGCCTGGCGCCCGGCAATGCATTCATGGTCAATCCCGGGCCCGAGGCTCAGGGCTGGCTACGCTGGTGTTTCGCCAGCCAGGATGTCGCTCGGCTGGGGCGGGGGGTGGAACGCCTCAGGCGCTGGCTTGGGGAATGATCTCAGGCTATAATCCAAAGCTCTGCGCAATTTGAGGCTCTTTTTGAGCCTTTTTCATGCCGGAACACGACGAAAGCGGTTTATTCACTCCCATGTCGGGAACGCTGCTTCGCTCGCAAGCGCACCTCGGTGCAAGAAAGAGAAAACATGATTGCAAAATCAATCAAGGCCGAAATCGTTCAGGCCAACGCACGCGCCGCCGGCGACACCGGCAGCCCTGAAGTTCAAGTGGCGCTGCTGACCGGCCGCATCAACGAACTGACCCCCCATTTCAAGGCCAACGCCAAGGATCACCACGGTCGCCGCGGTCTGCTGCGCATGGTGAGCCGCCGCCGCAAGCTGCTGGACTACCTGAAGTCCAAAGATGCCGAACGTTACACCGCGCTGATCGCCAAGCTTGGCCTGCGCAAGTAATCGGTAGCAACGATTTGAAAGCGCCTGAGTTAGTTCACTAGCTCAGGCGCTTTTTACTTCGGAGCAAGGCAAAACGAGCACGCGCTGTGTCATTCCACAAGAAAAGCCCTGGTCAGGCCCTTGATTCCAGGCATTTTGTGGAATGGCATCGTGTTCAGCCAGCCGCCGCTCCGGGCCTCCCGCACTGCCTCAAGTGCGTGAATTTAGTGGAGATAAGAACATGAGCATTTTCAACAAAGTCACCAAGTCTTTCCAATGGGGTCAGCACAAAGTCACGATGGAAACCGGCGAAATCGCACGCCAGTCCAGCGGCGCCGTCGTCGTTGACATGGACGGCACCGTGGTACTGGCCACCGTGGTCGCCAAGACCGATGCCAAGCCCGGCCAGGATTTCTTCCCCCTGACAGTCGACTACCTCGAGAAAACCTACGCCGCTGGCCGCATTCCAGGCAGCTTCTTCAAGCGCGAAGGCCGTCCCAGCGAATTCGAAACGCTGACTTCGCGCCTGATCGACCGCCCGATCCGCCCCTTGTTCCCTGAAGGCTTCTTCAACGAAGTTCAGGTCGTGATCCATGTGCTGTCGCTGAATCCTGAGGTCGAAGGCGACATCCCTGCGCTGATCGCCTCGAGCGCTGCGTTGTCGATCTCCGGCATCCCGTTCAACGGCCCCATCGGCGCCGCTCGCGTGGCCTACATCGACGGCCAGTACGTGCTGAACCCCGGCAAGACCCAGCTCAAGGATTCGAAGATGGACCTCGTCGTGGCCGGCACCGAAGCCGCCGTGCTGATGGTCGAGTCCGAAGCCCAGCAACTGTCCGAAGAGATCATGCTCGGCGCCGTGGTGTTCGGCCATGAGCAGGGCAACATCGCCATCAACGCGATCCATGAACTCGTTCGCGACGCCGGCAAGCCGGTGTGGGACTGGAAAGCGCCTGCCAAGAACGAGCCGCTGATCGCCAAGGTCAACGAACTGGCCGGTGCCAAGCTGCAAGCCGCTTACCAGATCCGCGCCAAGCAAGCCCGTACGCAAGCCTGCCGCGTGGTGACCTCTGACGTGATGGCCGCGCTCAAGGCCGACGGCGTGGAATTCGACGGTGTGGCCGTTGAAGGCATGCTGTTCGACATTGAAGCCAAAATCGTCCGCAGCCAGATTCTGGCCGGCGAACCCCGCATCGACGGCCGCGACACGCGCACCGTTCGTGCGATTGAAATCCGCAACAGCGTGCTGCCCCGTACCCACGGTTCGGCCCTGTTCACGCGTGGCGAAACCCAGGCTCTGGTCGTGACCACGTTGGGCACTGAGCGCGATGCGCAGCGTATCGACGCGTTGTCGGGCGACTACGAAGACCGCTTCATGCTGCACTACAACATGCCTCCGTTCGCCACCGGTGAAACCGGCCGTGTCGGCTCGCCAAAGCGCCGCGAAATCGGTCACGGCCGTCTGGCCAAGCGCGCGCTGATCGCCGTGCTGCCGTCGAAGGAAGAGTTTCCGTACACCATGCGCGTGGTGTCTGAGATCACCGAGTCCAACGGCTCTTCGTCCATGGCTTCGGTCTGCGGCGGCTGCCTGTCGCTGATGGATGCCGGTGTGCCGATGAAAGCCCACGTGGCCGGTATCGCCATGGGCCTGATCAAGGAAGACAACCGTTTTGCCGTGCTGACCGACATCCTGGGTGATGAAGATCACCTGGGCGACATGGATTTCAAGGTTGCGGGTACCACCTTCGGTATCACCGCGCTGCAGATGGACATCAAGATCCAGGGCATCACCAAGGAAATCATGCAGGTCGCGCTGGCCCAGGCCAAGGAAGCCCGCATGCACATCCTGGGCAAGATGCAGGAAGCCATGGGCGAAGCCAAGGCTGAAGTGTCCGACTTCGCGCCGCGTCTCTACGTCATGAAGATCAACCCAGAGAAGATCCGCGACGTGATCGGCAAGGGCGGCGCCGTCATCCGCGCGCTGACCGAAGAAACCGGCACGCAGATCAACATCGAGGAAGACGGCACTATCACCATCGCGTCGAATGACAGCGCCAAGGCCGACGAGGCCAAGCGCCGCATCGCCGAGATCACCGCTGAGGTCGAAATCGGCAAGGTGTACGAAGGCCCGGTCACCAAGATCCTGGACTTCGGCGCCCTGATCAACCTGCTGCCCGGCAAGGACGGCCTGCTGCACATCAGCCAGATCGCCCACGAGCGCGTCGAGAAGGTCACCGACTACCTGAGCGAAGGCCAGATCGTCAAGGTCAAGGTTCTGGAGACCGACGAGAAGGGCCGTGTCAAGCTGTCGATGAAGGCTTTGCTCGACCGTCCGGCCCAGGACCAGGACCGGGGCTGATCAATACTGCTATTGATTTTGTAGCTGCTTGCGCTCTTGTACAGAGGGCTGGCGGCTCAAATGACCTTGATACGCCATGAAAGTTGTTGAAATTACCTCCTACGGCAAGCCTGAGGTGTTGCGCCTGGCTGATCGCCCGGCGCCCATCGAAGGTTCTGGCGAGGTAGTGATTCGCGTGAGCGCCAGTGGCGTCAACCGACCTGATGTTCTTCAGCGCATGGGTCACTACCCGGTACCGCCCGGGGCGTCCGACATTCCCGGGCTTGAAGTCGCGGGTGTGATCGTGTCCGGCGATGCCGTGGCCATGGCCGTAGCCGGCCTCAAAATCGGTGACCGTGTCTGCGCGTTGGTCGCGGGTGGTGGCTATGCCGAGTTGTGTGTTGCTCCGATTGGGCAGTGCCTGCCGGTGCCTTCAGGGCTGAGCAACATCGAGGCGGCATCTCTGCCCGAGACGTTTTTCACCGTCTGGAGCAATGTGTTTGAGCGCGCTTACCTGCAGCCGGGCGAAACCTTGCTGATCCAGGGCGGCTCCAGCGGCATCGGCGTCACGGCCATTCAGATCGCCAAGGCCTTGGGGGCCACGGTGCTGGTAACGGCCGGCAGCGACGAAAAATGCGCTGCCTGTGTGGCCCTGGGCGCGGACCATGCCATCAACTACAAGACCAGTGACTTTGCCGAAGAGGCAAAAAAGCTGACCAACGGGAAGGGCGTCGACGTCATTCTTGATATGGTTGCCGGTGGTTATGTTGCGCGAGAAGTTGACTGCATGGCCGAGGACGGCCGTCTGGTCATCATTGCGATACAGGGCGGGGTCAAGTCCGAGATCAATGCGGGATTGGTGTTGCGCAAGCGCTTGACCGTCACCGGTTCAACCCTGCGTGCGCGATCTGTCGAGTTCAAGAGCGCCATTGCGAATGCATTGAGGAATAAGGTGTGGCCACTGCTTGCGAGCGGTGCTGTCAAGCCGGTGATTCACAGCACGTTTGCGGCGGCTGATGCGGCCAAGGCGCATGCATTGATGGAGTCCAACCAGCATGTCGGCAAAATCGTCTTAACCTGGTCACCGACACCATGAAGAAGCTTATTGCTGGTAACTGGAAGATGAACGGCGGCCTGGAGGCCAACGCAGCCTTGCTGGATGCCCTGGCGAGTGGGCTGGCCAATCCTCCGGCATGTGAGGTGGCGGTTTGTGTTCCTGCGCCTTACCTGGCACAGGTTCAGCTATTGCGGGCTGCTAAACCCGGCCTGTCTGCCATTGAACTGGGCGCACAGGATGTGTCCGTTCATGCCAGTGGCGCCTATACGGGTGAAGTCAGTGCCGCCATGCTCAAGGAGTTTGGTTGCCGTTTCGCTATCGTTGGTCACTCGGAGCGGCGCCAGTATCACGGCGAGACTGATGCGACGGTCGCCGACAAGGCAAAATCTGCACTGGCCTGCGGTGTTACCCCCATCGTTTGTGTTGGCGAAACGCTGGCCGAGCGTGAGGCAGGCCATACCGAAGAAGTCGTGAAGCGGCAGCTCGCGGCGGTGATCCACACCAATGGCCACTGCATCAGCGAAATCGTGGTGGCCTACGAACCGGTATGGGCGATTGGTACCGGCAAGACAGCGACTCCGCAAGAGGCGCAGGCTGTGCACCTGGTGCTGCGCAACCAATTGAAGGCGGCTACAGATCAGTTTGCCCGCGTGAAAATTCTGTATGGCGGCAGCATGAACGCGGCCAACGCGGCAACGCTGCTGGCCCAGCCCGATATCGACGGTGGCCTGATTGGCGGTGCGTCGCTCAAAGCCCCCGATTTTTTGACAATTATTGCTGCAGCCCGCAACTGACAGGCGCAGAACGCTATTAATTTAGGAGTAGATATGAACGTTGTATTAACCATTGTCCTCGCTGTGCAGATGCTTTCGGCGCTCGGCATGATTGGCCTGATCCTGGTGCAACACGGCAAGGGCGCAGACATGGGCGCGGCGTTTGGCAGTGGCGGTTCGGGCAGCCTTTTTGGCGCCAGCGGCAGTGCTAATTTCCTGTCACGCACTACCGGCGTTCTCGCCGCGTTGTTTTTTGCCTGCACCTTGCTGCTTGCTTACTTTGGGAATGCCCCTGCACGCACAAGCTCCAGCGTCCTGGAGGGGGCCGCCGTGAGCGCTCCGGCGCCGGCTGCTGCAGCTTCCGGTGCGGCCCAGATTCCGGGAACCTCTGCGCCTGCAAGTACTGGCACGGCAGTTCCTGTCCCGCCTGCGCCTGCCGCGTCCGGTGCTGCGCAAATCCCGACGAAATAACGAGATTTTGCTGTTGCCCGCAGTCGGGAGCAGCAATATTTCGGGGTAAACTCTAAGACTGTCTGGAAAGCCAAAAACCGCAAGGTTCCTCATGCCATCCAGGCAGTTAAATACCGCGGACGTGGTGAAATTGGTAGACACGCTATCTTGAGGGGGTAGTGCCGAAAGGTGTGCGAGTTCGAGTCTCGCCGTCCGCACCAGATTGACATGCATCGGCAGCAGTGCTCCGGCAATGTTGTCGGCTCAAACGGCAAGCTGAAGCAAACCGCGCAAGTGGCTTTTCAGAAGTTGAATCCACGATGAACCTCGATCAATACCTTCCTGTTCTTTTGTTTATTCTGGTTGGTGTGGGTGTCGGTGTGGTGCCTCAGGTCCTGGGGCGTTTGTTGGGCCCCGTGYGTCCCGACAGCGAAAAAAATTCCCCTTACGAATGCGGCTTCGAGGCTTTCGAAGATGCCCGCATGAAATTCGATGTGCGCTACTACCTGGTCGCCATCCTCTTCATCCTTTTTGACCTCGAAATCGCGTTTCTTTTTCCCTGGGCCGTGGCGCTCAGGGAAATCGGCCCTGTCGGTTTCTGGTCCGTCATGATTTTCCTGGGCATTCTGGTCGTGGGCTTTGTTTACGAGTGGAAAAAGGGTGCGCTGGACTGGGAATAAGAAGCTAAGAATCCCGAGGGTTCTCTAGGCGGGTCACGCCACAAAGGTACGGGTATGTCACTTGAAGGTGTTTTCAACGAAGGCTTCATGACCACGAGTTACGACTCGGTGGTGAATTGGGCCAAGACGGGTTCGCTTTGGCCCATGACGTTCGGCCTGGCCTGCTGCGCCGTCGAAATGATGCATGCGGGCGCGGCGCGTTACGACCTGGATCGCTTCGGCATGTTGTTCCGTCCCAGCCCGCGCCAGTCCGACCTGATGATTGTGGCCGGCACGCTGTGCAACAAGATGGGCCCGGCCTTGCGCAAGGTGTACGACCAGATGTCGGAGCCGCGCTGGGTGTTGTCCATGGGCTCGTGCGCCAACGGCGGCGGCTATTACCACTACAGCTATTCCGTGGTTCGCGGCTGCGACCGCATCGTGCCGGTGGACGTCTACGTGCCCGGCTGCCCGCCCACGGCCGAAGCGCTGATGTACGGCATCATCCAGCTACAGCAGAAAATTCGTCGCACCAACACGATTGCGAGGGCATAAAGCATGTCCTCTTCTCCTGTGTCCATGGAACAACTCGCCGAAACGATTCATGCGGTGCTCGGCGACAAGGTCAAAAGCCTGAAGACCGCTCTGGGTGAAATCACCCTCACGGTCGCCGCCGCCGATTACCTCGCGGCCGCAACCCTGCTGCGCGATGCGCCAGGTTGCCGCTTCGAGCAGCTCATCGATCTGTGTGGTGTCGACTATTCCGAATACAAGGACGGTCAGTACGACGGCCTGCGCTACTGCGTGGCGTCGCATCTGCTGTCCGTCAGCCTCAACCAGCGCGTTCGCCTCAAGGTGTTCTGCCCCGACGACGATTTCCCCGTGGTGGATTCGCTCAATGGCATCTGGAACTCGGCCAACTGGTTCGAGCGCGAAGCCTTCGATCTCTACGGCATCATCTTTGAAGGCCACAATGACCTGCGTCGAATCCTGACCGATTACGGTTTCATCGGCCATCCTTTTCGTAAGGATTTCCCGACCTCGGGCCATGTGGAGATGCGCTACGACCCTGAGCAAAAGCGCGTGATTTACCAGCCGGTCACCATTGAGCCGCGTGAGATCACTCCGCGTGTGATCCGTGAAGACAACTACGGCGGCCTGCAGTAAGCAGCGTCGACAGAAGATACCCCATGGCTGAAATCAAAAATTACACGCTCAACTTTGGGCCACAGCATCCCGCAGCGCACGGTGTGTTGCGCTTGGTACTCGAGCTCGACGGCGAAGTGATCCAGCGCGCCGACCCACACATTGGCCTGCTACACCGTGCCACTGAAAAGCTCGCCGAAAGCAAGACTTACATCCAGTCGCTGCCCTACATGGACAGGCTGGACTACGTCTCGATGATGTCCAACGAGCACGCCTACTGTCTGGCCATCGAGAAGCTGCTCGGCGTCGACGTGCCGGTGCGCGCGCAGTACATCCGCGTGATGTACGCCGAAATCACGCGCCTGCTCAACCACCTGCTATGGCTGGGTGCGCACGGTTTCGACTGCGGCGCGATGAACATCCTGATTTACTGCTTCCGCGAGCGCGAGGCGTTGTTCGACATGTACGAAGCCGTGTCCGGCGCGCGCATGCATGCGGCCTACTTCCGCCCGGGCGGCGTCTACCGCGACCTGCCCGACAGCATGCCGCAGTACCGCGTCAGCAAGGTCAAGAACGCCAAGGCCATCGCAGCGCTCAATGAGAACCGCCAGGGTTCGTTGCTCGACTTCATCGAGGACTTCAGCAACAAATTCCCGGCTTATGTCGATGAGTACGAAACCCTGCTGACCGACAACCGCATCTGGAAGCAGCGCACCGTGGGTGTCGGCGTTGTGTCGCCTGAGCGAGCCCTCAACCTCGGCTTTACCGGCCCCATGCTCCGCGGTTCGGGTTTCGCCTGGGACCTGCGCAAGCAACAGCCCTACGACGTCTATGACAAGATGGACTTCGACATCCCGGTCGGCAAAACCGGCGACTGCTATGACCGTTACCTGGTCCGCATCGAAGAGATGCGCCAGTCCAACCGCATCATCAAGCAGTGCATTGACTGGTTGCGCGTCAACCCCGGCCCCGTGATCACCAGCAACCACAAGGTTGCCGCACCCGACCGCGAATCCATGAAGTCCAACATGGAAGAGCTGATTCACCACTTCAAGCTCTTCACCGAAGGTTTTCACGTGCCCGAAGGTGAAGCCTATGCGGCGGTCGAGCACCCCAAGGGCGAGTTCGGCATCTACATCGTCAGCGACGGTGCCAACAAGCCCTATCGCTTGAAGATCCGCCCGCCGGGTTTTCCGCATCTCGCGGCTATGGACGAAATGTCGCGCGGCCACATGATCGCCGATGCCGTTGCTGTGATCGGCACCATGGATATTGTGTTTGGAGAGATTGACCGATGAATCGGTTATCCCGTTCGCTGCTGCTCTGTTTTTTTCTGCTCGGACTGCAGGCGGCACACGCGCAAACAGTTTCCGCGGCGGAGATGGAGAAGCGTCGCGTGCTTGCCGTTCGCCTGATGGCCCAGACCGGATTCGACAAGATGTATGACACCATGGCCGACCAGATGATCCCATTGTTTGAGCCCATGTTGACCCAAATGCTGAAATCAACCAATGCGCCCGAACCGCTAAAAAAAGAATTTATCTCGAAATTCTCGGCGAATTTTCTTCGTGAATTCAAGTCCACCGAAACAAAACAGCTCTATACCGATGTGGTAACGGGTATTTTGGCAAAAGACTACTCCATAGAAGAAATGGAGGCGTTATCCGCTTTTTATGCCACTCCGTTAGCCCAGAAAATGCTCGCTCGTCAACCGCAACAGATGCAAGGTATCTTGCTTCAGGGTCGTGCGATTGGCGAGGCATCTGGGCGCAGGGCCGCGGCACAAACGCTAGAACAAATGGGCATAGGCAAACGCTAGTTGCGGATCGAAGATCATATGATTTCTGAACAAACCAGAGCGCGCTTCGACCGCGAAGTCGCCAAATACCCCGCGGACCAGAAACAGTCGGCCGTCATGGCTTGCCTGACCATCCTGCAGGAAGAGCACGGCTACGTCAGCGCCGAAAGCGAGAAGGTCGTGGCCGAATACCTCGGCATGGCGCCGATTGCCGTGCACGAAGTCACCACCTTCTACAACATGTACAACCAGCGCCCCGTTGGCAAGTACAAACTCAACGTCTGCACCAACCTGCCTTGCCAGCTGCGCGACGGCGCCAAGGCGCTCAAGCACCTGGAGCACAAGCTGGGCATCGTCATGGGCGAGACCAGCGCCGACGGTCTTTTCACGCTGCAGCAGTCTGAATGCCTGGGCGCCTGCGCGGATTCGCCGGTGATGCTCGTCAACGATCTCACCATGTGCAGCTTCATGAGCAACGAGAAGCTGGACCAGCTCATCGAAGGCCTTCAATCCGCCGAGGCAAAGCAACCATGACGCTCGCACCCCTGACACCCAACAGCGCGGCCGCGCAGAGCGTGCTGTCGCAGTTCTCGGCTACTGGCGTGCAGACCTGCTTCCACGGCCGGCACATCAATCCGCAAATCCTGGCTGACCTCGACGGCAGCAACTGGCGGCTCAAGGACTACGAAGCGCGCGGCGGCTACCAGGCGCTGCGCAAAATCCTCAAGCAGGATGGCGGCGAGGGCATGACGCCCGACCAGGTCATCGCTGAAGTCAAGGCCGGCAGCTTGCGCGGCCGCGGCGGCGCGGGTTTCCCGACCGGGCTCAAGTGGAGCTTCATGCCGCGTCAGTTCCCGGGCCAGAAATACCTGGTCTGCAATTCGGACGAAGGCGAGCCGGGTACCTGCAAAGACCGCGACATCATGCAGTACAACCCGCACAGCGTGATCGAGGGCATGGCGATCGCCGCCTACGCCATGGGCATCAGCGTGGGTTACAACTACATCCACGGCGAAATCTTCGCGACCTACCAGCGCTTTGAAGAAGCGCTGGAAGAAGCACGCGCTGCCGGCCTGCTGGGCGACAACATTTTCGGCAGCGGTTACAGCTTCCAGCTCCATGCCTCGCATGGTTTCGGCGCCTACATCTGCGGCGAAGAAACCGCGCTGCTCGAGTCGCTCGAGGGCAAAAAAGGCCAGCCGCGCTTCAAGCCGCCGTTCCCGGCCAGCTTCGGCCTCTACGGCAAGCCCACCACCATCAACAACACCGAGACCTTCGCGGCCGTGCCCTGGATCATCCGCAACGGCGGCCAGGCCTACCTCGAATGCGGCAAGCCCAACAACGGCGGCACCAAGATTTATTCGGTGTCCGGCGACGTCGAGCTGCCCGGCAACTATGAAGTGCCCATGGGCACGCCGTTCTCCAGGCTGCTGGAACTCGCAGGCGGCGTGCGCAAGGGCCGTACGCTCAAGGCCGTGATTCCCGGCGGGTCTTCGGCGCCCGTGCTGCCGGCTTCCATCATGATGGACTGCACCATGGACTACGACTCCATCGCCAAGGCCGGCTCCATGCTGGGTTCGGGCGCGGTGATCGTCATGGACGACAGCCGTTGCATGGTCGAGTCGCTCAAGCGCCTGTCCTACTTCTACATGCATGAGTCCTGCGGGCAATGCACGCCTTGCCGCGAAGGTACGGGCTGGCTCTGGCGCGTCGTGGACCGTATCCACAACGGCCACGGAAAGCAGACCGACATGGACCTGCTCAACTCGGTGGCCGACAACATCCAGGGCCGCACCATCTGCGCGCTCGGCGATGCCGCGGCCATGCCGGTGCGCGCCATGATCAAACACTTCCGCCATGAGTTTGAAGCCATGATCAAGCCACAAGTCTCCCACACTCCGGTTTCGGCTACCGCGCAAGCCTGAATTGCGGAAAGAAAAAAATATGGTTGAAATAGAACTCGACGGCCAGAAGGTGGAAGTGCTTGAAGGCAGCACGGTGATGCATGCGGCCGAAAAGGCCGGCACTTACATTCCGCACTTCTGCTATCACAAGAAGCTGAGCATTGCCGCCAACTGCCGCATGTGCCTGGTCGACGTGGAGAAGGCGCCCAAGCCCATGCCGGCCTGCGCTACGCCCGTCACTCAGGGCATGATCGTGCGTACCAAGAACGACAAAGCCATCAAGGCCCAGAAGGGTGTGATGGAGTTCCTGCTGATCAACCACCCGCTGGACTGCCCGATCTGTGACCAGGGCGGCGAATGCCAGTTGCAGGACCTGGCCGTCGGTTACGGCGGCAGCGAATCGCGCTACGAGGAAGAAAAGCGCGTCGTCTTCCACAAGGACGTGGGCCCGCTGATTTCCATGCAGGAAATGAGCCGCTGCATCCATTGCACGCGCTGCGTGCGCTTCGGCCAGGAAGTGGCCGGCGTGATGGAACTCGGCATGTCGCATCGCGGCGAACACGCCGAAATCGAAACCTTCGTCGGCATGTCGGTGGACTCCGAGCTGTCCGGCAACATGATTGACATCTGCCCGGTGGGCGCGCTGACCAGCAAGCCTTTCCGCTACAGCGCCCGCACGTGGGAACTGTCGCGCCGCAAGTCGGTCAGCCCGCACGACTCGACCGGCGCCAACCTGATCGTCCAGGTCAAGAACAACAAGGTCATGCGCGTCGTCCCCCTGGAGAACGAAGACGTGAACGAATGCTGGATCGCCGACCGCGACCGCTTCTCGTATGAAGCCCTCAACGGCGACGAACGCCTGACCAGCCCCATGCTCAAGCAGGGCGGCGAATGGAAGGCTGTCGACTGGCAGACCGCGCTCGAATACGTGGCCAACGGCCTCAAGCAGATCAAGGCCGACCACGGTGCCAGCAGCATCGGCACCCTGGCCAGCCCGCACAGCACGCTCGAAGAGCTCTACCTGGCCGCCTCCCTGATGCGCGGCCTGGGCAGCGAGAACATCGACTACCGGCTGCGCAACGCCGAGTTCACCGCACCTTCGGCCATCCGCTGGCTGGGTACCTCCGTTGCCTCGCTGTCGCAGCTGCAGCGCGTGCTGGTGGTCGGCTCCAATCTGCGCAAGGACCACCCGTTGTTCGCGCAGCGCATACGCCAGGCCGTTCGCAAGGGCGGGGCGCTGAGCACCGTCAATTCCACCGCCGAACTGGCAAACGCCGACGCCTGGGCCATGCCTGTCGCCAATAGGCTGCTGGCAGCGCCCGAAGCCTGGACCCAGGCCCTGGCCGATGTGGCTGCCGCGATTGCCGCTGACAAGGGCGTTACCGCGCCCGCCGCCGGCCAGGCTACCGACGCCGCCAAGGCGATCGCCAAATCCCTGCTGGGCGGCGAGCGCAAGGCCATCCTGCTGGGCAATGCCGCGGCGCATCACACCAAGGCCTCCAGCCTGCTGGCGCTCGCCAACTGGATCGGCGAGCAGACCGGCGCCACCGTGGGCTACCTCACGGAAGCCGCCAATACCGTGGGTGCCCAACTGGCCGGCGCCTTGCCTGCCGGCAAGGGCCTGAATGCCGGTCAGATGCTGGGCGGCCAGCTCAAGGCCGTGATCCTGCTCAACAACGAACCCGAGTTTGACTCGGCTGCCGGCGCCAGCGCCAAGTCTTCGCTCAACGCCGCACAGATGGTCGTGACGCTGAGCCCTTTCAAGGCCAACATGGGCTTCAGCGATGTGCTGCTGCCGATTGCGCCTTTCACCGAAACGCCCGGCACCTTTGTGAACGCCGAGGGCCGCGTGCAAAGCTTTCACGCCGTCGTCAAGCCGCTGGGCGATACCCGTCCGGCCTGGAAGGTGCTGCGCGTGCTCGCCAACGTGCTGGGCTTGCCCGGCTTTGATTTTGAATCCGCGCAGGACGTGCTCAAGCAGGTCGCGGGTGCCGATGCGGTGGAGCTTCCCGCGGACAGGCTCGGCAACAGCACCAAGGCCGCTATCGACCTGTCGACCGCTATCGTCCAGGTGCCTGCGGTGGCCAGCATTTACCAGCTGGACGGGCTGGTCAGGCGCGCCACATCGCTGCAGCTGACGGCGGATGCCCGCCGGGCCGCCGGCGTCGAAGCCAGGCTCGAAGGAGTGACGGCATGATTGATGGAATCTTCGCGTTTGGCCAGGGTTTGATGGGCGGCATCTGGCCGGCCACGGTATGGCCTGTGCTGTGGACGCTCGTCAAGATCGTCTGTGTCCTGTTGCCGCTGATGGGCCTCGTGGCTTACCTGACCTTGTGGGAACGCAAGGCCATCGGCTTCACGCAGATTCGCCTCGGCCCTAACCGCGTCGGGCCTTTCGGCCTGCTGCAGCCAATCGCCGATGCGCTCAAGCTGCTGACCAAGGAAATCATCATCCCCACGGCGGCCAGCAAGGGCCTGTTCGTGCTCGGCCCCATCATGACCATCATGCCGGCCCTGGCCGCCTGGGCCGTGATTCCCTTCGGGCCCGAGATCGCGCTGGCCAACATCAACGCCGGCCTGCTGTTCCTGATGGCCATCACCTCGCTGGAAGTCTATGGCGTGATCATCGCGGGCTGGGCTTCGAACTCCAAGTACGCCTTCCTCGGCGCCATGCGCGCTTCGGCGCAAATGGTCAGCTATGAAATCGCCATGGGCTTCTGCCTGGTGGTGGTGCTCATGGTGTCCGGCAGCCTCAACATGACTGACATCGTGATGAGCCAGGGCAAGGGCATGCTGGCAAGCAACGGATGGACTTTCCTGTCCTGGAACTGGCTGCCACTGTTGCCGATTTTTGTCGTGTACTTCATCTCCGGCCTGGCTGAGACCAACCGCCACCCCTTCGACGTCGTCGAAGGCGAGTCCGAAATCGTGGCTGGCCATATGGTCGAGTACTCGGGCATGGCTTTCGCGATGTTCTTCCTCGCTGAATACGCGAACATGTGGCTGGTCGCCATCCTGGCCGTGCTGCTATTCCTGGGCGGTTGGTTGCCGCCTGTTGAAGCCCTGAGCTTCATTCCGGGCTGGATCTGGCTGGGTGCCAAGACCTTTGTGGTGGTCACCATGTTCCTTTGGGTGCGCGCCACCTTCCCGCGCTTTCGTTATGACCAGATCATGCGTTTGGGTTGGAAGATTTTTATCCCCGTGACCCTGGTCTGGCTGGTGGTCGTTGGCGCCTGGATGCAGACGCCGTACAACATCTGGAAGTGACTATGGCCCCCACGCTTTTCACTGCGTCTTCGACTTCGTGTAATGCGCTGCCCCCCGAGGGGGCGCTGCGCCTGCGGCCCGGCAAAGCCGGTTCCGCGGCCCCTGCTGGCTTGAAGAGCCCTTGTGTACGCCTACGCCTTACTTCTGCAGGAATCTGATTTATGTCCGCCGTCGCTTCCATCAAAGACTTTGCGTCGAGCTTCATGCTCACCGAGCTGTTCAAGGGCATGGCCCTGACCGGCAAGTACATGTTCAGCCGCAAGATCACGGTTCAGTTTCCCGAAGAGAAAACTCCGCTGAGCCCGCGTTTTCGCGGCCTGCATGCGCTGCGCCGCTATGAAAACGGCGAAGAGCGCTGCATCGCCTGCAAGCTCTGCGAAGCGGTGTGTCCTGCGATGGCCATCACCATTGAGTCCGACGTGCGTGAAGACGGCAGCCGTCGCACCTCGCGCTACGACATCGACCTGACCAAATGCATCTTCTGCGGTTTCTGCGAAGAAAGTTGCCCGGTCGATTCCATCGTTGAGACCCACATCTTTGAATACCACGGCGAGAAGCGCGGCGACCTGTATTTCACCAAAGAGATGCTGCTGGCCGTGGGTGACCGGTATGAATCCGAAATTGCCGCCAACCGCGCGGCAGACGCCAAGTACCGCTGAATCCCAAGCCGCTGGCTCAAGAAAGAATCCACAACAACATGGACGCTAAAACAGGTCTTTTTTATGTTTTTGCCGCGGTGCTGCTGTTTGCAGCATTCAAGGTGATTACCGCCCGTAACCCCGTGCATGCGGCGCTATACCTCGTGCTGGCATTCTTCCAGGCATCCGCCGTCTGGATTCTGCTCAAGGCCGAGTTCCTGGCCATTACGCTGGTGCTGGTTTATGTGGGTGCTGTGATGGTGCTCTTCCTGTTCGTCGTGATGATGCTGGACATCAATATTGACAGTGTCCGCAAGGGCTTCTGGAAGCACTTCCCGCTGGCCGGGTCAGTGGGCGCCATCATCGCGCTGGAAATGTCTTACGTGCTGATGGGTGGTTTTCGTGAGCCACCCAAGGCCGCGACCGCCGCGGGCCAGATAGGCGCGCAGATCTCCAATACCAAGGAGCTCGGCAAACTGCTGTACTCCGAATACCTCTATCCGCTGGAAGTTGCCGCGGTGATTCTGCTGGTGGCCATCATTGCGGCCATCGCGCTGACCTTGCGTGCACGCAAGGACTCCAAATACCAGAACCCTTCAGAACAGATACGGGTCAAGCGCGCTGACCGTGTAAGCCTGGTCAAGATGAAATCCGTTGTGGCCGCACCAGCTGTCATTCCGGCTGCAGTACCTGCCGAGGAAAAGAGGCCATGACGCTCACACTGGGACATTTTCTTTCGCTGGGCGCGATGCTGTTCGCGCTGTCGGTCATCGGCATCTTCCTGAACCGCAAGAACCTGATCGTGCTGCTCATGGCCATCGAGCTCATGCTGCTGGCGGTCAACATGAATTTTGTGGCCTTCTCGTACTACCTGAATGACATGGCCGGCCAGGTATTTGTGTTCTTCATCCTGACCGTCGCTGCGGCCGAATCGGCCATAGGCCTGGCCATCCTGGTGCTGCTGTTCCGCAACAAGTCCAGCATCAACGTCGACGAACTCAACACGCTCCAGGGCTAAAGATGACGCTCCCCCCCGAAGCGGCCTCCGGCCGCCTCCCCCTCAAGGGGGCGCCGCTGACGGCCCGGCAGAGCCGGTTCCGTGGCGGCCCTGGCATGGCTTCCTTGTTTGCCAGCGCAACTTGCTTGACGAAGAAAAACTGATATGGCATCCACCCTCAACGCTTCAACTCTGCTGGCCGTCCCGCTGGCGCCGCTGGCCGGCGCCTTGGCGGCCGGTATTCTCGGCACCTCTTTCGGCGGCAACTGGATAGGCCGGCGCCTGTCGCACACCCTTACCATCCTCGGGGTGCTGGTGGCTTTCATCATTTCGGCCATGACGCTCAAGAGCGTGGCGATTGACGGCGCGCGCTTCAACGAGACGCTCTACACCTGGATGAGCGTCGGTGGCCTGAAAATGGAAATCGGTTTCCTGGTCGACGGCCTCACAGCCATGATGATGTGCGTGGTGACCTTTGTGTCGCTCATGGTGCACATCTACACCATAGGCTACATGGAAGAAGACGAGGGCTACAACCGCTTCTTCGCCTACATCTCGCTGTTCACCTTTTCCATGCTGATGCTGGTGATGAGCAACAACATGCTTCAGCTGTTCTTCGGCTGGGAGGCCGTGGGTCTGGTGTCCTATCTGCTGATCGGCTTCTGGTTCAACAAGCCGACCGCCATCTTTGCAAACATGAAGGCCTTCCTGGTCAACCGCGTGGGCGACTTCGGTTTCATCCTTGGCATCGGCCTGATCGCTGCCTATGCCGGCACACTGAACTACGGCGAGGCCTTTGCCAAGGCCGGCGAGCTTTCCAAGCTGAGCTTCCCGGGCACCGGCTGGATGCTGGTAACCGTGATTTGCATCTGCCTCTTCATTGGCGCCATGGGCAAGTCAGCGCAATTCCCTTTGCACGTCTGGTTGCCGGATTCCATGGAAGGCCCAACCCCGATCTCCGCGCTGATTCACGCAGCAACCATGGTGACGGCCGGCATCTTCATGGTGGCGCGCATGTCACCGCTGTTTGAGCTCAGCGATACCGCGCTCAGCTTCATCATGGTGATAGGTGCCATTACGGCGCTGTTCATGGGCTTTCTCGGCATCATCCAGAACGACATCAAGCGTGTGGTCGCGTATTCCACACTTTCGCAGCTGGGTTACATGACGGTGGCGCTGGGCGCCTCGGCCTATTCTGTCGCGGTGTTCCACCTGATGACGCACGCCTTCTTCAAGGCGCTGCTGTTCCTGGCCGCGGGCTCGGTCATCATCGGCATGCACCATAACCAGGACATTCGCTGGATGGGCGGCGTACGCAAGTACATGCCCATCACCTGGATCACTTCGTTGCTGGGTACGCTGGCCTTGATCGGCACGCCGTTGTTCGCGGGTTTTTACTCCAAGGACAGCATCATTGAAGCCGTGCATGAGAGCCACCTGGCAGGCGCTGGCTTTGCCTACTTCGCGGTGCTGGCAGGTGTCTTCGTGACGGCCTTCTATTCCTTCCGGCTGTATTTCCTGGTGTTCCACGGCAAGGAACGCCATGACCAGAATCCCGACGCGCACCACCACGGTCACGACGACCACGGCCATCATGACGAACACCACGAGCCGCACGAATCCCCGTGGGTGGTGACGGTGCCGCTGATCCTGCTGGCGATTCCGTCGGTGGTCATCGGTTTCATGACGATACAGCCCATGCTGTACGGCGATTTCTTCAAGGACGCCATCTTCGTGGACCTCGAGAAACATCACGCCATGGAAGAGCTTAAGCATCTGTTCCACGGCCCATGGCAGATGGCTTTGCACGGCCTGATGGCGCCACCGTTCTGGCTGGCTCTCGGGGGCTCGGTGCTGGCCTGGTATATGTACATGGTTAACCCCGCCTTGCCGGCCGCGATCAAGCGCATGTTCATGCCCATCTTCACGTTGCTCGAAAACAAGTACTACTTCGACTGGTTCAACGAAAACGTGCTGGCCCGCGGCACGCGCGCTCTCGGCACCGCGCTCTGGAAGGGCGGCGACCAGAAGCTGATCGACGGTGCGCTGGTCAACGGTTCGTGGAAGGTGATCGGCTGGGTCTCCGGCATGGTTCGCCGGCTGCAGTCCGGCTACATCTATCACTATGCCTTCGGCATGATCATTGGCGTGTTTGTGTTGATGACGTATTTCGTCTGGCTCAATCGCTGATCAGTTCAACAAAATCAAGGAAGAACAAGAATGGGTTTGTTGAGTCTTGCGATCTGGACGCCGATTGTTTTCGGTGTGGTTCTGCTGGCGCTGGGCCGTGACGAGCAGGCGCGCAGCGTCCGCTGGGTCGCACTGATAGGCGCGGTCGTCAGTTTCCTGGTGACGCTGCCCTTGTACAGCGGTTTTCAGCTGGACACGTCGGCGATGCAGTTTGTCGAAAAGGGCAGCTGGATCCAGCGGTTTAATGTCAACTACCACGTAGGTGTTGACGGCATATCGCTGTGGTTTGTGCTCTTGACGGCCTTTATCAATGTGGTGGTCATCATCGCCAGCTGGGAAGCCATCACCACACGCGTGAACCAGTACATGGCTTCTTTCCTGATCCTGAGCGGGCTCATGATCGGCGTGTTTTCGGCACTTGACGGCATTCTGTTTTACGTGTTCTTCGAGGCCACGCTGATCCCGATGTACCTGATCATCGGCATCTGGGGCGGCCCCAACAAGATCTACGCGGCCTTCAAGTTCTTCCTGTACACCTTGCTCGGCTCCCTGCTGATGTTGGTGGCGCTGATCTTCCTGTACAACAAGTCGGGCGGCAGCTTCGACATCCTGACCTGGCACAAGCTGCCGCTGGGCAGCACGGTGCAGACATTGCTGTTCTTTGCCTTCTTCGCGGCGTTTGCCGTCAAGGTGCCCATGTGGCCGGTCCACACCTGGCTGCCTGACGTGCACGTTGAAGCTCCCACCGGTGGTTCGGCTGTGCTGGCCGCCATCATGCTGAAGCTGGGCGCATACGGTTTTCTGCGGTTCTCGATGCCTATCGCTCCGGATGCCGCGCATGAATGGGCCTGGCTCATGATTGCACTGTCGCTGATTGCCGTGATCTACGTCGGTCTGGTGGCGCTGGTGCAGCAGGACATGAAGAAGCTGGTGGCTTATTCGTCAGTGGCCCACATGGGCTTTGTCACCCTGGGTTTTTTCATCTTCAACGACCTGGGCATTTCCGGCGGCATCGTGCAGATGATCGCCCACGGCTTTGTGTCGGGCGCGATGTTCCTGTGCATTGGTGTACTGTACGACCGCGTCCATTCGCGCGAGATCGCCAGCTACGGCGGCGTGGTGAACACCATGCCCAAATTTGCGGCTTTTGCACTGCTTTTTGCCATGGCCAACTGCGGCCTTCCGGCCACAGCCGGTTTCGTCGGCGAGTGGATGGTTATTCTGGGTGCGGTCAAATACAACTTCTGGATAGGCGGCGCGGCAGCGACGGCACTCATATTTGGCGCAGCCTACACCCTGTGGATGTACAAGCGCGTTTACCTGGGCCCCGTGGCCAATGACGACGTCAAGGCACTCGTCGACATCAACAGCCGCGAATTCCTGATGCTGGCGCTGCTGGCCATCGCTGTGCTGTACATGGGCATCTATCCCAAGCCGTTTACCGATGTGATGAATACTTCAGTGGCGGACCTGCTCAAGCACGTCGCGGCCTCCAAACTGAACTGAAGCAACTACAAAGAATTCAGATGATTGACAAACTCTCCTGGATCACGGTTTATCCGGAAATCGTCCTCCTGACCATGGCCTGCGTGATTGCGCTGGTGGACCTGGGCGTCAAGACGCCGCAGCGTACGCTGACCTACTTGCTCACGCTGTTGACCCTGGCCGTCGTGGCGGCCATGGAGGCTGCCTACGCATCTGGAGGCCAGACCTTCTATGGTTTCGGCAACATGGTTGTCAGCGACCCCATGGGCGGCTGGCTCAAATGCTTTGCCTGTATCACCGTGATGATTACGCTGGTCTATGGCCGCCCTTACGCGGCAGATCGCGACATGCTGCGCGGCGGTGAGTTCTTCACTCTGAGCTTGTTCGCGCTGCTGGGCATGTTCGTCATGATCTCGGGCCACAACTTCCTGGTGATCTACATGGGCCTGGAATTGCTGACCCTGTCCAGCTATGCGCTGGTGGCCCTGCGCCGCGACAACGCCACTGCCACCGAAGCCGCCATGAAGTACTTCGTGCTGGGCGCGCTGGCTTCGGGTTTCCTGCTGTATGGTCTTTCGATGCTGTACGGCGCGACCGGCTCCCTGGACCTCAACGAAGTGTTCAACGCGATTGCCAGCCGCCAGGTCAAGCACCAGGTATTGATTTTCGGCTTGGTCTTCATCGTGGCTGGCCTGGCCTTCAAACTGGGCGCTGTGCCTTTCCATATGTGGCTGCCTGACGTCTACCAGGGTGCGCCTACAGCCGTGACCCTCCTGATCGGTGGAGCGCCGCAGCTCGCGGCCTTTGCGATCTGTATCCGCCTGCTGGTCGAAGGCCTGTTGCCGCTGGCAATTGACTGGCAGCAGATGCTGGGATTGATGGCCATCGGCTCGCTGCTGGTGGGCAATCTGGCCGCAATTGCGCAGTCCAACCTCAAACGCATGCTGGCGTTCTCCACCATCTCCCAGATGGGCTTCTTGCTGCTCGGCCTGCTGGCCGGCGTGGTCAACGGCAACCAGCTCAACACTGAATCCGCCTACAGCGCAGCGATGTTCTATGCACTGACTTATGTGCTCACCACTCTGGGTGCTTTCGGCATCATCATGCTGTTGGCACGGGCAGGGCATGAGTCTGAAGAGATCGTCGATCTGGCCGGCCTGAACCAGCGCAGCCCGTTGTACGCCGGCGTGATGGCCATCAGCATGTTCTCGCTGGCCGGCCTGCCGCCGCTGGTGGGGTTTTATGCCAAGCTGTCCGTCCTGCAGGCGCTGATTTCCTCGCAACAAACCAGCTACATTGTGCTGGCCGTTTTTGCGGTGATCATGTCGCTGGTGGGCTCCTTCTATTACTTGCGTGTGGTCAAGGTCATGTACTTTGATGCACCCTTGGCCCATAACGCCCAGCCGGTTTCTGCGCCGGCAGATGCCAAGGCAGTGCTGGCCGTCAATGGCGCGCTCATTCTGATCCTGGGCATCATGCCTGGCGGTTTGATGACCCTGTGCGCGCAGTCCATCAGCAGCATCGTCAAATCACTGGGTAGCTGACCCCTGCCATGACCCAAACTGCTTCAGTCTGGCTGGTCGTGCTGCTGGCCTTGCTGGCAGCCAACCTGCCTTTCATCAGCAATCGCCTGTTCGCGGTCTACGCGCTCAAGTTGCCGAAAAACCTGGCAATCAGAGCCGCAGAGCTGGTGGTCTGGTACCTGGTTGTCGGCGGTCTGGGCTTATACCTTGAGCAGCGGAGCGGCCAGATTGCACCGCAAGGCTGGGAGTTTTATGCCATCACCGGCACGCTCTTCATCACCTTTGCGTTTCCCGGATTTACCTGGCGCTACCTGTTCAAGCACCGCCCATGAGCGCATCTTCCGGTCCTGATCAAGCCGGTGCAATTGCCGACGCGCACCTCGTCGAGACCTGCATCGATTCGGTCGAGATCCTGAGAGGGAATTTCCTGCATGCCCTGCGCGATACCGTCAGGCTGCCCGATGGCAACCAGGCAACGCGCGAATACGTCATTCACTCCGGTGCCGTGATGATCGTGGCGCAACTGGACGACGGGCGTCTGGTGCTGGAGCGCCAGTACCGCTACCCCATGCGTGCCGTGATGGTGGAGTTTCCCGCGGGCAAGCTCGATCCGGGCGAAGGTTCGCTGGCCTGCGCACAGCGTGAACTGCTGGAGGAAACCGGTTACACCGCACGTGAATGGGCGAGGGCGGGCGTGTTGCATCCGGTGATCTCGTACTCTACCGAATTTATTGACATCTGGTTTGCGCGCGGGCTGACACTCGGCCATCGCAAGCTGGATGCCGGGGAGTTTCTGGACGTCTTTACGGCAACACCCGCTGAGCTTCTTGCCTGGTGCGCCAGCGGCGAGGTCACGGATGCAAAAACATTGACAGGCGCACTGTGGTTGCAAAACGTGCTGTCCGGGGCGTGGGCTTTGGACTGGCAAACTGCAACACCCTGATCCCCCGGCGATAATCCGGCCATGAAAGTCCTGAATCTCCAATGTGCGCACCAGCATTCATTTGAAGGCTGGTTTGCGTCCGAGGACGACTTCCAGGCCCAGCTGTCGCGCGGCCTGATCGAATGCCCGATGTGTGCCGACAAAAGCATCCAGAAACTTCCCAGTGCACCACGTCTCAACCTGGGTGGCCATGATATCGTGAGCGCAGGCAGYCGGGCTGCTGCGTCTTCACAAGTTGCCATTCCGAACCCGGCGCGGGTCGTTGAAGGCGAGGCCAACGCCATGGCGGGTATACCGGCCGCAAAGAGTCAGGCAGAGCAGGCCGCGTTCCTGAAGGCCTTGCGTCATGTGATGGCGCATACCGAAGATGTCGGAAGCCAGTTTGCGGATCAGGCCCGCCGCATGCACTATGGCGAACTGGAGGCGCGCAGCATTCGCGGCCAGGCCAGTGCGCGCGAAACCGTGGAACTGATAGAGGAGGGCATCGACGTCATGCCCTTGCCTCTGCTGCCTGGGATCAAGGAAACGTTGCAGTAATGACCCCCACGGTCGTTCGCTTCGCGTAACTCCCGAGGCCTTGCAGGCCGCGGCTCGCGAGACGCTTCGCCTCTGTCGCCTGTCCAAACCTGCTCAAGCAGGTTCGGAGCCGCAGGCTCCAGCCCCTAGGGGGCCGCTGCGCCTGCGGTCTGGCGAAGCCAGTCCCGCGGAGAAATAGAGCCCCCACGCTTTTCACTTCGTGTAATGCGCTGCCCCCCGAGGGGGTGCTGCGCCTGCAGTCCGGCAAAGCCGGTTCTGCGGCCCCTGCTTGAAAGGTTGTCCAGGTCGTTGACGCGCAGGTCCCGGCGCTGACCCAGTAACTCAGGGGTACAGGCCGCGCAACTCGCGCGTGTGCAGGATTCGCTTGCAGGCCACGATGAAGGTGGCGGTACGCAGGCTGACCTTCTGGTCTTGCGCCACGGCCCAAACACCGGCAAAGGCGTCTTTCATGATTTTCACCAGGCGCTTGTTGATTTCTTCTTCGTCCCAGAAGAAGCTGGAAAAATCCTGCACCCATTCAAAGTAGCTGACGGTCACGCCGCCGGCATTGGCGATCACGTCCGGCAGCACCAGCACGTTGCGGTCATGCAGGATGTCGTCGGCGGCAGGTGTCGTCGGGCCGTTCGCGCCTTCAATGATCATGCGCGCCTTGATGCGGCCGGCATTGGCGGCAGTGATTTGCTGCTCAAGTGCGGCCGGAATCAGGATGTCGCACTCCACGTCCCAGAACGCGTCATTGGCAATGACTTCGGCTTCGGTGAATCCGGCCACACTGCCATTGGCTTCCACATGACGCAGCAGCGCCGGCACATCGAGGCCGGCTTCACGGTAAATCGTGCCGCCATGGTCTTGCACCGCGACCACACGTGCGCCGGTTTCGGCAAACAGCTTGCCCGCCACACCGCCCACATTGCCAAAGCCTTGCACGGCGACCCGTGCGGTACTGATATCAAGGCCAATGTGCTTGGCCGCTTCGGTGCCCACGGTGAACACGCCGCGCCCCGTGGCTTCACGCCGGCCCAGCGAGCCGCCCAGGTCGACCGGCTTGCCCGTGACGACGCCGGTTGAGGTGGAGCCGGTGTTCATCGAGTAGGTGTCCATCATCCACGCCATGATCTGGTCGTTGGTGTTGACGTCCGGCGCGGGGATGTCCTTGTTGGGGCCGATGATGATGCCGATTTCGCTGGTGTAACGGCGCGTCATGCGCTCAAGCTCGCCACGCGAAAGCTTTTTCGGGTCGACGCGGATACCGCCTTTGGCACCGCCGTACGGCACGTTCACCGCCGCGTTCTTGACCGACATCCAGGCCGACAGCGCCATCACTTCAGACAGCGTGACGTCCTGGTGGAAACGCACACCGCCCTTGCCGGGACCGCGCGAAACGTTGTGCTGCACACGGTAGCCTTCAAAGTGCGCCACGGTGCCGTCGTCCATGTGAATCGGCACGTCCACGATCAGCACACGCTTGGGCCGCTTGAGGGTTTCAGCCCAGCGCGCCAGGCTGCCCAGGTGCGGAATGACGCGGTCTACCTGCTGCAGGTAGTTGCCCCAGGGGCCCAGGTTGTCCGCCTGCAGGTAAGACGGAAGCGGGTGAGACCCGGCGGGGGTGGGAACAGAAGAGGCTGCGTGTGACATTGAAAAAGCTCCTTGTGGGATTTCTTGCGGGAAAGTCTGCGGGAAGAATCAATGGACGGAGCTTAAAAGCCTCGGCCTAAATAGTCCAAGGCATTGTTCACCAATATCTATGCAAATAATGCATATCGCTGATTTTTGATGGCTGCTGAAGCTGCGCAACCCGCGTCGTCACACCGTGAACTGCAGCGCCGCCAGCCGCGCATAAACGCCCCCGCGGTTTACCAGCTCGGCATGCGTGCCTTGCTCCACCAGCCGCCCATGGTCCAGCACCAGGATGCGGTCAGCCTGCTGCACAGTGGCCAGCCGGTGCGCAATCACCAGCGTCGTGCGGTCCTTCATGGCCGACTCCAGGGCCGCCTGCACCATGCGTTCGCTTTCGGCATCCAGCGCGCTGGTGGCTTCATCCAGCAGCAGCAGCGGAGCGTTTTTCAGCATCGCCCTCGCGATCGCAATACGCTGGCGCTGGCCACCGGAAAGCCGCACACCGCGCTCCCCGAGAAAGGTGTCGTAGCCTTCGGGCAGGGCGGTAATGAACTCATGCGCGAAGGCCGCCCTGGCCGCTGCACGGGTCTCTTCATCAGTGGCTTCAGGTTTGCCGTAGCGGATGTTCTCCAGCGCGCTGGTCGAGAAGATGACGGCGTCCTGCGGCACGATGCCGACGCGCTGCCGCAAATCGTGCAGCGCCATGTCGGCTGTGCGCACGCCATCCAGTTCGATGCGGCCCGAGGCCGGGTCATAAAACCGCAGCAGCAGCTGGAACACCGTGCTCTTGCCTGCGCCGCTGGGTCCCACGATGGCCACCGTTTCACCGGGCGACACGCTCAGGGAAAAGTTTGTCAGGGCAGCTTGCGCGGGCCGCGACGGGTAGTGAAACGTCACTGCTTCAAATTTGATAGCGCTTCCCGCCCGTGTGACCTGCCCGGGAACCGGATTTGCCGGTGAAATGACGGGTGAACGCGACGTCAGCAGCTCCATCAGCCGCTCGGTGGCGCCGGCCGCCCGCAGCAGGTCGCCATAGACCTCGCCCAGCACGGCCGCCGCGCTGGCCAGGATGATCACGTAAACAACTGTCTGGCCCAGGTGGCCTGCCGTGATGTCGCCCCGCATCACCGCCTGCGTGCCCTGGTACAGGCCCCACAGCAGCGCCGCCGACGTGGCGATGATGATGAAGGCCACCAGCACCGAGCGCGCCCTGGTGCGGCGAATCGCGGTGTTGAATGCGTTGGTGGTTGACGCATCAAAGCGCGCGGCCTCGCGGCCTTCAGCGGTGTAGCTTTGCACCACCGGAATGGCGTTAAGCACTTCGGCCGCGATCGCGCTGGAGTCGGCCACGCGGTCCTGGCTGGCGCGCGACAGCTTGCGTACACGCCGGCCAAACCAGACCGAGGGCGCGACGATCAACACCAGCACCACCAGTACCTGCACCATGAGGTACGGGTTGGTATAGACCAGCATCCCCAGCGCGCCCACGCCCATCACGGCATTGCGCAGGCCCATGCTGAGCGAAGAGCCCACCACCGTCTGCACCAGCGTTGTGTCGCCGGTCAGGCGCGAGAGCACTTCGCCTGTCTGTGTGGTTTCAAAAAACTCGGGGCTTTGCCGCACGACATGCGCGTAGACCGCATTGCGCAGGTCTGCCGTCACGCGCTCGCCCAGCCAGCTCACCATATAGAAGCGGCCTGCCGAAAAAAGGCCCAGCGCCGCCGCCACGCCAAACAGTTCAAAGAAATGGGTGCGCAGCGCCATCAGCTGCTGGCCCTTGTCCGCCGCGCTGAGCCCGCCGTCAATCAGGCTGCGCAGGGCCAGCGGAAACACCAGCGTGGCCACGGCCGCCATCACCAGGAAAAACATCGCCAGAACAATCCGCCCCCGGTAGGGACGCAGGAAGGGAACGAGGCCGGAAAGGGAGCGGGGCGCGCCCTTGGGCGCATTGGAAAGGGAAGAAGTAGCCATGCGGGGAGTTTAGCCATAAAAGATGTCTGTACAAACACAGCCTTGACAATGTTTGTCTAGGCATGTATTATTCGTGTCCATGAAATCTGAATCCACCCGTCCGCCAGCGACCTCAGTTCCTTCAACTCCCTTGTGCGGGTTGCCGGCCGAGTTCTATTGCGCGACGGATTACGACGCCGGGCAAAGCACCGGCGCGCTGATGCGCCAGATTCTCAACAGCGTCTCCCAGCAGGTCACGCGCGAACTGGAGCCCCAGGGCCTCACCAACGCGCAGTGGGTGCCCATGCTCAAGATCTACCTCGGAAAGGCTTCCACGGTGGCTGAACTGGCCCGTGTCTGCCAGCTCGACGCCGGTTCCATGACCCGCCTGCTCGACCGGCTCGAAGCCAAGGGCTTTTGCCGCCGCATCCGCTCCAGCGAAGACAGGCGCGTGGTCAATATCGAATTGACACCCGAAGGCCGCGAAGCCGCAAAAGAAATCCCCGCGGTGCTCAGCCGTGTGCAAAACGCCCACCTGGCCGGCTTCACGGTCGATGAGTGGCAAAACCTCAAAGGCTACCTGCGCCGCATTCTTGAAACAGCGCAGACCCTTCAAGCCCTTCAAGCAGCGAATGAAAAAGATGACAAATAACAGCAACACCCTCTGCAGCGCGTCCGCTTCTGTCTCGGCTTGCGTTTCGGTGAACCAGGCCGAACACGCCGAGCCGCGCCTGCCGCTCTGGCGCGCCTCTTTCCGCATGGCCCTGGTGGCCGCCGCCAGCGTGGTGGCCGTGGGTTTGATGGCAACCGGCCTCACCGGCTGTGCCGACATGTCGGGCATCGCACCGCATTCCAGCCTGCGTGACGCGCCTTCGCTGGGCCTGGCTGCCGACACCGCCAGCCAAACGCCGGCCCAGGCGCCACTGGCCGCCGAATGGTGGCGCGAGTTTGGCGATGTGCAACTCAATAGCCTGGTCGACCAGGCCCTGCAAACCAGCCCGACCTTGAAGCTCGCGCAGGCCCGTCTGGCTCGCGCACTGGCCGTCACCGAGGTTGCCGATGCCGCCACGCTGCCGCAGGTCACCGGGCAACTGGACCTGACGCGCCAGCAATACACCGCCAATGGCGCAGTGCCCGCACCACTGGCAGGCTCCATCCGCAACAGCGGTACCGCGCAGCTCGCGGTGAGCTGGGAGCTTGATTTTTTCGGCAAGAACCGTGCCGCACTGGACGCCGCGCTGGGCACCGCCAACGCGGCTGAAGCAGACGCGCAGGCCGCACGCTTGCTGCTGGCCAGCAATGTGACCCGCACTTACTTTCAGCTGGTTCGCCTGAACGAGCAGGTGACAGTGGCCCGCCGAACACTCGCCCAGCGTGACGAAACCCTCAAGCTGGTGCGCGACCGCGTCGACGCCGGCCTGGACACCCGCCTGGAACTGCGCCAGAGCGAAGGCGGCTTGCCCGAAGCGCGCCTGCAGCTCGAAACCCTGCAGGAACAAATGGCCCTCACGCGCAACGCGCTCGATGCCCTCATTGGCAAGCCAAATGGCACTGCAGCTCTTTCCCTTCCTGCGCAAGCAGCTATCAAAAATGTAGCAACCGCCACGGCCATTCCGGCCGACCTGCTGGGCCGGCGCGCCGACATTGCCGCCGCGCGCTGGCGCGTAGAGGCTTCGTCCAAAGACGTGGTCAATGCCAAAACCCAGTTCTACCCCAACGTCAATCTCGTTGCTTTTGCCGGTTTTTCCAGTATCGGCCTCGGCCGCCTGCTTGACTCCGGCAGCCAGCAGTGGGGTGTCGGGCCGGCCCTGCGCCTGCCGATTTTTGACGCCGGCCGCCTGCGTGCCAACCTGCGCGGCAAAACCGCCGACCTCGATGCCGCTGTCGAAAGCTACAACGCCGCCGTGATCGACGCGGTGCGCGATGTGGCTGACCAGGTGGCGTCATCGCAAGCCATCACGCGCCAGCAAACCGAACAGCGCGCCGCGCAGGAAGCCGCAGAAGGCGCCTATGACATCGCCGTGCAGCGCTACAAGGCCGGACTGGGCACCTACCTCAATGTGCTGACGGCCGAAACCAGCGTGCTGGCCCAGCGCCGCCTGGCGGTAGACCTCTCGGCCCGCGCGCTCGACACACAGGTCGCCTTGATACGCGCCCTGGGCGGCGGCTACAGCAATGCCCCGGCTCAGGCGAAGCAGGCGCAAGGTGCTACAAAAACAATAGCTGCTGGCGCTCGTCCTGATTGGGCTACAGCCGGTTTTAATTCTGAAAAAGTGCCTGCAGCGCATTAGGCGCCGGTCCCACGTCACGCAACGTCTTCAAATCAATCAACACCCTGACAACATCATGAGCGACACAACATCTACCAACTCCCCAGCTCCCAATGCGCCTGCACAGCCGCCCGCAGGAAACCCCAAACGCAAAAAGGCGCTGACGGCGCTTGCGGCCGTGGTGGTCGTTGCAGGGCTGGGTTGGTCTGCCTATGAATACCTGGTGGCCAGCCATTACGAGTCCACCGACAACGCCTATGTGCAGGGCAACGTGATCCAGATCACGCCGCAAATCGGCGGCACTGTCATGGCCATCATGGCCGACGACACCGACTTTGTGAAAGCCGGCCAGACGCTGGTGCAGCTTGACCCGGCCGACGCCAAGGTCGCGCTGGAGCAGGCCGAAGCCGCACTGGCCCAGGCCGTGCGCCAGGTGCGTACGCTCTACGCCAACAACGGCACGCTGGCCGCGCAGATCGCGCTGCGCGATGCCGATGTGGTCAAGGCGCAAAGCGACATCGCCCGCGCCAGCGACGACCTGAACCGCCGCCAGTCGCTCACCGGCAACGGCGCGGTGTCCAAAGAAGAACTCAACCACGCGCAGACGCAGCTGGCCACCGCCAAAAGCGCGCTGGCTGCGGCGCAGGCCGGTGTGGTCGCCGCACGTGAGCAGCTCACCAGCAACCAGGCCCTGACCGAAGGCACCAGCGTCGAGCAACACCCCAGCGTGCAGGTTGCCGCCGCCCGGGTGCGTGAGGCCTACCTGGCCACACAGCGCGCCGCGCTGCTGGCGCCCGTGGATGGCTATGTGGCCAAGCGCACGGTGCAACTCGGCCAGCGCGTGGCCGCCGGCGCGCCGATGATGTCCATCATCCCGCTCAACCAGGTCTGGGTCGACGCCAACTTCAAGGAAGTCCAGCTGCGCAACATCCGCATCGGCCAGCCCGTGACGCTGGTGGCAGACCTGTACGGCAAGAAGGTGGAATACAAGGGCAAGGTAGCCGGCCTGGGCGTCGGCACCGGTGCCGCCTTTTCATTGCTGCCCGCGCAAAACGCCACCGGCAACTGGATCAAGGTGGTGCAGCGCGTGCCGGTGCGCATCGCGCTGGACGCCAAACAGCTCGCCGACAACCCGCTGCGCGTGGGCTTGTCGATGGACGCCGAAGTGGACGTGAGCAGCAAGGACGGCAAGACGCTGGCCGATGCGCCGCGGGACGCCACCCTGGCACACAGCCAGACTTACGGCACACCTGACGATGCCGCTGACAAGGATGTGCAGCGTGTCATCGCCGCCAACACCGGGAAATTCGTGAAGCCGGCCAAGTCCGCCGTCGCGGCCAAGCCGGCCCTGCCGCAGGGTGGGGCTGTTTCGCCCGCCCAGGCCGGCACCGACCCGCAGCGCCTCGCGTTCAGCCACACGCTGTCGCTGGCTGGCAACCGCGTGGCGCCGTAAGTCACAGCCTCACACACAACCCGCACTTCCAGACCGCGCAACCGCAGCGAATCCCGTAGCGGTTTCCACCAGCCCCTTATTCGCAAGGCTTTCATGGCTTCCGCACCTGCTCCCGCCTCCGCCTATGTCCAGCCGCCACCGCTGACGGGCTCTGCCCGCCTGTGGGGCACGCTGGCCCTGTCGGCCGCAACGTTCATGAATGTGCTCGACACGTCCATCGCCAATGTGTCGCTGCCCGCGATTGCCGGCGACCTGGGCGTCAGCCCCAACCAGGGCACCTGGGTCATCACCAGCTTTGGCGTGGCCAATGCGATTGCCGTGCCGCTGACCGGCTGGCTGTCGCAGCGCTTCGGTCAGGTTCGGCTTTTCACCACCAGCGTCATCCTGTTTGTTATCACCTCGTGGCTGTGCGGCCTGGCGCCCAACATGACCACGCTGATTTTTCTGCGCGTGCTGCAGGGCCTGGTGGCCGGGCCCATGATCCCGCTGTCGCAGGCGCTGCTGCTGTCGAGCTACCCGAAAGCACTGGCGGGGCTGGCCATGGCGCTCTGGTCCATGACCACGCTGATCGCGCCCGTCATGGGGCCGCTCTTAGGGGGATGGATCACCGACAACATTTCCTGGCCCTGGATTTTTTATATCAACATCCCCGTGGGCTTTGGCGCTGCCTTCATCACCTGGAGCATCTTCCGAAAGCGTGAAAGCGTCACCCGAAAACTCCCCATCGATTCGGTGGGCCTGGCGCTGCTGGTCATCTGGGTCGGCGCGCTGCAGATCATGCTCGACAAGGGCCAGGAGCTCGACTGGTTTCATTCCGGTGAAGTGATCGCGCTGGGCATCATCGCGCTGGTGGGCCTGATCGCCTTCGTGATCTGGGAGCTGACGGAAGAACACCCGGTGGTCGACCTCACGCTGTTCAAGAAGCGCAACTTCTGGGCCGGCGCGCTGGCGCTGTCGGTCGGCTACGGCCTCTTCTTCGGCAACGTTGTTCTGTTGCCGCTGTGGCTGCAGCAGTACATGGGCTACACCGCCACACAGGCCGGCATGGTGCTGGCGCCTGTCGGCGCCTTCGCCTTGCTGCTCTCGCCCGTGGTCGGCAAGAACATCGCGAAAGTGGATCCGCGCCGCTTCGCCGCGTTTGCCTTCATGGTGTTTGCGCTGGTACTGTGGATGCGGTCCAACTTCAACACCCAGGCCGATTTCCGCACCATCATGATCCCGACCATCATCCAGGGCGTGGCCATGGCTTTCTTTTTCATCCCGCTGGTCACCATCACGCTGTCGGGCATCTCGCCCGACAAAATTCCCGCGGCCTCCGGCCTGTCAAACTTCGTGCGCATCACCGCCGGTTCCTTCGGCACCTCGATCGCCACCACCATCTGGCAAGACCGCGCCGCCATGCACCACGCGCAAATCAGCGAATACGTGAACCAGGGCAGCACCGCCACCAACAGCGCCCTCACAGGCCTGGCCGGCGCTGGCCTCACGCCCGACCAGGCGCTGGGCACCATCAACCGCCTGGTCGACCAGCAGGCCTACATGCTGGCCGCCAACGACGTGTTTTATGCCTCCTCGCTGATCTTCCTGCTGCTGATTCCGCTGGTGTTTTTGACACGGCATACCAAGGCGGGGGCGGGGAGTGCCGATGCTGCGGCCGGGGCGCACTGAGGCCTCTGCGTGGGGCTGGAACGAAGACGGCGCCTTGTGCGCCGTTTTTGTTGGTGCTATCAAATCAGTAGCTGCTTGCGCAGTTTTACATTGGTCTGCAGGCCTATTTCGCATCTAAAACGGCCCCTAAACGCTCAAAAACAAGGGGTTTTGGCGCTGCCACACTTTGCAAAGGTCTGCAGCGCCTCCGAAGCGGATTTTGGACCTATTTTTAGGTGTAAAAACGGGCTGCAGCCCAATCGGGATGTGCGCGAGCAGCTATTAAATCAATAGCGTTTCAGGCGAGCAGGGCGTCCAACGGGCTGGCTGTGCCGCCAGAGTCAACGTTCCGCACATGGGTGTAAATCATCGAGGTGCAAGGCGCAAACGGATACGGGTTCTACCTTGCGTATCCCCATGTCGCGAGGATGCGTCATGTGGCCATTGCGGCCATGCCATCGGACAAAAAAACGGACCTAACACAGATAAATTTTCCCGGTGCCAAGGCTATAGTGCAAATACCGAACCCGCTCCCGGACCTGGTCCAGCAAGCGGGCAGACTGCAAGGGAGAATTGCGGGGTTTCGCGGAATTTTTATATCTGTATGAATTTACAGTATATTGTCTTGAAATCCAGCATGCAAGCGGCTTACAGAGGGTTTTTATGTCCAGATTAGATTGCAACCGCCAAGTTATACGGCAGGTTTTGCGGCATACATTACGTTAGACGGCATATGCCCGAGCAATTGCAAGACTTACCCCAGCTAACCTCGACGCACTTCACGCGCGAGTCGAAGATCATGCTTAGATTTGCCGTGGCAGTGGCTGCAATGAGCTTGGTCGCGTCAATCGTAGGCGCCCTACTAGTGGCTTGGCGTACGTCATCGGAATTGAAGGAGTGCGGGGTCGCGGGCGGCAATTGGAGCCTTGAGAGCGGAGCCTGCGAACTGCCGAGAAAATTGTCTGAGCGGAGAACCGAACGTTGAAGCTGCATGACAGCCATAGAAAAGAATCTGAAGACGTTTACGTCCGCTCAGTAGCAAGTCCGCCAGACAGCATCATCAAAATGAAACCGTGACGATGCTGTCTAACCTGTCAGCCAACACGGACCCACGCCTGCAGACTGCTGCTTCGCAGCGAAGGGTGTGGTCCGGTTGCTTCCGACGTTAGCCGCTAATGTTCTTCGAAGCCACGCTCAAATACAGTGAAGCCATCGTGAGAAGAGCCGCTTTGGCCAGTTGGCGCCACGCCTTCGGGGTTAGGTTTGTTGTTGCACTCGCACTTCTGGGCGCGAGCTTTCTGTTTCTGGTTCAGCGAGGCGAGAGATCCTGGATCGTTGGAATGCTCGGCACTGTCTGGCTGTTGGGCATTGCCTTCGCGGCGGCGGCCTATGTCGTTTCGGTTCAAAGCTCCTTGAGCAGGCTTCGACAAATGCAGTCCCCGGAGGCCCTCCTTCGCGCGGAGGCGTCGGGCTTCAGCATTTCATCTGAACTCGGCGCGGTCACCATGCCGTGGTCTGCAGTCAAGCGGGTTTGGCGCCATCCAGAGTTCTGGCTCCTCGTCCTATCAAGGTCAAGCCAAGTCACGCTCCCTCTTGCCGCAGTCGCAGAAGAGGCGCAGTCCTTCATCCTGCAACAGATCAAAGGCGCCGGAGGTAAGGTTGGCGGCTAACCCTTCAGTCAACCGGACGTCCAACAGCGGGCTTCGCCCACTGTCGGCCGCCGGTTACCTCAAACGTTAGATGGCACAGATCGGCGTGGCGAGAACCTACAGCATCTACGACCTTGTCAGAGAGGTCTCGGTGCGCCCAGGGATGTATCTTGGCCAAGAAACTATCGATAAGCTTGGCTGCTACATATGGGGCTACAAAAAGGCTATGCATGATCTCGGTGTTCCTGAGTCGCCCATATTTGACCCGTATGAGTTCACCAGTTGGGTGCGAAGAAAATACAACTATCCTGGCTCAGCCGAAATTTCCGGGTGGGAGAAGACCGTACTGGCAATCAGCTTGGAAATTCCCGGCGATGAAGTTGAGTGGGACAAACTGCCGACAAACGTCTCAGTCGAGAGGCATCGAAGCTCCGTGTACTTCTTCTTTGAGCTTCTTAAAGAATTCGGTGAGCGCAAGAATGCCATCTAACCAGCTAGTCGACACGGACGCCCAAGGGCTTCCGCTCGGTCGCTGCGCTCCCTGCGCACCTTTCCGCGGTCGCCGGTCACACGCACGTTAGACCGCACTCAATGTTTCACCCTGCCACTATCGCTGAAGTCACTGGCCTTTTGGAAGACGGTCTTCCCAGGTTGCATCCGGAGCATCGCGCAGCTTTAGAGAAGGCACGCATAGCTCCGCGTGAGCTGTCAGTCGCAGATTCACCTGGTGAGTATGTCGTTGCCATCGCTGCCTTTGGCGATAAGCTGCTGCACTGGTCCGACGTAGAGGAAGGGTGGGAGCTCGAACGTCCAGACGACGAGGGCGGCATTGCGTCGCGTGGCTGTAACCAGTTCGAGCTGACCCATGTTATGTACCAGACGCTGGGAGATCCCAATGCTGTCTAACTGGTCGGTCAACGCGGACCCGCAACTGCAGGAGGCGGCTCCGCCGCATTTGTTGCGGTCCGGTCATTTTCAACGTTAGACGTCGAAAACCTATGCGACAAGCACTGCTCATCACGACTCTTCTAGTTTCCACTTTCGCTTACGGGGCGGGGTTTGATTGCGCTAAGGCAAGCACGAAAGTCGAGCGCTTGATTTGTTCCGACGGAGAGCTTTCTGAACTTGATAAAACGCTCTCAGAGGTCTTCTCGCTTGAGCTAGACAGAGAAAACGATGCTCCGCGCCTTCGCGCATCGCAGAAGAAGTGGCTTGCGGCCCGGAATTCGTGTGGAAATGCACTGTGCATCAAGCAACAGTACGAGCGAAGGATCTCTGAACTTTCTTGCGAGCCCCAGAGCCGCATGGCAGGCTCAGCCATAGGCAGCAGCCAGTGTTCGCACTTCTCGCAGGGCGTTCTGGAACGGGAGCTCTCGATCCTTGAGGAGCGTTACAGCAAGAAGGTCTTAGCAGAGTCAAATAATCTTGAATACACAGAGCGCACGCTGCTCGCTGAACGGAAGGCGTGGCCCGACTATCGCGGTGCACAATGTGCGTTGTATGGCGCAACCGAGGGAGGATCTGATGGTTGGAAGAACGCTTTCGCAGGCATGTGCGAAGTCAACGAGACACAGAGGCGAATTACGCGGCTTAAGCAAGAGCTGGATACGAAGTAGGTGCTTTTCGTCGACGCCTAACCTCTCCATCGAGCGGACAGTTGTCGGCAAGGCGCCAACTGCCGCTCATGTCGAACGTTAGAAGGCAGAAATGACTACGCTGGCACGCACACTGTCATCCGCGCAAACGGTTCTGATGAAGATCATTTTTCCCGTGGTTTGGATCGCAGGGTTTGGCTTCGGCACTCTCCTTTTGTGGACCGGCGCGATGCATGGCGTGGGCGGCGAACCTCCGCCGTGGGCGATGAAGTGGCAGTTTCTGTGCATCTGGGTGGCCGGGTCCGCGTTCATCTTGTGGGGATGTGCAGGACTAAAGAAAGTTCGACTTGACGGGAGTTGTCTATACGTGTCGAACTATCGTCGTGAAATCAAGGTGCCATTGACTTCCATCGCGTCAGTCACGGAAAATCGTTGGATCAACATCCATCCAGTCACTATTCACTTTCGTGTTCCCACGGAGTTTGGTCGGAAAATTACTTTCATGCCGAAGGTGCGCTTTTTCACTTGGGGGAGTCATCCGGTTGTCGGAGAACTGCGGCACGTGGCTGGTCTGCAAGGCGCGCATGCCGTCTAACATGTCGCTCGACACGGACCCGCAACTGCAGGAGGCGGCTTTGCCGCGAGTGTTGCGGTCCGGTCAGCTCCAACGTTAAAGCGCATGAGTACGCTACTTCTCGGTTTGAAGCTCGCAAGCATTTCTGCTATTGTTGGCGTAGCGGCTGCAATACTTAGCAGCTGCGGGGTCGGCCTTGCATTGGGAACAGGCACTTGGTGCAGCCCTCTTACGTGGTTTGTTGGGTCGCTCTTTGCAATCCCCGTCGCGATATTCGCAGGCCTGCCGTTATGGCTGCTGTTCCGGCGTTTTGGCTTTAGCCGACATTGGCAGTACGTTCTTGGTGGGTTGGTATGCGCATTGCCTATGTGGTACCTTCTTGCCGGCCCTTTCGACTCAGACCGCTGGCAACACGTCGGTGAATTTGACACTCTCAATTACCTAGGCTCGGGAGCATTTGGTGGGTATTTTTTCTGGCTGCTATCTAGACTACCCCATGGCGATTCGCTTTAACAAGTCGGCCAACACGGACCCGCAACTGCAGGAGGCGGCCTCGCCGCCAGTGTGGCGGTCCGGTTGCCTTCGACGTTGGGCGTCATGAAAGTCATCACCGCGCTTTTGCTTTGTCTCTTGGCGGCCTCAGCGCACGCTGATGCCTTCTTCAAGTTGGTCGGCTATCAGTGCGACAAGCAATCCAATCGGTTGGTACTGACCTACGCTGCAGCCGCCAACGGCGCGGGCCAGACGATGCTAGAGGCCAAGACAAACTATCAGTGGGATCCATGGACGCTCGTTCAGATGCGAGATGAAGACAGCATTGCGTCAACGACGACGGTACGGGCGACTTGCAAGTTGAGTGACGGCGTCTACTCGATCGAACTCGGTCCGATCCCCGGAAACACGAACATTCAAAGACGGTGTGGCGCCTGGATTTCCGCTTGGGCAGAAGTTCGCCTGGGAAAGATTGTCATCTACCCCCGCACAGACTTTGAATCAGGCGTTGGCTGCTTCTACGCCGATGGCGAAATCACAACGCGGGTTGAAATAGCACCTCGTCGCGCCAGGCACGAGATCACGAGGTTTCCGGCGGAGCAGTTGCTCAGCGATACTTCGGCACTGCGATGAGCAGCCTGACGCCCAACCCTTCCTTCAAGCGGACCCGCCTACGGCGGTCCGCTTAAGTCAAACGTTAGGCGTCACCAAGATATGCTGCTGCTCCGCACTACCGTAGGGATTGCCCTCCTTCTTGCCGCGTCCGTCTCGTCCGCCCAGGCAGCCCGGGAAGTCTGTAACCTATTGAAGTCGAAGGGTGGGCTCAGCGATTTCGCAGTTGAGGTACAGGAGGACGGCGACGGAAACGTCGTTGTCGAGGTGGATTTGGATGGCGATGGCCAGGCTGACAAGCTCGTTTGGTTTCGTACTGGCTCTGCGAGTTTGATACCGCCTGACGATTCGAGCGTCACTCTCACCTTATCCGCGATGGGGAAAACCGTTTTTGTTGGGGATCAGCGCATTCTCTTGGCGCAATACAAGAACAAGTACTACGTGATGGCGAGCTCGTTCCGTTCCGGCAACGGGCTGTGGCGGCGCAGCATCTTCTCCGTTGGACCGCGTGGCTTTTCCAAACTTTGCACTGTTGGCGGAAAAGGTCTGGGGCCGTGATGCCTAACAGGTCAATCAACACGGACGTCATCGCGGCAGGCTTCGCCTGCCTATGTGTCGCCGGTCATTTTCGACGTTAGAACTCATGGTGCGTTTTCTCGCAACCCTGCTTCTTGGATGCTTCTGCGCAGTGGCCGCAGCCGGCTTGGACGTCGGCGGTGCAGACAGAACGGTGGCGGGCAGCAGCGCCTACCCTGTTGCAAGCGATCCTTCAAAAGTCGGACGGTATCCAGCGCAAACCAAGTCCGGTGCAGGCTACTTTTACGATAACGTTCTTGAGTATCGGGTCTGGTTGCATCCACACGATGGCGCAAGAAGACTGAATGGGAACGACGTCTACTATCGAGCCTTTGCACAATACGAGCGCGCTCTGGAGTATTCACGAGGAGCTAAAGGCGCAGAACAACCGTTGGTGCTCGTTCGGCAGTTGAAACACATCAATGAGCCCAGGCCCGGGGTGTTTGAAGTCATTGAAGAAGAGCGAATAACTGAGTGGCGGGTTGAGTGGCTTTCGGGTACAAAGCGCTCGCCTGGCTCCATTGAAAAGTTCATGAAGGAGCGCCGGAAATGAGTTCTAACATGTCAATCTACACGGACCCACAACAGCAGGAGGCGGCTTCGCCGCATGTGTTGCGGGCCGGTCAGCTCCGACGTTAAATGGCACGAACAATGGGTTTCCTATCTAACCTCTTTCGCCGGTCGCCCGCTGTGTCGCTCGGGCACCCAGTGTTTGGCACTCTCACATTGGAAAGTGGAGCCAAAGGTCCTTACTGGGTGCATGAGGTGTATGAGGGTGAGGATGGCATTTCGATTTCGATCGATACGCGCGACGCAGCGGAGCCCACCCAATTACAGGTCGACTTCTTTCGGCGCGTCACATCCGATCTTGATAACGTCGTTGGGCCCGTGTTGTCAGAGCTCGGGGAACGCCATAAGGAAATCTACGGCGAAAACCTTCCGTCCGATTGGCGCCTGGCATTCACTCTTGCCGGCGTAGGCGTGCCATTGGACGGGGATCCAAACGCTGAGTGGGACATTGCCCTCGAGTGTCTTACTAACAACTCGAAATTTCTATACACCTGCTACTTCGAAGAAGGTAAATTGACACATGTCTCTGTCGACACTTGAGGCCATGCCACTTAACTGGTTAATCGACATGGACCCACAACCGCAGAAGGCGGTCTCGCCGCAAACGTCGTGGTCCGATCATTTTCGACGTTAGACAACATCAGAAGCCGCCATGAGCCTGCATCCAGACTATCCAGTCGTCACGGGAACCTATCAAATGACCGATGAATGGGCGGTCGCTCTTCCTGAAAGGTTCAATCGACGAATAGAAGATGGAAGCCTTGTTCTGTGGAGGGCAACACTCACCTTCTGGGTCACCATTTGGGGGAACGACAAAGGCACACCCGAAGAGCAGCGGCTAGCTTCAATTCTGGAAACAGCCAGCGATCTTCGAGGCGAGCAACAGATCGAACGCACCGGGAAGCTTATCCGGCTGACATACGAATTGCCGGAAGAAGATTACTCCCGGGAAAAGTCTTCCTATAAATCAATTTCCGGTTACGTCATCGCACCCATTGGGCATGTTCAGATTTCTGCTTACTTTGATACGCCTGCCGCTCGCACCCTCGGGTACAAGATCATTCATTCAGTGCGCAATGTTGCTTAACCCTTCCTTTATGCGCACGTGCCCCCGGCGCGCCGCTTAATTCAAACGTTAGGCGCCGCAAGATGCGGCGCGTTCATTCGGAGGTTCCAAATGTCTCTCACTTTGTCTGCATCTGACTTGGCCACGCGCCTGGCAGTCGAGGACGCCGTCGTTCAGATGTTCGTTGCCACCGACGAACGAGACTGGCCAGCGCTGGAGAGTTGCTTTACCAGCCCCTTTACGCTCGACATGACCTCCATGGTCGGTGGAGCGCCGACCGAAATGACGCCAAACCAGGTGGCTCAGGCATGGGCTGCCGGATTCAAGCCGCTCGACCACGTTCACCATCAGATTGGCAACCTTCGAACCGAGGTCAGTGGTAATCAAGCGCTTGTCAGATGCCACGGCGTGGCCTTCCACCACCGGGGCAAAGCAATCGGCCTGAAGAGCCGCATCTTCGTGGGTACGTACGAACTGCAGTTGCTGCCGTTCCCTGACAGATGGCGCATCTCCCGGCTTGTCTTCAAGCTCAAGTTCATCGATGGCAACCTGGAACTTGAGAAGTCGGCATCGCTGTGAGAACGACGCATACCCTCTGTCGAGCGGACGTCTTGCCCGTCACTTCGCGTCGGTCAGGACGCCCCTCATGTCAAACGTTAGATTTCACACAATCCTCAGGGGAAAACATTGATTCCATTGCACTTTCAGCCATCCGTCGAAACAGTAGATGGATATGCCAACGATGCCATTCGGATGACGCAAAAGATCTACGCCGTCGACATTTCCTCCTTTGCCCCATCCACACTGCGCCGAGTCGACTCCGTTCTGGAAGAATGGAAAACCGGCGGTGCCAAGATGGAACAGGTAGCAAAGTCCATCTATGCCTTCGGTTCGTTTGCTGGTGAGGTTTTGCTTAAGGCCAGGCATGGCGAGTAGTTTAAGCCAGATCAACCCTCAAATGACGAGGACTTCTTCGACTATCCGTTCCTGGCTGTTCGCCTGACAGGCGGAGCAGTTTGGCGCCCCATTAATCTTGGCTTTCAAATGATGGACTCAGTGCCAAACTCAAGCTATTGGAACTCAATCGTCGATCTTCTTGGAAGAGTACCAGGTGAAGCCTGACCTATCAATCGACACGGACCCACAACAGCAGGAGGCGGCCTCGCCGCGAAGTGTTGTGCGCCGGTTATCTAACGGCCGGCTATCTAACGTTAGGCGTCACAAGGCGCATAGCCGAACTGCTTACACTGGGAGATCCTGAATGAGCTATGACTTGCTTGTCTTTGCACCCGCTAAGGCGCCGAATGAACGCGAGGCATTTCTTTCCTGGTGGGAAGAGACATCCGAATGGTCCGAGAATCACAGCTACGACGATCCAAAGGTCTCTACACCAGAGCTTCAGGCTTGGTTCCTTGAGATGATCAAGTCGTACCCGGCAATGAATGGCCCCTTCTCTTCGGAAGAGTTTCCAGAAGATGATTCGGCTGTCACTGACTATAGCGTCGGGAAGGAAGCAATCTACGCCGCGTTCGCCTGGTCCAAGGCAGAAGCCGCATATGAGCAGGTCTTTAGCCTTGCAGCCAAGCATCAACTTGGGTTTTTGATGCAAGCTCAGAAACCGGGGCAGTGTGGCTACCGGACGGGAAAGGTGGGCTCAAGCTTTCTCATCAAGGTGAGTCATCAGACACTGACGACAGTGACGCCTAGCCCTTCCATCGAGAGAACGTGGCCCGGCAAGCCGGGCGCCCCCTCTCATGTCAAACGTTAGACCTCAGAGTACAAGCTATGCGCGCCCTAGAACTCAAGATCCCACCGCCGCTCGTGGCGCTAATCATCGCGGTCACCATGTGGATCGCTAGAAATGTTGCGCCGACGCTTGAACTGTCGCCCGCCACTCGTATCGTCGCAGCCGGCGTCGTCGCGGTCATTGGTGGCTACTTCAGCATCGCTGGCACTGTCGCGTTTCGGCGAGCCAGGACCACGGTCAATCCGTTGAAGCCGGAGAGGGCATCGTCACTCGTCACGTCTGGTGTCTATCGGATCACTCGCAATCCAATGTACGTCGCACTCGCCTTGCTTCTGGTGGCCTGGGGCTTCTACTTGTCTGCACCTGCGCTCCTGGCCGGCTCTGCGCTCTTCGTTCTCTATGTCACTCGCTTCCAGATCCAACCCGAAGAGAGGGTACTGCGGCGCATGTTTGGTAACGAGTACACGTCATACACACAGAGGGTGCGAAGGTGGCTGTGAGACCTAACCCTCCTTCAGGCGGACTTGCCCTCGGTGGGCGCATAAGTCAAACGTGAGTGTGTCCATGAGGCCGACAATAGCTGCATCCTGGAAATTTCTGACGCTAGCCGTCTTATTCGGCCCTATGGCGCTCGGCGTATGCGTGCTGCTCCTTCCCCGGTTTCGCTCGTTGCATGGCACAGTTGCCGAATGGATACTCCTGGCCGTACTGTTACTGCTTCCGTTTGTCGGCGCGTTCGGCCTGATCAAATACATGCCGTGCTCGCTCAGGGTTCGAATTGCAATCGCCGTGGCTTACATATTGGCCATGGCTATGCCGGTGCTGCTCACAGCCATCTTCATCGGATGTTCATGGGCGGGCACGTGCTTCTAGGCGCATGCTCTAACATGCTGGGCGATACGGACGCCCAAGGGCGTCCGCGCTTACGGCGCTCCTGTTCTCTGGTCGCTGGTCCTCTCCAACGTTAGGTGTCAATATGCGCTCACCACCCAGAACACCCAAGCCTCTGCGCGACATTCGGTACCTCGAGAGCATCGATCCCCCTCAGCTCGATCTTCCCATGCCGCACTACGCATCGAAGCTCTATGGTTTCCCACGCGCATGTGTAGCTCTTGGCCAGCGCGTCGGAATGAAGTGCGAAGAACTTGGAATGTCTATCGGCCACGCTGATCATCTCTACCTGTGCTTTACACCATCTCTGCCCGATGGGGCAGTCAGGATGACCGAATACGCCACGGAGCATTGGCATCGATTCGTGCTCTGCGGAATGGATCCAGCGTTCAATTCCCTGCCGGACGAAAGAAAACTGGCTGTAGTTACCGAGGCAACGTTTTCAGCACTGCGCATGCTTGCGCCAACCGAGGCGCCAGCGCTTGAAGTGCTTCGACACTCGGTCGAATCAGAAGGCGAGGCGCTCAGAGTGTGCCTTAAGGTCAAAGCGACGAAGCAATACCGTGTACGCGTCGAGCAAACGGTTCCCGTGCATCCACAACCCGCCGAAGTATTCGTTGAAGTCACAAATCTGAGAACGCAGCGCTCGAAGATGATTAGAGTTGCGGAGGTGAAGTTCTACGATGATGCGCCAAGCTTGGTCGATCGCATTGCCATCGTTGATCACAAGCTCACGATCCATCCTCGAAAGTCCTTTCGAGCCAGCCTCATTGGCGCGGACTACCAAGTTCCAATTCAACTTGGCTTGACCGACCTGAGTGGCGCCTAATCCTTCCTTCAAGCGAACCTGCTTGCGGCGGTCCGTTTAAGTCAAACGTTAGACATTAAGAGTAGAGAGCCGGAGCATGAAGCGCATCATGTACATCGAGAACAAATCAGGTGGTTTGAGCGGTTCCGGCCGCATTGGCTGGGTGGAGATGTCGCGCTCGACGCGCTCGTACACGTACGCCGGGAGGCGTTTTCTGAAAACGAAGTCCGGCTACAAATACAACTGCATCGAGGAAGAGACGGGAGCGCGTTACTGGATCTCTGGTCCCAAGAAGAAAGGTGGCGACACGATGTACGGCGGTATTATCGACATTGATGACGATGCAAGGCTTGAGTACTGGGCCAAAGTCCGAGGCCAGCCGGAGTGTATTCATCTAAAGCAAACCAGGTAACCAGACATGTCTGACATTCCGCTTGGCTCGGACACGCAGCAGCAGGATGCTGCTACGCGGCGCTTGCTGCGCACCGGGAAGCCCGAACGTTAAGCCGCATCAGCGGCGCATCTTTCATCATCAAACAAGCATGACAGCACTTCGCGAAATTCACAGGCACAAAAGTACCTTGCAGTTGGCACGCAAACTCCTCACTGCGGCAATAGTGCTTCAGCTCCCGTTTCTGATCGAGATCGCGCTCAGACAAGCCGATTTACTGCTTCACCTGAACATCCTGGGCGACAGGCAAATGCCGGCAAAGGCGTTTTGGTTTTTGAGCTTCACGGCGTCCGCCCTGGCGATCTTCGGGTTCACAATCGTTTGTCGCCAGCTATCGCTATGGGAAGGCGATCTGGAAAACACCGAATTTGTGCAGCGAACCCGGCTACTTGGATCAATGAAAATTGCTGCTGGCATTCAACTCTTCTTCTATCTCGTCTTTCTGCTTCCACTGTTCAGCCTCATTCCAGTAGTTTGGGCCAGGTCGAAAGCCACCGCCGCCATTCAAGATCTTGAGGTCTTGATGCCTGCTCGTCGGCGCTAGGCGGAGGAGCAGTAAGGATGCATATGCCTTCATGTCGCGCGGATGCGTCATGTGGCCGTTCTGACCATGCCAGCGGACAAAAATCGGACCCAATACAGGTAAGTTTTCTCGGTGCCAAGGCTATAGTGCAAATACCGAACCCGCTCCCGGACCTGATCCAGCAAGCGGGCAGACTGCAGTGGGGGATTGCGGGGTTTCGCGGAATTTTTATAACAGTATGAATTTCAGAGCATTGCCTTGAAATCCAGCGTGCAAGCGGCTTACCAAAGGTTCTGATGTCCAGATTAGATTGCAAGCGTCAGGTTATGTCGCAGGTTTTACGAAATACATTACGTTAGGCAGTGCAATGGCTGAGTTTCGTCGCATCACCAAGCGAGACAACAAGGCGAAGTTGTCTGAAATGGCAGTCAAGTACGAGGCGTTACTCTCTGAGGCGCTGGAATTTGCCAAGCGCAAAGCCGAATCGAAGCCACAGGCCGTTCGCGACATTCTCGCCACGGGCACCGTCGAAGGCATTGCATCAAACCTGAACGCCAAGGTGGCTGCAGTGTGCTATCGGGCAGAGCAGTACAGGCGTACGTGGCACAGTCTGACTCCCTGGCAGTATCTTGAGCACACAACCGTCGAAGAACAAGCCGACTCCATGCTCCAGACTGTCGAGGACAACCTCCATATGACGGAAACAAACTCCTGGCCTTCGCCCCCGTCGAATCCCAAACGGACCAAGGCAACTCCGTGAGCGGCGCAGCGCTGCCTAACCTCTCCGTCAAGGGGACGTCCCGCAAGCGGGCCGCTCCTTACGTCAAAGGGTAGGCAAATGCAAACAATCTTGAGTGTTGCGTTCGGCTTCATGGCGGTGTTAGCTGCCACGGCGATTACGGTGTTGGCAGGTTCCCCGTCCGCTGGACACCCAGCTCAGTACGCCGCAGCATTTATAGTCGCGGGGGTGATGCTGTCCGTGCCATTTGCCCTTGTATCCCTTTGGCTCGCTTTGGCTGACCGAGGCATCGAACGTGGCGAGAGGCTACGGATTCTGGGGATCACGCTTTTGGTGATCGGGGCGGCCCGGTGGCTCGGAATCCTCGTGGCGATCGGCCCCGTGTTTGCGGAAGGAAGTCTTCTGCTCATGGCACTTGGCGGGGCCTTTCATATTCGGAGCAAGCAGCTAACCAAAGGGACGGGCAATGCATAACATGGCAGTCGACACGGACGTCCTCGAGGCACGCTGTCGCGCATATGGTCTGCCGATCACTTCTACGTTAGGCCGCAGCAAACTCCCTAGCCCCCAGCACAGATGACATCCCAAAAAAAACATGCCTAGTTTCACCATTGCCGGTCGCTTGGGCCCTGCACTCCTAGGCGGAGCCCTCGTTGCTCCGCTTGGTTGGGTGTCCTTCGGATCACTCCTGCCAGGTGCTGCGGCGCCTGTTGGCGCCTGGATGCTCGCTGCCGCCGTAGCGTTTGGCGCGCCGAGTACATCCAAGGCATGGCGTAGGGTTCTGCTCCTGGCAGGGCTGCTTTCATTTGTGGCGGCCTGGGCAATGTGGGTTGCGGTTTTAGGCGGCACGCAGGGTGCCGTTCAGGCCACACGCGCAGAAAACGCGCCAGGCTTCTCCCTTCTTGTCCTGGTTGGCGCCGTGTTGTTATTGTTCCTTGGACCTCCATTCTTCATCTTGCTCGGTCTGGGACTCATCGTACTTGCCCACTTTGTGGGCCGAGAAGAGACTCTTGACGAGAACTATAACGATGGGTCTTACTACAGGGCCAGCAACAATTACTTGACGAAAACTGCCATTCATTCACGCCACACGGGCAAGAGGCACAAGGACGTCAACGTTCGCCTCAACGGCTTTCCGATACTCAGATTGCAAGGATTTGACTGTTCGAACCGTGGCTCGTCTGATTCGACCGTCCACATTGACGAAAACTTCAAAGTGCAATCCCGATGAAGGGCAAGACAGCTAACAAATCGACCCGATGGCGACGATCTGCGGCGGCGTTTGGCCTCCACCGTTAGACTCCATTTCACATATGCCATCGCCAGTCATCATCGCGCTTGACCTCGAATCCTCGGCTGAGGCGTTGGCGTTGGTCAGTCGGCTCGGCCCCGAAGCCGATCACTACAAAGTTGGCCTTCAACTGCTCACAGAGGCTGGACCGCAGGTAGTTCGAGAGCTGGTGTCAGCAGGCAAACAGGTCTTCCTTGATCTCAAACTTCATGAGATACCGAACTCCGTAGCCAATGCAGTCAAGGCCGCTGGCAAGCTTGGAGTTTCAATGGTCACGGTCCATGCGTCGGCGGGTTCGACCGTTCTACGAGCGGCTGCCAGTGCTGCCGAGTCATACCCCAATCTAAAAGTTCTTGGCCTTACGGTCATCACAAGCCTTTCCGACGCCGAGCTCCCAGAGATCGGGCTCGCACCATCAGTCAAAGACCAGGTTTTCCGCCTCGCTTCGCTGGCTTGCAAGTCAGGCTGCCACGGTATCGTGGCTTCCGCCCAGGAGGCCGCCTGCTTGCGTGGTTCCTTGCCTGCCGGGGTACTCATCGTCTGCCCCGGCATTCAGCTTTCCCAGCCGGCAGCCACAGACCAGGTGCGCATCTCCACTCCTGCTGCGGCGGCCAGGGCAGGCGCCACTCACATCGTCATCGGCCGCGCCATAGCAGGTGCTTCGGAGCCACTGGCCGCGTATCGGACAGCAGTCGAGTCGTTTAGCAATGGCGTCTAACCCTTCAATGAACCGGACATACCCCGGCAAGCCGGCATCTTGTTTTTCGGCGTCGTCCTGGCTACATTCCTGGTTTGGGTAGCATATGAAGTCGCGACACGCCACGCCGCATAAGATATCAACCGGCGCGGAGCCACAACAGCAGGACGTGGGTCCGCCGCATTTGTTGGTGGTCCGATCATTTTTACGTTAGGCCTAAGGAGCCACCGATGTTTCGAATCTTAGGTAGCCGAGTTGTCGCGATCTGTCTTGTTGTGTTTGGCATCTTTCTCATGTATGCCGGTCACAGGAACGCCACCAAGTTTTCGGCATTGCGCGATCACGGCAAGACGACAAAAGCCGAGGTAACCAAGCTGGAGTGGAAGGAGAAGAAGAATAGCCATGCTGACAGCCTGTACACAGCGCATGTTCGCTTCACGACGGAAGACGGTCGCGAAATTCGGACTGAAGTCGGCGTTGCTGCGGAGCTTGGCCGTGCCTTGCGCAGCAACTCTGTCCCATCCACCATGACGGTCCGCTACCTGCCTGAAGCACCCAGCACGCTTCAAGACATCAACCAGGACGACTCCTCTGATGCCCAGAAGGGAGTTGGTCGCTATATGCTGCTTGCGGGACTGGCAATGCTGGTCATCCGCTTCTTCTTTTCAGGGCGTGCGAAATGATGCCTGGCCCTTCCTTCAAGCGGACCTGCCTGCGGCGGTGCAGTTAAGTCAAACGTCAAGTTGCAGAGATGTCTCGTCCGTTACCTCAAATTTCGCCAGCGCAGAAGCAGAATCTTGCGAACCTTTCGCGAGCGCAATCGCATGATGAAGCCACAAGACGAAATCTTGAGGCCATGGGCGAGGAGTTGGACCGGAGCTTCGCCGAGGCCAGGGAGCAACTCGATAGAAATTCGGAAAACCTTGCCAGGCATTACGCTTGGTCTAATCGATACGGACACTGGCTTGCACGAGTGGCACTGATTCCAATTCTTGCTTTGGCAATCGGAATGGTCGTGGTCGTCGTTTTTGGCCTTTGGACTGGCGAAATCAAGGAGCTTCAAAAGTTCAGCAAGCTCTATGTGACTCGTACTGGCAATCCCATTGGCTATTGGGCATCTGTGATTTACCACAGCGCGCTCGCAGCGTTCATTGCGTGGCTCACCGTGGTTGTGTTTCGGGCCGCAAAAATTGGGCGAAACAATGCAACTTAACAGCTTGCTCGGCGTGGACACACAACCAAACAATGCCGCTTCGCGGCGCTGGCTGCGTGCCGGGTAACGCCCACATTAGAGGACAGAGCATGCATCCGGTGATGAACGACACAAAATGGGAGGAGATTCGCCTCGCCATGTACAGCCTCGGTGAGCTTGCTCCGCGCTGGAGAACGCTCGATTTGGAGAATGGGCGTGTTTCCGAATGGGACGGAGAATGGTTTTATCACTTCAGCGTAGGAGGCTATCGGTTCATTGAGTCGCTCGAAATCACTGTTGTATCGCATGCCCAGAAGGAGGCTGTCCTGAGTGCGTTGATTCGAATCCGTGTTCCTGGCGAGCACGCCGAGTACGGGTTTAAGGTGTTCGGCTACGTCGCGGACGGGGCCGCAGTTGACTACCTGGAGCGCTCCGACAGGTCGGAACACTGAAGCTCGGCCTTCCCGCCCCACTGATCCATGTCGGAGGCGACCGTCCTGACGAGGAGAAGCTGCTTGGTACTGGCGGCATCATCATTGGTGGGTATGTCGGGTCGCCAGGTTGTGAAAGGTAGTGCAATGCAATGTAACTGGTGGGCCAACACGGACCCGCAACTGCAGGAGGCGGCTTCGCCGCAAGTGTTGCGGTCCGGTTGCTTTCAACGTTAGGCGTCAGGAGTCCGTGTGCAAGGCAACGAAAGACATCCTCTCAATGTTCCGGGTGACTTCTATGTCCAGGACGGTTGCTGCGTCTCTTGTTTGGTGCCATTCGAGGCTGCGGGAGACATGCTGCGCTTTGACGATGAAGTACGCCACTGCTATGTCTGTCGCCAACCGGCAAGCTCCGGGGAAGAACGGTCTATGGCAGAGGCAATCGGTCTGTCTGAGGTTCGATGCATTCGATACGGCGGCACAGATGCATCAATCCTGAGATTGCTCTCTCAAGCTGGTGAACAAGACCAATGCGATGCAATTTCAAACATCGCCAGCTCACTGCACAATGCCCAAGATCCGAGGCTCAAGAGTGAGGGCGCTCCCGGCAAACGAGTTTGGTGGCTTCGGTGGCGCAAATGACGCCTAACCCTTCCTTCGAGCGCACCCGCCTGCGGCGGTCCGGTTTAGTCAAATGTTATGCCTCATGAAAATGCGATCTCCTCACCTGGCCATTGAGCATATCTGGGAAGACGAATGGATGCTCGAGTTGCGCGTTTCCGCTGACGATGGCTTGTTTTCCGGCGTGACTCAGGTCTATACGACCTGGGAGAGTCTGCGAGACCTCCGGAGCCGGCTTCGAGGCTTTCCTCGCTCGACGAACGACGTAGTTGATGAACTAATCGGTGCGCCTGGGGGGTATTCTTATCTTCGGTTGCGGTTTCATTGCATCGATGGATCCGGACACGCGAAAGTGGAGGTTGAATTGCAGAAAAGCGAGCAGCAGGACGGTGCACTAGACTGTCGGCCACAACTCAAGACATACGTACTTTTTGAACCTGCGGCAATGGACAACTTCGTTTCTCAAATCGACGTCATGATTAGTGCGAAGGGCGGGGCGGCAAAGCTGGTAGGTCATGATGCATAACTTGTCAGTCGACACGGACCCACAACAGCAGAAGGCGGTATCGCCGCAGATGTTGATGGTCCGATCATCTCTACGTTAGAACGTCCCTCAATGTTTCGCTCTGCCACCATCGCTGAAGTCACTGACCTTTTGGAAGACGGCCTTCGCAGGTTGCATCCAGAGCATCGGGCAGCTTTAGGGAAGGCCTGCATAGCTCCGCGTGAGCTGTCGATCGCGGATTCACCGGGTGAGTATGTCGTTGCCGTCGCTGCTTTTGGCGATAAGCTGCTGTACTGGTCCGACGTAGAAGAGGGGTGGGAGCTCGAACGCCCAGACGACGAGGGCGGCATTGCGTCGCGTGGCTGCAACCAATTTGAGCTAATTCATGTCATGTATCAAACGCTGGGAGATCCCGATGCGGTCTAACTGGTCGGCCAACGCGGATCCGCAACTGCAAGAGGCGGCTCCGCTGCAAATGTTGTGGTCCGGTCACCCTCTACGTTAGGCATCACGTGACGGCCGCCGAGGACATTTATTACGATCTGGCGCCCGAAGAGGCGCGGGAACGGCTGCTCGAACTCGCCGGAGATGGGGACCACGAGGCAGAGTTTTATCTTGGTCACTTGGCGGACGAAAGCTCGCCCAGGAACCCGGTCGAAGCACTGGTCTGGTACAAGAAAGCTGCCGCCGGCGGCCTGTTGGAGGCAAAGCATTGGGTTGCGAGCTTCACGTATCACGGCATGGGCACAAGTCAGGACGTCTTGGCTGCCGTCCGCCTTCTCCGTGAATGTGCGGAGGCGGGGCTGGATTCATCCCAGTGGAAACTCGGCCAGCACCTTCTGCAGTTCCCGGAGAACACAACCGAGGCTCTCCGGTGGTTGACGGCGGCGGCAAGCCAGGGGCACACGGGGGCAATCGAGTTGTTGGCTGAAGCCGGTCAACTTCAACGTTAGGCGTCACTTGAAGCACTTCCTTGCATCGTCAATTCAAAATTGAGAGGTCACATGCTCACGCTTTACTACACCCCCAATACTTGTGCGCTGGCAACGCATCTGGCGCTGGCTCATGCAAATGCAGAGTACGAACTGGTACGGATCGACTTTTCGAAGAACGAACAACGGGCGGCCGGCTATCTGAAGGTCAATCCGAAGGGCCGGGTTCCAGCGCTGGTGACTGCACGCGGGGTTTTGACGGAAACACCGGCCATGCTCATGTTCATCGCCCAGACGTACCCGGACGCGCATCTGGCTCCGCTTGATGACACGTTTCGGTTTGCGGAGATGAACGCTTTCAACAGCTATTTGTGCTCCACGGTTCATGTCGCCCACGCCCACCGAATGCGAGGTCACAGATGGGCAGACGAACCTGAAGCGTGGGACGCCATGCGAAGGAAGGTTCCTCAATCTGTGGGTGATGCCTTCTCACTTATTGAGAGTGAGTATTTGCGTGGGCCGTGGGTTCTGGGAGAGGATTTTTCTGTGTCAGATCTGTATCTTCTAACCCTTGCCCGTTGGCTGGAGGGTGACGGGGTGGACCTCTCCCGCCTTCCCCGAATCCTCGATCACCGGGCGCGAATGCTGGCGCTTCCTCTCGTCGAAAAGGTCATTGCTCAAGAGGAGGGGTCGCCGAAATGACACATGACTCTTCCGCCGGGCGGACCCTCCAGAGGTCGCTTCGTGCGTCCTTTGACGCGCCTTTCATGTCAAACGCTAGAAGGCATCAGCATGGGTTTCGATAGCACATGGCAGTTCCTCGGAGGTATCGCAATTGGGCTCGCGGTGGTCGGGTCGTTGTGCCTTCGCGCTGTCGCGTCGTATGTGCTCGAGCGCTGGGGCCGCAGCACGAAAGGTGCAGTGGTACGTTCAGTAGAGAGGAGTGACGTGTACGTTGTGTTTTATGAGTTCACAGCTACTTCGACCTCCGGTGCGCCTCAGATTCAAGCGGGGAAGCAGACGACCCGCTATAGCTTTCACGCCAGGGACAGTGTTGCCGTTCGATATTGGCCGAAATGGCCGAAGCTCAACCGAATTGCGGAGCGCGCCGTCTGAAGGCGGCAAGGACACGGGAGATGCCGTCTAACATATCAATCGACGCACACCCACAACGACAGGATGCGGCTTCGCCGCAATTGTTGATGGTCCGGTCATCTTTACGTTATGTCGCAAACGCCACCGCCTCCTGACGTCGGCAATCTCTGGCAGCGCGTGCACAAGCAATGGCGCGACGCTGGAGTGGGCGTAAGCGCTGGCGCAACTGAGGAAGCGATTGCGGAATTTGAGCGCCGGTACGAAGTAGCTTTGCCTGAGGATGTTCGAGCCTATTTCGTTGCTGAAAACGGAACTGGCCATGAGATGGATGATGTGTATTTCCGCTTTTGGCCGTTGGCGGAGATCAGGCCCGTGAAAGACGAACTGGATGATTCAGGCGGTGTCATCTATCCGGATCGCTTCTCGTATCCCGACTGCTTCGTGTTCGTTGATCATCTTATGAACAGTTGGCTCTACGCCGTCCGACTTACGAGCGACCGGAATCAACTCGCCCCGGTGTACCGCGTCACAGCCTCAGACGAGGGTGGGGAACAGATGACCCCAACATTTCGTCTATTCATGAGCCGATACGCGGATCGGCCGGAGAGCATTCTTTGAGGCCGTTGCGACATAATCTGTCGTTCGAAACGGACGCCCAGCGGCGTTCGCTCCCTTCGGTCGCAGCTTTGCCGGGTCGCCAGTCAACGTCGCGTTAGGCGTCACGAATTCCCTCGCACATCACCCTCCGAGATCAGCCACAACATGAAGATCGGTCAAGCAGTCATTCGCACGATCCTGGGGCTCTCAGGTGCAGGTGCACTTGCCCTGGTTCTCGCAGCCAGCTACTACGCCAACGAAGTGAGGGCTGCCAGAGTTGCAACACCATCTCTGGTTTCCGAAACCTGGAAGCGCTTTGGGGCGCAGCTGAAACCCACAGACTTGTCGAAAGACAGGCAAGCGATGTTGTTGGCAATCGAAGACCCGGCGTTCACCCGGCATCACGGCGTCGATCTTGAAACCCCAGGCGCAGGAATGACGACCATCACGCAAGGTTTGGTCAAGCTCATTTACTTCCCGGACGGGTTCAAGCAAGGTATCGCCAAAGTTCGCCAGACGCTGATCGCGCAATACGCTTTGGATTCGCTGGTTTCCAAAAACGATCAAATGCAGCTGTTCCTGAATATCTGCTACCTGGGCAGCAAGAATGGCCAGCCTGTTCATGGTTATGCGGCCGCCGCACAGGCATATTTTGGCAAGAGCTTTGCTGAACTCACTGACGAAGAATTCCTGTCGCTCGTCGCGATGCACATAGCCCCCGATAACCTGAAGCCCGGGACGCCCGAAAACACCCAACGCGTTCAACGTATTCACGCCTACCTCTCTGGCAAGTATCGGCCTGCGAGCCTGCTGGATGTTGAGTACAACGGAAAGCAACACGGAACACTGGCGGAAGAAGCCCTCATGTCATTCTTGCGGCTTGTCACTGACGCAAGGCCTGAGCGCGCTGGCAGCTAACGCACTTGACTTGCCGTGGTGCCCAGCCTTTTAATTGAGAGAACGCGTCCCGGCAAGCCGGGTCACGCCTCACATCTCAAGCGTTAGGCAACACAAATTACGCCATGGCTTTCGCATCACATGAAGAGTACTTCGCGAGCGTGCCCGCTGACTCGCGCCTTCTGCTTCAATCTATTCAGAAAAAGGCTGAAGCGCTGGTGCCTGACGCCTCGCGTTGCATAAGCTACAACATGCCCGCGTTCAAGCGCGGGCGGGTGTTCTTTTACTTCGCTGCATTCAAGAAGCACATTGGCGTCTATCCGCCCGTCACGCAAGATGCAAGCCTCATGCAGGAGCTCGCGCCATACCGTGGCGAAAAGGGCAACTTGTCCTTCCCGTTGAAGGAGGAACTTCCAATCGAGCTCATTGGCCGGGTTGCCCTGGCGCTGTCGCGAGAGTACGGCTGCAAGTGAGCGGCGAGCGTGGTCTCTGACCTTTCGTTGCTTCCTGGAGTTCCCCACGCCGCAGGTAGGGCAGTGTTGTCCGCGCCGACGCTGCAGCATGCGCGCGTCGAAGCCGGCCTCTGTATGAGCTGGAACAAAGACTGCGCCTTGTTCGTCGTCTTTGCTTTGCTATCAAATCAGTAGCTGCTTGCGCTCATCCGCATTGGTCTGGGGGCCTGTTTCGCATATGAAAATGCCCAAAAACAATTGATTTTGGCGCTGCCATACCTCGCAAAAGACCCTGTAGTGGCCTCCAAAGGGCGGTTTTGACCTCTTTTTAAGCATAAAAACTGGCTGTAGCCCAATGTGGACAAGCGCAAGCAGCTATTAAATCAATAGCATTTCGAGCGGGAAGGGGGCTTATCTGACGACCGGACTCGTGCGCACGCCTGTGCTTGTCTGTCGCATCCACGCCATAGATTCCAAAGCGTTCTTGGCGAGGTCGATTCTCATGGTGATAATCGCCGTGATTTGCCTTCCCAGGTGAACTGATGAAGCCGCAGGTCTCACGACCGGAGGCCCGCCTGGGATGGGGATCCTCGCATTCATGCGAGACAAGCGGCGAGCACTGGATAAGGACCCCGTGCGTTCGTCACTGATGTACTTCTGATATTGGGGGGATTGCTTTGAGCCTGACAAAGATTTCACTTGTGCTGTTCATTGGGGGCCTGGTATGGCTCGGTGCCGAGTATGCGGAGGACCGCAAGCGCCCGTCGCGCCACAAGGTCCCTTCTGAGGCTGAATTGAGCACTGCCACAGGCAAAGCCCTGAGCGCCCGCGTTGTCGAGCGCAAGACCAAAAAGGGTGTACTGGCGAGCCGCTATGCGGAGCTGGACATACAGACCTCCGCAGGCATCGAGACTGTGCGCGTGGGCGAGCCGAATTCTGAGCGCGCGCTGGACGGGCTGGGCGGCGAAACCGTGACAGCCAGGTTCGATCCGAAGGATGAGAAGTCGGTGTTCAGTCTGAGCACCCCAAACCGCCAGGTAATCGCGTACCGGGATACAGCTGCGTTCAAGGCCAAGCTTGTCGAGGGCAACAGCGGCGGCTACACCATTGGCTGGATCGCAGTAGCGTTGGGCGTTCTTGGCTTCTGGTTCGGCCGTAAGGTGGCCGCGAGTTGACCAGAAGTGCAGTGTCTTGGTCGGGGCCGCGCAGCTCAAACGGGGGCACGGTATTTCTGCTACTCAAAACAGCCACCCCAATCTCATGAGTCATGTCGCCGAGCCCATTTCTCCCCAGTTCGCAGCGAGCGCGCTGCGGAATTTGCTGGCGCCGGCGTTCGAACCCCTTCAGGGCTGGAAGGGCGGACGCGGCCACAGCTGGTTCACGAGCTCCACCAAGCTGTTCAAGCTTGAGTTCTACGGGCGCGTACCCAGTTGGTCGTTCGAGTTCGCATTGAATCTACGCCCCAGGTATCCGGCCCCTATGAAAGCCGCTGTCTCGTCGATGGCGAGCTTCGATCTGGAGATTGACCTCAAGCGATTGGCCGACGCGCGCAACCTGCCATTGAGCCTCACTGGCGTGCTGCCGGGTGGCGAGAACCAATACACCATGGCGATGAACAACGGCCCGGCAACGGAGCACGCCGCGGCTGAGCTTGCCGCTGTGCTGGCGCATGCACTGCCGTTGCTGGCAGGGATCGACAGTTGGCAGGCGCTGGACCATTGGGCCAACCGCGTACCGGATGCCGACTGCCCGTTTCGGTTCTTGCGTCGGCCCACCACCTGGACACCCATGAACCACCATGCCGACCTCGCCATCGCCAGGGCAGCAGATGCGCCTGACTTTGCCGCCCGGGCATCGGGCAAGCTGTCTCGCTACCGCGAGCGCGGCACGCCGATGGTTGGCTTTCTGGAAACGTTTATCGCCGCATGCGGCCTGCCCACATGAGCCGGCGTGGCGCCCGGAACCCTCCATTCAATGGTGTAGCCGCCATTGTTGGCCTTGGCCGCCTCGCCAAGCAGGGTTGTACCGGGTATCTCAAACCTTAGGCGTCACCGGCCATGCAAAAACTTCTACTCGTCGGTGCGTGCTGGGCCTTCTGGCTGATTTATGTCGTCGCGACCGTCAAGACCGATCTGAGAGCCGGCATCTCCTTGTGGCCATTCGTCAAGATGGCAGTCGCTGCCGTTGTTGCCGGATACGTCAGCTCAGTCCTTCTGCGCCCTTCGACCGAAGCTCAGGATGAAGCCGAAGAATCCCACTGGCGGCCCATGCCGCTGTTGATCAGGGTTGTCCTGGCCGTCGCAATCTTCACTGGAGGCCTTGGGCTGATCGCCATGAGCCTGGCTACCTCTTTGTTCGGTGTCATCGGAGTGGTGATCGGGATTGCCTGCTTGCCCATAGCGCTCTACTTTCTTGTCGCCGGCAAATACAATCCGCACGATGTGCCTTGAGTACTCTAAAAAGGGCACTGAACCCTTCTATCGGGAGGTGCTGATCGGAAAACCGGTCAGCACGGCCCTTCCAAAGCGTTAAGCTGTGCACGTGACGGCAATTCCACTCTTGCTATCTGACGCGGACCACAGGCTTAATACGCGGAAAGCATCACACACAACACCATGCGTTCACTTTTAGCCCTGCTTGCGTTTGTCATCACCTCAACACTCGCCACGGCTGCAGAGCCCAGCAAGGTCAGGACTAGCTCGTTTGTACTTCTTGCTGAATCAAGGCTTCCCGATGCAGCGGCCTTTCGTGCACAGCTTGAGGTGCGGCTCAAGGGAAGGGTCAAGATTGATGACATGGAAACAGACGGCCAAAAGGTCATTCTTCTTCGATCGCGGGGTGGCACCGTGATGATTGGGCTGATCGATGCGCCCCTGCCAAAAGGCCAGATTGACGACTTGTGCCAAGGCGCCTGGTACTGGAGGAGGGCCTGCGAAGAGACTGCCCGGCACAAAGCCCATGTCTACGTCAGTATTCTGGACACGAATCTCGATCAGCTGGACGCTTATCTCTTGCAGACCGATGTGGTGGCCACGCTGATGGACCAGAATGCCATCGCAAGCTATTGGGGCGCGAGCCTGCAGTCCCGAGAAGCGTTCCTGAAACAGAGCGGGCAGGCCAGTCGTGCGGGGCCGCCCGTTTGGCTCTGGACTAACTTTCGTATCTCAACCGATGTGGAGAAGGGGTTCTCGCTGTCCACACAAGGAATGGAGAAGTTTGACCTGCGGGAGATCGAAGCCAAGGACGTGAACCGAAATGGCCTGGAAGTTTTCTCCCTGCTCATGAACATGGCCCAGTATCTCGTCAGCAGCGGACCGGTGATTAAAGACGGGGAAACGATAGGCGCTTCACCAGCGTTGAACATCAGGGTTCACCAGGGACCGTCCTACTGGCGGGAAGGTGTCACAGTCTACAGAGTGACGTACCCAAAAGAATGATTTGATGTCCGGATTAGATTGCAAGCGCCAGGCTATACCGCAGGGTTTGCGGCATACATTACATTCGGCGTCACTATCTAACTTTGCGTACCCAGTCATGATTCGAAAACTCCTGTCACTTCTCATCTCCTTTGCCGCATCTTCCGTCGCTTTCGCACAACCGGCTCAGTCGTTCGACAACAGCTCCTCGAACCTCATGGTGGTGTTACGGGAGTCTGTTGGTTCGAACAGGCAGGACGAATCGCTGGTGCCAATGGGTAAAACCAAGGTCAAGCTTGCGGACGGCAAGGAAATCGAAATCGAAACGGGATGGTACTCGTACATCGGAGACATGCACGTTCGTTTTGTCTTCGATACACCCACGTCAATGCCGAACGCCTCTCCGAAAGACCTGGAGCGCTTGAGGCTCACGCCGGAGGCCGCGCTCGAGCTTGCGGTCAGCAACATCAAGCGTGTGTATGGAGAGCCCAAGGCGACTCCCTGGAACGATCTCATGCAGGTCAAGGGAACGTCGCCCGATCTCGACAGCAGCTATTTCCTCGACCGGGAGTTTTGGCTGGGTCTGCTCAAACAACATCCTGAAGGTGTTGTTGCCCTCGTTGCGAAGCGTGGTGGGTTACTCTACTCACCCTTGTCGGACCAAAAGGCCGTCGAGGGAATGCGAAAGGGAGTTGAGTATTTGCACTCCAGCAGCGAACGTCTTCGTGTCTCTTCTGCGCTGTATCTTTTCAAGGACGGAAAGTGGTCAGTCTTCCAGGCTCCAGTGGCGAGGTAGTGGAGCGCCGCGTGACGCCTAACCCTTTCAGCGGGAGGGCGTTCAACATTGGGCTTCGCCTGCTGTCGGCCGCCTCTCATGTCAAACGTTAAGCCGCATGAAACGCTTTACCATCACCCTCATCCTTTGTATCGCAGCGTCTGGTGCATCGACCCATCAAGACAGACGACTTTCGCTGTCTTCGGGAGGAGCAATTCCCGAACTGCCTCCCCGGTATGCAGCAACGCGCGTTCAGATCGAGTTCTCGAAGGGCAGAGCAGGAAGGCTCACGAAGCTGACACTAACTTCCGTCGGAAAGAGCACTGTCGTAAAAGGCTGCTTGCTCGAACTTGTCCCTGCCAGTTCGCGGAAAGGAGTTGCCCTGGCTGGGTCCTGGTATCACGACAAGCAATTCCTGCCCGACTACATCCAGGTTCTGTTCAAGACGTCGCCATCACCTCGCGGCCTTCCAGAAGAGCCTGGCGTCTTGTTCCTATTCAGCCTGGAAGACGCACGACTACTTGAGGTCAAGAAGATAGTTCCGCTTCCCCAAGAACACGCGGTCGAGTATCAAGAAATCGCGCTACATGATGGTTGCCCCGGCAAGCCGTAGGCCACGTCGCCGTATGCGGCCTAACCCCTTGCTCAAGCGCCGACGCGCTACGGCAAGCCGTCTCGCCTCCGCGCGTGTCTTTGCTCAAGCGTTAGGCCTCACATGACTATCTGGCGATTCATCTTGCTTGGACTCGCATGGGGCTTGGCCATGTTGGCCTTCTTTCTTTATGATTTTCGAGGCGGTTCGAATCCAGTCCTCACGCTTCTTCTGGTGACGGGCCTATTTTTGATTGGTGGCATCCTGTTTGGTGTTTCCATGTTCCTCTTAACGAAAGTCGCAGCTCGTGTTGCCGGTTTCGACATATCGAAGACTCAAAAGACCAAGCTTGGACTTCGGAACTCGATTCTCATCGCTGCGGGTATCGTGCCTTCTGTGGCAATCATCGGGGTCGTATTCACGCTTCAATACGAATTCTTGTGGGTAGCACTGGCGGCATGCTTGGGGCCCACACTTGTTCTCTTGCCGGGCTCGGCCAAGTCAATCAGTGGCCGATTGCTGTTCGTTCGATGCATTGGTTCGGTGACAGTGGGTGCACTCGCCGCCGCTACAGCCGGTGCATTGTTCATGTCCTTCGAGTTGGCTCCGGTGTTCATGTTGACGTGCGTTGCGTATGCGGCGGCTTGGACTATCGCTCAAGTTATTTCTATATTGGTTCGTCCGCATTTCAGTCAGGAGGCAGGGCAGTGACGGCGAAATCCAACATGTCGCTCGATGCCGACCCACAGCTGCAGAAGGCCGATTCGCCGCGAGTATTGCCGTCCGGTCAGCTCCAACGTTGTCCAGCATCGATCCGCAGCGCAGGCATGCGAACCGAAATGGCATGAGAGCTTCGACCTGGCTTCGGTGCGTTGGCTACTCTGTCGTAGTCATTGCTTTACTGCTGCTTTTGAGGGTTGGCGACCTGTTGCCATTTGACCTTTCTCTTTGGTTTCAAGTTCTCTGGTCTGGCGCTTCGACTCCGCGCTACATGCGTGTCGTTCCCACGAGGGAGTCGAGTATGCTCGCGTGGGGTTTGCTGGCATTTGGCCTCATCCTGATTGCGACGGGTTGGGCGCTAAAGCCGAAACGAGAGGAGAAGTGACTTATGGTGACTTATGCATAACATGTCAATCGACACGGATCCACAACAGCAGGAGGCGGCTTCGCCCCGGGTTTTGGTGGTCCGGTCATCTTCACGTTAGGCTCCTTCTTCCCTACCTCATGCTTGCAAAGCTATTCGCAGCACTCCTGGCACTCTCTGGAGTACTGCTGGTCCTTGTCGGGAGCGCGGCTATCATCCAGGCCGAACCCAACTCACCCATGTTCTTTGGAATGCTATCTGCCATCGTCGCGTTCGGAGTGGGCTGCCTCATCGCCTCCATCGGTGTCTTCAGAATGCGGCGATACGGCTTCGTTTTATGCATTGGCCTGGGCGTAAGTGCCGCCGGCCTCGCGCTTATCGTTTCTGAATCTGCAGGCCAGGGAGTACTCTGGCCAATCTTTGCGTTCATGACGGCCAGCGGCGCTGCCGGCTTGTTTGTAAAGTCAGGCGCCGATGTTGCGGGATGAACCGCGCCGTGACCAAGTGTTCAATTTTCTTGACGGCATATTGCCTTCGCTCTACAGCCTGACAGCTCACGTCGAACTTTCGGCGTCTTTCAGCGTCATCAATTTGCAAGGGAGCTAGTTTTGAACAAAGCATGTGCAGTATCGGCAAGTTTGTTGGCCTTCTTCTCAGTTGAAGCCGCAGCCCAAGCCATACCAATGGAGGAACAGACATTTACTGAATTTGCCGCACAAGCAGTACGGCGCGAGGTTGGCGACACGCCTGTCTCAATAAAGGGGCCACTTACATTGTCGGTTGGCGCCTCGCAGGCCAATCTAGAGAGGGTTTTCGGTTTTTGCCGCTCTAATAATTCTGGTTGCGTATCCGAAATCGACCGGTATGCCAAGGGTGTGGCGCAAGTGCTAAAACAACAGAATGCGCCGGTAGATAAAAGCTCAGTGCGCCTCGTTGTCCGGTCAAGCGAATATATCAAGCGAGCGCAGGAATCTTTGGGTAGTGATGGCCCGACGCTTCAGGCGAAACCACTCGTTGAAGGGCTGGTATCGGTAGCCGTGCTCGATACGCCGCGCGCGGTGAGACCGCTTGATGATCGCGACCTGAGAAAGCTCAACATATCACAGAATCAGCTATTTGAACTTGGTGGTGAGAATCTGCAAGCCACACTGAAACCTCTCGCTGACAGTGCGAAGCCCGTCGGAAACGGGCAGATTGGAGCTATTCCAGGTAGTGTGTATGAGGTCGGCCGCGTCGCCATTCTTTCTCAGTGGGCATCTCTTGCAAATGCTCAGCAAGGTCTCCTTGTTATAGCTCTGCCAACAACGGATATGGTCTTGTACATATCGGAATCCACTCCGTCAGCAATAGATGCGCTTCGGGCGCTCTCCAAAGACACCGCTGCAAAATCATCCAATCCTCTTTCGCCAACCACCGTACTCAAATGGACCGCTGAGCGATGGATGCCAGTGCAGTGAGTGCCAAGGTGGCCGCATCAATGCCTGACCCTTCCATCAAGAGGGCGCACCCCGGCATGCCGGGTCGAGCCGCTCATCTCAAACCTTAGACGTCAAGAGAAAATATGCGCAGTCCCATTGAGCGTTTCAAAACTGTATGGCTCGACGCCAGGAGCCGTGGGTCGTCCAAACACAGGAACGCTGTTTGTGTTTCCACCATCGATGCGGATGGATACCCTAGTTCGCGATTTGTCGATTTGAAGGAAGCGGAAGAGACGGGTTTCGTCTTTTGCACGCATTTGGACTCTGGCAAGGCCCTGGACATCGCTCGCAACCCCAAGACCGGCATTACGCTGTGGTGGGAGCATATCGCCACGCAAGTACGCATCAAAGGCGTTTGTACGGTAATACCGGAACAGGAGGCCGAAGTACATTGGGCTGGCCGTCTGCGGGATGCCCAAATTGCCACAGCGACATTTCAGCAGAGCCGCCCGCTCGCAAGCCTCGAGTCGCTTTCGGATCAATACGGACGCGCCGTAGCTGCGTACGATGGCAAGCCAATCCCTCGCCCCGCGAACTGGGGCGGATTCAGGCTCCAGGCGGAGCACATTGAGTTCCTGGAGTTCAAAGAGAGCCGCCTGCATGCGCGCACGACCTATTCCCGCATTGGTTCCCGCTGGGAGCAAGCGTTCCTGCAACCTTAGGGTATCTCGCCGGGAGTAACCCATCATCTGAGCGGACCGCAACAGCAGGCCACGTGACACCGCGCTGTTAGTTCCGGTTCCGCGCGGCCTGCTGCTACAGTCCACTCAGCTCAAATGTTAGGCCCTAACAATGCCCGATTACGACAACCCCGAAGTTGAAGCCCAGTGGTGTGCAGAGCGCCGTGCTGAAGTATCCGAATACTTGCAACGCGAAGGCTTGGTGCATGGCCGAATCGGCTTAGAGCCTGCGTGGCACCTTGCCCCCTATGTCTCAATTTGGACCGTCGAAAGCCTTGAGAGCCCTGGTTCAGTGGGCTGGTGGGCTATCTCTGGCGATATGCCGAACGACTATGTTTCCTCAAGCAAGGCTGGAACTCCGCGGGAGGCGGTACATGCCATCGCTTCACTCTGGCAGGACGCGGCTCGATGCATGGCGCGTGGGGAGCGCCACCCAACGTTTGTCATTGGTACGGGAGAGAACATGGAAGAGCTCGCCCCCATGCTTGCATCGAGGGCCGGGTTACTGCTGGAATGGGCCGATGACCCTGCGGTATGGGAAGAAGATGAGCTTTAACGCGCTTCAAGTTTTTTCTCTAATGACCTCGGTCTGCTCGCATCACAGGCCTGAGCCTTGCTTCGGGTGGGTACACAAACCTTAAGTTCTTCGCATATGCCATCAACAACTCAAGCCCTGTTCATTTTTCTCGCGTGGTCTGGCGTTCAGGCCGTATTGCTTCTTGCGTCGCTACGTTCCAGGCAACCTTTGCCGGAATTGCTCGCAGCTGTAGAGACAGTCGAGCCTTCGATGGCGCCGGCGGAAAAAGGTGACATGGCCAGAGGATTCCTCTGGATCAGCGTTGTCTGGTTCGCCCTGGCCACAACCATTGCGGCGGTTTCTTTCAGTTCGGCATCAAAAGGAAGCCTGTGGGGCCTGGCCGTTTTTACCGCCATAGGTGGCTGGTCGCTCTACGACGCAGCGTCAAGCCCTGTCGTTCTGGGCCGCATGTACCCGGGGAGCATTAAATGGACAAACTGGCTTACAGCTGTGTTGAGCTCAACGGTCTGGTTATTGCTCTTTGTGATGCTGGCCATTCAATGGCTCTCCTGATGCCACCTGGCTCTCATCTCAAACGTCAGGCGTCATGATGACCATTTATGCAACAAGTAAGGTCGTACACGCTGCGCTGAAGCGCGCGCTCAGTCCGTGGTTTACGGCCAACGGCTGGAAGCGGCGGCCCGGTTACTCCTGTGCGTTTATTCGACCTGCCGGGCCGGGTTATTGGTGTCTGTGGTTTCAGGTCAGTTCCTGGGGAGGCCAACTCTCGGGAAGTTCATTCACACTGAATCTGGTTCATCAGGAGTCTGCGGAATCGTCACTCTGCAGTGGGCCAAATGCCCGCGTGCTGCGTACCCTGAGTGCAGCTGATATAGAGCTCGGCTTTTCCATCGCAGCGGAGCTGTCGAAACGCATTCCAGAGCCCGCGGCATCGGATCCAGTACACGAATGGGCAAAACTTCCGGGCTATCAGGGCGAGATGTGGCGCAAGAGAATCGCTGATCTTCAGAAAGTGAATCCTGACGCATGGAAGCCGGATGTCGATGTCTGGCTGCCGTATTACGCGGTGGCTGACCTGGCTCTTTGGGTCGATTTTCTGCTTCCGAGGTTTCCGCACCTTCTGCGCCAGAGCCAAGGGCAGGATTTCACCGCACAATGACGCTCATCATCCATACGCCTCCAACTACCCGGTTCACCCATGGAATCTCCCAAACTCAGAGTCGGTCAACCAATTACGCCTGAACAGTTCGACGAACTCACGGACGCGCAGCTGTCACGGCTCGTTCCCAAGGCGTATCGCGAATTTTTCCCCGGCAAAGATTTTTGTGCCGATGGGTACTTCTATCTTCACGACGGAACTGCCTGGAGCTTTTACCGAGGGGATTTTCTTGATGAATAGTGTTTGCCCGTCGCTGAGTGGCTTGGCAAACCTTTAAGGCGCCACAAATGCCGTTTCACCATAGAAGATGGCTCGTCCTGGTCGCGTTCCAGCTCGCCGTCACGCCGGCCCTGGCCATGGACTTCAATCTCATTGGCGAAACACTGATCATGTCCGGACCGGTTGTTGGCGGCGACGTTGCCCAGCTTAAGGATCAGCTTGCCACGAATCAAGTGAAACTCGTTTTGCTGCACAACAGCCCCGGGGGAGATCTCTGGAATGGGCAAGAACTTGCAAGGCGCATTCGGGATGCAGGCCTCGACACTGCAGTCTCAGGAAAATGCGAGTCCGCATGCGGCCTTGTTTTTCTCGGAGGGGTACACCGCTATTACAGCGACGGCACTCCTCTGGCGAAAACCATGATTGGCCTGCACGGGGCGCACAACAAGGAAACCAAACAGGCGATCCCGCAACTTGGGGCCCGGATGGCCTATCTCATCAGGGAAATGACCGAGAAGAAATTTCCGGACGATCTTCTGGATCGCACCGTCTATCCAAAAGATCCCTCGGATCTCACCTACATCTTTCATCCTGCGCGTTTCAAGGTGGATGGCAAGTCTCGTGGTGTCATGGAATGCAACAAACAGGCGGATGCGACTTTCAAATGCACGATGGTCGACGGCCTGGACGCGATATCTGTCGGGGTGACAACAAGCCCGGAGGTTCTTCGCCTCAGCGAGGAAGTGAAAGCCATGGTTGCAAGACCGTGAGGCGTCGTGCGTGAAAGTGCCTCACACGCTTATTTATCTGCCGCCGCTGATCAGCACGCTATAAGCCTCACGCGTCTCCGGCGACACCGACTCCACCAGTTGCGCATGCGGCGTCTTGTGACGCACCAGCACGCGGGCTGAGGCGATGGCTTTTGATTTGCAAAACCAGTGGCAAGTGTGCTGCATCAGGAAGAGTTCGGCTGACATCGTGAAGGCCTTGGCCTTGGGGCTGAGCCCGGCCGCGTTTTGGGCCACGCGCGCAATACCGGCGGCGTGAATCGCCAGCGCAATGCGCATGTCGAAGCTCATGGCCGGCAGGATCAGGGTCGCAAAGGGAAAGCTGATGGGCAGCCGGCTGACGCGGGCCTCGGGTTCAGGCACCCTGGCAAACTCCGTCGCAAATTTGCTGAACTGTACGGCCAGTTGCGCTTCGGAGTTGGCCAGTTGTTGCCAGATCTGTTCGCGGCGCTCGGGTTCTTTTTCGCCGAGTGCCCGCAGGTAGCCGTCGGCCAGGATTTCCATGAGTTTTTCAATCTGGTAATTGCCCAGATGGCTGCCCAGCAGCGCTATGCGTTGGCGTTCTTCCCTGGCTTTCAGGAGGTAGGTGCCGATGGCGACAAAGGTCACCAGGAGAAAAAAGTCCATTTCAGTTCCGTTTGCATGTGTCAAGCGCTGGCAGGGTTCTTGCCAGCTTGGGTTGAGTGTAGTCACGCAACCCTTTCCCGCGCTGACTGCCGCGTAACACCCCTGGCTCCTGATTCCCTTCTGTCGTTGACAGTGAAACCGGTGCAACGATTCGTGGTTTCTGCTTACAAAATCACCTGCCTGTCGGCCAATGCCTTGCCCCAGGCCAGCAGCCGGTAGCTGCGATGAGCCGGTACGTAGTAGGGGTCACTTTCGACCAGCTCCGCGGCACGCGCCCTGGACGCAACCTCCATCACCCAGAGGCCTCCTACAAAGCTTTCGCCGGGCGTTTCACGCAAACCGCCTGCGATGAGGATTTCGTCCTGGTGTTGCCGAAGGTAGGCAAGATGAAGGGGTTCACGCTCCTGCCGGATCGCCAGCATGGCGGGTGTGTCGTCAAATAGGGCTATCCAGCGCATTGGGCCATCCTGATTGAAGTGATGAATGAAGTGGTGAAGATGAGGGACTTGGGGCTGTGATGTATCACGATGAGGGTTGTTTGCCCTTGCCGGGAGCCTTTGCCGGCTTGGCAGTGCGCACCTTGCCGCCCTGGCTTCCCGCCGCGGCTTGCCTTAAGCCTGCCAGGGCGGGCTCCAGTACTGTCATGTCTGCGTTGGCTGCGTAGACGGCATAAGCGGGGTACAAAAACTCCGGCTTGCCTGGCACGCGAAACAGGCGGCCTTCCTTGATGTGGTTGCTCACCACGTTTTGCCGGAAATAGCCGGCGCCGCCCACTGCAAGCAGGTACTCCAGCCCCAATGGCCCCAGGCTGGAGGAGACCCCGACGCTGGAAAGCTCCGGGAACGCCAGGCTATGCTGTGCCGAGAATTCGCGCCCCCAGTCCACGTAGACGTAGTCGGCGGGCTGCGGCATCTCGAGCCTGGGCGAGGTGGTGACCAGCACCAGCTTTTCTTCGATCAGCAGTTCGATCCTGAGGCCGGGGCGCTGCCGCGGTGCATAGGCAATGACGATGTCCAGTGTTCCGTGGGCGACGCGTTCCAGCAGGTCTTCTGCAACACCCACCTCGGTCCGCAGGGCCAGGTCGGGCGCGTTTTTTCGCATCCAGAACAGCCAGTCGAGCATCAGCGGTTGCCAGAGGCTGATTTCACAGCCAACGGTCACCAGCGCGCGGCGCCCGGGTGGCACGGCCATCTGGTGGCGGGCGCGCTCCCAGACTTGCACCAGCGTCATGGCGTGCCGTACAAACTGCTCGCCTGCGGGTGTGAGCGACGCGCCGGCCTTGTTCCTGACGAAGAGCGTGCGTCCCAGCAGTTCTTCCAGCGTTTTCACACGAGCGCTGACCGCGGTCTGGGTAACGTGCAGCCGTTCTGCGGCCTGGACAAAGCTGTGGCAAGACACGATTTCCAGGAAGGTGCGGGCGAGGTTGATATCCATGGCGTGTCTCCCATTTGTCCGGCCTTAGAGGCCGTGCTCTAAATGCAATTTTTCTGCATTCAAACGCAATATAAGTCGTTTTACTTTTATACTCGTAAACCCTATATTCTCGTCACGACCTCTGTTTTGGCAATCGTTGCCGCTCACGTCACTTCGAAAGAACCTTCCATGACACGCACCGCATTTTTCACTGAGACCGCTTCCGCCACCCCCTCTGTCGGCGGCCGTTCGTTGCAGGCTTCTTCCTCGTTGTCTTCCTTGCTGCGCAAGGTGATGGATGCTGCGCAATTTCTGCTGCCCGGTGCACCATCTGTCGCCGCTGCGCCTGGCCAGCCCTACCCATGGTTGACGGCAAATATCCGCCGCAACATGAGCCCTCGTGCCCAGCGCCTGATCCGCGCCGACTATTGATCCCTTTGGGCGCTGCGCCGCAACTGCGGCCGGCGTCAGGCTGGCGCTACATCTTCAGGCGCTGCGCATACCCCGTCATCTCCAGGTAACCCATTCCCACGCGCTTGCCGTTGCTGTCGATCAGCTCGCTCAAGCCTTCCCAGTAAATCGCACCCGTCGACTGGCGGCTGTCCAGCTCCTGGTTGTCGATGACGGCGCGTACGGTATAAAAATCAGCCGGTGTTCGCACTATCCATTCCACGGGATAAGTGGCTTGCGTCAGTGGGCTTTTCCAGTGGCGTACGGGTTTAAAAATGACCTCGCCACGGCTGAAGGTGTACAGCCCTCCCTTGGTTGAGCGGAACGAGCCGCCATCCCACAGCGTGTTGCCGTCTTTGCCGCGCAGCCTGAAAGCGGTGAGGGCGCTGCCGTCCAGCAGGTTCATGCCTATCCAGTCCCAGCCCGTGGCGTCTGAATGCAGGATCTCTTCGCTCCACTCGTGGTCCAGCCAGGCTGTTCCGGTAACGGCAAAGCTTTTTCCTTTGACTTGCAGGCTGCCGCGCGTGGCGAGCTGCGGCTGGCTGTAGTAGTAGCTGGCCTGCTTTTCGTCAGGCCCTTTGCGCGACAAGCCCTTGTTGCCTTGCAGCAGCACCCCTTGCGTTTCTTCAAACTGCAGCTTGAGCGCAAAGTCGCTGGCCGGTAGCTCTGCGGTGTACCTGGCGCCTTCGGCTTTCAGGGACCAGTCGCGCAACTTGACGGCCATGTCCTGCTCGCTGGCCATTGCAACGCCAAAACCTTCCCGTGCGATGCGCTGGTCGTGCCAGAGTTTGTTGCCCTGCACATCGGTGATGGCGGCATGCGCAAAAACCAGCTGCCTTGCGGCGAATTTTGACGACATGCCCTGCGTATCGTCCACGCGTGAACGGAAAAAGGTCAGCTGAAAGCCGAAGAGGCGCCCACCCGCTGCACCACCCGCAGCGCTGGCCGTGGCCTGGCCGGTGATGTACCACCACTCGGTGCGAAAGCCGGGATGGGCACCGCGGTCGCGTGGGAACGCCAGTGTTTTGGCCGGCAGGGCGTGGGCTTCCAGGCCAGCCAGGCTCGCCAGGCCGGCCGCGCCTCCCAGCAACAGCTGGCGTCTTGGCAAACCGGCGGGCAGGGGCGGGCGCATGCAGGCTCCGGGGTTCTTCAGGCCGGCACCGGCCGCATCAAGCGGTTGATCTGCTCGTTCGCTGCCGTGCAGTCCCCCATTTTTTCAGCGACCCAGCTGGCGTTGTAGTACGTGGGCAGGTAACGCTCGCCGGAGTCGCACAGCAGCGACAGGATAGAGCCCTGTTCTCCGCGCGCCAGCATTTCATGCGCCAGTGTGAGCATGCCCACCAGGTTGGTGCCGGTCGAAGGCCCGACCCTGCGGCCCAGCAGCTGCGACAAGGCCTGCATGGCGGCCAGCGAGTCCACGTCGGCCACTTCCACCATGCGGTCTATCACCGTGCGGATAAAGCTGGCTTCCACGCGCGGGCGGCCAATGCCTTCAATGCGCGAGCCTGCGCCGGTGAGGCCGGCATCGCCGGTGCGGTGATAGGCGCTGAAAACAGACCCCATCGGGTCAGCCACGCACAGCTGGCTGCCGTGACGCTGGTAGCGCACGTAGCGCCCGATGGTGGCGCTGGTGCCACCCGTGCCGGCGCCCACCACAATCCAGCGTGGCACCGGGTGCCGCTCGCGGGCCATCTGGCTGAACATGCTTTCGGCGATGTTGTTGTTGCCGCGCCAGTCGGTGGCGCGTTCGGCATAGGTGAACTGGTCCATGTAGTGTCCGCCGGTCTCGAGCGCCACCTTGCGCGCTTCGTCGTACACCTGCACCGCGCTTTCCACCCAGTGGCAGCGCCCGCCATAGAACTCAATCTGCGCCACCTTCTCGGGCGAGGTGCTGCGCGGCATCACCGCGACAAAGGGCAGGCCCAGCAGCCGCGCGAAGTAGGCTTCGCTGACTGCGGTGGAGCCACTGGACGCTTCAACGACAGTGGAGTTCTCGTGGATCAACCCGTTGCACAGCGCATACAAAAACAGCGAACGTGCCAGCCGGTGCTTGAGGCTACCGGTGGGATGGGTGGATTCGTCCTTGAGGTAAAAATCAATGCCGCGCGCAGCGAACTCCGGCAGCGGCAGCGGAATCAGGTGCGTGTCGGCGCTGCGCAGGTAGTCGGCCTCAATGCGGGCGATGGCGGCGCTGAGCCAGGAGCTGCTGGAAGTCTGGAGGGAAGTCATTGCCTGATTCTCGCAGCAAGACCTGTTGGCGTAAAACGTCTTTTACCGGCTTGCCGGCCGGCGCAGGGGCTTCAGCGCCATTCCCAGTGGCGGGGCCCAAGGTCATTCATCAGGCCGGGAATTTCACTGCGGCCAATGCCGATGTCATTGAGCTGGTGGTCGTTCATCAGCCGCAGCTCATTCAGGTTCCGTCGCCTCTGCGCGTTTTTGCGCAGGGCGGCCAGAAACCTTTGGCCCAGCTCTGTGACTGGAAAGCTGGGCAGGGCTCCCGGAAAAATTCTCATTGTCTTCGTCAGCATTTCGCGCACTCCTGGTAGGAAGTGCCCTATGGTGCTGAAAATCATGATATTGTGGAAGTTGAATTTTCTGATCGAAATTATCAGGATTACTGATAGATACACTTCCATGCGCGAACTGAACCTAGACCAATTAAGAACGCTGGTGGCCATTACCGACCTGGGCACCTTTTCTGCCGCAGCGCAGGGCCTGCACCTGGCGCAGCCCACCGTGAGCCTGCATGTGAGCGAGCTTGAAAGCCGTTTGGGCACGCCGCTGGTGGTGCGCGGCGGTCGGCGCGTTGAGCCCACACCGGCAGGCGCCGTGCTGGTTGAGCGGGCCCGCCGCCTGCTGCGCGACGCCGACGATGCGGTCGATGCGGTGAAGCGCCACGTCGAGGGCCGCACAGGCCGGGTCCGGCTGGGCACCACCACCGGCGTGCTGGTGTACTTTTTGCCGCAGGTGCTCAAGGCCATGGAGCAAGCCCACCCCGACATCGATGTCGAGGTCAGTATTCTTGGTTCCGCCGACACGCTGCAGCGATTGCTGGACGGCACGCTCGATGTCGGCCTGGTCGCCACACCGCCGCCTGCGCAGCGCGGCATGGTGATCACCCACTGGCGCAGCGACCCGATGATGGCGTTTGTACCCAAGCGCTGGAAGGCACCCAAACATGCCACGCCCGCATGGCTGGCCACCCGCCCGCTGATCTTCAACGAAACCCCGACCCACATGTACCGCATGACCATGGCCTGGTTTGCCGACGCGGGCTTCACGCCGCGCGCACGCATTGAGCTCAACTACTCAGAGGCCATCAAGAGCCTGGTGGCCGCCGGTTACGGCGCTGCGGTGCTGCCGAGGGAACAGTCGCTGGAAGAATCCAACGTGCGGCATGACGTGCAGCTGGTGCCGCTCAAGCCCGCACTGACTCGCCACACGGCCATGGTCCACAGGCCGCTCGATACGCTCGACGGCGCCACCCGCAACCTGCTCAAGACACTGGCGAGTTTTCGGCAGGCCTGAGCAGGGGCGTGGCCGCGACAACGGGACGCTGCTGACGGCACTCAATTTCGCCTTTTTTTCAGAGTTCACAAAAAAAGTTGCGCCAGGATGTCGATTGGGGACTATCCCGAACGTCGTGAGGTAGGTGACCGGTCAATCGCATGTCCGGCATCAACAAAACACTCAACCAGGCATCTCAGCAAAAGGAGAAACCACCATGACCCTTCCGACGACCCCTACCATGACGGCCTTTGAGCGTTCGCCCGACCGCGGCCGTGGGCTGGCGCGTGACATGCGCGTTCGCTGGGCGCTTGAAGAAGTGGGGCAGCCTCACGAGGTTCGTCTTGTTTCGTTTGCGGCGATGAAGGAGCCCGCGCATCGCGCGCTTCATCCTTTCGGGCAGATTCCGACCTATGAAGAAGGTGATCTCGCGCTGTTCGAGTCAGGGGCCATCGTGTTCCATATTGCTGAGCGCCATAAAGGCCTGCTGCCAGACGATGCAAATGCCCGCGCTCGCGCCGTCGCATGGATGTTTGCCGCGCTCAACACGGTAGAGCCGCCCATCATTGACCGCTCAATGGCGGTGCTCTTCGAGCGTGACAAGCCCTGGTATGCGGACCGCCTGCCCGCCCTTGAGGACAGCGTCCATGCGCGGCTGGGCGACCTTTCCAGCCGGCTGGGCAATTCCGACTGGCTTGACGGTGCATTCAGCGCAGGAGACCTGCTGATGGTGACGGTGCTGCGCAGGGCGGCCGTATCGGGGCTGCTGGAGAAATACCCGAACCTTTCGGCCTATGTGGCCCGTGGTGAAGCGCGGCCAGCGTACCAGCGTGCTTTTGATGCGCAATTGGCGGTTTTCACTGGCGGGTCATCGGCCGCCTGAGGAGGGTCAGCCTTTGGGGCCGGTTGTTTTACGGGCTGATGAGAAAAAGCGCTTCCGTTTGGGTCATTGCCGACACTGCAGCAAGCTCATTTCATCTTGGAAAAGTATTCCCAGAATCTTCCGGTGTGGATCCAGTAGAGCGTTGGGCTTAAAAAATGCAGGTGTTGCGCTGTTTCTTCACCGATGCGGCCAAACACAACAACCATGCTTGTTTCTGACTTCCAAATAACCCGATACGGTGTGACGGACTTGGCGTCCTCGAACATCGAGGTGAAGCGTGTTGGAGTGAATAGCAACTCTGTCTTGCCGAGTGTCCGAAGCATAATCGCCTGAAACTCTATAGAGCCTGGGGGATGCTTACCCCATCCGTCAACGGTCAACCCTTTGTCAGAGCGCCAACGGCCCAGCAACCAATCGGCGGGGCCGGAGGAAGGCGTTTTGGATGGCATCGATTGAGGTGACGAATTTCGACTTCTGGCCAAAAGCGGCCATCCGCTTTATAGCATCAGGCTCTACTTTCACACCCCGCAATGCGACGCGAGAGTTCGGAGCTGCGGGCCAGGAAGAAGCGATGCAGCTCGCGGGCATAGCCGCTGCCCACCGCTTGCTGGACAGAGGGACGCGCAGCGAGAGCGGCGCGCCAGGCCTGCACTTTTGGCAAATGTTCAAAGAATCCTGTTTCGCCCACGTCGTCCAGCACATCGAAATAACGAAACACCGGACCAAACACCGCGTCCACCATGCTGAAGGATGCTCCGGCGAAATAAGGGCCTCGATCCGGCAACACCGCCTCAAGCTGGGCAAGCCGGCGCCCAATATCTTCACGGTGCCGCGCCAGCGACGCCGCATCGGCCGCGTTGTAGAACGCGCCTATCGCATTGAGCAAGGCAGATCCGAACTCCATCCAGGCACGATGCTGTGCGCGCTTGAGGGCATCCGCGGGATGCAGGCGTGGCAACAGGGTGTCGTCCAGGTATTCGCAGATCACGGCCGATTCAAAAATCGCATCGTCATCTACCCGTAGCACCGGCGTCTTGCCCAGCGGCGAGATCGCCTTGAACCAGTCGGGCTTGTTGGCGAGGTCGACGTTGATTCGCTCGAAGGCGACGCCTTTTTCCGCGAGCACGATGGCTGCGCGCTGCACGTAGGGGCACAGGGTGTGGCTGATGAGGGTGAGCTTCATGGTGATGTCTTTCAGCGCAGATCAGCGCAGCACCAGCAGGCGGCTGCGGCGCGCGGCCCAGGCGCCGTCACCCAGCAGCCATTGGGCGAGCGAGGCGACCAGCAGAAAGAGCGGGTATTCCCAGCCGCCCTTGGGGCTGGTAAACACCCAGCCGTTGGGCCAGTGCACCCAGACGACCACCAGCAGCACCGGCGCCAGCAGCAGCGATGCCTGGCGGCCATAAAAGCCCAGCAGAAGCGCCGCGCCGCCGGCCAGCTCCACTGCCACGACAACGTAGGCCATGAAGCCGGGCAGGCCGACCGATTCAAAAAACAGCGCCGTGCCGGGCAGGGTGAAGACGAAGATTTTGAGCAGCGCGTGGGTGACCCACATGGTGCCAAGGGCCAGGCGCAGCAGGGTGGCGCCGTGGCTGGCGCTGGAGGTTTCGGAGGTTTCGATGGTCATGGTGTAAAGCCCGGCGAAGGGCGTAGCGTTGAAGGAGCCGCCACTTTACGATTGCAAAAATACAATGTAAATTGGCAATCATGAAACCATCTATTGCAAAAACGCAATACGCGCTGACGGCCTCTGACCTGGAAATTTTGCTGGCCATGGTGCGCGGCATGACGCTGGCCGAGGCCGCGCGGCGGCTGGGCGCGGATGCGTCCACGGTGTTCCGCTCGGTGCAGCGCATCGAAAAAAATCTGGGCCAGCGGCTGTTCGAAAGGTCGCGCCTGGGCTACCTGCCCACAGAGCCCATGCTGGGCCTGGTGCCGCATGCGGAGCGCGTGGAGGCCGAGCTTGAAGCGGTGCGCGCCAGCATGCAGCGGCCGCATGAAGGCGTTTCAGGCCTGGTGCGCCTGACCACGACTGACGCGGTATTGCGCGGGCTGGTGCTGCCTTCGCTCAAGCCGCTGCTGGCGCAGCATCCGCTGCTGCAGCTGGACATGCGCACCGGCAATGAACTCGTGAGCCTGAGCCGGCGCGACGCGGACCTGGCGCTGCGTGCAACACGCAAGCCACCCGACCACCTGGTGGGCCGCAAGCTTGGCACCGTGCGCTTTGTGCTGTGCGGGTCCAAAGCGCAAGCGAAGATGGCGTCGTCCAAAAAAATCCCCTTGCTTGATGCGCTGGCGAAACTGGACTGGATAGCGCCTGATGAATCGCTTCCGGAACACCCCTCGGTGCTGTGGCGGCGCAAGCAGTTGCCCAAGGTCACGCCGCGGCATTATGCGGACGGCATTGTGGCGGTGATGGATGCGATCAAGGCGGGGTTGGGGGTGGGCATTGTGCCGCGCTTCATGCTGGCGGGAGAGCCCGGGCTGGTGCCGCTGGCGGACACCCTGGCCGACTGCGAGTCAGACCTGTGGCTGCTGGCGCACGCGGAGTCGCGCCACCTGCGGAGAATTTCCGTGGTGTATGACCACTTTGCAAACAGCATCAGGCTGGCCTGATGCGGCGGGCCCCGGCGTCAAAACGCTGAAGTCCGGAAGACGACTTCCCCGCTGGGAACGTGCACGACGCGCACTTCCTGTCGCGTGGGGTCGGCCACACTTTTCACGGCCACCGCCACGGCCAGCGAATAGTCGGCGAAAAGATGGTTCGAGCTCGACGGCAGCAGGCTGCCTTCGGCCGGATCGACATTTTCAATGCGGTAGTCGTGCGGCGGTGCTTTAGCAGGTCTCATGATGCAAGCCCTCTCTGGTGAATGCCTCCATGGTAGGAGTTCATCCCGGCGCTGTGATGACAATCGCGCGTCAGAAACGTGACCATGAGTAAGCAAACGAAAACGCCTTTCGGCGTGGTCGCCTGCATTGGAGAAAGCTAAAAATGGGAAGGCGGCAGGTGCTGTACCGTGCAGCGTGGAGGCCCTGAATTCATTGGCCAACCCGCGGAGCGCCTCGTATCAAGATGTACAGCACGATAAACAGGATGAGACGAGGCTCGCACAGGGAAGCGGCCATTGCCTGGCAGGCAGCAATTCTCAGTGCAGGTCGCGCCTGGGATCGCGGTCGGAGAGCTCCAGGTTTTTCATCTCGACGGCCACCGACTTCAGCATGTCGAGCGCGGTCTCCGGCGTTTGCACAATGCCCAGCCAGCCGAACAGGTGGTGGCGCAGGAACAGCAGGATCTTGCCGGTCAGCGGGTCGCAGGCAACCCAGTGCCGCGGGCTGTAGCTGGGCTCCAGCGCACTCAATGGCGGGCAGTCCAGCGGGTAGGGCGGGTCCATGTCGGCGCGCAAGCCGGCAAGGCTGGCGACGAGTTCTTCGAGTTCTTCGGCCTGCAGCCTCAGGGGCTGGTTGAGTGCCAGGGTCACGCTGCCGTCGTCATTGCGGGTGAGCTGCAAGCCGTGGGACGGCGGGGAGGAGGCATGCCGTGCGAACTTGCCTGTCGGGTTCGCGTCGGCGCCGGTCAGGGGGCTGGTGTTGGTGGTCATCGCGTTCTCCGCAGGCATTTGAAAGAGAAAAAGGGCGTGGGAGACAAGGGCTGGCAAAACACCTGCGCACTTGACGGCCACCGCATGAGCCACAGTGTGATGCCGGGAGCGGCCGGATGGCGTCGGAAACCGGCCTCCACGCCTGTAGGACGGTGCACGGGCACCCCTTGCGCGTGGCGCACCTTTTCGCGGCAGCGCTGCAAAGGGGCAAGGAAGGCTTACCAGTCTTCTTTCACCGCCAGCACGGCGTCCCGGCCTGCGGCCGCGCGGCCCGCCAGCCAGGCCGTCACGGTGCCGGCCACCACCACCGCGGCGCACAGCAGGGCCAGGCGCAGCCAGGGCACCATCAGGTCCATGGTCCAGTGAAAGCTTTGTGGGTTCACCACGTACACCAGTACGGTCGATACCGCGAGTCCCAGGGCCAGCCCCGCAAGCGCGCCTATCACCGTCCAGGCCGCGCCTTCGCCGGCCACCACGGCCAGGATTTGCCGGCGTGTCAGCCCGAGGTGCGCCAGCAGGCCAAACTCCTTGCGGCGCGCCAGCACCTGGGCGCTGAAGCTGGCGGCCACACCGAAAAGGCCGATGGCGATCGCCACGCCCTGCAGCCAGTAGGTGACGGCAAAACTGCGGTCAAAAATCCGGAGCGATGTGGCGCGCAGCTGGCTGACGGAGGCCAGCTCCAGCAGCGCGCCGGCGCCGGACTGCTGTTCGGCAAGGCCGCGCACGGCCTGCTGCACCTGGCTGTCGCTGGCGCCTTCCTTCAGCCACAGCGCGAGGTCGTTGGTGCGCCGGTCACCGGTCAGGCGTTCGAAGTCCGCATGGGCGATGGCGATGGCGCCGAACTGGCGTGCGTAGTCGCGCCAGACGCCCGCCACATAAAACACGGGCGTCCCGGATCCCACCTTGCTTGCTATCAAATCAGGAGCTGCTCGCGCAGACCCTGATTGGGCCAGAGCCATAAAAGCTTGCGAAAGTGGGCGAAAGACGGTGCCTGGGCGTGCCCCGTACAGGTCCACCATCGGCTCGCTCACGTAGATGCCGATGTGCCCGGGCGGCACCGGCAATGCCTGGCCCACCAGCGGCAGCGCGGTGGCCGGGTTGTCCAGCGGGCGGGCGATCAGGGTGACGCTGGGCCTGGCGGTATCCAGCAACAGCTGCGTGGTGCGCAGGCTGCCCACCCGCGCCACGCCGGGCAGGCGGCCCAGCGCGTCCACAAACTCCGGCGAGAAATACGCCGTATCGCTGGCGGAGGTTCCCAGCGCCGTGCGCACATACAGGTCTGCCGGCAGCACCACGTCCAGCCAGTGCGTGACAGACTCGCGAAAGCTGGTCACCATCACCGTGAGCGCCACGGCCAGGCTCAGTGATGCCACCACACCGCTCACGGCCACCGCGGCGCTTTCGCGCACGCGGCGCGCACGCTCCACGGCCAACAGCGGCAGCAGCCGGTGGGCCACCCGGGGGCTGAGCCGGTTGTAGATCAGCGAAATCAGCCAGGGCAAGGCGGTGATGCCGCCGACCAGCAGCAAGCCCACCGACACGTAGGCCGCCAGTGGAATGCCAAACAGCGGTGGAACCAGCGCCAGCAGAGCGCCGGCAGCTATCAAAATGATACTGAACCAGTGGCCGCTGCCGGTGCCTGCCGCGGCGCCGAGGCCCTTGAGGGTTTGCGCGGGCGGCAGTTTTTGCGCCGCACGCGCTGGCCACCAGCCGCCCACGCCGGCGGCGGCAATTCCCAGCGCGCCGTAAGTGAGTGCGGCCCAGCTGTTCCACTGCAAGGTGGGTGCGACGCCGGAAAAGTAGCCGCCCCCCAGGTCGCCGCCCAGCAGCCGCAGCGCCAGCGCGGCCAGGCCGGTACCCAGCGCGATGCCCAACACGCTGCCGGCCACGCCCAGTAGCAGCGACTCGGCCAGCACCAGCTGCAGGCGTTCGCGGCCGGTGAGGCCCAGCACGCCCAGCAGCGCGAATTGCTGCGCACGTTTGGCCACACTCAGCGAGAGCACCGAGAACACCAGGAAGGCGCCCGTGAACAAGGCCACCAATGCCAGCACCGTCAGGTTGACGCGGTAGGCGCGCGACAGGTTGCTGACGCGTTCGGCCGCGTCCCCTGGCGCTGTGGCGGTGATGTTGGACGGCAGCTGCAGCGACTCGATCACACGGCGCGCATCGGCGCCTGCGCTGAGCCTGAGGTCAATGCGGGAGAGTTGTCCGGCCTTGCCGAAGAGCTCCTGCGCGGCGGCAATGTCCATCACGGCCAGGGGCCCGCCACCGGCGCCGACGCTGCCGGCCACAGAAACCCTGCGCAGTTCAAGGCCGCTTTGTAGGCGCAACTCCGGCGAGTGCAATGCTTGCTGCGCGGCGGGGTTCAAGAACACCTTGCCAGGCGCAAACAGGGCGAAGCGTCCCGCGTCGGAAGACGGCACCGGCATCAGCGACGGCGCGATGGCGGCCACCGCCAGCGCGTCGATGCCGATGATGCGCAGCGGCAGGCGGCCGGTGGGGGAGGTGCCGTCCAGCGCATACGTGCTGATTTCAAGCACCGGGCTGGCCAGCGCGACTTGCGGATGGTTGGCCACGCGCGCGTACACCGCCTCGTCAAAGCTGCCCTGCACGGCACGCAGCTCCAGGTCGGGTTGACCGTTGACCGCGCGCACCGCCTGTGAGAACTCACTGAGTGCCGACGCATTGATGAGCTGTACTGAAAACGCCAGGGCCACGCCCAGCATCACGGCCACTACGGCGGCGGCGTTGCGCCAGGGGTGGTGTTGCAATTCCCGCCAGGAGAAGCTTGAGAGCAGGGCGCGCATGCGCTCATTGTGCCTTTCAGCGCCGCAGCGAAATCAGGCCCTGGGCAGATGAACGAACCCGCCATCTGTATCGGTACAGAATCAGGCTTTCTGGCTCTGTCGGGAAAACGCCTGGTCATTTAAGCTTGCGGTCTTCCGGATGCCCTGGACCCGGATCTTTCTGATTTCTCACCCGGAATGAAAGCGTATTCACCATGCAACTTCCTACTTACGACGACGTCACCGCCGCTGCCGCGCGGCTTGAAGGCCATGCGCACCGCACGCCCGTGTTGCGGTCCAGTACGGCCGATGCCCGCTGGGGCGCGAATTTCTTTTTCAAATGTGAAAACTTCCAGCGCATGGGCGCTTTCAAGTTTCGCGGCGCCTTCAATGCGCTGTCGAAGTTCGACGCGGCGCAGCGCCGGGCCGGTGCTATCGCGTTTTCGTCAGGCAACCATGCGCAGGCGATGGCGCTTTCGGCGAGGCTGCTCGGTATGCCCGTGGTCATCGTGATGCCCAAAGATGCACCCGCTGCCAAGCTGGCCGCCACGCAGGGCTATGGCGCGGAAGTGGTGCTGTACGACCGCTTCACCGAAGACCGCGAGGCCCTGACGAAACGGCTCGCCACCGAACGCGGCATGACGTTGATCCCGCCTTATGACCACCCCGACGTGATCGCCGGCCAGGGTACGGCAGCGAAAGAGCTGATCGAAGAAACCGGCCCGCTGGACCGTCTCTACATATGTCTGGGCGGCGGCGGGCTTACCAGCGGCTCGGCGCTTGCAGCCCGCGCCCTGTCGCCGCAGTGCAAGGTCTATGGCGTAGAGCCTGAAGCGGGGAACGACGGCCAGCAGTCGCTGCGCGCAGGCCGCATCGTGCATATTGAAACGCCAAAAACCATTGCCGACGGCGCACAAACCCAGTACCTGGGCGAGTACACCTTTGCCATCATCCGGCGCGATGTGGACGACATCCTCACGGTAAGCGATGCGCAGCTGGTCGAGTCCATGCGCTTTTTTGCCGAACGCATGAAGATGGTGGTGGAGCCGACAGGCTGCCTGGCGTTTGCCGGGGCATGCGCCGCGCTGCAGGCCAACCCGCCGGCGCCCGGTGAAAAAGTGGGCGTCATCATCAGCGGCGGAAATGTTGATTTGACGCGCTACGCAGAGTTGCTCGCCCGGGCCTGAGCAGGGGAGCGCAGCCTACGGAAGAATCCCGTCAGCGCTCAGATGCAGTCGGCGGTCTGCGCGTGCGGCGGCGGCTTCCGAATGGGTGACCAGCACCAGCGAGGCGCCGTGTTCGCGGGTCTGGGCAATCAGCGCATCCATTACTTTGGCGGCCGTCGTTGGGTCCAGGTTGCCGGTGGGTTCATCGGCCAGCAGCAGGCTGGGCCGGTGTACCAGGGCACGGGCAATCGCCACGCGCTGCAGCTGGCCGCCGCTGAGTTGCTGGGGCAGCCGCCCGCCCATGCCCGACAGGCCGACCGCATCCAGCAGTGACTGCACGCGCGCGTCGTCCGGCTCGCCGAGCAGCAGCAATGGCAGGGCCACGTTCTGCGCGACATCCAGGTGCGGCAGCACATGAAAGGCCTGAAACACAAAACCCACATGGCGGCGGCGTAGCAGCGCACGCTCGTCGTCGGTCATGGCACCCAGGTCCTGGCCGTTCAGCAGTACCGTGCCTTCGTCCCAGGTATCGAGCCCGGCCATGCAGTTGAGCAGCGTTGATTTGCCGACGCCTGATTCGCCGATGATGGCGACGAACTCGCCGGGCTCAACATCCAGCGTGACATGGCTGAACACGGCGGTTGTGCCGTAGCGCTTGGCGAGGTTCCTGAGTTGAAGGCTCATGTCGTCTGCCCAACAGAAGCGTCAACCAGTGCAAGCACCTGCTGCAACGCATCGGCCGCATCGCAGGCCACGACCTGGCGCTGCGGCATGGAGCGCAGCCAGGTGATCTGGCGCTTGGCCAGCTGGCGCGTGGCGAAAATGCCTTTGTCGCGCAGCTCGGCCAGCGGGTAGTTGCCGTCCAGTGCTTCCCACGCCTGGCGGTAGCCGACGCAGCGCATCGAAGGCAAGTCGGGGTTGAGGTCGCCGCGTGCGCGCAGGGCTTTCACTTCGTCCATAAACCCGCCGGCCAGCATGGCGTCGAAGCGTTGGGCAATACGCTCGTGCAGCCAGCTGCGGTCTTGAGGTTCAAGGGAAATAAGGGCTGTAGCCATTGATGGCTGTGCGCCAGCAGCTATGGTTTTTGTAGCGTTTTGCTGGTGGAAGAACGACAGCGGCTGGCCTGACACGCGGAAAACCTCCAGCGCACGCGAAATGCGCTGCGAATCGTTCGGTGCGAGCCGGGCGGCGGTGACCGGGTCCACCCGGGCGAGTTCGGCATGCAGAGCCGGCCAGCCGTTGGCGGCTGCTTCGTCGGCTATCACGGTGCGCGCGGCGGGGTCGGCTTTGGGCATGTCGTCCAGCCCGTCGAACAGCGCCTTGAAGTACAGCATGGTGCCGCCCACCAGCAGCGGCAGTTTGCCGCGTCCGCGGATGTCTTCCATCAGCCGGTTGGCGTCGGCCACAAACTCGGCCGCGCTGTAGGCGTGCAGCGGGTCGCGGATGTCAATCAGGTGATGCGGCACAGCGGCCAGCTCGGCCGCTGTGGGCTTGGCAGTGCCGATGTCCATGCCGCGATAGACCAGTGCGGAATCGACGCTGATGATTTCCACCGCGTGGCGCTGTGCAATCGCCATGGCGGCGGCGGTTTTGCCGGAGGCCGTCGGTCCGGCCAGTGCGATGCCGCGCATGTCAGGCCCTGGCTGCGGCCTCATGGGCAGGCTCTCCGTATTTCTGGATCACGGTCCAGGCCGTGGCGGCGATCAGCGCGCTCCAGAACCAGACGCCGTTGGTCAGCGGCCGCACCGTGCCGTCCATGTGGGTTCCCAGCCAGCCGCCCATGCCGAAGGCCACGACCATCATGAGAAATCCGTTGAGGGCCGAGGCAGCGCCCGCCGCCTGGGGGAAGGGACTAACGGCGCCGCTCTGCCCGCAGGGCTGGTGCACGCCATGCCCCAGCATGAACAGGTAGTAGGGCAGCATGATGGCCCAGACGTTCTGGATGCCGGCCCAGGCCAGCACGCCCATCAGGGTTCCGCCGGCCAGTGTGAGGCAGGCGGCCACGGCCACCGAGCGCCGCACGCCAAAGCGCGGCAGCAGCCGACGACAGATGAAGGTGCCGGTGAGGTAGCAAAAACACATCGAAAACATGATGAGGCCGTAGTGTGTTTTGGTCAGGCCCAGCACCTTGATAAACACGAACGACGAGGTGGCCAGAAAGGTGAAGAGGCCGCCGTAGGAGGCCGCGGTCAACACCGAAAACGCCAGGAACGTGGGGTTGCGAAGAATATGGACCCAGGTGCGCAGCAGTGTGGCCGGCTGCAGCGCACGCGGGTTTTTCTGTGCCAGGGTTTCTTCAAACCGCAGTGAGATGAGGGCCAGCGTGGCCGCGCCGAACACGGCCAGCGCCATCAGTGCCATGCGCCAGCCGAAAAGCTCCGACAGCAAGCCGCCCAGCGGTGCACTGATGCAGGCCAGCACGCCCAGGCCGCTCAAGCCTTTGGACATGGCGCGGGCGCCTTCAAGCGGCTGGTACAGGTCGCGCACAATGGCGCGCGCGCACATCACTGCAGCGCCCATGGCGGCGCCCTGCACGATGCGCCAGGTGATCAGCAGTGTCATCGACGATGCGAGCGTGCTGCCGACGGAAGCGAGGGTGTAGGCGCACAGGCCCCAGAGCAGGATGGGACGGCGGCCGAAGCGGTCCGACAGCGGGCCCCAGATCAGCTGGGAGGTGCCGAAGGCCAGCAGCAGGGCGCTGAGCGTGAGCTGCGCCTGCGACATCGGCGCGCCGAAACCTTCAGTCAGGGCGGGCAGGGCGGGCAGGTAGAGATCGGTCGTGACCGGCTGGATGCCCAGCAGCATCGACAGGACCAGCACCACCATGCCGGGCGACATGGCAGGCGCCGCGGTCTTCGAAACAGGAACATCCATTGAGCTGAGCGTATCAGACAAAACGCCTGCTGCATCGCGGTACTGGCATGGCCCGAGGGGCCGTTTCCAGAATCAATTCAGGACCCGGAAGAAGGGGGCAGAGGGAGCAGGCGGTCCAGGCCGGTGATTTTTGCGTGCTGCAGCAGCATGATGGTCTTGGCGTCTTCAATGGCGCCGCTGCGCACCATGGCCAGCGCTTCTTCCAGCGACAGCTCGATCACCTCGATGTCTTCACCTTCATGGGCGATGCCGCCGCCTTCTCCTGCCCGGTCTGAACTTTCGTAGGAGGCTACGAAGAAGTGCAACTTTTCAGTGACCGAACCCGGGCTCATGTAGGCCTCGAACACCTTGTGCGGCGCCTGGATGCGGAACCCGGTTTCTTCGGCTGCTTCGCGGCGGATGCAGGTCTCGGGGTCGTCGCCATCGAGCAGTCCGGCGCAGGCCTCGATGAGCATACCGTCGGCGCAACCATTGACCCAGGCCGGCAGCCGGAACTGCCTTGTCAGCACCACGGTTTGCCGCCGGACGTTGACAAGAAGGATCGCTGCGCCGTTGCCGCGGTCATAGACCTCGCGTGTCTGCTGCTGCCACGTGCCGCCGCGGCGGCGCAACTCGATGGTGAGTTTGCGCAATACATACCAGTTGTCGGACAGGCGTTCGTCGCCGAGCACGCGCACGTGTGGTGCGGGCGGTGGAGTCAGGAAGGAAGGGCGCATTCGGGTTGGTTGATTTCGTGTAATATCGTGCATTATTATGAAATTTCGTGCAGTTGTCCAGCTTCACGCCAGATAGAAACCGGAGCCGAAACCCCATGCTGACCAGCCAACGCAAACACCTGCTGCTGACGCGCCTTGACCGTGACGGGCAACTGGTTGCCAAGGCCCTCAGCCAGGAGCTGGGTATTTCGGAAGACACCATCCGGCGCGACCTTCGCGAGCTGGCCCAGGCGGGCAAGCTCCAGCGTGTCCATGGCGGGGCCTTGCCTGCTTCACCGGCCGTCGGCAATGTGGCGGTGCGTGAGCAAATTGCGCCGCTGGACAAGCAGGCCATCGGCCGGGCGGCGGCGGCCATGGTCCAGCCAGGGCAGGTGGTGATCATCGACGGCGGCACCACCGCGCTGCAGATGGCGCGGCACCTGAGTGAAGACCTTCATGCGACGGTGTTTACCCACAGCCCGGCGGTTGCCATGGAACTGGCTCGCTGTCCCCACCTCGTGATTCAGCTGCTTGGCGGGCGGCTCTTTCGGCACTCCATGGTGGCCATGGGGGCCGAGTTGATGGAGCAGCTATCCCGCCTGCGGGCCGATGTGTTTTTCATGGGGGCGACCGGCGTGCATGCGTCGGCGGGCGTGACCACGGGAGATTCCGAAGAAGCCGCCGTCAAGCGGGCGCTGCACCGCTGCGCCTCGGAAACGGTGCTGCTGGCATCGGGCGAAAAACTTGGCGCGGCTTCGGCCTGCCGCATCATGGCGTTGGCCGATGTGTCGGCGGTGGTGGTTCACCGCGACGCGCAGGCAGCGTGGATCAGCAGCGCCAGACGTGCCGGCGTGCGTGTGGTGAGGGCGGGCTGATCAAGCCTGGGGTATCAGGGCGCTGTCGGGGCGGCCAGGCTGTTCAGCGCAGGCCTGACTTGTACCGGGCAATGGCCTTGGCCCGGAGGTCTTCGCTGATTTCTGTTTCACTTGCGGCAGGAGCGGCCGCGACGGCGCGCGACGGTGCGGGCGATGCAGCGGACGCTGACAGCAATGGTTCGCTGCCGCTGCGGGGTCCGAAAATCTTGGTCTGCGCATAGGCCGCATAGCTGCGCAGGCGCTCGTCCTTGCTGTTGAGCGCTTCCTGAATTACTTCAGTGGCGTACGGCAGGTCATGCAGGAATTGATGGACATTCAACGAACGGCCGAACTCCCGCTTCATGGGAATGACCATCCGCACCGCGTAGGCCATGAGATCGGAGTCGTCAGGCGGCGTCATGGTTAACAGCATGGTTTACGTGTCTTGATGGGGGGAACTCAAGCACCTGAAATCATCTCGCCGTGCTGGGCAAGGTCAAGGCCCAGTTCTTCCTCTGCCGTGGTTACGCGAAGGCCTGCAAGGGGCTTGACCACCAGCAAAATCAGCCAGGTCGCGACGCCTGCGTAAGCTGCAACGGCGCAGGCTCCCACGAGGTTGGTAAACACGGTGGCGGTCACGGGTGCAATTTCCTTGAGCGCAAAGACCGGGGTCAGGACCGTGCCGATGATGCCGCCCACGCCATGCAGGGCAAATACGTCAAGCGAGTCGTCAATTCCTGTGGCACGCTTGAAGCGGGTCACGGCCAGGAAGCAGCCGACGCCGCCCGCAAAGCCCAACACCGATGCGCCCATGACGCCGACAAAACCGGACGCCGGCGTGATGGCGACGAGGCCGGCAATGGCGCCAGTTGCCATGCCCAGCACGCTGAACTTGCCGCGCTGGACATATTCGCAAATGCCCCACATGAACGCGCCAACGCAGGCCGCCACCTGGGTGGCCAGCAGGGCGCCCACGGCGCGCGAACTGGCTTCAAAGGCCGAACCGGCATTGAAGCCGAACCAGCCCGCCCACAAGAGCCCGGCGCCGATGATGGATATCAAGAGGTTGTGCGGCACCATGGGTTCGGTTCCGAAACCCTTGCGCGGACCCACAACCTTGGCCGCCACCAGGCCGCTGACGCCGGCCGCGATGTGCACCACTGTGCCGCCCGCAAAGTCCATGTGGCCCATGCTGGCGAGCCAGCCGGTGGGTTGCCAGATCCAGTGCGCCACAGGGGCGTATACCAGGATGGTCCAGAAGGCCGCGAAGAAAATGGTGGCGCTCAGGCGCATTCGCTCCACAGTGGCGCCGATGATCAGCGCGAAGGTAATGATGGCGAATGCCAGCTGGAACAGGAAGAAAGCGGATTCCGGCACGGAAGGCGCTGAAACGTGCGCGCCGACTTTTGCGCCCAGCAGGCCTTCGCTCAGTGCCCGGCTCATGTCGCCGATCCAGGGGTTGCCGGGCGTGAAGGCCAGCGAGTAGGCAATGCCCGCCCATACCAGCGTAACAACTGTGGTGGCCGCAAAGGTGTGCGCCACGATGGAGAGCGCATTTTTGGCCCGCATCATGCCGCTGTAAAACAGCATGATGCCGGGAATGGTCATCAACAGCACCAGGACGGTCGAGATGAGCATCCAGGCGGTGTCTGCGCCATTGAATTTCGCAACGGCAGGCGCCGCGGCGGCGGCGGCGGTCTGGGCATGAAGAGGGGCAGACGCCAGAAGCGCCAGCACAGGGGCCAGCACATTGATGGCAGACGGCCTGCGGATAACCAGGACTTGGCTCATACATTCCCCTCTCGTTGTTTTAGCTGCTATCAGCTGCTATGCGGTACGAGGGATGTTACATCCGGCTACATGTATTGGGTAAGTAAAAAATACCTGTTTTTGGGCATTATTCCTTGTTCTGTAGCATTTCGGCTTGTTTTGGGGCGCGTTTGCCGCCGGCCACCTGCAATGCCTCATTCTGCTGCGCACCGTCAGCAAGGCTCCTGTCCATCTGAAACAGCTGTGCCAGTGCCTGCCGGTATTGCGGCTGGCCGACCAGGTTGGTGTCGTGGTGCGAGCCACCCGGCACCAGCAGGAAGAGCTTGGGCTGCGCTGCGGCGTCATAAAGTTTGCGCCCCAGGTCCGGCAGGATGAGGCGGTCTTCGCCGCCATGCACCACCAGCAGGGGGGAGCCGATCTTGCCGACTTTTCGGACGGCCTCGAAACGTTGGGTGATGAGCAGCGACACCGGCATCCAGCCCCACTGGGACGTACTCACCACATCGGCGATGGAGGTGAATGTGCTTTCGACAATCGTGCCGCTTTCATCGGCCACTTCAGTGGCCAGGTTGATGGCAATTGGCCCGCCCAGCGAGTGTCCGAAGATGTAACGGGGGCGGCCGGGGTACTTTTTGGCCAGCCAGTCCCACGCGGCGCGGGCGTCTTCGTAGGCCGATGTTTCCGACGGCAGTTCGTAGGTGCTTTTGCCAAAACCGCGATAGTCGATCCCCAGGACCGAGAAGCCGAGCTCCTGCATGCGGCGCATGCGCGGCGCGGAGCCGGTAACGTTGTAACGCGCGCCATGCAGGTACAGCAGCACGGGGGTTTTGCTTGCGGCATCGGGCTCGTCTGCCGGCAGCCACAGGCCGTGCAGGCGGACGGGGTGGTCGCCGTCACTGCCGTTGCCGCCAGCGGCGTTGAAGTCAATCCAGACGTCTTCCATGCCAACAGCGGCGGCAGCGCCCCCGCTCCAGGTGCGGTCGCTGGGCTGGAAGATCCAGGCCCGCTGCTTTTCGTCAAGGGTGGCGCAGCCCGCCAGCAACGCCAGCGTCATCAGGAAAGAAGTAAAGAGGTGCCAGCGTTTCATGCAAGTGAATGATTCGCCGGGCGCCGGAAAGTTCAGCGTCCGCGCATGAAGAGCGTGTCAAGCTCCCGGATGCTGACCTGCCGCCAGGTGGGCCGCCCGTGGTTGCACTGGTCGGAGCGCTCAGTGGCTTCCATCTGGCGCAGCAGGGCGTTCATTTCGTCAAGCGTGAGCTTGCGGTTGGCGCGCACGGCGCCGTGGCAGGCCATGGTCGACAGCAACTCGTTCTGGGCCCGCTGTATGACGGTGCTGGCGTCGTGCTGGGCCAGTTCGGCCAGCACGCTGCGGGCCAGCTCCACCGCATCGCCCTGCGCCAGGCTGGTGGGCACGGCGCGCACCGCCAGGGTTTTGGGCGAAAAAGGCGTGATTTCCAGGCCCAGCGTTGCCAATGCCTGGGCGTTGGCCTCAGCCGTGGCCACTTCCTGGGGGCTGGCGGCAAAGGTGGCCGGAATCAGCAGCGGCTGGCTGATGATGCTGGCACCATCGGCGCCATCGGCACCGTCCATCTGGGTTTTCAGGCGTTCATAGACGATGCGCTCATGGGCAGCGTGCATGTCCACAATGACAAGGCCCTGGGTGTTTTCGGCCAGCACGTAGATGCCCTGCAGCTGGGCGATGGCGCGGCCCAGCGGCCAGTCGCCGGAGGGCAGGGCGCTTGCGCCTTCAGGCACGCCAGGGTTTGCCATGCCATTTCCGGCTGGGGGAATGGTGACGTACAGGGCATCCTCGCCAGATTCCCGCGGGCTGGGCGCGACGGCTTGCGATGACGGCCACATGGCGTCAAAGTCGGAGGCCCTGTGGCCGCCGTTTGCTACAAAATTGATAGCTGGTTGCGCCCATCCCTGTTGCGCAAAAGCCTTGTTTTGTTCAAGAAATCCGGTGGGCGTGACAGCAGCGTCTTCCGTGCCGGCCTGGACAGCTGCCATGGAGCGCGGAACGGCCAGCGCGTTTTCGGTGGCGTGGCGCACGGCCTGGTGCACCTCGCGGCTGTCGCGAAAACGCACTTCGATCTTGGTCGGGTGCACGTTCACGTCCACGCGGGACGGGTCGATCTCGACATACAGCGCATAGACCGGCTGGCGGTGGCCGTGCAGCACGTCCTCATACGCGCTGCGCGCGGCGTGGGTCAGCACCTTGTCGCGTACGTAACGGCCATTGACATAGGCGAACTGCTGGTCGGCACGCGAGCGGGCGGCATCCGGAATGCCGGCGACGCCCCAGACGCGCACGGCCGGCAGGCCGTCGGCGCGGCGGGCCGAGCTTTCGTAACTGACGGCGACGGACTGTTCGACAAATTCGCTGCCCAGCACGTCGGCCAGGCGCTGCTGGTGGGCGTTGTCGCCTGTCGCCGCACGCCATTGCTCGACCAGCTTGCCTTCGTGCCAGATGGCAAAACCCACATCGGGCCGCACAAGGGCATGGCGGCGTACGGCTTCAATGCAGTGGGCCAGTTCGGTGGCATCGGTTTTCAGGAATTTGCGGCGCGCGGGCGTGGCGTAAAACAGCTCCCGCACTTCCACGCTGGTGCCGCGGCTGCGCGCGGCGGGCTTCAGTTCGCCGGTGCGGCCGTCAAGCTGCCATGCGTGTTCATCCGCGGCGATCCTGGACAACAGGCTCATGTCGGCGATCGAATTGATCGCCGCCAGCGCCTCGCCCCGAAAACCCATGGTGCCGACGGCTTCGAGATCCTGCAACGACGCAATCTTGCTGGTGGCATGGCGCCTCAGGGCGACGGGAAGTTCTTCGCGCGGGATGCCGAAGCCGTCGTCTTCGACCACGATGAGCCGCACGCCACCGGCCAGCAGCCGCACAGTTACCTGCGTGGCGCCGGCATCCAGCGCGTTGTCCACCAGTTCGCGCACGACGGACGCTGGGCGCTCCACCACTTCGCCGGCCGCAATCTGGCTGATCAGTTCATCGGGAAGTTCGCGGATCGGGCGGCGGGCGGGCAGGGTCATTGCGCAGATTTTACGGGTTTGGCTGTTGAGGGACATGCCGTAAACCCCCTGCGTCCTGAGGCTTTCCCGCACTGGTTCAATCAGCAACTTGTAATAGTCTGTTGGCGATTTGCAAGGTTTGGGGCATGCCATGAAGCTCATTGGCCATCCCTGCAGGCCTGCTGGTTTCATACCTGTCAAAATTGCCGGCATGGAACTAGTCACCTTTCTCATCGATTTCATTCTTCATGTCGACAAGCACCTGGAGGCCTTTGTCGCCAGCTACGGCGCATGGGTGTATGCGCTGCTGTTTCTGATCATCTTTGTGGAAACCGGCGTGGTGGTCATGCCCTTTCTGCCGGGTGACTCGCTGCTGTTTGTGGTGGGCGCCATGTGCGGTGTCGGGCTGATGAATTACCCGCTGTCCGTTGGCCTGCTGTTTGCCGCTGCTGTGCTGGGCAACCAGTCCAACTACACCATTGGCCGCTATTTCGGGCCCAAGGTGTTCCAGTGGGAAGACTCGAAGTTCTTCAACAAAAAGGCCTTCAACCAGGCGCATGAGTTTTACGAGCGTTATGGCGGCATCACCATCGTGGCGGCGCGTTTCATGCCTTTCCTGCGGACTTTTGCGCCTTTTGTGGCGGGTGTGTCCCAAATGACGCGCAGCAAGTTCACCCTCTATGACATTGGCGGCGGCGCGCTCTGGGTCGGCGGTATCGTCACCATTGGTTATTTTTTCGGCAATATCCCATTTGTTAAAACCCATCTCGACAAGATCATCTGGGCCATGATTTTGATTCCCGGCCTGATTGTTATTTTCGGCGCCTGGAAGGCCAGGCGCAAAGCAGGTAACGCCGGCGCCTGAAGGTGCGCTGATACGCATCCGCCCAAAAGGCCTGTTGTTGAACGGGCTTGATGCAACGCCGCCACGCGCAACTGCGCACGTGATAAAAAATGACAGTGCCGCCTTTCCGGCTGGCAGGAAACCTGAATGAACATCACCCCCCTGGACCTTGCCGCAGTGCACACGCTGCCGGAATTACTGGCCTTTCGCGTGGCACACAGCCCCGAGGCTGAGGCTTACCGTGAATTTGATGCCGTCACCGGGCAATGGTGCAGCACCTGCTGGGCTGAGGCCAGCGAGCGGGTCGCGCGGTGGCGACGCGCGCTGGCGGCCACGCAACTGCCGGCCCATGCAAGTGTCGCGATCCTCTTGCCTAACGGCCTTAATGCGGTGAGCATTGACCAGGCAGCCCTGTCGTTGGCGCTGGTGCCTGTGCCGCTGCACGCCATTGACAATGCCGGCAGCACTGCCTACATCCTGGCCGACTGCGAAGCTTCCCTGCTGATGGTGTCATCGCTTTCGCAGTGGCAGGCCATTGAGGCTGTCGGAACGCCCTTGCCGGCGTTGCGCTGCGTGGTGGTCGCCGCGCCTGAAGCGGCATTGAGCGGGGCGGGTGGACCGGTGGCTGTTGTGCCGCTGGCCGACTGGCTGGCGGCGGGGGAAGGGTACGCCGGCTTGCTGCCCGCACCGCAGGAGGACGACCTCGCGGCCATCGTCTACACCTCCGGCACCACGGGAAAACCCAAGGGCGTAATGCTGACGCACCGCAACATCGTGTCCAACGTGCGAGCCATCCTGTCGCTGGTGGTGCCTATGGTGGACGATGTGTTCCTGTCGTTCCTGCCGCTGTCGCACACGTTTGAACGGACTGCCGGTTATTACCTGCCCATTGCCGCCGGAAGCTGTGTGGCTTATGCGCGTTCCGTGCCCTTGCTGGCCGAGGACCTGAAAACCGTGCGTCCCACTGTACTGATTTCGGTGCCGCGTATTTACGAGCGCGTATTTGCCAAACTGCAGGAGACACTGACGCAGTCGCCGCTTAAAACACGCCTGTTTCTGGCGGCGCAGTTTGTCGGCTGGCGGCGGTTTTGCCGCGCACAGGGATTGCTTTTGGCGGAAAGCGAAAAAAGTCCGTGGGCATGGCTGGATCCCCTGGTGTGGCCCCTGCTGGAGCGGCTGGTGGCCGGAACCCTGCGGGCGCAGTTTGGCGGGCGCGTGCGGGTGGCGGTGAGCGGTGGTGCGCCCTTGTCGCACGCGGTGGCACGCTGTTTCCTCGGGCTGGGCCTGCCGCTGCTGCAGGGCTACGGCATGACGGAGACATCGCCCGTGGTGTCGGGCAATGGTGTCGACGACAACGACCCGGCCACGGTGGGCAGGGCCTTGCCGGGTGTCGAGGTGCGCATCAGCGCCAACCAGGAGCTGCAGGTGCGCGGCCCGCTGGTGATGAAGGGCTACTGGAAACGCCCCGAAGACACGGCCCGCGTGCTGACGGAAGACGGCTGGCTGTGCACAGGAGACCAGGCCGTGATCGATGGCGGGCGTATCCGCATCATGGGGCGCCTGAAGGAAATCATCGTGACGTCGACCGGCGAGAAAGTACCGCCTGGCGACCTCGAGGTGGCGATTGCCGCCGACTCCCTGTTCGACCAGGTCTTTGTGGTCGGTGAAAACCGCCCCTTCATCGCCTGTGTGGCAGTGGTCAACCCGGCCGAATGGCGGCGTGTGGCTGCGGCGCTGGCGCTGGACCCCGAGGACCCGGCAAGCCTGCACCTGCCGGTTGTCCACAAGCTTGCGCTGGAGCGAATGGCAACCCAGACGAAGGACTTCGCACGCTACGCGACACCGCGTGCCGTGTACCTTACGCGGGAACCGTGGACGCCCGAAAACGCCCTGATGACCCCGACGCTCAAGCTCAAGCGCAATAACCTGATGGCTCGTTATGCGCGCGAAATCGAGGCGATGTACCGTCCCGAAGCGCGGATCAGCGGCCACCCTTGAGAAACAGGTCGCGGTCAGGTGCGAAATTGGCATGCAGGGGCAGCATGGCACCGCCCAGCGCGCGAGCGTCGGAGCCAATGCTGCCGGCGATCACCTGGGCGGGCCAGAGGCCTTCCCAGTTGTAGCGGCCGAGTGCTGCGCCCGTGGCTTCAATCAGGCGCTGCAGCAGCGGGCGGCAAAAGGAGCCATCCATCACCACGGCATCAATATCCAGCAGGGCCGTTGCGCTGACCACGCTGTGGGCCAGTGCATTGGCGGCGCTGGCCACCCAGGCCTGGGTGTCGGACTCGAACGGCGGCTGCAGGGCGCGTTCGTCATAGGCTGCAGTCGGATCAAGCCCGCGCGCCTTGAAACACTGCTCCAGTTCCCAGAGCGAAGCCTGGCTGACCAGCTGTGGCGGCGCGCCGGGTGGCCGGGCCGCCTGCAATGGCAGCGACGCCACGGCGCCGGCGTTGTTGTGGATGCCGGCGTGGAGTTGTGAATTGATGACCAGGCCGCCCCCCACAAAGGTGTCGACAAACAGGTAGAGAAAGCTCTTGAGGTCGCGCCCACGGCCCGACACCAGCTCGGCCACACAGGCCGCCGAGGTATCTTTGGCAAAACTCACAGGCAGCTCGGTCATGGCTTGCACTTCGGCGCTGAGGTCGATGTGGTTCCATCGGTCCGACTGCTGCGCTGACAGCCCCAGCATCCGGTGCCAGCCACCGAGCTGGAAGGGAGCGGCCACCCCCACACCGACCAGTCGCGGAGCCAGTGCACCGAGTTGCTCGCGCAGGATGCGCAGGTTCTGGCCGATCACGGGGAGCAGTGTGTCGGCATCTGGGAAGGCATAGGCCAGCGACAGGCGTTGGCGGACCTGACCGGTGAAGTCGACCAGCAGCCAGTCGGTGCTGCGCCGGCCAATCTTGATCCCCACAGAGAAGGCTCCGTCGGGGTTCAGCGCCAACGGCACCGAGGGCTGGCCAATGCGCCCGCGCACGCGATCATGCCGGATCAGCAGGTCGTCTTCTTCCAGCCGGGCAGTGATCAGCCCGATGGTCTGTGCGGTCAGGTTGGTCAGGCGGGCCAGTTCGGCTTTCGGTACGCTGCCGTGCAGGCGGATGGCCTGCAGCACCACGCGTTCGTTGAACTGGCGCATACCCACGTGGTTGGAGCCGCGCTGGCGCAGCCACACAGGTGTGGCTGCTTCGGATTCCGCAGGGGTAGCGGGAGTGGCGGCGGTGACAGGAGATTCGGTCATGGACGCAGATTTTCGCCGATGACCCCTTTGCGCAGGATGAAGTTGCCAAAAGGCTGCAATTCACCCGTCACCACAATGGCATAGGCCTGGCGTACCCGTTCATAAAACGCGTAGCGCTCAACGGCCTCGGCCTGCTGGTGCGGCAGCCAGCCCGGGGCCAGCAGCGCCAGTACCTCGCGCTGTAGCTCTGAACGGTAGGGTGCCTCGGTACCGCTGACCTGCATGTAAGCCACCGGATGATCCACATCTTCAGCCAGAGGCAGCAGCGACGCCACGGCCCGCACTGTCCGCGCCATGCCATGGCCAGGCAGGCGCAGCACGGGCTTGCCCGCACCCACACTCATGGCCGTGAAGTTGGCGTCGGCCAGCAGCAGCGCATCGTCATGGCCCATCTCGGCCAGCAGCTTGAGCAAGTCGGGCGTGAGTAGAGGGTCAATGCCTTTAAGCATGAGCGGGCCTCACGCATTTTGGAGTGACAGTGCCCCCTCGAGCGGCAGCAGTACGCGAAGCGATAAGCGCGGGGGGCCCCTCTTTACCAGCCGGGGCCGCGGATCTGGCTTTGCCAGTCCGCAGGCGCAGCGCCCCCTCGGGGGGCAACGTAGTACACGCAGTGACAAGCGTGGGGGCCAATATGTCAGGCAAGCGCGGACTCCGGCAGTTCTTCGGCCGTCTTGGCGCCCGTCATCACGGCCACGGTGTCGCTCATGCTGATGGTCTTGGGATTGACGACCGCCGCACGGCGGCCCAGGCGCTGGATGTGGATGCGGTCGGCGATTTCAAACACATGCGGCATGTTGTGGCTGATCAAGATGACGGGCAGTCCCTTGTCGCGCACCCGGCGAATCAGCTCCAGCACCATGTTGCCTTCTTTCACGCCCAGGGCGGCCGTGGGTTCATCCATGATGACCACATGCTGCGCAAAGGCAGCGGCGCGCGCCACGGCTACGCATTGGCGCTGGCCGCCGGAGAGTGTTTCCACGGCCTGCGTCATCGAACGAATCCCGACCTTGAGTTCCTGCATGCGGGCAATGGCCTGCTCCAGCATCTTCTTCTTGTCGAGCAGGCGCAGCCAGCGGCCCAAGGGGCCGGGCTTGAGGAGTTCGCGGCCCAGAAACAGGTTTTCCGCAATGCTCATGGCAGGGGCCACGGCCAAATCCTGGTAGACGGTTTCGATCCCGGCACGGCGCGCATCGATAGGAGACTTGAAGCGCATCGGCTTGCCGTCGAGCAACAGTTCGCCTTCGTCAGGCACGGTGGCGCCCGACAAGGCCTTGATCAGCGAGGATTTTCCGGCGCCGTTGTCACCGATCACGGCCAGGATTTCGCCGGCGCGTAGTTCGAAGTCGGTACCGTCCAGTGCGGTGACCTGGCCGTAGCGCTTGACCAGTCCCTTAGCCTGCATGATCAGAGGTGCGGAAGTGGGGAGGGACGTTGAGGTGTTCATCAGCGGGGCCCTTTGCGCGACATCTGGTCGGCCGCGACCGCCAAGATCACCAGAATGCCGGTAATCAGTGTCTGGTAGACGGAGGCAACGCCCATCAGGGTGAGACCGTTGCGAAACACGCCCACAATCACCGCGCCGACGAGCGTGCCGAGGATGATGCCGCGTCCGCCAAACAGGCTGGTGCCGCCCAGCACCACGGCGGTGATGGCATCCAGGTTTTCGGTTTGCCCGGCATTCGGGTCGCCGACGCCGGTGCGCGCCACCGACAGGAGCGCGGCGATGCCGTAAAAAAGACCGGCCAGCGCGTACACGGCCACCAGTACGCGGTCGACCCGGATGCCGGTCAACCTTGCTGCTTCGGCGTTGTTGCCCACGGCATACAGGTGCCTGCCCGGCGCGGTGTCCCGCAAGACAAACCACGCCAGCAGATACAGGCCAATCATGGTGACCGTTCCCAGGCTGACTTCGGTGCTGCCCAGGTCGAATGTGTTGCCCAGCGCGGTCAATTCCGCCGGGAGGTTGGGAACGATTTGCGCGTTGGAGTAGATCTGTGTGATCGCAAATGCGATGTTCAGGGTGCCCAGCGTCACGATGAAAGGGGGCAATTTGATACGGGTGACCAGCAAGCCATTGACGAGGCCGAAGCCGGTCGTGACCGCCAGGCCGCAAGCAATGGCCAGGTAGGGGTTGATGCCGTAATTCACGGCGAACTTGGTCATCACCATGCCGCCCAGTGCCATCACCATGCCACAGGACAGGTCGATGCCGGCCGTCAGGATGATCAGGGTCTGTCCAATGGCCAGGACACCGACCACCATCACCTGCTGCAGCACCAGGGACAGGTTTGCACCCGTCAGGAAGCGGTCTGACTGGGTGGTAAAAAAGATGCAGGTGGCCAGCAGGGCCAGCCAGGGGCCGAGGGCCCCCCACGGGATGTGGCGCGAAGACAGGTTCATCGGTAAAGATCCAGGATGGAGAAAATGATGTTGTCATCCTGCACCGGACCTGGTGCAAGATGACAGGCGGCAGGCGTCTGGCCGATTACTTCGCACCCCAGCAAAGGTTCAGTCCCGTTTTGGTGTCTTTGCTGTCTACACCCGGAAGGGCTTTTGCCGAGACCAAGGTCACGCCGGTGTCGGTGTAACCCGAAGCCTTTTTGCCGCCCTTGGCGTAGCTGACACCTGCTGCCACGCCCAGCGCCGCCATGGTCAGGGGGTATTGCTGCGACGTTGCGGTGATGATGCCGGCTGCCGTGTCCTTGATGCCCTGGCAGCCGCCATCGACCGAGACAATGGTCACGCCTTTTTCCTTGCCGGCCTTTTTCAGCGCATTAAACGCACCCGCGGCCGCAGGCTCGTTGATGGTGTAGACCACATTGACGTCGGGATTTTTCTGCAGGCAGTTTTCCATGGCCGTCTGGCTCTTGGCCTGGTCACCAAAACCATCGGCCATGCAGACCACGGCCGCGTCTTTGGACAGCTCGTTGGATTTCGCGTCTGCCGCAGGCAGGCCGAAACCCTTCATGAACCCATTGTGACGTTGCGCCCCCACCGGATGGCCTGGGAACAGGTCGATCGTGACAATCCTGGCAGGTTTGCCGGCCATGGCCGCCTTCGCATACTGGCCGATCAAAACGCCGGCTTTGTAGTTGTCGGTGGCGAACAGGGCATCGGCACCTTCAAAAGGGCTGTCCAGTGCAATCACCTGCACGCCTTTGGCCTGGAGTTTTTTGACGGTAGGGCTGATGGCGTCGCCGCTGGCGGTGATCAAAATGGTTTTGGCGCCGCCGGCAGCCATGTTTTCCAGTGCGGTGATCTGGCCTGCTGTGTCGCCGTCGGATTTGCCGGCGGCGGTCAGCAGCTTGGCGCCGAGTTTTTTGGCCTCGGCTTCAGCACCTTCCTTCATCTTGACGAAGAAGGGGTTGGTTTCGGTTTTTGTAATCAGGCCGATCACGGGTTCGCCCGCTGCAAAGGCCGATGTGGCGGCCAGGGCGAGGCTGGACAGTGCCAGGAGGGCGGTGGTCTTTTTCATGAAATGGTCTCCTTGTTGAATCGACATTCAGGCCCGGGTTCGCGGGAAAGTACCCATAAGTGATGGGTGTTGGTGAACTATAGTGGCGCTTGAGTTATTAAATCAAGTTGTTTTAGTTATGGATTACCCTGAGAAAAACCCTGAAAAAGTGCTGCAAGTTGCAACCGCTGGTGAGGCATTGATTGACCTGATCGTTCAACCGGACGGACGTTATGAACCTTGCCCGGGTGGCGCTGTTTTCAACCTGACGCGTGCGCTGGCCCGGCAGGGCGTCAGCACCCTGTACCTCAACCCTTTGTCGCGCGATCGCTTTGGCCGCCAGCTGGCTGCCGCGCTGACCGGGGATGGTGTGCGGCTGGCCTGCCCACAGCCTGTGGCACAAAGCACCTCACTGGCCGTGGTGGGGCTAAATGATGCAGGCCATCCCGACTACGTTTTTTACCGGCAGGATGTGGCGGACCGTGCGGTCACGGCGGACAGCCTGATCCAGTCGTGTCAACGCGTCCCCGCGCTCGAGATGGTGTATACCGGTGCCCTGGCACTCGCGCCCGAGGATGCGGGCCGCTACCTGCCATGGCTGCGTGCCCAGCATCAGGCGGGCAGCATGGTGGTGGTGGATGCCAACCTGCGGCCGTCGGTCATGCCGGACCTGCAGGACTACAGGCGCAACGTGCACGCTGCGTTGCAACACGCCGACGTCGTCAAGGTCAGCGATGAAGACCTGGAAAGCCTGGCGATACCTGGCGCTGATGTATTTGCGCGGGCGCAGCATCTGCTGGATACGAGCGGTGCCGGCTTGCTGGTTCTGACCCTGGGGCCGCACGGAGCCTGTCTGTTGACACGCGATGGCCGGCGGTGGCGCGCCCGCGAATCCCGGCCGTTGGCGGTGGTGGATACCGTGGGTGCAGGCGACTGTTTTCTCGCCGGTTTCATGGCCGCTTTGCTGGCGCGAAAAAACGGTGTGACTGGCACTGCTGACCTGCTGGCACTACCGGATGATGTGGGACGCAGCTTGCTGGCCCACGCCATGGCCAGTGCCAGCTTGTGCGTGATGCGACGCGGCTGTGTGCCCCCGACTGGGGCGGAAGTGCAGGCCAGGATTGAACAGGCAACCTGCGTATTTGACTGACGGCCGCTACCGATGCCTTACTGAAAAGATCAGGGAAAGAAGTCGGAAATCGTAAGTAAGCGTATTATCTGTCCGAAATCCTGTGCGCAGGTACGCTGCAGGACCCGGAGACACTCAGATGAACGCACCTCATACCCTGTCACGCTGGAGCGACCCTGGCTCCAGTCGCGTGCCCTTTTGGGCCTACACCGATGCGCAGCTGTACCAGCGCGAGCTGGAAAAAATCTTTTACGGCACGCACTGGTGCTATGTGGGCCTGGAGGCCGAGATTCCCAATGTGGGCGACTACAAACTCAGCCATGTCGGTGAACGACAGGTGCTGATGGTGCGGGATCGCATCGCACCCAAAGACCGTGCCACCGACCACGGCATACGCGTTGTTGAAAACCGTTGCGCCCACCGCGGCGTGCGCTTTTGCCAGAACCCGCAGGGCAATGCGCGCAGCTTTGTCTGCCCGTATCACCAGTGGACCTACAAGCTCAATGGTGACCTGGCGGGGCTGCCTTTCAAGGACGGCGTGAAAGAGGGTGATTGCGTCAACGGCGGCATGCCCGAAGGGTTCGATCTCAAGGACCATGGGCTGACCAAGTTGCGTGTCGCAGTGCTGCACGGCCTGGTGTTTGCCACTTTCAGCGATGACACCGAACCGCTGGAAGACTATCTCGGCCCGCAGATCACGCCGTGGCTGGACCGCATCTTCAAAGGCCCCGACGGAGCGCGCAAGCTGACGCTGCTGGGCTACAACCGCCAGCGCATTCCGGGCAACTGGAAGCTGATGATGGAAAACATCAAGGACCCTTACCACCCTGGCCTGCTGCACACGTGGTTTGTGACCTTCGGCCTTTGGCGTGCCGATCAGAAAAGCCGCATGGTGATGGACGGCGAGGGCCGCCATGCCGTGATGATTTCGCGCCGCAACGAGGGTGGGCAGAACGACGCCGTGACCGAAGGCGTGACCTCGTTCAAGGCCAACATGGCCCTGCATGACGACCGCCTGCTGGACGTGGTGCCCGAGCCTTGGTGGAAGATGCCCGACCCATCCAGCCCGGGCGGCGACATCACGCCCACCGTGACCATGATCACGCTGTTTCCCAGCCTGATCATCCAGCAGCAGGTCAATTCGCTGAGCACACGCCACATCGTGCCGCGTGGGGAGGGTGAGTTTGATTTCATCTGGACGCACTTCGGCTTTGCCGACGACACACCCGAAATGACGCAGCGCCGCCTGCGCCAGGCCAACCTGTTCGGACCGGCCGGTTTCGTCAGTGCGGATGACGGTGAAGTGATCGAGTTCAGCCAGGCCGGCTTTGCACAGGCCTGCGACACCGGCTCAACACTGTGCGAGCTGGGCGGCACCGGCACCGAGATGACGGAGCACATGGTCACCGAAACCCTGATCCGCAGCATGTATGCCTACTGGAAGAAAGTCATGGGTCTATGACGGCGAGTGAACAGGGACTGCAGCGCCTGATGCTGCAACTGGAGGTGGACCAGCTCAACGCAGCCTACGCGGCGGCGCTGGACGAAAAGCGGTTTGATGCGTGGCCGGAATTCTTTGTGGAGGAGGGCAATTACAAGGTGCAGGCCCGCGAGAATTTTGACCGCGGCCTGCCGCTGGCCCTGATGGCGCTGGAAAGCCGGGGCATGATGAAGGATCGGGTGTATGGCGTCACGCAGACGATCTATCACGGGCCTTACTACATGCGCCACATCGTCAGCCCGGCGCGCATCCTCTCGGAAGAAGGCGATGTCGTCAAGGCCGAGGCCAACTACGCGGTGTTTCGCACCAAGCCGGGTGGGGTGAGCGAGGTCTACAACGTCGGGCGTTATATCGACGAGATCATCAAAAAAGACGGCGTTCTGAAATTCAGGAGCCGTCTTTGTGTGTATGACAGCGAGATGATCCTCAACTCGCTGATCTATCCGGTATAGAGGGAATAGAAATAGCCGGCGCAATCGGTACCCACCCGGCAGGTGCCGAGCCCGCGTTGTCTGGCGTTTCTTTTAGCGCCTCTTCCCGACTTCATTACCGATCAGGGCGCCCGCTGCTGCGCCGCCTACGGTACCCAGGGTGCTGCCGAAAACGGCATTGCCCACGACACCACCTGCGACTGCACCAACACCGGTGCCTATCTGTGCATTGGTCGGGCTGGTGCTGCAACCACCCAGGCCGATCAGTGCCGCCGCTGCTACTGCTGACATCATCAATTTCGTATTCATCTTGTCCACCTTTGCTCAGAGTTTCAGGCTCTTGCTGGGGTATTCACATCGTGAAGTCCTGACCTTGCCTGTGATTTCACTGTAGGGGGACGGATATTTGGAGGGTGTAGGAGAAGGTTGCCGCGGCATGTCGGCTTGCCGCGGTCTTTGGTGGTAATTTTCGGCGCATCAATGTGCGCCGATGCGGTGCTTAAACGGCGCGGTTGCGCGCCAGTGGCGGGTTGCGCGCGAAGTAGCGCGTGATGCCGCGCATCAAGGCGTCGGCCAGCTGTACCTGGTATTCGTCGCTGCGCAGTTTGGCTTCTTCGTCGGGGTTGCTGATAAAGGCGGTCTCCACCAGCACACTGGGAATGTCAGGCGCTTTCAGGACAGCGAAGCCGGCTTGCTCGACTTTCGGTTTGTGCAGCTTGCCGACATTACCGATCTCGCCCAACATGGCGCTGCCGAGCTTCAGGCTGTCGTTGATCTGCGCCGTGGTGCTCATGTCGAGCAGAGCTTTCTGTACCTGGGCGTCCTTGGCCTTGACGTTGATGCCGCCCACCAGGTCGGCCGAGTTTTCCTTGTCGGCGATCCAGCGCGCGGCGCTGCTGGACGCGCCTTTTTCGCTGAGCGCGAAGACGCTGGCGCCCTGTGGACGCGCCGTAAAAAATGCGTCGGCGTGGATGCTGATAAAGAGGTCGGCCTGCACGCGACGCGCCTTCTGCACGCGCACATGCAGCGGCACAAAGAAGTCGGCATCGCGCGTGAGGTAGGCGCGCATATTGGGCTGCTGGTTGATGCGGTCGCGCAGGCGGTGCGCGATCTGCAGCACCACGTCTTTCTCGCGCGTGCCGCCGGGGCCGACGGCACCGGGGTCTTCTCCGCCATGGCCCGGGTCCAGCGCGACGATGACGAGGCGGTCGGTCTTGTTCTTCGCAATGACGGCCGCTTCGGGCGAGGTCTTGGCGCCGCCGGGGGTGGCAGGGCCGGTCGTTGGCCCGTGGGTCTTGTCCTTGTCTTTTTCCGCGACGACTGCCGGCGGTGGCTTGCCGTCGGCCTGCTTGCCCGACTGCCGTGCGATCAGGTCGGCAATAGGGTCATTGGCAGGCGCGGGCGTTGCGCCTGGTTGCCTGTCGGCGAGCTTCTCGGCAATCAGGGCTTCGAGCGGGTCGGCGACCTGCGTCGGGTACAAGTCAAACACCAGCCGGTACTGGTAGGCGGCCACAGGCGGCAGGGTGAACACCTGCGGCTGTATGGGCTGCTTGAGGTCTATCACCAGCCGCACCACGCCAGGGGCGTTTTGCCCCACGCGTATGCCCGAGATATTCGGGTCGTCGGATTTCACCTTGGCGACCAGTTCGCGCAGCGCGGGAATCAGGTCTATGCCTTCCATGTCGACGGCAAGGCGCGGCGGGTCGGCGATGAAAAATTGTTTTGCCTTGATTTCGCCGTCGGACTCGATGGTGAGCCGCGTGTAGTCTTTGGACGGCCAGACACGTACCGCCACGATGGTTGCGCCGCGCGCGATGTGCTGCACACCCAGCAGAAGCACCAAGCTGCCCAGTTGCAGGGCGCTGCGGCGGTTCAGGGTCCGGCGCTTCATGCCAGCAGCTCCACGCCCGTGGGCGTGTGGGCTGTCAGGGTGACGGCACGCGTTTCATCAGGCAGGACTTCCAGCTGCAGCAGCAGGTCGGGCTGCGGCAGATGCGGGCCAGCGTTCTCGGGCCATTCGACGAGCTTGAGGCCCGGGCTGGCAAAGATGTCGCGGAATCCGGCTTCTTCCCATTCGCGGGGATCGTTAAAACGGTAGAAGTCGAAGTGCCAGATGTTCAGGCCGGCGTGCCGGCTGGACGCGGGCAGGGTGTAGGGCTCAACCACCGCATATGTCGGGCTTTTGATGCGGCCCTCGACGCCCAGGCTCTGCAACAGGTGACGCACGAAGGTCGTTTTGCCGGCGCCCAGGTCGCCCTGCAGTTCGACCAGTGCGCGCCCGATGGAGGGATGCCGCGCCAGTGCCTGCGCGAAGGCTGCCGTGGCCGCTTCGTCCTGCCAGGCAATGTTTTTTACAATCAGCGGGTGCCCGCCAGCAATTCTTTGAACAGTCATCAATTCGTTTCTCAAATTCAAACTTGGGCGCGCGAGCTTGGATTTTCGCAAATTGGCGTGGCCGGTGTGGATTTATCGTCGGCCGAGCCTGGATTATCAGCCTGGCTCGCTGCAGGCTTCCATGGTGACATGCATTACATGGCGGCGCACGGGCTCAAACGGGCCCGGCCGGCCGAGCTGATTCCGGGCACCATCAGCGTCATCACGGCACGCATGGACTATCTGCCCGCATCGACGGCTGCCGCCCCGGGCGAATGGCAGGCCCTTGAGTTCAGCCGGCTTGAGCGGCCTGCGGAAGGCATTGTGTCGGTGTATGCACGTGGCCGCGACTATCACAAGATCATGCGCGCGCGCCTGCAAAAACTCAGCGAACGCATCTCCAGCCACGTCGGTCAGCTCGGCCATCGGGCTTTCACCGACTCCGCACCTGTGCTGGAGGCCGAACTGGCAGCGCGCAGCGGCCAGGGCTGGCGTGGCAAACACACCTTGCTGCTCAACCGGGAAGCGGGCTCCATGTTCTTCCTGGGGGAAATCTACGTCGACATTGCCCTGCCGCCCAGCGAGCCGGTGACGCCGCACTGCGGCACCTGCCAGGCCTGCATTGACGTGTGCCCGACGCGGGCGATCATCGCACCCCACAAGCTCGATGCACGGCGTTGCATCTCTTACCTCACCATCGAACACGTGGGCCCGATCCCGCTGGAGCTTCGTCCGCTGATGGGTAACCGGATTTATGGCTGCGACGACTGCCAGCTGGTCTGCCCGTGGAACAAGTTCGCCCAGCGTAGCGCCTTGCCCGACTTTGACGAGCGCAGCGGCTTGACCGGGCAGCAACTCGTCACTCTGGTCGGCTGGACGGAGGTGGATTTTTTGCGATTCACCGAAGGCAGCCCGATACGCCGTATAGGCCATGAACGCTGGCTGCGCAATATTGCGGTGGCCATGGGCAATGCCCTGCGGGTGCTCGATCCTGAGGCGGGAACGCCCCTGCGCGAAGCCCTGCAAATGCATGCCGCTTCTCCCAGCGAGCTGGTGCGGGAACATGTGGCTTGGGCCCTCGGTCAATAAATTTGAATGAAATTGGCCTGCAGCCCTTTAAGGGTGTGCGCAAGCAGCTATTAAATCAATAGCAATTTGCCGGCTTCTCCCTAACGCAGAACACCCAGCGCAAACGGCAGGCTGACTACGCCCAGGATGGTGGACAGCGTCACCAAACCCGCCACGTAACCCCCGTTGTACCCCATGCGCGCCGCCAGCACGTACGCGCTGGAAGCCGTCGGCAGGGCAGAAAACGCCAACAGGATGGTGCTTTGCACCGGCGACAGCCCGAAGGCTTTACACAGGCCCAGGGCCATGACCGGCATCAACAGGTGCCGTATCGACAGCACGGCCACTGCCAGCGTTTTGGCTTGCGACAGGTGGCCGAACTRCATGCCGGCGCCTGCCGCCATCAGGCCCAGTGCCAGCGAGGCGGCTCCGATGCGGGTCACCGTGGGTTCGAGCCAGACAGGCAGGGTAAAGCCGAGCAGGTTGGCCACCAGGCCTGTGGCCGTGGCAAGGATCAGCGGATTGCGCACCAGCTCGCCCATGAAACCGCGCTGGGCATGCCGCGCCATGGGCCACACCGCCGCCACGTTGAAAAGCGGCACGCACACACCAATCAGCACGGCGATCAGCTGCAGGCCCTGGCTGCCCGCCAGCCGGTCGGCCAGGGCCAGCGCAATGAAGGAGTTGAAGCGAAATGCCACTTGCGCGCTGGCGGCGTGCTCACGCGAGTCGATGTGCCTGCCCAGCCATGGCAGGTGCGGCAGGCTGTAGGCCATCGCAATACCGGCAACCCCCAGCAGGATACCGGCGCTGATGAGGCTGGAGGCGGCGCCCAGGTCCAGCGGGCTTTTGACGATTGAATGAAAAAGCAGGACCGGAAACAAAAAGTAATAAACCAGGCTCTCCACCTGTTCCCATACGGTGCGGTTGAGGGCGGTGTAGCGGCAGACAAGGTAGCCGCAAACAATGAGGGAAAAGTCGGGAAAAAGAAGCTGCGCGTAGTTCACTCGCCGAGAATAACCGCAATCCCCTCGGGTTTGCCCTTATGCGTAATCCACAACTGCGGGGCATGAATGTTGCGATTACCATTTCTGCTGTTTTATTGAAGGACTGAACATGCAACGTCGTTATCTGTTTGCCTATTCCGTGGTGTCCGCGCTTGCGCTGGGCACCGCCGCAGGCCCCGCATTGGCACAGGGTTATCCCAACAAGGTGGTCAAGCTCGTGGTGCCGTTTGCACCCGGTGGCACCACTGATATCGTCGCCCGCGTCATCTCCGAGCCCCTGGGCAAGGCCTTGGGCCAGAGCGTGATCGTCGAAAACCGGGCCGGCGGCGGCGGCGTGGTGGGCGCACTCGAGACATCGCGCGCCGTTCCCGATGGCTATGCGCTGGGTGTGGCCACGGTGTCCACCACCGCGGCCAATCCCGCCATCAACCCCAAGATCCCGTACAACACGCTGACGGACTTCACGCCCATCATCAATATTGCGGCAACGCCCAACATCATTGCGGTTCACCCGAGCTTTCCGGCGCGCAACTACAAGGAGTTTGTGGCTGAGCTCAAAAAGAACCCCGGCAAGTATTCCTATTCATCCTCGGGCACCGGCGGCATCGGTCACCTGCAGATGGAGCTCTTCAAGAGCATGTCGGGCACCTTCGTGACGCACATTCCCTACCGCGGTGCAGGTCCGGCCCTGAACGACACGGTGGCGGGGCAGGTGCCCATGATTTTTGACAACCTGCCGTCGGCCCTGCCATTCATCCAGCAAAAACGCCTGATCCCCATTGTGGTGGCCGCGCCCCAGCGCCTGGCCGTGCTGCCGGATGTGCCCACCTTCAAGGAAGTCGGCCTGGAACCTGTGAACCGCATGGCCTATTACGGCATCATCGGCCCGAAGGGTTTGCCAAAGGACGTGGTCGACAAGGTCAGCGCCGGCGTGAAGAAGTCGCTGGAAGACCCGGCGATACGCAAACGGATCGAAGACACCGGCTCCCTGATCATTGCGAATACGCCTGAGCAGTTCACGGCGCAGATCAAGGCCGAATTTGATGTCTATAAAAAGGTGGTCGATTCGGCCAAGCTCAAGCTCGAATAAGGCTGGGAATCCGGCACGACCGGATGCGAAGCTACCCGTAAGCCGCCGTGCATTCAAATGTGCGGCGGCTTTTTTGTTATGGTCACCCCATGCAGCCAGAAAGCCAGTCCAGTATTGATGGGTTTATTGACGCCTTGTGGCTGGAAGACGGGCTGTCCAAAAACACGCTGGCGGCTTACCGCCGCGACCTGTCGCTCTACGCCGGTTGGCTGGCTGCCAGGGAGCAGGGAGGGCGAAGACTTGACGAGACGGCGGAGGCCGACCTCAACAGCTACTTTTCGGCCCGGCACGCTGCGACCAAGGCAACATCCGCCAACCGGCGCCTGACGGTGTTCAAGCGCTACTTTCGCTGGGCATTGCGCGAACACCTGATTGCTGCAGATCCGACGCTCAAACTCCAGTCGGCAAAGCAGGCGCTTCGGGTGCCCAAAGTCATGAGCGAAGCCCAGGTTGAAGCACTGCTGGCCGCACCCGACGACGACACGCCGCTGGGCCAGCGCGACCGCGCCATGCTGGAGCTGCTGTACGCCAGCGGCCTGCGTGTGAGCGAGCTGGTGGGCCTCAAGACATTTCACCTGGGACTGAACGAAGGGGTGCTTCGCGTCATGGGCAAAGGCAGCAAGGAACGGCTGGTGCCCTTCGGCCAGGTGGCGCGGGAATGGATTGTGAAATACCTGGCGGACGCCCGTCCGGCCATCCTGGGCGGGCAACAGACCGACGACCTGTTTGTCACCGGCCATGGCAAGGGCATGAGCCGCGTGATGTTCTGGATGCTGGTGAAAAAATATGCACGGCTTGCCGGCATCAACTCGCCGCTGTCACCCCACACTTTGCGCCACGCGTTTGCCACACACCTGCTGAACCACGGCGCCGATTTGCGCGCGGTGCAGATGCTGCTGGGGCATGCAGATATTTCCACCACCACGATTTATACCCATGTGGCACGTGAACGGCTGAAGGCGCTGCATGCGCAGCATCACCCTCGAGGTTGAGCGGTGGAGCCCTCAAGGGGCGGCGCTGTACATATAGTTTCGGCTGAAGGGATAGCTTGATTGGGCGCCGGTGACGGCGGTGTTGTGCACATCGCCCGAGGGCCGCGCCGCCAGCATCTGGTGCAGCGAAATCCAGCCCTGCTCAAAACTCATCGCACTGCCCGCCAGGTAAAGACGATAAGCCCGGAGCGTCTTCTCGGCGCGCTCGGCGCCGCCATCCGCAACCAGCACCTGGCGCGCCTCGTCCAGCTTGGCTTCCAGCGCGTCTGACCAGTTCCACAGCGTGCGGGCATAGTGCGGGCGCAGGTTTTCGGTGTCCACCATCTCCAGGCCCGCGCGTGACATATGCTCCAGTACGGCGCTGACATGCATCAGCTCGCCGCCCGGGAAGATGTACTTTTCGATGAAGTCACCCATGCCGGCGCCGAGCTGGCGGTTTTCCAGGCCGCCGGCGGTGATGCCGTGGTTCATGACCAGCCCGCCCGGTGCCAGCAGGCGCATGATTTTCTGGAAGTAGCCGGTCATGTTGGCGTGGCCCACGTGCTCGAACATGCCCACGGAGGACACCTTGTCAAAGGGCTGATCCTCCGGCATGTCGCGGTAGTCGCGTAGCTCCATTCGCACGCGCCCGCCCAGGCCTTTTTCCTCGATCAGGCGCTGCACATGCGCATGCTGATTTTTCGACAGCGTGATGCCGGTGGCGTCCACGCCGTAGTGCTCAGCGGCCCACAGCAGCAAGCCGCCCCAGCCGGCGCCAATATCAAGAAACCGTTCACCGGGCTTGAGCATGAGCTTGCGGCAGATATGGTCGAGCTTGGCTTCCTGGGCCTGGGCCAATGTCATGGCGTTGTCGCTGTAGTAGGCGCATGAATACACCCGTCGGGGGTCGAGCCAGAGCGCATAGAAGGCATCGGACACGTCATAGTGGAACTGGATTTGCGCTGCATCCCGGCTTTGGGTGTGGGCGGCCAGGGACTTGGCGCGGTGCAGCAGGCCGGACCACCAGCCTGTGTCGCTTTGCACCGGATTGCCGGGAAGCAGCTTGGTGACGGCGCGCATCACGTCGCGCATGGCGCCTTCCAGTTGAAGCTTGCCTTCGACATACTCTTCCGCCAGGGCGCCGATCTGGCCGGCCTTGAGGCGGGCGATGGAGGACCAGTGCGAAAACGCGAGCTTGACGGGGGCGTTGGGCTCTCCGAGACGCTGGCMCTGCGGCAGCTGCAAGGCGATGTCCGCGGGCAAGCCCGGCATTTGCGAAGGGATGTCTGGGACGAGATGCCGGATCATGCGCAAACTCCTTTTCAAGAGTTTTGCAGTCTAGCGCTGTTCGAAAATCCCTGCCGTGACTGTATGTGTAGGAATTCGCCGCGTCCTGGCGTCTGTTCCTAGACCAGAAGCGCCAGTTCCACCTCGTCAAAACCAGCCCGCCGGCGGGCGTCCAGGTTCAGCGGGCCCTTCAGGCGAGGCGCCCCATACTGCCTGGCTAGCACCGGATAGGTCGCCACCGGGTCCAGCCCCCGCTGGGCGCACAGGTGGCGATACCAGTGGTTGCCGATGGCGACGTGGCCGATCTCGTCGGCGAGGATGATGTCCAGGATGTCGACGGCCCGAAGCGCTTCGGGAGAACCGACCTTGCGCAGTTTCGCCTGCATGGGCGGGGTGGCGTCCAGGCCGCGGGCCTCCAGGGTGCGTGGCACCAGCGCCATGCGCGCGAGCACATCGCCTTCGGTTTTGGCGGTCATGTCCCACAGGCCCGTGTGTGCGGGGAAATCGCCGTAGTCGTAACCCATGGCCTGGAGATGGGCGCGCAGCAGGCTGAAATGGTGGGCTTCTTCGGCCGCCACCTGCAGCCAGTCCAGGTAGTAGGCCCGCGGCATGCCGGCAAAACGCCAGATGGCGTCCAGGGCGAGGTTGATCGCGTTGAACTCAATATGGGTGACGGCATGGAGCAGGGCCGCCAATCCTTCGTGAGTGAACGGTGAGCGCTTGGGGACGTCGAGGTGGGACCGCAGTTCCGGCCGTTCCGGGCACCCGGGCAAGCTAGGCACCGCGGGAATCACCAGCTCCGTTGCTATCAAAACAGTAGCTGCTTGCGCGTGTGCCTGTTGGGTCAGGAGCACTTTTTGTTCCGGATTTGTGGCGAGCAGGGCCTGCAGCGCTTGCTGGCGCAGTTCTGCAGGGGCCGGTAGGTCCGTCATGAATCCATTGTCGTTGATACCTCGGGGATGTCTGGATTGGTCGCCGGCGGCCTGCGCCGGATGGCAGGGGGATGCCTCCTTACAATCAGTGCATGGCTGCCGCGCTCTTTCCTGCCTGTGGCCTTTGGCTTTAATTTCGAGTGAGAACGCATGGCTATTTACCAATTGGACAAGCTGACCCCCACCGTTCCTGCATCTGCCTGGGTGGCCGACAACGCCCAGGTGATTGGCGATGTGCGGCTTGGCGAAGACTGCAGCGTCTGGTTTGGCGTGGTGATCCGGGGCGACACCGAAACCATCACGGTAGGCCGGGGTACCAATGTCCAGGACAACAGCGTGCTGCATGCCGACATGGGCGTGCCCCTCACCCTCGGCGAAGACGTCACGGTCGGCCACCAGGTCATGCTGCACGGCTGCACCATCGGCGATGGCTCGCTGATCGGCATCCAGGCGGTGGTGCTCAATCACGCGAAGATCGGCAAGAACTGCCTGGTAGGCGCGGGCTCCGTGGTCACCGAAGGCAAGGAATTCCCGGACGGCTCCCTGATCATCGGCAGCCCCGCCAAGGCGGTGAGGCAGCTTTCCCCCGAGCAGATCGAGGGTTTAAAAATGATCGCGAAGCACTATGTAGAGAATGCCCAGCGCTACAAGGCCGGACTCAAGAAAATCGCCTGAACACCCAATGACCAAACCACCAAATACATGCAGAGCGTTAACGTCAGGGCTCCCCTTCAAGCAGGGGCCGCGGAACCGGCTTCGCCGGGCCGCAGGCGCAGCGGCCCCCTCGGGGGGCAGGGAGCTACACGAAGTGAGCGACCGTGGGGGCCTGTTTAATGTCTGAGTTGCATAAATTCATCTTTGAAGGCCTGCCGGTTCGCGGCATGCTGGTCCGCCTGACCGATTCCTGGCAGGAAATCCTCAAACGCAGACAGGCGGCCGGCGGCTACCCGGCCGAGGTCATGCAGCTGCTGGGAGAAATGACCGCCGCAGGTGCGCTGATGCAGAGCAACATCAAGTTCAACGGTGCGCTGATTCTTCAAATCTTCGGCGACGGCCCGGTCAAGCTGGCCGTGGCCGAAGTGCAGCCCGACCTGAGCTTGCGCGCCACCGCCACGGTGACGGGTACGGTCGATGCGGGCAGCTCACTGAGCCAGCTGGTCAACGTAAGCAATCAGGGCCGCTGCGCGATCACGCTGGACCCCAAGGACAAGCTGCCGGGGCAGCAGGCCTACCAGGGTGTGGTGCCGCTTTTTGGCGACCAGCGCGAGAAGATTGAGAACCTGGCGGAAGTGCTTGAGCATTACATGCTGCAAAGTGAGCAGCTCGACACCAAGCTGATTCTTGCAGCCGACGGCAAGGTGGCTACCGGTCTGCTGATCCAGCGGCTGCCGGTCAAAGGCCAGGGGAACCTTGAAGGCCAGATCGACCGGGACGCCAATGAAGACCAGATCGGCGTCAATGAAGACTACAAACGCATTGCCATGCTGGCCGGCACGCTCAAACGCGAAGAGCTTTTAACCCTCGATGCCGACACGATCCTGCGCCGCCTGTTCTGGGAAGAGCAGGTTACCCGGTTTGAACCCGCCACTCCCAGTTTTGCCTGCAGCTGTTCGCGCGACCGTGTGGGCAACATGCTGCGCAGCCTGGGGACAGACGAAATCGAAAGCATCATTTCCGAACGCGGCAAGGTCGCGGTTGGGTGCGAATTTTGCGGCGCACAGTATGAGTTTGACCCGGTGGATGCGGCGCAGCTTTTCACCAGCCAGACCAACCAGCAGCCACCCACGTCCACCGTGCAATAGTTTCGTGGGCCGCGCTGCGGCAGGGCAATGCCTCAAGCGGTTGCTGCAGCGCGCTCCGCCAGCAGGTCGCTGAGCAGGCGGTGCTCACAAGCAGGATCGCTGCACTTTTCGCAGACCCACACCCAGGCCTTCTTGCTTTTTTGGGGGCTTGGTATTGCACCGGGCGTGCTTCGGGTGAAAGCTGGAGCACGGGGCCGCAGGCTTTGCGCGGCCTCCAGCGCCCGGGTAAGGCGCTGCTCCGCGGTCCCGTACATGACGCGATAGGGAATGCCCGCTTGCGACAGGGCTGCACGAATCGATTGGTCGGCGTTGTGTTGAAGGTGCCGGCATTCATCGGCCGTTTTGGCCGCTTGCAATGGCGCTTCTTCCAGTCCCATGAGCAGCGTCAGCCCAAAGCTGGGGAGGTCGGCAGGAAGGGGGGCGGCATCAGTCACGGCTACGGTGGCTTCGTGCCCCGAGATTTTCAGGGCGTTGTCCAGCGCAGCGGCAAGCTGTCTCTTTCCGGTAAGTGGAGCGCCGGTAACGGCAATTTTCAACACGGGCACTTTCGCAGGATGGATGCCAGGGCTTACTTGGTCACCTGCACGAAGATTTCATTCGGCTTGACCATGCCGAGTTCGATCCGGGCTTTTTCTTCGACCATTTCGAGGCCTTCCTTGAGGTCCCGGACTTCTGCAGCGAGCTGGTCATTGGCGGCCTGTGCCTGGGTGTTTTTGGCGAGTTGTTCGGTCAGCCGGTGCTGCATGTCGCGCACGCTGGGAATGCTGCCCCGGCCAATCCAGAGTTGCGCGTGGAATATGGCCAGGAGCGCAATCAGGATGGCGGGAACGAGCCGGTTTCCCATGCCTATGCTTGAGCGTGATGATTAAAGGGCAGGGTTTTTTCGCCGGGCCGCACCAAGAAAAAACGCACCCCCCCGGGGGGCAGCGAAGTACGCGAAGCGACGAGCGTGGGGGCCATTTACCGGAGGTTATAGAAGGCCGCGCGGCCCGGGTAGGTGGCGATGTCACCCAGGTCTTCTTCGATGCGCAGCAACTGGTTGTATTTCGCCATGCGGTCCGAGCGCGAGAGCGAGCCCGTCTTGATCTGGCCGGCATTGGTGCCCACGGCGATGTCGGCAATCGTGGAGTCTTCGGTTTCGCCCGAGCGATGGCTGATGACGGCGGTGTAGCCGGCGCGCTTGGCCATCTCGATGGCGGCAAAGGTTTCGGTCAGGGTGCCGATCTGGTTGATCTTGATCAGGATGGAGTTGGCAATCTGCTTGTCGATGCCTTCTTTGAGGATCTTGGTGTTGGTGACGAACAGGTCGTCGCCGACCAGCTGCACCTTTTTGCCCAGACGCTCGGTCAGGGTCTTCCAGCCGTCCCAGTCGCCTTCGGCCATGCCGTCTTCGATGCTGATGATGGGGTATTTGTCGACCCAGGTGGCCAGGATGTTGGTCCACTCGGTGGCATCCAGGCTCAGGCCTTCCGCGCCCAGGACGTATTTGCCGTCCTTGTAAAACTCCGATGCTGCGCAATCGAGGCCCAGGGCGATTTGTTCACCGGCCACATAACCGGCGGCGTCGATGGCTTCCAGGATCATCTGGATCGCAGCTTCATGGTTGGCCACATTGGGGGCAAAGCCGCCTTCGTCGCCGACGGCCACGCTCATGCCCTTGTCGTGCAGAATTTTCTTGAGGGCATGAAACACTTCAGCACCGTAACGCACGGCTTCGCGAAAGCTGGGCGCGCCGACAGGAATGATCATCAGCTCCTGCAGGTCCAGGTTGTTGTTGGCATGCGCGCCACCATTCACCACGTTCATCATGGGAACAGGCATTTGCATGGCGCCGCTGCCACCGAAATAACGATACAGGGGCAGGCCGGCTTCTTCAGCCGCTGCGCGTGCCACGGCCATGCTGACAGCCAGCGTGGCGTTGGCGCCCAGGCGCGATTTGTTGTCGGTGCCGTCCAGGTCAATCAGTGTGCGGTCCAGGAAGGCCTGTTCGCTGGCGTCCAGGCCCAGCACGGCTTCGGAGATTTCGGTGTTGATGTGTTCGACGGCCTTGAGCACGCCCTTGCCGAGGTAGCGCGACTTGTCGCCGTCGCGCAGCTCAATGGCTTCACGCGAACCGGTGGACGCGCCCGAAGGCACTGCGGCGCGGYCCATGACGCCGGACTCCAGCAGCACGTCGCACTCAACGGTAGGGTTGCCACGGCTGTCGAGAATTTCGCGGCCGACGATATCAACAATTGCGCTCATTAGGTTCCTTTTTTTGTAGAGAGGGGATCAGACCGGGGCGGCAACGCCTTCGACCAGGACCATATTGAAAAACTCGGTGGCGCCAGCACGCTTGGCACGTGCGGCGCGGTACATTTCGTCGTCATAAAAGGCCTTGGCCTTCTCGTAGCTGGGAAAGCGCAGCATGGCGACGCGTGCAGGTTGCCAGGTGCCTTCCAGCGCCTCAAACTTACCACCGCGCACCAGGTATTCACCCCCAGCGGCTGCAACCGCGGCGGGCGCGGCCGCCATGTACTGCTTGTACTGCTCGGGGTCGGTGATCTTCATGTCGACAATGATGTAGGCGAATGTCATGGCTTGTGTAGGCTTGCGGGATGGATCGCTGGCTCAGGCGCTGAAGTTGTTTTCGAGGAAGCCGTTTTTCTTGGTGACACGATCCAGCTCGAGCAGTGTTTCCAGCAGCGCCTTCATGTGCTTGAGCGGTACGGCATTGGGGCCGTCGCACAAGGCCTTGGCCGGGTCCGGGTGGGTTTCCATGAACAGGCCAGAGACGCCGACGGCCACTGCGGCACGCGCCAGCACCGGCACCATCTCGCGTACGCCGCCGCTGCTGGTGCCCTGGCCGCCGGGCAGCTGCACCGAGTGGGTCGCGTCAAACACGACCGGCGCGTTGGTCTCCCGCATGATGGCCAGGCTGCGCATGTCGCTGACCAGATTGTTGTAGCCAAAGCTGGCGCCGCGTTCGCAGGCCATGAAGTTGTCTTCCGGCAGACCGGCTGCCTTGACGGCCGCGCGCGCCTTGGTGATGACGTTCTTCATGTCGCCCGGGGCCATGAATTGGCCCTTCTTGATATTGACCGGCAGGCCGGACAGTGCGACGGCGTGGATGAAGTCGGTCTGGCGGCACAGCAGGGCCGGTGTTTGCAGCACATCGACGACTTTGGAGACCTGGGCGATCTGGTCTTCGGAATGGATGTCGGTCAGCACCGGCACGCGAATTTCCTTTTTGACCTTGGCCAGAATCTCCAGTCCTTTTTCCGTGCCCAGTCCACGAAAGGCCGTCTCGCTGGTGCGATTGGCCTTGTCGAAACTGCTTTTGAAGATGAAGGGAATGCCCAGCGAGGAAGTAATTTCCTTGAGCGTGCCGGCAGTGTCCATTTGCAACTGCTCGGACTCCACCACGCAGGGGCCGGCGATGAGGAAAAAAGGTTGGTTCAGACCAATGTCGAATCCGCAGAGTTTCATGGTCAGGCTACCGCCTTGAGAGGCTTGGCGGCCGCTTTCGGGTCCTGGCCTGCCGTGGCGCGCTGTTGGAGTACGGCCGCGATATAGGCATTGAACAGCGGGTGGCCATCCCAGGGCGTGGACTTGAACTCGGGGTGGAACTGCACGCCGACAAACCAGGGGTGGACGTCTTGCGGCAATTCGACGATCTCGGTGAGTTGCTCGCGCTGCGTCAGCGCGGAGATGACCAGGCCCGACGCACGCAGGGCATCAAGGTAGTTGACGTTGGCTTCATAGCGGTGGCGATGGCGCTCCGTCACCACGTCACCATAAATCTTGTGGGCCAGTGTGCCGGCTGCGACGTCCGAGCTTTGCGCACCCAGGCGCATCGTGCCGCCCAGGTCGGATTTGGCATTGCGTGTCTTGATGGTGCCGTCGGCGTCTTTCCACTCGGTGATGAGCGCGATCACCGGGTGCGGGGTAGCGGGGTCGAACTCGGTGCTGTTGGCGTCCTTGAGTCCTGCCACGTGGCGCGCGAATTCGATGGTCGCTACCTGCATGCCCAGGCAGATACCGAGATAGGGCATCTTGTGCTCACGGGCAAAACGGGCGGCGCAAATCTTGCCTTCAACGCCGCGAACGCCGAAGCCGCCGGGCACCAGAATTCCGTCAAAGCGTGCCAGGCGCAAGACATTGTCCTGCGTGATGGTTTCGGAGTCGACATATTCGATGACCACCTTGGCGTGGTTTTTCATGCCGGCGTGGCGCAGGGCTTCGTTGAGAGACTTGTAGCTGTCGGAGAGGTCCACATATTTGCCGACCATGGCGATGTGAACTTCGGTCTGGGGGTGCTCGGTCTCATAGACCAGGTCGTCCCAGCGCTTGAGGTTGGCCGGTGGCGTGTTCAGGCGCAGCTTGTCGCAGATCAGGCCGTCCAGGCCCTGTTCGTGCAGCATGCGGGGCACTTTGTAAATGGTGTCGACGTCCCACATCGAGATCACGCCCCATTCGGGAACGTTGGAGAACAGCGAGATTTTTTCGCGCTCTTCGTTGGGAATTCGGCGGTCGGCACGACAGAGCAGCACGTCGGCCTGGATGCCGATTTCACGCAATTGTTTGGCAGTGTGCTGGGTCGGCTTGGTTTTGAGTTCGCCGGCGGCAGCGATCCAGGGGACGTAGCTCAGGTGCACGAAGGCGGTGTTGTTGGCGCCCAGGCGCAGGCTCATCTGGCGCACGGCTTCCAGGAAGGGCAGGGACTCGATGTCGCCGACGGTGCCGCCGATTTCGACGATGGCCACGTCGACCGCATCAGCCGTTTCGTAGCCGGCGCCGCGCTTGACGAATTCCTGGATTTCGTTGGTGACGTGCGGGATGACCTGCACGGTCTTGCCCAGGTAGTCGCCGCGGCGTTCTTTTTCAAGCACGCTTTTGTAGATCTGGCCGGTGGTGAAGTTGTTGGCCTTGCGCATGCGCGTTTCGATGAAACGCTCATAGTGGCCGAGATCCAGGTCGGTCTCTGCGCCATCGTCGGTCACAAAAACTTCGCCATGCTGGAAGGGCGACATGGTGCCCGGATCCACATTCAGGTAGGGATCGAGCTTGATTAAAGTGACTTTGAGGCCTCGCGATTCGAGGATCGCAGCTAAGGAGGCTGAGGCGATTCCCTTGCCCAGGGAAGACACCACACCGCCGGTGACGAAGACAAATTTGGTCATGTCAGGTACGAACCGCAAGTTCGTAGAGGTGGTAAACGGAGATTATACGGGTTGCCCGCCGGGTTACCTCTTGCAGGGGATACTGAATTTCAGCCCACAGCTGTTCGGGCTTGCACGGCGGCTCGCAGCCCACGTAAGGCTGGCCGGTGTTGACCAAGCAAGCCGGGGCCGCGGAACCGGCTTAGCCGGGCCGCAGGCGCAGCGCCCCCTCGGGGGGCAGCGCATTACGCGAAGCGAAAAGCGTGGGGGCCTTTCCTCCAACTGAGATACATTGCGGAACATGACGAATCAAGTGAATCCTATGGGAAGCGGCCCGGACGGCAATGAAGCCCTGGACCTGGCCGGCAGACACATCGTGCTGGGCCTGTCGGGTGGCATTGCCTGCTACAAGGCCGCTGAACTGTGCCGGGCGCTGATCAAGGCGGGTGCCACGGTGCAGGTGGTCATGACCGAAGCTGCCGAGCAGTTCATCACGCCCGTCACCATGCAGGCCCTGAGCGGACGGCCGGTCTACAGCAGCCAGTGGGACAGCCGTGAAGCGAACAACATGGCGCACATCAACCTGTCGCGTGAATCCGATGCGATCCTGGTTGCGCCCATGAGCGCCGATTTCATGGCCAAGCTGCTTCATGGGCGTGCCGACGACCTGCTGAGCCTGATGTGCCTGGCCCGGCCCATCGACAAGGTCCCGCTGCTGGTGGCCCCGGCCATGAACCGTGAGATGTACGCGCACCCCGCCACGCAACGCAACTTTATTCAACTGGATGCTGATGGTGCCACGGTACTGGGTGTGGGCAGCGGTTTCCAGGCTTGCGGCGAGACCGGCGACGGACGCATGCTGGAGCCAGAGCAGATCCTCGAAGACCTGATTGCCTTCTTTGCGCCCAAGGTGCTGGCTGGGCAGCATGTGCTGGTCACGGCCGGCCCGACCTATGAGGCCATAGACCCTGTGCGCGGCGTCACCAACCTGTCGAGCGGGAAAATGGGTTTTGCCATTGCGCGGGCTGCGCACGAAGCGGGGGCTGAGGTCACCCTTGTTGCGGGTCCGGTCGGGCTGCCCACGCCACGCGGGGTCACTCGCGTTGACGTCAAATCTGCACAAAATATGCTTGAAGCCGTTACAGGACGTGCGCAAGCAGCTACTATTTTTATAGCAACGGCGGCCGTCGCCGACTGGCGGCCGGCAGCGCCTTCAACGCAGAAGATCAAGAAAGACGGCTCCGGCCAGACGCCGCAGCTGGTGTTTACCGAAAATACGGACATCCTGGCCACTGTCGCGCAGTCGCCTGCAGCCCAGGCCGGCCAGCTGTTTTGCGTGGGCTTTGCGGCTGAAAGTCATGATCTGGCTGACAACGCAGAAGCCAAGCGCCTGCGCAAAAAAGTGCCGCTGCTGGTCGGCAACATTGGCCCGGATACCTTCGGGCAGGACCACAATGCTTTGCTGCTGGTGGATGCGCAAGGCAGCACCGCGCTACCCAGGGCTTCCAAGCTCTCACTGGCGCGCCAGCTGGTGGCAGAGATCGCAACCCGGATGGCGCCGCCGTCCAACGGGAAAGCGGCTGCACCATGAACCTTCCCTCGAACACGCCGCCTGACGGCGATTTCGTCAGCTATGTGGAACGCCTGACAAACGCGAACGCGCCAGGCGTCCATAAAGACCGGCTTGAGCCGCAGGACAAGATTTCGCTCCGCGCCCCGTCTTCGGCGAGCACCGCTACGCCCCCGTCCAAACCCGTGGCCGTCGTGGCCACCGGCGCCGCCTTTCTAACCCACGTCAAATGGGTCGTCATCCTTTGGATCGCAACGCAGGTGCTGTCCGAGGTGATGCCCGGCGCCGGATTCCTGTTTCTGCCCGCGCTGCTGGTGTACGGGGCGTGGGCGGTCTTCCAGGCCAACCGTCATTCATCCGGCGCACTGGTGCAGCGTCTGCGTGAGCTCGCCCGGCAAGCAGCCGAAGAAGCCCGGAAAAATCAACTACCCAAGAAAAAATAGTTCATGCAAATCGACGTCAAAATTCTCGATCCCCGCCTTCAGGGCAACCTTCCCGCCTACGCAACGCCCGGCAGCGCCGGCCTGGACCTGCGTGCCTGTCTGGACACGCCGCTCACGCTGACCGCCAACGCCTGGCAACTGGTACCGACCGGCATTGCGATTTACCTGCACGACCCCGGCTATGCCGCGCTCATCCTGCCGCGTTCGGGGCTGGGCCACAAGCACGGCATCGTGCTGGGCAATCTGGTTGGCCTGATTGACAGTGACTATCAGGGGCAGCTGATGGTCAGCGCCTGGAATCGCAGCGACGTGCCATTCACCATCGAGCCGATGGAGCGGATTGCGCAGCTGATGATCGTGCCCGTGGTGCAGGCGCAGTTCAATGTGGTGGCGGAATTTCCCGCCAGTGAGCGTGGCGAAGGCGGGTACGGCTCCACGGGCAAAGCCTGAACGGCTGGCGGGCAAAAGGCGTCAGGGAGGGTGTTTTCCTACAACCCCTGCGACACGGCTCCCACGCCGCGACAGCTCTAATCCCCACCTTGTATTTGCTGCGGCGTGCCCTTAATGGGTCATGGGAGTCTCCGCGCTCCTGGTATCGGCTTCTCGCTAGCGTGAAGCCGATGACAGGGGCCGGGAAGCTCATGAACTTATTAACAGGAGAGACTCATGCAAAACACATTCCGCTTTATTTCCTCGGCTTCTGCCGTGCTGGCACTGGTGGGCTTGGCCGCTTGCGCGCCCATGAGCCCGAGCGGCGATTCGTCCTATCCGGCCACCACTTCAACCTATCCTGCTTCTTCGTCCTACCCTGCCAATCAGCAAAATAACTATGTAGAGTATGGGCGGGTCATCAATGTGGAAGCCATCCAGACTACGGAAAAAGGCCGCGGCTCTGGCGTGGGTGCTGTGCTGGGCGGTGTGGCGGGTGCTGTGGTGGGTCACCAGATCGGTGGCGGCAGCGGCAAGGATGCGGCAACCGTGGTGGGTGCGGTGGGCGGTGCGGTGGCCGGTAACGCCATTGAAAAGAACCGCAACGCGACCATTCGTGAGAGCTATCGCGTCTCCGTGCAACTGGACAATGGCAGCTCACGCGCCTACGACGTGCCCAGCTACGGCAACCTTCGCGTGGGAGACCGCGTAAAGATTGAAAACGGCCAGATCAACCGGATCATGTAACGCTGCGGTTCATCCGCCTTTAAAGAGCCGGCTACTCCCGCAGGGGATGGTCGGCTTTTTTTACGTCCGGAATCACACCTGTCTCAGTGCAGCGTGCCACTTCCCGGCGTGATCGGCTCAAGTTTAAAAAAACCGGTGCCAAGTGATCCCTGGCCGATTTCCTCTTCGCTGGCTTCGCGCACGGCTTCAACCTTGAGGTTCAACCGGATGGCAATGCCCGCAAGGGGATGGTTGCCATCGAGCACGACGTGATCGGGGTAGATCTCGGTCACGGTGTAAATATGATCATGAGGCGCTTGCCCGCTGCTTCCTGGCGGAAGGGCCATGCCGTCGAAGGTCATGCCTTCTTCCAGTTCGGCGGGAAAAATCTTGCGGGGTTCGAGGAAAACCAGATTCTCGTCGTAGTCACCGAAGGCATTTTCGGGCTCAAGGTGCAGCTCAAGCTTCTCTCCGGCTTCATGGCCTTGCAGTGCCTCCTCGATCTTCGCGAGGAGGTCATCGCCGCCGAGTAAAAACTCGATGGGTTCGTCCAGCTCGTCCAGCACATCGCCCAGAGTGTCTTTCAGCGTCCATGTCAGGGCTACGACGCATTGCGGGGTGATTTTCATCCGACAATTGTCCCATGGATGTAAATCAATCTCTAGAGCTCCTCGCCGGCCTGAGCCCGGCGCAATTCATGCGCCGGCACTGGCAAAAAAAGCCGCTTCTCATCCGCCAGGCGCTGCCGGGGCTGCAACCTGTGCTCAGCCGCGCAGCACTGTTCAGGCTCGCGTCGCGTGAGCAAGTCGAGTCCCGGCTGATTGTCCAGCAGCCCAAGGGATGGCGGATGAAACAGGGGCCTTTTGCCGCGCGAAGCCTCCCGCCGCTGAGCCAGAAAGCCTGGACCTTGCTGGTGCAGGGGGTGGATCTGCATGACGCCGGCGCGCATGCGCTTTTGCAGAAGTTCCGTTTTGTGCCTGATGCCCGGCTCGACGACCTGATGATTTCGTTTGCTACGCCCGGCGGCGGCGTTGGGCCGCACTTTGACAGCTATGACGTGTTCCTGTTGCAGGCCAGCGGCCGGCGGAGATGGAAGATCGGGCGGCAGAATGACCTGACGCTGCAGGAAGATGTGCCGCTGAAAATCCTACGGAATTTTGTTCCTGAGGAAGAGTTTGTACTGGAGGCGGGCGACATGCTCTACCTGCCTCCGCGCTATGCCCACGACGGCATTGCCGAGGCGTCGCTGCAGGCCGATGGAAAACCTGCAGATTGCATGACATATTCCATCGGATTCAGGTCGCCTGCACAGGGAGAACTGGCCGCGGAACTGCTGCATCGCCTGGCCGAGTTCACTGAGGACGAGCGCCATGAGGGCGATGAATCTGCCGCGGAAGAAATCGGCCGCAAGGCACGGCCCCGCCTGTACCGCGATGCGGGGCAGGCCGCAACCGCAACACCGGCTGCCATGCCGTCAGAGCTTACGGCCTTCGCCGGCCAGGCCGTTCTGGACGCGTTGAAAGATCCCCTGGCCGTGGCTTGCGCCCTGGGTGAATACATGACCGAACCCAAGCCCTCGGTATGGTTCGATGAGGTGGAGTGCGAGTGGAACGCCGATGCGGCGCGGCAGGGGAGTGCCGGCGTGCATCTCGACACACGCACGCGGATGATGTATGACAGCGACCATGTGTTTATCAATGGCGAGAGCTATCGCGCCAAAGGTGCCGATGCTGCCCTGATGCACCGCCTGGCCGACCAGCGCAGCCTGGCCCCCCGGGAGCTGCGCAAGGCTGGCGCATCGGCCATCGCGCTGCTGGGCGACTGGCACGACGCGGGCTGGCTGCGGCAGACGCTGCCTGCGGAAGACGACTGACCTGCTTGCCAAACAGCCTGGAGACGTTTTATGGATACGGAAAAAACCAGTTCTGCCCTGCCGCCTGCCTTGCTGGAAGGCCGGTTTACTGGCCGCAGCGATTTCACGGAGTTGATCAGGCAGTCGCTTTCAGCGGCAGCCGCACAGGGTTGGCGCGAAATCATTGTGTGCGATCCCGATTTCGAAGACTGGCCCCTGGGAGAACGTGCAGTCGTTCAGGCGCTGAATGATTGGTCCATGACGGGCCGGAAATTCACGATGCTGGCCAAAAACTACGATGAAGTGGTCAGGCGGCACGCCCGGTTCGTCACCTGGCGGCGTACCTGGGCGCACATTGTGGAATGCCGCGCCAATACGTCGGGCGCGGCGGACGATATGCCCAGCGCCTTGCTCGGCCCCGGCTGGGTCTTTGAGCGGCTGGATGTGCAGCGCTGCACTGGCATTGCCGGCTCTGAGGTTGCCAGGCGGGTGGCGTTGAGGGAGCGGATCAATGAGCGTTTGCTGAAAAGTTCGCCGTCGTTCCCCGCCACCACGCTGGGGCTTTAAGGCGGGCATTTGTGCGTCTGAGGGCGCTAAGGGCCTGTAAAGGCTGGCTTAGGGTTTTCCGGCTTGCGTTCCCATTTGTAATATCCGGCATATAATTTAAAGCTGGGTAGAAAGAGCTCGAGTCCTTTCCCCGGTCAAAAATAACTTGAATTCCGGTTTGGGTTTTCTTTTGGCAATTTCCGGAAATTGTTTTCTTAAATATCATCAAGGATCGTAAAAATGAACAAGTCACTCGTTTTGGCAGCTATCGTTGCCGCTGTTGCTCTGGCTGCTTGCGGCAAGAAAGAAGAAGCTCCAGCACCGGCACCAGTTGCTGCACCAGCTCCAGCTCCAGCCCCTGCTGCTGACGCATCGGCTCCTGCCGCTGCTGCATCCGCTCCGGCTGCTGCCGCCTCGGCACCTGCTGCTGACGCCGCTGCCGCTGCAGCCGCTGCTACGGCCGCTCCAGCCAGCGCTGCGAAGTAATTCTTCAGCGAGTCGAAAAAAGCCGCCGCGAGGCGGCTTTTTTATGGACGCTTGTTTGCCGCGATGGACGGCATGCACCCGCATTGCAGGGCCCACGACCCTTCCTCAGATATGGATCCAGCGTGTGCCGACGTCGGGCCTGGCCACAATGATGTCTTCCGCGTCCCAACCCACGGCTGCGGCCATCAGGTTTTGCACCAGCTCCGGCCGGTTGTTTTGCGCGCTGAGATGGGCTGCCACCAGGTAGCGTAGCCCCTGATGCATGACGCCGCGGGCGACATCCGCTGCGGCCGTATTGGAAAGATGCCCAAATTGGCCGCCCACCCGCCGCTTCAGGAATGCGGGATAGGACGATTGGGCCAGCATGTCGGAATCGTGGTTGCACTCCAGCATCAGGGCGTCGCAGCCCCCAAGGTTTTCCAGTACATGCGAAGTGGCATGACCGAGATCAGTGAGGATGCCCAGCTTTGCCGATCCGTCGGTACAGCTCAGTTGCAGGGGTTCCCGGGCATCGTGGGGCACCGTAAAAGGCGTCAGCTGCATGCCGCCGAGGTCAATGGCTTTACCGTCGCGCGCCTTGTGCAGCAACCCGTCAAAATCCGGTGCCCCTATGCCTGCGTGGGTGCCATGGCTCATCCAGACCGGGATCCGGTAGCGAAGCGACAGTGACCGGGCGCAACCGACGTGGTCACCGTGCTCATGGGTGATGAACACGGCGTGAATGTCTTCGGGTTGCAGGCCCGCCTCACCGAGCCTGTAGAGCAGGTGCTTGAGCCCTAGCCCGCAGTCGACAAGAACGCGAAGCGGCGTGATTCCTGACGCTTCAACCAGTGTGGCATTGCCTGAACTGCCACTGCCCAGACTTTTGAACCTCAACACACCGGTATGGAATCGTCAGTCGGGATGAACAGGGTCACGAACCGGGATTTATCGCAGATCGTCGGCAATCACCTGGATGATGCGCTGGGCATTGGCCGATGCTTCAGGGGCGCCCTGGGCATTGAGGACCGATACCGTGGTGCTTTCACCCTGGCTCTTGACGGCGATACGGTACTTCAACGGCGGCACGGCGGCTGGCGAGCCGCTGAACAGCTTGCTGAAGAAACCGGGCTCGGTTTTGTTCACGATGGGCTCGACGTAGCGCACGAAGTAGGTTCCCTGGCTGCGGTCGCGATCTTCAACCGTGAAGCCGGTGCGGTCCAGTGCCAGGCCGACGCGGCGCCATGCACGTTCAAAGCCTTCGTCGATCTGCACGACGGGCTGGCTGTTGACAGTGGCGATCCGCGAGGTCTGTTTGTCTGCACCGGCGGCCACCAGGGCCTTCGATTGCTCTTGCGTGACACCCAGCTTGACCATCAGGCGCCGCAGGAATTCGGCTTCCAGCTCCGGGTCGGCAGGGCGCGGTTGCCACATGGTGCTGTCGCCGCCGGTTTGGCCGGCTTTGACGCCGGTCAACACCTCGACCATGCCGCGGTGGCTGACATAGATTTCCGTGCCGCCATCAGGACGGCGCTCCAGCCGTGTGCGGAACTTGTCGCGTTCACCGGTGGAGTAAAGGCTGTCGAATACTTTGCCGATGGTGTTGCGGATGAAATCCTGCGGGAGCTTGGCGCGGTTTTCAGCGTAATCGGTTTCCATGATGCCGAGGTTTTCCTGGTCCTGGGACAGCAGGAAGCCGCTCTCCAGCCAGAAATCACGCACGGGCGTCCAGAGCTTGTCTGCGGGCCGGTTCACCACCAGCCAGCGCTGGCTTCCCGCGCGCTCGATGCGAACGTCGCCCACGGTCACAGCGGCTGTCTGCACGGCCTGGGTTGGCTGGCCTACCTGGTAGCTGCTGGCGGACACCGCGGTGCCGGGCACCACATAACGGGTTTCGCGGCTCAGTTGTGTGAGGTCGGGAGGGATCGCCAGGGAAGGGGCTTTGGCGCCGCTGCTTTTGTAGTCGACGCGTTCGCCTTCCATCACATCCCTGATGGAGGAGCAGCCGGCGAGCAGACCGAGGGCAACCAGTGCAGACACGGTGGCGGCGCTCCGGGCTTTGGAAAATGCAGGATGTGTTGGCAATATCTTCACTTGGGTTCCCTTAAAAATCAGATCAGGCAAATCAGACCAGGCCGCAGATGCGCAGGGCGCTTTCCACGGCGGCTTCGTTCGATGTTTCCAGCGGCGTCATCGGCAGGCGCAATGTGCCGCCGCAAAGGCCCATCCGGGCCATGGCCCACTTGACGGGAATCGGGTTGGCTTCGACAAACAGGTTTCGATGCAGCGGCAGCAATTTAAGTTGCAGCTCCATGGCGCGGCGGGCATCGCCGGCCACGGCGGCCACGCACAGCTCGTGCATGAGGCGAGGCGCGACGTTGGCCGTCACGCTGACATTGCCCTGGCCGCCGCAAAGCATCAGCGCCACGGCGGTCGGGTCGTCGCCTGAATACACGGCAAAGCCCTTGGGCACTTCCTTGATCAGCCACTGGGCGCGCTCGATGTTGCCGGTGGCTTCCTTGATGCCGACAATGCCGGGCACCTGGGCCAGGCGCAGCACGGTGGCATGCGCCATATCGGCGACGGTGCGGCCGGGCACGTTGTAAAGCACGGTGGGGAGGTCGCCAACCGCTTCCGCAATCGCCTTGAAGTGCCGGTACTGGCCTTCCTGGGTGGGCTTGTTGTAATAGGGAACGACCTGCAGCTGGCAGTCCGCGCCGACGCCTTTGGCAAATTTGGCCAATTCGATGGCTTCGGCGGTTGAGTTGGCGCCGCAGCCGGCCATGATAGGCACGCGCTTTTTGGCTTGCTCCACCGACACCCGGATGATTTCGCAATGTTCTTCGACATTGACGGTTGGGGATTCGCCGGTGGTGCCGACCACGCCGATGCAGTCGGTCCCTTCGGCAATGTGCCAGTCAACCAGCTTGCGCAGGGTGGGGTAATCTACGCTGCCGTCTTCGTGCAAGGGCGTTGCCAGTGCAACGATGCTGCCAGTAATGGGTTTCATGCTCTGCTTGTAAACGTTCGCGGCCATGCAGGTATCTGGGGTGTTCCGGCCTGAACAGCTTCAAGCCGGCCCCGGAAAAGGCCAATCCTGCATTCTACCCAGAGCCTAGGTCAGTCTATAGCGGGGTGGAGCCCCCTCCGCGGTATGAAGGGGGGCGGATAAACCCGCAGTGGTGGCTGATTCGCGGACGGCGGCGATGCGCTGGACAAATCGTGGCGGACGCTCCTCAAAACCCTCCTCGAAGGCCACCACTCTCAAGCCCTGGCAGACCTGCAGCAATTCACCGGGACGCAGCAAAAAGTCGGGGCGCGAGGGTTTGCCCACCGTTTCATTGCCCTGCGTAAAAGTTTCGTAAATCAGCACGCCACCCGGCGCCAGACTGGCCAGCAGCGCGGGCAGGAGCGGGCGCCACAGGTAATTGGTGACGATGACGGCCTCAAACTGTCGTCCTTCAAAGGGCCAGGGACCCTCCTCAATGTCGGCCACCACGGCTTCAACGGTTTGGGCGGGGCGTGTGGGAAGAGCTGATGCTATGAATTCGATAGCTGCTTGCGCACGGTCTACAAGGGTCAGAGGATGTTCTTTCTCATGAAACCAGCGCGCGTGGCGGCCATGGCCGCAGGCCACGTCCAGCACCATGCCACCCTGGGGCACCAGGTGCGACCAGCGCTGCACCCAGGCGGAGGGTGGTTCCGTGCCATGCGCATTGTTTTCCATCAGTAGGGTCTTACGTCATCTTTGAGCGCGGCGTGCGCCATCGCCTCGACCCGGCTCGGCGCGATCAGCTTGAGCCAGCGGCCCAGCTTGCCCTTGGCCGTCATGACCACCTCGCGTTCCCGGCGCTCCATGCCCTCAAGGATGAGCCGCGCGCATTCCTCGACACTCATGGCGTCGTCTTCTTTCAGGCCGCTGGCACCTGCCGCCACGCCGGCCGCGTTGAAGCCACGGTGGCGGATGCGGGTGGCGACCACGCCCGGGTAGGCCGTCGTTACGCTGACACCGGCCGTTTTAAGCTCGGCCCGCAATGCCTCGAAGAAGCCCGTCATGGCGAATTTGGTGGCGCTGTAGGCGGTGCGGCCGGGCACGCCGATCAGGCCTGCCAGGCTGGAGACCGCCACGATGCTGCCGTGGCGCACTTTTAAATACGGCAGTGCGGCATGGGTGCACCAGACGCTGCCCCAGAGGTTGATGCGCATTAACTGTTCGTACCAGGCCAGGTCCTGGGCCTTGACGTCTTCAAAAAGGGCTTGCGCCGACATGCCTGCGTTGTTGATCAAGGCATCGATTTGCCCGAACCGGCCGATGGCGGCGGCCACCAGTTGGCGGCATTGGTCCTCTTGCGACACATCGGTTTTGACGGCCAGGGTCAGTGCCCCGTGGGCAACGCATTGGCCCGCAACCTCATTGAGCAGTGCTTCATTGCGCGCGGCCAGCACCAGCGCCACGCCGGCGCCGTGGGTTTTGGCCAATTGCCGCGCCATTTCAGCGCCTATGCCGTCTGAGGCTCCGGTAATTACTATTGTTTTCATAGCTGCTTGCGCCCGTCCTGATTGGGCCGCAGCCCAAAACACACATAAAACCCCCAGGCAGGGCCTTGCGCTAGAAGCAGGCCCAGACCTGGTTGGCGAGTGTGAACAGGAAATCCGGCCGTGTGTAGAGGGCAAACACCCCCAGCGACGCGATGATCGCAAGCGTCCACAGGCCGATTCTTTTGGCCACGTCAGGCCCCTTGGGGCACGGCCGCGCGTGCAATCGGTGATTCACGAACCGGCAGGTTCACCAGCGCGGCAAACACGCCCAATGCAATCGCGATGTACCAGACGATGTCGTAGCTGCCCGTGCGGTCATATAAATAGCCGCCCAGCCAGACGCCCAGGAAGGAGCCGATCTGGTGGCTGAAGAAGATAAAGCCACCCAGCATCGACAAGTGCTGGATGCCGAAGATCTGCGCCACGACGGCATTGGTCGGCGGGATGGTCGACAGCCATAGCAGGCCCATCAGGCTGGCAAAGATGTAGACGCTCAAGGGGCTGAGCGGTGCCGCCAGGAACACGGCGATCACGATGGCGCGCGAGAGATAAATCGTCGCCAGGATCTTGCGCTTGGCAATTTTCTGGCCCAGCGAGCCCGCAATGTATGTGCCGAACACATTAAAGAGGCCGATCAGCGCCAGCGCGTAACTTGCGACTTGGGGCGACAGGCCCTTGTCCTTGAGGTAGCTGGGCATGTGGACGCCGATGAACACCACCTGGAAGCCGCAGACAAAGTAGCCCGCCATCAGCAATTGAAAGCTCGGGTACTTGAAAGCCTCGCGCAGCGCCTGAAGGATAGTCTGCTCGCGTTTGGCAGGCTGCCCGCCGGTGAAACCGCCTTCGCGCAGGCCCAATGCCAGCGGCGCAATCAGCAGCACGGCGCCGCTCAGCACCAGTAAAGCCTCTTTCCAGCCCAGGCTGCTGATCAGGAAACCTTCGGTCGGCACCATCAGGAACTGGCCGAATGAGCCCGCCGCCGCGGCCACGCCCATGGCCCACGAGCGTTTATCGGCCGAAATATTGCGCCCGATCACGCCATAAATCACGGCATACGTGGTTCCGGCCTGCGCGGCACCAATCAGCACGCCGGCTGTCAGGGTGAACAGGAAACCGGTGGGCGACAGCGCCATGCCCACCAGGCCCAGCCCGTACAGCAGGGCACCGCCCACGATCACGCGGAAGGCGCCAAAGCGGTCAGCCGCCATGCCGGCAAAAATGCCGAACACCCCCCAGGACAGGTTTTGCACCGCCAGCGCAAAGGCAAAAGTCTCGCGCGTCCAGCCCTGCGCCTGCGTGATGGGCTGCAGCCAGAGGCCAAAACCGTGGCGAATGCCCATGGACAGCGTGACGATGGTGGCGCCGCAGATCAGCACCTGCAGCATGGAGAGTTTTTTGGTTTCGGTGGTCATGGGCGAGTCGCCGCGAGTGGCGAAAAAAAGGAAAGGCCTGAGGCGGCCGGAAGGCTCTTTGCCGACTGTAACGAAAATGGCGGAACACTGCCCGGGCCGCACTTCGTTCCCTGTCTCAAATCAGGTTGGCTGTATATTTATACAGTGACTTTGCCGGCCCCGACTACAATTGCGGCAATTCTTTCATCTGCCATGGCTGACAAACTACCCACCGAATATTCCGAAGGCTCGATCCGCGTGCTCAAGGGCCTGGAGCCCGTCAAGCAACGGCCGGGCATGTATACGCGCACCGACAACCCCCTGCACATCATCCAGGAAGTGCTGGACAACTCCGCCGACGAGGCCCTGGCCGGCTACGGCAAGAAGATCAAGGTCACGCTGCACACCGACGGCTCGGTGAGCGTCGACGACGACGGCCGAGGCGTTCCTTTCGGCCTGCACCCTGAAGAAAAGGTACCGGTCATCGAGATCGTCTATACCCGGCTGCACGCGGGCGGCAAATTTGACAAAGGCAAGGGAGGCGCCTACAGCTTCTCGGGTGGCTTGCACGGCGTCGGCGTGAGCGTGACCAATGCACTGTCCAAGCGGCTGGAAGTCACCTCTTACCGTGAAGGCATGGTCGCCCACCTGGTGTTCTCGGGCGGTGACGTCATTGAAAAGCTGCACCTGCGCAAAAACGGCGATGGAGACCGCAAGACGGGTACCACCGTCCGCGCCTGGCCCGATTCCAAATACTTTGAATCGGCCGCGCTGCCCATGGCCGAGCTCACGCACCTGCTGCGCAGCAAGGCGGTGCTGATGCCCGGCGTCACGGTAACGCTGACCAACGAGAAAACCAAAGATACCCAAACCTGGCTCTACAAGGGCGGCCTGCGCGATTACCTGATGCAGACGCTAACCGGCGACCCGGTGATCCCGATGTTTGAGGGCGAAGGTTTTGCCGACGCTTCGCACGAGAGTTTTGCCGAAGGCGAGGGCGCGCAGTGGTGCGTGGCCTTCACCGAAGAGGGGCAGCCGGTGCGCGAAAGCTACGTCAACCTGATTCCCACCAGCGCCGGCGGCACGCACGAAAGCGGCCTGCGCGACGGCCTCTTCAATGCCGTCAAGAGCTTTGTCGACCTGCATTCGCTGCTGCCCAAGGGGGTCAAGCTCTTGCCGGAAGACGTTTTTGCCCGCGCCAGCTATGTCCTGAGCGCCAAGGTGCTCGATCCACAGTTCCAGGGCCAGATCAAGGAACGCCTCAATTCACGCGACGCGGTACGGCTGGTGTCCAGCTTTGTGCGGCCCACGCTGGAGCTTTGGCTTAACCAGCACGTCGATTACGGCCGCAAACTGGCCGAACTGGCCATCAAGGCCGCCCAAACCCGGCAGAAAGCCGGCCAGAAGGTCGAAAAACGCAAGGGCTCCGGTGTGGCCGTGCTGCCCGGCAAGCTGACCGACTGCGAAAGCCGGGATTTGGCGCACAACGAAGTCTTCCTGGTCGAGGGTGATTCGGCCGGCGGCAGCGCCAAGATGGGCCGCGACAAGGAAAGCCAGGCCATCCTGCCGCTGCGCGGCAAGGTGCTCAATACCTGGGAGGTCGAGCGCGACCGCCTGTTTGCCAACACCGAAATCCACGACATCGCGGTCGCCATCGGGGTCGACCCGCACGGCCCGAACGACACGCCAGACCTCTCTGGCCTGCGCTACGGCAAGGTTTGCATCCTGAGCGACGCCGATGTGGACGGCTCGCATATCCAGGTGCTGCTTTTGACCCTCTTTTTCCGCCACTTCCCCAAATTGATCGAATCAGGTAATGTCTATGTGGCCCGGCCGCCGCTGTACCGGGTGGATGCGCCGGCGCGGGGCAAAAAGCCGGCTTCAAAGGTGTACGCCCTTGATGAAGGCGAACTGACCGCCATATTGGACAAGTTACGCAAGGATGGCGTAAAAGAAGGTGCCTGGAGCATCAGCCGCTTCAAGGGCCTTGGCGAAATGAGCGCGGAACAATTATGGGAAACCACACTCAATCCTGACACCCGCCGCCTGTTGCCCGTGCAACTGGGCAACCAGGATTTTCTGCAAACCGAGAGCCTGATCACCAAGCTGATGGGCAAAGGCGAGGCCGCAGCGCGCCGCGAACTGATGGAATTGCACGGTGACGCCGTGGAAATAGATATTTGATGAATTCTTTTTTGAAGTTGCCGTCAACCTTGCCGCGCTTTGCACGCCTGTTGCGTGCGCCGGCATTGCCTTCGCTCGTTCTGGGGCTGGCGGCGCTGTTCGCGGCGCCCGCCCGGGCTGACATCTGGGGTTACGTCGATAAAGAAGGCATTGCGCATTTCTCGGCCGTACGGCTCGATGAGCGTTATGAGCTTTTTTTCCGCGGCGCAGAAAGCTTTAGTGCAGGCAACAGCGCTGCCAAAAGCGGCAAGGCGGTTGGCAATGGCGCCAATCAGGCCACCGGCGTGGCCAATGCGCCGCCCAAGCTGCTGGCCTACTTTGATGTGTCGCCTAACTACAAGGCCGTCAAGCACCTGCTGCGCGAGGCTTCTGCCAAGCACGGCATCGACTACGAGCTGCTGCAGGCACTGATCGCCACCGAATCCGGATTCAACGCCCAGGCCGTTTCGCCCAAGGGTGCGGTCGGGCTGATGCAGCTGATCCCGCCGACAGCGGAGCGCTATGGCGTGCGGGCCACCAAGGATTCCACCATCCACAAAAGGCTCACCGATCCCAAGACCAACATCCGGGCCGGCTCCAGCTACCTCAGTGACCTGATTGCCATGTTTCCCGGCCAGCTCGAATTGGCCATCGCTGCGTACAACGCCGGCGAAGGCGCCGTTCAGCGTGCCGGCAACAAGATTCCGAACTATCCCGAAACCAAAAACTACGTCAAGACCGTGATGCAGCTCTATAACCACCTCAAGCCACCCAGCATGGCGTCCGGCGGCCGCGTTCGCATGGAAATGATGGGCGGGGCCACCGGCCGCGGCAACATGGTGTCACCCACGGTGGTGTCCACCGCCACGCCAGAGGCCTTGCCCGAGCCGTACTGAGACCATGCACCTGGCCTTCTGCCGCAGGCAGTCTGAAGCGACTTCCCCCGTTTTCTTTTCATAATCCTGTACCGGCCGCGCCTGTGCGCACCGGACCGGCATAACTTGACCTAGCCCAAGCAAATTCACGATGGATGATCTCTTCACACCGGACGCAGTAGCCCCGATCCCCGAACCCGCAGACCAGGATTCCCTGGCCGCGTACGCGCAGCGGGCTTACCTTGAATATGCCCTCAGTGTCGTCAAGGGCCGCGCCTTGCCCGACGTTTGCGATGGCCAGAAGCCGGTGCAGCGCCGCATCCTCTTCAGCATGTCGCGCATGGGCCTGGGTTTTGGCGGGGCGAATGGCGCGAGCGGTGCCAAGCCTGTCAAGAGCGCGCGCGTTGTCGGCGACGTGCTCGGTAAATACCACCCGCACGGCGACCAGGCGGCGTATGACGCCATGGTGCGCATGGCGCAGGACTTCAGCCAGCGCTATCCGCTGGTCGATGGCCAAGGCAATTTCGGCAGCCGCGACGGCGACGGCGCAGCGGCCATGCGATACACCGAGGCTCGGCTGGCCCGCATCACGACGCTGCTGCTCGATGAGCTTGATGAAGGCACGGTCGACTTCGTACCCAACTACGACGGCTCTTTCGAAGAACCGCGCCAGTTGCCGGCACGGCTGCCGTTCACGCTGCTCAATGGCGCCAGCGGCATTGCCGTGGGCCTGGCCACCGAAATCCCCAGCCACAACCTGCGCGAAGTCGCCGACGCCTGTGTGGCGCTCATCAAGACGCCCAAGCTTGCCGACGAAGAGCTGTATGCGCTGATCGCCGGGCCCGACTACCCGGGTGGCGGGCAAATTATTTCCAGCGGCGCGGAAATCGCGGCGGCCTACAGCACGGGCCGCGGCTCGCTCAAGGTGCGCGCCCGCTGGAAGATCGAAGAACTCGCGCGCGGCCAGTGGCAGCTGGTGGTGCAGGAGCTGCCGCCCGGCGTCAGCACGCAGCGTGTGCTCGAGGAAATCGAAGAGCTCACCAACCCGAAAATCAAGGCCGGCAAAAAAGCCCTGAGCCAGGACCAGGTGCAACTCAAGCAGACCATTCTGGCCGTGCTCGACGTGGTGCGCGACGAATCCAGCAAGGACGCCGCCGTGCGCCTGGTGTTCGAGCCCAAGACCAGCAAGATCAGCCAGTCCGAACTCATCAACACGCTGCTGGCCAACACCAGCCTGGAAAGCTCCTCGCCCATCAACCTGACCATGGTCGGGCTGGACGGCAAGCCGACGCAGAAAAACCTGCGCCAGATGCTGGCGGAATGGATAGAGTTCCGCCAGACCACGGTGCAAAAGCGCTCGCAGCACCGGCTCGACAAAGTGCTGGCCCGCATCCACATCCTCGAAGGCCGCCAGCTGGTGTTGCTCAACATCGACGAGGTGATTGCCATCATCCGCCAGTCGGAAGAGCCCAAGCCGGCGCTGATCGCACGCTTCAAGCTCAGCGAAATCCAGGCCGAGGACATTCTTGAAATCCGCCTGCGCCAACTGGCACGGCTTGAAGCCATCAAGATCGAGCAGGACCTGAAAAACCTGCGCGAAGAGCAAGGCCGGCTTGAGGAAATCCTGGGCAGCCCGGCGGCGCTCAAACGCCTGCTGGTCAAGGAAATCGAGGCCGACGCTAAACAATTCGCTGATGCGCGCCGCACGCTGATCCAGGCCGAGAAAAAAGCCGTGCTCGAAGTCAAGGTGCTCGACGAGCCGGTGACCGTGGTCATCAGCGACAAGGGCTGGGTGCGCGCACGCAACGGTCACGGACATGACCCGGCAGGCTTCGCCTTCAAGGCGGGCGACGGGCTGTACGGCACCTTCGAATGCCGCACCATCGACACGCTGCTGGCCTTTGGTTCGCGCGGCCGCATTTATTCGGTGCCGGTGTCATTGCTGCCCGGTGCGCGCGGCGACGGCCAGCCGCTCACCACCCTGATTGATCTGGAGTCGGGCACGCAGCTGGTGCATTATTTTGCAGGCCCGTCCAATGCCGCATTGCTGCTGAGCGCCAGCGGCGGCTACGGCTTCCTCGCCACGGTCGAGAACATGACGTCGCGCCTCAAAGCCGGCAAGGCCTTCATCAGCTGCGCTGAAGGTGAAACCATTTGCAGGCCTTCGCATGCCGCTTTCACCAGCGCAGCGGCGCCCTTGGTGCCGGCCACGCATGTGGCTTGCGCCTCGACCGGCGGCCGCATCCTGACGTTTGAAATCGCGGAACTCAAGATGCAGGCCGCCGGCGGGCGCGGCCTGATGCTGATCGACCTCGAAGCCAAAGACACTTTGGCTGGTGCCGCCGCTTACACGCGCAGTGTGAAGATCGAAGGTATTGGCCGTGGGGGCAAGGCACGCGAGGAAACGCTGGAAATCCGCAGCTTGAACAACGCCCGTGCGGCGCGCGCGCGCAAGGGCAAGGCGGCCGACCTGGGCTTCAAACCCACCGGCATCAGCCGCGTTGAGTAAAACTGACTGAAGGCCATAACTGGCGGGCGCAAGCAGCTATTGATTTAATAGCAATATGCTGCGCTCGCCGGTCTGGCCGGCAGTTATTTAGCAATCAAGCTGCCAGCAACAAATCAAGCTTCTTGAGGCCGGCCACCGTCTCCAGGCAGGCTTGCGCCACTTCCTTGCCCTTGGTCAGGAAATGTTCCGTGAAGAACTTGCGGTGTTCCTCATGCTCATGAAAATGCTGCGGCGTCAGCACCGCTGAAAACACCGGCACGCCGGTTTCCAGCTGGATGCCCATCAATGCGCTGATCACCGCGTCAGCTACAAACTCATGGCGGTAGATGCCGCCATCGACCACCAGACCGCAGCAGACCACGCCTGCATAACGGCCCGACTGTGCGAGCTTTTTCGCGTGGAGCGGAATTTCGAACGCGCCGGGCACTTCAAACGTGTCGATGGATTCAGCGGCGACGCCTTGCCTGGCCATCTCAGCCAGGAAAGCGCCGCGGCCCTGGTCCACGATGTCTTCGTGCCAGGACGACTGGATAAAGGCGAAACATGCCTTGGTGGGTGTGCCGCCCGAACGGGAAGCCGAAGGTGGGGAAATATCTGTCTGACTCATGGATGCCTTTTTGCCAGGTGTTACCAGAATCAGGGCGCACGAGCCTGCGGCCAGCACGTGGGAGAACGAACAGCCGCTGCGGAGAACCCGCACCCAGCCATAGCCGCCCACGGCACAGCCGTAAACATCGCGCTCTCTTTCATCCGGACTGTGACCGTCGGCTTCGGGGTTGAACCGAATCTGCTGACCCTGGTTGCCGTATGAAGCACGGCAACCAGGCGCTCGCGGGCTGATGCAGTTTCCTGCAAACACCGCCGGTGGGGAATTTCACCCCGCCCTGAGAACGCTGCCCCGGCAAAATGGCCGGGACGGGTTGAGTTTAATGGGAGCTCGCAGACTCCGCCGCCGGTCTGTCGTCGCCGCCCTGCTGCGTGCAGGGGGAACATTGCAGCGCGAAGAGCGTCAAGGTGATTTGGGCTTTACCTTGACATAGCGAAACTCACGGCCTGGCCCGAACCCTGCTCCAGGTGGTTTCATCCGCAGGCTGTCACCGTCAATGGCCAGGCTCAGTTTGTCGAAGCGCACAAAGCCGTAGTTGCCTAAGGTGGCGCCAAACACAAAGTGGTTGTGGCTGGAGTCTTTGGGGCGATGCTCGACCACGGGATAGTTGCGCATCGCGCCCAGGTAAGACAGGCTGACTTTGCTGACCGGCACGTCGAAGCTGTCCGCCTCCAGGTTGCCTGAGCGCGTCTGGCGAGCCGGAATGGAAAGTCCGTTGACCGTGAAATCGACTTGCGCCAGCGCGGCCACCTTTTGCGCATCCGGACCTTCGAAGGTGACTTTGGCGGCGGCTCCGGGCTCTTTATTGGAGCGCAAAAAGGTGAATGTGGGGGCTTGCGGCGTTGCGGTGGATTCAAGCAGCACGTTCGAATTCTCGATGCGCCAGCGGCCCTGATCGAATTCATCAACGGAGCCGACTATCAGGAAAAAACGGTAAGTTCCGTCACTGCTCAAGCGCATGCCGGAGCCGGTTTCCATCACACCTTGCAGCATGTAGTCGCCGGCCATGCTTTCCTGTGAGGGCGACTGCGCGTACGACGTGCAAACAAAACCCATCGAAACAAGGACAAAACCGGCTACCCGCCGCGAGACAGAAGTGGCGGACCGGAACGGGTTGTTCACGCGTTTACTCGACTTCAGCAACCAGATCGATCTCCACACAGGCGCCCATGGGGACCTGCGCCACGCCAAATGCGCTACGCGCATGTTTGCCAGCGTCGCCGAAGACTTCTGCAAACAACTCGCTGGCGCCGTTGGTCACCAGGTGCTGCTCGGTGTAGTCGCCGGTGGAGTTGACCAGGCTCATGAGCTTGACGATGCGCTTGACCTTGCCCAGGCCGACGGCGGCTTCGAGCGTGCCCATCAGGTCGATGGCGACCGAGCGCGCGGCGGCCTTGCCTTCTTCTGTCGTCATGTTCTTGCCGAGCTGGCCGACGAGGGGCTTGCCGTCCTTCTTGGCGATATGGCCGCTCAGGAACACCAGGTTGCCGGTCTGCACGAAGGGCAGGTAAGCTGCCAGGGGCGTTGCCACGGTGGGCAGGGTGATGTTCAGTGCTTTCAGCTTGTCGTAGGCGCTCATGGTGGTCCTTTTGGTGAAGAAAAATGGTTCCAGCCCAATAGGAACGAGCGCAAGCAGCTATGTTTTTGATAGCGAAGGAGGCTGCGTGACCGGCTGGCAGTGCAGGGAATTGTAGGATGGTGCGCGGGTTCCGGAGGCCTTTGGGGTCATGAAAGGAAATGATGGAACGGCGCCAGGGCCTGCGCGGCTTGTTCCGTGCTCTTTCAACCTTCCACATGCCGGCGTCACTCGGGCTTGATGCCGGCCTTTCGCACCACAGCACCCCAGCGGTCTACTTCGTTGCGCATGAAGGCACGCAGTTCGTCGCGTGTCGAGCCTTTCAGGTCAATGCCCAGGGTGGTAAGGCGCTCGCGTGTGGAAGGGTGCGCCAGCGCCGCCACCGCTTCGCTGCGCAGCCGCTCGACGATCTCGATCGGCGTGGTGGCCGGCGCCACCAATGCCCACCACTGGTTGAACTGCATGCCCTCAATGCCGGCTTCGTGCGCGGTCGGTACGCCGGGCAGGGCGGCGAGGCGCGCATTGCCGGTCACCATCAAGGCAGAGATCCTGTTCGCGCCGAGCAGCGAACTGCCGCTGGCCAGCGTGGCGAAATGCGCGTCCACCTGGCCGGCCGCAACATCGGTGAGCGCGGGCGCAGAGCCGCGATAGGGAATGGCGTTGACCTTGATCCCGGTGGCGCTGGCGAACAGTTCGCTGGAGAGGTGGCTGATGGAGCCATTGCCGCTGTGGGCCAGCGCCAGCGGCACCTTGCTGCTCCGGTAGTTTTTGAGGAAGCCCTTGATGTCGCCATTCTTGTACTGCGCGCCGCCGGCAAACAGCAGCAGCGGCGAGGTGCCGACCATGGACACCGGCGTGAAGTCGCGCAGCAGGTCGTAGGGCATCTTGTTGAACACGGCCGGCGCAATCGCATGCGGCAGCTCGACGATGGCGAAGGTGTAGCCGTCGGGCGCGGCCTTGGCCGCGGCTTCGGTGCCGATGCGCCCGGAAGCGCCGGAGCGGTTGTCGACCACCACGCTTTGCCCCATGGTCTCGCCCATGCGCTGGGCAATCGCGCGGGCGATGGCGTCGGTGCTGCCGCCCGGCGCCCAAGGCACGATGAGGCGGATGGGTTTGTCGGGGTAGGCGGCATGGGCGGTTCCCGCCAGAGTGGCGCAGGCCAGAAGCAGGGTGGTGAGCAGTCGGGTCTTCACGGTGAAATTTCCTTTGCGGGCTGAAGAAAAGGGGGCGTGCGGTCAAGGGATGGGGTTAAAGGTGTCACGGTCGCCTTTGGCTGTGAGCAGCAGCAAGGCGTGTTCTGATGCCTGCACCTGGCCGAGCGCGCGAAGGCGGGCCAGCGCACTGAGGCAGGCGCCGGCGCAAAGCTCCACCCACAGGCCTTGCGCCGCGAGCCGGGCGCTGCCCTGGATGGCGCCGGCGTCATCAATGACCACGGCGCCGCCGCCCGACTGCTGCACGGCCAGTTGCTGTTGCAGCGTGACGGTGCTGCCGCCTGTCGAAAACTGCGTCGTCTGGCCGTTGAATTCCGACTGCAGCGGCGCGCCCTCGAGCACACGGGAAAGGCGGGGGAACGGCTCAACGGCCCATAACCTGGGCATGTGCCCAATGAGTCCCGCCCGGTGCAAATCACGCAGTGCGCTGTAAATGCCCCAGAGCAGATCGCCACGGGCGGTGGGTACCAGTACATGGTCCGGCACGCAACCGCCGGCGACAAATTCGAGCGCCACGGCGCGGTAGCCTTCCACGCCAAAAGCAGGGCTGCCGACCGCCGGCACGCTGTAGTTGGTGAGGGCAAAGGCCCCGTCCTGCTCGACCCGCCGTCGTACATGGTTCCAGCGCTCAAAGCCGTGGTCGAACTCCATGCGCCGGGCGCCCAGGTGATGGAGGGCCCGCGCGAAGGGCGCCGGCATGTCGCGGTAGGTGGCGATTTCGCAGGGCAGCCCGGCCGCGGCGCAATAGGCTGCTGCCGAAACTGCTGCGTTGCCGCTGGAGGCCAGCACCACGGTCTGCGCGCCTGCGTCCAGCGCCCGGCTGACGGCCTGTGCCGACATGCGGTCTTTGTGCGAGCCAGTGGGGTTCATGCCCTCATGCTTGGCGCTGAGCTGGCACAGGCCAAGCTCGCGCGCCAGGCGCGGCAGGTCCAGGCAAGGCGTGTTGCCTTCACCCAGGGAAACGCCGCGGGTGTAGGGCAGCCAGTCGCCCCACTTATAACCTGTGCTGRCTGTTTTCAGTGTTTGGGGCAACCCGGTGTAAACGGCTTCCAGGCTGGCGGGCGTGCCCTGTGCCGCGCAGTGCGGACAGCCGGCGGGTAAATCTTGCAGCGGGTATTCACGGGCGCAGAGGATGCACCGCAGCCTCATCAGTCGGGGGTTGCGGCTGATGGCGTTCCATGCCGCAGGGTTTGGAAAGGATTCGGGGGAAACAGAATTCATGGGCAGATGGTACGAAGACGATGGGCTCTCATGCATCGCATGTTTGCGATTTAAAATAAGTAAAACTTATAGGAAACCGCCATGGCCGAAGCCAGTGCACGTCAGATTGAAGTGTTCCGCATGGTCATGCGGCTGGGCACCGCCAACCGCGCGGCGGCGGCGCTGCACGTGAGCCAGCCGGCCGTCACGCAGCTGCTGCAGCAGCTCGAAGCGCGCGCCGGGCTCAAGCTGTTTGACAGGCCCAAAGGCAAGCTGACGCCCACGCCGGAGGCGCACGCGCTGATGGAAGAGGTCGAGCGGGTCTACGAAGGCCTCGAAGCCGTGCAGCGAAAAATCGTGGCCCTGCAGTCGCATGAGGACACCGTGCTGCGCATCGGTTCACTGCATGCTATGGCTGCCAGCGTGATGCCCTGGGCGCTTGCCGAGTTTCAGCGAAGCTACCCGCGCACGCGTTGCCTGCTGCTGGTCGACAGCTCGAAGGTGCTGCGTGAGGCCTTGTTCCAGGGGGCGGTGGACCTGGCTTTCCTGGGCGACGAGGCGGACACCAGTGGCCTGGTGTCCTCGCTTTTTTACCAGGTGCCCGCGGTGTGCGTCATGCCCGCGGCCCACCCGCTCGCTCGCAAGCAGGTCCTGCAGCCCAGGGATCTCGCAGAAGTGCCGCTGGTCGGCCTGTCTGCCTCGGATACGGCCCAGCGCCGGCTGGAAGCCGCGTTCGCACAGGCGGGTGTGCAGCCGCGCTTTGTGATTGAAACGCCTTACAGCGCAACGCAGTGTTCGCTGGTGCTGGCCGGGGCCGGGCTGGCAGTTACCAATCCGCTGGTGGCGCGTGAACATGTGGCGCTGGGCCTGCGCAGCGTTCCGCTGGCGGCTGATGTGTCGTTCCGGGCCTTGCTGGCTTTCAAACCGCGCCAGGCCCAGTCGGGCGCCGCGCAGGAATTTGTGAGCCTGTGCCGGCGCTGCCTGGCACGCAGCCTGCCTGAGGGCTCGTTGCTGGAAGAGCTGCCAGCGCCGCCGAAGCCGCTCAGTCCCCGGCGCTTGCCACCGGCTCCACCGTAACGGCCACGTCGAGGATGTGTTGCGCACCGCCGCGGATCACACCGCGCATGGGCGATACATCGAGGAAGTCGCGGCCGATGGCCAGTGTGACGTAATCTTCACCCGGCGCGCGGTTGTTGGTGGGGTCGAAGTCGAGCCAGGCGCCCAGGCCGGGGCAGTACACCGAAGCCCAGGCATGCGAGGCGTCGCTGCCCACCAGCCGTGGCTGGCCGGGCGGTGGCGTGGTGAGAAGGTAGCCGCTGACATAACGCGCCGGCAGGCCCATGGCGCGGCAGCAGGCCACCATGATGTGCGCGAAATCCTGGCACACGCCTTTGCCCAGCTTGAGCGCTTCGAGCGCCGGCGTGTTGACTTCGGTGCTTTCGCTCTCGTAGGTCATGGTGCTGTGAATGCGATCCATCAGGTCGCGCGCTGCCTCGGGCAGTGGCCTGCCCGGCAGGAAGCTGGGGCGGGCAAATTCAATGAAGGCATCGTCGCGCGGCACATAGGGCGAGGCGAAGAGGAATTCGGAGGCGCTGTCGTAGGCCGCGCCGGCGCGGTAACGGAACTGTTCGCGCACCTGCTCCCAGGCGGGCGATGCAGGCTTGCCGGCGGACAGGGTCGCTTCTGATTGCAGCGGGTTGAGGGCCGACGTGGAGACGATGCTGTCAGCCACCACCGTCAGGCTCTCATGCGCCGCCTGCAGGGAAAAGTAGGTGCGCGTATTGCCGTAGACATCTTCGGTTTCGCGCAACTGGACCGGTTCGGGGTTCACCCGCAACGCATAGTCCAGCAGGGTCTGGCCGTTTCGGCTGGCGGGCTTGAGGTGCACCACATGGTGCGCGTTTTCCACCACCGGAGCATAGCGGTAACGGGTTTCGTGAACGACGTGAAGCAGCACGGAAAAACTCCTGGGGCCTCAGGCGCCCAGGCTCTGGCTGGCAGAAGCCGCGTGGCTGAAGTAGCGGCGGCTCAAGGTGTCTGACAGTTCCAGCGCGGCATCGCAGCACTGCTCGAGCAACTGCACCAGCCGCCCATCATGTTGCCCGCCGTTTTCATCTTCGCCATCGCCGGTGCTGGCCTGGGCGTCCTGGCACAAATCAGCCAGGGCCCAGCTGCCGGGGTCGGGCAGTTCCATCGCCAGGTCGGGCATGTCGCCCGGCGCGCTGCCCGCCAGCTTGGCGAGGCGCCCGCGCAGGGTCTGCACCACCCAGCCGAGGGAGCGCGGGTTGTCGCGGTCCAGCACCAGCAGATCGAGCAGGGCCGGGATGTCGCGGCGCTGCTGGTACTGCGCGTGGAAGGTGATGGTGCTGTCGAACAGCGCCACCATGGCGTTGAAGCCGCCTTCTTCAAAAATCGATCCGGTTTCAAAGCCGCGAATCAGCGCGCCGGCCAGGGTGTTGAGCCGTTCAATCAACCGGCCCACGCTCAGGAGGCGCCAGCCGTCGTCGCGGGTCATGCGGTCGGTTTGCGCACCCGTCATGGCCGAGAGGAAGCCGCTGGCCGACTCCAGCGCCCGCAGCGCCTCGACGGAAGAATATTCGAGCAGGTATTGGCTGGATTGGCTCTGGCTTTGCCCGCCCTGGCTTTGGGTCTGGCCCACCGCGCTGAACGATGAGCAGCGCTGGAAGAAGTCGGTCTCGGTGCGCACGATCATGTGCCATTGTTCCTGCGACAGGCGTTCGCGCACGGCAGATGCGGCGCTCTTGAGCGCCCGCAGGTTAAAGCCTACGCTGGCGGCCTGTTCGGTGTCGGCCAGGTTGGCGATCAGGGCGCGTTCGAAGACGCGGCGCGCATGTGTGGCCGGCGGCACGGTGTCCAGCACCAGCGCGTTGCCGACGGCCATGCTGGTCAGCCAGGCCAGCAAGGGCTGCGAGGTCTGGTCTTCGCCGCCCAGGCATTGCAGCGTGATTTGCGCCAGCCGCGTGGAGTTTTCGGCACGCTCGGTGTAGCGGCCCAGCCAGAAAAGGTTTTCGGCCGCGCGGCTGGTCACGGGCGGGCGGTGGCGCAGCGGCGCTGCGGCCCAGACAGGCGCCGGCTGCTCGGTGCGCGATGCGGTGGTGTGTTCGGCCATCGCCTTGGCTGCCGAGGGGTCGCCCAGCACCCACACGTCGGCACTGCTGCCGCCGTGCTGCATCGACGACATGTTTTCGTTCTTGCCCGCCAGCCGTGCCAGCCCGCCCGGCAGCACCTGCCAGGAGCCGTTGCCATCGGCCACCGCAAACACGCGCAGCATGGCCGAGCGCGGGGAAATCCGCTCACCCTGCCAGGTCGGCGTTTGCGGCAGAGGCAGGTAAGCCTGCACGGTGAAGTCTTCGCCCCGGCGAACAATGCGGCCAGCCCATTCGTCCAGTGCACGGCGCGACAGGGTATGGCCGATGACGGATTCCATGCCGGTGCCCGGATAGGTCGGCTTGATCACGCAGGTCTTGAGCTGGCTCAGCACGTCCTGCATCACTGCCTGCTCGCCGCACCACCAGGTGGCCAGCGAGGGCAGGGCCAGCGTTTCACCAAGCAGGTGCTCGGAGAGCGCGGGAAGAAAGCCGAGCAGCGCACTTGATTCGAGGAAGGCCGAGCCCGGCGTGTTGACCACCAACACATTGCCCGCGCGTATCACCTGCAGCAGGCCGGGCACACCCAGTGTGGAGTCCGAGCGCAGTTCCAGCGGATCGAGGAATTGGTCGTCCAGGCGCTTGAGCAGTCCGTGCACCCGCTCCAGGCCGCGCAGGGTTTTCAGGTAAAGCTTGTCATCGCGCACCAGCAGGTCGCTGCCCTCGACCAGTGTCAGGCCCAGGAAGCGCGCCAGGTAGGCGTGCTCGAAATAGGTTTCGTTGTAAGGCCCCGGCGTCAGCAGCACCACGCGGCTTTCCTCGTTGCTGTCCGTCGGGCTCATGGCCTTGAGGCCATCCACCAGCGCCTTGTACGACGCGGCCAGCCGCTCGACCTTCATTTCGCGGAAGGCTTCGGGAAACAGCAGTGAAATCGTCAGGCGGTTTTCCAGCAGGTAGCCCAGGCCCGAAGGCGCCTGCGTGCGCTGCGACACCACCGACCAGCGGCCGTCGGGGCCGTGCGCGATGTCGAAGGCGGCAATGTGCAGATAGGTGCCGCCGGCCGGCTGCACGCCCTGCATGCCGCGCAGGTAACCCGGGTGGGCATGCACCAGCGCGCTGGGCAGCAGGCCTTTGGAGAGCAGCTCCTGCGGGCCGTAGATGTCGGCCATCACGCGGTCCAGCAGGCGGGCGCGCTGCTGGATGCCGGCCTCGATCTGCGCCCAGTCGGCGGGCGAGACCATCATGGGGAACAGGTCCAGCGACCAGGGCCGCTGCGGGCCGTTGGCGTCGGCGTAGACGTTGTAGGTCACGCCGTTGTCGCGGATCTGGCGGCGCAGGTTGGCGGTGCGGTGGTTCAGGTCGTAAAAGCCGTCGCTGCCGAGGAAGTTGAAAAAGCGTGTCCAGTCGGGCGACAGGGTGTCGTCCGTCCCGGCCGCCGGGGCTTCGGGCCGGGCCGGGGCTGTTTCAGGGGGGCTGCCCGCGGCCCGCAGCGCGGGCTGTGCCGGCGCGGCCGCTTCAGCGGGCGCGGGGCCTTCGGACACACGGCCCCGCAACTCATCGAAATGCCCCGCCGCCGCATGAGGCGCCAGCGCGGCAGCCAGTGCGCAGGGGGATTCAAGCGACTGGGCGGCAAAAAGTGACTGGGTGTTATTTTCCACGTGGGTGCAAGTATGCCTGTGGCCCATCCCCTGCAAGGCTCAAGGCGGGTTCAATGCGCGGCCAAAATGGCTATTTATGCCGCTTGCGCATGCAAATGTTGCAGCCATAAGACAGCCGGGGAGGCGCTTCGCCCGAGGACCCTCAAGCTCCCGGGCGGCTGTCGCCAGCACGGATTCAACGCAAATCGAGCGTGAACGGGAACTCCCGGCTCGGCTGCGCCGGCGCGACGCGCATCTTGCCGGGTGTATGGCCCATGCGGAAAAAGCGTGTGAGGCGGCGGCTTTCAGCCTCGTACGAATTGACCGGCAGCGTGTCGTAGCTGCGCCCGCCCGGGTGCGCCACATGGTACTGGCAGCCGCCCAGCGAGCGTTCCATCCAGGTGTCGACGATGTCAAACGTGAGCGGTGCATGCACGCCGATCGACGGGTGCAGGGCCGATGGCGGGTTCCAGGCCTTGTAGCGCACACCGGCCACATATTCGCCGACGCGGCCGGTGCTTTGCAGCGGCAATGCACGGCCGTTGACGGTGACGACATAGCGGTTGTCGTTCAGGCCCGTCACATGCACTTCGACGCGCTCGAGCGATGAATCCACGTAACGCACCGTGCCACCGGCCGAGCCTTCCTCGCCCATCACATGCCAGGGCTCCAGCGCGCTGCGCAGCGTCAGCTCAATGCTGTTGGCCTTGACCTGTCCGATCAACGGGAAGCGGAACTCGAAGTGAGGTTCGAACCAGGCCATGTCGAAGCCGTAGCCGGCTTCGCGCAACTCGGTTAGCACGTCTTCAAAATCCATGCGGATAAAGCCCGGCAGCAGGAAGCGGTCGTGCAGTTCGGTGCCCCAGCGCGTGACACGGCCGTGGTAGGGCTTGTTCCAGAAGCGCGATACCAGCGCGCGCAGCAGCAATTGCTGGGCAATGCTCATGCGCGCATGCGGCGGCATTTCAAACGCGCGCAGCTCCAGCAGGCCCAGGCGCCCGGTGGCGGAGTCGGGCGAATACATCTTGTCGATGCAGAACTCGCTACGGTGCGTGTTGCCGGTGACGTCGACCAGGATGTTGCGCAGTGTGCGGTCAACCAGCCAGGGCGGCATGTCGGCACCGTATTTTTTGCGGTTGTTCTCGATCTCGCGCAGGGCGATTTCCAGTTCGTACAGCTGGTCGTTGCGGGCCTCGTCCACACGCGGCGCCTGGCTGGTCGGGCCGATGAACATGCCCGAGAACAGATAGCTCAGCGACGGGTGGTTGTGCCAGTAGGCGATCAGGCTGCCCAGCACCTCGGGCTTGCGCAGGAAGGGGCTGTCGGCCGGCGTGGCGCCACCCAGCACAAAGTGGTTGCCGCCGCCGGTGCCGGTGTGGCGGCCGTCGGTCATGAATTTCTCGGCCGACAGGCGCGTTTCATGCGCAATCTTGTAGAGGAACTCGGTGTGTTCCACCAGCTCGCCCCAGTTGTAGGCCGGGTGGATGTTGACTTCAATGACGCCCGGGTCAGGCGTGACCTGCAGCATCTTCAGGCGCGGGTCGCGCGGTGGCGGGTAGCCTTCGAGCACGATGCTCACGCCCAGCGACTGCGCCGTTGCTTCCACCGCGGCCAACAGGTCGAGGTAGTCTTCGAGCCTTTCCATGGGCGGCATGAAGACGTAGATCGCACCGGTTTCGCCACGGCCCGACTTGTTGGCCTTGCTGTCCGGGTCGGCCTTGGGTTTGTCTTTGGGGCCGTTGGCGCGCTGCGGGTCGCGCACTTCCACACAGAGGGCGGTGCGCGTGAGCCAGGCGGCCGATTCGAAGGGCTTGGGCGCGCGATCGTCTGCTGCGGTTGCGTCTTCTGCGGCCGGCGCACCGGCCGGTTTGCCGTCTGCGCCGCCGGCGCCGTTATTGCCCAGCGGACGGAACTGCAGGATGCGGCTGGCTTGCGACAGCGCGGTGTTGCCCGTCATGTAGCGCGCCATGTACTGCGCCAGCGAACTGGCGCTGCCGCCCGCGGATGCGGCCGCCGGTGTGGCGCCGCGGGCTGCGCTGAAGCTGCCGTTGTAGCGCGCCGCCAGTGCGGAAGCCGCCGGCAGGTCCTGTCGCGGGGCAAACGGATCGGACTCGATCATGTAGGGGTAGTCGGTCTTGGACACCCAGGGCACCGAATCCAGCGGCAGGCGATAGCCCATGGGCGAGTCGCCCGGCATCAGGTACATGCGTTCTTCGCGGAAAAACCAGGGGCCGGTGGTCCATTTGGGCCCACTCAGCGCGGGCGAGGCGCCTGCGTTTCGTTGCTTGAGTTGCTCCTTGGTTTGTAGCGGCAGCACGTAGCCCACCACCGAATCCAGGCCCTGCATGAAGACGCGGCGCAGGCGTTCGCGCTCCATGGCGTCGTCCAGCTTCGAATCAAACGGGTCGACGTTGACCGGCAGCCGGCGCTCGCGCCAGAGGTAGTACCAGGTATCTTCATAGCCTGGCGTGATGTAGGTGGTGGCCAGGCCCAGCTTGCCCGCCAGTGTCTGCACAAAACGCTGCGCGTCGGCGCTGGTGTAGTTGCAGGGCTGACGCTCGTCGGCGAAGAGGCTCGGGTTCTGCCAGATCGGCTGGCCGTCCTTGCGCCAGAAAATGCTGAGTGCCCAGCGCGGCAATTGCTCGCCCGGGTACCACTTGCCCTGGCCGAAATGCAGGAAACCGCCTTCGCCATATTCGGCGCGCAGCTTTTGCACGAGTTCGGTCGCATAGCCTCGTTTGGTCGGGCCCAGCGCGTCGATGTTCCATTCGGCCGCGTCGCGGTCGGTGGTGGCCACAAAGGTCGGCTCGCCGCCCATGGTCAGGCGCACGTCGCCGGCCGCCAGGTCTTCATCGACCTTTTCGCCGAGCGCCAGCACCGCTTGCCATTGCTCCTCGGTGTAGGGCTTGGTCACGCGTGGTGACTCGTAAATGCGCTGCACCGCCATGTGGTGCTCGAACTCGACTTCGGATTTGTCGACGCCGCCTTCGACCGGCGCTGCGCTCGACGGCTCGGGCGTGCACGCCAGCGGAATGTGGCCTTCGCCGGCCATCAGGCCCGAGGTCGGGTCCAGGCCGACCCAGCCGGCACCGGGCAAAAACACCTCGCACCAGGCGTGCAGGTCGGTGAAATCAGCTTCCGCACCGCTGGGGCCGTCGATGGATTTGACGTCAGCTTTCAGCTGGATCAAATAGCCCGAGACAAAGCGCGCGGCCAGGCCCATGTGCCGCAGCAGCTGCACCAGCAGCCAGCCGGTGTCGCGGCAGGAGCCGCAGGCCAGGCGCAGGGTTTCTTCAGGCGTCTGCACGCCGGGCTCCATGCGGATGGAGTATTTGATGTCCGACTGCAGGCCCTGGTTCAGGCCCACCAGAAAGTCGATGGTGCGTTTGGGCGTGTGGTCGATTTTTTCAAGGTAGCGCTTGAGCAGCGGCGTGGCCGGCTGGGTGGCCAGGTAGGGCGCCAGTTCGCGGGCCTGCAGCGCGTTGTAGGTAAACGGGAATTCCTCGGCGGCGGGCTCCAGGAAGAAGTCGAACGGGTTGAACACCGCCATTTCCACCACCAGGTCCACCGTGACCTTGAACTCGCGCGTCGGCTCTGGAAACACGAGCCGGGCCTGGTAATTGGCAAACGGGTCCTGCTGCCAGTTGATGAAGTGGCCGGCGGGCTCAACCCTGAGGGAATACGACAGTACYTGTGTGCGGCTGTGCGGCGCAGGCCGCAGGCGGACGACCTGGGGGCCGAGTTTGACCAGGCGGTCGTATTTGTAATGCGTGATGTGGCTCAGGGCGACGTGGATGGACAAGGCAACCTCGCTTTTAAAGGAACGGGCGTGCAATCACGCCCTCAGGAAAATACGTTCAACAGACCGCCACATCTTGCGGTCTCAGGAACGCCGTGTAAACAGCTTACCCGGATTTGGTGGCATTTCTGAAAGCAAGAGCTGCGCCACGTGGTCTCTTGAGTGTGAACCGGCTGTTTGGCGCTGTTTGTTGTTTACCTGCCGCGCTTTCCCGTTAAGCTCAAAGCGGTCAGTGCATAAAAACAGTTCAAAGGGGAGGCGGGGTTTGAATCGACCTGTATCGGCCGGGGCACGGCTGTATGCGGCAAGCCCGGGGCCGGTGTTTGCCGGTTTTATTGCGGGTGTTGCCTTGCAGTTGCAGCAGTCCGCCTTGTGGCCGCAACCGGTATATGCCGCCATGGCACTGCTGGCCTGCACCCTGGCTGGCCTGTACCTGCGCTTTGGCAGGCTGCGCCTTCCTTCGTGGGGCAGGGTGGTTTCGGCCTTTGCCCTCGCTGCCTTGCTCGGTGTGGGCCTCACGGGCTGGCGTGCCGGCGTTTTCCTGACTGCGGCGCTCGATCCGGCGCTGGAGGGCCGCGATATCGAGGTCACGGGTCAGGTGCTGGCGATGCCGCAACCCGGAGAAGACGGCGTGCGCTTTCGCCTGGCCGTGGAATCTGCCCGCCTCAATGGTGGCAAAGTCACCTTGCCGCCGCACGTCATGCTGGGCTGGTATTCGGGCTTTGCCGGGCGCGAGCCCGCCGTGCCGGCCCAAGACGCCGACCCATTCGAGATAGCGCTGGCCCTGCAGCGTCAGCCGCAAGTCCTGCGCGCCGGCGAACGCTGGCAGATGACGGTGCGGCTCAAGGCGCCGCACGGCAACAGCAATCCTTTTGGTTTTGACTACGAACTCTGGCTGTGGGAGCAGGGCATCCAGGCCACCGGCTATGTACGTGCCGGCCCGCGCGACACACCGCCGGCGAAACTTTCCAGCAGCTGGCAGCACCCCATAGAACAGATCCGGCAAGCCGTGCGCGAAGCGATCTTTCAGCGCATCGAAAACCGCCAACTGGCCGGTGTCATTGCCGCACTGGTGGTCGGCGACCAGGCTGCCATAGAGCGCGCCGACTGGGATGTGTTTCGTGCCACGGGCGTAGCTCACTTGATGAGTATCAAGTAACTACCAAAACATAATAATCCAAAGAACCCAGGATGTACATTCGATCAATAACACAACAAAGGAGGCGGGATGGAAGCAATCTCAAAACGGAACTTAAACAAATTCATAATCAGACTATTGGTGATTTGCGTATTGGCAAATTGGACCGTGTTGGGGCTCTACTTCTGGAAGTTCGCTCCTGGTCATTGGTTTGAACTCTCCTCAAGTCAAGAAGTCTGGGCGCATTTCGGTGATTTTTATACCGGCCTCTTAAGCCCATTCTTGGGGTTCCTGGCGTTTATTGGAATTTTGTTCACCGTCGTACTGCAAAGCAAGCAACTTGATCTAGCGCACAAGCTGGCAGCGGATACAAAGGCGCAGGCAGATGTTGAAGAGATACAGCGCCTAGTGGCAAATCTCTCCGCAACGATTGACGCGGCACTTGCACGAGCCCCGACCTTTTACGCGGCTATGCACGTGCAGTACATGCGCCAGAGGGCAGCAAAATCCGCTTGACGCTACGGTTTGAAGTTGAAGCCGTGCAGTGGATTTTCGTCTGACACTACAGGTCCTGCATGCAGACGCTTCGTGATGTAGGTCACTAGCCCATCTTCATCTTCAGGGCGATATGTCAGTTTTGTTCCGTCATTCAACGAAACCTCAATGACAGGTTTCTTTCCATCGTCGTCGTACTCATCAAAGTACAGGTACGACAAGTGGTGCGCCCAACCATCTCTTATTTTCAGGCGTACAGCGCGATATTCAACCTCTTCATTAGGGCTCCTCGCTCCCGCCTTGGCTCTTAGCGCTTCATGGCGCGCGTACAGTTTTTTAGTCAGCGCAACTGGATCAGTGCCTGGTAACTCGGGAAAGAGCGGGTAAGTGGCAGCATCCATGACGTGAAAGATCAGCGACTCAATCTGCCCATAATCCCATTTCAATTCCGCGTGGTGTTTCTGGTAGCTGCTTCCCTGCGCCTTTAGTTGGGCTTCCATGTCTGATGTTCCTGGCTCCCAAGCAGTCAGACAAACTAAATGTGGAGGATTCTTGTCACTGTGACCAGCCCGCCATTTCAATGTCTGCATGCATTCTGCGCACTTGCACACATCGGTCAATAAGTTGTTGACCTCGTCGTCCGTATCTGGATCACCCTTGGCAGCGGATTCAGGCAGTTTCCTGGCCCACTCAAACGCATTTTCGTGAACGACTCGCGGGTAGTCGTCCGTGCCTAGTACATCCCGATTCTCAAGCAGTCGATTAACGGAGCGTCTATCCCACGTGACTCCGTTAAAGGTCGGTGCGTCATTCAGTTGATTCGCTATCGCTTGATCACTGAAGCCCGTATTGCAGGCAAGATCAAAGATCTTCCTGACAGTTGCCGCGTTCTCATTGCTTCAGCGCGTTTAAGGTCTCTTCATTCAACTCACCGCCGCTGTAGTCGGCGTTTGCCCTCATCCGTAGGCGTTCAGCCAGGTCAACGAGATTCCGGCCCAGCCAGATGTAATCCTTGGCATACGTCATGCGCTGCTTGTGCAGCGTTGCTGACAATGGGTCCCTGTTGCCAAACTGGCGAGTCACATATTCCGTACCGTCAGACATGCCACCCGGCAATAGTGGGCGGCTCATGAGGTTGTCAGGTAGTTTCAAAGCCATTAATTAGCCCGCTTTCGTTGTCTTTGTTGGTGCTGGAGTAGCAAAGCCCTTGATCAAACCGCCGCCGGCGCTTGCCAATCCACCAATGAGGGCAGAACTAGCCGCCTTCTCATAGCTACCTTAAGAGACTCCAGCGAGACCGGAAGCGCCTTGAACTCTTCAAGGGACAAGCGGTACGGGACTCCAAGGGTACAAAGCTCAGCGCTGGATACCATTGGTATCCGGCTCAAGGGGTGGAAACGCATGAAGAATGCTCCATGACGTAGCCCACATGCGAGAACATGCAGAACTCAAAGAGCCTTTTAACCCGGTCCGGTTCAAATCCTGTTGAGTTGGCTATGGATATCTGGGAAGCACCTTGTTCCTTGGCTTGGCGGATGTACTCTTTGATGAGGCGAACTGCTGTTAGGCCTTCACGCTTCTCCGGGAGAATGAAAAGAGCCAGGTCATAGGCTTGCAGGTCATCGCCGAACCAGTGCGGCTCTACAGCACCAATAAATCCGCCAATGATCTTCTCACCCTCGGTGGCTACTATTGCAATGCCTCGTTCAAGCTCAATGAGGATCCCAATGCGCTGGGAGACTTTGGAAAAGTCGTAGGCGTACTTGCTGAACACGCTTTCAGCATGCATTGCCCTCCCAATCTCAGCCATTGCAGCAACGTCATAGTGAGTGGCATTGCGGATCAATTGACGGCCGCTTCAATCATCACACCGAGAATCGTGCTCGGCGTTGGGGTATCAGACGTAATGACGATGTTGTTTGGCGAACGCCACCCCAAAGACTTGACGCGCTTGTCTCCTGTAAAGGCTGGAATCTCTACGTCAAGTCCCAGTGTGTTTGAGCGGAATGGGATGACAACCCCGTTCACCTTGCAATTCAGCGTGTCCTGAAAGCGGATAACGATATCGGTGATGCTGATTGCCCTACTCTGGGAGGAACTTGTCGCATCACCAAACTCAGGATTCAGAAGTTCCAAAGTACTGGTGTATGGCAGACCAACACTTACGGTAGAGGCCGCGTTCTGCAAAGTCACAGAGCCGGAACTAACCATCAGACTCGGGTGCACAACGCCGTCAGCCAGCCGCCTCCATCCCAAATTGATCAGTTTCAATGCGATCTAAAACGATGTACTCAAGGTCCAGCACCTGGGCCGCAATTTCTGGGCGCAGCATCGTGAGCGGGTGAGCGCCCGCCTTGAAGAGCGCGCGCTGTGCCCTGTAAATCTCGCGGTGCAGGTAAGTTACTGCATCTTGAATTTGCTGGTTGTGCATTTGGGTACCTCCCGCTGTGGGCGGAATTTCCTATAATGACAATATATCAGAAACGCTACTGGTAGTGGTTTTTATTTGATTGAACGCTACCTATAGCGTTTTTCGGCCAATTTCTCTGCTGCGGTGCAACAAGGTCTAAATAGCCGATACACGCAGAAAGTTAGCCATGATCGAGAAGCACATACAAACCATTCTTGTTTCCCTTATCACGGGGGCAATAGTGTTTGCTTCCTCATACGTGTTCAACGACAAATCTGACAAAGCCGTTCTGGCGAGTCAGCTTCAGACGATCAGTGCTCAGGTGGCCGAACTGCGTTCAGAGGTAAGGGCAAGCTCAGCCAGCTTTGCCACCAAGGACAGCCATATAGACCACGAGAACCGCATTCGGACCCTTGAACGCAAGGTGTTGAAGTGAACCAAGCCCTTAATTTGTTTTTCACCGGTGGCCGCCCAGCGGCTCTTTGGGTTTGCGTGGCCGGATTGGCTTACCAGTTCGTACTGGTTCCGCTGGTGGCGTCGTGAGAACGACGATATTCAGGCCAGCATTGACGATTTGCTGGAAGATTCCGAATGCGTCCAGGGGGGAGGCACGAGAAAGACGGTCAAAACTCTCGATGATCAGCGTCGTGCCAATGGGGATTTGGCCGTTGCCAACGGCTTGCAGGAACAGACCAAGTGCGCCTTTGGTGACGTTCTTCTGGTCGTACCCAGAGACGCCAAGATCACGAAAACTCCGTGAATGATCAAGTTCTAGGTTGTTTTCGCGGGCATATTTCGCGGCTTGCTCCGTTTGACGGCGGAGGCTGTCGCCTTCACCCTGGATCGTGGAGCTATACCGGGCATAGGAAATTGCAAGATTGGCCATGGTGTCCTGACATGATAATTTATGTTTTGTCAGTTACCTAATTAGTATTTCAGGCCTTCATATAACGATGTTTGCCTGGGCTGCCTCACTGCTGATCGGCGCGCTGTGGCGGCGATCAGCGCGTTTCACTCCGCGGTTGTGCCTGGTGTTGCCGGCAGCCGCTGCAGGTGCCTTGGGCGGCTTGCTGCTCGCCACCCTGTATGCACTGTTTTCCGGCTGGGGCGTGCCCGCGCAGCGGACCATCTGGATGCTGGCCACCGTGATCCTGCTGCGGCAAGGCGGCAGGCAGTGGCCCTGGCTGCAGACCTGGTTGCTGGCCATGGCCGTGGTGGTGGCGCTGGACCCGTGGGCGTTGATGCAGGCCGGGTTCTGGTTGTCTTTTGTTGCAGTGGGTGTTTTGTTTGCTACAGATTCAGGAGCTGCTCGCGCTCATGGGGAAAGGGCTGTAGCCCAATTCGACTCAAAAAAACAACCTGAGGATGGGCGCTGGTGGCAGCGCCGGCCCAGATGGCTGGACAGCGTTGGGCGTGCGATGCGGGAGCAATGGGTCGTCACGCTGGCGCTCACGCCCCTGTCGCTGCTGCTGTTCAACCAGGTCTCGCTGGTCGGCCTGCTGGCCAATGCGGTGGCCATTCCGGTGGTAACTCTGGTCATCACGCCGCTGGCGATGCTGGGTGTGGCATGGGCGCCGGTTTGGTCGCTGGCGGCATGGTCGGTCGGCGGGCTGGCGATATTTTTGCAATGGCTGGCGAGCTGGCCGCTGGCCTCGGTGAGTGTGGCGGCGGCGCCGCTGTGGTGTGCTGCCGCCGGCGTGGCGGGCGGCGGCCTGCTGGCCACACGTCTGCCGTTTCATTTTCGAGCGCTGGGCCTTCCCCTGTTGCTGCCGGTGCTGTTGTGGCAACCGGCCCGCGTGGCACCGGGGCAGTTCGAGCTGCTGGCCGCGGACATCGGGCAGGGCAATTCCGTGCTGGTGCGCACGGCAAGCCACACGCTGCTGTATGACGCCGGCCCGCGCTTTTCGCGCGAAAGCGATGCCGGGCACCGGGTGCTGGTGCCGCTGCTGCGCGCGCTGGGCGAACGGCTGGACATGCTCATGATCAGCCACCGCGATATCGACCACATCGGCGGGGCCCAGGCCGTCCTGGCCATGCAGCCTGAAGCCAGCCTGGTGAGTTCGATTGAAGACGCGCATCCGCTGCAAACGCTGCGCAAAGCCAGCCGCTGCGTGGCCGGCCAGCGCTGGGAATGGGACGGTGTGGCATTTGAGGTGCTGCACCCCGTGGCCGCCGACTACGACGCTGCCAGCAAGTCAAACGCCATGAGCTGCGTGTTGCGCATATCCAGCAGCGCCCCTGGCGGCAGCCGCGCAGCCCTGCTGGTCGGCGACATCGAATCGCCGCAGGAACTCCGGCTGGCGACCAGCGTTCCGGCCAGCCTCCAGGCCGACTTTCTGCTGGTACCGCACCATGGCAGCAAAACATCGTCCAGCGCGGTGTTTCTTGATGCCGTCAGGCCGCAGTGGGCGGTGGTGCAGTCGGGTTACCGAAACCGTTTTGGCCACCCGGTGGAGTCCGTGGTGGCGCGTTATGAGGAGCGCGGCGTACGCCTGGTGAAGTCGCCGCAGTGCGGGGCTGCTACCTGGCAAAGCCTTCGCCCCGGCGAGATTTTGTGCCAGCGGGAGCAGGGCAAACGCTACTGGCATCATGAGCCCGGGCGTTAAAAATTCGGGCGGACGCACCGCCTTGGCGCATAACTTGCTAAGCTACGTTAAAACAATTGCCATGCGCATAACTTGCTGGAGATCAAGCCAATGAGCCGACCGATGTTTGACGAAATGAACGCCACGGAGTCCAGCGTCCGTGAGCATTACCAGGGTTACCAGCGGTGGCTGGCCCGGCAGCCTGCCGACGTGATGCAGGCCCGCCGAGCCGAAGCTGAAATGATTTTCCGCCGGGTCGGCATCACTTTTGCGGTTTATGGTGCCAAGGACGAAGACGGCGCCGGCACCGAACGCCTGATTCCCTTTGACCTGATTCCCCGCATCATTCCCGCCCACGAATGGGCCAGCATGGAAAAAGGCCTGGTACAGCGCGTCACCGCGCTCAACCGCTTCATCCACGACGTGTACCACGGCCAGGAAATCATCAAGGCTGGCGTGGTGCCGTCCGAGCAGATCTTCCAGAATGCGCAGTTCCGACCCGAGATGATGGGCGTTGATGTGCCTGGCAATATCTATTCGCACATCAGCGGCATCGACATCGTCCGTGCACCCGACGCGCAGGGCAACGGCGAATACTACGTGCTCGAAGACAACCTGCGCGTGCCCAGCGGCGTGAGCTACATGCTGGAAGACCGCAAGATGATGATGCGGCTGTTTCCTGAACTCTTCAGCGAAAACCGCGTTGCACCCGTTGCCCATTACCCCGATCTGTTGCTTGAAACCCTGCGCGGCATGGCGCCGCCGGCCACGGCCGAGCCCACGGTGGTTGTGCTGACGCCCGGCATGTACAACTCGGCCTACTTCGAGCACGCCTTCCTTGCGCAGCAGATGGGCGTCGAGCTGGTTGAAGGGCAGGACCTGTTCGTCAAGGACAACTTTGTCTACATGCGCACCACGCGCGGCCCCAAGCGCGTCGACGTGATCTACCGGCGCGTGGACGATGACTTCCTGGACCCGCTGGCCTTCCGCCCCAATTCCACCCTGGGCTGCGCGGGTCTCCTCAATGTGTACCGCAGCGGCAATGTCTCGCTGTGCAACGCCATCGGCACCGGCGTGGCAGACGACAAGTCCATCTACCCCTACGTGCCCAAGATGATTGAGTTCTACCTCGGCGAGAAGCCCATCCTCAAGAACGTGCCGACCTACATGTGCCGCAATAACGAGGATTTGCAGTACACCCTGGCCAACCTGAAAGACCTGGTTGTCAAGGAAGTGCACGGCGCCGGCGGCTACGGCATGCTGGTGGGGCCGGCCGCCACCAAGGCCGAGATTGAAGAGTTCCGCGCGGCCTTGCTGGCCAATCCGTCGGGCTACATTGCGCAGCCCACGCTCAGCCTTTCAACCTGCCCCACGTATGTGGAAAGCGGAATTGCGCCGCGCCATATCGACTTGCGGCCTTTTGTGCTGAGCGGTAAAGAAGTGCAGATGGTGCCGGGCGGCCTCACGCGTGTGGCGCTCAAAGACGGCTCGCTGGTGGTCAATTCGTCGCAGGGCGGCGGCACCAAGGACACCTGGATATTGCAGGACGGCTCGTCCATGCAGTACCAGTCCCAATCGCAGTCGCAATCCCGGGGAGGAAAATAATCATGTTGTCACGCACTGCAGACCACCTCTTCTGGATGTCGCGCTACACCGAGCGGGCCGAGAATACAGCGCGTATGCTGGATGTGAACTACCAGACCTCTTTGCTGCCGCAGTCCGATGCACTGGTGCAGGCCGGCTGGCAGGGCCTGCTCAGCATCAGTGAGCTCAAGCCTTCGTTTGCCGCCAAGTACGGCGACACCATCAATCCGCGCGACGTGATGGACTTCATGGTGCGTGATGAGAAAAACTCGTCCAGCATCATTTCCTGTCTGCAGAACGCCCGTGAAAACGCCCGTGCCGTGCGCGGCACGCTGACCACCGAAGTGTGGGAAACGCAGAACCAGACTTACCTCGAGGTCATCCGCATGCTGCGCAGCGGCGACTTCGAGCGCGACCCGGGCCAGTTCTTTGAATGGGTCAAGTTCCGCTCGCACCTGTCGCGCGGCGTGACACTGGGCACCATGCTGCAGGACGAAGCCTTTCACTTCCTGCGGCTCGGTACCTTTCTTGAGCGTGCCGACAATACCGCGCGGCTGGTGGATGTGAAGTTCCACGCCGTGCAGAACGACTTCCTCGGCATGGCCGGCGAGAAGGATCAGGAATACGACTTCTACCACTGGAGCGCCATCCTGCGCAGTGTTTCGGGCTTTGAGGTCTACCGCAAGGTCTACCGCGACGTCATCAAACCCGAGCGCGTGGCCGAGCTGCTGATCCTGCGCGCCGACATGCCGCGCTCCCTGCTGGCCTGCCTGAACGAAGTCATGAGCAACCTTGCCATGGTGACCAGCGATACCAGCAGCGAAACCCAGCGCCGCGCCGGCAAATTGCGGGCTGATTTGCAATACGCACGCATCGACGAAATCCTCGCAACGGGCTTGCACGCCTTCCTGACGCAGTTCCTGGACCGCGTGAACGAGCTGGGCGCACACATCAGCCGCGAGTTTTTGGTGCCGGCCACCACTTGAAAGACGGCCTAACTTCTGCCGCCGCAAAGGGTCGGTACTGTTGTATGACGGGGCCTTGATGAAGTTGCACGTCAGGCACATCACCGACTACCGGTACACGGAGCCGCTGCGCTATGCGCTGCAGACGCTGTGGCTCACGCCGCAGTCCAGCCCGGCGCAGACGGTGCATTTCTGGAGCCTGGGCGCGCCCGAAAAACTTTTTACCCAGCGCGACGCCTTTGGCAACACCATCAGCTCTTACACCTTTGTGGGCAAGGATGCCGACAACGTGCGCTGGAGCCTGGTTAACGCGGCCGGCGATGTGGAAACCTTTGGCGTGGCGGAGTTCAACGACCCGGAAACCCTGCCGCATCCGTACTTCTTCCTGCGCGCCACACACCTGGCCGAACCGCACTGGGAGCTTGCCGAATTTGGCCGCCGCTTTATCCCGCAAAGCCTTGACGGCACTGCAAGCTTGCCGGCCCTGCTGGCATTGAGCCAGGGCGTGCCAGGCGCTGTGAGCTACCTGAAAAACAGCACCAGCGTGACGACCACGGCGCTGGAAGCCTTCAAGTCCGGGGCAGGCGTCTGCCAGGACCAGGCCCACGTCATGGTCGCCATCTGCCGCAGCCTGGGCTACCCGGCGCGCTATGTCAGCGGCTACTTCTACGCCGCCAACGAGCCCGACCTCGCCAGCCACGCATGGTGTGACGTGTGCCTCGACGTGGCCACCCGACGCTGGGTCAGCATTGACGTCACCCACAGCTGCTTGATCGACCAGCGCCACGTGCGCCTGGCCATGGGGACGGACTACAACGCCTGCCCACCCATCAAGGGTGTGCGGCAGGGCGGTGGGGAAGAGTCGATGACGGTGGAGATCACCATCGAGCCGGTTGTGGGAAACTAACAGCTTTCTGATTCCTCCAACCGCTCAGGGCGGCGAGACCACTTTCCCGCCTCGCGATGAGCGTAAAACCATGACGACAGACAAAACGGTTTGCCCGGTCTGCAGTGCCGATTGCACACTGCTTGATCCCGTCGACTTCAACAAGTCATGCAACTCGGCCCCCTTGGGTGTTTCCGGCGTGCCTGTAGCCTATGCGGTCTGCCAGAGCTGTGCTTTTTGTTTCGCGCCGGAGATTTGCGCGTGGAGTCTGCAAGAATTTGAGGAAAAAATCTACAACGACCAGTACGTTGTTGTCGATCCCCATTACGTACAAGCCCGGGCAGAAGCAAACGCAGCCCTCCTGCGTGAAAGATTTGGCGATCTGGCCCCCAACCTGAGGCACCTCGACTATGGTGGCGGCAATGGCGGCCTGGCCAGGTTGATGCGGGAAGCCCATTGGCAATCCACGTCATATGACCCTTTTGTGGACAGAAACCTCAGCGTTGAGACACTGGGTAAGTTCGACCTGATCACCGCATATGAGGTGTTTGAACATGTTCCGGACGTTTGGGCATTGATGTCTGACCTCAAGAAGCTAATGTCACCGGATGGCTTGATCATGTTCTCGACGCTGTTGTCTGACGGCCATATCAAGACCGGCGAGCAGCTGACCTGGTGGTACGCCTCGCCGCGCAATGGGCATATCAGCCTTTTCTCATCACAGAGCCTGGCGCTTCTTGCGCAGAACCATGGGGTTGGCTTTGGCAGTTTCTCGGAAGGTGTCCATGCCTTCTGTAACCATATACCGCCTTGGGCCGCCCGGGCTTTCGGCCAACCTTGATGGTGCGTGGCGTGGTGCAGTAATGCTCCTTTTTTGATAGCTGGTTGCGCTCGTCCCTATTGGCCTGGAATCCCATTTCATGGATAAAAATGGCCCCGAAATTGCCCGAATGCCTTCAGGCTGCTTGTGAGCGCCCGAAACAACTTCCAGGTGCTCCAAAAGCCTCTTTAAGTTTTTTTCAAGCATCAAAAGTGAACTCAGCCCAGTAGAGACAGGCGCAAGCAGCTATTGAATTGATAGCGATTCAGATGGGGCGCGCGTCCAGCAGGCTGACAGGAATTGGCCAGCGCGATCGAATCTCATGGTGGTCAAAGTCGAGTGGCTGCTGGGTGCCTTATCTGGTCGTGACAGTAGATTGCAAACGCCAGCTTATGCCGCAGATGTGGCTGCATACATTTCGTTAAGCATTGAAGACCGCCCGGCCATAAGTGCGGCGTAGACTGCTCATCCGCGCACCTCGCGTAGTCATTGAAGGAGGCTCCCATGGCTGAGTTGGTTGCCGGGGYGAAGATGCCCATTCGACGCCCCGCAGCGGAGGTTTTCAGCGCGTTTGTCCAACCTGATCTCATCACAAAGTTCTGGCTGAAAAGTACCGCCGGTCCGCTCGCTCAAGGTGCTCAAGTTGAGTGGCAATTTATGGTTCCCGGCGCCACTGAGCGTGTGCGCGTCACTGCATTCGATGCGCCGCGCCGCATTGCGTTCTCCTGGCTGGAAGGCGGGCTGGACGTCGATATGAATTTTCTCGCCGAACAGAAAGATTTCACCGTTTTCAGTGTTGAAGTCCGGGGCTTTCAGGGCGAGGGCGCCATGGAGCAGGTGGTTAACGCCACCGAAGGGTTCAGCATTGTCTTGTGCGACCTGAAGGTTTTTCTTGAAACGGGGCGCCCGGCAAATCTGGTGAAAGACAAGGCTGAGTTGATACACCGAACCCGCGACACCTGAACTCCCATCGGGAATTGCCTGGAAGCGTGTGCTTCGGCGCGAGATGCGGTACGCTTTCGCGATGACCGATATCAAGCCCGCAACCTTCCCCGATGACCTTGAGCATGTCGTCTCCATCCTTCGGGAGTACGTCGCCAGCCCCAGCGTGAGCCTGGCCTTCCAGAATTACGAAGCGGAATTCGCTGCGTTACCCGGAAAGTACGCCGCGCCCGAAGGCCGCCTGCTTCTCGCATGGAAGGGTGCAACTGTCGTTGGCTGTGCCGCGCTTCGCCGCGTTGACGGAACCACCTGCGAAATGAAGCGCGTCTACGTGCGGCCGGATGCGAGAGGCGAAAGCCTTGGCCGCCGGCTCATCGAGCGCATCCTCGATGAAGCGCGGGCCGCGGGCTACTCCCGCATCTGCCTCGATGTCTTGCCTGAGTTTTCTGCCGCACAGCATGTCTATGAAACGCTAGGATTTCTGCCGGCGGCGCCCGTCACCTTCAATCCTGTTCCTGGGACCAAATACCTGGCGCTCGAACTCATGCAGTCACGGCTTGCAGATGCGGCCTGATCTTTCTATCAAGCGGGCATTCCATCAGCGGCTTGACCCGCAAGGCTCTTCAAGTCATCATCCGCCTCGCAGGCCGTCCGCTCAAACGCCTGATTGCGAGGCTTTCTCGTAGCATTTCCAGTGAGGTGTTTTAAAAAAATAGAAGCGTGCAGGAGTGTAGGTATGAGAATGCATTTGAAAAAACTGTTCCTCTTTTCCGCCGCTGCCGCGTTGCTTTGGTGTTCCCAGGCGAAGGCACAAACCGATTCCGCGGAAGTTCCCAGGCACCTGGCTGTTGCCCGTGAGCTGGTTGAAAACATCAAGCCAGAAGACAATCAATACACGCTCAGGGAACGGTCTATCAGCTTCCCCGGAGATATTTTCTCGAACAAGTATGCGATGAGGGCTGATTGCTCCGGCTTCCTGCTGGCTGTTTTTGAGCGTGCCAAATACTCGACGCAATCGAAGATGTCGTTTCTGGAGTGGACGCCCAACAGGAAAAAACACACCGCGGAAGATTTCGTCCTCTCCATCGAAAAAGAGGGCGGTTTTACACGCATCACAAAAGTCGAGGATCTGAGGCCTGGAGACGTCCTGGCACACGCCATGCTGAATGTGGAAGACAAAAAGAAAACAGGCTCGACAGGCCATGTATTTTTAATCAACGGCCAGCCGAAACAAATTACTCCCAGAAAACCAGTCGTTGAAGACACCAGGCAGTTCGAAGTTTCCATCATCGACTCGAACGAAGCCTATACCGGTGACGACGACAGCCGATTGGCCGATCCGTTGAATAAAGTCAAAGGGCTGGGCAAAGGAACCATCCGTCTTTATGCAGATTCCAGTGGCGAGCTTGTAGGGTGGGCAACCACATTCAAAACTTCGACCCGGTTCTTTTCCTACAATCCGAGGTTTCCGTCTGAGACCAAGGCCCGGAAAGCTGCCATGGGAAGACCGGTTGCAGGGATCTGAATTCCTGGAAGAGAGGTCAAGAAGTGTCAGGCGACAAAATTTACTGGTTCCCTGCAAAGCGCTACGGTTGGGGCTGGGGCCTTCCGACCACATGGCAAGGCTGGGCTGTCATGGCGGTCTTTGCCTTTCTGATTCTGGCTGGCGCCGTGTTCCTGCTTCCAGGTCACGGTCAAGCTCTATTCGTCATGTATTCGGCGCTTGTGTGCGCTGTGCTCGTAGCCGTCTGCTGGCTAAAAGGCGAGCCCCCGAGCTGGCGCTGGGGTGGCAAGTGAAGCCGCCGCTTACCCCCTTCTTCAACTGGATGTGCCTTGGGCCCACCGCTCAAGCCCAACATTAAGTACCGATGCGTCCCACTCTTGCTGTTGCCGTGCTCGCTGTCGCCGCAAGCGGTGGCGCATTCGCCACCGGCTCCTTGTCGTTCGAAAGCGCCGGCTATGTTCTGGACTTTGAAGTAGGGCAACAGGAGCGCCCAGTTCTGGCTGGTGTGTCACTTGCCGCACCTGGGGCGGGCTCGAGTTCGATGCTTCGGCCGCCGCATCTGGTAGTCGTGGCATTTGACGTAAAGGCAAAGATCCTGCTCGTTCGCTACAAGAATCCCGGGGACAGCAAGCTGCCGCCGGATTTTGAGCTTTCAGTCCGTGGCAGCGAAGGCATCTTGAAGATGCCGAATCGCTCAGTTACCGGCAGGTTCAACTGGGAAATGTGAGCTGAGAATGCCGCTGGCCGCATAACGCCAATGTTGAGTGCCGCAACGCGCATATGCTCCACCTTTACGATCGCGAAACTTCTGGCAATGCCTGCAAGGTCCGCCTGCTGCTGGTCTTCCTGGGCATTCCGTATGATCGAACCCTCGTTCTCTTAACGGTCGATCATTTCAGCCGCCCTCGGTGACCTGTCTGTATTGAATATTGGACCCCATCATGAACAAACTGCTTGTCTTCCAGCTCACGGTTCAAAGCTCCTATGTCGGCAACGTTGAGCGTGATGCTGAAGGTGATCACTTCGACACGGTTCAGTGGTGGTTCTCGGAAAACGAGACCTGGCGCATCAAAACGTTTGCAATAGACCAGGACATCCACACGCATCGTATTGCGGGCCCGGTCGCTGAAGAAGTTGCAATGGAGAACACCATGAAACACTACGAAGACGTGGTCGAGAGAGCGTTTGCCGTCGAGTTCGGCGATCTGGGTGACGAGAGCGAGGTATCGGAAGTCATGGAAGATTTAGGGGGAGCACCCGCGCTGGAGATTGCAAGAAACGGGAGCCAGTTTGCCTTCTGGAATCCGTCACGCCTCAAGTACACCTCCAGGAGTCAACCGGTCTGAGGCTCAACCACTCATGTCAAACACCTGCCCACAAGAACGAAATTCATGAAATTCGAATTTGGAGCGCCGAAGGCGCTGGACGATATCTCGCTGCAGGACGCCAAGAACCATCCCATTTGGTTGTGGGCCTGGGAGGCCGGAATGGAGGGCGAGGTGGAAGATGAGACGTGGCAGTGCCCGGTCTTGAACACCTCGGATGTCACGGATGCAATGACGGAGCCGGTCATTACGGTGCGCATCGAGGGGAGCGATGTGATTGGCTCGGCCAGCTACAACGCGGAGCTTGATCAACTGGAAGCAATTTCCATCTGGGAGAACGGTGCCTGGGCAGGAATCCAGGAGACCACGCTAGCGACACCGATTACATTGATTGCTGTCCCCAGCATTCGCGGCGTCACGGGTGTCAGGTTTGTCTGCAGTGAACCCGACGAAGATCGAGCTTCACGTGAGGGCTGACTGCGGTGGGTAATTGGGGTTGGAGCGGCGCATGACGCAATTTGCCAGTTCGGTCGGCACGGATGTTCGGCCAGCCTGCTTTGCATGCTTGTTGGCTGCCGATTGATTTCAACGTCAGGCTGAAAATGCGTTACCCAGAATCAAACCCCCCATGGACCGGCCGTGTACGAGACCCATCCCGATCGCCCGGGGGAACTCGCCAGGCTGTGGCAGGAGGCGATGCAACAGCGTGGCTCCGGTGATGCAAACCAGGCACTGATCGAGCCTGCAAATTGCGGCAGGCTGAACTTCCCCTTTCCGCCAACACATCAACATCAGACCTTACTTCATGACGACAACTGCCCTCCTTATCATCGACGTTCAGACGGCTCTTTGCTCCGGTGAGGGCGGGGCCTTTGAAAGCCGGCGCGTCATTGACAGCATCAACCAGGTGTCTGCCAAGGCCCGCGCCGCGGGTGCTCCCGTTATCCTGATCCAGCACGAGGCGCCGAATGATCCGCTGGAGTATGGAACTGAGGGCTGGAAACTCGCGGATGGCCTGGACACCCAGCCAACCGATATCCGCCTGCGGAAGAAGGCGACGGATTCGTTCCACAACACGGAGCTGCAGACCCTGCTGCAGGAGCGTGGCGTCAAGAAATTGATCATCTGCGGCATGCAAAGCGACTTTTGCGTAGACACAACGACCCGGCGCGCCCTGGCTCTCGGCTATCCGGTCACGCTGGTTTCGGATGGCCACTCCACCGTGGACAACGGAATCCTCACTGCGGCACAGATTTCGGCCCACCATACGGCGACCCTGGCAAATATTGAGAGCTTTGGGCCGAGGGTCACTCCGCAGCTTGCGGGCGAGATCAAGGTTATGGTCTGAGCCAGCTTTGATTTCTATGCACACACCCTGGATGCCCATCGCCTTCGCCGAAGCCGGCGTGCGCACGTTTCCCATGGGCCAGAGTAACCCCCGGGTGACCGAGTACCACGCCCACACCAACATCCGCGGTTATGACGACAAGGCGTCGTGGTGTTCTTCATTTGTCAATTGGGCTCTGGCCCAGGTCGGCATCCCTGGGACGGGGTCGGCATTGGCGCGTTCATGGCTGGACTGGGGCGAGCCGCTCAGCGCGCCTGTGCCCGGCTGCATCGCCGTGCTGTCGCGGGAAGATCCCGGCGGCTGGAAGGGCCACGTCGGCTTCGTTCTCCGGGTGGATGCGGAGTATGTGTATTTGTGGGGCGGCAACCAGCTTGACGAGGTGCGCGAGCATTTTTATCCGTTGGCGGCGGTGTTGAGCTATCGCTGGCCTTCGCAGAATACAGGCTGATGCCGGACCCGCAGGAACACGCTATGCCACAAGTTCTGCTCGAGGGGTATACGGTCGATGAGGTGCTGGACCTGCCGACCGATGAACTTCAGGCCATGGTGCTTCGCGATGAGCCGCTCGTGTTCAAGGCCGGCAGCGCCAACATGCTTGGGAAATTCAAGGTGCAGGGCGATACGCTGTTGATGGAGCTGGCGCATATTGATGGCGGAGGCGAGGGTGCTTTGCCCAGTCTGGCTGCCCTTGCAAGCCGCTTTGCAAAGCGCGAGGGCCTCGCTTTCGTGGAGTGGCGGGTCCATGCGGTTCATTGCGCCACGCCGAATCTCAAGCTGCGCCGGGTCCTCGAAAGAAAGGGTTTCGCTGTTCGTGAAATCTCAGGTGTCGGCGAGTGCTATTGGCTGCGCGTACCGGTCGCCGGAACTTAACCAGGGAGTTGCATTCGGATCCACGCCGGCAACCACCTCTGCCTCACTGTCTGACCCGCGCAGCCACTTCCCGCCCCAGCTCAATCACCGCCATCGCGTAATAGCTGCTCCAGTTGTAGCGGGTGATGGCGTAGAAGTTTTCGGTGCCGGCGACGTATTGGGGCGCGTCCTGGCCGTTAAGCAGCTCCACCAGCGCCAGCGGCCCGGTGTGTTGGAGCGCAGGTCCTTCCAGGACCGCACCCTTGGCCGTGAAGCTCTCGATGCTGAATGTGGGCAGGATGTCCGGCGCCATCAGGGCGTCCATGTCGAGCCGGCTTTTGTCGAAGCTCACGGGGTAATGTGTGGGCATGCCCGGCTGCCAGTTGAAGGCCTTGAAGTAACTTGCGACCGAGCCGATCACGTCGGCCGGGCTGCCAGACAGATCGATGCTGCCATCGCCGTCGAAGTCCACCGCATATTTGACCCGGCTGGAAGGCATGAACTGCGGCATACCCATGGCGCCCGCGAAGCTGCCGCGTGCGTCGAAGGGACTGGCCTCAAGCCGGTGTTGCAGGGTCAGGAATTGCTCGATTTCGCCCTTGAAGAATTCGCTGCGTTCTTTGGCGCGCGGGTGGTTCGCCGGGAAGTCGAAGGCCAGCGTGGTCAGGGCATCCATCACGCGAAAGCTGCCGGTGTCGCGGCCGTAGATGGTTTCCACGCCGATGATGCCGACGATGATTTCGGCGGGTACGCCGTATTCCTTTTCGGCACGCTCCAGTGTCTGCTGGTTTTCCTGCCAGAACCGTTTACCGGCCTCGATGCGCACCGGGTCGATGAAGCGGCTGCGGTAGACGCGCCAGTTTTTGACAAAGGTCTTGGCTGGCGGCTGCATCAGCCGCACCACGGTGGCGTTGTAACGCGACTGGCCGATCGCATCGCGCACCCAGTCGGGGTCCAGGTCGCGGCGTGCGGCCATGTCGTCGGCAAACTGCATGGCTTCGGGGCGGGTGGAATACAGCGGCCCTTGCGCCGGGGCCGATTTGGCGGCCACGCGTTTCTTGATGTTATTTCCCTCGCCAGACCAGGCTGATCCTGCGCAAGCAGCTATCAAAAAGAGAGCAAATCCGAAACGTTGAAGGCGCATGAAGGGGGTGATCGAATGACGAGGGGTGAGCGGAGAGGGCTGGACCGATTTTAAGCGGGCCAGGCGAGCCGGTCGAACTCCTGCCGGAGCGCATGAAGCTGCAGCGCCGCTTTACCGCCGCTTGCCGGTACGGCGGCGTAGCGCAGGTGCTCCAGGCGCATCAACCAGTCATGCAGTGCCTGGCCTTGCTTGCCGTAGCGGCCCAGCACCTCCAGCGCCAGCTGGCGGGGCGAGGTGGCGGGCGTGCTGTGAACGCCGGCCTTTTCCAGCCGCTTGCGTGTGCGGGCCAGCAGGCGCAGCCAGGGGTCGTGCTGCGCACGGTCCCACAGCGTCCAGGCCGCGCCAGCCAGGGCGGCCAGCACCACGATGCCGATCAGCACATAGCTCAAGTCTTCCCAGCTGGGGGACTCAAAGCCGATGTCTTTCAGCAGATTGAGCTGTTTGCCCTGGGTGTAGTTCAGCACCCACTGGTTCCAGCCGTTGTTCACGGCCTCCCAGGTGGCGCGCAGCTGCGCCGTCAGGGTCGGGCTGAAGTTGCCCAGGGCTTGTGCCACCACGCCTTGCGGTGCGGCCAGGCGCTGGAACGCCCCTGTGCGTCCCGGCGCCACTGCTGAGGTCGGGTCTACGCGCACCCAGCCTTCACCTGCCTGCCAGACTTCGGCCCAGGCATGCGCGTCGCTTTGCCGCACCATCCAGTAGCCGTCGACGCTGTTGAGCTCGCCGCCCTGGTAGCCGGTGACGATGCGCGCCGGAATGTCGAGGGCGCGCATCAGGATGACAAAGGCCGAGGCGATGTGTTCGCAAAAACCTTCCTTGCGGTCAAACCAGAATTCGTCGGCGGTGTGTTGCCCGTACACACCGGGCTCCAGCGTGTAAACGTAGCCCCCGGTGCGCAGCCGTTCCAGCGCAACTTGCACCAGCGTGCGGGTATTTGCCGCCGCATAACGCGGGTCGCGGCGAATCTCGGCTGCGAGCGCCAGCGTGCGGGGATTAAAGCCGGCCGGCAGCGCTACAAATTCCTGCAGGCCGATCACCTGCTGGCGCGGCCCATGCTTGAAGATCGGATAGCTCTGGGCCTTGTAGCGCACCAGATCGGTGACAGGCCGGTTGGTGAACCACTGGAGATCGGCCTCCATGGTATTGCGGTATCCGGGTAAGTCGGGGCTCTGCGGGGCCGCCTCCATCACGAAAATCCATGGTTGATTATTGGGGGCAAGAGTCACTTCATAGTTGACAGGCGCACCAGCCACTTCGAGGTTAGCAGGCAGGGCATAACGCGATGGCAGGAACGCGCGCAGCGGCTGCCAGTTGCGCCCATCGAAGTTTGAAAGCACAGGCCCCCTGAAGTACAGCTCTCGCTGGGGTGGTGGCTTGCCGCCCTCAAACCGGATGCGCATGGCCACGCTGTCGTCCAGTGCCAGGGTGGCGATAGTGCCCACCTGCATGCTGGGGCTCAGGCCGCTGCGGCCGGTCATGGCGTCGCTCGGTACTCCCCACAAAGGCGCCAGGCGCGGAAATAGCAAAAACAGCACCAGCATGATGGGCGCGCCCAACAGGGCCATCCATCCAGCTGTTTTGGCGGCTTGCAGCAGCGGCGGTTTGCCCACCGGCATGTGGGCATTGACCAGCACGGTCAGCAGCCCCATCAGCCCCAGCAGCATGCTGAAGGCGGTAAGCAGCGACTGCGAATAAAAGAAATTGCTCAGCATGCAGAAGAAGCCGAGAAAGAACACCACAAAGGCGTCGCGCCGGGCCCGCAGCTCCAGGGTCTTGAGCGTCAGCAACACCACCAGAAGAGTAACACCCGCATCGCGGCCGAGCAGGGTTCGGTGCGTCGTCAGCGTGGCGCCAATGGTCAGGGCCAGCAGGGCCAGCAGCCACCACTTGCCCGGCAGCGGCCGTGCCTGCACGGCCAGCCAGCCGCGCCACACCAGCACGGTACTGGCCAGTGCGCTGCACCACAGCGGCAGGTTGCCCACCTGCGGTAGCAGCACCCAGGCGATGACCAGCAACAGGAACAGGGTGTCGCGGGCGTCGCGGGGAAGGGTTTTGAGGCGGGTCAGCATTGTTGCTCCTGCTGACCGCCTTCGCGCTGTCTCGATTGCCGCGGGCTTTGCTGCGATTGCTGGCCAGGGGTTGCCCGGCTAGCAGTCCTAAGCAAATGGCACCCCAGTCGGACAAACCCAGAAACCATCAACATACCGCCAGCGCCTCCAGGCAAAGCCGTTTATGCGCCTCCCCACTGGCAGGCTTGATCTCCAGCGAAGGCAACCTCAAGCCATAGTCCAGCGCAAGTTTGTCAGCCATCAACACCCAGGCACACAGCCGCGAAAGCTTTTGTTCGATACCCCCGGAGCCCGCATTCATGAAGTCCAGCCAGAGCTCATGCCGCTGGGCTTGCTGTGTGTCGCGCACGACCAGGCCGTTGCCCTGTTCATCGGCCTTCGCTGCTTTTTTCCAGACGATCAGTTTCATGGGGTCGCCGCGGCGGTAACCGCGTACGCCGTCGAATTCACCCGTGCTCTGCGCCCGTGAGGCCGCCGCTGCGCCGCCGGAGCGGGGCTCGCCCGGCGGCAGCGGTGGCGGGTGGGCTTCGGGCTGCGGATAGACCAGTATCTGGGCAGCCGGCCGCCACACCGTCCAGACACGGAAGGTGCCCAGCGGATAACGGGTTTCAGCGGTCAGCGTTGGCAGCCGGTGCAAGCCGCGCCGCGGCGGCGTGAAGGCCACCTGCACCACGCTGCTGCCCTGCGCGGGCACGTCGGTCCACACCCAGTGTTGCTCGGATTTTTTCGCGTCCTTCTTGGCGTCGACATCATGCGGATCCAGCACGCTGAGACCGATGCCGTGACGTGCGGTACGCCTGGCGTTCATGAGTTTTACATCAAATGCGGCGGTAGCGCCCGCATAGTGAGCGGGAGGCGCTACTAAATTCATAGCAAGACCGCGCAGCGTGCCGTGGCAGACGTGCATGCCGACCAGCGCGCTGCCGGCCAGCAGGAACGTCAGCAGGTAGCCCAGGTTGAGCTGGTAGTTGATGGACGCCACCAGCAGCACCAGCAGCGTCACGCCCAGCATCAGGCCCGGGCGCGTGGGCAGGATGTACACGTTGCGCTGGGTCAACGACACGCTGTCGGTGAACGGCAGCTTGCTTTGCCACCACTTCTGGAAGCGTCTGCGAATGAAGGCAAAAGGATTCCATTCGCGGGCCGCCGTGGAACCGGCTTTGCCGGGCCACTGGTGGCGCCCCCCGGGGGGGGAGGCGCCGGAGGCGCTTCGGGGGGCGTCCATCTTCTTCAGGGAAGGGGCACGGCGTCGAGCATGGCGCGCACCTGCTCCACAGGGCCGCGCCCGGCGTCGCTGACGGGAATGAGCCGGTGTGCGGCGGTTTGCGGCAGCACGGCAGCAATGTCGTCCGGCGCTACGTAGTCCCGCTTGCTCAGGAAGGCCTGTGCTTTGGCGGCCCGCATGATGGCAATGCCCGCGCGGGGGCTGAGGCCTTGCAGAAACCAGCGGCCTGAACGGGTCGCCGTGACCAGGTCCTGCAGGTAGTTCAGCAGCGGCTCCGACGCGTGAACCTGCGCCACCATCTGCTGCAGCTCCAGCAGGTCGTGCGGTGCCAGCAGGGCTGGCAGCTTTTCGACCATGTCGCGGCGGTCGGCGCCGCGCAGCAATTCGCGTTCGGCGGCGCGGTCAGGGTAGCCTAGCGAAATCCGCATGTGAAAGCGATCCAGCTGGGACTCGGGCAGGGCGTAGGTGCCGAGCTGGTCGTGCGGATTCTGCGTGGCGATCACAAAAAACGGCAGGGGCAGGGGCCGGGTTTCGCCCTCGACCGTGACCTGCTTTTCCTCCATGGCTTCGAGCAGGGCGCTTTGGGTTTTCGGGCTGGCCCGGTTGATTTCATCGGCCAGCAGGACCTGCGCGAAAACCGGCCCGGGGTGAAACACAAAACTTTCTTTCTGGCGTTCGTAAATCGACACACCCGACAAATCGCTGGGCATCAGGTCGGCAGTGAACTGCACCCGCGAAAACTGCAGCCCGAATGAGCGTGACAGCGCATGGGCCAGCGTGGTTTTTCCGACGCCCGGAACGTCTTCAATCAGCAGGTGGCCGCCGGCCAGCAGGCAGGCCACGCAGTCCTGTACCTGCGCCGGTTTTCCGACGATGACCGTGTTAAGCTGATCAAGAAGTGCCTGGAGTTTTTCTGTGACTTTCATGGTGCCAACCATACCGTAATTTTTTACAAATTATTTCCCCCATGAACGCGACTGGTTATTTCACGCACGCAGATTGCCGCAAGCATGAGATGGGCCCCGGCCACCCGGAATGTCCGGAGCGGCTCGACGCCATTGACGACTGGTTGCTGGCGACCGGCGTCAAGGACGCCCTGGACGCGCGCGAGGCCCCCCTGGCAGCGCTGGGCGACATTGAGTTGGCGCACGACCGCATGATGGTGGCGGCGATCCGCGGCCTGAGCGACAGCCTGGTCGATGACATCAGGGCCGGCGGGCCGGCCTATGCGCAGATTGACCCCGATACCGCGCTCAATGCGCACACCTGGAACGCCGCCTTGCGTGCGACCGGCGCCGTGCTGGCGGCCACCGACGCAGTGATGTCCGGCGAGCTTGAGAACGCGTTTTGCGCGGTGCGCCCGCCGGGCCACCACGCCTGCCACAACCGGTCCATGGGATTTTGCGTTTTCAACAGCATCGCCGTTGCTGCCAAATATGCGCTGGAGCGCCACGGCCTCAAGCGCGTGGCGATTGTCGACTTCGACGTGCACCACGGCAACGGCACCGAGGACATCCTCAGCGGCGACGACCGTGTTCTGATGGTCAGCTTTTTCCAGCACCCGTTTTACCCTTATACCGGCACCGAAAACCACGCTGGCAACATGCTCAATCTGCCCGTGCCGGCCTATACCAAGGGCATGGCGGTGCGTGAGTTGATAGAAGCGGCGTGGATTCCGCGTCTGGAAGAATTCAAGCCCGAGATGATTTTCATCAGCGCCGGTTTTGATGCGCACCGCGACGACGACCTGGGCCAGATGGGACTGGTCGAGCAGGACTACGCCTGGATCACCCAGCGCCTGAAGGACGTCGCCAGGCGCCATTCGCAAGGCCGTATCGTCTCGTCGCTTGAAGGTGGCTACAACCTGAATGCGCTGGCGCGCAGCGTGGAAGCGCATATTCGCGTCCTGGCCGATTTGTAGGGCATTCATGAGTGCCGTATCTGCTGAGCTTTCGGCTCCCGTGCTTCACACGCATGACGCGCGCGGTGTCCACCGCCTGGTGCTGAACCGGGCGGCCGCCTTCAACACGCTCAATGAAGATGTCCTTGGGGCGCTACAGGCTGCGCTGAATGCGATAGCGGTCGACCCTGCAGCACGTGCGGTGGTCATTTCCGCGCAAGGCAAGGCGTTTTGCGCCGGCCATAACCTGAAAGACATGCGCGCCCGGCCCGAGCTGGCTTATTATCAGAAGCTTTTTGCGCAGTGCACGCGCGTGATGCTCAGCATCCAGAGGCTGCCGGTACCGGTGATTGCGCAGGTGCAGGGCCTGGCCACCGCGGCCGGGTGCCAGCTGGTGGCCCAATGTGATCTGGCGGTGGCCTCCAGCAATGCGACTTTTGGCGTGAATGGCATCGATGTGGGCCTCTTTTGCGCCACGCCCAGCGTGCCGCTGGTGCGCAACATGCCCGCCAAGCAGGCCATGGAAATGCTGATGACGGGAGACTTCATCACGGCCGACGAAGCGCGCGTGCGCGGGCTGGTCAACCGTGTCGTGCCGCTGGATTCGCTGGGCGCCGAAGTCGAAAAACTCTTGCAGTCGCTCCTGTCCAAACCGCGCGAAGCACTCGCCATGGGCAAGGAGCTTTTTTACCAGCAACGTGAAACCGGCATCGAGGCCGCCTACCAATTGGCGGGCCAGTCCATGGCCTGCAACATGGCCCATGCCACGGCACAGGAAGGTGTGCAGGCCTTCATCGAAAAAAGGAAACCCCAATGGCCAGCGCCGGCGCCCTGACGACCCGTTCTGCTCCTCCCGTCCGCATTGATGCGCTGGATGACTGGTTTGCGGCACTGGCCCAGCCTACCGCCCTCACGGAGCTGGCCGCGCTGATTTCCTGCGCGTTGCTGGCCTGGCTGGTGGTGCGCATGGCGGGCCGCGCACGTATGGCGGTCGATGGGACTTCCATCCTTTTCGGGCGGCGCGTGATTGACGGCGTGCTGTTTCCGCTGCTGCTGCTTTTCTTTGCCAATGCGGTGCAGGTCCTTTTGGCGAGGACCTTTCCGTTGGCGGTATTCAAGGTAGCCATTCCCGTGCTGCTGTCGCTGGCGGTGATCCGCCTGGGGGTCAAGGTGCTGCAGGTGGCCTTCAAGGACGCACCGCTGGTGCGGGCCCTGGAGCGCACCATCTCCTGGCTGGCCTGGATCGCCATGGTGCTGTGGGTCAGCGGCTTCTTGCCTGTGATACTTGACGAGCTCGACGACATCAAGTGGAAGGTCGGCAACTCGACGTTGTCGGTGCGCACCATGCTTGAAGGCGCGGTGACAGCCGGTGTGGTGCTGCTGATCACCTTGTGGATATCTTCGGCCATCGAGGCGCGCCTGCTGCGTTCGGCCACCGGCAACGAGCTCTCCCTGCGCAAGGCTGTCAGCAATGCGGTGCGTGCCATGCTGATGTTTGTCGGCCTGATGCTGGCGCTGTCGTCGGTGGGCATTGACCTCAGGGCGTTGTCGGTGCTGGGCGGCGCGGTAGGCGTGGGTGTGGGCTTTGGCCTGCAGAAGCTGGCGGCCAACTACGTGAGCGGCTTTGTCATGCTGGCCGAGCGCAGTGTGCGCATCGGTGACAACGTGCGGGTGGACACCTTTGAAGGGCGCATTACCGATATCAATGCGCGCTACACCGTGGTGCGTGCACCGTCCGGGCGCGAATCCATCGTGCCCAACGAGATGTTCATCAGCAGCCGTGTTGAAAACCTCTCGCTCAGCGATACGCAGGTGCTGCAGTCCACCGTGGTGTCGGTGAGCTATGACAGCGACGTCGAGCTGGTGATGGGCCTGCTCAGTGAAGCCGCGCTCAAGCAGGACCGTGTGCTGCGCGACCCTGGCCCCAGCGTCAATCTGACCCACTTTGGCGTCGACGGGCTCGAGTTCACGCTCAACTACTGGATGGTTGATCCCGAAAACGGCCAGCAGAACCTGCGCTCGCGTGTCAACCTCGCCGTCCTGGAGTCGCTGCGTTCGCACGGCATCGAAATTCCGTACCCGCAGCGTGTGGTGCATACCCGCGTGAGCATTTCGGAGAATGCAAAAAGCGCGGAGGGCGAGAAGGGCGCTACCGGTGCCAAGCCTTCCTGAGCAGCCCACAAACGGCCTGCAGCGCGTCTTTTCCCTGTTCCGTCACCTGTCGCCGCATCGGCAGTTGACGCCTGAAAGACACCTGCAGGCCAAGGGTTGGGCAGGATGCTCTAATTCCGTGTGTCCGGCCCTCTATAATGAAAAATAGAACGATCGTTCTTTTTCTGCCTGGTTCCCCTTGATACCCTCTGGCAACCAGTTCCGCAGCCCGCATCAGGGGCGCCGCAGCATAGAATGCAGAGCTTACGTTTACGTTAACGTCAATTCAGTCCCGATTTCATTTCGATTTCAATCAGTACTCAATCCATCAACTCTGGAGTCCTCTCATGAAGGTCTTGGTTCCCGTCAAACGCGTTGTGGACTACAACGTCAAAGTCCGCGTCAAATCCGATGGCACTGGTGTCGACATCGCCAACGTCAAGATGAGCATGAACCCGTTTGACGAGATCGCCGTTGAAGAAGCGACCCGCCTGAAGGAAAAGGGCGTCGTGACCGAAGTCATCGCCGTCAGCTGCGGCGTGCTGCAGTGCCAGGAAACCCTGCGCACCGCCATGGCCATCGGCGCCGACCGCGCCATCCTGGTCGAAACCGCCGAAGAACTGCAGCCGCTGGCTGTGGCCAAGCTGCTCAAGGCGCTGGTCGAAAAAGAACAACCCCAGCTCGTCATCCTCGGCAAACAGGCGATTGACGACGACTGCAACCAGACCGGCCAGATGCTGGCTGCGCTGCTGGGCTGGCCCCAGGCCACCTTTGCCTCCAAGGTTGAAGTTGCAGACGGCAAGGCCAAGGTCACGCGCGAAGTTGACGGCGGCCTGGAAACCCTCTCGCTCACGCTGCCGGCCATCATCACGACCGACCTGCGCCTGAACGAGCCGCGCTACGTCACCTTGCCCAACATCATGAAGGCCAAGAAGAAGCAGCTCGACAACATCAAGCCCGAAGAGCTTGGCGTTGACGTCAAGCCACGCATCAAGACCCTGAAGGTCAGCGAGCCGCCCAAGCGCAGCGCAGGCATCAAGGTGGCCGACGTGGCCGCCCTGGTCGACAAGCTCAAGAACGAAGCCAAAGTCATCTAAGGAGTTGATTGAAATGACCGCACTTGTAATCGCAGAACACGACAACAACTCCATCAAGCCAGCGACGCTGAACACCGTCACGGCTGCTGCCCAGTGCGGCGGCGACGTGCATGTGCTGGTGGCCGGGAAGGGTGCCGAAGCCGCCGCCAAAGCCGCTGCCGCCATTGCAGGCGTGGCCAAAGTCATCCACGTTGAAGGCGAGCATTTCGCCCACGGCCTGGCCGAGAACATGGCCGCGCAAGTCGTCGCCATCGCTTCCGCCTATTCGCACATCCTGTTCCCCGCCACCGCCTCGGGCAAGAACATTGCCCCCCGCGTGGCCGCGACGCTGGACGTCGGGCAGATCTCCGACATCACCAAGGTCGATGCCGCCGACACCTTCGAGCGCCCCATCTACGCCGGCAATGCGATTGCCATCGTGCAAAGCCTGGACGCGACCAAAGTCATCACCGTGCGCACCACCGGCTTTGACGCTGCTGCCGCCACTGGTGGCTCCGCTGCGATCGAAACGCCCGCGGGCGTTGCCGACAGCGGCAAGTCGACCTTCCTGGGCTCCGAGATCGCCAAGAGCGACCGCCCCGAGCTGACGGCTGCCAAGATCATCGTCTCCGGTGGCCGCGCGATGGGCTCCAGCGAGAAATTCAACGAAGTGCTTACGCCGCTGGCCGACAAGCTGGGTGCAGCTCTCGGCGCATCGCGCGCAGCGGTTGACGCGGGCTACGCCCCCAATGACTGGCAAGTGGGCCAGACCGGCAAGATTGTCGCGCCCCAGCTCTACATCGCCGCCGGTATTTCCGGTGCGATCCAACACCTGGCCGGCATGAAAGACAGCAAGGTCATCGTGGCGATCAACAAGGACCCGGAAGCGCCGATCTTCAGCGTGGCGGATTACGGCCTGGAAGCTGACTTGTTCACGGCTGTGCCCGAGCTGGTTGCCGCACTGTAATGCGGTTTCAGGCCAGCGCGACATGAAAGCCAGGCAGCAACCCGGCCAATCCGGCATGAGGCGAGGCGCATGCATCGCCTTGATGCTGACGGGCTTGCTCCTCACTGCGTGCGCGGGGCTTGACCGCAAAGTCGAACAGGTCAGCGTCAAGTCGGAAATCAAGGAGCCTGTGACGTCTTTGGCCCTGATTTTTGTGACCCCCGAGTGGGCCAACCAGAACCCGGATCTGGTCAAAGGCTACAGGCTCTCGGGTGTACTCGACAACCGCTTGATGAACCAAAGTGTTGGGCATGCCGCAGAGTTCATGCAGCTCAACGGTGTTCCCGCAAAGTACGCGGGTACGTTCGGTCAGCGTTCCAATATCAGGGGCGTGCTGGGCGAATGGTCCGGCCAGGGTTACAACACGCTGCTGTTTGTTCCGATGGGCTCTACCGTTACCTCCCAGGGCCATGAAGCCCGCAGGGGTTCTACCCGCTACCGCGTGACGCTGTACAGCAAGAAGCTCGTGCCCATGCTGGAGTTTCAGGATGCGTTTTACGCTTCGGCCCCGGACTCGGGTCATGTGGACTTGATGGCGGCGGGCTGGCTCAATGCCTTGATGGACAACGGTTATGTCGTGCGGAAATCCGAAAAACTGGTGGAACCTCCAGTTCGTGATTTCTCGCCCTAGATTCGCGAGAGGCCGTGTGGCAAGCGGCCCCGGCTACGCCTGGCACAGGCCAAACCAGCAGACCACTGTGGCACAGCTTTTAATGGCCTTCGCCGCGCAATAAGTTAATTTTCGGAGACAAAACATGACATACAAAGCCCCCCTCAAGGACATGCTGTTTGACATCAAACATCTGGCCAACATCGAACAGATCGCGCAAATCCCCGGCTTTGAAGAAGCCGGCTTCGACACCGCGCAAGCGGTGCTCGAGGAATGCGCCAAGTTCAACGAGGGCGTGCTGGCTCCGCTCAACCGTGACGGTGACATCAATCCGTCGAGCTTTCAATCCGGCGAAGTCACCACCACGCCAGGCTTCAAGGAGGCCTTCCGCCAATACGTCGAAGGCGGCTGGCAAGGCCTGCAGCACCCGGCTGATTTTGGCGGCCAGGGTTTGCCCAAAACCATAGGTGCGGCCTGCGGTGAAATGCTCAACTCCGCCAACATGAGTTTTGCGCTGTGCCCGCTGCTCAGCGACGGCGCCATTGAAGCCCTGCTCACGGCCGGCTCCGACGACCTCAAGGCGGTCTATCTTGAAAAGCTGGTGAGCGGCCAATGGACTGGCACCATGAACCTGACCGAGCCGCAAGCTGGTTCGGACCTCGCCATGGTGCGCAGCCGAGCCGAGCCGCAGCCCGACGGCACGTACAAGGTGTTCGGTACCAAGATCTTCATCACCTATGGTGAGCACGACATGGCCGAGAACATCGTGCACCTGGTGCTGGCGCGCGTCACCGGCGCACCCGAGGGTGTCAAGGGCATCAGCCTCTTTGTCGTGCCCAAGTTCATGGTCGGCAAAGACGGCGCCCTGGGCGCGCGCAACGACGTGCATTGCGTGAGCATCGAGCACAAGATGGGCATCAAAGCATCGCCCACTGCCGTGCTGCAGTACGGCGACCTTGGCGGCGCCGTGGGCTACATCGTCGGTGAAGAAAACCGCGGCCTTGAGTACATGTTCATCATGATGAACTCGGCGCGCTACGCGGTCGGCATGCAAGGCATCGCGATTGCCGAACGCGCCTACCAGAAAGCTGTGGAATTTTCCAAAGACCGCGTGCAAAGCCGACCGGTTGACGGTTCCATCAAGGCCAGCGCGCCCATCATCCATCACCCGGACGTCAAGCGCATGCTGATGACCATGCGCGCCTACATCGAAGGCTGTCGCGCCATGGCTTCTGTCGCTGCTGCGGCGTACGACGCAACGCATCACCACCCCGATGCGGACGTGCGCAAACAGAACCAGGCGTTTTACGAATTCATGGTGCCGCTGGTCAAGGGCTACAGCACCGAGATGAGCCTGGAAGTGACTTCGCTGGGTGTGCAGGTGCACGGCGGCATGGGCTTTATTGAAGAAACCGGCGCGGCCCAGTACTACCGCGACGCCAAGATTCTGACGATCTATGAAGGCACAACCGCCATCCAGGCCAACGACCTGATTGGCCGCAAGACCTCCCGCGACGGCGGCCAGACGGCCAAGGCGATTGCAGCGCAGATCGAAAAAACCGAAAGCGAATTGCTCAGGCAGGGCAGCGCCGACGCGCTGGCCGTGGCCAAGCGCCTGAAGGCCGCGCGCCTGGCATTCATCGATGTGGTGGATTTCGTGGCCGGCAACACCAAAGCCAGTCCCAACGCCGTGTTTGCCGGCAGCGTGCCTTACCTCATGCTCGCGGGCAACGTGGTGGCCGGCTGGCAGATGGCGCGTTCGCTGCTGGTGGCGCAAGAGCAAATCGCGCAGGGCGTTGATGTTGCCTTCATGCAGGCCAAGATCACCACCGCGCGTTTTTATGCTGACCACCTGCTGACCAAGGTGCCCGGCGTGCGCGACAGCATTGTCGACGGTGCAGACAGCGTGACGGCGCTGGCGCTGGATGCGTTCTGATCTTGTACACGCTGCTATTTATTTGATAGCTGCTTGCGCCCGTCAGTAAAGGGCTGCAGCATGTTTTTTCTTGAATTCAGAATAACAACGGAGCCACCATGTCCAGACTGCCCGGCGCATTGAACAAGCTGCCTTTGCCCATCATCGGTTCGCCGCTCTTCATCATCAGCAATCCCAAGCTGGTCATCGCGCAGTGCAAAGCCGGCGTGGTGGGCGCCATGCCCGCGCTCAACGCACGGCCTGCATCGCAGCTCGATGAGTGGCTGGCCGAGATCACCGAGGCACTGGCAGCCCACAACAAGGCCAACCCCGACAAGCCGGCGGCGCCTTTTGCCATCAACCAGATCGTGCACAAGTCCAACGACCGCCTGGAGCACGACATGGAAATGTGCGTGAAGTACAAGGTGCCCATCTACATCACCAGCCTGGGTGCGCGCGAAGACATCAACGCTGCCGCCCACAGCTACGGCGGCGTGGTGCTGCACGACATCATCAACAACAAATTCGCACGCAAGGCGATTGAAAAGGGCGCCGACGGCCTGGTAGCCGTGGCCGCCGGTGCGGGCGGCCACGCAGGCGTGAAGAGCCCGTTCGCGCTGATCCAGGAAATCCGCCAGTGGTTTGACGGCCCCCTGGCGCTGTCGGGCGCCATCTCTACCGGCGGCGCGGTGCTGGCCGCGCAGGCCATGGGCGCCGACTTCGCCTACATCGGTTCGGCCTTCATCGCCACGGACGAAGCGCGCGCAGCCGACGCCTACAAGCAGGCCATCGTTGACGGAAATTCCGACGACATCGTTTACAGCAGCCTCTTCACCGGTGTGCACGGCAACTACCTCGCGCCGTCGATTCGCGCAGCCGGCATGGACCCTGAGAACCTTCCCGAAGGCGACGTCAAGACCATGAACTTCGGCGGCGGCGAAGGCAGCAAGTCCAAGGCCTGGAAAGACATCTGGGGCTGCGGCCAGGGCATTGGGTCTGTCAGCAAGGTCCAAAGCGCCGCGGCCTTTGTGGACCAGCTCAGGCGCGAGTACGAGCTGGCACGCCAACGGGTCTGCGCTTAAGCGTCATCGGTACCCAGAGCAGCGCTGCGCCTGAAACACCCGCCTTGACCACCGCAACCCGACGCTTTCCCGGCATGGATGCCCTCAAAGGGCTGGCCTGCGTCATGATCGTTTTGCATCACCTGGCCTTTTATGGCCCGATGTCGGATGTGGTGCACCCGTTTGCACCGGCCCTGATGGACTGGCTTTACGACTACGGCCGCATGGCCGTGCAGGTGTTCCTCGTCGTGAGTGGTTTTCTGGCGGCGGCCTCGCTTGCGCCGCAAGGTGTGGCCGTGTTCGGTGCACCTGGCTCCCTGATTTTTCGCCGCTACTGGCGGCTCGTCAAACCCTATCTTGTGGCGCTGGCCGTGAGCATGCTGGTGGCTGCGCTGGTCAGGCCCTGGTTCGCGCACCATTCCGTGCCGGATGCTCCCACGGTGCACCAGCTGCTGGCCCATGTCCTGCTGCTGCAGGACCTGCTCGGGCAGGACGCGCTTTCTGCTGGTGTCTGGTACGTGGCCATCGACTTCCAGCTCTACGCCATGGCGGTTCTCATTTTTGCCTTTGCCCGGCGGTTCCAGTTTCAGCCGCATGACGGCGACGCAACACACACCACTTCGGTTTCGGCCCCGCTCGGCGTCAGCCTCATTCTGATGGTCGCCTTGGCCTCTCTCCTGTTTTTCAACCGCTTGCCGGCCTTTGATGTCACCGCCCTCTATTTTTGTGGCTCCTATGCCCTGGGGATGCTGGCCTTCTGGGCCGCAAACCGTCTCGGCGCGCGGCGCAGCTTCTGGCTCGTGACCCTGGCGGTCATGGGTGGGCTGGCCCTGGCGCTTGATTTCCGGGGGCGCCTGGTGGTGGCGCTCGTTACCGCCTTCGGTCTGGCCTGGCTGGCGGTGCTGCAGCCGCAGGCCTGGCCGGTGCAATGGTTGCAGCAGCGCCGTCTGGTGCAGCTGGGCCAGATGTCCTATTCCGTGTTCCTCATCCACTTCCCTGTGTGCCTGCTGGTCAATGCCATCGTGAGCCATTTCTGGCCCACGCAGCTTGCGGCAAACGTGTTGGGCCTGTTGACGGCCTTCCTGCTGTCGCTGCTGGCGGGCTGGGTGCTGTACCAGTCGGTGGAATCGCGACCGATTCCTTTGCGGCCGCGCTGGTTGAGTCGCTTTTATTTGCGTTAAAAAGCAGCTCCTCGCCTTTCTGGACGAGCGCAACTTGCTATTGAATTAATAGCATTCAAMTGGAGCCGGGCTCACCGCCTGAACATCTCCAGCTTCAACACGGCAGGCTCACCCAGCCATGAGGCATGCGTGGTGTGGTCGGCAAGGTCATCGCCGGTGAGCCCGTGCACAAACACATCCAGTCCGTCGCGGTGTTCTTCGAGCCAGGGAATGACGCTGCCGAACGCCGCGCGGTCAAATGCCAGCTGGCAACTCCAGCGCGGGTGCGGCCCCACCTCGCGTTCATGCACACGCCCCACGGCAATCCCGAAAAGCGCGCCAGCTTTTTCGCACAGGGCACGTGCCTGCTCAACGGTGCCGGGCCCGAAATACACGTGGGCGTGATAGCGGGCATAAAGGTTTTCAGGTCGCTGGATCATGGTGAAACGGAAGGGAGGAGAGGGAAGGGAAAATGGAAAAGGGGCGTATCCATCACGCATTGGATGAGGCCTCAGGCATCCTCCAGAAACGTCAGGGTCGGTAGCGGTACATCGGGGTTTTCTTCGCGGACTTTTGCATGCGTCTGCTTCATGCGCTGCTGGCAATGTGCCAGGTCTTTCACCTGAAACAGAAAAAACACCTCTGCTGCGTCTTCCGCGTTTTGCCAGAGATACTTCAGATACATGCCTTGCTTCGCATGTTCATCCGCATCTTTTTCCAGCTGCTGTTTGACGGCGGCCAGCGGCGCGCCGGTGAGTTTTGCCAGTACGTGTGCCATGGGATGTCTCCTGCTTTAAACCCATTATTGCGGGCACTGCTGCAGACATTTGCCAAAGGGTTTTTGTTTGAATATACTGTATTTATATACAGTATTTTCTGCGGCCCTGCCGGGCACCGCTACCTTCCACCGAATCTTGTTGCCCTATGTCCGACGCCGTCATTCCCCTCCATGCCATCAAGGGCCGGGGCACTGCTACACGCATGCCGCACCGGTTTGAGAAAGACGTGCGCAACGCATGGGACGACGGCTGGGGTACGCTGGAAGAAGGCGCGGCGGGTGAGGCACCCCGGATCGAAACCACGGTCACAATGGAAGAAGCCCGCAGCGCCATCGTCGGCAACGATTCGCCTGATATCTTTTTTGACTACAGCATCAACCCGTACCGGGGCTGCGAGCATGGTTGCGTCTACTGCTATGCGCGGCCTACGCACAGCTACCTCAACCTCTCGCCTGGCCTCGACTTTGAAACGAAGATCATCGCCAAGCGCAACATTGCCGAGGTGTTGCGCGCCGACCTGCGCAAACGCAGCTATGTTCCCAAGCTGCTCAATATCGGCTCGGCCACCGACTGCTACCAGCCCGCCGAGCGCGAGCTGCGACTGACGCGCAGCATCATTGAGGTGATGCAGGAAGTGCGGCACCCGTTTTCATTGATCACTAAATCCAGCGGCGTAGAGCGTGACCTGGATCTGCTGGCGCCGCTGGCCGCCGACAAGCTGGCCGCCGCCTACGTGACCATCACCACACTCGACGGCGAACTCGCACGCAAGCTCGAGCCGCGCGCGGCCGCGCCGCACCGGCGCCTGCGCACCATCCGCACGCTGGCAGAGCATGGTGTTCCTGTCGGCGTCAGCGTGGCGCCGCAAATCCCGTTTGTAAACGACGACATGGAGCACGTGCTGGAGGCGGCCTGGGAGGCCGGTGCACGCAGCGCCTTCTACACCGTGATACGCCTGCCGTGGGAAGTGGCGCCCATTTTCAAGGAGTGGCTGGAGCTGCACTACCCGCAGCGCGCCGCGCGCATCATGGCGCGCATCCACGAGATGCGCGGCGGCAAAGATTACGACAGCGACTTCGCCACGCGCATGAAGGGCCACGGCCTGTGGGCCGAGCTCATCAAGCAGCGCTTTGAGAAAGCCTGCCACCGGATCGGCTTTAACCGCCAGCGCATCGAGCTGGATCTGAGCCGGTTCCGGCCGCCAGCGGCTGCGGGTGCCGAAGGGCAGGGCAGGCTGTTCTGAGGGGCACGCGTCAGTTCGACGCGAGGGCTATAGTCCAAAAAGCGTGTGCATCACGCCTCATACCGTTTGAAGATAAAAGGAGTTCACCTTGGCGCTTGACTGGAAATATTCATCGGAAGGCATGGCCGATGCGGACTGGGAAGAGCTCTCCAATCTCTACCGCGTTGCCCCCTTGGGCGACAAGAAGCCTGCGGATCTGCAGATTGTTTTCTCCAACAGCATGTTCAAGTGTTTTGTGTATGACGCCGGCAAGCTGATCGCTGCGGGCCGTGCGGTAGCGGATGGCAGGGACTGCTCTTACATCTGCGACATCGCAGTGGCGCCGGACCGGCAGGGATCAGGTATGGGCAAGGACATGGTTGCGGCGCTGGTGAAGCTTTCCAGTGGCCACAAAAAAATCATCCTGTACGCGGTCGCCGGCAAAGAGCCGTTTTACCGCAAGCTCGGCTTTCGGCGCATGCTGACCGCGATGGCGATTTTTGCGAATACCGAGCAGGCGATTCAGAGTGGTTTGATCAGCGACACCTGATTCTGGTGCCCGGCGCTTCGCTAGCGCAGATAGCTGCGGTTGAGGCGCACTTCGAGCTTCTTCTGCAGCGTTTCAAACGAGGCACTCATCGCCCAGTAAATACCCGCAGCCGCCAGGTACAGCGGAAAGGGCTGGAAGGTAGTGGCAATCACTTCCTTGGTCGCCAGCATCAGCTCGCCCACGGCAATCACCGAGACGAGCGAGGTGTCCTTGATCAGGCTGATCAGGCTGTTCGACAGGCTGGGCACTGCCAGGCGCAGGGCCTGCGGGCCGATCACATAGCGCAGCGTTTGCGCTTGCGTCAGACCCAGGCTGCGGGCCGCATTCCATTGGCCGTGCTCCACGCCGTTGATTGCGCCGCGAATGGTTTCCGACAGGTAGGCGCCCACGTTCAGGCTCAGGCCCAGGATGCCGGCGCTGATCGGGTCGAACTGGATGCCTATGCTGGGTAGGCCGAAGTAGATGACAAAGAGCTGCACCAGCAGCGGCGTGCCGCGCATGCAGCTGACGTATAGGGTCGCGAATTGCGAAAGCCCCGGCACCTTGGCCAGCCGCGTGACAGCCACGAGGGTGCCGATGATGGCGCCGAAGAAAACAGACGCCACTGCCAGCAGCAGCGTCCACGCGGCGCCCTTGAGCATCAGCGGCAAAGCGTCGCGCAGCAACTGGGTCAGGCCAGACAGATCCATGGGAGTCTCCACAAATAAAAACCCCGGCGAAGAGCCGGGGTGTTTCAGGGCGCCTGCCGGAAGGCGGCGCGCGGCTGATCGAATGTTACTTCGGTTATTTCACGGCGACAGGCGGCTTGCTCACGTCACGGTCAAACCATTTGGTGGAGATCTTCGCGAAGCTGCCGTCGGCTTGCAGGTCTGCCAGCGCCTTGTCGATGGCGGCCTTGAACTTCGGGTTGTTCTTCACAAAAGGAATGCCGGATTTTTCAAGGTCACCCACGGGCGCACCGGGCTTGAGCGGCAGCTTGGTCTGCTTGACGATGTAAGGGATGAGCAGGCTGTCGTTGAGCGCGGCGTCGATGCGGCCCAGTGCCAGATCCTGCAAATACTCTTGCGCGCCGGGGTAGGTCTTCACGTCGATGCCGCCCACTTTTTTGGCGATGTCGGCGTAGTTGGTGCCCTGGCCCAGGCCGAGCTTTTTGCCCTTGAGGTCGGCCAGCGTCTTGAACTCGCGCTTTTCGTCCTTGCGGATGATCAGCTGCGGGGCCGAGATGGTGTAGGGCTCGGAGAAATCAAAGGTCTCCTTGCGCTTGTCGGTGATGCCCACCTGGTTGATCACCACGTCGTATTTGCCGGCCTGCAGGCCTGCCAGGATGGCGCTCCATTCGCTGGTGGAGAACTCGGCTTTGACGCCCAGCTTTTGCGCCAGAGCGTTGGCCAGTTCCACTTCAAAGCCGGCGAGCTGGCCGCCCTCTTTGTAGTTGAAGGGCGGGTAGGTGCCTTCGAGCGCCACTTTGAGTGTGCCGCGCTGTTTGACGGTGTCGAGCAGGTCGGCTGCGCTGGCACTGAGCGCGAGCGTCAAAAGGAGTGTGGAAGTGATAGTGGAGGCGGCGGCTTTGCGAATATTCATATTCAACCTTTGCATAAGAGAATTGTTATTGAGATGAATATCGAATATTAAATCTGCCACCACTTTGGTGCATGCGCGGCAGCAAAAGCCCTACGGCGAATCCGGATGCTTCGCGGACGCTGCGCGTGAACTCAGGGCTTGGCGCAGTGGGCGTAGATGTCGAGCGCGGGCTTGTAGATGCTGGTCTGCACATTCATCAGGCCGAGCACCGAGTGAAAGTAGTTGTCGTGGCTCACCGGTGCATCCAGCTGTTGCCTGAGGCACGCGGTGGTCAGCTTGTTGCGCTGCTCAAATTCGGGTGAGAGCCAGGTGATCCAGGGCACGCGCTTTTGCACCTCGGGCGCAATGCCCCAGGGCATGCCGTGCAGGTAGAGGTTGTTCTCGCCCAAGGACTCGCCGTGGTCGGCCAGGTAGAGCAGGGCGGGTGCGCTGCGCGCTTCTTGCGCCTTGAGCCACTGGATGGAAGACGCCAGCAATTTGTCGGTGTAGACGATGCTGTTGTCGTACGCATTGAGCAGGCCTTCGCGACTGCAGCTTTGCAGCGCGTTGTCGGTGCACTCGGGCAGGAATTTTTTGACAGCTTGCGGCGAGCGCTTGTAATACGCCGGGCCGTGGCCGCCCATCTGGTGCATCACGACCACCACGCCTTTGGCGCGGCGCTCGGCCGGCAGCGCGGCAATGCGTTCGTCAATGCCGTGCAGCATGACTTCGTCAAAACATTCGCCGCTATCACACAGGCCTGGTACTTTGAGCTGTACGGTGTTCACGTTGGGCACGCGGTCACACACGCCTTTGCAGCCCGATTGATTGTCGATCCACAGCACGGCCAGGCCCGCGCGCTGCAGCACGTCCAGCATGCCTTCGTAGTTGGCGGGCCGCGAATCATAGGCTTCACGCCCGAAATTGGAGAACATGCAAGGCACCGACGCAGCCGTGCTGGTGCCGCACGACCACGCGTTGCGCAAGCTGACCACGTTTTCTTTGGCCAGCAGCGGGTTGGTGGGCCGGCCGTAGCCGTTCAGCGAAAAGTTGGCGCTGCGCGCCGTCTCGCCCAGGACCAGCAGCAACAGCGGCGGTTTGGTTTGCGCTGCATAGCTTGCCCCGAGTTTGGCGTCTTCACCCAGGGGCAACACGATGGATTCATCACGCTGGAACGGTTTTGCCGCGATGGAACCCAGCGCGTAGAAGGAGTTGAGTGGGTTGATCAGGTAGCGCACATGCGTGTAGTTGCGCATGACGGAGGCAATGCTCTGGAAAAACAAAAACACCACTAACACCAGCAGCACGCACGCTCCGGTCAGCGTGGCTGCGTTGGTGAGCATCTGTCGCACTGCGCCTGCACGTCTGACCTTCTGCCGCCACAAAAAGATCATCGGCAGGACCGCCAGCACCATCACCGTGGCCAGCAGTCGCCAGTTCAGCAGGTCGCGTGTTTCGCGCACATCAGTCTGCAGCGTGTTGATCATCATGGTTTTGTCGATGACCACGCCATAAGTCACCATGAAATAGGCGCCGAAAGCGGCCGACAGCAGAAAGACCGTGATGGCGGGCTTGAGTGTCCAGCGCCAGGCCAGCACGCTGAGCAGCGCGGTGGTCGCCAGCGCAATCACCAGCGCCAAGGCGATGCTTATGACCACCGCCTGGCCCCCGGTAAGGCCGGGCAGGCGGGCCAGCTCGCGCCACAAGGCCACATTGCATACCGTGGCAATCCAGAGGCTTGCAATGACCACCAGCCACAACGGCCGCATGCCGGCGTCTTGCCGCACAGTGGTCAGGGGGGCGGGCCGCGATGTGGAGGATGCGGAAGGGGAAGGGCGCAGCGGCATAGCGCTGGATTGTATTGGGGCGGCCTTAATGCAGGCTTAAGGCCTGCTCACGGTCTTCAATCAAGCGGCCACAGCCAGACCCAGCTGCTGCGCATGGTGCCGCAGGTGTTCGGCCATGAAGGTTGCGATGAAGTAGTAGCCGTGGTCATAGCCCGCGTGGCGGTGCAACGCCAGCGGCTGGCCCGCCTTGGCGCAGGCGGCTTCAAAGAGCTCGGGGTACAACTGCTCGGCGAGGAATTTGTCGTCCAGCCCCTGGTCTATGCGTATGCCGCCCGGGTAGGGCGCTGCGGGCATCAGGTTCATCAAGGCGGTGGCGTCATGTTCAACCCAGTTTGATTCATCGCTGCCGAGATAGCCGGTAAACGCCTTGCGGCCCCATGGGCACTGGCTGGGCGCGCAGATAGGTGCAAACGCCGAGACCGATGTGAAAAGATCCGGATGCCTGAGCGCGAGCGTTAACGCGCCGTGACCGCCCATCGAATGACCGAAGATGCCGATGCGGCCTGTGTCCAGCGGTAACGTGTTCGTCAGCAAAGGCAGCAGCTCCCCCGTGATGTAGCTTTCCATGCGGTAGTGCTGTGACCACGGCGCCTGTGTCGCGTCAAGGTAAAAGCCCGCGCCGCGGCCGAAATCCCAGCTGTCGGTCTCACCCGGAGTCTTTGCGCCGCGCGGGCTGGTGTCAGGCGCTATCAGCGCCAGGCCCAGCTCGGTGGCTACGCGCTGCGCACCGGCTTTGATCATGAAAGTTTCTTCGTTACAGGTCAGGCCCGCCAGGTAGATCAGCGCCGGCACCATCTCCCCAGCCATGGCTTGCGGCGGCAGGAACACCGAGAACTTCATCGGCAGGCCAATCTCGCGCGAGTCATGCTGGTAAAAGCGCTGCACACCGCCGAAGCAGCCGTGTTCGCTGAGCAATTCCAGTTGTGTCGTCATGGATGTCTTTCTGTTCAAGGAGGGGCCGCGGGACTGGCTTTGCCAGACCGCAGGCGCAGCGGCCCCCTCGCGGGGCAGGGAGCTACACGAAGTGAGCGACCGTGGGGGCTAATAGACGACAACACCACGAATGGATTCGCCGCTTTTCATTAAATCGAAACCCTTGTTGATGTCTTCCAGCGGCATGGTGTGCGTGATCAGGTCGTCGATATTGATCTTGCCTTCCATGTACCAGTCAACAATCTTGGGCACATCCGTGCGGCCGCGCGCGCCGCCGAAGGCTGAGCCTTCCCACTTGCGGCCGGTGACGAGCTGGAAGGGCCGGGTGCTGATCTCGGCGCCGGCTTCGGCCACGCCGATGATGATGCTGCGGCCCCAGCCCTTGTGCGTGCATTCCAGCGCCTGGCGCATCACCTTGGTGTTGCCTATGCATTCAAAGCTGTAGTCGGCGCCGCCATCGGTCAGTTGCACGATGGCGTCCACCACGTTCTCGGTCTCTTTCGGGTTGATGAAATGCGTCATGCCGAACTTGCGGGCCATCTCCTGCCGCGCGGGGTTGATGTCGACGCCGATGATCTTGTCGGCACCCACCATCTTCGCGCCCTGGATCACATTGAGGCCAATGCCGCCCAGGCCGAACACCACCACGTTGGCGCCGGCTTCCACCTTGGCGGTAAAGAGCACTGCGCCTATGCCGGTGGTCACGCCGCAGCCGATGTAGCAGACCTTGTCAAAGGGCGCGTCTTCGCGGATCTTGGCCAGCGAAATTTCAGGGGCGACGGTGTAGTTGCTGAAGGTGCTGGTGCCCATGTAGTGAAAGATGGGTTTGCCGTCCAGGCTGAAGCGGCTGGTCGCATCGGGCATCAGACCCTTGCCCTGCGTGCCGCGAATCAGCTGGCACAGGTTGGTTTTGCGAGAGAGACAAAACTTGCATTGCCGGCACTCGGGCGTGTAGAGCGGGATGACATGGTCGCCTTTTTTGAGCGTTGTCACGCCGGGGCCGACGTCAACCACGATGCCCGCGCCTTCATGGCCGAGGATGGCCGGGAAGATGCCTTCCGGGTCGGCGCCCGAGAGCGTGTAGTAGTCGGTGTGGCAAATGCCGGTGGCCTTGATCTCGACGAGCACCTCGCCGAACTTCGGGCCTTGCAGGTCCACGGTTTCAATCGTCAGGGGCTGGCCTGACTTCCAGGCGACGGCAGCTTTGGTTTTCATGGTGTGTAGGGCTTGCGCTTGAAGTGAGTGGGGATGAGGTTCCGTGCGTAGGTCACTATAAGCCAGTCACCATCGGCAAATCTCGACTGAAGCCCTATCTTCACGGGCCCCGATGTTTCATTTTGAGAAAACCTGGGCCTTGCCTCCGGCGCTGTGTAACCGGCCCTATGGCTGGAATATGCTGTCGCGTTGCGGGGCACAGCCTTTCCAGCTTGGGTTAAAAGTAAAAAAGCTGCCTGGCCCATTAAATATAGGCGCAAGCAGCTATTAATTTCATAGCATTGAGGTTAAACGGGTGAGACCCGCAACGGCTTGCTCAGCGGCCGGCTTCTTTCAGATACTGTGTCCGGGCGGCGATGGCAGTGTCGGTGAAGTCGGTGAACACGCCGTCAACGCCTGCGCGGTAAAACGCCAGGTACTCGGCCTTGGCATCGCCCTGGTAGTCGCTGGCCAGGCGGCGCGACTCGTTACGGAAGGTGAAGGGATGAACGAACAGGCCTGCTTTGTGCGCATCGGCGACGAAGCTGGTGGCTGGCTGCGAGGTCGAGTCGGCGTCGTTGAGCTTGCCGTCGCGGTTGATGTCGACCTGCTTGCCGTCGGCGCCGAAGGTGCCTTTGGTGCTGATGATGTAGCGCTTCCAGGGGCCGATGCCGTCTGCGTAGGTCTTGATCTCGGCCAGGCCTGCGGGCGTGGTCATGGCATCAAAGAGGCGTTTGTCGCCGGCCTTGGTCCAGTCGTAAGGGCGGTCGCTCGGCACGGCAAAGGTCACGCGGCCGGTTTTCGGGTCAATGCCGTCGCCATCGACGAGCTGGATCAGTTTCGTATTGAGGCCCTTGCTCTTCATGTACTTCAGGCTGCCGGGCTCGAACGACTGCACGTAGATTGGCGCGGTTTTGCTGTTCCAGCCAGCTGCGTTGATGATGGCGATCAGCTTGTCCTCCATCGGCAGGCCGAGTTCGCGGAAGTAGGTCGGGTTCTTGGTTTCCGGGTAGATCGCAATCGTGCGGCCTGTCTTGATGGATTGGGCCTTGGCCATGTCCACCACTTCCTGAAGGGTCGGGATCTTGTATTGGCCGTTGAACTGCTGTGGGCGCTCGGCGTCGGTCGAGATCGCGCCCAAGGTGCGAATCTCGGCCAGTGTGAAGTCGTTGCTGAACCAGCCGGTCTGCGTTTCGCCGTCGACCTGGATGGTCTTCTTGCGTGAAGCGAACTCCGGGTGTTTGGCCACGTCGGTGCTGATCGCCAGGTTGGGGTCGTGACGGGTGACGAGCACGCCGTCCCTGGTCACGACCAGGTCCATCTCGATCACGTCGGCGCCGAGTTCGATCGCGCGCACATAGGCTTCCATCGTTTCTTCCGGCACATAACCCGAAGCGCCGCGGTGGGCGATGACCAGTGGCGCCTTGCCGTCAAGGGTGGGCAGCCCTGCTTGAGATGTCGTGCCTGAAGACGAGCAAGCGGTCAGCAGTACGCTGCTGCAAATAAGGGCGAGCAGGCTGCCTTGTCTCACGGCCTGGCGGGTCGATACGGTCATGGGTGTTTCCCGAAGTTAAAGGGCTGATCGTATGTGTCTGGTCACGACAGGCGTGTGACAGTGTGTAGCGCCCGGCCATAAAAAATGCCGGAGCAGGTCCGGCATTTTCTGGGGGCACGATCAGGCGCTGAAGAAGCTCTTGAGCTTGTCGGCCCAGCCTTCTTCGCTGGGTGAATGCTTGGCACCGCCTTTTTTCAGCGACTCGTCCAGCTCCTTGAGCAGCTTGCGCTGGTGCTCGGTCAGCTTGACCGGTGTTTCTACTGTGATGTGGCAATACAGGTCACCGGGATAACTGGAGCGCACGCCCTTGATGCCCTTGCCGCGCAGACGGAACTGCTTGCTCGCCTGGGTGCCTTCGGGAATGTCGATGGCCGCTTTGCCGGCGAGTGTCGGCACTTCAATTTCCCCGCCCAGTGCGGCGGTGGTGAAACTGATGGGCACGGCGCAGTGCAGGTCGTCGCCGTCGCGCTCGAAGATGTCGTGCTTCTTCAGGCGGATCTCAATATAGAGGTCGCCAGGCGGGCCGCCATTGGTGCCCGGCTCACCGTTGCCGGTCGAGCGGATACGCATGCCGTCGTCGATGCCCGCGGGGATCTTGACTTCGAGTGTCTTGTTGTTCTTGGTCTTGCCCACGCCGTGGCAGGTCACGCAAGGCTCGGGAATCAGCTTGCCCGTGCCTTTGCACTGCGGGCAGGTTTGCTGCACGCTGAAGAAACCCTGGCGCATCTGCACTACGCCGTGACCATGGCAGGTGGTGCAGGTCACCACTTTGGTGCCGGGCTTGGCGCCGCTGCCGTGGCAGGTATTGCAGTCGTCCCAGCTGGGAATGCGAATCTGTGCGTCCTTGCCGTTAGCGGCTTCTTCGAGCGTGATTTCCATGGCGTAGCTCAAGTCGCCGCCACGGTAAACCTGCCGGCCGCCGCCACGTTGTGCCCCGCCGCGCTGGCCGCCGAACACGTCGCCGAAGATGTCGCCGAAAGCTTCGGCAAAACCGCCAAAACCTTCCGCACCCGGGCCGCCGCGCATGTTGGGGTCTACGCCGGCATGGCCGTACTGGTCGTAGGCCGCGCGCTTTTGATCGTCGGAAAGCATCTCGTAGGCCTCTTTGGCCTCCTTGAATTTTTCTTCGGCAACCTTGGACGCATCCCCCTGGTTGCGGTCGGGGTGGTGCTTCATCGCAAGCTTGCGATATGCCTTCTTGATGTCTTCATCGCTGGCGTTTTTTGCAACGCCCAGCGTGTCGTAATAGTCTTTTTTGGTGGCCATGGCAGGTCAGTCAGGAATCGTTATTGTGAGGGTCAGCGGGAAACGCAAAAGCGGAAATCCTGGATTGCTCCCGGTTTTCCGCCTTTGCTGGCTGCCTTTGCCGTCTGCTTTTGCATGCAGTTATCGCGCCAATGCAGGGGTGCTTTGTAAAAAAGCGCTTAGCCCTTTTTGACTTCCTTGACTTCAGCGTCCACGACATTGTCGTCGACCGGTTTGGCTTCAGCCTGGGCGGCGCCCGCTGCGCCTGCGTCACCACCGGCTGCCGCCTGCGATGCCTGCATGTCGGCGTACATTTTTTCGCCGAGCTTCTGGCTGGCTTCCATCAGGGCCGTATTCTTGGCGTCGATGGCGGCCTTGTCGTCGCCAGTGAGCGCTTCTTCCATGTCCTTGATGGCGGCTTCAATCTTTTCCTTCTCGCCGGCTTCGAGCTTGTCGCCGTATTCACCCAGCGATTTCTTCACGCTGTGCACCATGGCTTCGGCGTTGTTCTTGGCGGTGACGAACTCGACTTTTTTCTTGTCTTCTTCGGCGTTCAGCTCGGCGTCTTTCACCATCTGCTGGATTTCAGCTTCAGACAAACCGGAGTTGGCCTTGATGGTGATCTTGTTTTCCTTGCCGGTGCCCTTGTCTTTGGCGCCGACGTGCAGGATGCCGTTGGCGTCGATGTCGAAGGACACTTCGATCTGCGGCGTGCCACGCGCTGCCGGCGGAATGCCCTCGAGGTTGAACTCGCCCAGGCCCTTGTTGCCCGAAGCGATTTCGCGCTCGCCCTGGAACACCTTGATCGTCACGGCCGGCTGGTTGTCTTCAGCGGTCGAGAAGGTCTGTGCGAACTTGGTCGGGATGGTCGTGTTCTTCTTGATCATCTTGGTCATCACGCCGCCCATGGTTTCGATACCGAGGGACAGCGGGGTCACGTCGAGCAGCAGCACGTCGGTGCGGTCGCCGGAGAGGACCTGGCCCTGAATCGCTGCGCCTACGGCAACGGCTTCGTCGGGGTTCACGTCCTTGCGGGGTTCCTTGCCGAAGAGCTCCTTGACCTTTTCCTGCACCTTGGGCATGCGGGTCTGGCCGCCGACCAGAATCACGTCATGGATGTCAGCCGCGCTGACGCCGGCATCCTTCATGGCGATGCGGCAAGGTGCAATCGTGCGCTCGATGAGTTCGTCGACCAGGCTTTCGAGCTTGGCGCGGGTCAGCTTGACCAGCAAGTGCTTGGGGCCGGTGGCGGGGTCGTGCGCAATGTAGGGAATGTTGACTTCGGTGGCCGGGCTGTTGGACAGTTCGATCTTGGCCTTTTCAGCCGAGTCTTTCAGACGCTGCAGGGCCACCACGTCTTTCGACAGGTCGATGCCGCTGTCTTTCTTGAACTCGGCCACGATGTAGTCGATGACGCGCTGGTCGAAGTCTTCGCCGCCCAGGAAGGTGTCGCCGTTGGTGGAGAGTACTTCAAACTGCTTCTCACCGTCGACATCGGCGATCTCGATGATGGAGATGTCGAAAGTGCCGCCGCCCAGGTCATACACAGCGATCTTGCGGTCGCCCTTTTCCTGCTTGTCCAGGCCGAAGGCGAGAGCCGCTGCGGTGGGTTCGTTGATGATGCGTTTCACGTCGAGGCCGGCGATGCGGCCGGCGTCTTTGGTGGCCTGGCGCTGTGCGTCATTGAAATAGGCAGGCACGGTGATCACGGCTTCGGTGACCGGCTCGCCGAGGTAGTCTTCGGCGGTTTTCTTCATTTTGCGCAGGATGTCGGCAGACACTTGCTGGGCCGACAGCTTCTTGCCGCGCACTTCCACCCAGGCGTCGCCGTTGTCGGCAGCCACGATGGAATAAGGCATCAGTGCGATGTCTTTCTGGACTTCTTTTTCGGTGAACTTGCGGCCGATCAAACGCTTGACAGCGTACAGGGTGTTCTTGGGGTTGGTCACGGCCTGGCGCTTGGCCGATGCACCGACCAGCACTTCGCCGTCTTCCTGGTAGGCGACGATGGAAGGGGTGGTGCGCACGCCTTCCGAGTTCTCGATCACGCGGGGGGTGTTGCCCTCCATGACGGACACGCAGCTGTTGGTAGTGCCGAGGTCAATGCCGATGATTCTTCCCATGATGATTTACTCCTGCTTTTTTGATTCGTTAAAGATTGAAGGTGGGGTGGCCGGGGCGTTCAGTGCCGCTGGCCGCGGTATGGATTAACTATGTTGATAACTTGTGGGTAAGTTGTGTGGCTTCAAGGGCTTCAACAATGTTTTCAAGGTTTTTTAAGAGTTTTTTACTTGGGAGCTGCCACCGTGACCAAGGCGGGGCGCAGCACGCGCTCGGCGATCAGGTAGCCTTTTTGCAGCACGTTGACCACGGTGTTGGCTTCCTGGTCGGCCGGCACCATGCTGATCGCCTGGTGTTGGGTCGGGTCGAATTTGGTGCCGGGCGCGGGGTCGATGGCGACTACCTTGTTGCGCTCGAGCGCACTTTTCAGCTGCTTGAGTGTGGCCTCGGCGCCTTCGCGGATCTGCTCCGGCGTAACGTCCTTGATGGCCAGGCCGGCTTCCAGGCTGTCTGCCACGGGCAGTAGGCTTTCGGCAAAGCTTTCCAGTGCGTATTTGCGGGCCTTGGCGACTTCTTCGTCCGCGCGGCGGCGGGCGTTTTCGGTCTCGGCCTTGGYGCGCAGGTAGCTGTCGGCCAGCTCGGTGTTCTTGGCCTGCAGCGTCGCGACTTCGGCTTGTGCGACGGTCAGCGCATCAAACTCGTTGGCGGCCTGCGCCGCTTCCAGTTCTTCAGGACTGGGCTCACCGCTAAGTGGTTGATTTTGTTCGGGTTGTGTATTGTCAGACATGCTCGAAAACAGGGTTGAAGCTGGTAATGTTTCCAGCTGGGGATGGCAAAGCCCTTTTCAAGACAGGGGCTTCGTTTTTGGTCCAGATAGTTTGGCTGCGGGTGCGCGGCCTGAGGGGTCCAGCACGGTTGGGGCCCTGCCGTTCCTGTGCGGACCGGTGTGCCCCAGCCGCAGAAACTGGTTCGTGGCCTGAATTGTAGTGGCTGGCCACCCGTTCCCCGGCCGGTGAGGCAGGTTCTGGCAGTCCATGGGATGGTGCCGGGTGCAGGCCTGATGCTATGTTATTGATAGCTATCGGCGCGCATTCCTATTGGGATGAAAGGCTAAAACGTCGAAATTTCAGGTGGAGACGGCAAAAACCGCTTCAAGGCGTGGCCGGTTTCTGCATGCGCATCATGAGTTCGCGCTTGTTGTCACGGCTGCGGTGGGCATGTTCGCGCATCAGGGCTTCGGCACGCGCCCCTTCACCGGCCTGCAGTGCGGCCAGCACGTCTTCGTGGTCGGTTTGTGCGCGCTGAATGAACCCGTATTCGAGCAGGGGCAGGGCGCCGTTCAGGCTGAGCGCCCCGGCGCCGGCCATCGGCGTTTTGCTGACATGGGCCAGTGCGGAGGTCAATGTGCTGTTGCCGGCGGCGTGCGCCAAGGCACTATGAAAGCGGGCGTTCATGGGGACCCAGCGGGCTGCGTCAATCACATGGCCGGCGGCCCGTGCCTGCTCCAGCAGCAGGCGGCCGTCCTCGATGCAGGCCTGCAGGGCCTCCCGGGTTTCGGGCGTGATGCCGCGCTCGGCGGCCTGCCTGGCTGCCATGCCTTCCAGCACGCCCCGCACGTCGACTGCATTGGCAATTTCGTCAACGCTGAATTGCCTGACGCGAAAGCCGCGTGTCGGCAGGCGTTCCAGCAAGCCTTCCTTTTCCAGCTCACCGAGCGCAATACGGATCGGTGTGCGCGAAACCGCCAATTGGGCGGACAGCTCAAGCTCCACCATGCGTTCGCCCGGGGCCGCCTGGCCGCTGAGGATTCTTTGCCTCAATGTCTGCGTGGTGTATTCAATCTGGGAAGACATAAGCTGTAACGGTTGATAGTGGTTGGCTGAGTGGAAGGATTATTGCATGCAGTATCTGGGTTTATTAGGGTTAATCTGGTTAATGAAGTCACTATTGCGTGCAATAAAATAAGATGACTAAGTATTTCGCGCTGGATGGCGCATGAACCATGTATGAACCATCAACCTGCCACCAGCGTTGTGGCCGATACCACCCCCAGGAGACACCATGGATCTACTTCGCCTCCATTCCTTGCGACGGCTTGCCCGCACCGCAACGCGGCTGGCAGCGGCTTGTGCTGCATCGTTGGTGCTTGTCTTCACTGGCTTGTCCGTCGCGCACGCCCAGCCGGCTGCAAGTTATCCCAGCAAGCCCATCAAGCTGATCGTTCCTTTTCCTGCGGGTGGTGGCGGTGACACACTGGCCCGGCTGGTCATGCAGCGTGCCACCAGGGAATTGGGTCAACCTGTCGTGGTCGAAAACCTGGGCGGCGCCGGCGGAAACGTGGGCAGTGCAACAGCGGCCAAGGCGCCGGCCGATGGCTACACCCTGCTGTACGGCACCAACGGCACACATGCCATCAACCATGCGATCTACAGGTCACCCGGCTTCAACCCGTCTCGCGACTTCGAGCCCGTGACCCAGCTCACACGCATCGCCGCCATGGTGGTAGTGCGGCCCACGCTGCAAGTCAACTCCATGGCGGAACTCACTAAGCTGCTCAAGGCCAATCCGGGGAAATACACCTTTGGCTCCGCCGGCAACGGCACCACGTCCCACCTGGCCGGAGAAATCTACAAATCGCGCGCGGGCCTGGCTGTGGTGCACATACCTTACCGCGGCGGCGCACAGGCCATGACGGACCTGATCGGCGGGCAGGTCGACATGATGATCGAGGTCATGCCGAATGCCGCACCGCAGGCGAAAAGCGGACGTGTCAAACCATTGGCGGTAACGACAGCCACGCGCGTGGCGGGCTGGCCGGATTTACCCACCATCGCGGAGTCGGGCTTGCCCGGATTTGATGTCAGCGCATGGGACGCGATTTTTGTTCCCGCCGGAACGCCCAGGCCCATCGTCAATCGCCTGAACGAAGCGATCCACAAAGCCCTGGCGGATCCGGAGTTGCGCGCGCAGCTGCAGTCGCGTGGTGCCGAGGTGGCGCCGGGCACCCCCGAGGAACTGGCCAGGCATATTGCCGCCAGCATGACTTTGTGGGGTGACGCGGTGAAGCGTTCCGGCGCTGCAGTGGATTAGGGCGCCGGGAAGTGCATGGATGAATACCTGATGAATGCCTGTTGATCGGTAAAACAGCGCAACAAAAAAGCGACCCTGAAGGTCGCTTTTTTTCGGGCCAGGCTGGCCAGGTAACTTACTTTTTCTTGGTCTGGCTGACGGCCCACTTGCCGGCAAATGCCTGCAGGTCGTTCAAGCGCTTGAGCAGGTCGGCGCCCAGTGTGGTGACCGTGTAGCCATCGCTGCCATGGCCAAGCAGGCCGGCTGCGCGCAATTCCTTGATGCGGGTATTGAGGGTGTTGGGTGTGATGCTGCCGATGCTGTCTTGCAGGAGGCGGAATGTCTGGGGATGGCCGTCTTTCAGGGCCCACAGCACGCGCAGTGCGTAGCGTGCTTCCAGCAGTTCAAGCAATTGGCCTACCGCTGCATTTTCTTTGGCACTCATCAGGTTATCTCCTCGGGTCACAGTTTGGTCACAGGGGGTTGTTAAGCAGAAAGCTTCGAAAGCTTGGGGCCAAATATAACGCAAATTGCTGACTGCTACGAGTTTTATAGCTGCCCACGCCCGCTGCCGTTGGACTACAGCCTGAAACTCTCTTGGAAAACCCTGATGCGCCGGATGTGGCAATGGGCTTAAGAACGCATCGGGTAAGCCCAAGCGCATCATTTCTACCTACATCACCGGGATCCGTGTTGCCGGATGAAGTGCTACAGCGCTGCCTGTTCTGGATGATTCCATGATCACTTCAATCACTTGTTGCACGCCAAGTGCAGAGCGCCCCGTTACGGTGGGTGCACGTCCATTCTGGACAGAGCGAATGAAATCCTGCAGCACGGCGCGATGAGCTGCATGGTCAAAGGCCATGGGGTTGGCGCCACCGCCGGAGGCCTGGCGTGCACCGGCGGTCAGCGTCTTTCCACTGGAAAAGACCGCCCGCATTTCACCGCCTTCCAGCGTCACGGTGCCCTGGGTGAAGTTGAGTTCAATGCGCTCGGGAAAACCGGGGTAGGCCGCCGTGGTGGCCTGAACCACAGCGACCGCACCGCTGCTGTAGTGCAGCAATGCGGCAGCCGTGTCTTCGCCCTCCATGCGATGCACTGCGCTGGTGCTTGCAACGCCTGTGACGCGCTCCGGCATGCCGGTGAAGCTGAGCAGCAGGTCGAGCGTATGAATGGCCTGCGTGATCAGCACGCCGCCGCCGTCCCGCGCCAGGGTGCCGCGTCCGGGCTCATCGTAATAACTTTGCGGCCGCCACCACCGGATCGACGCGGCAGCGCTGACCAGCGGGCCCATAACGTCGTCACGCAGCAGTGCCGCCACGGCAAGGGCCGCGTCGCGCATGCGGTGCTGCAGCATCACTGCCAGCATGACCCCCGCAGTTTCGCAAGCATCGACCAATGCATTGGCCCGGTTCAAATCAATTTCGAGGGGCTTTTCGACCAGCACATGCTTGCCCGCACGCGTTGCCTGCTGCACGAGGTCCAGATGGGTATTGGGCGGCGTGAGAACCAGCACGGCTGTTACGCTGGCGTCTTCCAGAATATCTTCCAGTCGCGTAGTTCGGCGCGCCCCTTGGGGCACTTCTACAGCGGCCAGCCGTTCGGGATTTCGCCCATAAACCCATGCGACGTCTGCTTCACTGGCCAGGTCTTCAAGACTTCGGAAGTGAGGTGCCGAGCCCAGCCCTGCGCCAATGACGGCGAGGCGCAGCCGCGCAGGGCTGGGTATGGACGGCATGTTCAGTCAAGCTTGACGTTGGCCGCCTTGATGACTTGCGCCCATTTCTCGACCTCTGCCTTCTGGAAGGCGGAGACCTGCTCGATCGTCATGCTGGACGGTTGCATGCCCAGTCCTTTGAGGCGTTCCTGCATCTCGGGCTGCGCGGTGATTTTCATGATTTCATCGTGCAGCTTGTCAATGATGGGCTTGGGGGTGCCGGTGGGTACAAAAATGGCTTGCCATGAGGCAACCTCAAATCCGGGGACGGATTCGGCCACCGTTGGCACATTCGGCATGGACTCCAGGCGCTTGGCGGAGGTGACCGCCAGCGCACGCACCTTGCCGCTCTGGATATGAGGACCTGCTACGACCGTGGTGTCGAACATCATGTCCACCTGCCCGCCGATCACGTCCTGGATGGCGGGGCCGCTGCCTTTGTAGGGCACATGGATGAACTGGGTGCCCGACTTGAAGCCCAGCAGTTCCAGCGAGAGATGCTGCGATGTGCCGCTGCCGGCCGATGCGGAAGAAATGGTTTTGGGTTTGGCCTTCGCTGCGGCCAGCACGTCCTGCAGCGTTTTGTAAGGGCTGTTGGCCCCCACCACCAGCACGACGGGGTTGGTGCCGATGAGCGCCACCGGCGAGAAAGACTTGATCGGGTCGTAGCCCAGTTTCGGGTAAAGGCTCACATTGATGGCATGCGAGCTGACGGTGCCGCCCAGCATCGTGTAGCCATCTGCCGGTGCGCGGGACGCGACTTCCGAGCCGACGCTACCGCCAGCACCGCCCTTGTTGTCAATCACGATGGTGGTGCCGAGTACCGGCCCGAGTTTTTGGCCAATCAGCCGGCCCAGGATATCGGTGGTGCCGCCTGCAGGAAAGGGCACGATGAAGGTGATGGGTTTACTGGGCCACTTGTCTTGTGCGAAGGCAGGAAGTCCCAGCGCCGACAGGGCAGCGCCAGCAAGTGCGGAATGGATGAGGGAACGGCGTTTCATGATGTCTCCTGTGTGTTGTCTGGTGGTGTTGGTTGGAACTACTTACTTGATGGCCTGAATGCGTTCGTACAGACTCTTGGGCCACGGGGCATCGGCAGCGGTGAGCGAAGGCAAGACCGCTGCGGCAAAAGGCGCGCGGTCTACCTTGTTGACGGTTTTGCCTTTTTTCTCGAACTCGGCGACCAGGCGGTTTTCGGCATCGACGATGTCCTGGCTGGCGCGGCTCGACGCCTCCCAGAGCACCTGGTCGAAGACCTTCTTGTCGGCCTCACTGAGTTTGGACCAGACCGAGCCCGACACGGCCGTGAGCAGCGATTCGGTGATGTGGCCGGTCAGGGTGATGTATTTCTGGACTTCGTAAAACCTTTTGGCCTCGATGGTGGGAAGCGGGTTTTCCTGTGCATCGACCGTGCCGTTTTGCAGCGCCAGGTAGACCTCGGCAAAGGCGATGGGCGTCGGGTTCGCACCCACGGCCCTTGGGAACATCACAAAAAGTGGTGCGTCGGGCACGCGCAGCTTGAGGCCTTTCATGTCCTCGGGTTTGTTGATGACCTTGTTGGAAGTCATGTGGCGCAGGCCGTAGTAGGTGTAGCCTGCAATGTGCTGGCCGCCGGTCTTGCTGGCATAACCCTGAGCCAGCTCCTGAAAGATCGGACCGTTACGGAATGCCTGAAAGTGCGCGTAATCGCGAAACACAAAAGGCGCGGCGGCGATCGACAGCGGCGGGTGTGCACGCCCGGCAAAGGCCGCGCCGGTGTAGATGATGTCGACGGTGCCCAGTGTCAGGCCCTGGTTGATGTCGGTTTCCTTGCCCAGGGATGAGGCCGGGAAGACCTCCACCACATAGCGGCCGTTGGTCTTCTTCCTGATTTCGTCGGCGGCCCAGACGGCCTGCTTGTGAAAGGTCTCCGAGGTCTCGTAGACGTGAGCCCATTTGAGTTTGGTCTGGGCTGCGGCGGCGCCTGCGCCCAGCGTGCCGGCCAGTGCCAGCAGCGTCGCACCCGCAATGCTGCAAAGGGTTCTGCGTTTCATGTCTTGTCTCCTGATTGTTTGTAATGGCTCAGTGGGTATCGTTGGTGGGGAAAGGGCGCCGCGGTATACCGCCCCCGGCGCCTTGCGGGCTACAAACTTCCCGTGCAGATGGGCATGGCAGATTTCCGGAATCCTCTAAATTCCGGCGGCCTGCTGGATTCATCGAACCATGCAGGGCATCTTGTTGTTGAATTTCCAGTTGGGGATCAGGTATTGCATGGCCACGGCATCGTCGCGCGCACCGAGGCCGTGCTTGAGGTAAAGCTGGTGCGCTTTTTCCACTTCAGCCATGTCCAGCTCTACGCCGAGGCCCGGTGTTTTTGGCACTGCAACCTGGCCGTCCACAATTTGCAAGGGTGCCTTGGTCAGGCGCTGGCCGTCCTGCCAGATCCAGTGGGTGTCAATCGCAGTGACTTTGCCCGGCGCGGCCGCAGCCACGTGGGTGAACATGGCCAGGGAAATGTCGAAGTGGTTGTTGGAGTGCGAGCCCCAGGTCAGCCCCCATGTCTGGCAGATCTGCGCGACGCGCACTGAGCCTTGCATGGTCCAGAAGTGTGGATCGGCCAGCGGGATGTCGACCGACTGCAGGTGGATGGTGTGCGACAGCTCGCGCCAGTCGGTGGCGATCATGTTGGTGGCGGTCGGCAGGCCGGTGGCCCGGCGAAACTCCGCCATCACTTCGCGGCCGGAGAACACGCCTTCGGCGCCGCAGGGGTCTTCTGCGTAGGCCAGCACATCGCCGCGGCCCTGGCAGATGCGGATGGCATCCTTGAGCAGCCACCCGCCGTTCGGGTCCAGTGTGATGCGCGCATCGGGAAAACGTTCGGAGAGGGCGATGATGGCTTCCATCTCTTCCTCGCCCCGCAGCACGCCGCCCTTGAGCTTGAAATCCTTGAAGCCGTAACGCTTGTAAGCCGCTTCGGCCAATGCCACGATGCCATCGGCGTCCATGGCGGTCTCGTGGCGCAGGCGCAGCCAGTCGTCCTCCGCATCCGGCGCACTGCCATAGGCCAGATCCGTCTGCTTGCGGTCGGCCACATAAAAGAGGTAGCCCAGCACGGCCACTGAATCCCGTTGCTGGCCTTCGCCCAACAGTGCGGCCACAGGTACGCCCAGGAATTGGCCCAGCAGGTCGAGCAGGGCGCTTTCCACGGCAGTGACGGCATGAATCGCCACACGAAGGTCGAAGGTCTGGTTGCCGCGGCCGCCGCTGTCGCGGTCCGCAAAACGTGTGCGCAGGGTGTTGAGAATCTGGTTCCACGCGCCTACCGATTGCCCTTCGATCAGTTCACGGGCGTCTTCCAGGGTGTTGCGGATCTTCTCGCCGCCCGGTACTTCACCTACGCCGGTGCGGCCTGAACTGTCGGTCAGGATCAGCAGGTTCCGGGTGAAAAATGGGCCGTGGGCACCGCTGAGGTTTAACAGCATGCTGTCCTGGCCGGCCACGGGAATCACCTGCACGCGAGTGATTCGGGGAGTTTGGGAAAGGGCGTGAGGGGCTGTTGCGGGAGCGTTTGAAGCGGGCATACCGGACTTGCTTGTAGGATGGTTGATAAAACAATTTATCAGTTATCGTACAACTCGTCGATTATTTATGCAACCAGATTTGTACCCAGAGTGCGAGGCGCTTGAGGTTCGGAAGGCTCTTCGGGTGGCTGCATGGTGTGCGCGTTATTGCCCCGGCGAAGCCGTTCACGGCTATTGGACAGGTGCGTCCGCATGGCGGCGCGTGCGGCCTCCGCATCCTGATTGCGGATGGCGTTGTAGATGCTCTCGTGCTCGCTGTTGACCCGCTGCAGGTAGTTGAAGCGGCCTTCGGGTGCGCTGTGCGCCGTGTTGACGCGAGTGCGCGGAATGATCATGGTGCCCAGGTAGGTCATCAGGTCGGCGAAGTGCCGGTTGCCCGTGGCGCGGGCCACTTCCATATGGAACTGGAAGTCCGGTGGCACGGCGTCAGAGTCCAGGCTGATGGAGTCGTGAAAGGCGCGCAGTGCATTTTCCAGGGCCTTGAGGTTTTCTGGCGTTCTCCTCTGGGCGGCAAGGCCGGCGGCTTCGGTTTCCAGGCTGATGCGCAGCTCCAGCACCGAGATCACATCGGCCACGGTGGCAAAGTCCTCGGCGGTGATCTTGAAGTTGCCGGCGTCCTGCGGTTGCAGGACAAAGGTGCCGATGCCGTGCCTGGTTTCGACCAGCCCTGAGGCCTGGAGCTTGGACAGCGACTCGCGCACCACGGTCCGGCTCACGTCAAAACGGGCCATGATTTCGGCTTCAGTGGGCAGTTTTTCGCCCGGCTGCAGGTGACCTGAACGGATGCTGGTGGCCAGATTTTCGACGATCTCACTCACCAGTCCGCGGGGGCGGCGCATGCGCAACGGCTCTTCGTGAAAGCCAACCGTAAGGCCTGCCTCAGAGCGACTAGGGGTTTTCCTTGAGTCCATTAAAAAACCATTGACAAGCTAGGGGGCGAACTGGAGAATTCCAAGTCATCAGACAACCTATGACTGCGATGTTCTTGGGTTGACTTTAACAAACTTCATAAAAAAGTCCAGTGTTTGCAATCACACCGGACGCAGATTAAAAAAATGACCATCAAAGTTCACGAAAAGCTCTTGTTGACCGGCGCGGCCGGTGGCTTGGGCAAGGCCTTGCGCGAGCGCCTGAAGGCCAATTGCTCGGTACTCCGGCTGTCCGACGTGCAGCCTTTCGGTGCTGCCGGAGCCAACGAAGAGGTGATTTTGGCCGATCTGGCCGATGCCGCCGCCGTCCACACCATGGTTCAGGGCGTGGACGCGATTGTCCACCTGGGCGGTGTCTCGGTAGAAGGGCCCTTTGGTCCCATCCTGCAAGCCAACATCCTGGGCGCCTATAACTTGTATGAGGCCGCGCGCAAGAACGGCGTCAAGCGCATCGTCTTTGCCAGCTCCAATCACGTCACCGGCTTTTACCGCCAGGACCAGACCATCAATGCCGACCATCCGCCGCGGCCCGACGGTTTGTACGGCCTGAGCAAAGCCTTCGGTGAAGATCTCGCGCGCCTGTACTTTGACCGCCACGGCATTGAAACCGCTTGCGTGCGCATCGGCTCTTCATTTGCCGAGCCCAAAGACCGCCGCATGCTGGCCACCTGGTTGAGCTTTGACGACCTGCACCGCTTGATCACCGCCTGCCTGACTACGCCGGTGCTGGGCCACAGTATTGTGTTCGGCATGTCCGACAACGCCGTCACCTGGTGGGACAACAGCCGCGCACGCCATATCGGTTATGTGCCGAAAGACAGCTCGGACATCTTTCGCGAGGCCGTCTACGCCCGAACCCCCGCGCCTGACCTGAAAGACCCGGTCGCCCAGTACCAGGGCGGCGGCTTCGTAGTAGCCGGTCCTTTCGGCGACTGAGTGGTCAGGATAAACATGAGCGAGTCTCACGTCGAGCTGGTTCTGGATGCGCGCAATGGCACAGGGGAAAGCCCTGTCTGGCAGGCCGCCGAACAAGCGCTCTATTGGGTTGATATTCCGGCGCGCAGGCTGTGCCGCTGGAGCGTGGCCGAAGGCGTGCTCACCGAATGGGCCGCTCCCGAAATGCTGGCCTGCGTTGCGTCGATAGGCGGCACGCAGGACTGGGTCGCAGGCACTGAAAGCGGCGTGTTCCGCCTGAGTCCACGGGCGGATGGCCAGCTTGGGTTCAAGCAGCTTGCCGCCGTTACGCATGCCACGCCCGGCATGCGCTTTAACGATGGCCGCTGCGACCGTCAGGGGCGCTTTCTTGCCGGTACCATGTTGATGAATATGGCTGCCGGCGCACGTGTGGGTTGTATTTATAGCTACAAAAAAGATAGCGAACTAAAAAAACTCCTGGACGGTTTCATCACGCCGAACGGTATGGCCTTCAGCCCCGACGGCCGCACGATGTACCTGTCGGACTCGCATCCGTCGGTACAGGTCATCTGGGCCTTTGACTACGACACCGAGACCGGCACGCCATACAACCGGCGCGTCTTTGTCGACATGAACCCGCTACCCGGCCGCCCTGATGGCGCGGCAGTCGACGCCGACGGCTGCTACTGGATCTGCGGCAACGACGCCGGCCTGATTCATCGCTTCACGCCCGCCGGCAAGCTGGACCGTTCGCTGGCCGTGCCGGTCAAAAAACCTGCCATGTGCGCCTTTGGCGGCGCCGGGCTCGACACCCTGTTCGTGACGTCGATACGCCCCGAAGGCATCGACTTATCTGACCAGCCGCTGGCCGGCGGTGTGTTCGCGCTGCGCCCCGGCGTGCGCGGGCTGCCTGAGCCCGCGTGTCTGTATTAAAAGTTCCTGCTACCTGTTTTCCACCACCAACCCTAGAGGATGAGACATGAAGATTAAAAAAACACTGTTTGCAGTTGCCGCTGCACTGGCGCTGATGCCGCTGGCAAGCTTCGCCACCGAGTTCCGTTCGTCGGACATCCACCCCGACGGTTATCCCACCGTCGAGGCTGTCAAGTTCATGGGTGAGCGCCTGAAGGTGTTGACCAACGGCAAGCACACCATCAAGGTGTTCAACAACAGCGCTTTGGGCAACGAGAAGGACACGATCGAGCAGACCAAGATCGGCGCGCTGGCCATGACCCGCGTGAACATTGCGCCGATGAACAACATTTGCGCTGAGACGCAAGTGCCGACCATGCCTTTCCTGTTCCGCTCCACGGAACACATGCGCCATGTGCTGGACGGCGCGATCGGTGAAGAGATCCTCGCCTCCTGCGCACCACAGGGCTTTATCGGCCTGGCGTACTACGACAGCGGCGCTCGCTCGCTCTATACCGCCAAAAAACCAGTCCGCACCTTGGCCGATGCCAAGGGCATGAAGATCCGCGTCCAGCAATCCGACCTGTGGGTTGCACTGCTGGAAGCCATGGGTGCCAATGCCACCCCCATGCCTTACGGCGAGGTCTACACCGCACTGAAGACCGGCCTGGTTGACGGCGCTGAAAACAATTACCCTTCGTATGAGAGCTCGCGTCACTTTGAAGTGGCCAAGTACTACTCGATCACAGAGCACTCGCTGGCCCCTGAAATGCTGCTGTTCTCCAAGCGGACCTGGGACACCCTGAGTGCGGATGACCAGAAGGCGATTCGCCAGGCGGCCAAAGAGTCGGTTCCTTACATGCGCAAACTGTGGGACGAGCGTGAAGCCAAATCCAAGGCCATCGCCAAAGCCGGTGGCGCCGAGTTCATTGAGGTCGACAAGGCTTCATTCCAGAACGCGATGAAACCTGTCTATGACAAATTTATTGTGGATGCAAAGCTGAAGGCGCTGGTCAAGCGTATCCAGGACACCAAGTAAGCAAGGTATGACCCCTCTCGTCATCGGCGATTGATCGCCGGTGACAGGAGATGTCAGCGAGCAAAAATATAACAGGCCGCCGGAAAGACCGGCGCCAACAGTTTCTTTTCTACCAACGCCGGTCCAACAGATCCGGATCAATTTATGTACACAACAATTTGTCGCAAGCTCGCCCGGGCCTGCATGTGGCTGGGTATCTTCGGGCTGGTAGCGGTGATTTGCGCCGTCAGCTGGCAAGTGTTCGGCCGCTACGTGCTGAACAACACGCCGACATGGGCCGAAAGCCTGGCGCTTCTGCTGGTTGTATACGTGACCATGCTGGGTGTTGCCGTCGGCGTCCGCGATGCAGGCCACATCGGCCTCGAGTCCATGCTGGTGCTGGCGCCCGACTGGCTGCGGCTGAAGATGGAGTACCTGATTCACGCGCTGGTCCTGCTCTTCGGCGCTGCCATGGCATGGAACTGCGGTTATCTCGCAATATCCGTGTGGGGCTACCGCCTGCCCACCCTCTGGATTTCCGAGGGCTGGAAGTATGTGCCTGCCACTGTGGCCGGCGTTCTTATCGTGATGTTCTCGATCGAACACATCATTGCCCTGGCCAAAGGCCGCGAAGTTGAACCAGCCTGGGGCTAAGCATCCATCATGACAATTCCATTACTTATTCTCTGCCTTTCGTTCACACTGTTTCTGCTGCTTGGCGTTCCCGTTGCCTTTTCGATTGGCCTCTCGGCCCTGGCCACGCTGGCGTATGAGGGCCTGCCCCTGGCCGTCGGTTTCCAGCAGATGACGTCAGGCATGGGCATCTTCTCTTTCCTTGCGATTCCATTTTTCATCTTTGCCGGCGAGCTGATGCTCTACGGCGGTGTGGCGGACCGTATCGTCAATCTCGCGCGCGGCCTGGTGGGCCATGTGCGCGGCGGCCTGGGCATGTCCAATGTGGTGGCCTGCACCTTGTTCGGCGGTGTGTCCGGTTCGCCTGTGGCTGACGTTTCGGCCATGGGTGCCGTGATGATCCCGATGATGAAAAAAGAGGGTTACCATGCCGACTATGCGGTCAACGTGACGACGCACGCCGCACTGGTGGGCGCACTGATGCCGACCAGCCACAACCTGATCATTTATTCGCTGGCTGCCGGTGGCAAGGTGTCGATCGCAGCGCTGATTCTTGCTGCGCTGGTGCCTGCCGCGATCCTGACCATCTGCAACCTGGCGGCCGCTTACCTGGTGGCCGTGAAGCGTGGTTACCCCGCAGGCACCTTTCCCGGCTGGTCCATCGTCGCGCGTTCACTCGCGGCTGCCTTGCCGGGCCTGATGATCGTGGTCATCATCCTGGGCGGCATTTTGTCGGGTGTGTTCACGGCGACAGAGTCTGCGGCCGTTGCCGTGTTGTATGCGTTGGCGCTGACGATCTTTGTTTACCGCTCCATCAAATGGGAGCACTTCATCAAGGCGGCCTCCAAGGCGGTCAAGACCACCGGCGTCATCTTGCTGCTGATCGGCATCTCCAGCACCTTCGGTTACCTCATCAGCCTCTATGGCGTGGCGGAGTTGACAGGCCAGATGCTATCGCAAATCACCACCACACCGTGGGTGATCTTCCTGCTGATCAACATCATCCTGTTTGTGTTGGGCACCTTCCTGGACATGGCCGCGACCATCCTGCTGTGCACGCCCATCTTCCTGCCGATTGCCCAGCACTACGGCATGAGCTCGGTGCAGTTCGGCATCGTGTTGCTGATCAACTGCGCATTGGGATTGAACACGCCGCCCGTGGGAACGACCCAGTTCGTGGGGTGTGCCATTGGCGGAGTGTCCGTGGGCACCGTGATGCGGACCATCTGGCCTTTCTATGGCGCGCTGATTTTCGCGCTCGCACTGGTCACGTTTGTGCCGGCTTTCTCCATGTGGTTGCCCAGCCTCTACATGACGGTCGGCAAGTAAAAAGTTCAACAACACAACGGAGACATCCATGACAACAGGAACCACCATTCGCCAGGTCCTGATCCCCGCCGTTTTTGCCGGGACCATGGCTGCCGCTGGCGCCAGCAGCGCAGCCACCTGGGTGTATGTCAGCAACGCCGACAGCCAGGAGATCTCGGTGTTTCAGCTGGATCGCGCCGCAAGTTCCCTCAAGCCGGTGGCGAGGGTTCCTGTGGGCGGAACCGCCATGCCCATGGTGGTCAGCAAGGACAAAAAAATCCTGTACGTGGCCCTGCGCTCGCAGCCGTTTCGCGTTGTCACCTTTGCCATCGACGGCGCCAACGGCGGGCTGAAGAAACTCGGCGAGGCCTCATTGGCCGACAGCATGGCCAACATTGACCTGGACGCCTCTGGCCGCTGGCTCTTTGCCGCCTCCTATGGCGGCAACAAGATCACGGTGAACAGCGTGGGTGCCGACGGCCTTGTCGGGCCCGTCCAGCAGATCGTTCCGACTTCGCCCAACGCCCACGCCATTCACCAGGACCCTGCGGGCCGTTATGTATTTGCCACCAGCCTGGGCGGCGACAACCTGTCGAGCTGGCGCTTCGACCCCAAGACCGGCCAGCTGAGCGCCAACGATCCGGCGCTGGTGAATGTGTCGCCGGCCAAAACCGGCCCGCGGCACTTCCTGTGGAACAAGGCCCAGACGCATGTCTACCTGCTTAACGAACTGGACGGCGGTGTGGATGTGTTTGCATACGACGCTGGCAAGGGCGCCATGCGCCATCTGCAGCGAAGCACTGTCATGCCGGCTGGTTTTACGGGCAAGCCATGGGCGGCAGACCTCCAGCTGTCCGCCGACGGACGGTATCTGTATGGATCGGAGCGTACTTCCAGCACGTTGACCACATTCAAAATAGACCCTGCCACCGGCCTGCTGCAAACAGCCGGCACAACGCCCACTGAGAAAACGCCCCGCGGCTTTGCGGTGGACTCGAGCGGCAAGTTCCTTATCTCTACCGGCCAGGACTCCCATGCCGTGTCGCTGCATCCGATCGATGCGGCCACGGGTGTGCCTGCCGCCGGGGTGAGCCAGCCCGCGGGCAAGAACCCGAACTGGGTGGAAATCGTCGACTTCTGATGGAACGCACCAACGTCAACCCTCTTTTTATCCGCATGCACGGTGCGGACAACGTCGCCATTGTTGCCAACGATGGTGGCCTGCCAGCGGGCGCAGTGTTTGCCGATGGGTTGACGCTGATCGAGCGGGTTCCGCAGGGCCACAAGGTGGCGCTGGTCGACTTGCCCAAGGGCGCGGCGGTGCTGCGTTACAACGTGCCCATCGGTTACGCATTGAAAGATATTCCCGCCGGCAGCTGGGTGCATGAACGCCTGCTGGAGATGCCCGACGCGCGCACGCTGGACGCGCTTCCCATCGCCACCGTGCGGCCGGCCCCTCAGCCCGCGCTGGAGGGTTACACCTTTGAGGGCTACCGCAACCCGGACGGATCGGTCGGCAGCCGCAACATCCTGGCCATCACCACCACCGTGCAGTGCGTGGCCGGCGTGGTGGACTTCGCCGTCAAGCGCATCAAGGCAGAGTTGTTGCCCCGCTTTCCCCATGTCGATGATGTGGTGGGGCTGGAGCACACCTACGGCTGCGGCGTGGCCATCGATGCGCCGGACGCCATCATCCCGATCCGCACGCTGCGCAACATCAGCCTGAACCCCAACTTCGGCGGTGAAGTCATGGTGGTCAGCCTGGGCTGCGAGAAGCTGCAGCCTGAACGTTTGCTGCCGCCGGGCACCATCCAGATCGTCGATGAACGCAACGTGGCCGATGTGGGCACGAATGCGGAAGCCGCGCTGGATGTGGTGTGCCTGCAGTCCGAGAACCATGTCGGCTTCATGTCCATGATTGATTCGGTCATGGACATGGCACTGCAACATCTCGAACGCCTGAATGCGCGACGCCGCGAAACGGTGCCCGCCAGCGAGCTGGTGGTGGGCGTGCAATGCGGTGGCAGCGATGCGTTCTCTGGTGTCACGGCCAACCCTGCGGTGGGCTTTGCCACCGATCTGCTGGTGCGTGCCGGCGCCACGGTGATGTTTTCCGAGACCACTGAAGTGCGCGACGGTATTGACCAGCTGACATCGAGGGCCAGCAGCCCTGAAGTGGCCGCCGCGATGATCCGCGAGATGGCCTGGTATGACGCGTACCTGAAAAAAGGGCAGGTTGACCGCAGCGCCAACACCACGCCGGGCAACAAAAAAGGCGGCCTTTCCAACATTGTGGAAAAGGCCATGGGCTCCATCGTCAAGTCAGGCTCCGCGCCCATCAGCGGTGTACTGGCACCCGGCGAGAAGGTGAAACAAAAAGGCCTGATCTACGCCGCCACGCCCGCCAGCGACTTCATCTGCGGCACGCTGCAGCTGGCCGCGGGCATCAACATCCATGTGTTTACCACCGGCCGCGGCACGCCCTACGGCCTGGCGGAAGTGCCGGTCATCAAGGTGGCCACGCGAAGCGACCTCGCCCGGCGCTGGCACGACCTGATGGACATCAATGCCGGGCGTATTGCCGACGGCGATGCCACCATTGAAGACGTCGGCTGGGAGCTGTTCCAGTTCATGCTGGACGTTGCCAGCGGCCGAAAGAAAACCTGGGCCGAACACTGGAAGCTGCACAACGCGCTGGTGTTGTTCAACCCGGCGCCCATTACCTGATGGACTGATGCATTGACGTATAGATTCAAAGATTCACTGCCTACCTGATCAACAGAGATCATCGATAAAAAGAGAGTTAACTCATGACACAAGCAACCCCTTATCAAAGTTTTCCCAACAGCTTCAAGCGCGACCTGCTGGCCGGCAAAAAACTGATCGGCTGCTGGTCCTCGCTGTCCAACGCCATCACCACCGAGGTGCTGGGCGTGGCCGGTTTCGACTGGATCCTGCTTGACGGTGAACATTCGCCCAACGACATGGCCACCTACATCCCGCAACTGATGGCGCTGAAAGACAGCCGCAGCGCACCGGTGGTGCGCCCGACCTCAAACAACTCGGTAGAGCTCAAGCGCCTGCTCGATGCCGGCTTCTACAACTTCCTGATCCCCTTTGTCGAAACCGCCGAGCAGGCCACCAGCGCCGTCGCCGCCACCCGTTACCCGCCGCAAGGCATTCGCGGCGTGTCGGTGTCCCAGCGCAGCAACAAGTACGGCACGGTGCCGGACTACCTCAAGTCCATCAACGACCACATCTGCGTGATGGTGCAGATCGAAAGCATCGCCGGCACGGCGGCAGCGAACGAGATTGCCGCCATCGACGGTGTCGACTGCATGTTTGTCGGCCCGTCCGACCTGGCCGCCGGCCTGGGCCACCTCGGTAATGCCGGGCACCCGGAGGTGCAGGCCGCCATGGTGAAAATTTTTGCCGCCGCCAAGGCGCACGGCAAACCGGTCGGCATCCTGGCGCCGGTGGAGGCCGACGCGCGCCGCTACATGGAGATGGGCGCGACTTTTGTCGGCGTCGGCAGCGACCTCGGCGTTTTCCGTGGCGCCACACAGGCCCTGCGCGACAAATACCTCGCCTGATTTTTCTGTCATCCCGGACCTGGTCCGGGATGCGCCTTGTGGACCGCGCGTCCGGGGCCATTGCTATTTTTTACAAACAAGGAGCATTTTTATGAGCAAGCTTGGATTTATCGGCTTGGGCATCATGGGCGCGCCGATGGCTGCGCACCTGATTGCGGCAGGACACGAGGTTTTCATGAACACGCGGAGCAAAGTGCCTGCGGCTCTCTTGACCGGCAAGGGCAAGGCCTGCGACTCCATCGCCGACGTAGTAAAGCAGGCGGACATCATTTTCCTGATGTTGCCCGATACGCCCGACGTGGAGAACGTGCTGTTTGGCGAGGGCGGAGTGGCCTCGGTGCTGACCAAGGGCAAGACAGTGGTCGACATGAGCTCGATCTCGCCGATGGACACCAAAGAGTTCGCCAAGAAAATTGACGCCCTCGGTTGCGACTATCTGGACGCCCCGGTGTCGGGCGGTGAAGTCGGCGCCAAAGCTGCGAGCCTGACCATCATGGTGGGCGGCCCGCAGGCGGCGTTTGACCTCGTCAAGCCGTTGTTCGAACTGATGGGCAAGAACATCACCCTGGTGGGCGGCAACGGCGACGGCCAGACCTGCAAGGTGGCCAACCAGATCATCGTGGCGCTGAACATCGCGGCCGTGGGTGAAGCCCTGTTGTTTGCCAGCAAGGCTGGCGCCGATCCAGCCAAAGTGCGCCAGGCGCTGATGGGCGGTTTTGCCTCGTCGCGCATTCTGGAAGTTCACGGCGAACGCATGATCAAGCGCACCTTTGCGCCGGGCTTCCGTATCGGCTTGCACCAGAAGGATTTGAACCTCGCGCTCAGCGGTGCGCGTACGCTGGGTCTGGCTTTGCCGCAAACGGCGGGCGCCGCCCAGCTGATGCAGGCCTGTGCCGCCAACGGCATGCAGGACCTGGACCATTCCGCTCTGGTGCGCGCGCTTGAACTTCTGGGCAACCACGAAGTCGCGTAACTCATCCGCATGAAGAGCCCACAGAGGCTCACGGCGCAGCTGGTGGAGGACACCGCTTTTTCACACATCCGGAGACGAACATGCCGATCAATCGACGAGAGCTTATTGCTGCTTCACTGGCTTTGGGGACTGGCGCTGCGAGCGCGCAGGCTTCATGGCCGTCCAAACCCATACGCCTGGTGGTGCCGTACCCACCCGGCGGTTCTTCAGACATCATCGCGCGCGCCATTGCGCAGCCTCTGTCCGAGGCGCTCAAGCAGTCGGTCATCGTGGACAACAAGGCTGGCGCCAACGGTAACCTGGGCGCCGACATCGTGGCCAAGTCAGCACCCGACGGCTACACGCTGCTGCTGTGCGACACCGGCGCTCTGGCCATCAGCCCTTCGGTCTATCCCAAGCTGGGTTTCGACCCGACCAAGGACTTGCGTGGTGTCACGATGCTGGCCTACTCGCCGCACCTGCTGGTGGTTCATCCCTCGGTACCCGCCAGCAATCTCAAGGAGCTCGTAGCGCTTTCGCACAAGACCGACCTGAACTTTGCGGTAACGGCCATGGGTAGCGCACCGCACCTGGCTGGTGTTGCGGTCGAGCGGGCGAGCAAGGCGAAGTGGCAGTACATCCCCTACAAGGGCGGTTCGCAAGCCGTCAGCGATACGATCGCCGGCCAGACCCAGGTGTTGATGAACGGCATGCTGGCCACCTTGCCGCATGTGCAAAGCGGGAAGCTGAAGATCCTGGGTGTCTCCAAGAGTACGCGCATGCCGCTGATTGGCAATGTGCCGACGCTGGCGGAGCAGGGGCTTGCCAACTTCGAGTCGGGCACCTGGCAGGGCTTGCTGGTGGCTAATGGTACGCCGGCAGCCGTCATCAATCGCCTCAACACAGAGCTCATCAAGATCATCCGCAGCCCGGACATCCGCGCCAAGTTGGCGGGACAAGGCGCCGAGGTAGTGACCATGACACCGGCACAGCAGGATGTGTTTTTCAATCAGGAGCGCAGCCGCTGGGCCAAAGTTGTTGCAGAAGCAAACATCAAACTGGATTGAAAAATCGTTGCGTGATTTAGTGGTGATATTGCCTGATATCTTTGGGTTGTGAGCGCGCATCCGTGGGAATATCGAGCAAGGGATTCAATCTTGAAAAGAAACGAGTCGGCCCATCAGAGGCTGGCCGTTATTAGCCACGCCAGGAGACAAAAACATGCGGACTTCATTCAAGGGGCTTTTGTGCCTCTCTTTTGCCCTATGCGCGAGCGCCGCCATGGCTCAGACCAAGCTGCGGGCATGGAACATCCATCCCGATGGTTATCCGGTATCGGAAGCCATGAAGAGTTTTGTAGAGCAGGTGGCCAAGAGCACCAGTGGTCGCTACAACATCGAGCTTTTCAACAGCGGCACACTTGGCGACCAGCCCAAGGCCGTTCAGATGCTCAAGAGCGGCGAGATTGACGTGGCTGAGTTCAGCTCGGGCCCGCTGTCGGATGCCGTGCCGGGTATCAAGGTACTGAACCTCCCTTTTCTATTCACCGACTCCGCACACATGTTCCGCCACCTGGACGGCAAGCTGGGCGAACGGTTTTCTGCCAACCTGAAGGCTGCTGGCTTCGTTGTACTGGGTTGGTACGACGGTGGTGGACGTTCTTTTTACTGCGTCAAACCCGTCAACAACATCAGGGACCTGGCCGGCATGAATATCCGGGTTCAGCAGTCCGAGGTTTATATCGAAATGGTGAAGCTCATGGAGGCCAAGCCGGTGGCCTTGCCTTTCAAGGATGTGCTGAGCGCTCTGGAACAGGGTAAAGTGGATTGTGCCGAGAACAACCTGCCTTCGTATGAATCCACCGGCCACTACAAAGTCGCAAAAAACGTTTATATGACCAACCACGTGATCTCGCCCGAAGCGCTGGTGGTGTCGACGAAACTCTGGGACAAGCTGAGCAAGGAAGACAAGGCCGCTTTCGCCGATGCCGGGGCCAAGTCGGCCATCCTGATGCGCGAGTTGTGGAACAAGCGAGTTGCCGCTGCCCTGGAGACAACGACCAAACAGGGCTCGCAGTTCGTCAAGGTCAGGGACGCATCGCCCATGGTCAGGCGCATGGGGCCGCTGTACGGAAAATACATGGCCGATCCGACCACACGCGAAGAATTGCTGACCATTATTGCCAAGTGAGCAAGCTGAATACCGTCATGTTGCTTGATCCCGCGCGGTTTGTGCGCGAGATCGACGGCAAGTCCGTCGGGTTGTTCACGCTGCGCAACCGGCAGGGAATGACGGTTTGCGTGACCAACTACGGCGCCAAGATCGAGCAGATTCTGGTGCCCGGCCGCGATGGACATTTTGGCGACGTGGTGCTGGGCTACGACAGCATCGACGGCGTGATCGGCGGAGCGCCTTCAGTGGGTGCCTTCATCGGGCGCTATGCAGGTCGTATTGGCCATGCGCGCTTCACGTTGGGTGGCAAGGAGCATGTGCTGGCCGCCAACAACGGCCCGCATTGTTTGCACGGCGGCGTGAAAGGCTCGCGTTTTCGGGTATTCGCTGCGGTGCAGCGCAGCGATTCCAGCGTTGAAATGCGTTATGTGTTTGCCGATGGGGAAGAGGGCTTTCCGGGCACGATGACGCTGCGCCTGACCTACAGCGTGACCGAGGCGAACGAGCTGGTGCTCGACTACGAGGCGCTCGCGCTGGATGCCCCCACGGTAGCCAATTTCACCACGCATGCTTTTTTCAATCTCGAAGGCCCGGGAAGTCGTAATGCGCTGGAGCACGAGGTCACGATTTGCGCCGGCCGCTATTTCGAGATGGCGCCTGACCTCATCGCAACAGGCAGGTTGCTGCCGGTGGAAGGAACGCCGTTTGATTTGCGCAAGCCGGTCGTGCTGAACAAGCGCGTGTGCGGCTTGCAAGCCGAGGCCGGTATCGGCCTCGTCGCCGGGTATGACGACTGTTTTGAGATTGACCGCTCTGCCGCCAGTGATGAAGATCTGGCGCTATGCGCGCGCGTGAGTGCACCCATTAGCGGGCGGGTAATGGAAGTCTGGTCGACCGAGCCCACCATGCAGTTCTACACCGGTCTTGTGGCAGGCGAACCGCTGGCTGGCGGGCCGGGCAAGGGCGGCAGGCAGTACGCGCAGCAGCAAAGCCTGTGCTTTGAGCCGCAAGGGTACCCCAACGCACCCAATGTGCCGGCATTTCCTTCCGCCGTGCATGAGCTGGGACGGAGCCGCCAGGGCCGCACGCTCTACCGCTTCAGCACTTCCTAGGCAAGTGCGTTCCGCATGTCAAAATGCTCCGGCAACAAGCAAGGAGCTGAGCATGCGATGGTGGAAACTGGCGTGGATGCTTGGGATGGTGTGGGCGGCGCAGACGACCGGCATGCCAGCATGGGCGCAGCAGCCCGAGCGCGTGCCGCCGCAGATCGTCAAACTGCCTCTGCTGATCGACGGTAAACAGTATGAGGTTGTCACCCATCTCTACAAGCCCGCAGGCGAAGGTCCGTTTCCGCTGGTGATCTTTTCCCACGGGCGGGCGCCGTCGCGCGTTGACAGGGCCAAGCTTGAGTATCCGGTGCTGGTCGGGCACGCCAACTACTGGCTTCGCAAGGGTGTTGCCGTGGTTGCCCCGGTACGGCCGGGATACGGGGATACCGGGGGCACCGACAGGGAGGACTCCGGCATCCGGTGGAGCGGCAAGGTTTGCACCGGCGACCCCGACTTCACGCGTGTGGCCAGCCACGCGGGCCAGACAGTAGTCGCGTTGCACCAATGGGCGCTGCAGCAGCCCTGGGTGCGCAAGGACAGGGTGCTGCTCGAAGGGCAGTCGGTGGGCGGAATGACGACGGTGTCGGTCGCGGCGCTCAATCTGCCGGGCGTCGTCGGCGCCGTCAATTTCGCGGGCGGCTCCGGCGGTAATCCGGAAGACTCCCCGGCCAGGAGTTGCAAGCCCGAGAACATGGGTAAAACCTATGGTGAACTCGGCAAGCTGGTCAAGGTGCCCAACCTGTGGCTCTACGCCGAGAACGACCAGTTCTGGGGAGCCGAGGCGCCCCGCGGATGGCACGAGGCTTTTAGTGCCGGTGGCAGCGATACACAGTTCATCCAGACCGGCCCGGTTCAGGGACATGACGGGCATTCACTGCTGACCTACGGCGGAAAAATGTGGTCGGTGCCGCTGGATGCGTTCGTGCGCAAGGTGGGACTGACGGCGCCCTGAGTTTTGATCGGGCATAAAAAAGCCCGGAACCCTGCGGGGCCGGCTCATCAAGTCCCTGACTTGCCCATGGAATAATTTCGGATTTCCTGGCAGAGGTCTTCAAGCGCAGTGACCATGGGGATGTCGTAGTGTGCACACACGATGTCCACATTTCCCTTTCGCCAGTAGCCCGGAGGGCAACAGACCACCGCCTTTCTTTCGCGAGCCGCGAGGCCGAGTTCCAGCAAAGTGACGGGAGCCTGGGATTGCGGGGCAAAGTAAAACGCCACCATCCCCACGGCTTCCATCGCGCTCAATTCCCATTCGACCTGCTCACGAAACGGTGGAAAGTCGGCTTGCGCCTGCCAGCTTGAATCCCACTGGGCCCGGCGAGGGTTGAGCAAGGTTCCTGGACAGTCCGCCAGAGACAATGCCAGCTCCGCTTGCCAGTCAACGCTTTTTCCCAAGTCGATGGACCCCGCCAGGAACACGGCTTTGTCAAAAGACAGCGTGGAAAGACGAGTGGGTGGCAGGACAAGCTGCATTTCTCAAATGCGCTCGGTCAGCGTGAAGAAGAAATCCAGCATGTGGAAGTGATCGTCATGAAACCGGTCCTCCATGGAGGTCAATTGATTGACTGGAATCCATTCAGCCGCCGCCGCGTCGTCGGCCGCCTGGATTTCCGGCAGGTGACGCGAGCCCAGATCAAAGAAGTGGGCATGGGTGATCACGCGGCCGCGCAAGCTGCGATCCGGATGGTCAAACACGTGGACTGCTTTCAAGGCGTTTTTCATATCGCCTTCCAGCAAGCGCATCTGGGTTTCTTCCTCCAGCTCGCGCAAGGCTGACTGATACACCGTTTCCCGCTGCTCAATGAATCCGCCCGGCACGGCAAACAAGCCCTTGCCGGGAGAACGTCCGCGCTGTATCAGCAATACCCGGTCACTGCATTTCACGACCGCATCCACCGTCACAAAAACCGGCGCATAGGGAGAGCCGGCCCACTTCGCCTTTTCCTGCCTGAGGCTCTCCCATTCCTGTGCGAGTTCAGGAAAGTAAGGCAAGGCCGCCCAGGTGCGAAGAAATGCGATGGTGCTGGCCGGCGCCTGACTCACTAATGCGGCGAGTGCCGGTTCCAGCGCCGCGCCGGCATTGCCAAAGTAAGCGTCACGCAATGCGCTGGCATCGATCCTGCCTTGCGATTCGACGGCATCAAGCGTCCAGCCGGGGAAATTCTTCAAATACTCGCTGGTCGCATCTTTAAAGTGCCCGACGAGCACAAAGGATGTCCCGGATTTCTCGCCCACCAGCTCCGCCACGCCGTGCTTGACCGCCGATACCCAGCGTTCCTGGTCATAGTAGTCACGCACAGGCAGAAACCGGATTCTGTCCCGGTCGGACTCAGGCAGGGCCAGGCGGATCATTTCCGCCCGCTCTTGCCAGGTGAACGGGTTCTTGGGCGTGCGGGCCTGGTAGGCCGAGCCAAGTACGACGATGCACAGCGGCGCCGCTTCCAGGGCCCGGCGCAGCAGCGCAAGCTGCCCGTTGTGAAAGATCTGGAACCTCCCGATATAAATCGAGACGTCGTGTTTTTTAGGGTTTGATGTCATGAGAGCCTATTGAAATTTGGCGGCAATCGGCATCTGGCGACCGGAGCCGAAGGCGCGCGCGCGCAGACGGATGATGGGGGGGGCCTGCCGGCGCTTGTACTCGTTGCGGGCGATCATGCCCTTGATACGTTCGATCATTGCGAGACTCTCGGGCTGCCGGCGCAGTTGCGCGACGAAAGCGGACGCTTTCTCGTACTCCCACCCGGCCAGCCGCCGGCCTTCGATCAGGAGCTTGAGCACCTCGTCGAGCACCGGGTAAGGTGGCAGGCTGTCCACGTCCTTCTGATCGGGCGCCAGCTCCGCGGAGGGGGCTTTGTCGATGATGGCCTGAGGGATGATTTCTTTGCCTGCGACTTCGTTGAGGTAACTTGACAGGGCGAACACCTCGGTTTTGTAAAGGTCGCCGATCAGGCCCAAGCCGCCGTTGGTGTCGCCATACAGCGTGCAGTAGCCGACCGAGATCTCGGACTTGTTGCCCGTGGTCAGCAGCAGATGCCCGAAGCTGTTGGAGTATTCCATCAGGATGGTGCCGCGTGCACGGGCCTGAAGATTCTCCAGAGCAATACCGTGCAGCGGCTGGCTGAAGGCGGCTTCAAATCCACCGGAAAATTCGTTCACGATGTCGGCGATCGGATGGTGAAGCAGCTCCACCCCCAGATTGCGGCAAAGGACTTCAGAATCATCGACCGAGCCGGCCGACGAAAACCGCGAGGGCATGGTGATGGCCGTCACATTGGATGGGCCCAGGGCCTCGGCGGCCAGCGCCAGCGTCAGCGCCGAATCAATACCGCCGGACGATCCGATCACCGCGCGGGTGAAGCCACAGCGCCGCGCATAGTCCTGCAGGCCGAGCACGATCTGGCGCCGGTAGAACTCCATGGTCGGCAGTCCCTCCACGGGAACGGGGGCGGGTTCATCCCCGGCCAGCGTGAGGAACCGTCCGCTTTCAAAGCGCAGGGTCGTCACGTCTTCGGCGAAGCGTTCGGCTTCAAACACCACACCGGCTTGGGGCTCCACCGCGAACGATGCACCGTCATAGACAAGCTGGTCATGGCCGCCCACCTGGTTGACGTAGAGGATGGGCAATTGGTTGCGCTTGCTGGCGGCGCCAAAGATCTGGTGACGCTGTTCACGCTTGCCGATGTTGGACGGGCTGGCATTGATGGAAATCACCAGGTCGGGCGCGGCGTCGCGCATGCGGTCAAAGGGGTTGATCGCATAATCCAGTCCCTCATCGTTCCAGCCGTCTTCGCAGATCAGCACGCCTACCTTGGCATCCCGGATGCGCAAGACCTTTGCCACATCCTGGCCGGGTTCAAAATGCCGGCGTTCATCGAAGATGTTGTAGGTGGGCAGCAACTGCTTGGCGTATTCCAGCAGCACCTCGCCGCCCTTGATCACGCGCAGCGAGTTGCGCAGCTTCTTGCCCGGCGCTTCGCGGCGCGCGGGCAGGCCGATGACCCAGCAGAGATTAGGAATCTGGCGGGAAGCCAGCAGCAGATCCTGGAGAGCCGAATCGACGCGCTCCATAAAGCCCTCTTCTTCGAGCATGTCGCCGGGGTAGTAGGCCGTGAGCGACATCTCGGAGAAGACAACGATGTCGGACTGGTCGATCCAGGCCTTGCTGGCGGCCGTGACCATCTTGGCCACATTGCCTGAGAGGTCGCCTATGGTGAAGTTCAGTTGGGCGGCGGTGATTTTGAGCATGCTGTCCTCAAACCGAAGCAGGAAAACGGAACACCTGGCGCAGGTAGGCCAGAAAGGTCTGGTCGTTGCACAGCGTCTTGCCCGGGCTGTCCGACAGCTTGGCCACCGGCCTGGCATTGGCGCCGGTCAGCTTCATCACGATGTTCAGCGGCGTCAGCCCGACGTCGTTTGTCAGGTTGGTGCCTATGCCGAAGCCCGTCTGGGTGCGCCCGGCGAAGGCGCGGTAGAGCTTGAGCGCGGTCGGCACGTCCAGCCCGTCGGAAAACACCAGGCGCTTGTTCTGCGGGTCCACGCGCAGCTTGGCGTAGTGGGCCAGGGCTTTTTCACCCCACACAAACGGGTCGCCGGAATCATGGCGCAGGCCGTCGAACAATTTGGCGAAGTAGAGATCGAAGTCCGCCAGAAAGGCGTCCATGCCGACGACGTCCGTCAGGGCCACACCCAAATCGCCGCGGTACTCCTGCACCCAGTCTTCGAGTGCGGCCCGCTGGAAGTCGCGAAGCGTCATGCCCAGCGCTTGGTAGGTCTGCAGGTATTCGTGGGCCATGGTGCCGATGGGCACCAGGTTGAGCTCCTTGGCCAGCAGCACATTGGAGGTGCCTTTGAAATACTGCGGGACTTCGCGTTTGAGCGTGGTGACCACTTCGGTCTGCCAGTCGCGCGAGAAACGCCGGCGCACGCCGAAGTCAAAGAACTCGAAGGGGTTGCGCAGCGAGGGTTCTTTTTCGAAGGCACGCAGGATGTCAATCTTGCCCTGCAGGCGCTTGCGTCCCTCCACAAGGGCGACAGCCTGGTCAGAGCGGCGGAAATAGAGCTCGTTGACGATCGCGAGCACGAAGATCTCGAAGGCCATGGTGTGCACCTGCGGGCCCACGGCCTTGATCACCAGCGTGGGGCCGTCGACCGTGGCTTTGATGAACTCTCGCTGGAATTCAAAGATGCGCAGGAAGTCGACAAAGTCGCTCTTGATGAAACGAAGGCCACGCAGGTAGGCCAGTTCCTCGGGCTGGAAGCGCAGGGTGCAGAGATGGTCGAGCTGCGCATTGACCTCGGCCAGCAGCTCGCTCAAGGGGTAGCCCGGCTGGTTACGGCAGACAAAGCTGTATTCGGCCTCAGTCTGCGGATGCCGGTGCAGCATGGTTTGCCACATGGTGAACTTGTAGAGGTCGGTGTCCAGCAGGCTTTGAATGATGGGTTGCATAGTGGCTTTGTGATGAAGAGAGAACGTCGCTCAGGCGTTGGCTTGCAGGGCTTTGAGGATTTCCGTGCTGGTCGACAGCACCACGCCGCGGCCGGCCATGTCGTCCAGGAAGGCCTGGTGCTGCGCTTCAAAACCGCCGACCGGGCTCATGCAGTCGGTCAGCAGCACCACCTTGCCGGTCTTGCCGGACGGCAGGTTTTCCACGATGTGCTCGGTGGTCGCTTTCACGCAATGGCTGCTGGCCTCGCCGGCGATGATGAGCAGGTCCGCCTGGTCCAGCGAGGCGATCAGCGCAGTGTTGAGCTGCGTCGCCGGGTCTTCTTCATCCGGCACCTCGGCCTGCATGGCGCTGTAGTGTTCGGTCCAGGGGTTGCTGCCTTTGCCGATCTTTTGCACCATGGCAAGGCGGCTGTCTTCCCAGCTGTTGTAGGCAGCCTTCACGGCGGGGTGCACATTGTGGCCCCAGCTGCCGATTTCGCAGTGCACCGGCCAGACCATCAGGGTGTAACGGCCGCGCCGCTCGAGTTCGTCGATGTAGGCCAGGGCTCTGGGCAGCATGGCCGCATCTTTGGGCAGGTAGTCGCCCTTGCGCACCTGCGCCGCCGTGATCGGCGTGAACGGCCCCACGGCCGCGCCGGCGCCGGTCTTCCAGAAGGTCGGGTGAGCGATGTCAAACCTGTGGTGAGAATCCAAAGTCACGCCGATGGCGGAAATGCCGGGCGCGCCTTCACGGATCAGCGTGGCCAGGCGCAGCATGTCGGCATGGGCACCCGCCACGGGCAAGGCCGGCGAGGTGGCTTTCCCCGTCACCGGGTCAATGGGCAGCCAGTCGGCCGGCAGGTCGCAAAAGTCGTTTTGCGGGTCGATGATCAAAAGCTGGATGTTTTTCTTCATGCTGTCCTCTGTTGAGATTGATTGGGTGCACTGCCGCCGATTCTCGCAGCAGCGGCCGGTTTTATTCCACCAGGATTCCCTTGGTCTCGCAGACGCCGATGCGGGCTTCCATGCCGGCGGTGAAACGCAGGAAGTCAGCCTCCATGCCGTCCGAGAAGATGACCCCGTTGTCCGGCATGCGCGAGCGCAGCGTCAGCACGTCCGTTTCCTCGATCTCTCCGTACAGCAGGGAGGTCTGGGAGGCCCGGCTGGCAAAGGGCTCCCGCACGGCGAAGACGAGGTGGTCGGTGTCGCGCGGCATGGGTTCGTATTCGTCACCCCGCCCATAGCCCACCGCTTGCGCGATACCGATGGAGCCAGTGATGATGCTTTTAAGCCAGGCCGTCGATCCCAGCCCGGTTGCGACAATCAGGCCCGAAGACGACTGCGCCTCCTTCACGCCGCGGAACTCGATGTCGTAGAGCGCCGAGGTATGACTTTTCGGGCCTATGAACAGGTCGTTGACGCCCCTCAGCACCTGCCCGTCGGACAGCCTGGCCTCCGCCATGGTCACCAGCGAGGTCGCGCGGCTGCCCCTCGCCACCCCGGGCAGCACTGATGCCAGCTGTGAGGGCTCAAACGGAAGCAGCACGCCGTCCCAGCGTTTGGGCTCCGGGTTGACGCCGACCAGCGGCTGGCCGTTCAGGTACTTCAGGGTGTTGGCCACCATGCCGTCCTGGCCCAGCGTCACCACGATGTCGTCGGCCGCGAAGATGTAGTTGCTCAGGTGCGCCCTGTCGATGATCTGGTAGCGGCCCCAGGCCTGCAAGGTTTCCGCGACCACCCGCAGGCTGGAGGCATAGGCCTCGTTCTCGCGCAGGTAGTCGGTGAAGTCGGCGCCCAGGTGTTCCAGGTAAAACTGAGCCTGGCCCAGGGTCTGATAGCGCGCCACCAGCTCTTCGAGCCGGGTCTGGCGCGTGACCAACACCACCTTGCGGTTCTCGGCTGCAGACATGTTTTTGTCCTTTCCTGTTTCTGCTTATTTCCGGGTACCGGCGTTCGCGCCTGCCAGCAGCGAGTTGAGCAGTTCGGGCGACATGTTCAACTGGCCGATCTTCTCGGCCTTGTCGGCGATGCCGCCAAAGGCCTGGGCGATCAGCTGGGCTGGGTCCATGCCAGCCGAAGCCAGTGCCTGGATGGTGCGGGGATCTACCGCCTGGAAGGTCTTCATGATGGCGTCCAGCCGGGCCGCTTCTGCCTCGGCCAGTGTGCGCGAGTTGGCGGCCTGGCCGTTGACGTAAAGCTTGCGTTTCTCTTCGAGGGCCACGTCCGAATCCATCTGCTCGGTACGCAGGGCGTTTTCCTTGCGCATCACCGATGCCTTGGCGGCCATCTTGGCGTCCTCGATCTGGCTGCGTTTGTCTTCCACGGCAACTTCGGTGTCCAGTTCGTTTTCGCGGATAGAGCGCTCGTTCTGGACCGCGGCCATGCGGCGCAGGTAGATGGCGTCGTCCGCAGCCTTGAGGTTGGCCTCGCGCGATTCGGCTTCCAGAGCCCGGGCGATGTCAGGGGTCGGCTTGATGGCCAGGATGGACACCCCCAGGACCTGCAGGCCCAAGGCCGCGATCTCGGGCTGCGCGCCCAGGCTGGCTTCGGCATGCCGGGCGATCTCGGCGGAGGAGAGCAGGGCTTCCTTGAGCGCCAGTGCCTGGACTTTTTGCTGGATGATGACCTGTACCTGCATGCCGACACGGTCGCCCAGCTTGAGTGGGTCGTCCGATGCATAACCCTGGCCGTTGGCTTTCAACGAGAAGTCCATCAGGCGAGCCGTCAGCTGCGGCGTTTTGACCTGGTAGGTGACCTGCCCCTGCACCGTGACGTTCTGGAAGTCGGAGGTCACCAGGGTCAGCATGAAGGGGTGGTGGGCGCTGGCCACGGGCACCGCCACCACGGTAGAGGTGGGCGCGTAGTAATAAAAGGACTGGCCTGCGCCTTCCCGGATCACTTTCCCCCTTTTGAACTGGATCAGGTGAACCGTGGGCTGGGACTTGATGAACCGGATGCCTAACATGGTGCTTTCTCCTTGTGGTTAATTGTTCGATAGGTTGTATTGAACAACCTTTTTATGAGTTGCATAATACAACCTAATTCAGATTTGTCAAACGGGAGAAAAAAAATGGCCGCCAAACCGAAACACCTGAACTTTGAAAAACCGCTGACGACGGTCGACATAGTGATCTTCACCGTGCTGGACGAACACTTGCAGGTCCTTTTGGTTAAACGGCCCGTGGGGCCGGAAGAGCCGTTCCCGGACGCCTGGGCCCTCCCTGGCGGTTTTGTGGATGTTGACAAGGACGACTCGCTGGAGGCCTGCGCCAGGCGCAAGCTGCTCGACAAGACCGGCGTCAAGAGCCCCTATCTGGAACAGTTGGGCAGTTGGGGCGGCAAAACGCGTGATCCGCGCGGCTGGTCGGCGACGCATGCTTACTTTGCGCTATTGCCCGCCGACTCTGTGCAACTGGTTCAGGATGAAGCCAAGCCGGCCAAATGGCATCCGGTAGATGAGTTGTCGCCCCGTAAGCGGCTGGCGTTTGACCACAGCGACATCTTGCAAGCTGCGCTGGAGCGCCTGCGAAGCAAGGTGGAATACACCTCGCTGCCGGCTTTCCTCTTGCCGGAACCGTTCACGCTGCCGCAATTGCAGAAAATGTATGAGGTGGTGTTGGGGCGGTCCATCGACAAAAGCGGGTTCCGGACTCGCGCGCTGGCGGCGGACTTTCTGAAGGAGGAAGGCTTTCTCGACGTAGGATCGCCCAGGCCTGCCATGGGCTACCGCCTGAAAGACAGGCGTGCAGTGATGTATTTTCCGAGGACCTTCAGCCCCCGTAGCTAAGGGGATGGCCTATGCGGCCCGCTCGATGTACACCGTCTCGACCGGCACTTGCAGGTTGGGATCATCATCCGTGGCTTGCAGGCGCTGCGATGCGACGAAGCTGCTCATGTCGATCACCTCCAGCAGCTCGGTCGTGGCCAGCGCGCGTAAGGCCTCCCCGCGCAAACCGAGCTGTATGGCCCGGCGGGTGAGGTTCGCGCCCGATGGTGCGTGGTCTGGATCCCACTGGCGCCTGACATTCGAAGTCGCAACGGCGGCTTGCCATTCCTGTGGGTTCGCATAGACCTCGCTGTCGAACATGGAAGGCACGGCGGCGGCGAGAAGCGAGTCAAAGAACGTACGCCTCAGTCTCAGGCCCAAGACCCCTTCTTGCCCCTCTTTGCTACCCCAGCCTGAGCGATACATCATCCACAAGAAGTTTGGCTTGATCCAGCTCATGCGGTTGAAGCTGAAGTCAGGACCGCCCAACTGCCCATGCTCAATGGCGTACGCCGCCGTGCTGGGTCGATAAGCCTGGTAAACGACGATGGTGTCCGCGTCGTGGTGCGCTAACACATGCCGACCCTCTGTTGGCCATACCCGTCGCTGTTCTACGTAAGGAGCAGTAGTCAGTTTCACTCAGGGCTCCCGGCCTCAACAACGCAGAGGTAAACCGGCGGCACATGATCGGTCAGCCATACATTGTTTTCCGATCGAAAGAACAGATAACCTTCTGCCGCCATGCGCTGGGCGTCCACGGCAAGCAGAACCGGTTGACCATAACGCTGGCCCACCGCGGTAGCCGTTTCGCTGCTTTCGCTCAGGTGGACATGATGGCGCTGGCGCTTGGTCAAGCCTTCCGCCAGGACGGCGTCGAGGAAACGCGATGCGGTGCCGTGATAAAGCCTTGCCGGCGGAGCCAAAGGCGGCAAGCCAAGTTCGACATCCACAGAATGGCCTTGGTTGGCGCGGATGCGCAAGCCGTCGTCGCTGAAGGCGAAACGTTTTTTGTCGCTGGTTTCGACGACTTTTTCGAGCAGGGCACGAGAAAGGGGATGGTTTGCCGACGCAGCCCTGGCGAGCAGCTCATCGACGTTGGCCCAGCCCGCCGCATCTAGCGAAAGCCCGATGGTGGACGGCTTGTGCCGCAGTACCAGGCTGAGGAACTTGCTGGTGCTGGTGAGTTGTTGTGGGGTCATGAATTTTCCTTTTTTATTGTTATAGGTTGATTTATAGGTTGCTCTGAGCAACTTATAGGGTTGCATAATACAACCAAACAACGGAAAGTCAAACCCCTGAACAGATCAGCAGGCAATGAGCGCGAATCGGCGGTCAATATGCATTGATTTTGGTGTTGACATGAAAAAGCCCGGCGCCTTGCGGGGCCGGGCTTTCAAGAAGCTTTGAAGAAAAAGCTGTTTACAGCGTGTCGATAAAGCTGCGCAGCTTGTCCGAACGCGAAGGGTGCTTGAGCTTGCGCAGTGCCTTGGCTTCGATCTGGCGGATGCGTTCGCGCGTCACGTCGAACTGCTTGCCGACTTCTTCGAGCGTGTGGTCGGTCGACATTTCGATACCGAAGCGCATGCGCAGCACCTTGGCTTCGCGCGGTGTCAGGCTGTCGAGAATGTCTTTGACCACATCGCGCAGGCCGGCCTGCATCGCGGCTTCCAGCGGTGCGGTGTTGGCGCTGTCTTCGATGAAGTCGCCCAGGTGCGAATCGTCATCGTCACCGATCGGCGTTTCCATCGAGATCGGCTCTTTGGCGATCTTCATGATCTTGCGGATCTTGTCTTCAGGAATCTCCATCTTGGCGGCCAGGATGCTGGCGTCCGGCTCAAAGCCGAATTCCTGCAAGTGCTGGCGCGACAGGCGGTTCATCTTGTTGATGGTTTCGATCATGTGCACCGGGATGCGGATGGTCCGCGCCTGGTCGGCGATGGAGCGCGTGATCGCCTGGCGGATCCACCAAGTGGCATAGGTCGAGAACTTGTAGCCGCGGCGGTATTCGAACTTGTCGACCGCCTTCATCAGGCCGATGTTGCCTTCCTGGATCAAGTCAAGGAACTGCAGGCCGCGGTTGGTGTACTTCTTCGCGATCGAAATCACCAGGCGCAGGTTGGCCTCGATCATTTCCTTCTTGGCGTCGCGCGAGTTGGACTCGCCTTCGTTCATGCGTTTGTTGATGTCCTTGAGCTGGCCCAGCGGCACCACCACGCGGGCTTGCAACTCAGCTAGCTTGGTTTGCAGTTCCTGGATGGGCGGCACGTTACGCGCCATCACCACCGACCACGGCTTGCCGGAGGCAACCTGCTTTTCAACCCATTTCAGGTTGAGCAGGTTGGGCGGGAAGTCCTTGATGAAGACTTCCTGCGGCATGCCGCATTTCTCGACGATGATGCGGCGCAGCTCGCGCTCTTTCTTGCGCACGTCCAGCACCTGGCCGCGCAGCATGTCGCACAGCTTTTCAATGGTCTTGGCGGTAAAGCGCACCGTCATCAGCTCGTCGCTCAGGGCTTTTTGCGACTTTACGTAAGTCGGTGTGCCGTAGCCTTCCTTGTCGTAGGTCTTGTGGACCTTCTCGAACAGGGTGGCGATCTTGTCGAAGCGGCTGAGTGCTTCTTTCTTGAGCTCTTCGAGCTTCTTGGTCAGGGCCTTGGAGCCGCCCTTGCCGTCGTCGTCGTCCTCTTCGTCGAATTCGTCAAAGTCTTCTTCGGCCACATAGTCGTCGGCTTCATTGGGGTTGGAAAAGCCGTCGACCACGGTGGAGATGACGATTTTGCCTTCGCGGATTTCTTCGCCCAGACGCATGATTTCTGCGATGGTGGCGGGGCTTTCCGAGATGGCTTCCATCATCTTCATGAGGCCGCCCTCGATGCGCTTGGCGATTTCGATTTCGCCTTCGCGCGTCAAGAGCTCAACCGTGCCCATTTCACGCATGTACATGCGCACGGGGTCGGTGGTCCGGCCGAATTCGCTGTCGACGGTGGACAGCGCGGCTTCGGCTTCTTCTTCGGCTTCTTCTTCAGTGGCGACCGTAGGGCCGGTGTTGTTCAGCAGCAGGGTTTCGGCGTCAGGCGCCTGCTCGTACACGGCCACGCCCATGTCGTTGAGCATGTTGACCACGACTTCCAGCGTTTCAGCATCGACCAGCTTGTCGGGAAGGTGGTCGGAGATTTCGCCATGCGTGAGGTAGCCGCGCGTTTTACCCAGCTTGATCAGGGTTTTCAGGCGCAGGCGGCGTTTGAGCATGTCTTCTTCGGAGAGGACGGTTTCGTCCAGGCCGAATTCCTTCATCAGGGCGCGTTCCTTCGCCTTGCTGATTTTCATGCGCAGCGGTTTGACCTTCTCGGTCGTTTCCGCGATGGGTTCCCCGACGAGATCGTCTTCAATGTCGGACATGTCGAGGTCTTCCCCCGTCTTGACCGGGCCGGCGGCGCTCTTCGGCTTGCGGCCGCGCTTGGCGCCGGTGGTAGTGGCAGGCGCGCTGCCTTCGGCTGCCGGGTTCTTGGGCGGGCGGCCGGGTTTCTTCTTCACGGGCACGTCGGCGGAGACGGCGAGGGGCTTGGCTTCAGGACTGGACTTGGTCGGCACGGCGGGGGCTTTCTTCAGGGGCAAATCGGAAATCGCGGATTTCGCGGTTTTCAGGGGGGCTTTGCTCACCAGGGCATTGGGTTTGCTGGGTTTAACAGATATGGCGTGTTTTCCCGGCTTTTCAACCTTGCCGCTTTTGGCGGCAGGCTTTGCGGCAGCCTTGGTTGCTGCTTTGACTGGAGGCTTGCCTGCGGGCCGGGCAGCAGCTTTGGGCGCTGCCTTGGCTTTGGGCTTTGCGGCAGCTTTGGGCTGCGCACCTTGCGGCTTCTTGGACGTGCTCGGCTTCTTCGGCTTGGCAGTAGGCATAGGACCTCCAGTTGTCGGGAATTGTTTTAAATATCGATCAGCTACCAGTAAACAAAAATGCGCCTTTGCGCCTGTACAAAGCACAGGCACGGTGACAAGAGTTCAGAGTCAAAACGAGAGGGCGGAAAACAGGCCGGGCAATGCCAAAGGCACATGGCGGCTTATTTTCCCGGGCAAGCTGTTTGGGCGAACATTTGGTGTGCAGTCCTTGCGGAAATTCCCTGGGGGAAGTGGCCGTCTCATCTGTGAGTTCCCCGAAGTTTCAGGGTGGCCGGGCCGGAGGTGCTGCTGTCGCGCTTGCCGTCGAAAATCGGATTATACCCTGTTGCCTGTTTTTTGGGCGATTTATATGGCCCAGAAACAGGGATTTTTCCGGAGGCCGGGCCCGCTCAGCGGGCCGGGTCGGTGGCGGTGGTTTTGAGGCTGGCGGCCAGTTCCAGGTAGCGCTGCCGGGCGGCCGGGTCGGTGGCGGCGCGAGCGGCCAGCTCGCTCATCTCGCGCTGGCGGTGCAGGCGCAGGAGCTGGTCCAGGATGCTCCGAACCTCATCCCAGTCACTTTCGATGCCTTCGGGAATCTGTGCGATCTGCGCTGTGGCGTGTCTTTCGTAAGGGTGGCCGCGCAGCCCTTCACGCAAGGCGGCCCAGGGCTGGGGTCCGTGCTCATGCAACTGGCTCTCCAGCCAGATGAAAAGCGGGCCGTGGGGCTCAGGCAACTCGACCAGTAAATGATGCTCTTCAGTGGTGAGCCGGTCCCAGGTCTGGGCTTCGGTCAGCAGCAACCTGAGCACGCGGTCTTCACGACTGGCCGGCAGGATACGGCCAGCCACGCGGCGTGGAGCCCGGGCGCCGAAGCTGCGTCCCGCCGTTGACGATGCCGGGAAATAGTTGCCAGAGGGCTCGGACGAGGTGTAATCGGGCTCCTCGCGAAAATCCGGCAGATAGTCCGCAGGGCCGGACATGTCCTGGGAAGCGCCTGATGCTGAGGATGATTCCGGCTTCTGGCCCTTATTGGACGTGCGTAAGCTGCTATTATTTTTATAGCTGCCCTTGGAGGTCGCAGGTTGCCAAAGCTGCATCAGTTCGCGGCTGTCAATCAATACCCTGTCGGCAATTTCAGCCAGCAGCTGGCGTTTCAATGCGCCATCGGGCATCAGGTTCCACAGCGGGCGGGCGTTGCTGGCCATGTGGGCGCGGCCCTCGGCGGTGTCCAGGTCGCAGCCCTCGGCGGCGGCCTCCAGCAGGAAGCGGCTGAGCGGCACGGCCTTGCTGACATAGGCCGCGAAGCCTTCCTGGCCGTGCTCGCGGATGTAACTGTCGGGGTCGTGTTCGGCCGGCAGGAACAGGAACTTGACGGTGCGTACGTCCGTGGCAAAGGGCAGGGCGGCGTCCAGCGCTTTTCGGGCGGCGCGGCGGCCGGCGCTGTCGCCGTCAAAGCTGAAGACGACTGAGTCGGTGAAGCGGAACAGCTTTTGCACGTGATCAGCCGTGCAGGCGGTGCCCAGGGTTGCCACCGCATTGGCAAACCCCAGCTGGGCCAGGGCCACCACGTCCATATAGCCTTCTGTGACGAGGGCATAGCCGTGTTCGCGCAGGGCGGTGCGGGCCTCGAACAGGCCATAAAGCTCCCGGCCCTTGCTGAACACAGGGGTTTCCGGCGAATTGAGGTACTTGGGCTTTTCGTCGCTGAGCACGCGGCCGCCAAAGCCTATGCATTCGCCCTTGACGTTGCGGATGGGGAACATGACCCGGTCACGAAAGCGGTCATAACGCTTGGCTTCACCGGCCTGGTTTTCTTCGCCGGGCTCGCCCGTGATGACCAGGCCGCTTTCTACCAGCAGCGGGTCGTTGTAATCCGGAAAGACGCTGGCGAGGCTGCGCCAGCCTTCAGGTGCGTAGCCCAGGCCGAAGGTCTTGGCGACTTCGCCCGAAACGCCGCGGCCCTTGAAGTAGTCGATGGCGCGCTCGGAGTTGCGCAGGGCCTTGATGTAGGCGACGCCGGCTTTTTCAAGCACGCTGGTGAGTGTGGCCTGCTGCTCGCGCATCTGGGCGGCCCGCGCCCGGTCTTGCGGGGAGACGTCGTCTTCAGGCACTTGCAGGCCGTATTGCTGGGCAAGGTCCTTGACGGCTTCGACAAAGGTCATGCCGCCGTGGTCCATCAGAAAGCTGATGGCGTTGCCGTTTTTGCCGCAGCCGAAGCAGTGATAGAACTGCTTGGAGGGGCTGACACTGAAAGAGGGCGATTTTTCGCCATGGAAGGGGCACAGGCCCATGAAGTTGGCGCCGCCCTTTTTCAGCTGCACGTAGCGGCCCACGATGTCCACCACGTCGGCGCGCGCGAGCAGCTCCTGGATGAACGATTGGGGGATGGCCATAACCGATTGTAGAAACAACAAGGCCCTGCGACGGCAGGGCCTTGTAATTCACGGGGTATCGGGCGGTTTAGTCACCCAGGACGAGCCCTTCACGCCGCGGATCGGCGCCGCCGAAGAAGCCCTCGGGTGTTCTCTGAATGGCTTGCAGGCCGCTGGTCATGGTTTGTTCGCGTACCTCGGCGCCGCGGCTTCGCAGCGCCTCGACGGTGGCCGGCGAGAAACGTTTTTCTTCCAGGATGCTCGGGCCGTTGAGTGAGGCGAAGTTGGGCAGGTCGATCGCCTGCTGGGCATTGAGGCCCCAGTTCAGCGTGCCGTAAAGCGTCTTGGCCGTGAAGTGAATGATCAGCGCACCGCCGGGGCTGCCGCCGCTCATGACGAGCTGGCCCGAGGTTTTGTCAAACACGAGCGTAGGCGCCATCGACGAGCGCGGGCGTTTGCCGGCCTGCACACGATTGGCCACGGGCTTGCCGTCGGCATCGGTCGGGGCAAAGCTGAAGTCGGTGAGTTCGTTGTTCAGCAAAAAGCCGCCAGCCTTGCCGGTGCCGCCATCGGTCATCAGGCGCGAACCGAACTGGTCTTCAATCGTCGTGGTCATGGCGATCGCGTTGCCGTAGCCGTCGATGATGCTGATGTGCGAGGTACCGTACTCGGGCTGGTCGGGCATGGGCGCATAGGCGGTGGTGACGGCGCCTGGAACGCCCGGTTTGGCGGTCTTCATGCTCGGGCCTGCGGGCTGGATCAGCTTGGCGCGCTCGCTGAGATAGGCCGGTGCGAGAAGGCTCATCCAGTTGCCGCCCGGCGGCTGCACGAAATCAGGGTCACCCAGGTATTGGCCGCGGTCGGCAAAGGCCAGGCGCGAAGCCTCGGTGTAGAGGTGCAGCCAGTCGGCCGAAGGTGTGGGCGACACCGTGCCGGGAACACCGCCGGTGCCGGCGACCAGGCCCAGGGTACTTGCCGGTGTGTTGTTCAGGATGCCGAGGATTTGCCCGACCGCAATCGCGCCCGAGCTGGGCGGTGGCATGCCGCAGAGGCGGTAGGCCTTGCCGGCCGCGCGGTAGTCCGAGCAGATCGGGTCGCGCTTTTTGGGCTGGTAGCCGGCCAGGTCGCCCAGGGCCAGCTTGCCGGGGTTGGTGGCGTGGCCCTGCACTTTGGTGACGATGGCTTGCGCGACTTTGCCTTCGAGCAGCGCGCTGGAGCCTTTGGCAGCGATCTGTCGCAGCACGTCGGCGAGCGCCGGGTTGCGCAAGACGGAGCCCACATCGACGGGGCTGCCGTCGGCCTTGTAGAAGTAGGCTGCGGCGGTGGCGTCCTTCTTCAGGTGCACTTCACTCTTGAGCAAGGTATTGAGCCGCGGGCTGACCTTGAAGCCGTTTTCTGCGAGCTGGATGGCCGGCACAAAGAGCTGGGCCCAAGGCAGGCGGCCGTATTGCTTGTGGGCCATCTCCAGCATGCGCACCGTGCCGGGCGTGCCGACGGAGCGGCCGCCCACCACGCCGTCGTAAAACGGCATCGGTTTGCCGTCGGCGCCGATAAACAGTTTTTCGTCCGCCGCTGCGGGCGCGGTTTCGCGGCCGTCAAAGGCCTCGACCTTGCCGCCATTGGCGTGCAGCAGGAAGGCGCCGCCGCCTATGCCGCTGGACTGCGGCTCCACCAGCGTGAGCACCATTTGCACGGCGATGGCCGCGTCGATGGCCGAACCACCGGCTTTGAGCACCTGGTAACCCGCATCGGTGGCCAGTGGGTTGGCGGCCGCCACCGCAAAGGTCTTCGTGGCCCAGCCCGGTTTAGGCGTGAAGCCGGATGAGCCCTCGGGCTGCATGTATTTGGTGCCGCGCGCGACTTCATCGGCGGGGACCTGGTAGTTGAACGCGGTGGGGCTGCTGGCGCAGGCGGCAAGCAGCATGGTGGCTGCCAGCGCCGGGAAGGCGTGTCTCATGCGATATCCTTGAATGTAGTTGTAGCTTGTGGCAGGACCCTGTGCCTGCGCTGTTGAATATATCGAGCGGCCCCGCGCCTCACAATGGCGTTTCAGAGAAATCACTCTTCCATGGAATTTGACAATCTCGATGCCTTGCGCGTGCTGCTTGCCACGGCGGAAACTGGCAGCCTTACAGCAGCGGGCAAGCGCTGCCGGCTGTCTACAGCGGCCGTCAGCGCGGCGATCAAGCGGCTGGAAACCTCGCTGGGTGTGCGTCTGTTCGAGCGCACCACACGCGCCGTGCGGCCCACGGCCGAAGGCGCGGTCATGGTTGACCATGCGCGCCGCGCCCTTGAGCTGGTGTCGGAAGGCCAGGCCAAAGTCCGCGCGGGCACTTTTGGCCTCACGGGCAGCATCCGCATCACCGCCACGGCCATGCTGGCTCGCGAGATGCTCGCTTACTGGCTGGCAGAGTTTGCCAACGCCCATCCCGGCATTGAAATCGACCTGCAGATCAGCGATGCGCGTGTGGACCTGGTGCGCGAGGGCATCGACATCGCCTTGCGCAATGGGCCGCTGATGGATTCGACCCATTCTGCGCGCCTGCTGGCGCCGGCGCGCCGGGTGGCTTGCGCGAGCCCTGACTACCTGGCGCGCCGCGGTGCGCCGCTCGAGCCTTGTGAACTAGCGCAGCACGACTGCTTGGTCTGCCATGTGCGCGAGCGAAGGCAGGATCAGTGGCAGTTCGAATTGCACGGAGAGGCCAGCGCGCCTTTTCAGGTGCGCGTGGCCGGGCCACTGGCCTGCAACGACGCATCCATTGCGTTGCAGTGGGCGCTGGAAGGGCGGGGCATCGTCTACCAGTCCGAGATCGACCTCATGGCCTCTTTGGCCGACGGCAAGCTGGTGCGCCTTTTCGCGGGTCACCTGGGTGAGCCGGCGCCGCTCTATGCTGTGGTGCCGAGCCGGCGCTATGTGCCGGCGCGCGTCAACGAGGTGATTGAGCGGCTTTCAGCGCTGCTGACCGAACGGCTGGCAGCGCTGCACCCGCCTGCGGCCTAGGCTCAACGCGGTGCGAGGCGGATCGCACCATCCAGGCGAATGACTTCACCATTGAGCATGTCGTTTTCAATGATGTGTTTGGCCAGGCGGGCATAGTCCTGCGGCGTGCCCAGGCGTGAAGGGAAGGGAACGCCCGCGGCCAGCGAGTCCTGCACTTCCTGCGGCATGCCAAAGAGCATGGGCGTGCCGAAAATGCCGGGCGCAATCGTCATGTTGCGGATGCCGTTGCGGGCCAGGTCGCGGGCGATCGGGAGGGTCATGCCGACGATGCCGCCCTTGGAGGCGCTGTAGGCCGCCTGGCCGATCTGGCCGTCGTAGGCTGCCACAGAGGCGGTGGAGATCAGCACACCGCGCTCGCCGGTGGCTTCCGGGTCGTTCTTGCACATGGCGTCGGCCGCCAGTCGGATCATGTTGAAGCTGCCCACCAGATTGACGGTGATGGTTTTGCTGAATGAGCCCAGGCTGTGCGCGCCGTTTTTGCCCACGGTTTTTTCGGCGGGCGCAATGCCGGCGCAGTTCACCAGGCCCATCAGCTTGCCCATGGCAACCGCCTTGGCCACCACGGTCTGGCCGTCGGCTTCCTGGCTCACGTCGCATTTGACGAAGGCGGCCTTGTCGGCACCCAGTTCCTTGGCAATGGCTTCGCCCTTGTCGGCCTGCATGTCGGCGATGACGACTTTGGCGCCGTTGGCCACCAGCATGCGTGCTGTGCCTTCACCCAGGCCCGATGCGCCGCCGGTGACGATAAATACTTTGCCTGCGATTTCCATGGTGGTTCCTTGATGAAGATGGAGGGATTTTGAAGAGCTTGCGTGAACGTTTTATGTGACGTTAACGTAAACGTCAATTATGGCGCATGAAAAGTACCCCCCGCGCTCGTTCACTTCGTGTGGTCGCTGCCCCCGAGGGACGCTTTTCATCTAGGGACGGCCCGGCGATGAAAAAGCCCGGCGCCTTTCGGCGGCCGGGCTTTTCGCAAAAGTGGGGCGTTGGCTTATTTGTAGCCGACACGGTCCAACATCTGCTGCACTTTGAGCTGGTTGTTGCCCACGGCGCTGATCGGGATGGTTTCAGACTTGAAGCTGCCATTGCCCGACGGTGTCATGGCCTTGAGCGCGGGATTGCTCACGCCCAGCCCCGGTACGGCGGCCCACTCGTTGTTGCCGTTGGCAAAGTACTCCTGTGCGCTCGGGCTGGCCAGATATTCCATGAACTTGACGGCGTTGGCCGTGTTCTTGGCGTTTTTGGCAACCGCCGCGCCGGCGATATTCACATGCGTGCCCCAGCTGTCCTGGTTGGGGAAGACCACGCCCACGCGGTCGGCCACGACTTTGTCTTCAGGCGCGTTGGAACGCATGATGCGCGCCAGGTAGTAGGTGTTGGTCAGCGCAATGCCGCACTCGCCGCTGGCCACGGCCTTGATCTGGTCGCTGTCGCCGCCCTTGGGGTCACGCGCCATGTTCGCCACCAAGCCCTTGAGCCATTGCTCGGCCTTGGCTTCGCCAAGATGCTCGGTCACCGCACCGAAGAGGGAGAGGTTGTACGGATGTGCACCGGAGCGGGTGCACAGCAGGCCCTTGTTCTTCGGGTCGGCCAGCTTTTCGTAGGTGTCCACGTCGGCTTTCTTGACCTTGAGCTTGTCAAACACCACAACGCGGGCGCGCGTCGAGAAGCCGAACCAGGTCGTGCCTTCGGCCGTTTCCTTGGCGCGCAACTTGGCCGGGATGGCGGCTTCCAGGGCGGGTGACTTGATGGGCTTGAAGAGGCCGTCCGCATCGCCCTTGTGCAGGCGCGCGGCATCGACCAGCAAAATCACGTCGGCAGGAGATGCCGTGCCTTCGGCCTTCAGGCGCGCCAAAATGCCGGCGTCATCCGCGTCCACGCGGTTCACCTTGATCCCGGTGGCCTTGGTGAAGTCGCTGTAGAGCTTTTCGTCCGTCTGGTAATGGCGGGCAGAATACAAGTTGACCACCTGTTCCTGCGCTGATGCCAAGCCTGCCAGCAGCATCAGCGACGAGAGAACCACTTTTTTGTACATAACTTTCCACTTCCTTACTGGTATTTTTAAAGCCCGGCCATGATAAAGCAAATAAGAATCATTCTTGGTAGTCCCCCTACGTTGTGCAAGCCTTCACGAGGGCTGGACTGGCTGGCGGGCATCGGCCTGGCTGCGGTTTTGTCGCTGTTTGCCGGCTGCGCCACAGCGCCGCCCGGACCGGCCGCGCCTGTAGCGCCGCTACCGGCGGAGGCCGCCAGAAAGCCGGTGCGCATCGGGCTGGCGCTGGGCGGTGGCGCGGCGCGCGGCTTTGCCCATGTGGGTGTGATCGCCGTGCTTGAGGAGGCCGGGCTCAAGCCGCAACTGGTGGTCGGCACATCAGCCGGCAGCCTGGTGGCGGCGCTGTACGCCAGTGGCAAGACCAGCGCGCAGCTGCAGCAGACCGCGCTGAACATGGAGGAAGTTGCCATCACCGACTGGATGCTGCCGATCATCGGCCGCGGCATGTTCCGCGGTGACGCGCTGGCCCGCTATGTCAACGACCTTGTGGCCAACCGGCTGATGGAAAACATGGCCATTCCGCTGGGCATCGTCGCCACCGATCTCAACAGCGGCCAGGCCGTGCTGTTCCAGCGCGGCGATACCGGCACAGCAGTGCGCGCATCCAGTGCGGTGCCGGCTGTGTTCGTGCCCGTCAAGATCAACGGCCGCGAGTATGTAGACGGCGGCCTGGTCTCACCGGTGCCTGTGCGCTTTGCCAGGCAGATGGGGGCCGACGTCGTGATTGCTGTCGACATCTCCAGCCCGCCCGAAGCCAACCTCGCCGGCGACACGTTGCAAATCCTGCTGCAGACTTTTGCCATCATGGGCAAAAGCATCAACCAGTACGAACTCAAGGATGCCGATGTCGTGGTCCGTCCGTCGCTTACGGGCCTGAAAAGCGCCGACTTCTCTGCGCGGCAGCGCGCCATCGATTCAGGCCGTGCGGCCATGTTGGCCGCGTTGCCACAGCTGAAGGCAAAGCTGGCCGCAGCGGGTGTGGCGATGGCAAGGTAGCTGCTATTGATTTGATAGCTGCTAGCGCTCGTCCCTATTGGGTAAAACGCCTGAATAGCTTAAATCGGGATGCGCCGGACAAAAAAAAGCCCAATCTTGCGACTGGGCTTAACTGGATCCGTGAAAATGAATTTCGAATGGATCCGAGGAGACAAGCGGTCTGGAATCGTGCTGTTACGCAAGGTTCCGGGATCAGGCTCCGGTCGTTCCCGCAGAAATGCGGGAACAATGAATAACAATTAACGCTTCTTGGAAGCGGTTTTCGTGGCGCTCACTGCGGATGCAGCCACGGTGTTGAAGTTGGCTTCAGCCATTTCGCTGGCTTGCTTGACAGCCTTTTGCATGGATTCGAATGCGTTATTCGCGGCAGCAACAGCGCTCTTCATCACGGCAACGGCGGTTTCGGAACCGGCTGGCGCATTTTTGGCAGCGTTGTCGACCAGGCCGACAAACTTCTTCTGTGCATCAGCAGTTTGGCCTTCCAGGGTCTTGCCCAGTTCAGCACCGGCAGCCGAAGCGATGTCATACAGGTGACGGCTGTAAGCAGCGGTCTTTTCAGCCAGGGGCTGGACCAGGCCGGCTTGCAGGGCCATCAGTTCTTGCGCGTCTTTCACGCCCATCACGGCTTGTGCGTGGTTGGCGGTTTCGGCAAGGGCAGCCTTGGTGGCTTGCACGTTCAGTTCGACCAGCTTTTCAACGCCTTCGAAGGCTTTGTGGGTCAGACCAAACAGGGTTTCGATGTTGGCTTTGTGGGAGGCCATGATTTGTTCAGCGGTCAGCATAATTAATCTCCAGATATAAGTTAATGAGTCGTCGGGTCAATAGTTGCGTTGCGCTGAATTGCTGCACTGCAACATGACCCTAAGTATAGGCATTGGCCGAGGCATTGCAAGCAGTTTTTGTTGCACTGCACCATTTTAGATGTCGGGCCCTATTTGCACCCCGAAAACAGAATTCAAAAGCATTCAAAAGTCCACGATTTCCGGTGCTGGGTACTACATGCCCGTCGCTGCTGCTTCAGGCCACAATCGTTGAAGCCCTTCCTCGCTTCTCATCTTGCAAGCTTTTTACGCCGACAACTTCGTATTGCCGCTGCCGCTTGGGCACCGTTTTCCCATGGCCAAGTACCGGCTGTTGCGCGACCGCCTGGTCAACGAACTGTCGGCCGTTCGAATGGCGCAGGCACCGGCCGCCACCGATGGTGAGCTCGCCCTTGTTCACACGCCCGCCAATATAGATGCGATCATGCACGGCACCTTGCCGGCGCCCGCGCAGCGCGAGATCGGCTTTCCCTGGAGCCTGGGCATGGCCGAGCGTGCGCGCCGCTCTGCCGGCGCCACCGTTGCAGCGGCCCGCGTGGCGATGGGGCCAGGGGGCAAACGGGGCGAGGGCGTTGCAGCCAACCTGGCCGGAGGTACGCATCACTCGTATGCCCACAAAGGCGGCGGCTTCTGCGTTTTCAACGATGCGGCGGTGGCCGCCAGGCTCATGCAGGCGGAGTGGGCGCGGCTGCACCGCCACGAGCGCAAACCGCTGCAGGTCGCCATCATCGATCTGGATGTGCACCAGGGTAACGGCACTGCCAGCATCTTTGCCGCGGACACCAGCGTGTTCACGCTGTCGTTGCATGGGCAAAAGAATTTCCCGTTTCGAAAAGAAGCCAGCGACCTCGATGTGGACTTGCCGGACGGCTGCGGCGATGCAACCTATCTGCAGGCGCTGGAGCATGCGCTTGACGAGCTGGAGCGGCGCTTTGAGCCGGGGCTGGTGCTGTTTCTGGCGGGCGCCGATCCGTACGTGGGCGACCGGCTGGGACGGCTGGCCCTGAGTTTTGACGGTCTGGAGGCGCGCGACCGGCGCGTCTTCGACTGGGCCTGGCAGCGCCGCATCCCGCTGGCGTTTTCCATGGCGGGTGGCTATGGCATCAACATCGACGAAACCGTGCAGGTGCAGATGAACACCTACCGGGTGGCGCTTGAATACTGGAAGCGCTGGAATCCGTAGCGGGGGTGATCCAGCGGGGATTGCTGCTACATTGCCAGGGCCATCCTAGGTGGCCAGGAAGTAAAACAAGCTAATAACAAACAAAAATATGCAGCCACGCTCCGGGGAATCCCAGAAAAATACCGCAGCCCATGCTGCCCACGCTCTTCGCGTGCTGGTGTTAGGCGGCACCGGCTTCATTGGCCGCCATGCCGTGGCGGCGCTGCACGCGTCGGGCGCGCAGGTTTCGATCGGCAGCCGCCATCCTTCGCGCCACGAAGAGGCCTATCCTTTTGCTGTCTTGCGCGCTGCGCGCTTTGAGCAGCTGTTACAGCCCGATGCGTGGACAACCCTGCTGAAAGATGTGGACGTGGTCGTCAATTGCGTGGGCATCCTTCGCCAGCGGCCGAATGAGTCGTATGACCATGTGCATCACCGCGCGCCAGCGGCGCTGGCCGTCGCTTGCGCCGGCGCCGGCATTCGGCTGATTCATACCTCGGCCCTGGGCTTGCACGCAGGCGCCAAAAGCCGGTTTTTGTCGAGCAAGCTGCTGGGTGAGCACACCATCGCGGCGTCGGGCAGCGACTACGCCATCGTGCGGCCGTCCTTGCTCGACGGCGAGGGCGGCTTTGGTGCCCGCTGGCTGCGCGGCTTGTCGCGCTCGCCGGTGCAATTTATTCCGCGCGGTGCGCGCGGCGGTATTGCGGCGATGGCTGCCACCGATCTTGGGAAAGCGTTTGCTGCGCTTGCGGCTCTTTCCTCCCTGGCTGGTCACCGCGAGGTTGAACTCGGCGGCACCCGCCGATACGGCTACGCGGAGTATTTGCGTGAGCTTCGCGCCGACTACACCCGCACCCGCGCGCTGCAAATTCCGTTGCCCAACTGGGCGGCACGCCTGGGCGCGCATGTATGCGACGTCCTGCACTTTTCGCCTTTCTCGTATGGGCACTGGATATTGCTGCAGCGGGACAACGTGCCTTCACCCAATCGTTTGCCGGAATTGCTGGGGCGCGAGCCGCTTCCGATCAGACTTCCCTGCAGCCCAGTTATTCATCCAAAAGCCCACCCTGAGTCCGGCCAGGTTCACGCTGGCAAAATAGGTTCTCATGACCTCCCCGACACGCCCGCAGGCTGAAGCCCGCAGCGCCTATAAAGCCTTTCGCGACATCGGCACCCGATGGTCCGACAACGATGTTTACGGTCACGTCAACAACGTCGTCTACTACAGCTGGTTCGATACCGCCGTCAACGGCCTCCTGATTGAACGCGGCGCCATCGACATCCACACCGGCAGCGTGATCGGCCTGGTGATCGAAACCCAATGCAACTACTTCGCGCCGCTGGCCTTTCCGGAGCCGGTGGTCGCGGGCATCCGCGTGGCACACGTCGGCTCGTCCAGCGTGCGCTACGAAGTGGCCCTGTTCCCCGGCGATGAGGGTGCATCGTGCGCGGCCCGGGGCCATTTCATCCATGTGTATGTCGACCGCGTCACGCGCCGGCCGGCGCCACTGCCCCCCGAACTGCTTTCTGTACTGGAGACCCTCTGATGACCCAGGCACTGCCCGTGCTTCCCTATATCACCCCGCGCCGAGCAGGCGATGCACGCAATGCGGTGGATGAAGCCATCGTCAGCCGCCAGTCGATACGCCAGTTTTTACCCAAACCGGTGCCGCGCGAGACCATTGCCCACCTGCTGGAAGTAGCCAGCCGCGCGCCTTCAGGCACCAACACACAGCCCTGGAAGGCCTATGTGCTGCAGGGCGCGAGCCGCGATGCGTTGGTCGGCAAAGTCTGCGAGGCCCATGACGCGATATACGCCAACCCCGCACTGGCCGCCGACTACAAAGAGGAATACGACTACTACCCTGAAAAGTGGGTCTCGCCCTATATCGACCGCCGTCGCGAAAACGGCTGGGGCCTCTACGGACTGCTGGGAATCACCAAGGGCGACAAGGACAAGATGCATGCACAGCACCATCGCAACTTCCAGTTGTTCGACGCGCCTGTGGGCCTGATGTTCACGCTGGACCGCGTGATGGGCCGGGGTTCACTTGTGGACTACGGCATGTTCATGCAAAACCTCATGGTGGCCGCGCGCGGCCTGGGCCTGCACACCTGCCCGCAAGCGGCCTGGAACGGGTTTTCCCGGATCATCCTCCCGCACATCGGCGCGGGTAGCGACGAAATGCTGGTGTGCGGCATGGCGCTGGGTTATGCCGATGACACGGCGCTCGTCAACACATTCCGTACGCCACGGGTGCCGGCTTCGGAATTCACCACATGGCTTGATTAGGCGCAGCGCAGTTGCATCTCCGTACGCGCCAGCTAGTTTGGGTGTTGCGGGTAAAGTCAGGGATTCGCGAAAAGACGCGATTTCTTTTTGCCTGTTTGGGCTCTGTTTTTTTGTTTCACCTGTTTTAGAAGGACCTCACAATGAATCTCACCACCACACCTTCCGGCCTGCAATACGAAGACACCGTGCTGGGCACCGGTGCCATCGCCAAGGCGGGGCAACATGTCAAGGTTCACTACACCGGCTGGCTCTATAACAACGGCGTCCAGGGCGCCAAGTTCGACTCCAGCAAGGACCGCGGCCAGCCGTTCGAGTTTTCCCTTGGCGCAGGGCAGGTGATCCGCGGCTGGGACGAAGGCGTGCAAGGCATGTCGGTGGGTGGCACCCGCCGCCTCGTCATTCCGGCGGAGCTGGGCTACGGTGCGCGCGGCGCCGGCGGCGTGATTCCACCGAACGCCACTTTGCTGTTTGAAGTGGATTTTCTCGGTACCTGAGCTGGCGCGAGTTGAAGAAGGCCCCGGTGCGGCATTGGCGCCGGGCCTGTTCACCTGATTAACCGCCAAGGCGCCCTGGCGCCGCGGCCCTCAAGCGATCCCCATGATCATCACCAGCCTGCTAGACACCGACTTGTACAAGTTCACCATGATGCAGGTGGTCTTGCACCAGTTTCCGGGCGCCGAGGTGGAATACCGCTTCAAGTGCCGCAACGCCGGTGCTCCGGGTATTGGTGATCTGGCGCCCTATGTGACCGAGATACGGGAAGAAATCCGTGGCCTGTGCAGTCTGCGCTTTCAGGATGCCGAGCTGGCTTACCTCAAGGCCATGCGCTTCATCAAGAGCGATTTTGTCGACTTCCTCGGCATCTTCCGGCTCAATGAAAAGTACGTCAGCGTCACGGCCTTGCCTTCGGGCGAGATCGACGTGTCCATCAAGGGCCCCTGGCTGCACACCATCCTCTTCGAGATTCCGGTGCTGGCCATCATCAATGAGGTCTATTTTCGCAACACGCAGAAGAAGGCGGACCTGGTCGAAGGTCGCAAGCGCCTGGAGACCAAAATTGGCGAGTTGCAGACGCAGGGCCTGCGAACGCTCAAGATCGCCGATTACGGCACACGCCGCCGGTTTGGCAAAGCCTGGCACGAAGAAGTGCTGCGCACCCTGGTGACGCGGCTGGGCACGGGGGTGGGTGGCCAGTTCGCCGGCACCAGCAATGTGCTGTTTGCCATGAAGCTCGGGCTGACGCCGTTAGGCACCATGGCGCATGAATACCTGCAGGCCTGCCAGGCGCTGGGGCCGCGTCTGCGTGACAGTCAGGTCTTTGGCTTCGAGTCATGGGCCAAGGAATACCGGGGCGACCTTGGGATCGCGCTGTCGGACGTTTACGGCATGAGTGCCTTCCTGCGCGATTTCGACATGTACTTCTGCAAACTGTTTGACGGCGCGCGACACGACAGCGGCGACCCGTTCCAGTGGGGCGAGCGCATGCTTGCGCACTACACCAAGAACCGGGTCGACCCGCAGACCAAGACGCTGATTTTCAGCGACGGCCTGACGGTGCCGCGCACCATCGAGCTGTTCCAGCAGTTCAGGGGGCGTTGCCAGCTGGCCTTCGGGATCGGCACCAACCTCACCAATGACCTGGGCTATGAGCCGCTGCAGATCGTCATCAAGATGATCCGCTGCAACGGCCAACCCGTGGCCAAGCTGTCTGACACACCTTCCAAGAACATGTGCGACGACGAAAAATACCTGGCATATTTGCGGCAGGTGTTTGAAATCGCCTCGCCTGCATAATCGACAGCCTACCTGGCTTATCTTGAAAACCCGCGCGTGACTATTGCAGGCGTTCCCCTAGATTTCGTATTGTTTGGCCTGACGCTGCTCGGCGTTGCAGTGTTCCACCATCACACGCTCAAGGTGGCGTTGGCGGGCCTGGCGGTCATCACGCTTTACAAGCTCGCGCTGGGTGATTTTTCAGGCGTGCCTGGTATCGGCGGCCTGCTGCAATTGCTCGCGCACGAGTGGGTGACGCTCGGCAACTTGCTGGGCCTGTTACTGGGTTTTGCGCTGCTGTCCGATCATTTTGAAAAGAGCGGTATCCCCGCACTGTTGCCGCGCTATCTGCCCGACGACTGGAAAGGCGGCTTTGTGATGCTGGTATTGGTCTTCGTGATCTCCAGTTTTCTCGACAATATCGCGGCGGCCATGATAGGCGGCACCATGGCATCTGCGCTGTACCGCAAGCGTGTTCATATCGGCTTCCTGGCTGCCATCGTGGCCGCCAGCAACGCGGGCGGCTCGGGCAGCGTGGTGGGAGACACCACCACGACCATGATGTGGATTGCCGGGGTTTCGCCGGGCCAGGTCTTCGAGTCCTATGTCGGTGCATTGGTGGCGCTGGCCATCTTCGGCGTGATCGCTGCGCGCCAGCAGCACGCGCTGCAGCCCATCATGAAGGACGCCACTCCGGGCGCGCATCTGCATTGGGCCCGGCTGGGCATCGTCGCCATCATTCTGCTGTCGGCAGTAGCTGCCAATGTGTATTTCAACCTGCGCGATCCGGCGGTGCTGGAGCAACTGCCGGTGATCGGTATCTCGGTATGGGTGGCCATCGCGGTGACCACGCCCTGGCGCCGGCCCGACTGGCGCTTGTTGCCTGACGCCGCACGCGGTAGTGTGTTTCTGCTGTCGCTGGTGCTTTGCGCTTCCATGATGCCGGTGCAGCATTTGCCGGCCGCCAGCTGGCAAACTGCTTTCGGCCTGGGTTTTGTGAGTGCGGTGTTTGACAACATTCCGCTCACGGCGCTGGCCCTGCACCAGGGCGGCTACGACTGGGGCTTTCTGGCATACGCCGTCGGCTTTGGCGGCAGCATGCTGTGGTTTGGCTCCTCCGCTGGTGTGGCCCTGTCGAATATGTACCCCGAGGCCAAGTCGGTTGGCGCCTGGATCAAGGGCGGCTGGCATGTGGCGCTGGGCTATGTGGCCGGATTTTTCGTTTTGCTGGCCGTGCTTGGCTGGCATCCTGACGCTCCCCGTGCCCGAAAGATTGCAGCGACCGCACCGCCGGCGTCCGCAATGCATTCCCCCACCGGGACGGAAGTACCTGCTCCCGCATCACTTGTGAAAACACCATGACCAAACCCAAAATTCTCGTCGCTCGCGCCGTATTCCCCGAAGTCATCGCCCGCCTGGAACAGTATTTCGAGGTTGAATCCAACCAGGCCGACGAGACCTGGTCCAAGACCCAGCTCACCGAGCGCCTCAAGGGAAAGGACGGCGCCTTCACCACCGGCGGCGACAAAATCGACGCGGAGGTGCTGGCCGCCTGCCCGGGTCTAAAAATTTGCGCCAACATGGCGGTGGGCTACAACAACTTCGACATCGACGCCATGACCGCTGCCGGCGTGCTGGCCACGAACGCGCCCGACGTGCTGACTGAAACCACCGCTGATTTCGGTTTTGCCCTGCTGATGGCCACGGCACGCCGCGTGACCGAAAGCGAGCATTACCTGCGCGCCGGCAAATGGACCAAATGGAGCTACGACATGTTTGCGGGCTCCGACATCCACGGCGCCACGCTGGGCATCCTGGGCATGGGGCGCATAGGGCAGGGCATTGCCAAACGCGGTGCCCATGGATTTGGCATGAAGGTGATTTACCACAACCGCTCGCGCCTGGATGCAACGCTGGAAGCAGAATGCAAAGCCAGCTACGTCGGCAAGGAAGAACTGCTCAAGACGGCAGATCACCTGGTGCTGGTACTGCCGTATTCGCCTTCATCCCACCACACCATTGGCGCAGCAGAACTGGCGTTGATGAAGCCCACCGCCAACCTGATCAACATCGCACGCGGCGGTATCGTCGACGATGCCGCACTCGCTGCCGCCTTGAAGAACAAGCATATCGCAGCCGCAGGCCTGGACGTGTTCGAGGGCGAGCCCAAGGTGCATCCTGATTTGTTGACCGTACCCAATGTGGTGTTGACGCCGCATATCGCCAGCGCCACCATTCCCACACGCCTTGCCATGGCCGGGCTGGCTGCCGACAACCTGATCGCATATTTCGGCGGCAAGAAGCCGCTGACCCCGCTCAACCCCGTGGTACTGGCCGGCAAATAAGCAAGAAGAAGGCAGCAAGCGGACAATGAACAGATGATGGAATCCTGGCTGATGATTGCCTTGTTGGTGGCCAACCTGCTGTTGCTGGTCTGGCTGCTGTTGCGCAAGCCCGCCGAACCAGCGGATACGGGCCGCATCGAGCTGCTGGCAAACATCGCGGCAGGCCACGACAAACTTGAGCGTGAATTGCGGCGCGAGATCGGCGACAACTCGCGCAGTAGCCGGCAGGAATTGGCGACTACTTTCGCCACCTTCCAGCAAACGCTGGTGCAGCAAAGCGCCGAAGCGATCCGCACGCAGAACACGCAAATTGACGCGTTTTCGCAGCAACTCACCCTGCTGCAAAAAACGCTGTCGGATACCCTGACCACTCAGCTGCAGTCCGTCAGCGAGTCGAACGCCAGGCGCATGGGTGAAGTGCGCGAGACCCTGGAAAAACAGCTGGCGCAACTGCAGCAAACCAATTCGGCCAAGCTCGACGAGATGCGCAAGACGGTCGACGAGAAACTGCAGACGACGCTGGAGACGCGCCTGGGCGAAAGTTTCAAGCAGGTAGCCGACCGGCTCGAACAGGTGCACAAGGGCCTGGGCGAAATGCAGACGCTGGCGCAGGGCGTGGGCGACCTCAAGCATTTGCTCACCAATGTGAAAACGCGCGGCATTTTTGGCGAAGCGCAACTATCGGCGCTGCTGGAACAGGTGTTCACCGTCGACCAGTATGCGGCCCAGGTCATTACCCGCCGTGGTGGCAAGAACCCGGTCGATTTCGCCATCAAGCTGCCAGGTCGGTCTGATTCGGGTGAACCTCTGTGGCTGCCCATTGACGCGAAATTCCCGAGCGAAGACTACGAGCGCCTGCTGGACGCGCAACAGCGCGCCGATGTGCTGGGCGCTGAAATCGCCGGCAAGGCGCTGGAGACGCGCATACGGCTGGAGGCCAGGTCGATCTCCGAGAAATACATAGACCCGCCTTACACCACCGATTTTGCGATTCTTTTTTTGCCGACCGAGGGCCTCTATGCCGAAGTGCTGCGCCGGCCCGGCCTGATGGAATTCCTGCAGCGCGACCACCGTGTCACGCTGGCCGGCCCGACAACGCTGCTGGCCATGCTCAATTCACTGCAGATGGGTTTTCGCACGTTGGCGCTGGAAAAACGTTCCAGCGAAGTCTGGCAGGTGCTGGGTGCGGTGAAGACAGAGTTCGGCAAGTTCGGCGACGTGCTGGCCAAGGTCAAGTCGCAAACCGAAACCGTGCTCAACACGCTGAGCAGCGCCGAGCAGCGCAGCCGTGTCATGGGCAAAGCCCTGCGCAATGTCGAAGCGCTCCCGGAAATCGATTCTGCCCGCCTGCTTCCATTGGATCCGCTTGACAAAGACCTGGACAACATTTGATGCGCACCGCATGAGCTGTGCGTCATGACGCCTGAACTTGCACGCCTTATCGTGGCGCAGATCTGCCTGCACGCCTGCATGGCCGGCACGCGCATGGCGGCGCCCCTGCTGGCGCTGCGCGAGGGCTACAGCCCTGCGGCGGTGGGAGTGCTGCTTGCGTTGTTCGCTCTGACGCAAGTCTTCCTGGCGCTGCCGGCCGGCCGTTTCGCCGACCGGCATGGTCTCAGGCGCCCGATACGGTATAGCGTGTTCGCTGCGGTGCTGGGAGCCGGGGCTGCGGTGGCCTTTCCGGTGTTCCCGGTGCTGTGTCTGGCGGCGCTGCTCACGGGCGGCGCCACCGGCGCGGCAGTTATTTCCCTGCAGCGCCACGTGGGCCGTGCGGCGGTCGGCGCACTGGAGTTGCGCCAGGTGTTCAGCTGGCTAGCCATCGGTCCGGCGGTGTCCAATTTCATCGGGCCTTTTTCCGCCGGCCTGCTGATCGACCATGTGGGCGCCGTGCCGGGCAGTACTTCCGGCTACCGGGCGGCGTTTTTGTTGATGGCGATCCTGCCGCTGGCCTGCTGGTTCCTGGTGCGCAAGACGCGGGAGCTCCCTCCGGTGATCGCCGCCAGCGGCGGGGTGCAGCCCAAGGCCTGGGATTTGCTGCGCCAGGCCGACTTTCGCCGCCTCATGCTGGTGAACTGGTTTTTGTCGTCCTGCTGGGACGTCCATACTTTTGTGGTGCCGGTGCTGGGTTTTGAGCGCGGCATCAGTGCTTCGGTCATAGGCACCATCCTGGGATCGTTTGCGGTAGCCGCGGCCCTGATCCGCATGGTGATGCCGCTGGTGGCGGCCCATCTGCGCGAGTGGAAGGTACTGGCGGTCTCCATGCTGGCGACAGCCGCACTGTTCGGCATCTACCCCTTGATGCATTCGGCGATCGGCATGGGCCTGTGCTCCATCCTGTTGGGCCTTGCGCTGGGCATGGTGCAACCCATGGTGATGAGCATGCTGCACCAGATCACACCGGAAGCGCGCCACGGCGAAGCGCTGGGGCTGCGCTTGATGGCGATCAATGCGTCCAGCGTGGTGATGCCCATGTTGTTTGGATCTGCCGGCGCGCTGATGGGAATCGGCGGGGTCTTCTGGGTCACCGGGGCCATGGTCGGCGCGGGTTCACGCGCGGCGTGGCTGCTCAAGGACAGCATGTCTGCCCATGGCGGGCACCATCCCGAAACCGGGCCTACAGACGGTAAAAGTCCTTGATCAGGTCCCAGGCGACCTGTGCGTCGTCCACGTACTGAAAGAGCTTGAGGTCGTTGGGCGATATCACGCCTTCTTCCACCAGCATGTCGGTGTTGAGCAGGCGTTTCCAGTAGCTGCTGCCAAAAAGAATGATGGGCACCGGTTTGGCCTTGCGGGTCTGTACCAGCGTGATGACTTCAAACAGTTCGTCGAGCGTGCCGAAACCACCCGGAAACACCACAAGCGCCTTGGCGCGCATCATGAAGTGCATCTTGCGCAGCGCGAAGTAGTGGAATTTGAATGACAGCTCAGGCGGCACATAAGGGTTGGCCGCTTCTTCCATGGGCAGGGCGATCGCCAAGCCCACACTGAGCCCGCCGGCCTCGTGCGCACCCCGGTTGGCCGCCTGCATGATGCCCGGGCCGCCGCCGGTGCAGATGAAGAGCTTGGTCTCGGGCGGTTTTGTCTCGCTGTACTGCGCCACGAGCTTGCCGAAGGCGCGGGCTTTTTCGTAATAGTGGGCATTGCGGGCCAGTTTGCGCGCGCGGTCTATGGTTTCGGCATCCCCGCCTGCCTCGGCTTCGGCCACCATGGTGACGGAATCTTCCTCGCTGCGAAACCTGGCGCTGCCGAAAACGACCACGGTATTTTCAATGCCATGGGCCTGCTGTTCCAGGTCGGGCTTGAGCAGTTCCAGCTGGAAGCGGATCCCGCGTGTTTCACGCCGCAGCAAAAACTCCGGGTCGGCAAATGCCAGCCGTGAGGCGTCGGCCTCCAGCGGTGTGCCTTCCCGTGCATGGGCCTGCAGTTCAGCCCAGGCGTTGGCCAGGCGGCTGACGGATAAATCTTGTTTTTGTTCCATAAGCTTATTGTGAACGATCAGGTGGAGAGGGTGCTTTTCGGGGACTGGAGGCCGCGCAAAGCAAAAAGGCTCCGTAAGGAGCCTTTTGAGGGAGATGAAAGAGGCAGAAGCGGGATTACACGCGCTTGCGGTACTCGCCGGTGCGGGTGTCGATTTCGACCACGTCGCCTTGCGCCACAAAGATGGGCACGCCGATTTCAAAGCCGGTGGCGATCTTGGCAGGCTTCAGAACCTTGCCGGAGGTGTCGCCCTTGACGGCGGGTTCGGTCCAGGTGATTTCGCGCTGCACGCTGGTGGGCAGTTCAACCGAGATGGCCTTGCCGTCGTAGAACACGACTTCCAGTTCCATGCCGTCCTGCAGGTAATTGAGCGAATCGCCCATGTTTTCCGCTTCGACTTCGTACTGGTTGTATTCGGAGTCCATGCAGACATACAGCGGGTCTGCGAAGTAGGAATAGGTGCAGTCCTTTTTGTCGAGGACGATCTGGTCGATCTTGTCGTCGGCCTTGAACACGACTTCGGTGTTGAAGTTGGCGACCAGGCTTTTGAGCTTCATGCGCACGGTGGCGGAATTGCGCCCGCCGCGGCTGTATTCGGTCTTGAGCACCACCATCGGGTCTTTGCCGTTCATGATGACGTTGCCGGCGCGGATTTCTTGAGCGATTTTCATAGCAGTTTTACTGAGGTAGGCCGCTAAACGCTTGCACCGGTGTGCAGGTTCCGCGGCGGGTTGTGCAGGACGCCAAAGTCTGGTCGACCTTCAGGCTGTTCTGCAAAGCCTATGATTTTAACGTTTTTTTGTCACGAAACCGAGCAGCCGTGTCCCCAGGTCGTCCTGGGCCATGAGGCGGGAACGGGTCGCTTGGGCTGTTGCTTGCCAGGCCGGCAGGTCAATGGGGAAGGACGCCAGGCCGCCGACGGTGGGTGGCGACGCTGTTTTGCCGTTCCAGGCGGCGTGAAAAGCCCGCAGGGAGGGGGGCGCCTGGAGCATGTCCAGGAAGGCCTGCAGTTTGGCCAGGTGGGCGCCGTCATGCTGCGGATAGATGTGCCAGACGAAAGGCTTGCCGGCCCAAAGCGCCCGCACCACCGAGTCCTCCCCGCGCACAAAATTCAGGTCCGAGGCCCAGAGCAGGTGGTCAAAGCCGGTTTGCGTCAGCAGGGGGAGGTATGAAATTGATAGCTGCTTGCGCCCGTCCTTATTGGGCTGCAGCCGATTTTGATCGTCAAGCAGGGTGCGAACGGCATTTGCGGCACGCCCCGCAGCCACCAGCAGATGCACTGGTTTGCCCTGCAAGCCATGTTCTGAAAATTGCGCCAGCAGGCCTTCGAGCGCAGGGGGCTCATAGCAAAACAGGGACACCAGGGTTTCGCCGCCCCAGTGGATTCCGTAGGTTTTCAACCAGCCTGCGCGGTCAAAGCCTGCTTGCCTGTCCTGCAGGCCTGACTCGCGCAGCAGCCCGCCGGTACCAGCCGTGAAGCCCGGGTAGAAAAACCACTTGGTCCAGCCGGCGGCCGGACCGCTTTGTACCGGCGACGGCATGGCGTGGGAGCGCTCCACGTAGTCCTCGGCAGACAGGTATTCGAGATTGATCCATACGGGTTTTTGGCCTCCAGCCCAATGCTGGCGAGCGCAAGTCGCTATGAAATCAGGAGCAACTTCACAGCCGAAGGCCTCAACCAGCACATCGCAGGGCTGCCCCGCGAGCCCTGCGGTGTCCAGGTCCAGGGGTTGTTCACCGGAGGGCCACGGAAATACCTGCACGCCTTCACAGCCCCCGGGGGCCATCCATGTCAATGCTGAGGCATCGTCCACCCAGAGCCGCACTTTTTGCCCGCGCGAGGCCAGGTCAGCGGCCAGGCGCCAGCACACACCAATGTCCCCGAAGTTGTCGATGACTTTGCAAAAAATGTCCCACTGCAGGCTGCGATTCATGAAAGGATTGTCCACAATACGGCCAGTTGCACCATTTCAGCCCATGACCAAAGCCCACGAATTTGACCCCCAACTGCTCAGCGAAGTCGCCGCGCTGCCCGCCTTGCCCGGCGTGTACCGCTACTTCGATGCGGAGGGCGGTGTACTGTATGTCGGCAAGGCGCGCAACCTGAAGAAACGGGTTTCCAACTACTTCCAGAAGAACCACGGCGGCACGCGCATTGGCCATATGGTGACCAGGATCGCCCGCATGGAAACCACAGTGGTGCGCTCGGAAGCTGAAGCGCTGCTGCTCGAAAACAACCTGATCAAGACGCTCAACCCGAAATTCAACATCCTGTTCCGGGATGACAAGAGCTACCCCTACCTCAAGCTGACAGGTGCGCGCCCAGCCGAAGAAGGTGCTGCGCCCACGGCCGCCGTCTTCCCGCGCATTGCCTACTACCGCGGCGCGGTCGAGAAGAAGCACCGCTACTTCGGCCCATATCCTAGCGCCTGGGCGGTGAAAGACACCATCTTGCTGCTGCAAAAGGTGTTCAGGCTACGGACCTGCGAAGACACGGTGTTCAACAATCGCACACGGCCCTGCCTGCTGTACCAGATCAAGCGCTGCTCCGCACCCTGTGTGGGTCATGTGTCGCCCGAGCAGTACGCGCTGGACACTGCCAATGCCGAGCGCTTTTTGCAAGGCCAGGCCCAGGACATCCTGACCGAGCTTGAGAGAAAAATGCTGGTGCATGCCGACAAGCTGGAGTTTGAGCAGGCCGCAGAGTTGCGTAACCAGATGTCGGCACTGTCCAAGGTGCTGCACCAGCAGTCCATGGAAATCGGCGGCGACAAGGACGTCGACATCCTGGCGGTGAAAGTGCAGGGCGGCAAGGCCTGCGTCAACCTGGCCATGGTGCGTGGCGGCCGCCACCTGGGCGACAGGGCGTACTTTCCGAGCCACGTGGAAAACGCCACCGACGTCGCGGCACTGGATGCCGAGATCGATGCGGATGCCAGGCTGGCAGCGCAAGCCGGGGCGGCCGGTGAAAGTGTTCCGCCGGTGCCTGCGCCCGCACCTGCGGGCAAATCCCTGGAGGCTCTGGTGCTGGAAGCCTTCATTGCGCAGCATTACATTGATGTGCCGGTTCCACCCACCCTGGTGTGCAGCGAGCCGGTGGACAAAGAGCTGATGGACGCCCTGAGCGCACAGACCGGGATCAAGGTCACGGCCCTTCACCAGCCGCGCGAGCAGCGCCGCATCTGGCTGGAAATGGCACAGAAGAACGCTGGCCTCCAGCTGGCCCGGCTGCTGGCGGAGCAAGGTTCCCAGCAGGCGCGCACGCGCGCGCTGGCCGAGGCGCTGGATCTTCCGCTCGACAACCTCGACACGCTGCGCATCGAATGTTTTGACATCTCGCACACGGCCGGTGAGTCGACCCAGGCCTCCTGTGTCGTGTTCCAGGAGCACAAGATGGTCAACAGCGAATACCGCCGCTACAACATCGAAGGCATCACGCCAGGCGACGACTACGCCGCCATGCGGCAGGTGCTGATGCGCCGCTATACCCGGCTGGCTGAAGCCGCACGCAATGGGGAGGCCAAACTGCCCGACCTGGTGCTGGTCGACGGCGGCAAGGGGCAGGTGTCGATGGCACGCGAAGTGTTCGAAGAACTGGGCCTGGACCTGGGCCTGATTGCCGGCGTTGAAAAAGGGGAGGGCCGCAAGGTTGGCCTCGAAGAGCTCGTGTTTGCGGACGGCCGTGACAAGGTCTATTTAGGGCGGGATTCGGCTGCGTTGATGCTGATCGCGCAGATCCGCGACGAAGCCCACCGTTTCGCCATCACGGGCATGCGGGCCAAGCGCGCCAAGGTGCGGGTGGGCGGCAGCAAGCTTGAGGACATTGCCGGCATTGGCCCCAAGCGGCGCGCCAGCTTGTTGCAGCGCTTCGGCGGCATTCGCGGCATCGCTTCGGCCAGCGCGGAAGACATTGCCACGGTGGATGGCATTTCGAAGGACCTGGCCGAGGAAATCTACCGCGCCCTGCATTGAGGCCGCATCGGTTGCGTGCCCTGTTTCGGGCAGCAGTTCCTTGAAATTTGCTCAGATGTATTTGTGCAACGGAACGCACTGTTTTGGCGTGCTTTGCACCGCTATCCGGCACCACCGCACGGCTCATGCCAAAATCGGGGCATGTTTCTGACCATCCCTACGCTGATGACCTGGACCCGCATCGTTGCGATTCCGCTGATCGTGGGGGTGTTCTACCTGAACCTGGCGCCCACGGAGCGCAACCTGATTGCCACCGTGATGTTTGTCGTGTTTGCCGCCACCGACTGGCTGGACGGCTTCCTGGCGCGCAAGCTGAACCAGACTTCTTCCTTTGGTGCTTTCCTCGATCCGGTGGCCGACAAGTTCCTGGTCTGCGCCTCTTTGCTGGTGCTGGTGCACCTGCAGCGTGCCGACGTGTTCGTGGCGCTCATCATCATCGGCCGCGAGATCGCCATCTCTGCGCTGCGCGAGTGGATGGCCCTGATTGGCGCGACCAAAAGTGTGGCCGTGCACATGCTCGGCAAGGTCAAGACCACGGTGCAGATGATTGCCATCCCTTTCCTGCTGTTTGACGGCGTGCTGTTCGGCGTGATCAACACGCACGCGTGGGGCACCTGGTTGATCTGGATCTCCGCCATCCTGACGGTCTGGTCCATGATTTATTACCTGAAAAAAGCCATCCCGGAAATCCGCGCGCGCGCCAAGTAATCCTGCCCTTGGTGTTGCCGTTCTAAGGCTTCTGTTCTTGAGTTCTTCCTCTTCTTCATCCTCTTCCGGTGCGCTGATCCGGGCCATGCCCGCTGTGTTTGTCCTGATCTGGAGCACCGGCTTTATCGTCGCCAAATACGGTTTGCCTTATGCGCCGCCGCTGACTTTCCTGGCGATCCGCTATTTTCTGTCGATTGCTTGTTTCCTTGTCTGGATCGTGCTCGCCCGGGCGGCGTGGCCGCAAGGCCGGGCGCAATGGCTGCATCTGGCCATGACCGGCGTGTTGATGCATGCCGGTTATCTGGGTGGCGTCTGGATTGCCGTGAAGTCGGGCATGGGTTCGGGATTGACGGCACTCATTGTCGGACTTCAGCCAGTGCTGACTGCGCTGTGGGTTTCGTGGGTTGCCTCGCCCGAGGCTAACGGCGGCGAGGCCAGGGTCACCTCACGCCAGTGGGCCGGTCTGGCGCTGGGGCTGGGCGGGCTGTTGCTGGTGGTTTCGCGCAAATTTGGCACGGGCCATGAAGTGACGGCGCTGACGCTGGCCTGCACGGTCTTTGCGTTGTTCAGCATCACTGCGGGAACGCTTTACCAAAAACGTTTTGTCAAACCTGCCGATGTGCGCAGTGCCAATGCCATTCAGCTGGCCGCTGCTTTCGTGGTGACTCTGCCGCTTGCGCTGTTTGAAACTGAAGCGATCACGTGGAACCATCAGGTTCTGGGCGCCATGGCGTGGTCGGTGCTGGTGCTCACGCTGGGAGGAAGCTCCCTCCTTTATCTTTTGATCCAGCGTGGCGCAGCTACAGCCGTGACCAGCCTGCTGTACCTGGTTCCGCCAACGACCGCCCTGATGGCATGGCTGTTGTTTGACGAACCCATTACGCTAAGCACGATTGCCGGCACCGCGCTCACGGCGTTGGGCGTGAGCCTCGTGGTGCGGGCCGCGAAGCCGGCGGCAGCGTAGTTTTCCAGGGCGCTTCCTGAAACTGTGCGACCAGGTGGTCAATCAGCAGGCGAATACGGCGTGGCTGGTCGGTGCGGTAGGGGGCCAGCCAGTGAATGTCGGCATCGGGCATTGAATAGGCCGGTAAAACGCGCACGAGCCGGCCCGATGCGATGTGCGGTGCAATATCCCAGAGGCTGCGCAGCATGATGCCGCGGCCTTCCATGCACCAGTCGCGTACCAGTTCCCCCGAATTGCTGGCCAGCGGGCCTTGCACGCGAACGCGTACCGCTGCTTTCTCTCGTTCCCTGTGCAGCGGCCAGACATCAAAACGCTGGCCCGGGGCATTGCCGTTTTCGCGCACGATCAGGCAGGCATGGTCCTGCAAGGCCTCCAGGCTGGCGGGCGAGCCGTGCTGTTTGATGTAGCGGGGCGAGGCCACCATGATGCGCTGGTTGCGTGCAAGACGGCGTGACACCCACTGCGCCGCCTGCCGCCCCTGTATCGACCAGAGCCAGATGGCGCCGTCGTAACCTTCCAGCGCGAGGTCGGGCAAATGCTCGGTGAGCTCCAGCTGTATCTCGACACGCGGATAACGCTCCTGGAATTCCGCCAACGCAGGGCCCAGCCACAGGCGGCCGAATCCAAAAGTTGCAGCGAGCCGGATCAACCCTGTGGGCTCCGCTTTTCGCTCCTGCAACTCTGCCTCGAGCGCCTGGAAGCCCTGCAGGAGGAGGATGGCTCGTTCGCAGACTGTTTCGCCTTCAGCGGTGGGGCTGACGCGGCGGGTGGTGCGCTGGAACAGCCGTTGGCCCAGCCTGGCCTCCAGCGCGGCAAGCCGCTTGGTGACCACCGGTGGCGCTACATCCAGGCTTTGCGCTGCGGCCGCCAGGCTCCCGTGGTCGCGAACGGCAAGCACCAGTTCAAGGTCGCTGCGTTCCATTGATTAATTCCTTTTTGGAAATAATTGATTGCCTGATTATTGCTTGTATTGGATGCCACTCTTCTACAAAATCAGGCAAAGATCTAAAAATCGTTCAAGGCATTCAACGCCGGAGTACCGGGGAATTGATTGCGCGAAGGTGAACCAAGGCAACTGATTGATGTTTGAGAATTTCGTTTCGTGCGATGTCGACGGCCCGGCTGGCAGCTTGCACACCCTGCGGGGCGGCGCAGGGTCGCCACTTCTGTTGCTCCACGGGCACCCGCAAACCCACGCGATGTGGCACCTGGTTGCGGGAGAGCTTGCGAAAAAATTCACCGTCGTGATGATGGACCTGCGCGGTTACGGTGACTCCGCAAGGGTTGCTGGGGACTCAGCGCACGAGGCCTATTCCAAACGCGCGATGGCGCTGGATGCCGTCGCTGTCATGCGTCACCATGGGTTCGAACGGTTCCAGGTGCTGGCGCACGACCGCGGCGCGCGTGTAGCCCATCGCCTTGCGGCGGATCATCCTGGCGCGGTTCAGCGGCTGATGCTGCTTGACATCGCGCCCACGCTGGCCATGTACGACAACACCTCGGATGCATTTGCCCGTGCTTACTGGCACTGGTTCTTCTTGATCCAGCCGCCGCCTTTGCCGGAGGCCTTGATTGAATCCGATCCGGTGCGTTACGTGCGCAGCGTGATGGGTAAGCGCCATGCGGGCCTTGCGGCTTTCGCGCCGGCCGCCCTGGCCGAGTACGAACGCTGCGCGCAAATTCCCGGCACCGCACAAAGCATCTGCGACGACTACCGGGCCTCTGCCACCATCGACCTGACGCACGACCGCGCGGACGTCGCGGCCGGCCGGCGCCTGGCGCAGCCGCTGCGCGTGCTGTGGGGTGAACATGGCGCGGTGGGCCAATGCTTTGATGTGCTGGACCTCTGGCGGGACCGGGCTGAAGATGTCTCGGGCCGGAGCCTGCCTTGCGGTCACTACATTGCGGAAGAAGCGCCGGCGTTGTTGCTGGCAGAAGCGCTGAGTTTTTTCAAACCCTGAATCAGCGGCTCTCAACGGGTCAAATTAACGCCAACTACAGTCAAAAAGGAACACCATGAGCAAGAGCATCGGAAAAAAACGCATCGCCGTCATTGCAGGCGACGGCATCGGCAAAGAGGTTATGCCAGAAGGCGTGCGTGTGCTGGAGGCTGCGGCCGTCAAATACGGCATTGACCTGCAGTTTGACCACTTCGATTTTTCAAACTGGGACTACTTTGAAAAGCACGGCAAGATGATGCCGGACAACTGGAAAGACCAGATTGGCGGCCATGACGCGATCTACTTCGGTGCGGTGGGATGGCCCGAGAAAATTGCCGACCACGTGTCTTTGTGGGGTTCGCTGCTGCTGTTCAGGCGTGAGTTCGACCAGTACATCAATTTGCGGCCGGCGCGGCTGATGCCCGGCATCATTGCACCGGTGGTCAGGCGTGACGGAAGCGCGAGGCAACCTGGTGAAATAGATTTTTACATCGTCCGCGAAAACACCGAGGGCGAATATTCCAGCATTGGCGGGCGGGCTTTCCCCGGCACGGAGCGCGAGTTTGTGCTGCAGGAATCGGTGTTCACCCGTATCGGCGTGGACCGCGTCCTGAAGTTCGCCTTTGAACTCGCCCAGTCCCGTCCCAAGAAGCACCTGACCAGTGCGACGAAGTCCAACGGCATTTCCATCTCCATGCCTTACTGGGACGAGCGCGTGGCCGAGATGGCAAAAAGCTATCCAGGCATTCAGCTGGATAAATTTCATATCGACATCCTGACGGCGCATTTTGTGCAGCGGCCCGACTTCTTCGACGTGGTCGTGGCCAGCAATCTCTTCGGCGACATCCTGAGTGACCTGGGGCCGGCCTGCACGGGCACCATAGGCATTGCGCCCAGCGCCAACCTGAACCCTGAGCGGAAGTTTCCTTCGCTATTCGAACCGGTGCACGGCTCGGCCCCGGACATTGCGGGCCGCAACATTGCCAACCCTATCGGGCAGATGTGGTGCGGTGCCATGATGCTGGAGTTCCTGGGGCACAAGGATGCGCATGACGGCATCCTCGCTGCAATTGAAAAGGTGTTGAGCCCTGGAAGCGGTGCGCCGCGCACCCCGGACCTGGGCGGAAAAGCCGGGACGACAGACCTTGGCAAGGCCGTCGCCGAGGCCCTGTCCGCTTCCTGAAACCGTCATAAAGACGGCTTTTGTCAAGCATGAAAATTACACATCATGCTTACGATTAAGCCGTGAAAGCGCTGAAAAACCGTCTAGAATCCGCCTCCGCACGTTGTAAAAACTTGCTGCTGTATTGACAGGTTAGGAGTCCATGGCTCTAATTGGAATCAGCAGAAAACTGCACATGCCGCTCCCGCTGACACACTCAACACAGTGTCCCGGGAGATATTTTTTAGAGACAACCAGATTAACTTTTTATCAACGAGGGGCTCCTTGTGAACAAGACTGAACTGATCGAGCACATTGCCAAGCATGCTGATATTTCCAAAGCTGCCGCCACGCGCGCGCTGGAGTCAACCATTGGTGCTGTGAAAACAACCCTGAAAAAAGGAGGCTCCGTGTCTCTGGTGGGTTTCGGCACTTTTGCCGTGGGAAAACGTGCTGCGCGCACCGGCCGCAATCCGCGTACCGGCGATGCGATTAAAATCAAGGCTGCCAAGGTTCCAAAGTTCCGTCCAGGCAAAGCTCTCAAGGATGCTTTGAACTGAAACGGAAACTCAACGTGGGGTGCTTAGCTCAGTTGGTAGAGCAGCGCCCTTACACGGCGTAGGTCGGCGGTTCGAGCCCGTCAGCACCCACCACCCACGAAAAAAGGCGAACATGGTTCGCCTTTTTTGTTGTTGGCTCCCGGTTTGTTCGTAAAGCTGTTGCAGCACAGGAAGTTCGAGATGTTTGATTTCATTCGCAAGCACACCAAAGTCACCATGGCGTTGCTGTTTTTGCTGATTGTTCCGTCCTTTATATTGGTGGGCATGAACAGCAATGGTCCCTCCGGGAACAACAGGGGGGTTGTTGCCGTTGTCGACGGAAAAGACATCACGCAGCCCGAATGGGATCAGGCTCACCAGAGCGAGGTCCAGCGCATACGCGCTTCCATGCCGTCGATTGATGTCAAGCTGCTGGATACACCACAAGCACGCTACGCGACGCTGGAGCGGCTGGTACGCGACCGCGTGGTTGCTGCTGCTGCCCACGTCACCGACGACTATCTGGCGCGCGAGCTGCAGAAAATCCCTGAAATCGCCGCCCTGAAAGGCCCGGACGGCAAGCTCGATATGGAGCGCTATCGCCAGTTGCTGGCATCGCAGGGCATGACGCCGGAAATCTTTGAGGCCAATGTCAAGGCCGGGCTGCCGAGCCGACAGGTGCTGGGCGGTATTGGTGCAAGCGGCTTCGCCACGAATGCTGCGGCTGATCTGTCGCTCAATGCCTATTTCGAGAAGCGCGAAATCCAGCTGGCCCGTTTTGATGCTGCCGATATGGCAGCCAAACTGGCACCGACCGATGCCGACCTTGAGCAGTTCTACAAAGCCAACGAGAAACTCTTTCAGGCGCCAGAACAGGCCAACATTGAGTATGTGGTGCTCGACATCGAGACTGTCAAAAAGACGGTCACGGTCAACGAGGCCGATCTCAAGACCTACTATGAGCAGAATATCCAGCGCCTGGGTGGCACTGAAGAACGCAGGGCAAGCCATATCCTGATTGCAGCGCCCAAGACTGCCTCGGCAGCCGATCGCGAAAAAGCGAAAGCCAAAGCAGAGGAATTGCTGGCGCAGGTCAGGAAGGCGCCCGATACTTTTGCCGATGTGGCACGTAAAACCTCGCAGGACACTGGTTCGGCACCTTCCGGTGGCGATCTCGATTTCTTCGCGCGCGGCTCGATGGTCAAGCCGTTTGAGGATGCCGCCTTTGCGATGAAAAAAGGCGACATCAGCAATGTCGTGGAGTCGGAGTTCGGCTACCACATCATCAAGCTGACGGACATCAAGGCACCGAAGCGGCCCGCGTTCGAAGAAATGAAACCGCAGCTGGAAGCCGATCTCCGCAAGCAGGAAGCCCAGAAGAAATTTGCTGAAGTTGCCGATGTCTTCACCAATGGCGTCTATGAGCAGCCCGACAGCCTCAAGCCCGTGGCGGACAAGCTGAAGCTTGAAGTCAAGGCGGCCAGCAATGTGGCCCGGCAGCCCAAAACCGGTGCGGCTGGCGTGCTGTCGAATCCGAAATTCCTGGGCGCACTTTTTTCGCCGGATGCGATCGAAAAGAAGCGCAATACCGAAGCCATAGAAACAGCGCCCAGCCAGCTGGTTTCAGGCCGGATCACCCAGTACACCCCGGCACGCACCCAACCCTTTGCCGAAGTGAAAGATGTCGTGCGCCAGCGCTGGGTTGCCCAGCGCAGCGCCGAAGAAGCGCGCAAGGAGGGCGAGGCCAAGCTGGCTGCCTGGAAGGCCGCCCCGGCGTCTGCAACCGCTTTGGCCGCACCGGTGGTTGTGTCGCGTGAGCAAACCCAGAAGCTTCCCAATCCGGTGATCGATGCGGCGCTCCGCGCGGACGCGGCTGCCTTGCCGGCATTTGCCGGGGTTAGCCTCGGCGCACAAGGTTACGTCGTGATCAAGGTCAACAAGGTGGTTCCGCGCGAGGCGCCACCTGAAGCGGCAGCCAAGCAGGAACGCAACCAGTACACGCAGTGGTGGACCGCCGCGGAAAATCTGGCGTATTACAACGGCCTGAAAGATCGCTTCAAGACGAAAATCCTGGTGGCAAAGCCTCCTGTCGCCAAGGCAGGCGCAGAAGAAGTCGTCACCCAGTAAATTGCAGCGGCTTTGCCGCTATAATGCAGGGCTCCGGTGGCTGTAGCTCAGTTGGTAGAGTCCAGGATTGTGATTCCTGTTGTCGTGGGTTCGAGCCCCATCAGCCACCCCAGTATTTGAAGTCCCGCTTGCCGCAAGGCTCGCGGGACTTTTTCATTTGGGGCCTGGCGCGGCTGCCTTACACAGGCGGGGCCATACCCTAGTTCACCATGACCAGCTTGCCCTTGACGCCCCGTGAGCCCATGTGGGCATAGGCGGCTTTCAGTTCGGCCATGGGCATGGTGCGGTCGATGACCGGTTTGATCTTGCCTTGGGCATACCAGCCGGCCAGCTCGGCCATCATGGCCGCATTGGCCTTGGGTTCGCGCTTGGCGAAGTCGCCCCAGAACACGCCGACGATGGAAGCGCCCTTGAGCAACGTAAGGTTGAGCGGCAGGGACGGGATGGGTCCCGAAGCAAAGCCCACCACCAGGTAACGGCCCCGCCACGCGATGGAGCGAAAAGCCGGCTCGCTAAACTCGCCGCCGACCGGGTCATAAATCACGTCAGGTCCCTTGCCTTCGGTCAGTGCCTTGATTTCGTCACGCAGGTTTTTCGTGGTGTAGTTGATGGTGGCGTCCGCGCCAATGGACGTGCAAAGGGCACATTTCTCATCGGTCGATGCGGCTGCGATTACGCGAGCTCCGGCGGCCTTGGCAATCTGTATGGCGGCGGTGCCCACACCGCCTGCCGCACCCAGCACCAGGACGGTTTCACCGGCCTTGAGTTGCGCGCGGTCCATCAGGGCGTGCCACGAGGTTGCGTAAATCATGATGAAAGCGGCCGCATCCACAAAGGGGAACCCTTTTGGCAAGGGCATGCAAAGGGCTGCCGGTGCAAGCGTATGCGTGCCGAATCCGCCGGTGCCGGAGAGGCAGGCCACGTTTTGCCCCACCTGGAGGTGCGTGACGCCTTCGCCTGCCGCCTGGATGACACCGGCGTATTCGGAGCCGGGCACAAAGGGCAGGGGCGGCTTCATCTGGTACTTGTTCTGCACGATCAGCAGGTCGGGGAAGTTCAGGCTGGCGGCCTTGATCTCAATCAGCACTTCGCCTGCCTTGGGTTGCGGTGTGGGCAATTCTTTCCAGGTCAGGGCGTCTACGCCGGTGGGGTTTTCACAAAGCCAGGCTTGCATGGAATGTCTCCGATAGAAGGAATGCTGCGACAGGTGCAGAAGAAAAAGGGGGCGGCCGGCGGAAGGAGGCGGCGCCTTGCCTGCATCATAGGCAAAGCGGCAGGTTTTGCGATGTCCGGCAGGGCTCAGGCTGTCGCAGCCGTGACCGTAAAATCAGTTTATGAAAATCCTCATTTGCAACGACGACGGTTACCAGGCCTCCGGCATCATTGCCCTCTATGAAGCGCTTAAAACCGTTGCCGATGTCGAGGTGGTGGCCCCCGAGCACAACAACAGCGCCAAATCAAACGCGCTGACCCTGCACTCGCCGATGTACGTGCAGACCGCGGCCAATGGCTTTCGCTACATCAACGGCACACCGGCAGACTGCGTCCACATCGCGCTGACGGGTTTGCTGGGCTACCGGCCCGACCTGGTGGTTTCAGGTATCAATAACGGCGCCAACATGGGCGACGACACGATTTACTCCGGAACCGTGGGCGCTGCCATGGAAGGCTACCTGTTCGGCATTCCTTCCATCGCGTTTTCCCAGACTGAAAAGGGTTGGGCGCACATTGATGTGGCAGCCCGGCGTGCGGCCGAGCTGGTGCAGCAACTGATGCCCACCCTGGAGGCCGTGGCGGAAGGCGCTGAGCCGACGGTGCCGCCCTGGCTGCTCAATGTGAACATTCCCAACCTGCCCGACAACGAGATCCAGGGCGTGAAGGTGGCCCGGCTGGGGCGGCGCCATGCGGCCGAACGCGTCATCGTGCAGACCAGCCCGCGCGGCGAAACCATGTACTGGATTGGCGGTGCAGGGCCTGCGAAAGAGGCTGGTGAAGGAACCGATTTTTATGCCACCAGCCAGAAGTTTGTGTCCATCACCCCGCTGCAGGTGGATTTGACCGATCATGAGCGTCTGCCTTATTGGGCTCAAACCGCTGCCCGGCTGGCCGAGTTGCACAAAAAATCGTCATGAAATCCAGCCTCAAACCGCCATTCAATCCCGCTGCCAAAGCGCCGGCTGCAGCAGGCCGCCCGGCATTTCCGGTTCGCCTGAAGCCCGACGCGGGTGTCCCATCTGCTACAAAATCAATAGCTGGTAGCGCAAGACCAGAGCGCGCTACAGGCCAAAATAGCTTGAAGAAACCGGCACCGACCGCAGCCTCCGCGTTGCCGGGCGGTGTCGGGCTCGATTCGCAGACCGTGCGCGCGCGCATGGTGAGCAAGCTTGCTGCGCAGGGTGTTGCCGATGCGTTGGTACTCGCCGCCATGGGGGCTGTCGAACGCCATCGTTTTGTCGACACCGCGCTGGTCAACCAGGCCTATGAAGACACCAGCCTGCCGATTGGCCTGGGGCAAACCATTTCCAAACCCAATGTGGTGGCCCGCATGCTGGAGCTGCTGCGCCACGGCGCGGCCGGCAAGCTGGGGCGGGTGCTTGAAATCGGCACTGGCTGCGGCTACCAGGCCGCTGTGCTCAGCCATCTGGCGACGGAGGTCTACAGCATCGAAAGGCTGCGCGGCCTGCACGACAAAGCCAGGGAGAATTTGCGGACTTTGCGCCTCCCCAATGTGCACCTGCTGTTTGGTGATGGCATGATGGGCTACGCCAAGGGCGCGCCATATGCGGCCATCATTGCGGCTGCCGGCGGGGAAGCCATTCCGCCTGCCTGGATTGATCAGCTGGCTGTGGGCGGCAGGCTGGTGGCGCCCATGCAAACCGCCGGCGGCGCCCAGGCGCTGGTGGTGGTCGACAAAACCCCCCAGGGCGTCAGGCAGACCCTGCTGGAGGCCGTTCATTTTGTGCCTTTAAAATCGGGGACAAGCTGACGATCCGGCCACCTGCAGGACTCAGGCCGGTTATCGATATAGCAGTGACGGCATTGAACCATCCGATCATCCAGTTAACCAATACGCCATACCCGTCAGATTGACGACGAAAGAACCAATGAATCAAACCGTACGGCCGAACCGGGCAGTGTCTGTGGATGCCGCAGGCGCAAGTCATGGCGCCCGCTCAACGCTCGGCAGGCTGGCCCTGCCATGCGCCCTGGCGGCAGCGTTGCTGCTTGCCGCAGGTTGCGGCACGCGTTCTTCCACCCATGCTCCGGTTGAAGACCGCGGCACCGGACTGTCGCGTCCCACCCCAGGCGCGGTGGACGCAGGCAATGTCAAACAGTTGCCCGGTTTTGAAAACGCCGGAAAACCCGGTTACTACACCGTCAAACCCGGTGACACCATGATTCGCATCGGCCTGGAAAATGGCCAGAACTGGCGCGACATCGTGCGCTGGAACAACCTTGAAAACCCCAACATCATCGAAGTAGGGCAGGTGCTGCGTGTGGTGCCGCCGACCAGTGAAAACCCGCTGGTGGTGACCCGCCCCGTGACATCCGGCTCGGCCACCACGTCGACAGCATCCACCACGCCGACGCAGGCTGCCAGCGCGGCGCGTCCCGCGTCAGCACCGGCCGGCACCAGCCCGGCACCCGCAGCAACGGGCGATGAAGACATCGCCTGGATCTGGCCCGCGCAGGGCACGATGCTGGCGGGTTTCGATGAAGCCAAAAACAAGGGCCTGGATATTTCAGGCAAGGCGGGGGACCCCGTCATTGCTTCGGCCGACGGCCGCGTGGTGTACGCCGGCGCCGGCCTGCGCGGCTATGGCAACCTGATCATCCTCAAGCACAACAACACCTTCCTGACGGCCTATGCGCACAACCAGACTTTGCTGGTCAAGGAAGACCAGAGCGTGCGAAAGGGCCAGAAGATTGCCGAGATGGGCAACAGCGACGCGGACCGCGTGAAGCTGCATTTCGAGATTCGCCGTCAGGGCAAGCCTGTTGACCCTTCCAGATATCTGCCTGCCAAATAAGCGGTATTTTCATCCGCAGAAAGGGGCCTCGCGTTTGCCGGGCTCCTTTCTTTTTTCTGGCGCCTTGACGCTGCTTGCGCCAGGGAAGAGCTACCGAAAAATTCAAGAAAAAAGGCTCGCAGACCAGTATTGATGAGCGCAAGCAGCTATCTATTTTGTAGCAAATGATTGTCCGGAAATACAGCTGCCTGCCCGGGCCTGTGATCAGTGGGGCTGCAAAATCTCGTCGTAGCCACGGCCCTTGAACTCCAGCAGATCAATGCCATGGCCAAAAGGGTCGGCCAGCCCGGCAATGCGCCCCCAGACCCGTTCGGCCACGGGCATTTCCAGAACGGCGCCGTGGCGCTGCAACCGCTCAACCGCTGCGTCAATGTCTTCCACCACAAAATCAAGATGGACAGGTGTCCAGTGGCGCTGGTAGGTGCGAACACTCTCGCTGCCCTGGCCGCTGGCGATCGGCCGGGTGCCCGGCGCATTGAAGAGCAGGTCGATCGGGCTGCCCGCACCGAGAATTTCCACGAAGTCGCTCTTGAAACGGCGGCCTGTACGCAGCCCGAGCGCCTCTGTATAGAACTCGACGGCGCGTTCCATGTTGTCAACATCGATGCAAATACGAAGCTCCATGGCGCCTTCCTTTCACGGGTTCAGAAAATGGTACCGCAGCCTGAGACAATTGGTGCATGACAGAAGAAAGCCAGAACAAGCAGCCTGCTACGGCGGCCGACTACCCGCCGGACGTGCTCGAAGTTGAATCACTCGACATCGAAGCCCAGGGAATTGCCCACAGGGCTGACGGCAAGGTGGTTTTTATCGAGGGTGCCCTGCCTTTCGAACGGGTAACTGCCAACGTCTACCGCAAGAAAAGCAGCTTTGAAAAAGCCATGGTGATGGCGATTCACCGTGAATCGTCCCAGCGTGTGCGGCCGGCATGCCCGCATTTCGGCATGCACACCGGCGCATGCGGCGGCTGCAAGATGCAGCATTTGCATGTGGGGGCGCAGGTGGCCGTGAAGCAGCGTGTGCTGGAAGACAATCTCTGGCACATCGGCAAGGTCAAGGCGGACAACCTGCTGCGGCCCATCGAAGGGCCGGCCTGGGGATACCGCTATCGCGCGCGGCTGTCGGTGCGGTATGTCCGCAAAAAGGGTGCCGTGCTGGTGGGGTTTCACGAGCGTAAAAGCGGCTACGTGGCCGATATGACCGAATGCCATGTGGTGCCCCGGCACGTCAGCGACATGCTCGTGCCGCTGCGCGAGCTGATCGGCAGCATGGATGCGAAGGAAACCCTGCCGCAGATCGAGCTGGCCTGTGGCGACGAGGTCACGGCCATGGTGCTGCGCCATATGGAACCCTTGAGCACCGGTGACTTGAACCGCCTGCGTGCTTTCGCTGTGTTGAACCCCGGCCTGCAATGGTGGCTGCAACCGGGGGGCCTCGAGACGGTCAAGCTGCTGGACGACGCTGTGCAGGAGCTGAGCTACGGCCTGCCGGAGTTCGATGTGGTCATGCCGTTCAAACCGACCGATTTCACGCAGGTCAACCCTCACATCAACCAGGTGCTGGTGTCGCGTGCACTGCGGATGCTGGCGGTGCAGCCGGACGAGCGGGTGATCGACTGGTTTTGCGGCCTGGGCAATTTCACCTTGCCGCTGGCCACACGCGCCCGTGAAGTGCTGGGCATCGAAGGCAGTGAAGTCCTGGTCGCCCGTTCACGCGAGAATTTTGAAAGAAACAGGCCTGCATCCAGCGTCCGACGGGCGCTGGCAGCTACAAAATTTGTAGCGCGCAACCTGTTTGAAATGACGCCGGCGATGCTGGTGAAAGACGGCCGGGCCGACAAATGGCTGGTGGACCCTCCGCGTGAAGGCGCTTTTGAGCTCTTCAAGTCCCTGGCAGCGCTGCACCAACAGATCGTCAGCGGCGTCCCCTGTGACGACGGTGAGCACCAGCAGAGCCTGGCCTTGAACGGCTGGGTGCCGCCGCAGCGCATTGTCTATGTAAGCTGCAACCCGGCCACCCTGGCGCGGGATGCGGGCGTGCTGGTGGACAGCGGCGCATACCGCTGCACGGCGGCCGGTGTGGTCAACATGTTCCCGCATACGGCCCATGTGGAGTCCATTGCGGTGTTTGATTTGGCCCCCACGGTCGCTCACTGCGTGTAGCTCCCTGCCCCCGAGGGGGGCGCTGCGCCTGCGGACTGGCAGAGCCAGATTCGCGGCCCCGGCTTGAATTGGAGAAGCCCCAGGCTCACCCTGCGGAGAATGACACGAGGTGCGCATGAAAAAAGGGCCCTGAGGCCCTTTTTTGTTCTGTAGCGAAGCGGATCAGTCCCGGTCGCCGCCGAAGATGCCCAGCAGAGCCAGCAGGCTCTGGAAGATGTTGAACAGGTCCAGGTAAATGGCCAGGGTGGCGCTGATGTAGTTGGTTTCGCCGCCGTCGATCACCTGCTTCAGGTCATACAGCAGGTAGGCGCTGAAAACCGCGATCGCCAGCGTGCTAATGACGGCCATCAGCATGGTCGAGCCGACAAACACATTGATGACGGCGGCCACCAGGATGACCAGCGCACCGGCAAACAGCCACTTGCTCATGCCGCTCAGGTCCCGCTTGATGACGGTGGCCAGGCTGGCCATCACGAACATCACGCCGGCCGTACCGGCAAAAGCCGTCATGACCAGTGATGCGCCGTTGCTGAAACCCAGCACCATGGCGATCATGCGCGAGAGCATCAGGCCCATGAAAAAGGTAAAACCGAGCAGCACAGGCACGCCCGCGGCCGAGTTCTTGGTCTTTTCAATGGCGAAAATAAAGCCGAAGGCACCGCCGAGGAACACGATCAGGCCCAATCCGCCCGTCAGGGAGCGGGTAATGCCCGTCGCCACACCCAGCCAGGCGCCCAGCACGGTGGGCAGCAGGCTCAGGGCCAGCAGCCAATAGGTGTTGCGCAAGACCTTGTTGCGTTGCTCGACGCTGGAAGCAACGCCGTAGTCGAGGGTTTGAACATTGTCAGTCATGAAAGTCGTCTCCGAGGCGCCAGCAAATGCCGGCAAGATTATTTTAGGGTGCATTGCTGTTTTTCCAGCCCTCACTCCCTACTTTTTGTAAGGGTTCTATAAGCTAATTTGGCGGCAATGCGGACGAAGGGCGGCCCCAAATTTGCGTATGCTCGGTATCTTTGCCAACAAACTCCGGAAATCCTGAAGACCATGAAATCAAAAGCAGTGCTTGAACTCGCCGACGTCAAAACCATCGCCGCCGCCGCCGAGGCCGAAGCCCTCAAGAACAACTGGGCCGTCACCATCGCCATCGTCGACGACGGCGGACACCTGCTGCACCTGCAGCGCCTGGACGRTGCACCGCCCATTTCCTCGCACATTGCACCTTCCAAGGCCAATACGGCCGCCATGGGCCGCCGTGAGAGCAAGGTTTACGAGGACGTCATCAACGGCGGCCGTACGTCCTTTCTGTCGGCGCCCTACATTCACGGCATGCTCGAAGGCGGCGTACCCATCGTGAAAGAAGGGCAGTGCATTGGCGCTGTGGGTGTGAGCGGCGTGAAATCCAGCGAAGATGCGCAAATTGCGCGCGCTGGTATTGCCGCCATCGGCCTGTAAACCGCTTCGCAGCGGGAACAAAAAAGCCGACCAGAGGGTCGGCTTTTTTGTTGGCGAGAGCAGAACAACATCAAGAAAAAAAGCCTGGCTAAACAACCCCGAAGGGGTCTGTGGCTGGCTAAAAACGACCTTGGAGGCTTGGTAGCCCCGGATCGCCCCACGATGAAACTGTGCTGATGAAGAGGGTGATGAAACCGTGAAGGCGGCTTACTTGGTCAAAATCAGTTTGCCCAGGCGAGTGGCCTGAAGGCGGTAAGTCGAGCCGTTGTGGTTGATTTCCACGGCCTTTTGCCCGCGCAGGATTTCGGTGCTGTTGACGCAAGCGGCGGAAGCGCCCGACGAATGGCTGCCAGAAGCGGTCTCTGTGTGCGCAGGGGCGCGGGCAGGAAGGCTCAGGGTATGAGAGGCGGGCATTGCGATGGACATGATGGTTAAACCTGTTTGGGTTTCGTTAAGTTAATGATAACCATTCTCATTTGAAAGTCAAGCGAATCCAGGCTGCGGTTTTGTTTCTTTCTGTGTGAAAAACCTGGAGTGCCTGTCCAGCAGGCATGCGTCCAGGACCCTGATCAGTCCTGCAGGCCCTGGTTAGTTCTTGGGTTCAGTGATGAAACCGATCTTGCGCAGCCCGGCCTGTTGGGCTGCTGCCATGGCTTGGGCTACGCGCTCGTAGCGCACTGATTTGTCGCCGCGGATATGCAGGTCTGGCTGCGGGTTTTGTGCCGCCGACGCCTTGAGCTGCGTGACCAGTTCTTCGTCTGAAATTTTGGTCTCGTTCAGGAAATAGCTGCCTTCCGCATCCACGCTCAGGCGAACCGTTTCCGGCTTGATGTTTTGCGCTTCGTTGGAGGCGCGCGGCAGGTCGATGTTGACGGAATGCTTCATCACGGGGACCGTGATGATGAAGATGATGAGCAGCACCAGCATGATGTCCACCATGGGCGTCATGTTGATCTCGTTCATCACCTCATCGCTGTCGTCTTGGGTTCCAAAGGCCATGGTGCTTCTCGGTCACTGAATGAGGGAGCTCCGCGGCTGTGGGGCGGCAGAGCAGGATAAAGGGTTGGCTCTCAGGCTTTTTTCATTGGCACAACATTGGCCTGCTGGCCGCCGGCGCTCACGCGGGCGCCGGTGACGAAGTAGGCGTGCAGGTCATGCGCGAAGCGGCTGAGTTTTTGCAGCACGCCCTTGTTGCCGCGCACCAGCGCGTTGTAGCCCAGCACCGCCGGGATGGCAACCGCGAGACCCAGCGCCGTCATGATCAGCGATTCGCCGATCGGGCCAGCCACTTTGTCGATGGTCGCCTGGCCGGCCGCGCCGATGGACAGCAGCGCATGGTAGATGCCCCACACGGTGCCGAAGAGGCCGACGAAGGGGGCGGTGGAGCCGACCGAGGCCAGGATGGCCAGGCCCGACTGCAGCTTGCCGGTGAATTCGTCGATGGCATTGCGCAGCGTGCGCGTGACCCAGTCGCTCACGTCCAGGGCATCGTGCAGGTGTGCCTTGGTGTTGCGGTGGTGCAGCGTGGCTTCGCGGCCTTCCAGGGCCAGCTGGCGGAACGGGTTGGCGGGGTCCGAGCCCAGCTTGGTGAGGCCTGCGGCAAAGTCTTCGCTGTGCCAGAAGTCTTCAGAGGCGCGCGCGATCTTTTTGTACTTGATGAGGTCCAGCGTCTTGATGATGATGACCATCCATGACGCGAGCGACATGACCAGTAGCAGCACGGCCACCGATTTGGTAACGATATCGCCCTGGCTCCAGACGTTGGCAAGGCCGAATTGGGAATTCATGAATCAATACTCCAGGTTCAAAAAGATTTCGCTCAGTCTTTCAACGTCCAGTTGATGGGAACATTGAAGGGCATGGTTTCCGGAACGCCGTTTCGTTTGCCGGGCACGTAGCGCCAACTCATGACTGCGTCGTAGGCGGCTTTGTCGAGGCGGGAAAAACCGCTCGAGGTGACGAGTTCCGCGCGCTGGGCTTTTCCGTCGACGCCAATCCATACCTTGTAGACCACCTTGCCCTGCTCTTCCAGGTGAATGCTTCGGGTCGGGTAGCGAGGTTTCGGGTTTTGCAGGTAGTCGGCATCGCTGGACGGCAGCTGTACCACCGGTGGCGCAGGCGGTGCGGCTGGAGCCACGGCTACAGGCGCTGGCGGCAGCGGCGGCGTGACAACGCCTGTCGGGGCATTGGGCGAAGGTGTCGGATCCGGGATGGCCAGCGGCTGGGGCGCGGGTTTGTCGGGTGCCTTGGCAACCGCTTTTTTCTGCACGGTCGGCGTGGGTGGGGTAGGGGGGACGGGCTCCACCTTGGGGGCGGGCGGGTCCACGAATTGCGTGAGGATTTCTGCAGGAATCACGATTTCGGCGGCGCGCATCAACAAGCCGCTTTGCAGCGCCCAGATGAACCCCACGTGCAGGCCCACTACCACGAGCGCGATAACAGCATTGCGGCTGAGGGGCTGGCGCGGCGGGGCGGGGCGTGGTGCGGTGGAGAAAGTGGCGTTCATCGAGAGGGAGATAGGTGGGCGAATGGCCACATGAGGCGCGGTTTCGGTCAAAAAGGCAACCAGGAAACTAGCGGCGGAAGATCCACCACGCGGAGCCTATCACCAGCACAAGGCTGACAGGAAGGGCCGAAATCAGTATTGGGGAGAAGGTTGCAAGGTGTTCCATGGGCTGCCTTCCAGCGTGTGGGCGGCGAGCTTGATATTGGCCGTCGGGCAGCTGGCACTGCACTGCGCCACCACGTCGCGGGCGCAGCCTTCACACTGGCCGCACTGGGTGGCCACGCCGAGTTCGAACTGGATCTCGTCAAAGCCCAGGCCTGCTCGGGCATGGCGGGCAATTTCGCGGTCGGAGATTCGGCGGCAGACGCAAACGATCATGGATGGGCTTGGCTGATGATTGATTCAATCGGTGTGTTGATTATAAATGCGAATCTATCGCATTTGCAATCATGAGATGCGGATTTCAGGAAGTGCGAGCTATTTGCAGAGGATTTTTGGCCTTGTTTTCGAAGCCAAATTCAGCAGTAAGCCTTTCTGGGCGGGCGCAAGCAGCTATGAATTAGATAGCGAAAAGGCTGTTTCTGGGGGTGAGCGAGGCACCATCGGGGTGATGGGTTGCTAAAACCCTTCACGATGCAGGACAAACGCGCTCCAACCGCCTAAACCTCAGCCCACATCCGCAGCAGGTTGTGATAGCAGCCTGTAAGCCGTACCACCTCGGCACCTTCGGCCGCACCTGGGGTTGAGCGTTCCAGGTCCTTTTGGCGCAGCGAGGTAATGGCCATATCCATTTCATACAAAAGCCGGCGCTGGGCATCGGAACGCACCATGCTTTCGATCCAGAAGAAGCAGGCCAGCCGTTCACCGCGCGTGACAGGCTCCACGCGGTGCACCGATGTGCCCGGGTACATGACCAGGTCGCCCGCCTCGAACTTGATGCGTTGCTCGCCGTAGGTGTCTTGCACGACCAGTTCGCCGCCGTCATAGCTGGCCGGATCGCTCAGGAACAGTGTGCAGGAAATATCGGTGCGCACGTGCCGTGCTGTGGCGGCATGCGTGCGTACCGCGTTGTCAATGTGGTTGCCGAAGTTGTTGGCGTCGCCGCCGTAGCGGTTAAAGAGGGGCGGATAGACCGATTTGGGCAGCGCCCCGGTCACGAACATCGGATTACGGGCCAGCGCCACCGACACGATGTGGCGCGCCTGCTGGGCGGCGGGCAGCTCTTCTGGCAGCTGCAGGTTGTTCTTGACGGTGCCGCTCTGGCTGCCGGCGGTGATGCGGCCGTCGGCCCAATCGGCGCCCAGGATCAGCTGGCGGACCTGCGCGAGTTCGTCCGGCTTGAGGGCTTGTTGAATGCGAAGCAGCATGGTGGGGCTTCCCGAAAGGCGACTGAAAAAAAATGGGCACCCGGAGTATCCCCCAGGTGCCCAACCTTGAAAACGTTCTTTTGAATCAGAACTTGCTGGTGAGCGTTACGCGCACGCTGCGTGCGTCGCCGGGCGCCACAAAGCCGCGGTACAACGTGTTGTAGTACACCTTGTCAAACAGGTTGTCGATGTTCAGCTTGACGGTGTTTTTTTCATTGATGCGGTATTCCACCAGCGCGTCGGCCTTCACGTAGCCCGGCACCCGGTTGGTGGCCGTGACGGCATTGGCCGGCTTGTTGGTGCTGACGGCGGTGAAGCCGCCGCCGATACGCCACTTGTCGCCGATGCGGTAGGTGGTGAACAGGTTGGCCTGGCGGCTTGGGCTCAGCCCCGGGTTTTGTCCGATCTCGGCGGTGGCGCCGGTCTTGTCGATTCTCGCCGTCAGGAAACCGATGCCCGCAAAGACATCCCACTGGGGCGTGATGCGGCCGGCGACCTCAAATTCCAGCGCATCGGTGTGCCGCTTGCCGGACAACAGGTAAGAGTTGGTGCTCGTGTCGATGTCGGTGTTGCGCTCGTTGTACTTCTCTGTGCGGGCCAGGGCTGCGCGCAGTGACAGGTCACCGCCGTAGAGCTCCCACTTGGCGCCAATTTCCATGTTGCGGCTGCTCTCGGGCGGCGTGTTGGCAGAGTTCGGGTCGAACTGATACAGGTCGCCGGAGGTATTGAACGACGTGCCATAGGCGGCGTAGTAGCTGACCTCATCGGTCGGCTGATATATCACGCCCAGCCGTTTGCTCAGCAGGCTGTCGGATCTGGCGAGCGTCCCGTTGTTGGGTGGTATGCCGGTGGGCCGTTGGTAGTCGGCCTTGAAGTTGTCCACGCGCAGGCCGGCAACCAGTTTCCAGTACTGCGTGAGGTCAATCGTGTCCTGCATGTACAGGCCCAGCGTAGTGGCCTTGAATGCCGTTTCCAGCCTCTGCGTGTAATTGCCCCCGATGCCGGTGCTGATGGGATTGCCCACAGTGGTGGTCGGCTTGGCCCCCGTCAGGAGGGGGTAGCTGAGGCGGTCAGAATTTTCCACGGCGTACTCGGCGCCGATCAGCAGGCTGTTCTTGCGGCCAAACCACTGAGTGGTCGTGAGGTAGTCGGTTTGCAGGAATGTGTGGTGTTCGTTGCCCGCCTTGGCATTGCCGGCGCTGGTGGCGCCGCGGCTCACCACCGTGTTGGCGTTCAGGTTGGCCAGGGTTGTGCCGGCGGCAAAGCTGGCCTGCGTGGCGCGAAGCGTGCGTGAGTAGTAGCCGTCGCGCACCGTGGTTTTCAGGCTGCTGCCGTCGGTCCATCGGTGGGTATGGCTCAGTGTGACAGCGTCGGCCTTGTCGTTCTGGAAGTCGGTGTTGAGGCCATACCAATATTTGTCGGTGCCTGGTGCAGGGCGGCTGTTAAACCACGCAAAGCCCCAGTCGGGCTTGTCGTTGTAGTGCAGGTGGTAGTAGCTGATTTCAAATTCGTTCGCTGTGCCGATGCCGAAGCGGTAGTCCAGGGCCAGGCCGCGGCGATGGGTGGAGGCGCTGGCATTTTCGCCGCGGCCATCGCCATCGGTGGCCATGGCGTTGATGCGCAAAGCTGCGTCGTCGTCGAGTTTGAAATTGAAGTCGCCCTGGTAGCGCTGATAGCCTTTGGTGCCGACGGTGGCGTTCACTTCGTGCTCGGTGATCAGGCGGGCTTGCTTGCTGACCTGGTTGATCACGCCGCCGGTGGAACCGCGGCCAAACAGCATGGAGGCCGCGCCGCGAAGCACTTCCACGCGCTCGGTGTTGAAGTTGTCGCGGTTGTACTGCGCAATGTCGCGCATGCCGTCGGTGTAGATGTCGCCCGCCGCGCTGAAGCCGCGAATGCGGATGTTGTCGCCGACCCGGCCGCCTTCGCCGGCTTCAAAGGTGATGCCGACGACGTTTTCGAGTGCGCTCTTGAAGCTGTCCTTGCCCTGGTCATGCATCAGCTTTTCGTTGACGACCGTCAGCGACTGGGGAACGTCCTTGGCCGGCACGGGCATCTTGCCGACACTGGTAATGCCGCTCTGGTAGGTCTGGCTGGCGCGATCGCGTGTGCCTGTCACCGTGACGGGGGCCAGGCTTCTGCCTTCAACAGGTGTTGCAGAGGTGGACGACGTAGCGGTCGTGGTGCCGGTGCTGGGCGTCGGGGTGATGCTCTGGGCCCAGCCCGACACCGAAACAGCCAGCATGAGCGCGCCAAGCGGGAGCAGTGTTTTGTCGGAAGATGCGGCAGGATTGGCAACCGGGCCGGCAAACGGCGTGAAGTTGTCGGCGCCCATGGTGCGGTTTTTTTTGTTGCGCGCAGGGCGTGCGGCGCGAGCGGAAGGGTATGCCAAGATGGCCTCCAAGCAGGGTCCTGCCTTGCAGGCGGTGGACCGGGTTCAGGAAAAAGCTTGGCTGGCTCGGAATGCCCAGGGGCGCGAGTTGGCTGGCTCGTAAAGTTCGCTCGAAGTGTATATCAAATGATAATGATTCGTAATCTGATGTGTCTGAATGTTGCGGGAATAGGGACGAAAACGGTGGTTGTGTGGCAAAAAGGCCAAATTTAGGGGGCGACAAAAAGGGCTTTGAAAACCAGGAGCGGTCAGCGTTGGCGCAAACAAAAAAACGGGGCCTGTGCCCCGTCTGTTTTGTGCCAGGTATGTCACCGGGCTATTTCAAGACCACATTCAGCTCAGCTCGCCCATCTGGCTTTGCAGGTAGTTTTGCAGGCCAACCTTGCCAAGCAGTTCAATCTGTGTTTCCAGGAAGTCGATGTGCTCTTCGGTGTCATCGAGGATCTCCTGCAGCAGGTCGCGCGAGACATAGTCGCGTACGCTTTCGCAGTGGGCAATGCCATCCTTGATCGTGGCCTGTGCACCGGTTTCGGCTTTCAGGTCGCAGTTCAGGGCTTCTGGAACATCCTCGCCGATCATCAGCTTGCCCAGGTCCTGCAGGTTGGGCAGGCCATCGAGCATGAAGATGCGGTCCATCAACTTGTCGGCGTGCTTCATTTCGCCGATGGACTCTTCGTATTCCTTCTTGGCCAGCTTGTCCAGGCCCCAGTGCTTGTACATGCGGTAGTGCAAAAAGTACTGGTTGATGGCCGTCAGCTCGTTCTTCAGCTGCGCCTGCAGGTGAGCGATGACTTTTGCGTCGCCTTTCATGGAAATTCCTTATCGTTGTGTAGTGCGGATCGCCCATTGTCACTGGCCGCACGCCGTAACTCAAGCATTCCCCTGCGCGGGCGGTCTGGTTGCGTTTGATTGTGAGAAACGTTCGCATTGCAAACGTTTCCCGTTGTCAGTCAGCGCTCGGCAAATGCGCGTTCCACCACGAAGTGGCCGGCTCGCTGCATGTTGCCTTCCTCAAAGCCGCGCTCTTCCAGCATGGCCTTGATGTCGCGCAGCATGTCGGGGCTGCCGCACAGCATCAGGCGGTCGTTCCCGATAGAGATCGCCGGCAAGCCCAGGTCGCTATACAGCTTGCCTGACTGCATGAGCTCGGTGATGCGGCCTTCGTTGCGAAAGCGCTCGCGCGTCACGGTGGGGTAATACATCAGGCGTCCGCGCACCAGCTCGCCCAGGAACTCATGCTCGTGCAGCTCGTGCTCGATCAGCTCACGGTAGGCGAGCTCGGCGCTGGTACGGCAACCGTGCACCACCACCACGCGCTCAAACCGCTCGTAAGTGTCGGGATCCTTGATCAGAGAGAGAAAGGGCGCCAGACCGGTGCCGGTGGCCAGCAGCCACAGCGTGCCGCCGGGCAGCAGGTTTTGCAACAACAGCGTGCCGGTGGGCTTGCGGCCGACCAGAATGTCGTCGCCCGGCTTCAAGTGCTGCAGCCGCGAAGTCAGCGGGCCGTCCGGCACCTTGATGCTGAAAAACTCCAGCTGGTCTTCATGGTTGGCGCTGGCCACACTGTAGGCGCGCAGCAGCGGTTTGCCGTCCACGGGCAGGCCGATCATGGTGAACTGGCCGTTGACGAAGCGAAAGCCCGAATCGCGCGTGGCGGTGAAGCTAAATAGTGAGTCGGTCCAGTGGTGGACGGAAATAATGCGTTCTGTGTTGAAGGCGCTCATGAGAGAAAAAGAAGAGAAGAGGAAAGAAATGGGGGACGAGAAAGGGCTTTGGGTGATGCAAGGGACTCACCACGCATCCCTTCAGGTCGCGCCCTCAGATCGTGCGTGAGCAAGCCTGAATTTTATAGCCTGGGCGGGCCTGCCGCCGGTGATGGCTATAGACGCCACACCGGCGCCAAGGTCAGGCACACCACCATCGCACTTCGAGCGGTGACAGAACTCAAGCGCCAGGCAGCCGCACCTGGGCAAGCGTGGCCAGTGAGGGTTCTTTTGGATTGCTATTAAATCAGGAGCTGCTTGCGCCCGTTTTATAAGGGTTTCTGGCACTTTTAGCATGAAATTTTGGTGTTCTTGTGCTTCGCTTCAAAGTGCTGCCAGATTAACTGTACATATCGCGCCAGAACAAAAAAACCAATCACCCGCCCATTCAGCGTTTGCGCGGCCCTCCGGGCACCCACGAGAACCAGGCCATCACAGCCACGGGCACGCCCAACCCCAGCCAGCACCACCAGTCGCCCCAGCCGTCAGACACCAGCGCGGTCAGCAGGCCGGTGGTGCTGAGCATGCCCAGCACGAGGGGCCAGCGCCACAGGCGCCAGAAAGCGGAGCCCTTCGCGGGATCGGCCTTTGCGCTCACGCGGCACCGCCAGTCGTTTCATGGCGTGCGGCATGCGGCGCTGGTGCTTGCCCTGCCGGTGCTGTTTTTTCCGGCTTCGCGGCTTTGGCCGGATTGCGCCGTCCAAGCCACAGGTAAAGGCCGCTGCCCAGCACGATGATGGTCGCGATGTCCAGCAGGGCCCAGAGGATTTGCATCGGCATGCCGCCGTAGTCGCCGAAGTGCAGCGGCTGCGATACGAGCAGCGCGGTCAGGTACCAGGGAAGCGGCGGGCTGGCTGTGAGTTTGTTGGTGCCTGCGTCCACCAGCACGGGCTTGAGCAGCCGCGAGTTGAAGGGCTCATTGCCGCGCAGGAACACCGTGTAGTGGTGCGGGCTTGAAAACGACGTACCCGGAAAAGCGATAAAGGCCATCTTCATTTCAGGCGCCAGCGCGGTCGCTGATGAAGCTGCCTGCTGCACCGAGGCCAGGCGTGCCGGCGGTTTTTGCCCTTGGTAAGGCGCCAGCAGCGAACTCAACTGGTCGTACTGCCAGTACTTGATCAACAGGTCGGCCCAGGTGTTGATCATGCCCGTGGCGCCCACGGTGAAGGCCCACACCAGCGTCACGATGCCCAGCAGGTTGTGCAGGTCCAGCCAGCGGGCGCGCGGGCGGGTCTGCCGCACCGTGCCGAAGTCCAGCTTGCGCATGAAGGGCGCATACAGCACCACACCCGAGACAATTGCCACCAGCAGCAAGAGCCCCATGAAGCCCAGAAAGAGCTTGCCCGCGAGTCCGGCAAAGAGGTCAACGTGCAGTTTGAACATCACGTACATAAAGCCTTCGTCGAAGCTGGGCTGGGCCAGCACAGCTGCTGTTCGTGCATCGACAGCGACGGTCTTGTTACCCACCTCGGACAGCGGCGTGTCGCCCAGCGTGACGTACCAGAAGCGGTCGTCGTCGATCTCGTGTGAGGCGAACATCGGCACCTTGCCCGGGTGCAGTGCCTGCGCCACTTCCATGACCTTGTCCAGGCTGGCGCGCGGTGTGCCCTTCGGCAAATCGGGAGCTTCAACTTCGGTGCCCAGCAGGTGGCCGATCTCATGGTGAAAGATCAGCGGCAGCCCGGTCAGGCACAGCAGCAGCATGAAGACCGTGCAAACCAGGCTGCTCCATTTGTGCACCCAGGTCCAGGTCTTGATGCGCCGGCTGTCCATCGCCGTCTTCTTGCCCGTGGGGCTGGTCGTGGTCATCGTGGCTCTCCTTCTTGTCGTCTAGAAGCGGTAAGTAGCGCTGGCCACCACCGTGCGCCGCGCGCCATACCAGCAGTCGCCGCGGGCCAGGCAGGTGCTGAAGTAGGTCTTGTCGGTCGCGTTGTTGATGTTGACGGCGTAGCGCCAGTTCGCGGTGTCGTAGGCGAACATCAAATCCAGCAGCGCGGCTGCGGGGATTTCGGGGCCGCTGCCGCCGCCTTGCTGGTCCCGGAAAGCGCCCATCCAGCGCACACCGGCGCCCGCCGAAAAGCCATTCATGCCGGCGATGGAGAAGCGGTACCTGGCCCAGGCGCTGGCCTGGTGCTGGGGCAAGCCTTCGAGCTGCTTGTCCAGCTCGGTGTAGTTGTAGTGCGCGACCAGCTCCAGATTGGACGTGACGGAGCCCTTGACTTCCAGCTCCAGCCCTTTGGTGCGCGTGGCGCCAACCTGGGTGTAGACATTGGGCAGCGGCGAGGCAATCTGGTTTTTCTCGCGCAGGTCGTAGAGCGCGGCACTATAAGCCAGTGCGCGGCCCGCCGGCTCGTATTTCAGGCCCAGTTCCCATTGCTCACCGCGCAGCGGCGTGAAGAGTTGACCCTTGATGGCGGCCTGCGGGGTGAAGGATTCGCTGTAGCCCACATAGGGCGACCAGCCCGAGGGGTGGGCATACATCAGGCCCAGGCGCCTGGTGGTGGCCGAGGTTTCTTCATCAGGGCGGCCTTCGGCGCCCGACACGGACTTGTCATGGCGAAGGCCCGTCGTCACGATCCAGTTGTCCAGCTTCATCTGGTCCTGCAGATACAGGCCTGTTTGCCGTTGCGTGGTGCCAGGCAGGGCCGCGCGTACGGGGATGAGCAGGTTGCCGTAGATGGGCGCGTAGGCGTCGATATCACTGACCGTGGCGCCCGCCCAGGTGTTCTCGCTGTGGCGCGCAAAGTCCGCGCCCACCAGCAGCGTGTGCTTGAGCGCGCCGGTGGTGAAATGGCCCTCGGCGTGGTTGTCCAGCGCGGTGATGCGGTTGCGTGTGAGCGAGCTGTCGTTGATGCGGCCCAAGCGCCGCTTGGTCACCGGGTCAGACCCCCAACTGCCGGGGCTGGTGAAGAAGTCGCCGTAGTGGTAGCGGTTGTCGTTCTCGTTGGTGGCGTGGCGAAAGTTCTGGCGCACCGTCCAGGTGTCGTTGAACTTGTGCTCAAACAGCCAGCCGATGGATTTGCGCTCGGAGTCGTAGTAGTCGCCCGGTTCACCGATGAAGCGGCTGGTCGGCAACTGGCCGTTCGGGTTGGGCAGCAGCGTGCCTTCCCAGGGAAAGAACTGCGAGGTTGAGCCGCTCTTGTCTTTTTGCCACAGTGCCTGCAACGTGAGCGAGGTGGCAGCATTGGGCCGCCAGGTGAGCGACGGCGCGATCAGGCTGCGGTCGTCGGGTACGAAGTCAACCTGCGTGTTGGAGCTGCGTTTGAGTGCGACCAGCCGGTACAGCCATTCACCATCTTCCGTCAGCGGGCCGGTCAGGTCGAGCTGGAGCTGCTTGCGGCCGTTGCTGCCGAACTGCACGCCCACTTCGCGCTGGGTTTCGGTTTGCGGCCTTTTGCTGACCATGTTGATGACGCCGGCCGCCGTGCCCGCGCCGAACAGCATGCCCGACGGGCCGCGCAGTACCTCCAGGCGCTCCAGCGTGTAAGGGTCTGCGCGTGTGCGGCTGGTGTAGTAGCCGTAGGCTTCACGCAGGCCGTCCAGGTAGTTGTCCGGGCTGGCGCCGCGCACACGCACCGAGTCGGTTCGTGAATCCAGTCCATAGGCATCGGAGCGCACGCCGGCGGCGTAGCCCAGGGCGTCCTGCAGGTTGTTGGCACCCTGGTCGGTAATCTGCTGGCTGGTGATGACGGTCACGGCCTGCGGCGTTTCGGACAGCAGCGTGTCGGTCTTGGTCGCGGTAGAAGCCCTTTTGGCGCGGTAGCCGATCACCGGGCCGGTGGCGGTCTCTTTCTCCTGGTCGGAGCGCACCTGCACTTCGCGAAGGGTTGTCTCGGCCGCTGTCTGGGCATATGCGCCTTGAAGCGCGGCGATCAGAGAAAGGATGGCGAACGGTGCAAGGTGGCGCGCGGCGTGCGGCGGATGCGAGGTGAGCAAGTCAAAACTCCTGGGGAGGATCGCCAGGGAACTGGCGTGCGCACAGCAGCCCCTGACGCCACGATAGGTGACGAAATTTCAGGGGGCCGGTGGGCGGGTTGTTGGCTTGCTACGCCTGGCAGCACGAGAAGGCGGCCGGGTTGTTTGGCTAGCGAGTAGGGCGCTGCGAACTATACCACTAGATGAGAGTAATTCTCATCTTGGTCCTTGCAAGCCCCAGGGGAATTCCGGTGAAAAACCGCGCAAAAAAAGGCCGCCCGGAGAGGACGGCCTTTTCGGGTATCCCATCACTGCATCACTGCACAGTGATGGGGCTGCGGATCAGGTAGTCAAACGCGCTGAGCGCCGCCTTCGCGCCTTCACCGGCCGCGATGATGATCTGCTTGAAGGGCACGGTCGTCACGTCACCCGCAGCAAACACGCCGGGTACCGAGGTCTGGCCCTTGGCGTCGACGATGATCTCGCCGTGTTTGGACAGGTCCACCACGCCCTTGAGCCAGTCGGTGTTGGGCACCAGGCCGATCTGGATGAACACACCTTCAAGCTCGACGGTTTTCAGCTCGCCGCTGGCGCGGTCCTTGTAGACCAGGCCATTGACTTTCTGGTCGCCGGTGATTTCGGTCGTCTGCGCGTTGGTGAACACCGTCACGTTCTGCAGGCTGTTCAGCTTGCGCTGCAGCACGGCGTCGGCGCGCAGTGCCGTGTCGAATTCGATCAGCGTCACATGGCCGACAATGCCGGCCAGGTCGATCGCCGCCTCGACGCCCGAGTTGCCGCCGCCGATCACCGCCACGCGCTTGCCCTTGAAGAGCGGGCCGTCGCAGTGCGGGCAGTAGGCCACGCCCTTGTTCTTGAACTCATGCTCGCCGGGAACATTGATGTTGCGCCAGCGTGCACCGGTCGAAATCACGATGGACTTGCTCCTGAGCGAGGCGCCGCTTTCGAGCTGCACTTCGATCAGGTTTTTGTCCGGCCCGCTGTTCGGTACCAGCGCCTTGGCGCGCTGCAGGTTCATGATGTCCACGTCGTAGTTGCGCACGTGCTCTTCCAGCGCGTGGGCAAATTTGGGGCCTTCGGTTTCCTTGATGGAGATGAAATTCTCGATGCCCAGGGTGTCCAGTACCTGGCCGCCGAAACGCTCGGACGCCACACCGGTGCGGATGCCCTTGCGCGCGGCATACACGGCCGCTGCCGCGCCGGCCGGGCCGCCGCCGACGATCAGCACGTCGAAGGCTTCCTTTTTGTCGATGATCTTGGCTTCACGTTCGACGCCGCTGGTGTCGATCTTGGCCAGGATTTCCTCCAGGCTCATGCGGCCGTTTCCGAACATGGTTCCGTTGAGGAAGACCGTGGGCACGCCCATGATCTCGCGCTCTTTCACTTCGTCCTGGAAGGTGCCGCCTTCGATCATCGTGGTCTTGATGCGGGGGTTCTGCACCGCCATCAGGTTCAGCGCCTGGACCACGTCGGGGCAGTTGTGGCAGGTCAGCGAGACATAGACCTCGAAGTCGAAATCGCCGTCGAGCGCGCGGATCTGCTCGAGCACGGGTTGCTCTACTTTGGGCGGGTAGCCGCCAATCTGCAGCAGTGCCAGGATCAGCGAGGTGAATTCATGACCCATGGGCAGGCCGGCAAAACGCGGGCCGTGGTTTTCACCGGGGCGGTTGATCGAAAACGAGGGCTTGCGGTGCGGGTCGTCGCGGCTTTCGGTCAGTTTGACCAGGGGCGAAGACTCGGCCACATCTTTCAGCAGCGACAGTACTTCACCCGAAGCCTCGCTGCCGTCGAGCGAAGCGACGATTTCGATGGGCGCAGTGGCGCGTTCGAGATAGCTTTTCAGTTGGGCTTTGGTGGCGTCGTCGAGCATGGCAGTGTCACTTTCAATTTCAATGAGGAACAAAAAAGCCCGGGACGGCACACACGCGTGTGCCGGGGCCCGGGCCTTCGTCAGGAAGGCTGCAGGGCGTTAGACCTGTTCTTAGATCTTGCCGACGAGGTCGATGGACGGGGCGATCGTCTTGGCGCCTTCGTTCCACTTGGCAGGGCAGACCTGGCCGGGGTGAGCGGCGGTGTACTGGGCTGCCTTCAGCTTGCGCAGGGTTTCCTTGACGTCACGTGCGATCTCGTTGGAGTGCACTTCAGCAGTCTTGATGACGCCTTCGGGGTTGATCACAAAGGTGCCGCGCAGCGCCAGGCCTTCTTCAGGGATGAACACGTCAAAGGCTTTGGTCAGCGTGTGGGTCGGGTCGCCCACCAGCGGGAACCTGGCCTTGCCGACAGCAGGGGAGGTTTCGTGCCACACCTTGTGCGAGAAATGCGTGTCGGTGGTCACGATGTAGACCTCAGCACCGGCTTTCTGGAATTCGGCGTAGTTGTCGGCAGCATCTTCGACCTCGGTAGGGCAGTTGAAGGTGAACGCAGCCGGCATGAAGATCAGGACCGACCATTTGCCCTTCAGCGATTCGTCTGAAACGTCGATGAACTTGCCATTGAGGAAGGCTTGGGTTTTGAAAGGCTGGACTTGGGTATTGATCAGGGACATCTAGATGGCTTCCTATGCTGGGTTAAAGAACGGGTAAAAATGCTTTTGAGACGATAGTATAACTCTTTTAAATATAGTATATCGATAGATATTAACTATTTATCGAATAGGCGCGATGCGGCGGATTTTGACTGTCCATTCTTGTTATTCGCCGCTACGACCGACGTGCTGACGCCTTTGTGCATCCGGAACGTGTGGGGTGTGACGGCTCACGCGGTAGAGCAGCAGGACGGTATGGCATTGCAGCGCCAATACCTTTTTGAAGCGCCGGCCTGACGATCAGGCCGAAAGGGCAATTACGAGGGCTGATTCGTCGACCAGGGCCTGTACCGGGGAGCGAACTTTGAGGCTGCTGCCGGCAGGCGCAAAGCCGACCAGCTGCAGGCCTCCGTCTAGTTGCATCGACACTTCGTCGCCCGTGGCGCCGCGGCTGATCCGAACCGCACGGCCGCTCAATACGCAAACCTCTGGTCGTGCGGGAACCGCCGGCTCACGCACGGCCACCGCCGTAGCCTTGCACAGGGCCAGTACCGTTTGCCCTTTCTGCAAGCCCAGCAGTTCCGCGCTGGCTTTGGTGATGCGCGAAACCAGCAGTGCCTCACCAGCCAGCCTCAGGTGCACACGCGCCATCTGGCCGTGCACCTCGATCTTCTCAACCTGGCAGGGCAACTGGTTGCGCATGCTGGTGCGTACGCTCATGTTGGACAGTACCGGTAGCGCGCGTGGCAGCAGCAGTTCATCGGACTTGAAGGCGGACAGCACCTTGCTGCGGGAGTCGTTCAAAAGACCTGCCACTGCCAGCAGCTTATGGCCCGCCGGCGTCAGGGTGGCGCCGCCGCCGCCCGACCCGCCCACAGCGCGCTCCACCAGCGCCACACCGGCCAGGTTGGTCAAGGTGTCGATGGCTTGCCAGGCGGCCTTGTAGCTGACCTTGGCTTGCCGCGCTGCCTGCGAGATCGAGCCGCTTTCGCCGACCAGGCGCAGGATCTCGATGCGCTTGTCGGCCGGTTCATGGCTGAAGGCGCTTGCGAAGGAGGATGCGGCGGGCGAGGAATTGGCGGCTTTTTTCATGGGAGCCTCGAGACAGATACCGCTATTCTAAAATAGAATAGCGAATCGACAGGAGTGACTTTCTTTCAAAACGCATCTTCGCCTTCGTCCCTGTCATCTCCCCAGCTTTCATCACCAGAGTTTCATCATGTTCAAAACTGCGTTGCGCTGGCTGCCGGCTCTGTGCCTCGTGCTGGCATCGGCTGCTGCATTGGCGGAGGAAGTCCAGGTCGCTGTGGCAGCCAATTTCACCGCGCCCATGAAACTGATCGCCGCGGACTTTGAAAAAGATACGGGCCACAAAGCGGTGCTGACCTTTGGCGCCACCGGCAAGTTTTATGCGCAGATCACCCATGGCGCGCCGTTTGAGGTCTTCCTCGCGGCCGACGACGAGACTCCCGCAAAGCTGGAGAAGGAGGGCGCGGCCGTGAACGGTAGCCGCTTTACCTATGCCACGGGCAAGCTGGTGCTTTGGTCGGCCCAGCCTGGCGTGGTTGATGCGCAGGGCGAGGTCCTGAAAAAGGGCGACTTCAAAAAGATCGCCATCGCTGCGCCCAAGCTCGCGCCCTACGGTGCTGCCGCCGTCGAGACCATGAATAAGCTGGGCCTGCAAGCCGCCCTGGAGCCCAAACTGGTGCAAGGCGAAAGCATCGGCCAGGCCTTCAGCTTTGTCTCGACCGGCAATGCGGAGCTGGGTTTTATCGCGCTCTCGCAGGTCTGCGAAGGCGGCAAGATCAGGTCGGGCTCGGCGTGGATTGTTCCCGGTAGCTTGCACAGCCCGATTCGCCAGGATGCGGTACTGCTGGCCAAGGCCAAAGACAGCAAGGCCGCGGTGCAGCTGATGGCTTTTTTGAAAACAGAGAAGGCCAGGGCGGTGATCCGCTCCTTCGGCTACGAGCCCTGAACGCGGCACAGAAGCGGCATAGAGGCGACACTGAATCATGCTCGACGATGCAAGCCTTCAGGCACTGGTGCTGACCTTTCGGCTGGCGGCCACCACCACCGTGGTGTTGCTGCTGGCCGGCACGCCGCTGGCGTGGTGGCTGGCGCGTACGCGTTCATGGCTCAAAGGGCCGGTGGGTGCGCTGGTGGCCTTGCCGCTGGTTTTGCCTCCAGTGGTGCTGGGTTTTTATCTGCTGGTACTGATGGGGCCGAACGGCCCGGTGGGCCAGCTCACGCAGTCGCTGGGTTGGGGCGTGCTGCCGTTTACCTTTGCCGGGCTCGTGGTGGGATCGGTGCTGTATTCCATGCCTTTCGTGGTGCAGCCGCTGCAAAACGCCTTTGAGGCGATTGGCGAACGGCCGCTGGAAGCCGCTGCCACCTTGCGAGCCTCGCCGCTGGATACCTTTTTCAGCGTGGTGCTGCCGCTGGCCCGGCCCGCCTACCTGACCGCCACCGTCATGGGCTTTGCGCACACAGTGGGCGAGTTCGGCATTGTGCTCATGATGGGGGGCAACATTCCCGGCAAGACACGCGTGATGTCTGTGCAGATCTACGACCATGTGGAAGCGCTCGAATACAGCCAGGCGCACTGGCTGGCCGGCGGCCTGCTGGCGTTTTCCTTTCTGGTGCTGCTGGCGCTCTATACCTTCAATGCCTTGCAGCCGGGCCGGCGCAAAGGGCAGGGCGCATGAGGCCGGCCAGCGTTCTCGAAGGCGGCATCACCGCCTCGTTTCATCGTGTCTTCACCGATTTCTCGCTCGACGTGTCGCTGGACTTGCCTGGGCGCGGCGTCACGGCCGTCTTTGGTCCTTCGGGTTCGGGCAAAACCAGCCTGCTGCGCAGCATTGCCGGTCTGGAGCGTGCAGCAACCGGCCATCTCTCGGTCAATGGCGAGGTCTGGCAAGACGACAAGGCCGGTGTCTTCTTGCCGGTGCATCAGCGGCCGCTGGGCTATGTATTCCAGGAAGCAAGTCTGTTCGCCCACCTGGACGTGCACAGCAACCTCGATTTCGGCCAGCGCCGCGTGCCGGCTGCCCAGCGCCGCATCTCGCTGGAACACGCCATTGAATTGCTGGGCTTGCAAAAACTGATGCGGCGCATGCCCGGCACGCTTTCGGGCGGCGAGCGCCAGCGCGTGGCCATCGCGCGGGCGTTGGCCACCAGTCCGCGCCTGTTGCTGATGGACGAGCCCCTGGCCTCGCTGGACATCGCCCGCAAGGCCGAAATCCTGCCTTACCTGGAGCGCCTGCATGACGAACTCGACATGCCCGTGCTCTACGTCAGCCACGCACCGGACGAAGTCGCCCGGCTGGCCGACCACCTGGTGCTGCTGGACGCCGGCCGGGTCACGGCCTCAGGCCCCACGCGCGAGCTGATGACGCGGCTGGACCTGCCGCTGGCGCACGGCGACGCCGCAGCCGCGGTGATAGATGCCGTGATCAGCGCCGTTGAACCCGAATGGCACATGAGCCATGCCGAGTTTCCCGGCGGACGCATCAGCCTGCTCAACCCTTCGCTGCAGGTCGGCCAGCGCGTGCGCGTGCGCATCCAGGCGCGTGACGTGAGCCTGACGCTTGAGCGCCAGGAGGGCACCAGTGTGCAGAACATCTTTGCGGTCACCGTCATCGGCCTTTCAGCTGACAGCCCGGGACAGGTGATGGTCGGCCTGGACGCCGGCGGCAGCACACTGCTGGCGCGGCTCACCCAAAAATCAGCGGAAGCCTTGCAATTGCAGCCTGACAACCTTGTGTACGCGCAGGTCAAGGGGGTGGCGGTGCTGGGCTGATCTGGCGCCGCTATAAAAAAGATAGCTGCTCGCGCACGTCGGGATTGGGGCAACGGCTGATTTCATGCGAAATTTTTAGCCAGGCCCAAGGCTCTATTTTTCGCTAAAAAATGCTTCCTGGCCAATAGGGACGGGCGCAAGCAGCTATCAAATCAGTAGCAACTCACTCGATCCCCGGGAAAAAACGGCTTCAGCCGCCATGCATCGGGAAATCTGTGTCGACGCTGACCCCTGCTTCGATGAATGCTCACCTTGTGCATCCGTGCGGAGGCATGGGATGTGCATGGCCCCGCCTCAGTACTCCAGCCGCTCCGGCCGGATTTCCTGCAGGATGGTGGTGGCGATCTCTTCAATCGACTTGGTGGTGGTTGACAGCCAACGTATGCCTTCGCGCCGCATCATGGCTTCGGCCTCGTGGATTTCGTCGCGGCAGTTCTCCAGGCTGGCGTATTTGGAGTTGGGCCGGCGCTCATTGCGGATCTGCGCCAGTCGCTCGGGCGCGATGGTCAGCCCGAAGATCTTCTTGCGGTGTGGCACCAGCGCCGGCGGCAGCTGGCGGCGCTCGAAATCTTCGGGGATCAATGGGTAGTTGGAAGCCTTCAGGCCGTACTGCATGGCCAGGTAAAGCGAGGTCGGCGTCTTGCCGCTGCGGCTCACGCCCACCAGAATGACGTCCGAACCGGCCAGGTCGCGGTTGCTCTGGCCGTCGTCATGCGCCAGCGAGAAATTGATCGCCTCGATGCGGTCGTCGTATTCCTTGCTTTTGGACGCGTCTGAAAACCGGCCTACCCGGTGGTTGGACTTGATGCCCAGCTCACCCTCCAGCGGCGCCACAAACATGCCGAACATGTCCAGCAGCATGCCGTTGCAGTGGGCCTTGATGACCGCGAGGATCTCCATGTTCACCAGCGTCGTGAAGACGATGGGGCGTTTGCCCTCGACTTCGGCCGTGTGATTGATCTGCCGGATCGCCTGGTGGGCCTTGTCCACGCTGTCGATAAAAGGCAGGCGCACGTGGCGCGGCTTGAATTCAAACTGCGCCAGGATGGCGTTACCAAAGGTTTCAGCGGTGATGCCGGTACCGTCAGAGATGAAAAATACGGTGCGTTGGGACATGGGAAGGGGATAAATGAGGGACAGGGAGGGGAAATAAGGGTTTCGCTGGTTGAAAGCCGGGTGAAAGCCTGACACGGCACGCCGGGCCCGAGGCCCCTACAATCGTGGCAATTATCCAGTTTGTCACATCATGCCCCGCCACAACCCCTTCCAACAACAACAAGGTTGCTTGCCGCGCATGGTGAATTCCCCGGTTTTTAAACCTCCCGGAGTATTTTCATGTCCAAGCTGTTTGAGGCGACCGCCCTGGTCGTACCGTTTGAAAACCTGAGGATGACAGACGTCGAGTCTGTCGGCGGCAAGAACGCCAGCCTCGGCGAAATGATTTCGCAACTGCCGACCGGCCCGAACGGGGTTCGTGTTCCCACCGGATTTGCCACTACGGCCCACGCCTTTCGCGTGTTCCTGGCGCATGACGGCCTCGACAAAAAAATCAACGGCGTGCTGGACACGCTCAACACCGATGACGTGCGTGCGCTGGCCGAAGCCGGCGCCAAAATCCGCAAGCTGGTGGAAGCCCAGCCTTTCCCGGCCGATCTGGAAAAAGCCGTTCGCGACAGTTTTGCCGCCCTCAGCGCCGGCAATGCCCAGGCCAGCTTTGCGGTGCGCTCATCCGCCACGGCAGAGGACTTGCCGGACGCGTCGTTTGCCGGCCAGCAGGAAACCTTCCTGAACGTCGTCGGCATCGAGGACGTGCTGCACAAGATGAAAGAGGTGTTCGCCTCGCTGTACAACGACCGCGCCATCAGCTACCGGGTTCACCAGGGCTTTGCCCATTCCGACGTAGCGCTTTCAGCCGGTATCCAGCGCATGGTGCGCAGCGACAAGGGTGCTGCCGGCGTGATGTTCACCATCGACACCGAAAGCGGCTTTGAAGACGTGGTGTTCATCACCTCCAGCTACGGCCTGGGCGAGACGGTGGTGCAGGGCGCCGTCAACCCTGACGAGTTTTACGTGCATAAACCCATGCTCAAAGCGGGCAAACGCGCCGTCATTCGCCGCAACCTGGGCAGCAAGTTGCTGCAGATGGAGTTCACCAGCGCCGACGAGAAAAAAGCCGGCGGCAAGCTGGTCAAGACCACTGATGTGCCGACCGAGCTGCGCAACCGCTATTCGCTGAACGACACCGACGTCGAGCAACTCGCCCGCTATGCATTGATCATCGAGGCCCACTATGGCCGCCCGATGGACATCGAGTGGGGCAAAGACGGCATCGACGGCGAACTCTACATCCTGCAGGCGCGCCCCGAGACTGTGAAGAGCCAGTCCAAGGGCAAGGCAGAGCAGCGCTACAAGCTCAAGGGCACCGGCACCGTGCTGGCAGAAGGCCGCGCGATCGGCCAGAAGATCGGCACGGGCGCGGTCCGCATCGTGCACGACATCAAGGACATGGACCAGGTGCAGGCCGGCGACATCCTGGTGACCGACATGACCGACCCGAACTGGGAACCGGTGATGAAGCGCGCCAGCGCCATCGTGACCAACCGCGGCGGGCGCACCTGCCACGCCGCCATCATCGCGCGCGAGCTGGGTATCCCGGCCGTGGTCGGCTGCGGCGACGCCACCGAAACGCTGAAAGATGGCATGCTCGTCACCGTGAGCTGCGCTGAAGGCGATACCGGCAACATTTATGACGGTCTGCTGGAAACCGAAGTGACCGAAGTGCAGCGCGGCGAGATGCCTGCGATTGACATGAAGATCACCATGAACGTCGGCAACCCGCAGCTGGCGTTTGATTTCTGCCAGATCCCCAATCACGGCGTTGGCCTGGCACGGCTGGAATTTGTCATCAACAACAACATCGGTGTGCACCCCAAGGCGATTCTTGATTACCCCAATGTGGATGCCGACCTGAAAAAAGCAGTGGAAAGCGTGGCGCGCGGCCATGCCTCGCCACGTGCCTTTTATGTCGACAAGGTGACCGAAGGCGTGGCCACGATCGCGGCAGCCTTTTGGCCCAAGCCGGTGATCGTGCGTCTGTCGGACTTCAAGTCCAACGAATACCGCAAGCTGATCGGCGGCTCACGCTACGAGCCTGAGGAAGAAAACCCGATGCTGGGCTTTCGCGGCGCATCGCGCTACCTTAGCCCCGATTTTGGCGAGGCCTTTGCCATGGAGTGCGAGGCGCTCAAACGCGTGCGCAACGACATGGGTCTGGTCAACGTCGAGGTCATGGTGCCATTTGTACGCACCCTGGGCCAGGCCAAAAAGGTCACGGACCTGCTGGCCCAGCACGGCCTCAAGCGCGGCGAGCAGGGCCTGCGCGTGATCATGATGTGCGAGGTGCCCAGCAACGCCATACTGGCCGACGAGTTCCTCGAGTTCTTCGACGGTTTCTCGATTGGTTCGAACGATTTGACCCAGCTCACGCTGGGCCTGGACCGCGACTCCGGTCTGGACATCCTGGCCCAGGATTTTGACGAACGCGACCCCGCCGTCAAGGCCATGCTGAGCCGGGCTATCCAGGCCTGCCGGCGCGCGGGGAAATACGTCGGCATCTGCGGCCAGGGCCCCAGCGACCACCCGGACTTTGCGCAGTGGCTGAAGGACGAAGGCATCGGCTCCATCTCGCTGAATCCCGACACGGTGATCGCCACCTGGAAGCAACTGGCCAACTGAAGACGGTTGACATGAATTGAAACGGTGCGCTGCGGAGAGATTCGCAGCGCATTTTTTTTGCGTCGGAACCGCGCGACCGAGGGAAAACCCGCGATGGCAGGAGGTTTCCCGGTAAACAATTGGCAATACCTCCGATGACAATCGGAATCGTTGCCTTCATCCCTTCATCTGTTTGTCGTGAGCCATGCTTGCCGTCACCACTACCATCAAACTGCTCACTGAAATTGCTCTGCTTGCGTTGGCCGGGCAATGGGCAGTAGGCCTGCTGGCAGGCGCGGCGAAGGACAGCAATCCGTTTTATCGCGTGCTTCAGCTGGTGGGCCTGCCTTGGGTCAAGGCAGCACGCTGGATATCTCCGCAGGTCGTGATGGACCGTCACTTGCCGCTGGTGGCCTTTTTGGTGCTGCTGCTGGTGTGGGCCATTGCGGCCATCGCCAAAATCCGCATCTGCCTGGAGATCGGGGTGGCACTGTGCAAATAGACGCTGCCCTTCAATACGGTTTTCTGAAAATACGCGCACTGCTTTTGCTCGCCTGCGCCAAACGGCCTGCCGCGCTGGCCGTCTTTGACCAGATGCTGCAACTGCGCCCGGCAGACCCTTATGCGCTAGCCAGCCGCGGCCATGTGGCGGCGCAGCTCCAGCTCACACAAGAGTCCGTTGCCAGCCTGCAGCAATTGACCGCCGTCAGGCCCGGCCATGCCGCGGGCTGGTTCAACCTGGGTTATGTGTTGCAGCAGGCGGGACGCCATGATGAGGCCGGGCCGGCCTTTGAGCGCGCGGTGGCACTGGACGCTCGCCTGGACCAGGCCTGGTATGGCCTGGCACTGGTGCATATTCACGCGCACCGGTTTGAGGAAGCCGCCGAGGCCTTGCAAAAGAACACAGCCCTGCAGCCCTTGGGCCCTTACGGCTGGTACCGGCTCGCGCAGGTGTGGCTGGCGCTGGGCCAGCCCGCCAAGGCGCGCAAGGTGATTGCGCACCTGAGTCGCTTTGAGCCGCGCGTTGCTGCCCAGTTCGAGCGCGAGAACGAGTCCGTTTTTGCGGCCACCGGCGAGGCAGCCCATGCAGCCCACTGAGAGTCACCGCCGTTACTGGCGCAAGAACCTGGTTGTGACAGCTGCGCTGCTCCTGATCTGGTTCAGTGTCACGTTCGGCGTGAGCTACTTCGCGCGGGCGCTGAATTTCACTTTTTTTGGCTGGCCTTTCAGCTTCTGGATGGGCGCGCAGGGCGCCCTGGTGGTGTATTGCCTCATCGTCGGTTTTTATGCCTGGTACATGAACCGGCTCGATATTGAGCATGACGTGGCGGACGAGGACTGAATGGGCGGCTTTTTTGGTTCGCGCGACGGGGTCATGCTCTCGAGCCAGCAGTTCAAAAAGCAGTTGGACCGCATCTACCGCTGGTACACGCTGGGCCTGGTGGTGTTTGTGGTCGTCCTGGCGCTTCTGGAACGTGCGGGCCTGCCGCGCCTCTGGATAGGTACGGCCTTTTTGCTGGCCACCATAGGCCTCTATGCGGGCATAGGCGTCATGAGCCGCACCACCGACGCCTCCGAATACTATGTGGCAGGGAGGCGCGTGCCGGCGGTCTACAACGGCATGGCCACCGGCGCCGACTGGATGTCGGCGGCCTCGTTCATTGGTCTGGCGGGCACGCTTTACCTCACGGGCTACAGCGGCCTGGCTTTCATCATGGGCTGGACAGGCGGCTACTGCCTGGTCGCTCTGGTGCTGGCGCCTTACCTGCGCAAGTTCGGTCAGTTCACCATCCCGGATTTTCTGGGAGAGCGTTACGGTGGGCGACTGCCGCGGCTCATCGGCGTGGCGGCGGCTATTTTGTGCTCCTTCACCTATCTGGTGGCGCAGATTTACGGCGTGGGCCTGATCACCTCTTACCTGACCGGCATCGCGTTCGAGCTGGGCATCTTCCTGGGGCTGGGTGGCATCCTGGTATGTTCTTTCCTGGGTGGCATGCGCGCGGTGACCTGGACACAGGTGGCCCAGTACATCATCCTGGTGGTGGCCTACCTCATTCCGGTGATCTGGCTGTCGGTCAAGCAGACGGGCGTGCCAGTGCCGCAGCTGGTTTATGGCTTTCAGCTTGAAAAGGTCACGGCCAAGGAGAAAGAGCTGACGGCCGACCCCAAAGAGTTGCAGGTGCGCGAGCTGTTCCGGCAGCGCTCGGAAGCGCTGTCGGGCAGGCTGGAGCACCCCGCCGAGTCGCTGGCCGCCGACAAGCTGGCCGCCGCCAAACGAATGGAGCAGCTCAAAAGCGGCAATGCATCCGTGGCTGAAATTTCGTCGGCCGCCAGGGCGATGGCCGGCATGCCCCGGGACGAGGCCGCAGCCGTCAAGGCCTGGACGGCGGCCAGGGCCGCTGCGGACGTCAAAACCCAGCCGCTTAACGGCATGCCCGCCCACGCGGCCCAGTTCTCGGGCAATCCGGATGGGACCCCGAAAGAGCAGGAGACTTACGAGACTTCGCGCCGCAATTTTCTGGCGCTGGTTTTTTGCCTCATGGTGGGCACGGCGGCCTTGCCGCACATCCTCATGCGCTATTACACCGTGCCCAGTGTGCGGGAAGCGCGGCAATCAGTCACCTGGTCGCTGGTGTGTATCTTCCTGCTTTATTTCACCGCACCGGCACTGGCCGTGCTGGTGAAGTACGAGATATTCACCGTGCTGGTGGGCATGCCGTTTGACCAGCTGCCCGCGTGGGTGCATTCCTGGACGCGGGTGGACCCTTCGTTGCTGTCGGTCACCGATATCAACAAGGACAACATCCTGCAGCTCAATGAGATGAACATAGGCGGCGATATTGTGGTGCTGCTGACGCCCGAGCTGGCAGGCTTGCCGTATGTGATTTCAGGCCTGGTGGCGGCGGGTGGGCTGGCTGCAGCGCTTTCCACCGCCGACGGCCTGCTGCTGACGATTGCCAATGCGCTGGGCCACGACCTTTATTACAAGATGATCGATCCCAATGCATCAACGGTGAGCCGGGTGACGGTGTCCAAGATATTGCTGCTGATCGTGGCCTTGCTGGCGGCCTATGTGGCGGCGCAAAAGCCGGCGGACATCCTGTTTCTGGTGTCGGCCGCGTTCTCGTTTGCCGCCGCCTCGTTCTTCCCGGCGCTCAGCCTGGGGATCTTCTGGAAACGCGCCAACGGCATCGGGGCCGTGCTGGGCATGGTGTCGGGCCTGGGCGTAACCTCGTATTACATGTTCACCAACCAGGCCTGGCTGCGCACCACCTTCGGCATTACCTCGCCGGTGCAGCTGTGGTGGGGCATAGACCCGATTTCGGCCGGGCTTTTCGGTGTTCCGGTCGGTTTTGCGGTGATTGTGCTGGTGAGCCTGCTCACCCCGCCGCCCAGCCAGAAAGTCCAGGAACTGGTGGAATACATTCGCTATCCGGACCTGAAACGTCTCTGAAAAAGCTCAAGCCACGTGGTTTGGCTGCCTGGATTGTCGGGGCGCCGTGCGCCAACGCCAAAGCGTGGCAGCCAGCCAGCCCAGCATGAGCAGCCCAAACGAGACCCAGGCGATATACGACAGCCGGTTGGCCATTTCCTGGCGTGCCGAGAAATTGAAAGCAAATGGCTTGTAGCTTGCGAATTTCTGGGCTTCCTCGCGTTGATCTGCACGGAAAAGATCGCCTGGTTTGCAGTTGTTTTCTTTTGGGTAAACGTAGCAGGCCGGGTTTTTCAGGTTCAGGAACCCGTTGTGCTCGGCAAGAACTGGCCCGGGACTTAATCCGTCGGCTGAAAAATACTCTCTGCGGTATCCAAACGCCGGGTTGTAGCACTCCAGTTGCGACATGCCGGCAACCAGTGTGTTATTGACAATGGCCCTCAACAGCCGCGGTCCAGACTGTATCTTTGAGACGGTTCCCAGTTCCCTGATCTCAGGCGTAAAGCTCTTTTCTTTCAATTGCTGGTGAGCTATGGCGATGGCGCCGGAATAGTAAATCGGCTGGAAATAGAACTTTCTCGGATCGGATGATGACTGAATGACTAGACCTGTGAGGCATGCGATAACTGCGACGACTTTCAGATGTGGCCACCCGGAACGCTCGAACAGCAAGCCTGTGCCGACGGCGATCATTGGGATGTACACAATGATCCAACGCAGTGGCGTACTGGTTGAGTTGATGACGGGAATGCTTTTAAGGATGGCATTCCAGTGCGGCTCAAAGTAGTTAAATGCAATGGGCCATACCAAGCCAACGACGAAGGCCAGCAGCATGAACAGTTTTTGTGGCGCGGGCCATTTAAGTGCCCGGGATGTCAGCGTCCATCGCATCATGCGCTCGGAAAGTAGAAGGACAAGTAGTACTGCGCATGCAGTGCCAAAGCTGTACGCCCATTCCTCCGGGTTAAGCCCCCACTGCTGGTTGACGAGCAACTTCACCCCGATGTCGTGTGCCTGCTGCGAATCCATGAACAGGGCGGCCATGATCATGGTCACCGTGTCTGTCAAAGTACCTGCGCCTGGAAGCAGGTAGGCAGTGCGCGGAAAAAAGGCCATGAAGGAAAACGTGGCGACCAGTTTGGAAGCTGAAAGCGCTGCACCAATGGTGGCCGCCAGCACGCCCCGGATCATGAACTGGCGGAAGGCCCCCCCCAGCAAGCCATGAAGCAAACCCAGCAGCAGCACGGACAGCGCTGCTGGCAGGAGCAGTGTGCTGAAGCCTGAATGAACCCAGTACGCCGGGATGAGGCCTGCCAGTGCTATCGCGACAGCCGTGTCGGCTCGGGACCGAAGCGGCAGGAGCAGCAGCAGCGCCAGCCACGGGACCAGCGCATAACCGTGAAAGACCACATGCCCGATGATCATCCGCTGAGGCAGAAATCCGTTGAGCATCAGCATTCCGCCTACAAGCAGGCCCGTTAGCGGCCCTGCCATGAAGCCTTTGCGCATCAGAAGATAACCCCCCCAAAACAGCAAGCTGGCTGCGATGCAGAGCGTCACCCAGGCGGCTTTGACGGGCTCCATGGCAATGGCCAAGAACTGGGGCAGCGAGTAGTACGCCGATACCGGGTCTGGAAAAAAAGGCTGCCCGGCGCAAAACGACGGGGTGAACCAGGGCACGCTCAGGCCGTTTTGGGTGAACCAGATATAACCATCCAGCCAGCCTGGCAGTGCAAGTTTGAAGTCGGGGCCCAGCCAGCCATCCTGAATCGGAAAAAATGGTTCAAACGTCTGAGCTGTAATAGCCAGTAATACCAAAAAAATCAGCCAAATCCATGCTGATTGCTGGCGCGGTGAGGGGGCGTTCCATTTTGAAAAAAGCTGCATGTATGCCTGGGGAGTATTGGGTGTGTCAGGGCGCCTTGCGCCGGCGCCACAGGGTGCCGACGAGCCATCCCGGCATGGCGAGACCAACCAGCACCCATGAGATATACGTCAGCAGATTGGCCATTTCCTGGCGTGCCGAGAAATTGAAAGCAAATGGCTTGTAGTTTGCGAATTTCTGGGCTTCCTCGCGTTGATCTGCACGGAAAAGATCGCCTGGTTTGCAGTTGTTTTCTTTTGGGTAAACGTAGCAGGCCGGGTTTTTCAGGTTCAGGAACCCGTTGTGCTCGGCAAGAACTGGCCCTGTTGTCAGGCCTTCTGCTGAGAATCTCTCCAGGCTGTAACCGAAAACGGGGTTATAGCAAAAGAGCGCCGATTTGCCTGCAGCCAGAAGGTTGTTGGATGTCACTCGCAGAATGCCCGTCTCGGTCTGCATGTCTGCACGGCTTCCGAGTTCCCGGATTCCTGCGGCAAATGTACCGTCCCGTAATTTTTTTTCAGCGATTACCACGCTGCGGGGGTCATATCCCTGCCACGAATAGAACTCCCGGCCTTCAAGCGCTGACTGCGCCACTGTTGCTGTGAGGCAGGCCGCCACGGCCAGGCCTTTCCAGCGTTTCCAGGTCGCGCGTTGCAGCAGCAAGCCCATACCGACGGCAAAAATGGTGATGTACACCACCAGCCAGCGTACCAGCGTGCTGGCTGAGTTGACGATGGGCAGCGTTTTCAGGAAGGCATTCCACCGCGGATCAAAGTAGTTAAGTGCCAGCGGCACGGCCAGGCTCAGCAGCAAGGCAGAGCCCAACAGAAATTGACGCCAGCCCGGAAGCCGAAATGCCGTTGTTGCTCGGCGAATCCTGTCAACCATAAGGCAAACCAGCAAAACGGCGCTCGCCATCCCGAAGTTGAAGGCCCACTCGTGCGGCGATTGCGTGGCCTGCAGGTTGGTCATGGAAGCCTTGCCGATCTGGTAGGCCTGCTGGGACTCCAGAAAAAGTGCTGCGACGGTCATTCCTGCCGCTTCATGCCATGAAGGTGCGCCCGGCAGCGGATAAAAAGTACGAGGAAAAAGGGCAAGAAAGGAAAAGGTTGCCATCAGCTTGGACGCCGAAAGCGCCAAGCCGACGATGCAGGCGATCAATCCCCTCGCCATGAACTGCCGGAGGTCGCCGCCGGTCATGCAATGCAGCAGACCGATCACGAAAACAGCGAGGCCCCCTGCGAGCATCAGAGTGCTGAGGCCGGAATGCACCCAATAGGCAAGCACAACCCCCGCCAGCACTGATATCCCGGCCTGATCGAGTCGCGAGCGGATAGGCAGCAGGAGCAGCAAGGCCAGCCAAGGCACCAGGGCAAGCCCATGGAAGCCGACATGCCCGATGATGATCCGATGTGGAAGAAACCCGTTGAACATCAGCAAGCCGCCCACCAATACTGCCGCCAGGGGGCCGGTTAAAAAGACCTTGCGCGCCAGCAGATAACCGCCCCAGAACATCAGGCTCGCGCTCAGGCACAGCAACAGATATGTGGCGTTGATCGGCCCGGCCAGTATGGCCAGTAACTGTGGAAACGAATAAAAAGCGGACTGTGGATCAGGAAAAAAGGGCTGACCGGCACAGAATGACGGTGTAAACCATGGGGTGCTCAATCCGTTCGTGGAAAACCAGATGTGCCCATCCAGCCAGTTGGGCAACATCAGCGAGTAGTCATGACCCAGCCATCCTCTTTCCAGAGGGAAAAAGGGCTTGAAAATCAGGCCAAGGCAGAGCAGCAGGAGGCCGTATACCAGCCAGACCGCATAGGTCGCATGCCGCCCTGAAAGGCTTGCTGGCGCGTGAAGCAGTTGCATGTCGACGGCGTAGGTAGGCGGGTGCGGGAGGGTTGTAGTCCAGCGCATCCGGATCTGGCGGGAGATTAACACGCAGTAACAATCAGCCAAAGAGCTTCATTGCATGGATCATCGCGTGGGTTCTACCCGGCTGTGTCCGGCGCTGGTGCCAGCGCTTTGAAGCAGGGGGAAACTACCCCAAAAGCTGCGATTTCCTGGGTTTCTAGATGGATGGCCAGGCCAACTGGCATCCGAACAAGTCTTCAGGCTATAATCATGGGCTTCGCCTTGCTGCACCCTTAACGACGCTGGGGCAGCTTCAATCAACCACAAGGAGAGTTTATGCGTCACTATGAGATCGTCTTGCTGATCCACCCGGATCAAAGCGAGCAAGTCCCAGCCATGCTGGAACGTTACAAGGGCATGATCACCGCCGGCGGTGGCAAAGTGCACCGTGTCGAAGATTGGGGCCGCCGCCAGCTGGTGTACCTGATCCAGAAACTGGCCAAAGCCCACTACCTCTGCATCAACATCGAAGCCAGCCAGGCCGTGATGGAAGAAATCGAACACGCGTTCAAGTTCAACGATGCCGTGCTGCGCCACCTGACCGTGGTGAAGAAGAAAGCCGAAACCGGCCCGTCCCTCATGATGCGCAACGTCGAGAGGGAAGAAGCCCGTAAGGCCCAACAGCAGGAGTATGCGGCTTAATAGCCACCATGCTGTTGAACGCCTCGCTGCTGCGCATCTGCTTTTGAGCAAGAGCCCGCAGTGAACCACGTTGAACTGACCGCCTGTATCGCCGAGGCAAGTCCTCTTCGCTACACGCCCGCTGGAATCCCCGCCGCCAATTTCGTCCTCGAACACGAGTCCGAAATCGTCGAAGCCGGAGTCACCAGACAGGTCAAGTTGACGGTAAGGGCGGTTGCTTTCGGAGCGCTGGCTGAGCAATCAGCCAAATCCCCGCTAGGCAAACCCTTCAGGTTCACCGGTTTTCTGATCAATGCGCGCACCAGCAAAGGTGTTGTTTTTCATATCCAGGCTCTGCACAAGGTAGAGCAAGTACCGAACCCCATTTAAGGAGTCCATCATGCCCGGACCAAAACGTTTCAACAAAGACAAGCGCCCCAAGCGCAATACCCAATCCCTGCTGTTCAAGCGCAAGCGTTTTTGCCGCTTCACAGCCGCTGGCGTTGAAGAAATCGACTACAAAGACATCGACACCCTGCGCGATTTCGTAGCCGAAAACGGAAAAATCATCCCCGCACGCCTGACTGGCACGCGCGCGATTTTCCAGCGCCAGATCAACACCGCCGTCAAGCGCGCTCGCTTCCTCGCGATGCTGCCTTACAGCGACCAGCACCGTAGCCTGTAAGGAGCACGACCATGCAAATTATTCTGCTCGACAAAGTCGTGAACCTCGGTAACCTCGGCGAAATCGTCAAGGTCAAAGACGGCTATGCACGCAACTTCCTGATCCCTTCGGGCCGCGCACGCCGCGCCACGGAAGCCAACAAGGCCGAATTCGAAGCCAAGCGCGCCGAACTCGAAAAAGCTGCAGCTGCCAAGCTGGCCGAAATGCAGGCCCAGGGCGCAAAGCTCGGCGGCACCACCGTCAAGCTCACGCAAAAAGCCGGTGTTGACGGCCGCCTGTTCGGCTCCGTCACCAACCATGACATCTCGGCCGAGCTGACCAAGCAGGGCTTCCCTGTGCTGAAGTCGCAAATCCGCATGCCTAACGGTCCGCTGAAGATTGTTGGCGACCACGCCGTGACCGTTGCCCTGCACACCGACGTGGCAGTGGACATCACCGTCACCGTGTACGGCGAAACCGCTTAAGCGTTTTCTCCCTTCCCGAAAAAAAGCCGCTCGCCGAGCGGCTTTTTTCATGGCCGGCCGGATCAAGCGGCTGTACACAAGCTCACGGTGTATTTCCACCCGATTTCCCCCGGTTGTCCACAACCTTATCCCGTGAGGTTTTACGCTCCCGGCGTACCATTCACCCTCTCCCAAGGAAACCCATGTCCGCCGTACTTTCCACCTATGACGATCCCGGCTACAGCCCTGACCGCCAGATCGCCCAGCTGCGCATTCCGCCGCACTCCATCGAGGGTGAATCCAGCGTGCTGGGCGGCCTGCTGCTCGACAACGGCGCGTGGGACCGTGTGGGCGACCTGCTGACCGACCAGGACTTCTACCGCTCCGAACACAAGCTGATCTATGCCGCCGTAGGCGCCCTGATCAACGCCTCCAAACCGGCCGACATCATCACGGTCTACGAGCACCTGCAGAACCAGGGCAAGGCCGACGAAGTAGGGGGCCTGAGCTACCTCAATTCCCTTGCGCAATACGTTCCCAGCGCGTCCAACATCCGCCGCTACGCGGAGATCGTGCGCGAGCGCTCCATCCTGCGCAAACTGGTGTCCGCCTCGGACGAGATTTCCACCAATGCCTTCAACCCGCAGGGGAAAGACGTCGCCACCATCCTCGACGAGGCCGAACAGAAGATCTTCAAGATCGGCGAGCAGGGCTCGCGCATGAAAGAAGGCTTCCAGAGCATGGACACGCTGGTCGTGAGCCTGCTCGATCGCGTCACCGAGATGGCCGAGAATCCGCAGGACGTCACCGGCGTGCCCACGGGCTTCTACGACCTGGACCGCATGACGTCCGGCTTCCAGGCCGGTGACCTGGTGATCCTGGCGGCGCGCCCCTCCATGGGCAAAACCGCACTGGCCATCAACATTGCCGAAAACGTCGCCTTGCTCGAAGGTCTGCCCGTTGCCGTGTTCTCCATGGAAATGGGCGCCTCGCAGCTTGCCGTGCGTATCGTGGGCTCCATTGGCCGCATCGACCAGACCCATCTGCGCACCGGCGCCCTGACGGACGAAGAATGGCCGCGCCTGACCGAAGCCATTGAAAAGCTGCGCACGGTTTCGTTGCACATCGACGAAACCCCCGGCCTCACTGTGAGTGAGCTGCGTGCCAACGCCCGCCGCCTGGCACGCCAGTGCGGCAAGCTCGGCCTGATTGTGGTCGACTATTTGCAGCTCATGAGCGTATCCGGCGGCATGGCAGACGAGAACCGCGCCACCGCCGTCGGCGAAATCTCACGCGGCCTGAAGATGCTGGCCAAAGAGCTGCAGTGCCCCGTGATCGCGCTGTCGCAGCTCAGCCGCGGCGTGGAATCCCGCACCGACAAACGCCCCATGATGAGCGACCTGCGCGAGTCCGGCGCCATCGAGCAGGACGCCGACATCATCATGTTCATCTACCGTGACGAGTACTACACCAAAGAGGCCTGCAAGGAGCCGGGCGTCGCCGAGGTCATCATCAGCAAGCAGCGTAACGGCCCCACCGGCACAGTCAAACTGGCGTTCCTGAACCGCATCACCAAGTTCGAAAGCCTGGCCAGCGGCGGCAGCGGGGACTTTTGAGGCCTGAAGAAGCTCGCAGGTCTTCCTGTCGTATCGAGTGGCCACGGCGCAGTGGCCTCCTAGGGTTTTCCGGCGGCCGTTTTCGGGAAAACGGTGATTTAATGGCAGAAAACAGCTGCAGGCCAATCAAGCCGGGCGCAAGCAGCTATCAATACAATAGCTAAAGGAGGAGGTTCCATGCCGACGCCCCTGCGGATTCTTACCGTCACCTCACTGTAGGTCCGGGAATCCATGCCTGTTTCCTCCGTCATTCCTGGTGTCATCCCCGACGCCGACATCCTGGCGCTTTTGCGTGGCGACGCGCTTTTCACCGACCTTTCCGGTAGCCAGCTTGCACGCCTGCTCGGCAGCCTGCACACGCTGGAATTCGCCGCCGGCGACACGCTGTACGAAAAAGGCGCGCCGGCCGAATTTCTGTACGTGATCGAAACCGGTGAGCTGCAGCTGACCACGCCTGGCGGCCGTACCGTCGCGCTGCCGGGCATGCGCTGCGGTGAAGAGGCCGCCTGCGATACGGCCAGCTACCTGTGCAGCGTCACGGCAGCCACGCCGGTCAGGGCGGTGCAGGTCCCCCGCGACGCCCTGGCCGAGCTGGCTGCGAAATCGCCCGCCTTGCGCAACAAGGCCTGGCTGACGCTGATGGGTTATGTGGGCGGCGAATCCTTTCTTGCGCCGGCCCCCGGCAAGCCTGCCGCCAAAAAACCGGCCAAACCCATTTCCCGGCGCGAGCTGGTGGGCTGGCTGGGCGTGGTGCTGGTGCCGCCCGCGATTTATTTCCTCTCCGGCTCGGCTGGGCTGGTGGTGGAGGCCTCGTTGTTCCTGGCCATCCTGTCGGCCACGGTGCTGATGTGGCTGTTCAACCTGGCCGACGAGTTCGTGCCGCCACTGGTGGCCATCGCCGCGGTGCTGATCGTCGGTCTTGTGCCCTACGAAGTCGCGCTGGCCGGTTTCTCGTCAAGAACGCTCACCACGCTAGTGGGCGTGTATGCGCTGGCCGCGGTGATTTCCGCTTCGGGCCTGAGCTACCGCTTCATGTTGTGGTTGCTGATACGCCTGCCCGACACGCCGTTCTGGCACCAGGCGGCGCTGCTGCTGTCGGGTTACCTGCTGTCGCCCATCATGCCCTCGGGCAATGCGCGGTTGTCGCTGGTGCTTCCGTTTTACCGCGACATGATCGAAGGCCTCAACCTGCCGGCGCACAGCAAGTCCGCCACGGCCCTGATGGCCGCCACGTTTTCCGGTGCCATGCTGTTCTCGCCGATGCTGCTGACCAGCAAGTCGTCCAACCTGACGGCTTTCGGCATGCTGCCCGTGCAACTGCAGGACCAGTTCCAGGGCCTGTTCTGGTTTGTCGCGGCCGGCGTGGCTGCGCTCACCGTCACGGCCGCGCACCTGGTGGTGGTGCGCCTGTGTTTTGGGCGCACGGCCCAGGCCGCTTTGCCCAAGGAAAGGCTCGAGCGACAGCTGGCCCTGCTGGGCGACGTCACCCGGCCCGAAAAAGCCGCACTCACCGGTTTCCTGTTCTTCCTGGTGGGCGCCGGCACCGCCGGCTGGCACCAGATTTCTCCCGCCTGGCTGGCGGCCTTTTTGCTGGTGGGCCTGCTGCTCATGGGCTTGCTGAGCAAGAAAGACTTCCAGCAGAAGATCGACTGGCCGATGATTTTCTTTCTGCTCAGCCTCGACGGCCTGAGCCGCGCCATCAGCTACCTGGGGCTGGACACCGCACTGGCCCATTCCGCGGGCAACATGTTTGATTTCGTCGGCGGCAAAATGGTCTGGTTCATCCCGGTCGCGCTGGTGGTCACGCTGCTGCTGCGCCTGGTGCTGCCCATCACCGCCGGCATGATCGTGGCTGCGGTCATCCTTCTGCCGATCGGGCAGGCGCAGTTCATCAACCCCTGGGTCGTGGTCTTCCTGACCGCCATGTTCAGCGACATCTGGTTCATACCCTACCAAAGCTCACAGTACCTGCAGGTCATGGGAAGCGGGCTGGACCGCTACTACAAACACACCGATTTCCTGCGCTATAACCACTGGATGAACCTGGCGCGCCTGCTGGCGGCCTATCTCTCGATCCCTTACTGGGAATGGCTGGGCCTGGTATGAAAAACGGAACCCTCGCTGTCCTGACGGGCGCGGCCCTTCTCGTCGCGCTGCTGCTGCTGGGCATGTTCAACCTGTCCAAGCCGCGGGTGCTGGTGCTGCACAGCTCGGACCGCAACTCCACCACCGTCGGCAAGATGGACGAAGGCATACGCCATGTCCTGGACAAAAACAGGCAGCCCTTGACTGTTCGCTGGCATTACCTGGGCATAGACCGCCTTCCCGATGAAGACCACCGCCAGGACGCCGCAAAGGAAGGCCTGCGCGCCATTGAGCAGTTCAACCCCGACCTGGTGATTGCGGTAGACGACGAAGCCCAGCAATACGTGATGCGCCGCTTCGCCGGGCAGGGCCGTCCCAGGGTGGTGTTCGCCGCCATAGACCATGAGCCCGCAGAGTACGGGTACGTGGGCGCAGCCAACGTCACCGGTGTCGCCGAGCGCCTGCCGCTCGCCGCCATGCGAGACTTGCTGCAGCACGTCAAAAAGGGCCAGCCCGTACGCGTGGCGGTGCTGGGCGATGCCGGCCCCACCAGCCAGGGTCAACTCAGGCAGGTCGAGGCTTTCAACTGGGCGCCGCACAGTGTGGCGGTCACCCACACGCTGGGCGATTTCCCCGCCTGGCAGGCCGCCATCAAGGTCATGGACGGCAAGGCCGATGTGGTGTTGGTGCTCTCGCACGGCAGTTTGCGTGCCGGGCCCGCGGCGGCCGGCGTGGTGCCCGATGCCGAGGTGATCAAGTGGCTCGAAGCCAATGCCGCGCCCTTGCCGCTGGGGGTCGACATTGAATACGTTCAGCAGGGCGGGGGGCTCAGTGTGGCGCCGTCCGCCAAGTCGATGGGGGAAATCGCCGCCGCCGACGCGCTGGCCTGGCTGAAGGCAAAACCCGCCAGTGCGCCGCCGCTTCCGGGCCAGGACGCGCGCTACAGCGTGGGTTTGCGCGCTGCCGCCCTGGTTGCCCGCAACATCACGCTGCCGTCGATCTACACCGAAGCCGCGCGGCTGGAGCAACTCTACTACCCCTGATGCCCGCAGGGCCCGCCATCATGGGGCGGTGACAGGTTCCAGCCCGGTTTTCCGGATGACGGGCGCGGCCGCCGCAGTGGTAAAGAAACGAATCAATGCACGTGCGGCATCCTGCTCGACAGCATCGGCGGCAATGCCTGCTGAAAACACGGTGACGCGCTGCACTTCATCCGGCAGCGGCCCCACATAGTCGATGCCCGGAACCGGAAGCAGTTCGCTGACCTGCTGGAAGCCCAGTTCGGCATCGCCGCGGGCCACCACGCTGCCCACCCGCTCGCTGAGTATTTTGGTGCTTTTGCCTGCCACCTGCGCGGAAATTCCCAGGCGCTGGAACAGCTCGGTCGAAATATAGACACCGCTCGCGCTGGCCGAGTAGGCAATGGACCGCGCGTCCAGCAGCGTGCGCCTGAGCGCGTCGACCGTGCTGATGTCCGGCTTGGGCGCACCTGCGCGTACCACCATGCCGATCAGTGAGCGCACCAGGTCCACCCGGCTGCCGGCTTGCACCTTGCCCTGGCTCACGAGCGCATCCAGCGCCGGCGCCGCCAGGATCACGATGTCGGCCCGCTCCTTGCGCGCCAGCCTGTTCGGGATGGCGTCCGGCGCGTCGCCCATGGACGCGCCATAAGCGGCAATGACCTTGTGCCCGGTTGCACGCTCAAAGGCCGGCACCAGTTCGTTGTAGGCGGCGGTAAAACCACCCGAGGTCATCACATGTATATCGGCCGCCCAAGCGCCGCCGCCGGGCCACACCAGCACGGGCAGCAGCAGCCAAAAGATCCTGCAGAACTTCAGAAGTTGTTGCATGCCATCTCCTCGCTTTCTTCGACTTCTTCGACTTCTTCGACTTGCTGCGTGGATGCGTGACTCAGCGCACGCACTCAAACCCGTACTGCTCGGGGGTCGGCTTTGTCACCAGCCGGGCATGCAGGCCGCGCTTCTGGCATTCCATTTCAGCGATGTCGGTGGCTTCGCCCAATTTCGACGGGCGGGCTTTGACCACAATCTGCTTTTCATTGACGCTGACCAGTTCGGCGGCGCAACCGGAGATCAGGACGCAGGCGAGCAGGGGGAACAGTGTTTTCATGGTTGTTTCCTTCTAAAGATAAAGATAAAAATCAAGATAATTTTTGCCGTCAGGATTTTTAAGTAAAAATCGGTTGAAATCCTTTGTGGATAAGCGCGACCAGCTATCAATTTGGTAGCGTATTGCGGCCGCGCCTACCCCAGCCCCAGCGCTTTGTACACCCGCAGCGCGCCATAGGCATCGTTGGCCGCGTAAATGATCTGCGCTTCCGTCAGCCGTTCATTGGCCCAGTTGGAGGTGGCGGCTTTCTTGGATTTGAGGAAGCGCTTGTTGAACATCACGGCCACGGCGCCGCGCACGCCCATGTCCTTGCGGTAGCCGCGCTCGCGGAACACCACGTTCAGGTCCAGCACGCCCTGCAGGTCTGTGCCCAGCTTGCGGATGATGCGGCGCTGGTCGTCCCCCAGGCCGAAGCCGGCCTTGATGATGGCAGGCGAGCTCAGCAGCAACCCGACCACGCGGCGGCATTCGGCATCTTCGAGCTGGAAGATCCAGGCCTTGTCGAGCGTCGAAAGCTGCACGATGTGCGGCCCTTCAGACGCCTCGTTTTTGGCAAAGGTCGGTTTCGACTCGGTGTCAAAGCCCAGCACCGTGGCGCCGGCCAGGGCCTGCAGCGCTGCGGCGGCCTGGGCCGGTGTCGCCACCACCTGGATCTGTCCCAGGCTCAGCCGGTCGAACGGCTCCAGCAGGGCAATTTCTTCTTTTCCGGGGGTCGGGTGACGCTCTGTCATGGGTATTGGGGCATAAGTGGGCAAAAAACAGGGCTGCGGCAAGGTCTGTGCAAGGCTAGAGCTTACAGTCAGGGTTGGCGCATTACATCGGACGCCCCCGACCGCCCTCACTCACCCACATCATGGCAGCAGCACAAAGCATCACCACCGAGCAATACAAGCTCTTTCCGTCGCCGCGCAACCGGCACCGCACGATTTTTCTGCACCAGGTGTTTGTGCCGCACTCCTTCATGCTGATCGACATGGAAAGCTACGGGCTCAAGGGCAAATACAGCCTGTTCGGCGCCTGCCGCCTCGCCGACATGCGCATGGGGCAACTGGTGACGATGGAGCTGCCCGAGGACGAAGCGACCTTCAATGCGAAGTTTGTGCCGGACTGACACGAGCCGCGCATTCAGCCCGATTTACCGCATGCCGCTGACGCCGCGCAGCATTTCATGCACATCGTGTGTCATCACCGCCAGAAACGCCGCCAGGGCCAGGTAATAAAAGCCGTACTCAAACCGCGTGGCGGCGCTGGTGGCGTAATAGGTTTTCGCTTCTTCGCTGTCTGATTTGTAGCGTATGGCCTTCAGCAGCTGCGGCCCGGCCAGCAGCGCCATCAGGATCAGCATGGGGCTGGGCCGCCAGAAGAACAGGCCCACCAGCACCGGCACCCCCAGAAACCAGATGCGCGGCGACAGCACCGCGGTGATGCGGCCTCCGTCAAACGGAGACAGCGGAATCAGGTTGAAGAGGTTCAGGAAAAAGCCGGAATAGGCAATCGCCAGCAGCAGGTTGCTGTCCTGGTCGCGCGCCAGAAAATAGCAGGCCAGCGCGCCTATCGTGCCCAGCAGCGGGCCGCCCAGGCCCACATAGGCTTCGGTTTCGGCGTCATGCGGCATGTCCTTGAGCTCCACCCAGGCGCCCACAAACGGAATGAAGGTGGGTGCGCCCACATTGAGGCCGCGCTGCCGCGCGGCGATGTAGTGGCCCATTTCATGCACAAACAGCAGGGCCACAAAACCCACTGCGTAGCGCCAGCCGAACAGCAGCGCGTAGGCAAACACCGAAATCAGCATGCTGCCGCCCGTGAGCAGCAGCTTGCCGAACTTGGCGCCGGTGAAAAGCAGCAGCAGGAGTTTCGTCACGCGAAGGTGCTTTTCAGGCGGTAGGCGGCGCTGGGGGTTTTGCCGGGGTGGTTGACGCGTTTGCTGCACTGCCGAATGCGGCAGGAACCGTCTCCTGCTCGGCGGCCGCGACCGGCATGGGCGCTGCAGCCGGTTTGCGCTTGAAGTATTTCAGGAACACCGCGCCAAACCCCGCCACGGCCAGAAAGATCACCTTGGCAAACTTGGCAAAAAAGAGTGCGGCGACGGCGAAGAAGCCGAGTTTTTTCGCGGCCACGCCCAGCACCAGCGCGGCCAGGCCGTATTCGGCCACCTTGTCGGTTTTGGAATTGAAATCGGCATAACGTTTGCCGTCGTTGTATTGCAGGGCCGACAGCAGCTCCGCGGCGACGGGTTTGTCCTTCGGCAAATCATTCAGCGCCGTCACCAGGTTCAGGCTGAAGTAGCCCTCACGCCCCAGCGCGTAAGTGTTGTAGTTCACGCCCTGTGCGGCATCGGGCGCTGCGCCGCGGTCCTTGCTGGACATGGCCCACACCAGCCGGTGGGTGGCGGCGTTATAGGCCGGCTTTTCGGCCCAGCCGACAATTTCCATTTCAGGAAAACCCATCTTCTTGCGTTCGCTGTTCGAGGCTTCCGTGCCTTCGCGGTAGCTTTTGAGAAGGTCGTCGGCGTTCCAGTCCTTGGCGTCGTCGTCTTTCACGTAGCCTGCGGACTCAAAGCGCACCGTGACAAACCAGGAATCGTTGGCCGCGGGAAACACCAGGCCCTGCAGCCGCGAATCCTTGCCGGGGTTGCCCATGGCATTGAGAAGCCTGGTGGCCTGCGGCTGCGGCACAAAAATGCGGCCGGCCGGCAGCTTCAGCACGGCCTGGTCGGCCAGGGGAATATCCTGCGGGCCTTCCTTGGCTGCGGCGCGGGCTTCCGCCCAGATTTTTTCGGCTTCGTCTTTTGACATCGGCTGCGCCAGGGCAGCACCGCAAGACAGTACAACCGCCAGCGCACAGATGCGCGTCCACAAATGGTTCATCAAGTCCTCCCTGTTGGAATAAATTTCCGGATATTCTGACACGGGCTTTGGTGGAACCGGCGGCTTGTTTGATCTGGATCAACAGCGCCCCTGATCGCCTCCCTATAGTCAAACTGGCTGCACGGTGTCCGGTTGGCTGTTGCCGGGTTGGCTGGCCGGCAGGGTGCATCCGTTAACCAGGGGAATATCCATGAGCATCCATCACGTCAGCTACCACAGTGGGGAATTGCCCGCGCCTCCCGCCGCTGCGGGCCTGGTTGACTTCACCATGCCGTTGGCCGGCTTCTCGCAATGCCACTTCGGTATCGTGTCCCAGCTGCAGGCTTTCGCCGAACTGCCGGCCTTGCTGGCCGCGGCGGCGCAAGCGCGCAACGTCGCTTCGCACACGCTCAGCCTCTTCAAGTACGCGGTGGCAGGGCACCATGCCGACGAAGAAAATGAATTGTTCCCGGCGGTGCTGCGCAGCGCCGCCAAGGGGGAAGAGGCCGAGAAGGTCAGCGCGATGATCAAGCGCCTGGTGGCCGAGCACCGCAAGATCGAATCGATCTGGAAAGACCTCGAACCCGCAGTGAAAGCGGCGGCAAAAAACCAGCCGGCAGAGCTGGACCTGCAAGCGGCGGAGGCTCTGGTGCAGGCCTACCTGAAACACGCGCGCTTTGAAGAGGAAGAATTCCTTCCGCTGGCCGAAACCATTCTCGGGCGCAACGGCAACCACATGGCTGCCCTTGGCCTGTCGCTTCACCTCAGGCATGCGCCCATGGTGGTGGGGCATGTCTAGGCGCTTGCGTGGCTGATGTGCGTTGCACCGGAATATTCAAGCAAAAACAGGCTGTAGCCCAATAAGGGAAAGCGCAAGCAGCTATTAAAAGTATAGCGTTCGGGCTCTGAAAACATGCCGCGTGGCGGCCGCCCTCAGCCCCGCAGCTGCTGCGCCAGCAGTACCGCGACGTGAATCGCCTCGCGCTGCGCGCCGTCCCTGATCTGGTGGCGGCAGCTGGTGCCGTCGGCCACCACAATGGCGTCGGGCTGCTTGCGCACCGCTGGCAGCAGGCTGAGTTCGGCCATCTGCATCGACACCTCGTAGTGGTTGGCCTCATAGCCAAAGCTGCCTGCCATGCCGCAGCAGCTTGACTCGATCAGCTCAGGTTTTGCGCCGGGAATCAGCTTGAGCACATCCATGATGGGGCTCACCGCCCCAAAGGCCTTCTGGTGGCAGTGGCCGTGCAGCAAGATGGGTTGGGCTGTCGCTTTCAGCCGGCCCTTGAGCTTGTCGAGTTTGCCGTCGGCCGCTTCTCGCGCCAGGAATTCTTCCAGCAGCAATGCGTGGCGGCTGATGGTGTGCGCCGCTTCGCCCAGGCCCATCACCAGCATCTCGTCGCGCAGTGTCAGCAGGCAGGAGGGCTCCAGGCCGACGATGGCGATGCCCTTTTCGGCAAAGGGCAGCAGGGCTTCCACCACCTCGCGTGCCTTGGCCCTGGCCCTGGATACCATGCCGCTGGCCAGGTAAGTGCGGCCGCAGCACAGGCTTTTGCCGTCCGCCACGGTTTTCGCGGCCACATGTACCGTGTAGCCGGCGGCCTGCAGCACCTTGAGCGCGGCCAGTGCGTTTTCTGACTCAAAGTAGCCGTTGAAGGTGTCCACAAACAGCACGACCGGCCGTGCGGCGGCCAGCACCTCTTCGCGGCTGGCGGTCGTGATGCTTCCTTTCGACGCCGCGCCGGGCTTGTTCAGGCGCTTCCAGAAGGTCTGGCGCGTCCATTGCGGCAGTGTGCGGCGGGCCGACAGGCCCATCAGTTTTTCGCTCCAGGCCGCCAGCACCGGCACCTTGTCGCGCAGGTTCAGCAGCGGCGCCAGGCGGCTGGCCCATTGGGCATAGTCGGGCAGGTACGCGACCATCTTGTCTTTGAGCGTGTAGCCGTGCTTGTGCTTGTAGTGGTGCAAAAACTCCACCTTCATTTTGGCCATGTCCACACCGGTGGGGCAGTCGCGCTTGCAACCCTTGCAGCCCACGCACAGGTCCATGGCCTCCTTCACAGCTTCGCTGGTGAAGGCGTCTTCGGCCTTCATCCCGTCCAGCTGCCCGCTCAATGCCAGGCGCAGTGTGTTGGCGCGTCCGCGCGTGAGGTGCTGCTCGTCGCGTGTCACGCGGTAGCTCGGGCACATGGTGCCGGCGTCAAACTTGCGGCAGTGGCCGTTGTTGTTGCACATCTCCACGGCCTTGGCAAAGCCACGGGCCGGGTCGCCGCCGCTGCCGGGTGCGCTGGTCCTTTCGGTGGCCGGGTCGTTCTGCACATCCCAGGCGCGCCAGTCCAGCGCGGTCTTCAGGGGAATGACACGGTAGCCCGGCGGAAACCGCATCAGCCGCGTGTCGTCCATCTTGGGCGGGTTGATCATGCGTCCGGGGCTCAGCAAGCCCGCCGGGTCCATGTATTGCTTGATGTCGGCGAAGGCCTGGCTGATCTCCGGGCCGAACTGCCACTTGATCCATTCACCGCGGCACAGGCCGTCGCCGTGCTCGCCGCTGTAGGCACCCTTGAACTTGCGCACCAGCACGGAGGCTTCTTCGGCAATCGCGCGCATCTTGGGCGCGCCTTCGCGCCGCATGTCCAGGATGGGCCGCACATGCAGCGTGCCGACGGAGGCATGGGCATACCAGGTGCCCTTGCTGCCGTATTTCCTGAAGATCTCGGTCAAGGCGTCGGTGTAGGCGGCCAGATGCTCCAGCGGCACGGCGCAGTCTTCGATAAAACTCACCGGCTTGCCGTCGCCCTTGAGGCTCATCATGATGTTGAGGCCGGCCTTGCGCACCTCCCACAGGTTTTTTTGCGGTGCGTCCTCGGTCATCTCCACCACCGAATCGGGCAGCAGCAGGTCGCCCATCAACTCGCCCAGGCGCTTGAGCTTGGGCAACAGCTCGGCCTTGCTGGCACCCGAAAACTCCACCAGCAAAATGGCCGCCGGATCGCCGATCAGCGCGCTGCGGATCGTCGGCGCAAAGGCCGGGTTTTGCAGCGACAGGTCGATCATCGTGCGGTCGACCAGCTCTACCGCAGTGAGCGTGCCTTCGCCGATCTTGACGATGAATTGCGCCGCATCCATGGCGCGGTAAAAGGTCGGGAAATTCACCACACCCAGCACCTTGGCCCGGGGCAGCTCGCTCAGTTGCAGCGTCAGCGACCGGGTCAGCGCCAGCGTGCCTTCGCTGCCTATCAGCAGATGCGCCAGATTGACCGAGCCGTCGCCGGTGTAGGGCCGCTCGCTCTGCGGGTCAAAGATGTCCAGGTTGTAGCCGCCCACGCGCCGCATGACTTTCGGCCAGCGCCGCTTGATGAGGGGGTGCAGCTCCTCGGCCAGCGCACGCACGTGGCTGCCCAGCTCGCGTGCCTTGCCGCTGCTGCCGGCGTAAGCGCCCAGCTGTAGCAGGCTGCCGTCGGATGTCCAGGCTTTGGCACCCAGCACGTTGTGCACCATGTTGCCGTAGGCAATGCTGCGGCTGCCGCAAGAGTTGTTGCCCGCCATGCCGCCCAGCGTGGCCTGCGCACTGGTCGAAACATCCACCGGGTACCACAGGCCGTGTTTTTTCAGCGCGGCGTTCAGGTGGTCCAGCACAATGCCGGGCTCTACCTCCGCCGTGCGTTCTTCCGGGTTCACCGCCAGGATGTTGCGCACATGCTTGGCGTAGTCGATGACAAGGCCGGTGCCCACGGTTTGCCCGCACTGGCTGGTGCCGCCGCCGCGCGGCACGATGGGCACCTGCATGTCGCGGCAGATGTCCAGCGCGGCCTTCACATCGTCTGCCGTGCGCGGCACAAACACGCCCACAGGCATGACCTGGTAGATCGAGGCGTCGGTAGCGTAGCGGCCCCGGTCGGCCGGTGAAAACAGCACTTCGCCCTGTGTTTCGGCGGCCAGCCGCGCCGCCAGCCGGCCGGCAACTTCATTGCTGATGCGGGCCACGTTGTCGTAGGCGTGGGCCGCGGCCTGCCGGGAGATCTTGAGTGGAAGGGGGGCGTTCATCGCGGGCGATCCGGGTTTTGTGTGGGTGTTGAGGCCCGGCCCTGAAGCCAGGCAAAGGTCACGTTGCAGGTCACGCCCTGGAAGGCGTGCTGGAGGGCGCCGCTGCGGCGCGCAGTTGCTGGACCACGACTTCGCGCTTGCTGGCCAGGTGGCCCAGCAGCACCTTGCGCATGGCGGCGGTGTCGCGCGCAGCCAGTGCGTCAATCATCAGCTCGTGTTCATTCACGGCTGACTTCCATTTTTCTTCGTCCTGGTTGGAGCGAAAGCGCAGCGCCTGCAGGCGCGCGTTGACCTGCCGGTAGGTGGTGGTGAGCACCGGGTTCTTCGCGGCCGCGTTGATGGCGCTGTGAATGGCGGAGTTGAGCCGGTAGTAGTTGGGCAGGTCGCGGCGTGTGTAGGCGGCCAGCATTTCAAAGTGCATGGCCTTGATTTCGGCCAGCTCGTCGTCGGTGATGCGCTGCGCGGCCAGTTCGCCCGATTGCGCCTCCAGTCCGGCCATGACCTCGAAGGTATTCAGCACGTCGGCTTCGGTGAGTTCCACCGCTATCGCACCGCGGTTGGGCAAGAGCTCGACCAGGCCCTCTGCGGCCAGCATCTTGATGGCCTCGCGCAGCGGCGTGCGCGAGACATTCAAAACTTCGCTGAGTTCGCGTTCATTGAGCTTGGCGCCCGGCTGGATGCGGTTTTCAACCAGCATCTGGCGCAGGCGGTGCGCCACCTGTTCGTGAAGGGCAGCGCGGGGGATGGGAATGATTTCGGCAGCCATGAGCAAATTTTGTATGCAAAAAACAGGGGTGTCAAATCAATTTGTAACCCTTTGCTCTATTGACAAATGAATTTTGTATGCAAAAAATAGCGTCCTACTTCTGGAGTTTTCCGCCATGTTGACGCTTGACTTTCACCCCACCGGACGTCATTTTCTACAAATTCCCGGCCCTTCGCCGGTGCCTGACCGCGTCCTGCGGGCCATGAGCCTGCCCACCATCGACCACCGCGGCCCTGAATTCGCGGCGCTGGGCCTCAAGGTGCTGGCCGACATCAAGAAGATCTTCCAGACCCAACAACCTGTCATCATTTACCCGGCCTCTGGTACCGGCGCCTGGGAAGCCGCGCTTTCCAACACGCTGAACGCGGGTGACCATGTGCTGATGTACGAAACCGGCCACTTTGCTGCGCTGTGGCAAAAGCTGGCCGCGCGCCTGGGCCTCAAAACCGAAGTCATCGGCTACCCCGGCGCCGACGTCTGGCGCCACGGCGTGCAGGCCCATCTGATTGAAGAGCGCCTGAAGGCCGACACCCAGCACAGCATCAAGGCCGTCTGCGTGGTGCACAACGAAACTTCCACCGGCGTGACCAGCAACATTGCCGCCGTGCGCAAGGCGATTGACGCCGCCAGGCATCCGGCCCTGCTGTTGGTCGACACCATTTCGGGCCTGGCCTCGGCCGACTACCGCCACGACGAGTGGGGCGTCGACGTCAGCATCAGCGGCTCGCAAAAAGGCCTGATGCTGCCGCCCGGCATCAGCTTTAACGCCGTGTCGGCCAAAGCCATCGAAGCCAGCAAAAAGGCCACGCTTCCCAAAGCCTTCTGGGCCTGGGACGAAATCATCGAAATGAACAAGACCGGTTACTGGCCGTCCACCCCCAACACCAACCTGCTGTACGCCCTCAGCGAAGCCTGCGACATGCTGCTGGAGCACGGCCTGGAAACCGTGTTTGCGCGCCACCAGCGCTGGGCTGTCGGCGTGCGCGCCGCGGTCAAGGCCTGGGGCCTGCAAATCCAGTGCGCCGACGCGGCCGTGTATTCGCCGGTGCTCACCGGCGTGATGACACCGGAGGGCATCGATGCCGACGCGGTGCGCAAGATCATTTACGAACGCTTTGACTGCTCGCTGGGCACCGGCCTGGGCAAGGTCAAAGGCAAGATGTTCCGCATCGGCCACCTGGGCGACTGCAACGACCTCACGCTGATGGCGGCGCTGAGCGGCTGTGAAATGGGCCTCAAACTTGCGGGCGTCAAGCTCGCGGGCTCGGGCGTGCAGGCCGCCATGGATCATTTCTCCAGCCACGCGGCTGTGGTGCCGCAGCGCAAGGCAGCCTGATCACCCGCTGCGCACGAGCGCAGGGGTGTTACGTCAAACGGTCATCAAAATTCCATAAATTACTGAATCAAAAAGGGAAACCATGCAACGCAGAACCTTTATCAGCGCGACGGCGGCCACAGCCGCCATGGTGGCGTCACCCATGCTCCGGGCGCAAACGCTGCCCAGCGGGCCGGTGCGCATTGTGGTGGGTTTCCCGCCTGGCGGTGGCACCGACGCGCTGGCGCGCGTGGTGGGCCAGAAGCTGTCCACCATGTGGAACACCTCGGTCATCATTGAAAACAAGGGTGGCGCCGCCGGCGTGATTGCGGCCGATTACGTGGCCAAGCAGGCCGGTGACGGCAACACCTTGCTGATGGCCCACATCAACAGCCACGCGCTGGCACCGGCGCTCGGCATCAAGCTCGGCTACGACGCAGACCGCGACTTCGTGCCCATCAGCATGGTCGGCGTCACGCCTAACATGCTCATCTGCAATGCCGACCAGCCCGCCAAAACCGTGAAGGACCTGGTGGCCTTGTGCAAGGCCAAGCCCGGCCAGATCAGCTTTGCTTCCGCGGGCGGTGGTTCGGCCCAGCACTTTGCACTGGAAATGTTCAAGCTCCAGGCCAAGATTTTTGCGCTGCACATTCCCTACCGTGGCTCAGGCCCGGCGCTGGTCGATCTGATCGGCGGGCAGGTCAACTACTGCTTTGAAACCATGACCTCGGCCACGCCGCATGTCAAAAGCGGCAAGGCCATCGCGCTGGCGCAAACGCGTCTCAAGCGCGCCAAAGGCCATCCCAATGTGCCCACCATGGCCGAGTCCGGTTTCCCGGGCTTCGAAGCCACCGTGTGGTACGGCCTCATGGGCCCTTCCAAAATGCCGCGGGCCATGGTTCAGCGCATGAATGAAGACGTCAACAAGGTGCTGGCCATGCCGGACGTGCAGGAAAAGATGGACCAGTACGGCGCCGAAGACGGCGGCGGCAGCACCGAAAAATTTGCGGCCTTCATCAAGATGGAGCAAAAGAAGTGGGCGCAGGTGGCCCAGCAGGCCAAGGTCAGGGTCGACGCCTGACATACACCGCGCACCGGAAGCACAAGCCGGCCTTGGGCCGGCTTTTTTATTGACACCAATTTTTTCACAAGAGGGTAGGGATTCGTTTCATGAAAGTTGTTAATTTTCCAAAGGGCGGCAGTTTGCTGGCCGCTCTTTTTCTGGGCCTGGCCTGCTCGGCCGCTTCGGCCGACATCGTGCTCGGCCACTCGGGTGACCTCTCTGGCAACAGCGCCGCACTGACGACCGACTATGTGCGCGGCATGAACGCCTACTTTGACGACATCAACAAAAAAGGCGGCGTTCGCGGCGAGAAAATCAAACTCGTCAGCCTGGACGACGGCTTCAACCCCGACAAGACGGCCGAGAACACCAAGGCCCTGATCGAAACCCAAAACGCCGTGGCGCTGGTGGGCTATCGCGGCACGGCCAACATGCTGAAGATCGTGCCCCTGGTGCAGGCGGCCGGCATTGCGGAGATCGGCAACACCAGCGGCGCAAAGTCGCTGCGCGACCCGTATGTGTCCAACCTGTTCCATGTGCGCGCAAGCACCACCGACGAGATCGAAGCGGCGGTCAACCACGCGTGGACCATCGGCATCAAAAAAATCGGCGTGATGTACCAGGATGACGCTTTCGGCAAGGAAGGCCTGGAAGCCCTGAACGCCGCCATGCAAAAGCGCGGCGCAACGGCTGCTGCCGTGGCCCCGGTGCCGCGCGGCACGGTAGACGTAGCCAAGGCCGCCGAGGTGATTGCCGCGGCGCAGCCGCAGGCCGTGATCCTGATCGGGCAGGCCAAGCCCAATGCGGCGTTCATCCAGGCTTTTCGCGCCAAGGGCGTGACCGCCCAGTTCATGGTGCTCAGTGTGTCGTCCGGCCTGCATGCCGAACTCAAAGATGCGGCAGCCGGCGTGATTGCCTCGCAGGTCGTGCCTTACCCGTTTACCGAACTGGGCAATGCCGTCGTGCGTGAATACCAGACCATCATCTCGGCCAACGGCGACAAGAAGTTCAGCTACAACAGCATGGAAGGTTTCCTGAACGCCAAGCTGGTGGTGCGCGCGCTGCAAAAAACGCCGGCGCCGGTTACGCGCGCCAAACTCATCAGCACGCTGGAAACATTTACCAATGAAGACCTGGGCGGCTTTGCGTTGACTTACAGCAAGCAAAGCAATCTGGGTTCGCGCTTCGTGAATCTGACGATGATTCGCGCCGACGGCACCTTCGCCCGCTAAGCGCTTCTTTACGCCGCCGGCGGCGGCGCTTGCGTTTGACCCCGCGCTATTAAATCAGTAGCTGCTGGCGCTTAAGCGGCAAAGGCTGAGAGGCCATTTTCTTGCAGCATTTTCGAGGCTGCAGAGGCCACAGCAGCGGCGCGCCTCAATTGCGCAGCTTGCCGTCGCGCGTCACCATGCCCAGCTCCACGTACTTGCTGCCGTGGTTCTGGCCTGGTGAATAGGACACGACGAAGCCGCCGGTGTCATAACTGCCCATCGCGCTCATCGCAGCCAGCAGGGCTTTGGCATCGCCTGGCTTTTTGCTGCGGCGCATGGCTTCGGTCAGCACCTTTGCGCCAATACAAGCTTCCAGATGGGCGCTGTTCATGGCCTGCTTGACGCCGGCGTCCTGCAGCGCCTTGGCGCATTCCTTGACCACCGGCAACGGGGATGCGGCATTGGGCACGACCTGAGAGATGGACACTCCGGCGCCGGCTTCGCCAGCTGCGTCGATGTATTGCTGCGCGCCCACAAAAGACAGGCTGGACATCGGAATGAATTTGCCCTGTGCTACCACCTGCTTGCTGATGTCAGCCGCGGCGCCGGACAGCACGGTGTTGATGAGGACGTCGGGCTTGAGCGCGAGCAGCTGCGCGACCTGGGCCTCACTCACCTTGGCATTGCGCTGCAGGGAGAAAGCCTCGGGTTTCTTGCCCTGTTTGGCCAGATAGGCAACCACCACGGCCAGATTCTGCTTGCCGACCTCGTCGTCGTAATGCACCACCACCACCTGCTTGAGGCCCAGGCCCGTCCAGAAGGACAGCATTTTTTCAAGCTCGTCGCCGTAGGATGCGCGCAGCGTGTACACCACCGGGCTGGGCTTGCGCACCGGGTTGGCACCGGAAAACGGTGCAAAAAACAGCACACCGGCTTTTTCCGCCTGGGGCATGGCGTCCAGGCTCAGCGTGGCCGACGCATAACCAAACAGGGCCACCGCGTCATTTTCGGCCAGCAGTTTCGTGGTGTTGGCGCCGGCCAGCTTGCGGTCGTTTTTATCGTCGAGCGTCACCAGCTGGATTGGCAGGCCGGCCACCCCGCCTTTGGCGTTGACTGACTTGAAGTAGGCCTGAGCGCCGTCCTGAATGTCGCGTCCGAAACTGGCGTTGCTGCCACTCAGGGGGGCGGACTGGCCGATGACCCAGGCTTTTTGCGCGTGGCTGGCACCCGCAAAAAATACGAGATACAGGCTCAGGGCGCGAAGAACGGTACGTGAAGCCGAAATGTTAAACATGACTCATCCATCAAAAAAATCTGGCTGAGCCAGCGGGAGCTTTCAATGATAGGTTGCCCGAAGAGGAAAAATCCCCCAAGTTCGCACGCTTCGCGAGATGGATACCCACCATGCGCGACGGGGCGGCACTGCGGCGTTGACCGTGCGCAACACAGGGCAACTTCCCGTAAGCTGCAAGTACTACACCCCTGTTCGGACGGGGCTTCTTTTTCAACCCGGGCCGACACGCTGCATGGTGACGCGCGACGGCAAGCTGCGCAATTGAGGCGCGCCGCTACTGTAGCCTCTGCAGGCTCGCCAGCAGCTACTGATTTCATAGCGTGGGGTCAAACGCAAGCGCGGCTGCCTGTGGCCTACGCAGGCACCGGCGTCTTTGGCTTGAAGTCGCACCACGGCGCCACCGCGCACTGCCAGCACTGGGGCTTGCGCGCAATGCACACATAGCGCCCGTGCAATATCAGCCAGTGGTGCGCGTCCACCAGGTATTCGGCGGGCACGCGCTTGAGCAGGCCCAGCTCGACTTCCAGCGGGTTCTTGCCGGGCGCCAGGCCCGTGCGGTTGCTCACACGAAAGATGTGCGTGTCCACCGCCATCGTCGCCTCGCCAAATGCCGAGTTCAGCACCACGTTGGCTGTCTTGCGGCCTACGCCGGGCAGGGCCTGCAGTGCCTCGCGGCTGCGCGGCACTTTGCCGCCATGCTGCTCCACCAGAATCTGGCACGCCGCCAGCAGGTTTTTGGCCTTGGTGCGGTACAGCCCGATGGTGCGGATGTAAGACTCCAGGCGCTCCAGCCCCAGGTCGATGATGGCCTGCGGCGTGTTGGCCACCGGAAAAAGCTTGCGCGTCGCCTTGTTCACGCCCACGTCGGTCGCTTGCGCACTCAGCAGCACGGCGGCCAGCAGCTCAAACACGCTGGTGTATTCCAGCTCGGTCACCGGCATTGGGTTGGCCGCCTTCAGCGTGGCAAAGAATGGGGCGATGTCTTCTTTTTTCATGCCTCGCAGTGTATCGGCGTGCGCAGGCCGGCGCGCTAAGACCCGTCGGCGTAGCTAGATGCCGACAAACAAAAACGGGGACGCAGGGAAGCGGGGAAGCAGGGAAATGGGGCAGGGCGCTCAGGCCGCCATGCGCGGCACGTCCCATACCGAGCTGGACGGCGCACCGGCCCGATCCAGCTGGTCGCGCATCGTCTGCCATATGGCGCTGCAGTTGTCGGGCGTGGCAACGCCCCCGACGACATACTCCAGCTGCGCCGCCTGTGCCATGTCCTGCATGCGCTGGTGGGTCGTGGTGTCGCGGGCAACCCCCACCAGCACCGGCTTCGCAGGCAGGCCGTCGCAAGCGGCGATCATGCGGGCCATCAGCGCGTCGTCAAATTTGGCCGAGCCGCAAAAAAGCATCACAAAATGCGGCCACTCCGGAAGGAAAGCCCGGCGCAGCCCGTGCGTGAGGCCGTTGCGCGCCACGGCAATCAGCCGGCATGGGTAGCCGCCTTCCATGAAGTCGACATACTCGCTGCTGCCGTCAAAGTCTGTCTCGCCGGCAAAGCGCCGTTTGGCGACCACCCCGCCGGTTTTTTGGGCCAGCCAGCCCACCATGTCGAAAGCCTCGGTGCCGCTGGCCGAGCAGATGCCCATGCGGTGAAAGGCTTCGGGGTCTGCCAGTGCCTGCGCCTGGGCAAGTTGCATGGGTGCCGACAGGCGGCGAAGCACCGAGGAGGGCGAATACTGTTTGCCCTTTTCAAGTTGCTCCCGCAGTGCCATGACCCGGCGGCCGAAATAAACCGCCGACTCGGTGGCCTGCGACATCGCCATGGACCACGGTGTCGGCAAAAGCCGCCGCCCCTTACTGGTGTGCAGGGTATGGGGTGAATGGTGGCGCGGGTCGTGTTGCACAACATGCTGCAGCAAGTCCCGCACGGCCGCCGAAGGCCCTTCGACCCAATGCACAAACCAGCCGCTTTGGTAATGCAGCACGACGTGCAGGCCGAGGGGCGTGTTGTGGCGCAGCGACTCCGTGCGGATGTTTTCCATCTGCGCGAAGATGCCTTCCCGCATGTTGCACATGCTCGCCGTCACCACGCGTTCAACCTCCGTCTCCCCTGGAGCGGCGACATATGGCGCTACGTTGGGCGCCGTGTCCGGCGCTGCGTTGTTGGTCATGAATGCATCCTGCCCCACAACCGAAACGCACGTCAATCCTTTGGCATTGAAACCAAATGTGAACGAGACAGAAGTAGCAGTCCGGAGAGCCATGGTCCTACACAGGGAACACCAATGGGTACGTGGTGACGCAGTTACCATGCAAGCCTTCCCGGCAACAGGCCGCGACATCCATGCCTGCTACGGGTGACTACTGTTGCCCGCAAACCATGAACTCACCTAGCATCACCCGCATGATCCCCATGAAACTTCACACACCTTTGCGTATTCTGGTTGCCGCGTTCACGGCAGTATTGCTGGCCAGTTGTGCCGCAGCGCCCGGTTCTACCGCGCTATCGCAAGCCGCTGCACCGCGTCCCAAACTCGTTGTCTTCCTGGTAGTAGACGGGCTGCCGCAGCGCCAGGTGCTGGACTACCGCGACCAGCTCGCGCCCGATGGCCTGGCACGCTTCCTTGACCGCGGCGCCTGGTTCGCCAACGCGCATTACGGCCATGCCTTTACCGTCACCGCGGCCGGCCACGCCACCATGCTCACAGGCGCTTATCCGCATCGCACCGGCATCATCGGCAACGACTGGCGCGACCCCATCACCGCAGAGCCGGTGTACTGCACGGGTGACACCACGGCCACTTACATCGGCCACCAGACCAACGCGCTCGACGGCACCAGCCCGAAGAACCTCAAGGCGGAAACGGTGGGTGACGTGCTGCGGCGGGTAGACAGCCGCTCTAAAGTGATCGGCATCTCCGGCAAAGACCGCGGCGCCATTCTGCCCGCCGGCAAAACCGGCACGGCCTATATGTACATGGGCGCCACAGGGCAGTTTGCATCCAGCACGCATTACATGGCCGCGCACCCGGGCTGGGTCAATGCCTTTAACGGCCAGAAGCTGGCCGACCGCTATTTCAAGACTGAATGGAAAGCCGTGCTGCCTGAGGCCGCCTATGCGCGCTCGGTGCCCGACCAGCAAAAATGGTTTGGCCCCGCCGGTGGCGGTTTGCCTGCCATGTACGGAGCGCCCGACGACACGGCGCCCGGCCCGCGGTTTTACAGCTCGTTGCTGCGTGGTCCTTTTGTCGATGCCATGTCGCTGGAGTTTGCCCGCGCGGCCATTGCCGGCGAGCAGCTGGGGCAGGACGACATTCCCGACATTCTGTCGGTCAGCCTGTCGGGCCACGACTACGTGAACCACGCTTTCAGCGCCGAGTCGCGCCTGTCGCACGACCACCTGCTGCAACTCGACCGCATGCTGCAGGCCTTCTTCCAGGACCTGGACGCCCGCGTCGGCAAAGACAACTACCTCGTCATGCTGACGGCCGATCACGGCTTCATGCCGTCACCTGACTACCTCGCCAGCCAGGGCCGTGAGGCCGGTCGCGTCAACAGCAGCCAGGTGCTGTGGCGTGTCAACACCGGCCTGGAAAAACGGTTTGGCGAAGGCAAATGGACGGCGGGGTTCTCCGGCTCCAGCTTGCTGTTCGACAAAAAACTCATCGCGCAAAAGCAGGCAGACCCGAATGCCCTGGCAGAAGAAGCCCGCACCCTGCTGCTGGCAGAGCCCGGCTTTGCCGCGGCCTATACCCGCCGCGAACTGGCAAGCGCAAGCCGTGCCGGTGCGCCATTTTTCGACCAGATCCGAAAATCCTGGCACGCCGATGTATCGGGCGACGTGCAGTATTCACTCAAGCCCGGCTGGATGTTCGGCAACACGGTCGCCACCCACGGTTCCCCGCATCCGTATGACACGCAAGTGCCCATCCTGATGTACGGCCCCGCCTGGATAAAGCCCGGCCGCGTCGATGCACGTGTAGAAGTGGTGGACATCGCGCCCACGCTGTCACGCCTGCTGCGCATTGCGCCGCCTTCCGCGGCCGAAGGCAAGCTGTTGCCTCTACAGGGGCTATAGCGCCTTGACCGGTACACACAGCCAGCAGCTGAAGTTTCCCGTTTTCGGGTCCATTACAAAGTCTTCTTCATACAACTCCAGCGCCGGTTTATTGTCCGGCTGGTAGCCGCTTTGCGGCAGCCACTCGGCAAACATGTGCGTCCAGGCTTCGTGCACCTCGTTGCCCGGCTTGCCGGTGAAGCGGCCGCAGGCGTAGCGCCCGCCGCCAAAGTTTTGCACGCCTGTCTCGCCTTGCGGTTTGAAGGCCTCGTTCACTTCAATGCAGGCGTCGTAGCGGCACTTGTCGGCGGGCGTGATCTCGGGGTTGTCCTGGCTGATGCCGTACATCCTGGGGCGCGGGTTCATGTGGCCGTGCTGGCCGCACCAGGCGACAAAGCGTTGCCATAGCTGCGCCACCTGGTCGCCATAAGGGCCGGTATTGCGCATGTAAGCCAGGCGCATGGCAGGAATGGTCTTCAGTTCAATGTGCATGTTCAAGCCTCTTTCAGATAAAACCGGCCCCACGGGCCAGAGGGTTCTATCTTTAAACAGCGCCATGATGGAGTCTTGATTCGGCTTGTGATGGGCTTGATGATTCTTGCCATGTTCAAGCACGTGGCGCGTTGCCCACTCACGCCAGTCGCCACGCCGCCAGGCCGTGGGCGTTGTGCCGAAGTGGGCGCGAAAGGCCCGGCTGAAGACCTCGGCCGACGCAAAGCCTGTGTCAAGCGCCACCTGCAGCGCGGTCTGCTGCGTAAATATCAGGCGCTGCGCCGCCGACTCCAGCCGCAGGCGGCGCACACAGTCGGCCAGGGTTTCGCCCGTGACCGCCTGGAACACGCGGTGAAAGTGCCAGGGTGAAAAGTGCGCCACATCGGCCAGCGTTTGCAGGTCCAGCGTGCCGTCCAGGTTGGCACTGACGTGGTCTACCACCCGGTTGATGCGGGCGATGTAGGTATGCTGGTGCGGGTTGGGCGCGAGCTCTTGCGTCTGGGTCAAAGGCATGCCGGCAAGTCTAGCGCCAGCGGCCCCGTGTTGCTGTGGCTAGCCCGCTTTGCGTATCGTGCCCTGCGCTGCTGCGCACAAGATGCGCTCCTTCCCGCGTAGCACAAAAATATCGCATCGGCACACCGCCTGCGTCTTGCCGCTGCCTACCACCGTGGCCACGGCCAGCAGGCGCTCGGCATCTTTGGCCGGGCGCAGGTAGTTGATCTTGAACTCTGACGTGACAGAGTCGCCCAGCACCGAGCCCCCCGCAAACGTGAGCGCGTTGTCTGCCAAGTAAGACAACACACCGCCATGCACAAAGCCGTGCTGCTGCAAGAGGCCAGGCACCACAGGCACCGACAGCTCCGCGCCGCCGGGCGCAAAGGCATCCAGCTGCGCGTTCAGCATCGCGCTGAAGGGCTGTTGCCCCAGCACCTGACGGCCCCAGGCCAGCAAGTCAGCGGGCATGCTGGCTGCGCGAAAACGGCGGGGTCAACCGCCTGCCGCCCGACACCAGCCAGCGCAGCAGGCGTATGTAGGCCGGCCAGGGCACCTGCCGTGGCTCATTGCCCAGCGAGAGCTGCGCCTGCGACAGCACGTCTTCCACGCAGACGTCGTGCAGGGGGCCAATCACCAGCGGCCACAAGAGCAGGCCAGTGCCGCGTGTGTTCATCTCAATGCGGTGCTCCAGCACGCAATGCGCGGGCGTGGCCTCAAGCACCTCAAAACCGTGCCAGCCGTCAAAGCCCGCCGGTGCGGTCAGGCGAAACCGCACCGACTGGCCCGGCGTATAGGCTTCCACCACATAGCGGATAGGCCCATGCCCACCGATGGCGCCCACGGCCAGCGGCCTGTCGAACTTCAGGCGCGGCCATGCCTTTCCGGGCCACAGCGTATCGGCCGATGAGCCCAGCGCATCGATCAGCGCGCCTACCTGCTGCGGGCTGGCATGCAGCAAACGTTGATGAACATTGACAACTTTCATGCAGGTACTCCTTGTTGAAGTCGGGAAGGTGTTTCAGGGGGCTACGGCCATCCAGGCGGCGTGTTCCAGTGCGGCCCGCACTTTGGGTGTGACGGCCGGGGTGGGCTGGCTGACCCAGCCCTGCGTAAGCGACATCGCCGGTGAAAACATCAGCGCCATCCACAGGTGAAAAGGCATGGCCCGCATCTCGCCGGCCTCCACCTGCTGCGCTACCCAAGCCTTCAGCGTGGCAAAGGCCTGCTCATTGGCCGCGTCGATCTCGGCGCCGCCTGCCATGTCACCGCCGCGCCGCAGCGTGTGCAGCAGCCGTGCCTGGTCGGGGTGTTGCAGCACCCACTGGATGTACGCGCGCATCAGGCCCTTGACGCCGGCCTGGGCCGAGGCCTTGCCGCTGATGGGCTGCATTAGCGCCGCATGGAAATCGCGCAGCGTGTGCGCATACAGCGCATCGGCCAGCTGTGCCTTGGTGGGAAAGTGGTGGTACAGGCTGCCGTTGCTCACGCCCGCCTCCTGGCGAACCATGTCCATCGAGGCCGCCGTGAAGCCGTGTTCGAGAAACACCTTGGTGGCGGCGTCCAGCAGGCGCTCCCGGGTGGAGAGGGTGGCAGCGGCAGGGGGTGTGGCAGAACTCATGACTAGAGTATTACTCTAGATTGATGCTCTGTCAACTTCCCTGCGACCGCAGGGCAACCGGCAGGCCAGGCCGCAGGAAACCTGCGCGCAAATTGGCGACAATACAAAACAGAAAGCGAGACCCCCATGCCACTGCAATTTGCCGACCGCCTCAACAACGTTGAAACCTCCGCCATCCGCGAACTCTTTAAATTGCTGGGCAAGCCCGGCATCGTCAGCTTTGCCGGCGGTTTTCCGGACCCCGCCATGTTCGACGTGGCCGGCATCCAGGAGGCCAGCAACAAGGCCCTGAACGAAGAACCCGGCGGCACGCTGCAATACGGCGCCACCGAAGGCTACGGCCCGCTGCGCGAACAGCTCAGCGCCTTCATGGCCACCAAGGGCGCCAAAGACGTCGCCCCCGAAAACCTCATCGTCACCACCGGCAGCCAGCAGGCGCTTGATTTGCTGGGCAAAACCATGATCTCCCCCGGCGACAAGGTCATCGTTGAAGGCCCCACCTTCCTCGCCACCATCCAGTGTTTTCGCCTGTACGGCGCAGAACTCATCAGCGCACCGATTGATGCCAACGGCGTCAAAACCGACGAGCTCGAACAACTCATCGCCCAGCACAAGCCCAAGTTCGTCTACCTGATTCCCACCTTCGGCAATCCCAGCGGCGCGCTGCTCAGCCTGGAGCGCCGCAAGAAAGTGCTCGAGATGGCCGTCAAATACCAGACGCTGATCGTCGAAGACGACCCCTACGGCGACCTCTACTTTGGCGAGGCACCACCACCCTCGCTGCTGGCGCTGAGCGCCGGCGTGCCTGGCAGCCCCGAGCTGCTGGCGCACTGCGGCTCACTCAGCAAGGTGCTGAGCCCCGGCCTGCGCGTGGGCTGGATGATCGCCCCCGCCGAGCTGCTGGCGAAAGCCACCATGTGCAAGCAGTTCAGCGACGCCCACACCAGCACCTTCGCCCAGGCCACCGCTGCCCAATACCTCAAGGCCGGCCGCATGCCCGCTACGCTGACGCATGTGCGCAAGGTGTATGGCGAACGCGCCAACGCCATGGGCGCGGCGCTCAAGCGCGAGCTCGGTGACGCGATTGAATTCACCCAGCCGCAAGGCGGCTTGTTCTTCTGGGCACGCCTGACGGGCGCGGGCGGCAAAAGCAAAGACGCCGGCGAGTTCGCCAAAAAAGCGATTGAACAGCTCGTGGCCTTTGTGCCCGGCGCGCCGTTCTACGCCAGCAACCCGGACCTGGCCACGCTGCGGCTGAGCTTTGCCACGGCGGATGTGGCGAAGATTGAAGAGGGTGTGGCGCGGCTGGGCAAGGCCTTGTGACCACCGGCGAATAGATGATCTGCCCGGGCAAGTTCACGCAAACACGTGACCACCGTTGAGCGGAATCACGGCTACGCAAACATTTATTTCAATCCCGTTCTTTTTTTCGAAAGCTTTTATGCGCCTCGTCCGCCTTGTCCTGCCCGTTTGCGTGGCCCTTTTTCTCGCCGCTTGCGGCGCCACTTCCGCTGTAAAACTTTCACCCAAACTGGCAGTGCAGGCGCCTGAGACCACCGGCTTCCGGTTTGTCGATGACCGTGCCGCTGAAACGCGTGTCTCCAGGGCTGTAGACAACAATGGCGGCTTCAACAACTATTTTGGTGACGACAACCTCTCGCCGGACGCACCCGCACTCATGAAGGCCTGGCTGCACAACAACCTGGCAGCCGAACTACAGGGAAGGAAGATCACCTTGAGCGAGTTTGTCGTCAACGTGTACGCTCCCCCTGTCACGTTGAACGAGGCCGGCCTTGCAGCGGCTGGCGGCGGCATATTCACGGCTTTGCTGATCAAGGGCATTGAAAGCTCAAGAAGCGAAAAAGTCGTGCACATCAGCATCCAGGGCATGGTCGATGCCGAGCCATTCTTCGCCATCGGCTCTGAGCGATTCCAGGGCCGGGTCTCAGATGACAATGTGCAGACCACACTGGTCGCCACGCTGGACAAGGTGGTGACCGACGTTCGCCGCGCGGCCGCCGTCAAATAGCAGTTGGAGGCCATGGGTTGAGCGAAGTGACCTGGATAGATTAGAAAAAAGAAAAGTGGGAGTTTATGAACGAAGACCAGCAGGACCCTTTGGCAAACCCCGGGCCACCAGGCGGCGGTATGAACGCAGACGCTTACCCCGCGCCACCCCAATTGCATTGGGCTTTGGTGCTGCTGTTTACGCTCCTCACGCTTGGGGTATTCATGATCGTCTGGATGTTCGTCCAGTCCACCTGGGTGCGAAAAATCAATCCGGCGTCGAATGCGACGACCCAATTCGTCATTTATGTCCCGCTGGCCATCTTTGCCCAGATACTGTTTGAAGGCTCAGACAACCTCAAGGGGGTTGGCTTTCTTTTGATGCTCGTGTCGTATGTGATTTTCTATTTCGGGGCTTATTCCATCCGAAGGTCCATGCTGAACCACTACAACAGCGTTGAACCCATGCAGCTTGAGCTTTCAGCGGCCATGACTTTCCTCTTCAGCACCTTCTATTTGCAGTACCACATGACCCGTATTGCGCAATGGAAAGCCGCTTCGAAGTTGGCCATATAGCAGCTGCCGGGCCTGTTTACCTTCATGACTCCTGCCGACGCGCACAGCGCTTCCCACGCCAGCATTTCTCCCGCCGTCCGGCGCTCCATCCTTCTTCTTTCCTTTGGTACTTTTGCCAGCATGATGGCCCAGCGCATTTGCGACGCCATGCTGCCCGAGCTGTCGCGCGTCTTTGCCGTCAGCCTGGCCCAGGCCGCGCAGGTCGTGTCGATATTTGCCATGACGTATGGCGCGTCGCAGCTGTTTTATGGCCCGCTCGGCGACAGGCTGGGCAAGTTTCGGGTGGTCACTTTTGCCACGCTGGGCTGCAGCGTTGGCAGCCTGCTGGCCGTGTTTGCGCACGGCCTTGATGCGCTGTTGTTTGCCCGCATGCTGATGGCGCTGGGCGCCGCGGCGCTGATTCCGCTGGGCATGGCCTGGGTGGGCGACAACGTGCCCGCCGACCAGCTGCAGGAAATGCTCACGCGCACCGGCCTGGGCAGCACACTGGGCATTGTGTGCGGCCAGCTGATTGGTGGCCTGCTGACCGATGCACTGGGCTGGCGCTGGTCTTTTGTTTTTATGACCGTGCTGTTTGCCGTGGTGGGCACGCTGATGTACCTTGACCTGCGCCGCCAGAATGCCGCGCAGCGCGCCGAGGGCAAAGACCTGGCTGCCGCACCCCGCCAGTCTTCCCTGCTACTTCGGTTTCGACAAACATTCGGCGCTGTCGTTGGAGGTCATACCGCTTTTCAAACAATGATGAATATTCTTTGTCTGGGTAGTACCAACTTCCTTCGTTGTTTTTTAAGTATGTCTTTTGGACCTCACGCGAGGCCGTGAGGTCCGCACTTTTGTCTGCGCAGCTTAAGTAAAGTTCTTCTCTCCATAGATCGGTCAGTTGTGTAGCCGATCTCACGCCGGATGATACGGAGCAACCCGCACCAAAGAGTAGGCTGTAGTTGGGGTTGTTGTCTGTTCGAGTTGCTATGAAACGGGCGAGGTCTTTCACCGTTCTTTTTTTATGGGCTGCGTCTTTAGAAAAGTCTGAATAGTCCATTCCCTCTCCGATCTTTAGTTGATTTTTTTCTAGTGAACCGCAACGTCTACTGCTACAAATACTGACGAGCATTAATCTTTTTTGCAATAACGATTTCCCTCGTCAAGTAACCTTTTAAGTTCCACTTCTCCTCCAATTGAAGGATGACCTTGCGCAAATCTACTTTGCTCGACGCGGGCTACCTGCTGCTGGAGACGCATGCGGTCGCAGCGGTTCCGCTGATGCTCGACTTTATAGAGCGTGCTCAACGGAAGAGGATAAAGCGTGACCTCATCTGGCGTTTGACGTGAGGAGTGTCCGCAGCAAGTCGTGCTGCGACGGTTATCCCAAACGTTTACGCTACGTGCAGCACGTACGCGGCATCAGCAATGAAACGAGGCAAAAGATATGACGCTCAAACGGATGGACAACGTCCTCATCGTGGTCGACGACCTTGAAGCCGTCAAGGCGTTCTTCATCGAACTGGGCCTAAAGCTTGAAGGCGAGACAACCGTCGAAGGGCCTTTGGTGGGCAGCCTGATCGGGCTCAAGGATGTGCGGGCTACCCTCGCGATGATGCGGACGCCCGATGGGCAGGGCATTGAGCTGGACAAGTTCCACACGCCCGACGCGATCCGGTTTGGGCCTGTGGATGCGCCGGTCAACACGCTGGGCTTTCGTCGCGTGATGTTCGCCGTTGATGACATCGATGCGCTCGTTGCGCATATGCGCGCCCATGGGGCCGAGATCATTGGCGAAATGCAGTACGGAGACACCTACCGGCTGGCCTACATCCGTGGGCCTGAGGGCATTATTGTTGCGCTTGCCGAGCAGGGCGGTGTTGACTGAAGTGCGCTAAGGCCTACCCCCCAGGCTTCGTGGCCTTCACGCCGTCTTCACCACCGTCACAAACTCCGTCCCGCTCTCAGGCAACCAAACCTCCCCAGGCCGGCCGAGGATCTGCCGCACGCTCGCCGCAGCACGCGGCATGGTGATCACCTCGAACTTCTCTGTCGCGGGGTCAAAGCGCAAGAGGGCGTTGCTGCTCCACTCTGAGGCCCAGACGATGTCTTTGTGGTCGACATACACGGCATAAATATGCGGCTCGGTGCCGGGTGCCTTCCATGCGCGCCAGCTGCTGGCGGCTGTACCCAGTGCGGGGTCGTGCATTGAGAGGTTGCCGCTGTTCCATTCTGATACCCAGATGCGGCCCCTGCTGTCTGACCAGACGCGGCGGGCGCCCTGGCGTGGGGTGGGTGGTTCGACGATGCGTGACTCGCCTGTCTTGCGGTCGAGCTGCGCGATGAATGAGCCGGCCAGCGAGCACCACCACACGTCGCCCTTGGGTGTGGCGCAGATGCCGTAGGGGCCGCGACCGCGGGGGGACTCTTTCACGGTGACGGTGCCGGCGCGCACCTCTACCTTGCCGACGTAGCCGCTTTGCCCGGTGAACCAGAGGTTGCCGTCGCCGTCGAAGGCGCAGGTGTTGAGGTTGGCATACGGTGTGCCGGCGGGCAGGGGGAAGACTTTCACTTCGCGCGAAGGCCAGGCCACGCGGGCAATCGCGTTTTGCCCGCCATCGGTCAGCCAGGCTGCGCCATCAGGCCCGGCAATCACGCCGTGGGGTGACGAGCCATTGCCCAAAGCCACCAGGTCTGATTTGCCGGTGCGTGGGTCAAACCAGCCGAGGTGGCCGCTGCGCTGGGCCGAGAACCACACGCCGCCGTCGGGTGCGGGTGCGATGTCGTGAATGCCGGTGAAGGTGCGGGCGTTGAGCGGCCACGATTGCAGGCGTACAGTCCCGGGTGTTTGCGCATGCGTGATACCCGGCAGGCCCAGGCCGGCGAGGCCCGCCAAGCCAGGCAATGCCGCCAGCGCGGTGCGCCGGTTGATCTGCGTTGGCTCACTCTGTATTGAGTCAGATGGCGGAGAGGGGTGAAGCGAAGACGAAGAAGAAAACTGATGAGCGGGCGTCTGCAATGCCATGGCAAATACCTCCTGCACATGATGGGCATGCGCTGAACACGGTGAAGGGGTGTGTCTCTGGCATTTTGGCGGCAATGCGCGCCGCCATCAAGCTCACTTGTCTGTACTCAACTCGTGCACGCGGTCTGCATTGGTGGTGCTGCGGGCGCCCTTGAGGTGCATCTCTACGTTGGTGGCCTTGTCGCCCACTGCGGCTACGGCTTCGCGCAGCTGTTCCTGTGTGATGTCCAGCTTCTTGAGCCACTCCGCAGTGGTGGCTTTGTCATTCAGGTTGATGCGCTCAGGCTGTTCGCCTGCATGCGATTGGGGTCTATCGGTATTAGCCATGGTGGTTCACTCCTTGCCTGCTAAGGTAAAAGACCACATTAGCGCGCCCGGGCCACCATGTTTGTAGGCCATTGCCGACTTGATGGGTTTCAGCCGGGGAAAGTCGGTGAATGGGCGCGCATTGGCGCCAAGTCGGGGGTATGGCCTACGCCCTGCGCTACCTATGTTCCCGCCGAACCGGGCTCCCGCCTTACTTGCCGGCCTGCGACACCAGCACGGGCTTTTCGCGGTAGACCTCGGGCATCACGGTCTTCAGGTTGGCAATCTTGGGCAGGTCAAACCTTGCGATGTAGGGCTGGTTCGGGTGCAGGGTGGCGTAGTCCTGGTGGTAGGCCTCGGCGGGGTAGAAGGCGGCCAGCGGCGTCAGCTGCGTGACGATCCTGTTCGGAAAGGCCTTGGCGGCGTCGAGCTGGGCGATGTAGCTTTCGGTGACCTTCTTTTGTTCGGCGTCTTTGTAGAACACGGCTGAGCGGTATTGCGTGCCGCTGTCGGGGCCCTGGCGGTTGAGTGTGGTGGGGTCGTGCGCCACAGAAAAGTAAATCTGCAGCAGCTTGCCGTAGCTGATTTTTTTCGGGTCGTAGGTGATTTGCACGGCCTCGGCGTGGCCGGTGCGGCCCGAGCCGATCTGCTCATAGGTGGCAGTGGCTTTGTCGCCGCCTGAATAGCCCGAGACGGCGTTGAGCACGCCGTCGGTGTGCTGAAACACGGCCTGCACGCCCCAGAAGCAGCCGCCGGCAAACACGGCGGTGGCGGTGCCCGCCTGCGCGGTGGCCGTGGCGTCAACCGTGGGGGCGGGCAGCTTCACGGCTTTTTCTTCCGCGGCGCGGGCGTTGGTGCCCATGCCACTGCCAATGAATGCCCACGCGGCCAATGCCACAGCGCCCAGGGTGAAAAGGTATTTGTTCATTTTTATGCTGCCTTGAAGTTAAGGGCCACGCCGTTCATGCAATAGCGCAGGCCAGTGGGTTTGGGGCCGTCGTCAAACACATGGCCGAGGTGGCCGCCGCAGCGGCGGCACAGCACTTCGGTGCGTTTCATGAAAAGGGTGGTGTCGGTTTCTTCGACCACGGCGTTGTTCATCGCCTGCCAGAAGCTGGGCCAGCCGGTGCCGCTGTCGAATTTGGTGGCGGATGAAAACAGCGGCAGGTCGCAACCGGCGCAGCTGAAAACGCCGGCGCGCTTTTCTTTATTCAGCGGGCTGGTGAAGGGCGTTTCAGTGCCGGCCTTGCGCAGCACGCGGTACTGGTCGGGCCGCAGCAGCTTTTGCCATTCGGCTTCAGTGCGGGTGACTTCATAAGCGCGCTCGGCCGCGTGGGCGGGTGCGGACGCCAGCAGCCCGCGCAGGCCGGCGGCCATGGCGGCGGAGAGGGCGCCCAGTTTGAGCAGGGAGTTTCTGCGGGTCATCATGCGTTGGCCTCTTTCGGTTGGTTGTTGTATGGCTTGCCGTGAACAGGCGGCATGAGGGTTGGTCGGCGTGGTGCGGCGTTTCTTACGGATGACGACGCCCCTGGTGCGAAAGATTGGATGACGCTGTGCCGGTTCAGTTCCGTGCGGCGAAATGGCGGGCAGGCTGAAATTGCTATCAATACAGTAGCTGCTCGCGCCCGTACCTATTGGGCTCAAGGCCGATTTGATGCATAAAAATGGCACTGTGGGCAACGAAATTGGCCCCAAAAGCGCCCGCAGGGCCCACAACGGCTGAAAACAGGCAAAAAAGAGGCAAAACAGACCCAAAATTCCACCAAAACTGCCCTGCAAGCCGCTATTAAAACAGTAGCTGCTCGCGCCCGTTCTAATTGGTCTTGAGGCCGATTTGGTACCTGAAAAAGCCCTCCTGCAAGCCGCCGAGGCGGCGTTTTCCCACGGCGTGCGTTTTCCGCAGCGCCGCAGTCCTACAGGCCCGTTTACGCCTCCCATTTAGACTTGCAGGCAATGATGAAACAGCTCCTGACCCAACTTCGCGACTTTGCGGCCACCATTCCTGACCGCTTGCGCCACCCCACCAAACGCGGCGTGCTGCTGACACTGGCGGCCATTCCGGTGCTGGTGCTGCTGTATGTGCTGATCCTGATTCCGTTCACGCCCAGCATCAACGACCTGCTGAAAGCCAAGACTGCCAAGCCCTCGGTGGTGATGTCGTCTGACGGCCAGGTGCTGGCGGTGTTCAAGCGGGCCAACCGCGACTGGGTGAAGCTCGAAGACATTTCGCCCAGCGTGGTCGATGCGCTGGTCGCCACAGAAGACCACCGCTTCTACGACCACCACGGCCTGGACATCAAGCGCACGGTGTCGGCCGTGCTGCACACGGCCGCCGGCAAGACGCAGGGCGGCTCCACCATCACGCAGCAGCTGGCGCGCAACCTCTACCCGGAAGAGATCGGCCGTTCGTTGTCGATCACGCGCAAGCTGAAGGAGGCCATCACGGCTTTCAAGATAGAGGCGGTTTATTCCAAGGACGAAATCCTGGAGAGCTACCTCAACACAGTGCCCTTTTTGTACAACGCCTACGGCATTGAAATGGCGGCGCGCACCTATTTCGACAAATCCGCCAACGAGCTGGACGTGCTGCAAAGCGCCACGCTGGTGGGCATGCTCAAGGGCACGGCCTACTACAACCCGGTGACCAACCCCGAGCGCGCCATGCAGCGCCGCAACACGGTGCTGGCGCAGATGGTCAAGCATGAGAAGCTGCCCGTAGCCCAGCTGGAGGCGCTGAAAAAGAAGCCGCTGCGCATCGACTTTGAGCGCCAGGACGAAGAACTGGGCTCGGCGCCGCACCTGGCGCAGCAGCTGCGCCGCTGGCTGATTGAATGGGCCGACCGCAACGACTACAACATTTATGCCGACGGCCTGGTGCTGCGCAGCACCATTGATTCACGCCTGCAGGACATGGCCAACAGGGCCCTGGCGGTGCAGGTAGACCGCTTGCAAAAGACGGTGGCCGGTGACTGGCGCTTTAACTCGGGCTGGAAGGCCAAGAGCGGCGCGCCGCGTGAATTGGCCCTTGCCTTCATACGCGACACCGCCGAATACAAGGCCCTGCGCACCAAGGGGCAGGCCGACGACCAGGCCACCAAGGCGCTGCTGGCGGACGCGGAGTTCATGCAAAACCTGAAAGACGACAAGACGCGATTGCAGGCGGGCTTCATGGCGCTGGACCCCACCAACGGGCAGGTCAGGGCATGGGTGGGCAGCCGTGACTTTGCGCGCGACCAGTTCGACCACGTGCAGCAGGCGCGCCGCCAGCCGGGCTCGACCTTCAAGCCCTTTGTGTACGGCGCGGCATTTGAAAACGGCGCCAGGCCGTCCGATGTGTACCTGGACGGCGAGGTGGAGATTCCGCTGGGCAACGGTGCCTTCTGGCGGCCGACCGACGGCGGCGGCCCCAGCGGCGAGATGATGACGCTGCGCCAGGGCCTGATGTTTTCCAAGAACACGATCACCGCGCAGGTCATGCACGCGGTGGGCCCGGCCAATGTGGCCAAACTGGCCAAGGCCATGGGCGTGCGCCAGAGCAGGCTCGAAGAAGTGCCCTCACTTGCGCTGGGCACCAGCCCTGTCACGCTGAGGGAAATGGTGGCGGCCTACGGCACGCTGGCCAACGACGGCCGTTATATAGAGCCCGTGCTCGTTACCCGGGTAGAAGACCGCAACGGCAAGGTGCTGGAAGCGTTTGAGCCCAAGCTGCCCGAAACCGTGATGCCGGCCACCGTGGCGCAGACGCTGCTGGACGTGATGCGCGGCGTGATCGACCAGGGCACGGGCGCTGCCATTCGCAGCCGTTACGGCATACAGGCCGACGTGGCCGGCAAGACCGGCACGACACAGGGCAACACCGACGGCTGGTTCATCATGATGCACCCGCAGCTGGTGGCCGGCGCGTGGGTGGGCTTTAACGACAACCGCGTGACCATGGCTGACAGCTATGGGCAGGGCGCCCGCAGCGCGCTGCCGATGGTAGGTGAGTTTTTTCAGGGCGCGATCAAGGCAAAAGTGGTGGACGTAGCCCTGCGCTTCCCCGCGCCGGAAGGCGCAGGCGTGACGGACCAGGAGCGGCAGCGCATTGAAGCGCTGCTCAATGGCGCCGAGCCGCCGCAGGAAAGCCAGCCAGGCCAGACCGGTGACGGCGGCATGCCCCAGCCTTTGGGGCAACAGAGCATGTCAGGCGCTGCGGGAGGGCCGGCCACCGAGGGCGGCCCGCCGCGCGTGTGGCAGCCGGCGCCGGTGATCAAGTACATCACCGTGAACGGGCCTGCCGCAGATGGCACGCCTGCGCCTAATACGTCTGGTGGTGCGCCGGGCCTGGTGCTGCCACCTGAGCAGCCGCGGCGTGTGCAGCCTGAAGGTACGGTGGAAAGCACCGCCGTGCCGGGCGTGGTGGTGGGTGCGCCCATCGCTCCGCGCTAGCGCTGTGCGCGGGGGCGAGAGATTGCTATTAAATATATAGCTGCTTGCGCCCGCACTGATTGGGCTTCAGGCCTTTTTCTCTTGAATTATTGCAAGGCAGCGCGCGACGTCAGCGTTTCGTTTTGCGCATCGGCTGCGTGCCCGTATTGACAAAGCTGGCATTGCCCAGCCCGGTGCCCACCGTCAGCACGGCCCAGCGCTTCACGCCCTGCATGAAGGGCAGCTCCGACAAGCCCTGCACCACCGCATCGTTGTGCAGCCGCACCTGGGTGGTCTGGCCGTCCTGGCGCGGCAGCAGTTCGCTGAGGTCATGCGCCAGGTTAAAGCGCGGGCTTTCCCAGTTACCGGGCAGGTTCTGCGCGCCGGCGGCGATGGAGCCGTCGTCGCAGATCATGCCGGGGCAGGCCACGCCGACAAACGGCGCCAGGGTGATGCCTTTTTTGTCGGCCAGACGCTTGAGCTTTTTCAGCATGGCGGCAATGCCGCTTACCAGGTGTTCGCGGCGGGTCACATCGTCGTCGCCGCGGTGGCCCCACTTTTCCAGGCCCGCCACGCGCACGTCCGACAGGTCGGGCGACTTGTTCAGGCGTGGCCGCACAATGCCGCAGCGCACGTTGGTGCCGCCAATGTCTACCGCCAGGAAGCCGCCGTATTGCGACAACAGCTCGGGCGGCGCCAGGTGCACCCAGCCGATCAGCCCGCCTTCGTCGGGGTGGTGGCGCAGCGTCATCAAATGCACGCGGGCATTTTGCTGGTAGAGCAGTTCGGCCGCGCGGTCGATGGCCAGCTCTCCCACCAGGCTTTGCTGGAAGCCGCCGCCCACCACGATGCGCTGCACGCCGTGCCATGAGGGGTGCGCCAGAAAACGCCGCACCACACGCACCAGCTGCCAGGCGTAGTCTTCCGATGCCGCGGAAATCACGGCGGCGGCCTTGCCGTCGCGTTGAAGGAGCAGGTCTAACCGCTTTTTGCTGATGGCCGGCGTGGGCTTGGTGCCCAGCACGTCTTCACCGCTGATGCGGCGAAACACCCGGCGCCATACGTCCAGCATTTCGCTGTAGGCGACGCGGCTGACGGTGTCGCCCAGAAAGCGCTCGCCGTCGTGCAGCGCCAGGCTGTAGCCGTTGATCGTCACGGCAGGCAGCTTCAGCTGACCATGCAAAAGGTCGTCGGGCAGGGAAGCGGAGGCTTTGCGTGGCATGGGTGCGTGTGCTGTGGTGGAAGGTTTCATGATGCGGGCACTGCGTGCCGCCGGCTATCAGCCAACGCGCCTGAACGCGTCAGCCAATGGCTGGTGTACGCGGCGATTTGCGCGCAAAAAAACGGCCGGGAAGAGCCGGCCGATGGTGGGTGTGCAGCGTTTTAGTGCTGCTTAGCGACCCAGGGGGTCGCGGTCTTTGTCAAGATCCTTCTGGATGTCTTCTGCGTTCTCACGCGCGTCGCCGGCGGCCTTTTGTGCCTTGCCCTGGAATTCACGGGCATGGCCCTTGGCCTGCTGTTCGGCATTGCCGACCAGCAGGCCGGTGTGTTCCTGCACTTCACCGGCAACTTCCTTGATCTTGCCTTTGACCTGGTCCTTGTTCATGGGATGTACCTTTCAGAGAGTTGCGTCATGGAAAATTCCATGCAGTTCAAGATAGCCCGCCGGCCCAGACCGCGCCGAAGGCATCGGGCCCATAGCCGTGTGGGTGTGTGCCTACAGGGCCTTTCGACGCGCGCCTGCTACGGGTCGGGAAACAGTTGCAACAGAACGTTCGTTGCGTCAGGATTAAACTGGCATTGCAGACAATGGACTGTGCTTTGAAGTGACCGTGCGGTGGAGGAAGGAAGAAAAAAGTCATATGAAGAAATTAGCCATCGTTTTAGGGGCCCTGGTGTCCGGGGCTTCCCTGTGGGGCGCGCCTGTCGCTCCCACCACATGGTTTACCGTGATGGGTGACCCGGCTGACCCGGCCGTCAACACCATTGAGGTAGACCCGACCCCCATTGCCGCCAACGGCGACATGCGGGCCATGCAGGTACGCGTAAGCCGCGCGCTGCAACGCACCAGCTGGGACGGCGTGCCTTACCGTTCGTATGTTTCCACCGTGCTGTTTGACTGCGCCGACAAGAGCGCCAAGTACGTCACGCTGGCGTTTTACGTGCAGCCCTTGTGGAAGGGCGAGCCGTACAAAACAGTGACTTACCCCAACGAAGTGGTGCGTCCCATGGAGTTCCGCGACGTGACGCCCAACCCGACCCAGCGCATCATTCGCGCTGCATGCGAAACCGGCAAAATTACCACCAATTAGCGGCCATGTGGCGGCGCTGGCGGGTTGTGCCCCGCTTGTGCCTTTAGGGCGCTCGGGCTACGATGGTTTGTCGCTTACGCATGGGGCTCCGGCGACTATCTTGAAGAAGGGTCTTGCATGCCGCAACTCATTGCAACGGTCGAAGGCGTCGAAATCAAGCACGTGTACCTGACGAACGACCGCACCACGCTGGGCCGCAGGCCCTACAACGACATCATCTTTGACAACCTGGTGGTCAGCGGCGAGCACTGCGTGTTCCTGCTGAAAGGCCTTGCGGACGTGTACCTTGAAGACCTGGGCAGCACCAACGGCACCTACCTCAACGGCCACATGGTCAAGTCGCGTGAGCTGCTGCACGACAACGACATCATCAATATCGGCAACTTCCGCATCCAGTACCTGGCCACCTCGCGGCACGAAGAAGAGGCTCCGCGCGAACATCAAACCACCGCCATGGCGCTGGACGCGATGGGCCTGCCCGGCACCAGCGGCACGATGCACGCGAGCCTGAAGGTGTTGTCGGGTTCGTCAGCGGGGCTGGAGGTGCCGGTGGTCAAGGCCGTCACCACCTTCGGCCAGCCTGGTGTGGCCGTGGTGTCGATATCGCACCGGCGCGACGGCTACTACGTGGCGCACATGGACGGCGAGAAGCCGCCGACCTGCAACGGCAAACCGATCGGCATGAAAGCGATTCCGCTGGCCCACCACGACATACTGAACCTGGCCGGAACCGAGATGGAGTTTTTACTCAAGAGCGCCGAGGCCTGAGCGGGCCGGGGGTTCGTGCAGGTTCGCTCAGATGGTCGAGCTGCTGATGCTGGTGGTGGGAAAGCCCATGGGCCTGCGTGAACTCCGTGGCCTGTAAGAAGGCGGCTCACCGGCCAGGCGCCAGGCAAAGGCCCGTGCCAGCGCCTTCAGCTTGAGCGTGGACTTCAGATGCAGCGGCGTCATGCCGGTGCGGGTCAGGTCCGATGCGTTGCTGGACACGCGTGACAAGCGTCGCTGCTCCAGCGCGGTGACAGGTTTGCGGGGCATGGCTGAGCGTGGCGTCTTTTTGATCGCCGCCTGCGTGGCGGCAGCACCGGTGAACTTCTCACGCAGCAGCGTGGCCTCGGGCCGCCGCTGGCCGTCCACAATCCAGTAGGGAATGCCGGCGCGGCCCAGCAGCTCGCGCTTGAAAGCATGCTTGCGGTCAGCCAGCTCGCCGCGCCCCAGGACATCGACGCAGCCCAGCACAGCGCCTTTGCGGTCGGCCACGGCGCAGGCAAAGCTCACGGTGCTCAGCAGCGCCTGCCAGTGCGCGTCGCCGCCGCGGCTGTTGGGTTCAATAAAGCCGGTAAAGGGCACCTTGATCAATACATGGTGGTCCGGAAAAATGTCTGCCAGCCAGCGCCACACCGCGAGCTCGTCGCGACTGGTGAGCGGCTTGCGGCGCAGCGCGTGGTTGCGCGCCACCTTCTTGCGGGCCGACACCACATGCGAGAGCCAGCGTTCATAGCCCAGCGCCCCCAGGGCCACGCTGCCCACAAAAATAAAGAAGCCGATCAAAAAAGAGGTGCCGGTCATGGTGCTGTCCTGGTGCTGGTACTGCGTTGATGTGCCGGGCCGATGCGCTGCCTGTTGTGATGTGGGTGTATGACCCTGAGCGGCTGCGCGGCGCTGGCTGAAAATCCCAGCCGTGTTTATAAGGTACATTTTTCATTTTTCGGCAATATGGCCCAGAACATTTGTGAACGTTCGTATTAAGCCGTGCTGCACATCCGAAGTGTGCTGGCCAGAATCGCTTCACGCGCACCCGCCTTCTATCCTTGCTGATCCTTTCTGACTTATGAAGAAGCTCCCTGCCAGCGGCGGCCTTGTGTATTCCACCGATGCCGGAAGAATGTGCCCCGGTTGCCGCCAGCCCGCTTCTGCCTGCACCTGCAAGCAGCAGGCAACACCCAAGGGCGATGGGGTGGTGCGCGTCATGCGTGAAAGCAAAGGCCGCGGCGGCAAAACCGTCACCGTCATCAAGGGCCTGCCGCTGGACGCCCTGGCCCTGGCGCAGCTGGGCAAGCAGCTCAAGGCCGCCTGCGGCTCAGGCGGCACGGCCAAAGACGGCATCATTGAAGTGCAGGGCGACCATTGCGACACCGTCATGCAGGCCCTGCAAAAACAGGGCTACGCGCCCAAGCGGGCAGGCGGTTAGGCATGAACCCCGAAGACCTCCAGCTGCTGGTGACCCGCGAAATGCCTTTCGGCAAACACAAGGGCACCCTGATCGCCGACCTGCCCGGCAACTACCTCAACTGGTTCGCCCGCGAAGGTTTTCCCAAAGGCGAAATCGGCCGCCTGCTGCAGCTGATGCAGGAGATCGACCACAACGGGCTGAAGCCGCTGCTGGATCCGTTGCGGCGGTAGTCAAGTCACTCAATCACCGCGAAACTCTGGAAGCTTGGCAATCACCTTGATCTCAAACTGAAAGCCATAGAGCCAGGTCACGCCGACACCCGTCAGCGTAGGGTGCGGTGCGTTGCCCCAGTAGTCGGGCACCACTTTCCAGGCTGTCTCGAACACCGATTCCGGATCCACCATGAAGACGGTCACGTCGACCACGTCGTCGAAGGTGCAGCCTGCGGCCTTGAGGATGGCGTTCAGGTTGTCGAAGGCGAGCCGGACCTGCGCCTCCAGGTCGGGCTCGGGGGATCCATCTTCGCGGCTGCCAACCTGCCCTGAAACGAACAGGAATCCGTTGGACTTCACCGCCGGCGAATAGCGGTTGCGTTCATAGAGGGCCTGGCGCCCGGGTGGAAAAACGACGTCACGCTTGGTCATAAAAATGTCCTTTTTCATATGGGCCGTCGCCGGCCCGTGGTTAACGATGAAAGAACTTTAGAAGACTGTGCCTTTCGGATAAACAGGCAAGGCTAACCATCACTGTTCGTAGAATCCAAACAATCATCAACGTCAACATATCTGGAGCAGAGATGGACCGTTTCGATGCAATGCAGGCATTCGCCCGCGTGGTGGAAGCAGGCAGCTTCACCAAGGCGGCCGAGACACTCCATATGAGCAAGACCAGCGTGACGCAGCTGGTGCAGCAACTGGAAGCGCGGCTGCGGGTCAAGCTGCTCAACCGGACCACACGGAAGGTCAATGTCACTGCCGATGGCGCTGCCTACTATGACCGGGTGGTGCGCGTCCTGGCCGAGGTTGATGATGCCGAGACCAGCCTGTCCAGCGCGTCGGCGTCGCCCAGGGGCCGGCTGCGGGTCGATGTGCCCAGCCCCCTGGCCCGCATGATCCTGGTGCCGGCCTTGCCGGAATTTCATGCGCGCTACCCTGAGATTCAGCTCGACATGGGTGTCAGCGACCGCATGGTGGACCTGATCGGCGACAACGTGGATTGCGTCGTGCGCGGCGGCGAGCTAACCGATCAGTCGCTGATGGCCCGCAAGGTGGGTGACCTGCAGTTGGGGGTATACGCCGCCCCGGCCTATCTGGAGCGCTCGGGCACACCGTTGCACCCACGAGAGCTGGAAGACACACATCACCGCATCGTGGGTTTTCTGTGGGCGCGCACCGGCAAGGCTTTTCCGTACGCCATGCACTGCAAGGGCGAGAGCATCAAGGTGCAAGGCCGGCACCTGTTCGCATTCGATGACGGCAATGCCTACCTCGCGGCCGGGCTGGCGGGATTGGGAGTCCTCTGGCTGCCGGACTACATGGCGAAGGCGCACCTGGCTGGCGGCGAACTGGTGCGCCTGTTCAAGGGCTGGCGCCTTGACCCGATGCCTTTGTACGTAGCCTTTGCGCCGAACCGGCATGTCAGCGCCAAACTGCGCGTGTTCATCGAGTGGATTGCCGGGCTGATGGCGCAGCATGCGCCTGTTGCTGGCCCGCGTGACGGAAAAACATGACCCCGCCATGGAAATTCCATCGGCGATATATTCATTTCATTCAAGGAGTTTTCGATGGCCAATCTTCGCCAAGCCCTGGTTCACATGCGCTCGGGGCGCTGGACCGAGGCACACACGATTGTGCAGAGTGATGAGTCGCAACTGGCCGCCTGGCTGCACGGCATCCTGCATGTACAGGAGGGCGACCTGGGGAATGCCGAGTACTGGTATGGCCAGGCCAAGCGGGATTTCAACGGCCGCGGAACGCTGGATGAAGAGATGGACCGCTTTGAGGCAGGGCTGCCCAAATAAGCGTGGTCACACCATCGCAGCCAGACGCGTCCCCTGGTCAATAGCGCGTTTCGCATCGAGTTCGCTGGCTTCGTCTGCGCCGCCAATCAGGTGCGTCTTGACGCCGGCCGCGCGCAGTGGCTCCAGCAGTTCGCGCAGGGGTTCCTGTCCGGCGCACAGCACGATGTTGTCGACCGCCAGCACGGTGCCGTCCTGCCGTTTTTCGCCGAAGGTGATGAAGAGGCTGAGGCCTGAGCCTTCTTCGTTTTCACCAATGCGTTCATAGTTGACGCCTGAAAGCATTTCGACGTTTTTCATCTTCAGCGCGGCACGGTGGATCCAGCCGGTGGTCTTGCCCAGGCCCGCGCCCAGCTTGCCGGGCTTGCGCTGCAGCAGGGTGACATGGCGCGCCGGCGGCGTGACCAGCGGGCGTACCACGCCGCCGCGCACTTCACCGGGGTCGGCCACACCCCATTCGGCGAGCCAGGCGGGCAGGTCGAGTGCGGTGGAATGGCCGGTGGGTGTGACGAGGAACTCGGCGACGTCAAAGCCGATGCCGCCTGCGCCTATGAGTGCCACACGTTCGCCAACGGGCTGGCGGCCCAGCAGCACATCGATGTAGCTCAGCACCTTGGGATGGTCTTGCCCGGGAATACGCGGGTTGCGCGGCGTGACGCCGGTGGCCAGCACGACTTCGTCAAACTTCTGCGCAATGAGGTCGGCCGCCGAGACGCGGGTGTTCAGGTGCAGCTTCACGCCGGTGCCGGTGATGCGCTGGCCGAAGTAGCGCAGGGTTTCCTCGAACTCTTCCTTGCCGGGCACGCGCTTGGCCAGGTTGAACTGGCCGCCGATTTTGTCGGCCGCGTCATACAGGTCAACGCTGTGGCCGCGCAGGGCCAAAGTGGTGGCGGCGGCCAGACCCGCGGGGCCTGCGCCTATGACGGCAACGCGTTTTTTGGCGGGGGCGATGCGAATGACGAGTTCGGTTTCATGCCCGGCGCGGGGGTTGACCAGGCAGCTTGCCAGCTTGGCCTGGAAGGCGTGGTCCAGGCAGGCCTGGTTGCAGGCGATGCAGGTGTTGATCTCGTCGCGGCGCCCCTGCGCGGCCTTGTTGACAAACTCGGGGTCGGCCAGGAAAGGGCGGGCCATGCTGACCATGTCAGCCGAGCCGTCGGCCAGCACCTGTTCGGCCACCTCGGGCATGTTCAGGCGGTTGCTGGTGATGACAGGAATCGTGAGGCCGGCGGCACGCAGGTCGGTGCGCAGCTTTTTGGTGACCCAGGTGAAGGCACCACGTGGTACTGACGTCGCGATTGTCGGCACACGCGCCTCATGCCAGCCGATGCCGCTGTTGATGAGCGTGGCACCGGCGGCTTCCACCGCTTGGGCCAGCAGCACGACTTCCTCCCAGCTGCTGCCGCCGGGGATCAGGTCGATCATCGAGAGGCGGTAGATGATGATGAAGTCGCGCCCGACGGCTTCGCGCGTGCGGCGCACGATCTCGACGGCCAGGCGCATGCGGTTGGCGTAGCTGCCGCCCCACTCGTCGGTGCGCTGGTTGGTGTGGGTGACAAGGAACTGGTTAATGAAGTAGCCTTCGCTGCCCATGATCTCGACGCCGTCGTAGCCGGCATCGCGGGCGAGCATGGCGCAGCGGATGAAGGCGCGGATCTGCCGCTCAATGCCGCCGGCGCTGAGCTCGCGCGGGGTGAAGGGCGAGATGGGGCTCTGGATGCGCGAAGGTGCGACGCACAGCGGGTGGTAGCCATAGCGGCCGGTGTGCAAAATTTGCAGCGCAATCTTGCCGCCTTCTGCATGTACTGCGTCTGTGATCTGCTTGTGGCGGCGCGCAGCGCCTGAGCTGGCGAGCATGCCGGCAAACGGTTTGGTCCAGCCGGCGATGTTGGGCGCGAAGCCGCCGGTAACCATCAGGCCCACACCGCCGCGCGCGCGCTCGGCAAAGTAGGCGGCCATGGCGGGGAAGTGTTTGCGGCCGTCTTCGAGGCCGGTGTGCATGCTGCCCATGAGCACGCGGTTCTTCAGCGTGGTGAAGCCCAGGTCCAGCGGCGCGAGCAGGTGGGGGTAGGGGGAGGCGGGGTCCAGGGAAAAAGAAGAAGACGCAAGGGAAGGGGGCGTCGTCGCCGAAGTGGGGGTCGCGGCCAAGGCAGGTCTCCTGTCAAAACTGCCTGCATGGTAGTCGTAACAAGGGGCGCTACAAAGCCTGCCGGGTACTCTAGGGGACAGGCTCTACCCCGTCTTGGGGCTAACCCTGAGCGGCGGCACCCCTACGCCGCCTGCCGTGATGTGCTATTGATTTAATAGCTGCTTGCGCCCATCCTGATTGGCTTACCGGCTGTTTTTCTTGAAGCAGGGGCCTTGGATGCCGGATGCCTGCCGATGTGGGTATACCGGAGTACGACCTTGCGGTGTTGTCTGACACCCGCCCTTAGCCGGTGCTGGTACTTTGAAGCTTCGATTTCTGGAGCACCCATGGCAAAAAGCAACACCAGCCCGACACGCGCCAAGACCGGCGAAGGCGCGACGGTGCCGCATCCTCCGCACAGCGAGCCGGACGATGAAGCAGATGGCAACGATGCCAGTACCTTGATTGAAAACCCGGTGAAGCCCGGAAAGGCCGGCAAGCTCAAGCAGCACAGCTTTCCCGACGGTGGCGGCAGCGGCGGCGCCGAGGCTTTCCGGCGCGGGCCGGGCCGGGGGAAGCCTTCGCCCGGGGTTTGATTGGGGTTGGCCGGCGTTTGATCGGGGCCTGATGAAACTCGCGACCTTTAACGTCAACGGCATCAAGACGCGGTTGCCGCAGTTGCTGGACTGGCTGGCCAAAGAATCGCCGGACGTGGTGTGCCTGCAGGAATTAAAAGCGCTGGACGGTGTGTTTCCCCAGGCCGAGCTGCGGGAAGCGGGTTACGGCGCTTTATGGAAAGGCCAGCGGTCATGGAACGGCGTGGCGATTCTGGCGAAGGGTGAGGCGCCGGTTGAAATACGGCGTGAGCTGCCCGGCGATGCGTCAGATGACCAAAGCCGCTACCTGGAGGCCGCAGTAGACGGAATCATTGTGGCCTGCCTGTACCTGCCCAACGGCAACCCGCAGCCAGGCCCCAAGTTTGACTACAAGCTGGCCTGGTTTGAGCGCCTGCACCGGCATGCGCTGGCGCTCTGCGGTTCGGGCCACCCGGTTGCGCTGGCCGGTGACTTCAACGTGGTGCCGACCGACTTTGATATCTACAACCCCAAGTCCTGGCGCAAGGACGCCTTGTTGCAGCCCGAAAGCCGGGCGGCCTATGAAAAGCTGTTGGGGCAAGGGTGGGTAGACAGCCTGCGGCATTTGCACCCGCAAGAGCGCATCTACACCTTCTGGGATTATTTCCGCCAGCACTGGCAGCGCAACGCGGGCTTGCGCATCGACCATATCCTGTTGAATGCAGAACTGGCGCCGCGCCTGAAGGCCGCCGGGGTAGACAGTTGGGTGCGCGGGCAGGAACATGCCAGCGACCATGCGCCGGTGTGGGTGGAGCTGGGGGTGGCGCGTAAAGCTGTGGGCGCGGTGAAGAAGAAGGTGGCCAAAGTGGCCAGGCCGCGAGCGGCAGCGGTGCCGCGCAAAAAAGCTCCGTAAGCCAATGCCGTACCTTACGGATTCGTTGCTATTAATTCAATAGCTGCTTGCGCAAGTCCCTATTGGTCTAGCGGCTGTTTTTGATCGCAGTCGCGGCGTCGGTGACCAGTTCGGGGCCTTTGTAGATGAGGCCGGTGTAGATCTGCACGACATCGGCGCCAGCCTTGATCTTGGAGACGGCGTCCGCACCGCTCATGATGCCGCCCACGCCGATGATGGGAAAGCCTTTGCCGAGTGCCGCGCGCAGCTGGCCGATGACGCGGTTGCTGGCTTCCAGCACCGGCGCGCCGCTCAGGCCGCCGGCTTCTTCGGCATGGCGCATGCCTTTCACGGCGTCGCGGCTCAGCGTGGTGTTGGTGGCGACGACGCCGTCCATGGCGTGGCGCTTGAGCGTGGCGGCAATCACATCGACCTGGGCTTCATCGAGGTCGGGCGCGATCTTCACAAAAATCGGCACGCGCTTGCCGTGCTGTTTGGCCAGGGTCTCGCGGCGTTCGGCGATGCGGCCGAGCAGGGCGTCCAGGGCTTCGTCGCTTTGCAGGGCGCGCAGGTTTTTGGTGTTGGGGCTGGAGATGTTGACGGTGACGTAGTCGGCGTGCGGGTAGACACCGTCCAGGCAGGTCAGGTAGTCGTCGACGGCGTTTTCAATCGGCGTAGCAGCGTTTTTGCCGATGTTCAGGCCCAGCAGCAGGGTGTTTTGCGCGCCTTGCTTGCGCACGCTGGATCGCTGCACATTGGCCAGAAAAGCGGCCAGCCCTTCATTGTTAAAGCCCAGGCGGTTGATGAGCGCGTTGGCTTCGGTGAGGCGGAACATGCGCGGCTTGGGGTTGCCCGGTTGGCCCAGAGGGGTGACGGTGCCCACTTCGACAAAGCCGAAACCCATGGCGGCCAGGCCGTCGATGCAGCGGGCGTTTTTATCGAGCCCGGCGGCCAGACCCACGCGGTTGGCGAATTTCAGGCCGGCCAGCTCGACGGGATCGCTCACGCGGTTGCCGCAGTAGGCCAGCGACAGCGGCGTGCCCTGGGTGCGCGCCAGCGAAGCCATGGTCAGCTCGTGGGCGGTTTCGGGGTCAAGCCCAAATAAAAAAGGGCGGGCCAGGGAGTAGGGAAGCAGGGACATTGGATAATTCGGCTGTTGGCGATGAGGCGATGAACCACCCGGGCAGGCCGGGCATGAGGCCTGATTGTCGCAAAACCCGTTTCGCCCCGGCCCGCCCCCCCAAACACTCTTTAATACTTCCATGACCCAAGCCATGACCCAAGACGAACTCAAAACCCTGGTTGGCCAGGCAGCCCTGCACTATGTCGAGGAAGGCAGCATTGTGGGAGTGGGCACCGGCTCGACTGTCAACAAATTCATTGACGCGCTGGGCACCATGAAGGGGCGCATTGCCGGTGCGGTGTCGAGCTCGGTTGCCTCGACGGAACGCCTGCAGGCGCTGGGCATCAAGGTGTTTGACGCGACGGAGGTGGACGAGCTGGCGGTGTACATCGACGGCGCCGACGAGATCGACAACGCGGGTTATATGGTCAAGGGCGGCGGTGCGGCGCTGACGCGCGAAAAGATCGTGGCAGCCCAGTCGCGCAAGTTTGTCTGCATTGCCGACGAGTCCAAGCTGGTGCAGGCGCTGGGCAACTTTCCGCTGCCCGTTGAGGTGATTCCGATGGCGGCCAGACGTATTGCGCGGCAGTTTGCGGCCATGGGCGGTACAGCCAACCTGCGGCTCAAGGACGGCAAGCCGCTGGTCACCGACAACGGCCAGCACATCCTGGACGTGACCGGCCTGAAGATCGCCGATCCGCTGGGTTTTGAGTCGCAGGTCAACCAGTGGCCGGGCGTGGTGACGGTGGGGGTGTTCGCCCACCAGAAGGCGCATGTCTGCTTGCTGGGTGCGCCGGGCGGGGTGAAGACACTGGTGTTTTAGGCTGCTCTGGCTCCAGAAAGCAAAACGCCGGGCTGGTACCCGGCGTTTTGCATTTTTCAGAGCCCGCTCAGAATTTGATGCCGGCAGGGTTGTTGGCCGTGGCGGCGGGTGGTGCCGCCGGAGCAGCCTGCTGGGATGGTGCGGCAGGCGCGGCTGGGGCGGTGCCCGCTGCTGGAGATTTGCTCACCGCGACCAGGGGTGTAGGCGCGGGGCGCTGGTAGGTGGCCGGCAATATAGACGCAGCAGGGTAGCCCGCTGCATTCAGGAACTGCGTCCACTCTGCATCCGAATAGCCTTTGAGTTGCTGGGCGGCTATGGTCAGAAGGGGCAGCGATGCATCGCCGCTCAGCCGCTGCAGGGCCGCAATATCTTCGTTGGTGTTGACGGTTTTCTCGCTGAAGGGAATGCCACGGCTTATCAGCATGGCACGAGCGGAACCGCAGGGAATACATTTTTCGTTGGTGTACAAGGTGACCGGGTATTTGCTGACAACCTGTCGCAATTCGAAAGGAAGACCTCCGGATGCTGCTCCACCACCACTTGACGCTGCGTTGGCAGCGCTAACTTTTCCGCTACTTGCCGCCGGCGGTGGCTGGTCGGAAAAGGTTACCTTGCCGTCGGGTCCCACGATGCGGTAGACCTGCGCGTGCGACGGCAGCGCCATAAAAATTAAGCTTCCCCCAAACAGCAGCATGGCCAGCAGGGCGTTGGGAGAGAAGGACCTAACAGCGTTTGATTTCATGGTTTCCCCAGTCAGTCTTGAATTTGAATTGAAGTAGCTTGGCTCAGGTGTTTCAAGCCATACCCTGGTGGCGCATCAGCGCGTCCAGCGTTGGCTCGCGGCCCCGGAAGGCCTTGAATGATTCCATGGCCGGACGGCTGCCCCCTGCTTCCAGGATGGCTTGCCGGTATTTTCGGCCTGTTTCTACATTAACGGTACCCGATCCTGTGCCGGCGTCAGTGTTTGTACCCGGGTCGGCTGCAGGATGGGCGGACTCTTCAAACGCGGCATAAGCGTCTGCAGACAGGACTTCGGCCCATTTGTAGCTGTAATACCCGGCTGCATAACCACCGGAAAAAATGTGACTGAATGTATGCGCAGTACGGCTGTAGGCCGGGGCGACAATCACGGCGACTTCCCGGCGCACCTCGTTCAGGAGATCCATCAGGTCGTCGGCCGGGTTGTGAGAGGTGTGCAGCAGCATGTCGAACAGTGAAAACTCGACCTGGCGCAGCGTCTGCATGCCGCTCTGGAAGTTTTTGGCGGCCAGCATCTTGTCGAACAGCTCACGCGGCAGGGCGGCGCCGGTATCCACGTGGGCGGTCATGTGCTTGAGCACGTCCCACTCCCAGCAAAAGTTTTCCATGAACTGGCTGGGCAGCTCGACGGCGTCCCATTCGACGCCGCTGATGCCGGAAACGTCCCGTTCGTTGACCTGGGTGAGCATGTGGTGCAGCCCGTGGCCGAATTCATGGAACAGCGTGGTCACGTCGTCGTGCGTGAGCAGGGCTGGCTTGCCGCCCACGCCCTCGGCGAAGTTGCAGACGAGGTGCGCCACCGGGGTTTGTAGCTTGCCGTTGTCGGGGCGCAGCCAGCGGGTGCGCACATCATCCATCCAGGCGCCGCCGCGTTTGCCGGTGCGGGCGGGCTGGTCCAGATAGAACTGGCCCACCAGCTGGCCGTTGCGCTCGATACGGAAAAACTCTACGCCAGGCTTCCACACGGGTGCCGAGTCCTTGCGGATGGCAACTTCAAACAGTGTTTCCACGATCCTGAAGAGGCCTGCCAGCACCTTGGGGGCAGTGAAGTACTGTTTGACTTCCTGTTCACTGAAGGCGTAGCGCGCTTCCTTGAGTTTTTCGCCGATGTAGGCGTAGTCCCAGGCTTGCGGGTCGGGCAGGCCCAACTGGGTGGCGGCAAAGGCGCGCAGGTCGGCAACATCCTTTTCGGCATAGGGTCGGGCGCGCCGGGCAAGGTCACGCAAAAACGTGATGACCTCGTCGGGGGACTTGGCCATCTTGGCGACCACCGAGACCTCGCCGAAATTACGGTAGCCCAGCAGCTTTGCCTCTTCGAGGCGCAGCGCAAGGATTTCCTTCATGATGGCGCTGTTGTCGAATTTGCTGAACTCGGGTGCGGCCTGGTCGCTGGCGCGGGTGGTGTAGGCCTTGTAAAAGGTTTCGCGCAGTTTGCTGCTTTTGGCAAACTGCATGACAGGCAGGTAGCTTGGCATTTTCAGGCTGAGGCGGTAGCCGGTCTTGCCTTCGGACTGGGCCTGGTTGCGCGCTGTTTCAAGCACGTCGGCAGGAATGCCCTCAACCTCGGCTTCTGTCGCGTAATAGGCAAATGCGTCGGTGGCATCCAGGGCGTTCTCGCTGAATTTCTGGTTCAGCTCGGCCTGGCGTTCCTGGATCTCGGCAAAACGGTCGCGGTCGGTGCCCTTCAGTTCCGCACCCGACAGCACAAAGTTGCGAATGGCGTTTTTATGGGCCTGGCGCTGCTCGGTGTTCAGGGTGGCCACGTCGATGGCTTTGTATTTGTCGTAAAGGCGCTCATCGGCGCCCAGGCGGGTCCAGAACTCGGTCACGCGCGGCAGGGCGGCGTTGTAGGCCGCGCGCAGCTCCGGCGTGTCGGCCACGCTGTTGAGGTGGCTCACGGCGCCCCAGGCGCGGCCCAGGTTCTCGGTGGCCACGTCCAGCACGCCGGCGATGCCGCTCCAGGAGGCCGGAAAATCCGCTGCCGTGACTTGCTCAAGGGCACTTTCGGCCCTGGCCAGCAGCTCGTCGAGGGCTGGCGCCACATGCTCGGGCTGAATCCGGTCAAACAGGGGAAGGTCGGAGAAGTCGAGAAGGGGATTGGTCATGACGTACAGCTGTGGGCGAAAGTCTCGAATCTAAGGGCCTGGGGCTACCGGGCCAGGAAGAATGTGCCTGTCGGGGCGCTATCGGGGCAATTGCCCCGTGCCTTGCGGGCGGGGAACTCAGCCCTGTGCACTCTTCTTGACACTTTTCAGTTGGGGTTTTTTGGCGCGTTTGACGGTGCCGCCGGGCGTGAGGCGCTGGTTGCCGAGCACGCGCAGGGTTTTGACTTCGGGACGCTGGCCGTAGCGGGAGCTGTTTTTCAGTACCTTGACATCACGGGGGCCGGGCATGCGGTCTTCATTGACCTTCTTTTCCTTTTCCGGCATTGGGCGCCACAGCACCAGCAGCTTGCCGATATGCTGGATGGGGGCGGCATTGAGTTCATCTGCCAGGGTCTGGAAAATCGCTTCTCGGCCGGCGCGGTCGTCTGATTGAACCCGCACCTTGATGAGGCCGTGCGCGTTCAGGGCCGCGTCGGTTTCTTTCTTGACGGCAGCGGTCAGGCCATCGGAGCCGATCATCACCACTGCGTTCAGGTGATGGGCATCGGCGCGGTGATCCTTGCGCTGGGCGGGGGTAAGTTGTATTTGAGCCATGACCCAATTATCGGGGGAGTCGGGAAGAGGACAATAGACCCCATGAAAGTAAATGCCAAGACCGACTTCAAACCCGGCACCCAGACCGACGCGAAGGCCGCTGCCAAAGCCGTATCGAAAGCCAGTGCGAAAGGGAAAAAGGTCAACAAGGCGTGGTTGCACGACCACATCAACGACCCCTACGTCAAATTGGCCCAGAAAGAGGGCTACCGGGCCAGGGCAGCTTACAAATTGAAGGAAATTGACGAAACCTTCGGCCTGATCCGGCCGGGGGACTGTGTGGTCGACCTGGGTAGCACGCCCGGGGCCTGGAGCCAGTACGTGAGGCGCAAGCTGTCACCCACCGGCGCGGCGGCGGGGGAGCTCAACGGCCGCATCATCGGGCTGGACCTGCTGCCCATGGAGCCGATCGAGGGGGTGACCTTTATCCAGGGCGACTTCCGGGAGGCGGAGGTGCTGGAGAAGCTGGAGCAGGCGCTGGCCTCGTCCGAAGGGCAGATCCGGGTCGATCTTGTGATCTCGGACATGGCGCCCAACCTGTCGGGTATTGAATCGGCCGATGCCGCCCGCATTGCCCATCTCATAGAGCTGGCCGTGGAGTTTGCCCAGAACCGGATGAAACCGGACGGCACCCTGGTGGTGAAGCTTTTTCACGGCAGCGGATACGATCAGCTCGTGAAGCTTTTCAAGGACACCTTCAAGACGGTCAAGCCCCTCAAACCCAAGGCATCGCGACCGGGATCGTCCGAGATTTTCCTGATTGGCCGGGGGCTTAAGAGGCGTGCCGAAGCTGCACAATGAGTGTGATACGGTGGCAAAAATCACCTAAACCCGCTTCAAACATGGGGCTGGCAGGGGATTACGCGGTTTTTGCCCTTGAAACGCCTAAAATCAGGCGCATGTGACTTTTGTTCTTATACCGGAGTAGTCCTTGAACAATCAGTGGTTTTCCAAAATTGCAATCTGGCTGGTTATCGCCATGGTGCTGTTTACCGTATTCAAGCAATTTGATCCACGCGGTAGTGCCGGCTCAAACTACCTGGGTTACTCCGAGTTCCTGGAAGAGGTGCGTGGCAAGCGCATCAAGCAGGCCACCATCGCCGAAGGCCAGGGCGGCACCGAGATTTCCGCCACCACGGTGGATGATCGCAAGGTTCGCACCACCGCAACCTACCTTGACCGCGGCCTCGTCGGCGACCTGATCGCCAACGACGTGAAGTTTGACGTCAAGCCCCGCGAAGAAACCTCCCTGCTCACGTCCCTGCTGATCAGCTGGGGTCCCATGCTGCTGCTGATCGGCGTGTGGATTTATTTCATGCGGCAGATGCAGGGCGGCGGCAAGGGCGGGGCTTTCAGCTTCGGTAAATCCAAGGCGCGCCTGCTCGATGAATCCACCAATCCAGTGACTTTTGCCGACGTGGCGGGCTGCGACGAAGCCAAGGAAGAAGTCAAGGAAGTGGTCGACTTCCTGAAAGACCCTGCCAAATTCCAGAAACTGGGTGGCCGCATTCCGCGTGGTTTGCTGCTGGTCGGCCCTCCGGGCACCGGTAAAACCCTGCTGGCCAAGAGTATTGCCGGCGAAGCCAAGGTTCCGTTTTTCTCGATTTCCGGCTCTGACTTCGTTGAAATGTTCGTCGGTGTAGGCGCGTCGCGTGTGCGCGACATGTTCGACAACGCCAAGAAAAATGCGCCTTGCATCATCTTCATCGATGAAATCGACGCAGTCGGCCGCCAGCGCGGTGCGGGCCTGGGCGGCGGCAATGACGAACGCGAGCAGACCCTGAACCAGATGCTGGTCGAGATGGACGGCTTTGAAACCAATGTCGGCGTGATCGTGGTGGCTGCCACCAACCGTCCCGACATCCTGGACGCCGCCTTGCTTCGTCCCGGCCGTTTTGACCGCCAGGTCTATGTGACGCTGCCCGATATCCGCGGCCGCGAGCAGATCCTGAATGTGCACATGCGCAAGGTTCCGCTCGGCCAGGATGTGAGCCCCGGGGTTATTGCCCGCGGCACGCCCGGCATGTCGGGCGCTGACCTGGCCAACCTGTGCAACGAAGCTGCCCTGATGGCTGCACGCCGCAACGCGCGCACCGTCGAGATGCAGGACTTCGAAAAAGCCAAAGACAAGATACTGATGGGCCCCGAGCGCAAGAGCATGGTCATGCCCGAAGAAGAGCGCCGCAACACGGCCTACCATGAGTCCGGTCACGCGCTGCTCGGCAAGATGCTGCCGAAGTGCGATCCGGTTCACAAGGTCACCATCATTCCGCGCGGCCGTGCCCTGGGCGTGACCATGAGCCTGCCGGCGCAAGACCGCTACAGCTATGACCGCGAGTACATGCTCAGCCAGATCAGCATGCTGTTTGGCGGCCGTATTGCCGAAGAAGTCTTCATGAACCAGATGACCACAGGCGCCAGCAACGACTTTGAACGTGCCACAGCGCTGGCCCGCGACATGGTGACCCGTTACGGCATGACCGAGGCCCTGGGCCCCATGGTGTACGCGGAAAATGAAGGCGAAGTGTTTTTGGGCCGTTCGGTCACCAAGACCAACAACATGAGCGAGTCGACCCTGCAAAAGGTGGACGGTGAAGTACGCCGAATCATCGACCAGCAGTACGCCCAGGCGCGCAAGCTGATCGAGGACAACCAGGACAAGATGCATGCCATGGCCAAGGCCCTGCTCGAATGGGAAACCATTGACGGCGACCAGCTGGACGACATCATGGCCGGCAAGGAACCCCGGCCGCCCAAGGACTGGACGCCGCGCAATTCGTCGGTAGGCGGCGGTAGCGGTCCCAGCGGCGGCACGCCGGCTGTCAGTACCGATCCGGCGCCGACGGTAGCCTGATGCCTCCACAAGCATGAAGACGACTGCCAGGCAGTCATCACAACCGGGGCCAGTCCCCGGTTTTTTCATGGTGGAGAACATGGCTCGTGTGCTTGCCACTTTGTGTGGCTTCGGCAATGCACCGTTCCTTGCGCGATATTGCATTGCGTACCGGCCTGTGGTTTAACCCTTCATTCGTTTTGGGACATCCATCCATGATCTGGCAAACCTCCCGCTTTCAGATTGACCTGTCAAAGCCGCGCGTCATGGGTATCGTCAATGTCACGCCCGACTCATTTTCGGATGGGGGCAGGTATTTCACCCTCGGTGGTGGTTTTTCAGGTGTCTTTGCTCATTGCGAGAAATTGATCCGGGATGGCGCCGACATGCTGGACATTGGCGGTGAATCAAGCCGGCCTGGCGCGCCGCCCGTGTCACTGGAGGAAGAGCTTGAACGGGTGCTGCCGGTGGTTCGCCATGCGGTCAGCCTGGGGGTGCCGCTGTCGGTCGACACATACAAACCTGAGGTGATGCAGGCTGTGCTTGACCTGGGCGCCGATGTCATCAACGACATCTGGGCCCTGCGCAAGCCGGGTGCGGTGCAGGTGGTGGCGCAGCACCCGAATTGCGGTGTCTGCCTGATGCACATGCACCGCGAACCGCAGACCATGCAGGTTGCCCCCATGGAGGGCGACGTGGTGCCGCAGGTGAGGGCTTTTCTGGAAAGCGCCGCATCTGGCCTGCAGGCCGCTGGCGTTGATAAAACCCGCATCGTGCTGGATGTGGGTGTGGGCTTTGGCAAAACCGTGGCGCAGAATTTCGCGTTGCTCGCGCGCCAGCAGGAATTCCTCGCTGCCGGCTATCCGTTGCTGGCCGCCTGGTCGCGCAAATCGTCTTTGGCCGCCGTGACCAGCACTTCGCTCGCAACTGTCGCCCAGCTCGACGTGACCGACCGCATGGTGCCCAGTGTGGCGGCCGCCGTGCTGGCGGTGGACCGCGGCGCCCGTATCGTGCGTGCGCATGATGTGCGCGAGACCGTGCAGGCCCTGAAGGTATGGATGGCAGCGCATTAGCAGTTTTATCGCTATCCGGCAAAGATGGCGGCTTTGGCTGACAAAGGGCTGTACGGGGGCACCTAAAATAGGCCCCTGTTTCAAGAACAACAAGCTCCACAGGGACAAAATTCCATGACCAGAAAATACTTCGGCACCGACGGCATTCGCGGAACGGTGGGCCAGCCCCCGATCACGCCCGATTTCGTCTTGCGGCTTGCGCACGCTGTCGGCCGGGTCCTTCGCAAAACCGAATCCCGCCCCACGGTGCTGATCGGCAAGGACACCCGCATTTCGGGCTACATGCTGGAAAGCGCGCTGGAGTCCGGTTTCAACTCCGCCGGCGTCGATGTGGTGCTGCTCGGCCCCTTGCCTACACCGGGTGTGGCCTACCTCACGCGAGCCCAGCGCGCCAGCCTGGGAGTCGTCATCAGCGCGAGCCACAACGCCTACCCCGACAACGGCATCAAGTTTTTCAGCGCGCAGGGCACGAAGCTCGATGATGCCTGGGAATTGGCTGTCGAAGCTGCGCTCGACGAGCCGCCCGTCTGGGCCGATTCTGCGACTTTGGGCAAAGCCCGCCGCCTCGATGATGCGGCAGGGCGTTATACCGAATTTTGCAAAAGCACCTTTGCCAATGACCTGACGCTTCGCGGCCTGAAGATCGTGGTCGACGGCGCCCACGGTGCGGCCTATCACATCGCCCCCATGGTGTTCCATGAGCTGGGCGCTGAAGTCATTGCCATCGGCTGCGCACCCGACGGCCTTAATATCAACCACGAAGTCGGTGCGACGCACCCCGAAGCGCTGATCGCCAAGGTCAAGGCCAGCAAGGCGGATTACGGCATCGCGCTGGACGGCGACGCCGACCGGCTGCAGATTGTGGACGCCGAAGGCCGGCTCTTCAACGGCGACGAGGTGCTGTACCTGATGGTCAACGAACGCCTGGCGCGCGGCGAGAAGGTACCCGGCACCGTGGGCACCCTGATGACCAATATGGCCGTGGAAGTCGCGTTGAAAGCCAAAGGCGTGGAATTTGTACGTGCCAAGGTCGGTGACCGCTACGTGCTCGAGGAGCTTGAAAAACGTGGCTGGCTGCTGGGCGGCGAGGGTTCGGGCCACCTGCTGGCACTCGACAAGCACACCACCGGTGACGGCCTCATCAGCGCGCTGCAGGTGTTGCAGGCCTGTGTGCGCAGCAAGAAAACTCTGGCCCAGCTGCTGAGCGATGTGGTGTTGTTTCCGCAGACGCTGGTCAATGTGCGCCTCAAGCCCGACCAGGACTGGAAGAGCAGCAAACCCCTGGCCGACATGACCAAAACGGTGGAAGCCGAGTTGGGCAACACGGGCCGCCTGTTGATTCGTGCCAGTGGCACCGAGCCGCTGCTGCGTGTGATGGTCGAAGCGCGTGATGCAGCCCAGGCCAAAAGCTGCGCCGAGCGGGTGGCGGATACGGTACGGGTCTGAGCGATTTATTCAGGAAAATAGTGACTGAAACCCTTTAAGGGCGGGCGCAAGCAGCTATCAAATCGATAGCGACCCGTCAAACAGGGCTAGGAAGCCTCTACGGCCTCCATCAAGCGAGCCCGCTCATCCGGCGTGAGCACCTTCGGCAATACGCGTGGCCCTCCATCATCCGGGTTAAAGAAGGGCGTGACCTTGTAGCCGCCATTGAGCCTCGTGCGTATCAGCGTCGCCATGAACCGGAGAATGGACACGCTGGTGCTGACCGGCATGGCTTTGGGACTGCCTTTGGCGCTCTTCATGCCGACTTTCATGCGCACGGGGCCGAAAGCGCTGTCCAGACTGGTTGACGGATCTTTCAGGCAGTTGTGCAGCAGGCCGACGTGCGAGACCTTGAAGTCACGCGAGGTGTTGCCGATCGGTGTGTTGCAACAGCTGGCATACCAGCGCAACATGCCCTTGTCACTGAGCGACATGCAGGCGAGCGCCTCCTGGCCGTGGGTGAAGGTGACGTGCTGGGGCAGCGTGGCGATCACATCCGATCCACCCATCTCATCCAGAATCTCGTCGGCCTTGCCCAGGAAGTGCGCGTAAACCTGACAGTCTTCGCAGTAGCAGACGCCGCGGCATACCGATTCGGTGTGACTGACATGGCCGCGGAGTGTGCCGCATTGGCAGCGCAAGGGGTGATTCATGTGAGAGCCCTGTTTGATGGGTGAGCCATTTAACATTCAGACGCGCGGAACCCCGAGTTCTTGTCTGGCAGGGCAGTCCGGTCATTGCGCGTACGGTGTTTCCTGATGCCGACGAGTGCAATAGCTCCCGCGGTCTGCGTCGTAACCATGACCAGTGGGTAAAGCAGTCCGATACCGAGTGTCGCCACGATAAAACCGGTGCTGGCGTAAAGCGTGGATTCACGTTTGTATTCTGAGCAAAGCGCCAGGACAAGGCCAAGCCCGGCAAGAATGAACGTAAGGCAGGTCAACCAGATAACAGCGTTGGCGTCATTCAGCGCAAAGACGCTGCTTGGCCGAAGTTCGGCAATATAGCTGCGTTCTTGCCGCACCATGCCCAGCCGGTTCAGCGCGTTCAATAGCTTGCCCCCGAAGAGCACACCGCCGGCGCGATGAACGCACCACAACGCAAGAAACAATGAGAAGGCGACGAGGGCCGAGGCAAACGACAGTTTCCCCAAAGACACTCTTTCGCCGGCACCGAGCAATCGCTTAAGCATTCTCAGCGTGCGAAGGGTAGAGATGTTTGCAGAATCGCCACTCATGCACCGGCTGGTCATCAATGTAGGCTGTAGGCTTTGGCAGATAAGCTTCAAAACACTCGCTGATCCCTAGTTCGATGGCTGTGGTTCGGCAGTATTCAGCGCCTCCCGAGCTCCAGAGAAACAAGGTTGCGCCTTCGGATTTCAGCCGCCTGACCTGGGTAATTACCGCAGGCATGGGAATACGCTTCGCACCAACGGACCTGACCATGGTGTCGTCGACATCGATAAAAACGACTTGTGGGGTCATGGGTGTTGAACCTTTGTTTGACCCCGGAATATGTGTGACGCCAGCAGCCACAAGGCTACCGGCAGCAAAAGTGCGGCGGCAAGCACCTCCGAGAGAATTGTGACGTTGGCGATCAGAGGATGAAACTCGATGGGGGCCAACGCATAGTGGCCCAGGCCGTCAAAACCTAACGCCGCGTAAACAGCCATCAGCAGCAGGCCCATAGCCACGAATTTTTTGCGCATGAGCAGCAAGCCAACGGCACCCACCGAAGTGATGGCAGCCCACACCCCATAAACCTGCGCACGTGTTAGCCAGGCCGGCAGGTTCGGATATTCGCAGATGAACTCGGCGTTGTGGCTGAAATGGCCGAGACTGGCGAGGAAGTAGGCTGCTGTCAGGGCGAGCAGCAGTTTGGGAAAGTCGTTGAAGCTGCGAAAGAAACGCATCGTTCAGGCCTGTGGTTAGAGGGGTGAAGCCCGCAGGCATCTGGCCTGTGGGTTACCAGTCTAACCAACCGGGCAGCCGCGCCGCTCGACGGCCTATTGTTCGCTAACTCAAGCCAGCGTATACGCCGTCTTCACCGTCGTGAAGAACTCCTGCGCATACTTGCCTTGCTCACGCGGGCCGTAGCTGGATCCTTTGCGGCCGCCAAACGGTACGTGGTAGTCCACGCCTGCCGTCGGCAGGTTGACCATGACCATGCCGGCCTGGCTGTGGCGCTTGAAGTGGGTCGCGTATTTGAGGCTGGTGGTGGCGATGCCGGCTGACAGGCCGAATGGCGTGTCATTGGCGGTGGCCAGCGCGGCTTCGTAGTCTTTTACCCGGATGATGCTGGCCACCGGGCCAAAAATTTCTTCACGGTTGATGCGCATGCCGGCGGTGCTTTCGCTGAAAAGCGCTGGTGTCATGAAGTAGCCTTCGGCGCCGCTGCCGGTATGGCAGCGCACGCGGTCACCGCCAAACGACAGCGTTGCGCCCTCCTGCTGGCCGATGGCGATGTAGCTTAAGTCCTGCTCCAGCTGGGCTTGTGAAGAAACCGGGCCGATGTCGGTTCCGGCGGTCAGGGCGTCGCCCACCTTGATGCGGGCCATGCGTTCGTGCAGCGCCTTGACAAAAGCAGGGTAGATGCCTTCGGTCACGATGAGGCGGCTTGATGCCGTGCAGCGCTGTCCGGTGGAATAAAAAGCGCTCTGCGCGCTGAGTTCCACGGCCTGGGTCAGGTCGGCGTCATCCAGGATGACCTGCGGGTTCTTGCCGCCCATTTCGAGCTGCACCTTCTTGAGGTTTTTTGCGCAAACCTCTGCAATGCGGCTGCCCACGCCGACCGAGCCCGTAAAGCTGATGGCATTGACGCCCGGATGGTTGACCAGCGCATCGCCGATGACGCGGCCGGGGCCCATCACCAGGTTGAACACGCCCGCCGGAATACCCGAACGCGAAATGATTTCGGCCAGGGCCCAGGCACTGCCCGGAACCAGGTCTGCCGGCTTGAGCACCACGCAGTTGCCGAAGGCCAGCGCCGGCGCAATCTTCCAGGCCGGGATGGCGATGGGGAAATTCCACGGCGTGATCAGGCCGACGACGCCCACGGGTTCGCGCGTGATTTCCACGCCGATGCCGGGGCGAACCGACGGCATGGTTTCGCCACCCAGGCGCAGGCATTCGCCGGCAAAAAATTTGAAGATGTGGCCCGCGCGGGTGGCTTCGCCAATGCCTTCGGGCTTGGTTTTTCCTTCTTCGCGTGAGAGCAGGGTGCCCAGCTCTTCGCGGCGCGCCAGGATTTCAGTGCCGATCTTGTCGAGCGCATCGGAACGGGCCTGGATGCCCGAGGTGGACCAGGCCGGAAAGGCGGCCTGCGCGGCCTGTACGGCGGCATCCAGCCCTGCGGCGTCGGCCTGCGTGTACTCGCCGATCACGTCAGCGAGATTGCTGGGGTTCAGGTTGGGGCTGTAGCTGCTGCCGGCCAGCCATTGGCCGGCGATGAGGTTGTCGTGTTTGGTGGTCATGAGGTGGCTCCAGAAGAAATCAGGGTTGATCAGGGGCGAGAGGGCGCGCAGGTTGTGGGGGTGCCACAGGCGGCGCCACATCAATCGCATAGAAACGCAGGGCGTTATCGCACATCATCGCATGTTGCTGGTTTGCAGGCAGGTGGCCCAGCATGCCGGCCACACTGCCCACCAGGTCCGGATAGTTTATGCGCAGGCCCGCCACCGGAAAGTTGCTGGCAAACATGCAACGCTGCCAGCCGAAAATGGCCACCGTCTCGCGCACGATGCGCGCGTTTTCGTACCGGTCCCAAGGCTGGCCGCGCAGGCCGAACTCGGAAAGCTTGACGTGCACGTTTTCCTGCCGGGCCAGCGTTTCCATCCAGCTGCGCCAGCGTTTAAGGCCTTCTTCGCTGCGGTCCCAGGCAAAGCCGTGGTGGTTCAGGGCGATGGGTACCTTCGGAAACATGGCTGCCACGGTAGCCGCCTCAGGCAGGTGCCAGGCGGGCACGCGCAGGTCCCACCGCAGGCCGAATTTCTCCAGCAACGAAAAGCCGCGCAGCCAGTCTTCGTGTTGCATGGTGCCCGCTTGCCCTTTGACGCTTTGGTCCGCTGCGGCAGATGTGACGGGTTTGCTGCGAATGCCGCGTACCAGTTCAAACTGCGATTGCGCGAGGAGGCATTCTTCGCTATCAGGCCGGTCAAACCAGGCGTGCGCCACGATGGCGTTCGGAAACCCGTGCCTTGCGTGGACCTCATGCAGCCATGCGGTTTCGGCAACCTGCTCAAGGCGGCTGCGCTCGGCTTCCACATGCACGGTTGCGACCACGTCGCCGGGCCCTACAGCCGCCCGGTAGTCGGTTGCCAGGAAGTCCCGGCAAATCGGCCGGTAGTCGCCGAGGAAGAAGGCCCCTGGATCGTACGCTTCCTGCAACCAGGGGTAGTGGCCTTTCGACAGGTCCCACAGGTGGTGATGTGCGTCGACGACGGGCCCTGTAAACGCCTTCACAGGTGCGGGCAGTGAGGTGGGCGATGTGCCTGTGCTCTTCATGAACCGGTAGTGGATACAGACTTTGCCGAATCAATGCCGCCAGACGCAGGACGAATCAGGCTCACGCAGCGTCCTGATTTCCTGCTCGAACGCAAAGCTGTCCAGATTGAGGCGGCGCACCGTCTCGTCCTGAAATGAGATGTAGACCGCCCGATCCACCGGGTGAAACGACAAGGCCAGCGGGTTACTGGGCAAGGCAAAGCAGCGCTGCTCCTGCAGTTCCAGGCCGAATATCGACAGCGAATGCTCGCCCGAGTTGGTGGTGAGCAGCAAGTCCTGGCCTTGCGCGCCCTGGAAGCGGTAGACCCGGTTGGGGTCGCGACGTGTCTTGCCTGAGGCCACGACTTTCATGCTGGCCGTGTCGACGGCGACGATGGTGTCGTCGCCGCGGTTGGCCACATACAGCAGCGACTCGTCACCCGACAGCACATTGCCTTCGGGCACGGGGCCCGGCATCATCGCGACAGGTGCGAAGGTCGGATCGTTCGGCCTGATTTTGGTGACGGTGTTCGACAGCAGGTTCAGTGCATAAGCTGTCTGTGCATCTTTCGTCAGCGCAAACAGGTGCGTTTTGTAGCCGCCCGAAGACACAGCCAGGTCCGGTACATGCACCTTTGCCGGGTTCGAGAATCGCAGCAACACGTTGTGCGCTTCAGACATCACGAACAGGCGTCCCTGGCCGTCCACTGTCAGGCCGTGCGGCCGGTAATACGGCCAGAGGTTCAGCGTGGCCACATGCTCGCGTTTGTCCAGGTCAATCACAAAGACCGAATGCCCGCCTGCGTCTCCCAGATGACTGGCGGTTTCGATGCCATAGTGGCCCACGTAAGCAAGCCGGCGCACTGGATCTACTGTGAACTCATGCGGAAAGTTGGGCAAGACGATGTGTTCTTCCGCCCGGCCGGTGGCCAGGTCGTAAAAGCTGAAGGTATGGGCGCATTTCTGCACCAGCAAGAGTGTTTCCCGAAGGGGCATGGGTGTCCTGAAGATGGGGGAGCCTGAAAGGAAACAGAGAGAAAGAGGGAGAACGCGTGAAGAGGCCGGCCAAAGCCGTTTACCTGTCCCAGCGTAGCACCAGCGGGTCCAGCCGCTGCGCGGTGGCGATCAACCCCTTGCGAACCTCAGGATGCATGGCGGGAAACGGATGGCGCGGCGCCTCGCAGGCGATCACGCCGCCTTCCTTCATCAAGGCCTTGGCCGTCAAGATACCGCCCTGGCGGTTTTCATAGTTGATCAGCGGCAACCAGCGGGTGTACTCGGCAATGGCTTCATCCCGCTTGTCGGCGACCCATGCATCCATGATCTTGCGAATGCCGTCCGGGTAGCCGCCACCCGTCATCGCACCGGTGGCGCCGGCTTCCAGGTCGGGTAGCAGGGTAATGGCTTCTTCGCCGTCCCACGGGCCTTCAATCGCGTCGCCGCCCAGCCGGATCAACTCGCGCAGCTTGGAGGCCGCACCCGGCGTTTCGATCTTGAAGTAGGCCACATTGCGGATCTCTTTGGCCATGCGAGCCAGGAAGGTCGCCGACAGCGCCGTGCCACTGACGGGCGCGTCCTGGACCATGATGGGAATATCAATGGCGGCTGATAGCGTGGCGAAGAACTCATAAGTCTTTTCTTCCGTCACGCGGATGGTGGCGCCGTGGTACGGCGGCATCACCATGACCATGGCCGCGCCCAGGTCCTGCGCGCGGCGGCTGCGCTCGGCGCACACCCGGGTGCCGAAATGCGTGGTCGTCACAATCACCGGCACCCTGCCGGCCACGTGCTTCAGGATGGCGGCCGTCAAAGTCTCACGCTCCTCGTCTGACAGCACAAACTGTTCAGAAAAGTTGGCGAGGATGCACAGGCCCGTCGAACCCGCGTCGATCATGAAATCAACGCAGCGCTTCTGGCTTTGCAGGTCGAGCTCACCCGCATCGGTGAAAGTGGTGGGCACTACCGGGAAAACGCCGGAGTATCTTGCTTTCATGCGGCTCATTCGAGGATGTTGAAGTCTTTGAGGAACTCGGTCTTCATCGTCAGGCCCAGGCCCGGCTTGTTGTCGTCGAGCTGCAGAAAGCCGTTCTCGGCCACAGGTTCGCCGTCGAAGATGTAATAGAACAGCTCGTTGCCGACTTCCACATCGAACATTGGAAAGTATTCGCTCATGGGCGAGGCGAGTGTGCTCATGGTCAGGTGGTAGTTGTGCATCTGCCCGGCGTGCGGAATCACCGGCACGCTGTACGCCTCGCATAGCGCATTGATCTTGTGCGCCGCCGTGATGCCACCCACCCGGTTGGTGTCGTACTGCACGACCGACACGGCCTTTTTGTCGAGCAGCTGCTTGAAGCCGTAGAGGCTGAACTCATGCTCACCGCCCGAGATCGGGATGCTGGTGAGCTGGTTGAGCTCGGCATAGCCGTCAATGTCGTCAGCAATGACAGGTTCTTCCACCCAGCGTGGCTGAAATTTTTCCAGCTTGGGCAGCATGCGTTTGGCGTACTCCAGGTTCCAGCCCATGTAGCACTCCATCATCAGGTCGTTGTCGTAGCCGATGACTTCGCGGATCGCTTCCACGGCTTTCAGGTTTTCAGAAACGCCCTTGGTGCCGTGCGCCGGGCCGTAGCCAAAGCGCGACTTGAACATGGTGAAACCCTGGTCCAGGTATTTCTGCGCTTCGTCCTGCATCGCCTTGAGGTCGGTGCGGTAGAGTTTGGAGTAGTAGCAGGGGATTTTTTCCTTGGTGCGGCCGCCCAGCAGCTTGAACACCGGCTTGTTGACCGACTTGCCCAGGATGTCCCAGATCGCTAGATCCACCGCCGAGATGGCGGCCATGGTCACGCCCTTGCGGCCCCAGGCGTGGGTGCTGCGGTACATGCGCTGCCACAGGTATTCGTAGTCCCACGGGTCCTGGCCCAGCACCAGCGGTGTGAGGTACTGGTCGATGATGGCTTTGGCGATGTGCGGCGCCAGCGCCACGTTGCCCAGGCCGACGATGCCGTCGTCGGTTTCGATCTCGACCACTGTCCACGAATGGAAGCGGAAGGTGCTCATGGATTCTGTCTTTGAGTAGACGAGGTCCATCGCGTTGGAGCAGAAATTGCCTTGGGGTGGAACGGTCTTGCCTTTCCACTCGAACACACGTGCGCGCACTGATTTGATCTTCATTTAAAGGTCCTGTGTGAGATGAATCTTTCGAGCCCTCCCCTGGAAGGGGAGGGTTGGGGTGGGGTGAGCCGTATTACTCCCTTTGGGGAGGCGCCGCCAGGCGTCCTCCCATGCGGCAGGCGATGCGGAAAGCGTTGAGCGTGGCGTTGACATCGGCCACGCCCTGGCCGGCGATGTCATACGCGGTGCCATGCGCCGGCGTGGTGATGGGCACCGGCAGGCCGCCTTGCACAGTGACGCCCTTGCTGAAGCCCATGAGCTTGATGGCGATCTGGCCCTGGTCGTGGTACATGGTGACGATGGCCTGGTACTGGCCGGCCTGCGCTTTCAGGAAGATGGTGTCGGCCGGAAAGGGGCCGTCTACCGGAACGCCGCTGGCGCGCAGCGCTGCCACGGCCGGCTCGATGATGTCGATCTCTTCGCGTCCGCAAACACCGCCGTCGCCGCCATGCGGGTTGAAGGCTGCCACCGCTACTTTGGGGCTGTTGTTGCCGCTGGCCTTGAGTGATGCGTAGATCAACCGGGTGGCGTCCATGATGCGTTCCTTGCTGAGCATGGCTGCGGCGTCTTTCAGCGGAATGTGCGAGGACACACGTGCCGTCCACAAGTCACCCAGCGTGTTGAACTCGCAGAAGTAGCCGGTCACGCCCAGGTATTCGGCAAAGTGGTGCAGCTCGTCTTCATGCTTCAGGCCGCCCAGCTTCATGGCCTGCTTGTTCAGGGGGGCGAAGCAGATGGCATCGACCTCGCCGCGTTTGGCGCCGTCCATGCAGAGGTTGAGCACCTGCAGCACCGCCGCGCCGCAGGCGGCCTGCGCCTGGCTGCGCTGTACTTGCGCTGGCTGAATCGTGTCTGTGGCCAGGAAGGCGGGCAGGCGTGTGTCGGCGCGGCCGCGCACCTCGGCCAGGCTGGCCACGGCTTGCGTTGCGACCTTCTGTTGGGCAATGTCCTGGCCTTGCTGCCAGAGCCAGGCATCACCCACCAGCACGATGTTGGCGCCTGCCGTGATGCCGGGCTGGCTCAGCAGCCGGGCAATCAGCTCGGGGCCTATGCCGGCCGCGTCACCCAGTGTCAGGGCGACGACAGGCACCGGTTCTGTTGTCTGCTGTTTGCTCATGGCGTCTTTTCCTTGTTCTGCATCATCCGGATCAGTCCAGTTTGATGTTTTTCTTGGCGATCAGGTCACCATAGCGCTTGTTCTCGTCATTGTGGAACTGCGCGAACTGCGCCTGCGTCATCGGTGTCAGATCCGCGCCGATCGCGCCCAGCCGGGCTTGTGTTTCCGGCATCGCCAGGACCTTGGTGATCTCGGCGTAAACGCGTTCCTGCACCGCTTTGGGCGTGGCTGCCGGCATGTAGATGCCGTACCAGGCACTCATCTCGACACCCTTCACACCGGCTTCGGCCATTGTGGGCACGTTGGGAAGCTGCGGGTTGCGTTTGGCACTGGCCACCGCCAAAGGTTTGATGCGGCCGTTCTTGATCTGGCCGATCACCGAGGGCATGGTGTCAAAGCTCAGCTGCACCTGGCCGCCGACGAGGTCGATCAACGCCGGGCCGCTGCCGCGGTAGGGGATGTGCGTGATGAAAACGCCGGCCTGGTCCTTGAAGAGCTCCGCCGCGATGTGTTGCGTGCTGCCCGAGCCGCTGGTGGCGTAGTTGAGCTGGCCGGGTTTTGATTTGGCCAGCTTGATGAGCGACTGCACCGAATCGACTGGCAGGGCATTGTTGACCACCAGCACATTGGGCACCGCGCCGACAAACACAACGGGCACCAGGTCCTTGTTGTTGTCGTAGCCGAGTTTCAGCAGGTGCGGGGCAATCGCATGCGCGGTCGAGACGCCCATCAGCAGGGTGTGGCCGTCGGTGGCCTTGGCCGTCAGGTCGGCTGCCAGCGTGTTGGAGGCGCCGGGGCGGTTTTCCACCACCACAGGCTGCTTGAGCAGGGGGCCGAGCCGGTCCGCTACTGCGCGGGCCATCGCGTCGGTGCCGCCGCCCGGGGCGGAGCCCACCAGAATGCGCACGGGCTTGGTCGGCCAGTCTTGTGCAAATAGCGGGGCGTGGGCGGCCACTGTGCAGGCTGCTGCCAGCAAGGCAGGCAAATATTTCATGGTTGTCTCCGTCATCGTTATGAATCAATGCGGTGATAGTAGGCAAGACAACAGTTAACGTAAATTGAAAATTCCTGATTATTTGATAATCTATAGTTATCAATTGAATTGGCCACCCAACATGCCCAACGCCTCACTGATTCCCCAGCTTCTCAACCGCCTGCGCATGCGGCAGGTGGCCCTTATCCTGGCTGTAGGCGAACACGGTACCTTGCGCAAAGCCTCCGCGGAACTGGGCATGACACAGCCGGCCGCCACCAAGATGATCCAGGAGCTGGAGTCTGCGCTGGGCCAGCGCCTGTTCGAGCGGGTGGGGCGCGGGCAGAAGCTCACGCCGGCCGGCGCCAGCGTGCTGCGTTATTTCCGCGGCATGCGCGGTTCGGTCGAGTCCATGACGCGTGAACTGGCCGAACTGCAACTGGGCAGCTCGGGTCGGGTGTCGATCGGCAGCATCATGGCACCTTCTCCGAATTTGCTGACGCACGCGATCATCACGCTCAAGAAAGCCTATCCGCTGCTGTCGGTCGACGTCATGCTGGACACCAGCGACCGGCTGTTCGAGCTGCTGCGCGAAGGCGTGCTGGATGTGGCCATCGGGCGCATCCGCGACGAGCATCGGGCTGACTACGCCTTCACCCCGCTTGAAAACGAGGCGCTGGCGGTGGTGGCGGGTGTGCACCACCCGCTGGGGCAAAAAAAGGCGGTGAAGTTTGCCAGCCTGCTGGACTACCCGTGGATATTGCAGCCCAAGGGCAGCCCGATGCGTGAAGTGCTGGAGCAGGAGTTCCGCATGCTGCAGGCGCCGACACCCAAAGGGCTGATCGAAACCGCGTCCATCCTCACGACAACCAACCTGATTGCCGAAACCGACATGGTGGGCGTCATGCCGCAGTCGATTGCCGACCACTACGCCCGGCACGGCCTGCTCAAGATATTGCCCTGCTTTATCCAGCACAAGATGGAAGCGTTTGGCTCCATCACCCGCAAGGACAGGCCGCTCAGCGACGCCGCGCGGTTTTTCCTGGCGGCGCTGCACCAGAAATAGCTGCCGGAGGCCGATGGCAAGCCACTACAGAGAAATTTTCTGAAAATTTCGGGCCTTGGTCCATGGGATGAGTGCCGGCCGCTGCTAAATATGGCGTCAATGCCGGCGAAGAACAGAAATTGAAGTTGGCGTGTGTAGCGGCGGATGAACACTCCATGACCTGGATCAAGCTTTTGCCCCGTGCCATTGCTTACGCTTGGCGCATTGCCAACATTGGAAGCACACATGCCGAATCTTCAATGGTCTGACGCCCTCGTGCTCGGACTACCCCTGATGGATGACACTCACCGGGAGTTTGTCGAGTTGCTTGCGCAGGCAGAAAACGCGGCGGATGATGCGTTGCCGGGCCACTGGCGAGCGCTGGTGGACCACACCGATGAGCACTTCAGCCGCGAAGACCGGTGGATGCTGGACACGCGGTTTTCATCCTCCAATTGCCACACTGTGCAGCACAAGGTGGTGCTGCAGGTCATGCGAGAAGGCTTGCTCATGGCCCAGGCCGGGGATTTCACGTCTTTGCGCCATATGGCAAGGGAGCTCGCTCTGTGGTTTCCGCAGCATGCGCAGACCATGGATGCCGCGCTGGCCCTGCATCTACGCGGTATTGGCTACGACCCGCTCACGGGGGTGGTGAGCATGCCGCAAGCTTTGCCCAAGGACACCATACACGGTTGCGGGGGCCTGAGCTGTTCCGATGGCCAGGCGCTTGAACACACCGCATAAACGCGGCACGCTGTTGGGTCCGCTGGGTGATGCAATTTATTGCCCCGTTTGCCAACCCCCGCCCAGCGACTGGATCAGCGCCACCGCCGTGGTCTGGCGGTCGGCCATGGCTTGCACCAGTGCACGGCGCGCGCTCAGCGCGGTGGCCTGGGCGGTGATGACTTCGGTGTAGCTCACCTGGCCGCTGCGGTAGCGGTTGAGTACCTGCTGCTCGACCTGGTCGGCTGCCTGCGACGCCTGGCGGCGCAGCTCCTGCTGGGTCAGCAGTACACGGGTTGCCGACAACTGATCTTCCACGTCCTGAAAGGCCGCCAGCACAGCCTGGCGGTAACGCGCCACTGCCTGCTGGTGGGATGCCTCGGCGCCTTCCACGCGGGCGCCTGTGGCTCCGGCGTTGAAGAGCACCTGCGCGGCCGAGATACCGATGGACCAGACGCTGCTGGAAGCCTTGAAGAGGTCCGCCACCCGGCTGGCGCCCTGGCCGGCCGAGGCGCTCAGCGACAGGCTGGGGTAATAAGCGCTCTTGGCGATGCCGATCTGTTCATTGGCAGAGGCCACGCGGCGTTCGGCGGCGGCAATGTCGGGGCGGCGCTGCAGCAGCTCGGACGGTATGCCGACCGGCACGTCAGGCACTGAAGGATTCCAGGCCACAGGGGCAATCGAGAAATTGCCGGGTGCTTCGCCCACCAGCACCGCTATGGCGTGCTCCAGCTGGGCGCGCTGGCGCACCAGGCCGGCGTCGTCGGCCTGCGCGTTGGCCAGCTGTGTTTGCGCCTGCAGCACATCGGTTTTGGCCGCGATGCCGGCGTTGTAGCGGTTCTGCGTGATGTCCAGCGCGCGCTTGTAGCCGTCAATCGTGTCCTTGAGTAGCACTTTTTGTGCGTCTGTCTGGCGCAAGGATAAATAATTGGTCGCCAGTTCACCCTGCGCCGACAGTTTGGCCGAAGCCAGGTCGGCGGCGCTGGCCTGTTCGCTGGCTTTCGCGCCGTCCACGGTGCGGCCTAGACGGCCCCATACATCGGGTTCCCAACTGCCACCAATGCTGAGCTGGTAGTTGTTGCCCACGCGGCCACCGACATTGTTGCCCGCCGTGCTGCTGCTACTGCTGCCCGAACGGCTGGCACTGCCATCGAGCGAAACCGTCGGGAACAGCGATGCCCGTTGCTCGCGCACCAGGGCTCGCGCCTGCGCATAGGCTGCAACAGCCACCGCCACGTTCTGGTTGGACACCTCCACACGCGATGCCAGCTGGTCCAGTACCGGGTCCTTGAAGAGCGACCACCACGGGCCACGCTCCAGCGTATCGGCGGGCGCGGCCGGAACCCAGCCTTGCGCTTCCTTGTAGGTGCTCACGTCGACCGTGGCCGGGCGCTGGTAGTCGGGGCCGACTGCGCAGCCGCCAACGGCAAGCACCAGCGCAGCGCACAGCAGGCGAAGCTGAAAGCGTGAACGGTACGCGGGGTGGGCATTGGAAAAGTGGTTCATGGCGTTGTCAGTCATTGCAGTTGGAGCGGGGCGCTGGGCGGCGGCGCGTCGGTCTCGTCAGGGTGGCGGCTGAGCTGACGCTCGGAAGGGCTGCGCCGGCGGAGCTTGTCCATCAGCACATAGACCACCGGCGTGGTGAGCAATGTCAGCAACTGGCTGGCGATCAGCCCGCCGATGATGGCGATGCCCAGCGGACGGCGCAGCTCGGCGCCTTCGCCAAAGCCGATGGCCAGCGGCAGCGCGCCCAGAATGGCCGCCAGTGTGGTCATCAGGATGGGGCGAAAGCGCAGCAGACAGGCTTCGCGCACGGCCTCAATCGCGGAAAGGCCACGCGCCCGCTCGGCTTCCAGCGCGAAGTCGATGATCAGGATGGCGTTCTTCTTGACGATGCCGATCAGCAGGAACAGGCCGATCAGCGCGATGATGGAAAAATCCAGCTTGAACAGCAGCAAGGCCAGCACAGCGCCCACACCGGCCGAGGGCAAGGTGGACAGCACCGTGATGGGATGCACCAGGCTTTCGTACAGGATGCCCAGCACAATGTAGATCACCACCAGCGCCGCCAGGATCAGCAGCGGTTGCTCATTTTGCGATTGCTGTGCATTGAGCGCTGTGCCGGAAAAGCTGCCGCGCACGTTGTTGGGCAGCCGGATGTCGGCTTCCGCCTGGTGCACCGCGGCTTGGCCGTCGCTCAGCGTGCTGCCATCGGCGAGGTTGTAGGAAACCGTGGTGGAAAGCTCGCCGTCTTCGTGGCTGACCGAAGCGGCGGTGGGGTTTTCGCTGAAGGTGGCAATGGCCGACAGGGGCACCATGGTGCTGGCCGAGGCGCTCAGGACCTGGCCCGACGAAGAATCACGCAGGGATGGATTGGCCACAGAGGTGCCGGTGGCCACCGTGGTTGCAGCCGGGGTGCCGGTGCTTCCGGTATTGTTGGTTGTGTTGCTTGTGTTGCCTCCAGCCCCCTTGGCCGGTACGTAAATATCTTTCAGCGACTCGGGGCTGCGGGTGTAGCGCGGCGCCACTTCCATGATTACGTGGTACTGGTTGAGTTCGGCGTATATCGTGGCCACCTGGCGCTGGCCGAAGCCGTCATAGAGCGCGTTGTCCACGTCGCGTGAGCTGATGCCCATGCGTGCCGCGCTTTCCTTGTCCACCGTGACCATGGTTTCCACGCCGTTTTCCTGCTGGTCGGTGTCCACGTCGGTCAGGGCGGGCTGCAGTTTCATCTGGTCCGCCAGGCGTGTGGCCCATACACGCAAGTCGGCCGCGTTGTCGCTTTTGAGCGTGTACTGGTAGGTCGAATTGGTCTGGCGGCCGCCGCCGCGCAGGTCCTGCACGGGGTTCAGGAAAAGGCTGACCCCGGTCACCCGTGCCAGCTGCGGGCGCAGCCTCGCAATCACGGCCTGGCCGGCCACGTCGCGTTGCCCCACTGGTTTGAGGTTGATGAACATGAAACCCCCGCCCGCTCGGGAACCACCGGTAAAACCCACCACGGTGTCCACGGCCGGGTCGGCGCGGATGATGTCGACCAGCTGCTTGAGCTTGGCCTGGAGGGCCTGAAATGAGATGCTGCGGTCGGCACGCAGGCCGCCGTTGATCTGCCCGGTGTCCTGTTGCGGAAAGAAGCCCTTGGGCGCCTTCACGAAGAGAAAACCGTTGAGCCCGATCACGGCCACCAAAATCAGCATCACCAGCAACTTGCTGTGCAGGGCCCAGTCCAGGCTCACTTCGTAGCTGCGGTGCACGCGGTTGAAGGCACGCTCGAACCAGCGCCCCACAAAAGCAAAACGCCCGGGCTTCTTCTCGTGCGCGTCAGGCCTCAGAAGCCAGGCGCACATCATGGGCGTGGTGGTCAGCGAGATGACCAGCGAGATCATCACCGCAGCAGACAGCGTGACCGCGAATTCGCGGAACAGCCGGCCCACCTGTCCGCCCATGAAGAGTAGCGGTATAAACACGGCCACGAGCGACAGGCTGATCGACAGCACCGTGAAGCCGACCTCCCGCGCCCCCAGCAGCGCGGCCTTGAAACGGTCCATGCCGGCCTCGATGTGCCGGCTGGTGTTTTCCAGCACCACGATGGCGTCGTCCACCACAAAACCGGTAGCCACGGTGAGCGCCATCAGGCTCAGGTTGTTCAGTGAAAAGCCCAGCAGGTACATCACGCCGAAGGTGCCCAGCAAGGAGACGACGGTGGCCACGGCCGGGATGATGGTGGCACGGGCGCTGCGCAGGAAGGCGCTTACCACCAGCACCACCAGCACGATGGAAATCAGCAGCGTGACTTCGATCTCGTGCAGCGAGGCACGGATGGAGTTGGTGCTGTCGGATGCCACCTGCAACTGCACGTCCTGCGGCAAGGCGGCCTGCAGCTCGGGAATCAGGGCGCGCACGCCGTCGACAGTGGCAATCACATTGGCATCGGGCTGGCGCGTGACCAGCACGATCACCGCCGGCTCGCCGTTGAAAAGACCGAGCGTGTTGATGTTCTCCACACCGTCCTGCACCTCGGCCACGTCTTGCAGCCGGATGGCGGCATTGTTGCGCCAGGCTACGACGAGATTGCGGTAGTCGGCGGCCTTGAGTCCGCCGCTGGCGGTGTTGGAGCCTGAGTAAATCTGGAAGCGCTGGCCGTTGCCTTCGATCGCCCCCTTGGGCCGGTTGGCGTTCGACGCCTGCAGGGCTGCGCGCACGTCTTCCATGGCGACGCCATAGCGGTTGAGTGCAAACGGCAGCAGTTCCACGCGCACCGCCGGCAACGAACCGCCGCCAAGCTCCACGTCGCCGACCCCGGGCACCTGGGCGATTTTTTGCTGCACGAGGTTGGAGACTTCGTCGTAAATCTGGCCCGGTGAGCGCGTCCTGGACGTGAGCGCCAGGATGATGACCGGCGCCGAAGCCGGGTTCGCCTTGCGGTAGGTCGGGTTGCTGCGCAGGGTGGCCGGCAGGTCGGCACGTGAGGCGTTGATGGCGGCCTGCACCTCGCGCGCTGCCGCGTCGATCTTGCGATTCAGGTCAAACTGCAGGCTGACGCGGGTGGAGCCGTTGCTGCTGTTGGACGTCATCTCGTTGACGCCCGCGATCACGCCGAGGCGCCGCTCCAGCGGCGTCGCCACACTGCTGGCCATGGTGGAGGGACTGGCCCCCGGCAACGAGGCGCTGACCGAGATCACCGGGAAATCCACTTGCGGCAGCGGTGAGACCGGCAGCACGAAGAATGCGGCGATGCCTGCGAGGGCCAAGCCTATGGTGAGGAGGACGGTGGCTACCGGGCGGCGGACGAAGGGTTCGGAGAGGTTCATGGCCTTGTTCCTCTTCCGCCATCCGGCCTAGGCCTGTCCTGGGTTGATTTGATTGGTGTTCTCTTTGCTGAGGATGGCTGGCCGGGGGTTGCCCGGCAGCAAGTAACTTTCTTTTGCTTCGCCAAAAGAAAGTCACCAAAGAAAAGGCGACCCTGCTGTCTGCGTCCCTCCGCTTCGCTACGGGCAACCTGCGGTGCTCGGTCCAGGCGGGGTCTCGCTCGAACTCGCCTTCGGCTCAGACAATCGCGATCCCTGATCCGTCTGGCCCTGCGCTCCTCGGCGCATACAGAAGGGGCGATCGGGAACGGGGACCGAAGACAAATACCAACAAGGACACGCCATGGCGTGTCCTTGTTTCTTCTGGTGTTCGGGTTCCGGCATTCGGCAGTTGGCTGTTCGGTATTTCTGTTTCCACCCCCTTGTGGATGCGCCGAGGAGCGCAGGGCCAGACGGATCAGGGCAAAAACTTGTTTGAGCCGAAGGCGAGTTGTTTTTGACCCCGGCTGGACAGAGTACCGCAGGTTGCCCCGGAGCGAAGCGCAGGGGACGCAGGAACCAGGGTCGCCTTTTCTTTGCTTACTTTCTTTTGGCGAAGCAAAAGAAAGTGAGTTGCCGCCGGCAACCCCGGCCCCGGGACAAAGCACACCCCGAAAGAACGAAAGAGCAACAGGCCTCACGCGGAAACCTCCTCAACTTTCCCTTTCCCCCGAAACCTCCGCCCCAACCGATCAAACGCCAGATAAATCACCGGCGTCGTAAACAGCGTCAACACCTGGCTGACAATCAATCCCCCAAAAATCGCCAACCCCAGAGGCCTCCGCAATTCAGCGCCTTCGCCGAAGCCCAGCATCAGAGGCACAGCAGCAAACAGCGCCGCCAGCGTGGTCATCAGGATGGGCCGAAAGCGCAGCAGCGCGGCCTGGTGAATGGCGTCCTGCGGGGATTTGCCCTGGTTGCGTTCGGCGTCGATTGCAAAGTCGATCATCATGATGGCGTTCTTCTTCACGATGCCGATCAGCAGGATGATGCCGATGATGCCTATCACCCCGAGGCCTGACCCGCTGATCATCAGCGCCAGCAGCGCGCCCACGCCGGCGGAGGGCAGGGTCGAGAGGATCGTCAGCGGGTGGATGTAGCTTTCATACAGCACACCCAGCACGATGTAGACGCAGATCACAGCCGCCAGGATGAGCCAGAGCTGGTTGGACAGCGAGGCCTGGTAGGCGCCCGCCGCACCCAGAAAGGTCATGGTCACGCTGGCGGGCATGGCGATGTCCTTGGCCGCTTCCCGGATCTCGTCGACCGCCTTGCCCAGCGAGACGCCGGGCGCCGTGTCAAAACCCAGCGTGGTGGCCGGGTACTGGGCCACGCGGGTAACCTGCAGCGGGGCCGCTTGCTCCGTGATGGTGGCGATGGCCGACAGCGGTGTTGGCGTGCCGGAGCCGGTTTTGAGTTGCAGGCTGCCCAGCGATGCCGGCGTGCGCAAGGAGTCGGGCATGGCTTCGAGGATCACGCGGTACTGGTTGGTTTCGGTGAAGATGGTCGAGACAATGCGCTGGCCGAATGCGCTGTAAAGCGCGTCGTCAATGGACGAGGTCGTGACGGCCAGGCGCGACGCGGTGTCGCGGTCTACCGTGATGTAGGCTCCGGCGCCGCTGGAGCCCGCATCGGACGACACGTTGCGCAGGCTTTCGAGCTGCCGCATGCGCTGCGTAAGCTTGTTGGCCCATTCCACCACGGTGGCGTTGTTCGAGCCTTCGAGCGATACGCGGAATTGCGTGGGCCCGGTTTCGGCGTCAATGGTCAGGTCTTGCGTGGGTTGAAGGTACAGAGTAACCCCGGCTACCGCGGCGGCCCTGCGCTGCAGCCGGTCCATGGTTTCCTGCTGGCTGCCTATGCGCTCTTTTTTCAGGTTGATCAGCATGCGGCCGGTATGCAGCATGGTGTTGTTGGCTGCGTCCACGCCAATGAAGGAGCTCAGCGTTTCGACGTCGGGGTCTTCCAGGATGGCCTTGGCCGTGGCTTGCTGCAGCGCGGCCATGCGGTCATAGGACACCGATTGCGCGGTTTCCACGCGAGCCTGCAGCTGGCCGGTGTCCTGCGTCGGGAACAGGCCCTTGGGGATCAGCACATACAGCAACACCGTGAGCAGCAGGGTGGCCAGCGCCACCAGCAACGTGGCGCCCTGACGTTTGAGCACCCAGGTGAGCCACACGTCGTAGCGTGCGATCACGTCGTCAAAAAAACGCTGGAGCCGCGCGCCCGCCTGGGCCAGCCGGCCTTCGCCCGCCGTTTCCGGCACGTGCTTGAGCCATCTCGCCGACATCATGGGCACGAGGGTGAGCGACACCACGGCCGAGATCAGGATGGTGATGGCCAGCGTGACGGCAAACTCGCGGAACAGCCGGCCGACCACATCGCCCATGAACAGCAGCGGAATCAGCACCGCGATCAGCGACACTGTCAGCGAGATGATGGTGAACCCGATCTGCGTCGCACCCTTGAGGGCTGCGGCCATCGGTTCTTCGCCTTCCTCGATGTAGCGCGAGATGTTTTCGATCATCACGATTGCGTCGTCCACCACAAAGCCGGTGGCGATCGTGAGTGCCATCAGGCTCAGGTTGTTGAGGCTGTAGCCCAGCAGGTACATCAAGCCGCAGGTGCCGACGAGTGAAATCGGCACGGCCAGGCTGGCGATGACTGTGGCGCGCAAGCTGTGCAGGAAAGCAAAGATCACCAGCACGACCAGCAGCACGGCCAGCAGCAGTTCAATCTCGACGTGCATCACCGAGGCGCGTATGCCGGTCGTACGGTCGCTCAGCACATCGACCCTGAGGGAGGTGGGCAGGCCGGCCTGCAGTTCGGGCAGGCGTGCCTTGATGGCGTCCACCGTGGCAATGACGTTGGCGCCGGGCTGGCGCTGCACATTGAGGATGATGGCTGGTTTCAGACCAGACCATGCGCCCAGTTTGATGTTCTCGGCGCTGTCCACCACCTGTGCCACGTCTGACACTCGCACCGCCGCACCGTTGCGAAAGGCGATGATGAGGTTTTTGTAGTCAGCAGCGGCGACCAGCTGGTCGTTGGAGTTGATCGAATAGGACCGTGTAGGGCCATCGATGCTGCCTTTGGCGCCGTTGGCATTGGCCGCGGAGATCGCAGTGCGCAGTGAATCAAGCCCGAGGCCGTAGGAAGCCAGCGCCCGTGTGTCGGCCTGGATGCGCACCGCGGGGCGCTGCCCGCCACTGAGCGACACCAGCCCCACGCCATTGACCTGGCTGATCTTCAGGGCCAGCCGGGTGTTGACGATGTTCTGCACCTCCGTCAGCGGCATGGTGTCGGAGGTGATGGCCAGTGTCAGCACCGGTGCATCCGCCGGGTTGACCTTGGCATAGACGGGCGGGGCGGGCAGGTCGGCCGGCAGTAGCGAGCCGCCCGCGTTGATGGCCGCCTGCACCTGCTGTTCGGCCACGTCCAGTGCCAGGCCCAGGCCGAACTGCAGCGTGACGATGGAGACACCGGCGGCACTGGTGGAGCTCATGCGAGAGAGACCGGCCATCTGGCCGAACTGGCGTTCCAGCGGCGCTGTCACGGTCTGCGCCATCACTTCCGGGCTCGCGCCGGGATACAGCGTCTGCACCTGGATGGTGGGGTAGTCGACCTGCGGCAGGGCCGACAGCGGCAAAAACTTGAAACCCACGAGGCCAGCCAGCACAATGGCCACCATCAGCAGCGAAGTGGCTACCGGGCGCAGGATGAAGGGGCGTGAGGGGCTCATTCAATAACCTTCGTGCTTCGCACTGCGATGCTATTTGCCTTGGGAACGGCCCGGCGGCTCATGCGCGGAAATACCTTCGTGCTTCGCACTGCGGTGCTATTCACCTTGGGAACGGCCCGGCGGCTCATTGGTGCGAGTCCCGGATCATTGCGCCGGCCGTTCGCCCTGGCGGCGGTCCTTCATGCCTTGCCAGCGTGCCAGAGCTTCCGGGTCGCCCTTGTCGATCTGCTCCAGGAAGCGCTTGCGGCGTTCCAGCGCGGCCGGGTCGTCCTTGACCTGGTCGAGCATGCGCTGGCGCTGCTCGGCCGTGGGGCCGGCAATGGAAGGCGGCGCAGCGCCGGGTTGCAGTGCCGCTGCCGGGGGCGTGGAGGGTGCCGCTGCCGGTGCACTGCCGGCGGTGTCGGATGCGGGGCGCTGGCGCCCGGCCGCCGAAGCGCCGCCGCCCGGTGCGCTGGCGCCGCGGCGCTTGCCGCCCATGCC
>NZ_JBFUBJ010000005.1:0-374182 GCF_056405795.1 Polaromonas sp. P1_F1
AGCCCAAGTACCCAAGGAGCCCAAGTACCCAAGGCGGGTCAGCTCAACTAAGCTCGATCCCTACGCTGAGAAGCTGGCCACCTGGCTGGGAATCGAGGCAACAAAATCGCGGAAACAGCGGCGCACTTTGAGGCAGATCCACACAGACTCAGCCCAAAAAGGAGAAAACCAAGAACTTATCCACATCGTGAGCACCTTCTGCTCACAAAGAGTGTGGGTCAAAATTCGATGGAAAACTCGGGTCAGACTTCGGTGCAATTCAACACTTCGGCCGAAGTGGGTTTCCTCATCCGCGAATCCCACCGTGCATTTCGACCAATTTCTTCACGCTTACTATTATGTGAAAGTAAGAGACGAGCGCGATGAAGAAGAAAGTCGGAGAAGCGTGGAACTGGTAAATCAGTCGTATATAAAAAATCGAGAGAACCCCACCGAGGCTTTGCTCAACGCAGCCAGATGGTGGGCCTCATTGAAGGAGGCACCCTACGGGGAAGATATATTTATCAGCACTGTTGCGCCATCTATGGAGCAACAGTTCAAAGAACTCGACCAATGGACTCTCAATGATTTCCAGGTTACCTTTCAAAATGTTCACGCATTTAAAGCACACGCTCGCCAGATCAAGAACGCTAAGCTCGGATTGCCTAAAGGGCACACGGAGGTTATAGACCAGCGAGTTAACCGGGTGGCCGCTTGGTTGTGGAGTCAGCCACGAGACGATTCACAACACACCATCTTGCAACTTCTGCAATTCTTGGTTTTGGGTACATCTCAAGAAGACGTTGCGGAGAGGCTATGGACAGTAACTACCGATCCACTTTGGAGATTCGATCATTTTGGCCCCAGCACACTAGGCGAAGCACTAGGTTGGGCACGTCCCGATCAATTCCCACCAAGAAACAATCGCACAAATAAGGCTCTCAGAGCCCTAGGCCACGACGTCCGACTATTCTCGACCTCCTAATAGAGTTGCACTTCAGAACTCCAATGCTATGCCTCTGCTCAAATTTAGCCCAGCCGCAGATCGCAACAAGCAGCCCATCCTCGATGTCCTGCGCGAAATCTTGCCCACACACGGCAACGCACTAGAAATCGCTTCAGGCACTGGCCAACACGTAGCCTGGTTCGCCGCAGCCCTAACGCAATGGACATGGCAGCCTACCGATGCGATGCCTGCCTCGATGGACTCCATCTCTGCGCGAATCACCGAACAGGGCTTGCGCAATGTGCGCCCTCCCCTTGTGCTCGACGTGATGGCATCCGAGTGGTTGCCGAGCGCCGAACAATTCGACCTGATCTACTGCGCCAACATGCTGCACATCTCACCCTGGGCGACTTGCGCTGCGTTGATGCAGGGCGCTGCACGCCATCTGGCGCCGGGTGGTGTGCTGGTGACCTACGGGCCTTATCTGGAAGACGGTGTACCCAGCTCTGAAGGCAACCTCAGCTTTGACCAGAGCCTGCGCGCGCAAGACCCCACTTGGGGCATCAGACACAGGGAAGATGTAGAGCAGGAAGCCGCGCGCGCCGGCCTACTGTTGCAAGCCCGGCACGCTATGCCGGCCAACAACCTGCTGCTGGTTTGGGCCAAATCACAGCAGTCAGCAAAACATTAACTACGCACTCGTCGGCGGAAAACTGAATTCGCTATTATTTTTATAGCTGCTCGCGCTTTCCCATCAAGGGCTACAGCATCATTTCTAATAGATTTTCGTTCTAACCCGGTTAGCGTGGCGATCAGCGGCTTTTCTCAACCGGGTTGGCGGTCAACCAATTGGCCGGATAGGCCCGCATGAACTCCCTGGCCTTTTCCGTGCGGGCGCTGAGCCAGGCATCGTAGGCGCCCTCGTTCAGAATCGCCAGCATCCGTTTTTCGTTGCCGGGCTGCTGGTATCGGCTCATCAGGGCGTGGCTGTTGGCATTCACTGTGAGCAGGGTATAGCTGACGATGACTTCGCCATCCGCGCCTGTCCAGCTCTCCCACAGGCCCGCCACACCCAGGGGTTGGCCATCTACCCGGGCAATGCGCGTGGGCACGGCCTTGCCGCTGCGCCAATCGTCTTCCATGAAGGCCATCATCGGCACGATACAGCGCTGCCCGGCCAGCCAGGCATCGCGGAAGTTGCTGGACGTGGTGACGGTTTCCGAGCGGGCATTGATCAGCTTGGTCGAACGCAGCTTGGCGTCTGACGCCGACTTGACCCAGCGCGGCACCAGGCCAAACTGCCCGGCCACCAGCTCGTGCGAAAGCAGCGCGCGCGCGGGCTGTTCAGCGTCTTTGGCCTCTTGAACCTCTTCGGCTTCTTCGGCTTCATCGACTTTTATCGCGCGGATAAAAACACCCGGCTTGCGCGGCCACACATTGCGTTCCACGGGCGAAGCGGGGGCGGCTACCCCGAAGGCATCGGTATAAAGCGTGGCGGTTTTGATGCTCTCGTATTGGGTACTCATGCGGCGATGCTATCGCAGTGCCGCTACCGGGGCATGGTCCAATGACACCCATGCCCAGCCCCAGCTTCATTCCGCCCACCGCTATCGGCATGCCGCCACGCCTGATTTGCTTCAACAAGCCCTATGGCGTGCTGAGCCAGTTCACGCCGGAAGGCCGCTGGCGCGGGCTGAAGGACTTTATTGCCGTGCCGGAGGTGTATGTGGCCGGCCGGCTGGATGCGGACAGCGAGGGCCTGCTGCTGCTGACGAGCGATGGCGCGCTGCAGGCGCGCATCAGTGACCCGCGCTTCAAGATGGAAAAGATTTACTGGGTGCAGGTCGAAGGCGTTCCCGACGAGGCCACGCTGGCCGCACTGCGCCAGGGCGTGCAGCTCAACGACGGCATGACGCGCCCCGCCAACGCTCGGCTGATCGACACACCACCGGGCCTGTGGGAGCGCGAGCCGCCTGTGCGCGTGCGCAAGGCGATTCCGACGGCGTGGCTGGAACTGGGCATTCGCGAGGGGCGCAACCGCCAGGTGCGGCGCATGACGGCCGCAGTGGGCTTTCCGACTTTGCGCCTGATTCGCGCTTCCATCGGCCCTTATGCGCTGCAGGGCCTGGCGCAGGGCAGCTGGCGTGAGGCGCAAGAGCAAGTGGAATAGAAGGTGGAATGGGACAACACGCCGCAGAAGTTACTACCGCAGGATCTTCTCCATCGCCTTTCCTTTGGCAAGCTCGTCAATCAGCTTGTCCAGCCAGCGTATTTTTTGCATCAGCGGGTCTTCGACCTCTTCTACGCGAACACCGCATACGACGCCTTTGATCAGCGACACGTTCGGATGCATGGCTGGGGCCTGGGCGAAGAAAGTTTCGAAATCATTCTGCAGCTTGATTTGTTTGTCCAGCCCCTTTTGGTCGTAGCCGGTTAGCCAGCAGATGATCTGGTCGACTTCTTCCTTGGTGCGGCCTTTGCGCTCAGCTTTTTGAACCAGCATCGGGTAGACCTTGGCAAAAGCCATTGTGAAAATCTTGTGCTGGGGCATCGTCATTCCTTCTGCAAAGCGGCTATGCCTCTGCCTCGAGCGAGGCCTTCAGCCGGCCCAGGGCTTGGTCCCACTGCTGGGCGATCAAATCGAGTGAGCGGCGGGCTTCGTCGAGCTGCTGTGGGTCAAACTGCCACAGGCGCTCTCGCCCCACTTTGACGTGATGCACCAGCCCCGCGTCGGCCAGCACATGCAGGTGCTTGGTAACGGCCTGGCGGGTAATGTCGGTGGTGGTAGTGAGCTGGGCAATTGACACGGCGCCGCCCACGCAGAGCACGGCCACCAGTCGCAGGCGGGTTTCGTCGCCCAGGGCGGCGAAGACGCCTGCGGGGCCGGGCTGGGGGGTCAAGACTTCAGAGGTTTTAGTGCGAGGTGACATATTTCTGGATATTGTCCATCTGGCCTTCCCAGCCGCCGGTGTTCATGCGGATGGCCTCTGCGCGCCGGGCTACGGGAATCTTGTCAAAGCCTGATTCCACCACGCTGAGCAGGGTGCCCTTGCCGGTGTCTTTGAGCGTGAACTCGACCAGCGTGGTGGGCTCTTTTGAATAGTCGATGGCCGGGTCTACCGCGTAGGGGTGCCAGCGGTAAGAGAACAGCTTTTCGGGCTCAATGCGCTCAATGAGCACGTCAAACACCACGTGCTCGTAGCCCGGAATGGTGATGTTGCCTTGCACCTGCTGGCCGGCGATAAAGTTTTTGCCCTTGAGCGCCACGCCGAACCAGCCGCCAAATTCTTCGGCGTTCACCAGCGCGCGCCAGACCCGTGACACGGGGGCGTTGATCAAGGTGCTGCGTTCGATGCGGTCTGTAGATGAAGACGATGTGGTTGATGAAGTCATATATGCAATCTCCTGGTTGCATTTATTATGCGCAAGCCAATTCAAAAGCGCAATAAAATGGTTGCATTAATTTGAAACCATTTTTATCGCCTGCGATAAATTGCAACCAGATGGGGAAACTGCACGCTAAATGCTTACCCAGCGCGTGAGAGCGTCGCACGGCTCACGGTGGTTTCGCCGATCGGGATTCCCCAGGGACGCGCGAAAGTGGCGCCGGAGCCCGTCTATTTGGCCGATGGCTTGTTCAGTGCCGCGGCATCGCGTATCAATGCCTTCAGCGCTTTCTCATCGACCTTGTCGCCCTCATGAAAATCAATGGCGCGGCGGGTGTTGCCTTCGAGGCTGGAGTTGAAGAGGCCTGAAGGGTCTTCGAGCTTTGCGCCCTTGGGGAAGGTCAGCTTCACGGCTTTCTTGTAGGTCTCGCCGGTGCAGAGGATGCCGTCTTTAGACCACACGGGTACGCTCCACTTCCATTCTTCGACCACATGGGGAACTGCCTGCGTGACGATGGCCCGCACGCGGGCGAGCGTCTCGCCGCGCCAGTCATCGAGGCCTTTGATCTTTGCGTCTATCAACTCAGAAGCCGAGCCCGATTCTTTTGCTTCAGCCGGCGCACTTTTGGTTTTGTTCATGTTGTTGCTCCATTCTTCATGCCTGGTGTTCGTTCACATCTTTTCGCCGGGCAACTGGCTGGCCTGTTTCACCCAGTCAGCTAACTGCGCTTCGTCGAAGGGGTCGTCTTCATGGATGTCGAGGTAGCGTGTGTCTTTGCTTTTCGACTCGCCAGGAGGAACGGGGCGCAACGACGTACCGCGAAAAAATGCCACCTTGACGTACTTCGTGAAGCAATGAACGCTGAGGAACCAGCCTTGGTCCTCCACACCGTAGAAGGGTGAATTCCATTTGACGGCCTTGTGCACACCAGGAACAGTGCGCACGATGAGCGCGTCAAGGCGTTGGCCGATGTCGCGCTTCCACCCCGGCATGGCCGCGATGTAAGCCTGCACGGGTGCATCGCCCTCGCCCTTGGGAATCTGCGGGTTGCCGCCTGAGAGCAGGGCCGGCTTGCCTGCCTTTGCCGCCACCCTGCTCGCATCGGGCTTCTTCTTGGCCATTGCATTCATCTCAATGCCTTGTGTCGAAGACCCGGGCAGTCAACCTGCCCGCGCCAGAACCTGTTCGAGCTTGGCAAAGAACTGCGGCCAGCCGTGCTTGGCGCCCTGGTAGGCCTGCTCCTGGTCCAGCCGGAAGCCCGACTGCTCCATGCGCAGGTGTGTACCCGTGCCTGTGGGGGTAAGCGTCCAGGTGACGACGCTTTCAAGGCCATAGGCGGCCCAGGTGTAAGACAGCGTTTTGTCGGGCTCGATGGCCAGAACCTGGCATTCGACAGCGCCCCAGTCTGCGCGCAGGCTGAAACGCTGGTCCATGACGGGCTTGAAGTCGTTCTTCATGAGCCACTCTTCGATCAGGTGCGGCTGCGTGAGGGCGCGCCAGATTTTTTCGGGCGGGTAAGGGATCTCGCGCTCGACGACGACGGCGCGTGTTTCAGTGGAGGCAGTGGTGGTGTTAAGGGTTGCGGTGTTGCTCATTGGTCCATCCTTTTCAAAAGTGATTCGAGATGATCGATGCGGTCGTTCCAGAAGGCGCCATAAAAACTCACCCAGTCGCGCAGGACGGAGAGCGCCAGTGGCTGGGCGCTGTAATGCGTTTCGCGTCCCTCACGCCTGTCGTCCACCAGCCTTGCCTGCTTCAGGATGCGCAGGTGCTTGGACACCGCCGGCTGCGACACGCCCGCGCGGTCCGTCAGCGCACGCACGGTTTGCGCCCCGTCCTGGGCCAGGCGCTCAAAAATCGCCCGGCGTGTCGGGTCGGCCAGGGCTTTGAAAACTTCGTTGGCTACCTCGTTGGAAACTGGTTGCATGCCGAAAGCATAACCCGATGGTTATTGGTTTGTCAACCTGCCTTGCATCCAGAAAGTGAAAGCCCCGGGATTCGGCCCCTTCAACATGAGCGTGACCTGAGCGTGACCTGAGCGTGACAACCCGTTGCCATCATGGAAGGCAGTTCATGAACGCCGCCATTCAACAATGCCGCCTTTCTCTGACAGACAAACGCTTGCGATGCGTGCCAAATGGGTTTCAAGCGCCGCCGTTGGAGGCGCATAACGACCCCTTCCAGGAGATAGCCATGCCCCAGTTCGCCATGATTACCGGTGACGTGACTTACACACCGGGTGACGGTACGCCCATCGAGATCCCGCGCGTGCGCGTGGAAGTTGCGCTGGAGCCGGACAGCGCCACGCTCAGCTGGGACGCCGGCGACGGTGTTGCCGCCGTCACGGCGATTCCGCGCATCCAGTTTGACGACTACGTGAGCAAAGGAAAAATTACGCTCACGCAGTAAGCGCCGCGGCGCCGCAATAATCGACTCCATGCCTGTCAGCTCCTCACGCTCCACTTTCCTGCCTTTCTTGCCATCCCTGCAGCCCTCCCCGCCTACCCGCCGCTCAGTGCTGCTGGCGGGCGCGGGTTTGCTGGCCTTGCCTGCTTCATGCCTTGCCGCCGCACCCGCAACCACGGGCGTCTGGCCCACCGCGTCGCAGGTTCCCGGCGGCATTGCCCGGCTGCCGCTGGGCCCGGCGGCGGTGCGGCCCGCGGCGCAGGCCGGTGGCGTGCCCTTGCTGGTGCTGGGTGACCCTGCGGGATGGACGGCGCTGGTAGGCATTGCGCTGTCTGCAGAGCCCGGCGAGGCGAGCATCTCGGTGCTGGCTCCTGACGGCAGCCAGCAGCAGCTTGCCTACACCGTGGCGCCCAAGCATTACCTTGAGCAGCGCCTCAAAGTAGCGCCCGGCACGGTAGATTTGTCACCTGAAGACCAGGCGCGCTACGAGCGCGAGCGCGCGCACCAGGAGGTGGTGATGGCCACCTTCAGCGAGCCTTTGCCGCAAACGCCGCTGCGCATGCAGGTGCCGGTGCCGGGGCGCCGCTCCAGCTCGTTCGGGCTGCGGCGCGTCTTCAACGGGCAGTTGCGCAACCCGCACAGCGGCATGGACATCGCCGCCGCCACAGGCACGCCGGTGGTGGCGCCGCTGCCCGGCCGTGTCATTGACACGGGCGACTATTTCTTCAACGGCAACACGGTGTGGCTGGACCACGGCGGCGGCCTGCTGAGCATGATGTGCCACCTGAGTGCGATTGGCGTGGCCGTTGGCGACACACTGAAGACGGGCGAGCGCCTGGGCGCCGTGGGTGCCACAGGCCGCGTCACCGGGCCGCACCTGCACTGGGGCGTGATGCTGAACCGCGCCATGGTGGACCCGGCGCTGTTTCTGGGGGCCCGGGCAGGCAGCGAGTAACTGTGAGCAGTGGCGAGTAGCGGCAGGATAATTATTGGAAAAAGTGGCCAGAACCCAATAGGGCCTTGCGAAAGAAGCTATTAAAAGCATAGCGCCTGCCCGGCGGAAACAGGCGGCAACCGAATCTGGACCGGCCCCTCTAGCCCGGTAGGTCGCACTCACTAGGGAAAACATTGATGATGAATCATTGTTCAACCCCTTTGAAGGAAACACCATGACCGCCAAAAACCTGTCTACCGTTGCAACCGACCTCATCGAGTCTTCCGGCAACACCGCCCGCCACGTGATCAACGCCTACCGCGCCGGCGGCGAGCGCGCAGTCATCCTGCTGGAGCAGCGCTGGAACCGTGCCCTGAAACAGTCGCGCACCGAACTGACAGCCGAAACGGCCAAAAACGCCACGGCAGCACAACTGGCCTTCAGCGTGTACTACACCAAGGGCCTGATGCTGACGACCAACGGCGCACAGCAAGTGGTGAGCCAGCTGGTCAAGGTTCTGGAGAGCGGCGTGGAGCGTGCTGCCGCCAATGCCAGCCTGTTTGAAGAAAAAACCGGCGTGACCACTCTGAACACGCTGGCCCAGGCCACCGCACCGGGCGCCCTGGCACTGAGCAAACTCGCCGCGCAGATCGAGCAGAAGACCGCCCAGCTCGCCAGCAAAATTGCCGGCGACCAGGCCAGCACCGCCAAGCGCAAGACGGCGTTTAGCCAGCGCCGCACCGCCAAGGCTGCCTGAGCATTTCTGAATAAAAGGGGGCCGTAGCCCTTTACCGGCGGGCGCAAGCAGCTATCAAATCAGTAGCGTATTGAAGCAGTGCATTGACCCCAAAAGAAAAAGCCGCCTTTCCAGGCGGCTTTTTCATGCGCGGAATTCTCCGGCTACTGGCTACTGGCCCAGATAGATCTGGAAAATAATGCCGGTGTTGTTGGCGACCAGCACATAGTCGCCGCCGGTTTGCACCCAGTGATAGCCGGGAGGCGGCGCGCTCAGCCGATGGCCGCGCCAGTCGTCTACCCAATAGCCCCGGTCGCGGTATTGCGCCGGCAGGCGGCCACCGCGGTAGAAGTTGTGATCGGGGCCCGCACCACGCCCGCCGGCCTGGGAATGCGGCGGCGGGCCGGCGTGGTGGTGTTTCGCTTTTTTGTGGCCATGGCCGCGGCCGTGGTCGTCATCCTTCCCCTTGGCCATTGCCAGCCCGCTGAAAGCGAGGGACGCTACCGCCAGGGCGGTCATCAAGGTTCTGGTTTTCATGTGGATCCTTCTCTTTGTAGTGAAACTTGATTGTTCGCCCGCAAGAGGCCGGCACGCGTAGGAAAAGCGCCTGTTCACGGCGCTTTACCCGGCGTTTGCACGGATTTAACGCCGCCACCCGGCCAGGCGACCTCCGCCGCGCTTGAAATGCCGGCCACGGCCCCCAGTTGCGCCTGATGACTGACCCCCTCCACATCGTCTGCCCGCACTGCCACACCACCAACCGCGTACGCGCCGACCAGCTGGGCAGCGAGCCAACTTGCGGCAGCTGCAAGAAGGCGCTGTTTACCGCGCATTCCGCCGCGCTGGACGAAGCCGCATTTGACAAACACATCAGCCGCAACCAGATTCCGGTGCTGGTGGACTTCTGGGCGCCGTGGTGCGGGCCGTGCCGGCAGATGGCGCCGGCCTACGAGCAGGCGGCAGCGCAGCTGGAGCCGCAGGTGCGTGTGGCCAAGGTAGACACCGAAGCGGTGCCCAACCTGGGCGCGCGCTTCAACATCCGCAGCATTCCCACGCTGGCCTTGTTCAAGGGCGGCCGTGAAGTGGCGCGCCAGGCCGGCGCCATGGGTGCGGCCGACATCGTGCGCTGGGTGCAGGGTAATTTACGCTGAGACCATCAGCCGGTGCTATGCTTTTTATAGCTGCTTTCGCCCGTCTGTATTAGCCTTCTGGCACTTTTCCCAATAATTTTGCGCACCCGCGCCGGGGGCGCGTTCACTGCGCTCAATCAGTCGAGCGCGGCGTCCGCCACCAGGTAGCGCCTCACCAGGTCAAAAAAGCGGTCGTAAAAATCATCGGCGGTGATGGTTTCACTGCCTACCTTGACCATGGACTCATTGCTCGACGTGAAGGGCAGCGAGACGGAGCCGATGGCGCCCACACCCAGGCTGGCGGAGTTGTTGGTCTTTTTCATGGCGTAGCTGTCCTGCAGGGCCGTGACAAAACCCAGGCTCACTTTTCCATCGGGCGTCTCGGGGGCGCACACCACGCGAACCACCATTTGCAGGTGCGCCTCGGGCTCGGGCTGGAAGGCTTTTTGCCCTTCCACCAGTTCGGCGCTGGCCATGTTGATGATGTAGCCCTGGCTCAGCAGTGCACGCCGCGAGGCCTCGCAGGTCCGTGCCGGGGTGGCGTCGAAGAGGCGCGAATAGGTCTGGGTGGAGGCAAACTTTTCCTGCAGCGGAAATGCTTTGGCGCCGGTGACGCAGCCCGTCAGCAGGGGCGACAGGCCGCATGCTGCCAGCAGCACGGCGGGGAGTCGGCAGGATTTCCAGAGTTGCATCAAAAGGGGAGCTTTCACAGGGGTATCCACAGAGATAAGAGGAGTCTCATGCACAACGTGTCACGATACCTCCAATACCTCCGTTAGAGGCACCGGCTCACGCATCGGGTGCGTCGCAGTTGTAGCAAATCGTTCGCGAGGCCGGCGGAGTGCCGCCAAACAGGCCCGCTATTTCCTGTCCTGGCCTGCCGACCAGAAGATGCCGCTCCATTCCAGGGGGTTCAGGCTGCGTTCACGGTGGAAATTGATGTACGCACCGCCCGGCAAATCCCACTGCACCAGGGGACCTTCAAGAATCGCAAAGGTGGTTGATTTGTGGGCTACACCGTACTGTCTGACCAGTTTGTCGCGCCACGCACCATGGCGCCACCAGGGCACACGCACCATGGTGTGCGTGAGTTTTCCCTTTGCAAAGAAAAGCAGCACGCTCATGGCCGGCAAACCATCGACATGTGTCACGGTGGAATAGCACACGCGGTCGCCCAGGCGCGGTGCAGACGAGTCGTCATAGCAGCGCAAAAATACATTGGGAAAAAGCTTGCGCGCGGCTTTTTCATCGGTGGCACTCGTGAGCTTGTCATATTGCATCTCGACAGCCACGTAGTCCTCACGAAAGTAATCGCGGTAGTCCTTCCACCTCTCGCGGTTGAAGAAGCAAAGAACGGCGATGGCCGCCAGCAGCACGACCAGGACCGCGGCGACCCATGTCCTCAAATTTCTGTTCATTGTTGATGAATCCCTGAATACTGCCCCATGGCAGCTCGGGCCATTCTAGTGAGGGTATTGGATTTCCATCAGCCGGCTGTAGCAGACTCCTGCCTGATCCCACCGGCTCAAGCCACCGCCCGGCCGTTGATCTGCCCGGTGGGCACCTGGTAGTTGCGCTCGTCAAACAGGTCAATGCCGCATTTCAGCGATTCCGCCCAGTCAAAAAACTGGCCGATGGCCGGGCCTTTGAGCGGCGCGCCGTGCTGGGGCACCAGCATGGAAATATCCAGCCGGCGCGCCATGGCCACCCACAGGCGCAGAACCTTGTTCGACACCATGTAGCGCTTGTGGAAGCCCTCCATCAACGGCAGATGGGGCTTCAGGTCGGTGACGGGCACCTGCGCCGTCCGGCCTGACATCATCGACACACCGAGATCACCGGTGAACAGGATGCGGCTGATGGGATCATAAAAATGGAAGTTGCCTTCCGAGTGCAGGAAGTGCGCGGGCAACAGCCACAGCTCGCTCTGCCCCAGCGGCAACCGCCCGCCGCTGTCGGGCACGCCGACCAGGCGCTGCTCGGTCTTGCCGACCTTGGTGAAGTGCGGCACAAAACGCTCCCACACACGCGAGATCACCAGCTGTGCCGGAGTGGACGTGAGCCAGCGGTCCAGCGAGGCAATGATGTCGGGGTCGGCGTGGGAGGCGATGATGTAAGACAGTTTTTGCGGGCTGAAGTGGCGCGACATGCCCAGGAACAATTCGTTGAACGCCAGGTTGCCGCCCGGGTCGATCACGGCGCCGGTGCCGTTGTCGACAATCAGGAACTGGTTGGACTGGACGGCATGCGCGTCTTCCTCGATCAGGTCGGTGAACATCAGGCAGGCATGCCTGTCGTCACGGTAAAGCTCTATGGGCATAGCTGAATGCGTGCGGCGACGCAGAAAAAAAAGCCACTTTATAAGCCGCCCGCTGCTCGCGTATTGATGCAGGTCAATGACACGCCTGAAGCGTGCGCCCGCCGCCCACGCCGGCGCAACACGCGCGATGCAGCAGGCAAAAAAAAGGCGCCGGCGCCTCAATAGGCACCGGCGCGCCTTGCTTGCGCATGGCAGCTGTCCAGGCACCGCGTGGCGGCGCCCCCGAACAGCGCTTTACTTAGCCGCTTAACCGCGGCGGCGGTTGTTCATCATGCGTTCCACGTCGTCGCGCAGCGATGTCAGCTCGTTGCGCAGCTGGCGGCGCTCCTGCGCGGTCACCACGCCGTCGGACTTGAATTGGGCCTCGTGGCGCTCAATGCGGCGTTCACGCTGGTGCAGCCTGGCGGCTTCGCGTTGCGTGATGTGACCCGTGCGCACGCCTTCGTCAATGCGTTGGCTGATCTGGAATTCACGGTTGTCGATGCCGGGGGTATTGCCGGCATTGCCAGGCCTGCCCGCCACATCGCGGTTGTTCATCATGCGTTCCACTTCGGCGCTGAGGCCGTCCAGGTCAGCGCGCAGCTGCTGGCGCTCTTGTGGTGTGGCAACGCCGTTGGATTTAAAACGCGCCTCGCGAGCCGCGATCTCCTGGTCGCGGCGGTACAGCACCTGCGCTTCGGACGGCGTGATGTGGCCGGAGGCCAGACCCTGCTGAATACGCGCGCTGATGGCTTGCTGCGCCTGGTCAATGCCGGGTGTATTAGTACCCTGCGCCATGGCAGGTGCAAACCCCAGCCCGGCGAACAGGGCTGAGGCTAACAACGAGACAGTGAGGAATTTCGATTTCATGGGGTTCTCCTTGGAATGCTTGTGCGTTTGATTGCCAGCAACCCGGTGGGCAACTTGCGGTGGCGGCTATAAATCTCCGTCTCGGCAAGCGGCCGTGGGGGCTGCTCCTGAATCGCTGCTTTCAAAGGCCTTTGCGCTTCAGTAAAACCATTGTTGGCCCGCTCTTGTGAATACCGTGTAAGGCAAACGGAGCTTTACCCCGTCATTACGCAGTGATTACCCTTGCATTACCTCGCGCTTGCAGTGGTGTCCAGATGCGCTTTGGCATGGTTAGACTGTGCGCATGCTGATCATCCCTTCGCTGAGCCGCAAGCAGCTGCATCCGGAAGACAAGGCGCCGGCCGCGCACCCGGCTCCACCCGATAACCTGAAATAAACCGGCACGACGCATGGACTCGCATCACCATTCCCTTCGCCGCCAACTCCTGCTGGGCGCTGCCTGCTCTGCGCTGCTGTTGGCTGCGGCTTGCTCCAGAAAAGCCGGGCCCAAAGGCAAGACCCTGCCCAAGGAGGCCACCCTGCTGTGCCTGGGCGATTCGCTGACCTTTGGCTACGGCGCCCCGGCGGGCGCCAGCTACCCGCAGCAGCTGGAACTGCTGACCGGCTACATCACGCAGAACGCGGGCATCAACGGCGACACAGCGGCCGGTGCGCTGGCACGCCTGCCGGCGCTGCTGCAGGAAAACAAGCCAGGCCTGGTGCTGGTGTGCATTGGCGGCAACGACTTTCTGCGCAACATGCCGCTGGACAGCACCCGCGCTGCCATCAGGTCGATTGTGCAAACCGCCGCTGCCAGCACGCAGGTGGTGCTGATCGCGCAGCCCAAACCCGTGCTGCTTTCTGCCGCGATGGGCTCACTGAAAGACCATGAGGTGTATGCCGAGGTCGCCGCGGAAACAGCCACCCCGCTTTTTGCCGATGCCTGGTCTTATGTGCTGTCACGCAGCGAATTGCGTTCTGACCAGATCCACGCCAATGCGGAAGGCTACAAGGTGTTTGCCGGGCGTTTGGCCGACTGGCTGCGCGACAGGAAATTTGTCGCCTGACGGGTTTGTCAGCCGGTGCGGTCGCGCCTGGCTGCCGTTTCAAGAAACGCCGCGTGGCGCGCCGGGATCTGCGTGAGCGCATAGGCAGCCGCCTGCTCGCGGATGCTGTTGCGGTCACCGCTGAACCTGCGGGTTTCGGTGAACACCGCGTCCCCACGTCCATCACGCCCCGCAAACATCCAGGCAAAGCACTGCGTGCCGGCGGGAATCTTCGGGTCGGTGCCGTCGGTCACGCCGGTGTTGGCAATGGCCATGGTGGCCTCGCTCTTTTGCATCGCGCCGCGCACCATCTCGGCAGCCACCTCTTCGCTGGTGAGGTTGCAGCGCTCGATGGTTTCTGCTTTCACCCCAAGGCAACGCTGTTTGGCCCGGGGTGAATACACCACATAAGCCGACTCCAGCAAGGACCCCGCACCCGGCACATCCGCGAGGTGTGCGGCGATCAGGCCTGCGGTGCAGGACTCGGCGGTGGCCAACACCAGCGAGTGGTTTTTCATGTAAGCCGCGACGGCCCTGAGCTGGTTGCTGCTGGCGTCGCGGGAGGACTGACGGGAAGGCGGACTTGTGCTCTCAGGCGTCATGGCGTGCGGCCCAGGCGGCACCTGAACCTTTAGCGGAGATATCCAGACTATGCGTTGCCGGTGCCCACGCGGCCAGAGCGTGTTGCTGACGGCCTTGTAGGAATGATGTGCGCCCCGGCGCAGGACCCTGCCCGCTTGCGGCTCCGCCATCACCCTACACAAACAGAAGCCCGCAGAGTCATGCTATTGATTTCATAGCTGCTTGCGCACGGCCTGACTGGTCCGCAGGCTCACGGGCAGACGGATTCGCGTCAGGTACGTATGACAGGCTACATGCCCGGTGCCGGCCCAGGGCAGGCTTCAGCCATCACCCAGCCCGATGGGCGCCGGCGCCTCCATCACGATGCGTGTGAAAAGCCGGTCATACACCGGGTCGGCCGCGTGCTTGCCGGCAAGCGGGTCGCGGTTTTGCTGGAAGGCGGCGTCCAGCTCTTTCCAGTCGGCCTCGGTGAGCACTTTTTCAGCCTCGGGCAGGATGATCGTTTCTTCCAGCCGCATGTGCTCCAGGTAAAACTCGACGTAACGTTTGCACTGCGCCTCGAACTCGGGCTTTCGCTGCTCGCCCAGCAGCTCCCAGGCCAGCAACAGGTGCTGCAGTTCACGCACAGCCTTCTCGCCGCTCATGTGGTCGCGCTCCAGCTGCTGCACCGTAGCCATGACCGATGGCGCGGAGCGCACCACACGCGGAAACAGCAGGTCTGACTCCTTGGGGTGATGCAGGCGCTCGGGGAACTCGTCGATATAAAACAGCATGGCCCGAAAGACGTCGAAGAATTGCTGCGCACGGTCGCCCGGGCCGCGCGCCACCATCAGCTGCATGGATCGCAGCATGGCGGAAAGGGAGGCGTGCTCATCGAGGATGATCTGCACGCTGGCATGTTTGTGAATGGCGGTCTCCAAGGTTATCGGCGAATTGCCAATAGCGCCCAGAATGCCTCCAGGCACCGCCGCCGGCCTTGACGAAGATCAAACGGCGTGCACTTGGCGCATCATCCGCCTGCCAAGCAAGCCAGCTTCGACGACAAGCGTGGTCGGTGGACTTGTGCAGACCTTCCCTAGCGGTAACCTGCACGAAACTCCACCGGGGTACATCCAACCTCCCGTTTGAAGAACTTGGTAAAGTTGCTGGAGTCGTCGAAACCCAGCTCGTAGCCTATCCCGGCGATGGGCATCCCGGTGTGTGCAAGTAGCCGCTTGGCCTCCAGCGAAATCCTGTTCGCCACAAACGCTTTCGCGCTAACCCCCGCAACATTCAGGGTGACGCGAGTCAACGTTCGCGTTGTGCAGCCGATGGCATCGGCATATTGCGCCAAGGTATGCCACTTCGCAAACGATTGATCCAGGAGGAGCCGAAACCTCCGAAAACGATCCAGCTCCGAAGGCCGGACGGTGCCATCGCTGCGTTGTTGCTGGTGCGCCAGAACCAGCCGCAGGAGCACGGTGCAAAGCTGGTGCAGCAACAGGGCCTGAACCTCTGGCTGGCCGGCTTGCAAGCCCCCGTCCAGGTGCATCTGTGCCATGGTTTGCTGCAGCAACCGGGCCTCGGCGTCATCAAAAGTGAGCTGCACAGGCAACTCAGCCACAGCCTGAACCAGGCCGAGCTTCCCCATCTTGTCCTGCGATGCAAAAAGCTGTTCAGGGCGAAATAGAACGAGCCAGCCGTCCCAGGGTGTTGTCACATCGAACTGCTCGACCTGTGACGGATGCAAAACCAGCACAGAGCCGGGCGAGCAGCGGACGGGCTCGAAGTCCACCACATGCGTGCATTCGCCGCGCCTGACGAAGATCAGTTCATGGAATTCGATGCGGTGCGGCCTGCGCAGCTCTTCCGCCGGAGCGCGGGCACGCAGCTCCCGCATCGCAACCACCTCGATATCGAACGCGTAGCTGGCCGGCGGCGCGTAGCCGATCCGCTCCAGTGTGTCATTCGCCCCGTCAATATTTCCATTCATGTCCGATTATTACCATTTTTAGACAGCTTTCCACCGTGACGCCAAGGCGAGCGCAACGTACAGTTTTACCTGATGACACCTGAACCAATGCAGGGCCATCACTTATTTCAACCAGCAGAGAAACAGATGACTACTCCAATCGAAATTGCACAAAAGTACATTCAAGCCGTTCAATCCGGCGATCAAGCCGCGCTAGGCGTCCTCCTGGCACCGGACATCGTGTGGCACCAGCCCGGGCGCAATCGCTTCTCCGGCACGCACAGGAGCGTGCAAGCCGTTGGAACGATGATCGGCAAGATGATGGAAGTGTCCAAGGGAACATTTGCGATCACCCGCGCGCATCGCTTCATGGGGAATGGCGCATGGGTCACCGTGGAGCTTGAGTTCGAGGGACAGCGCGACGGCTTGCGGCTATCTCAGCATGGCATCGACTTGCTGCGCATCGAAGAAGGCAGGATCGTCGAAGCCAGGCTGTTCTCAAGCGATCCTGAGCAGGAAGATGCGTTCTGGGGTCACTAACTCCCCTCATCCGACAGACTCTATTGTTTCCTGTCGCTGAGTGACACTGAGGCTGCCCGTAACTTCTCCTGCATTCGGTGGATTTTGAAACCGACATCGCCGCACCGCGCGGCGTCACATCACGAACCGTGGCAGGCAATCCGCCCCGTCCCCTCCCCGATTGAGGCGATGACTTGACCTGCATCAAAGCCGTTTGGCGGCAGCGACCTAAAGTGGAACCGCCCTGCTCAAGGTTTGCCGCACCGGCGATGAGCCGCCCAGGATGACAAGGAGATTTGCCATGTTCAAACATATTCTTCTACCGACCGACGGCTCGCCCGCTTCGGATCGGGCAATTGCACAGGCAGTGACTTTCGCCAGGGAAGCCCAGGCCAGGATCACGGGTTTGCATGTGATGCAGGAGTTTCACCTGCTGACCTATCGGGTCCAGATGCTGGAAGACACACGGGACCAATTCATGAGGGAATGCCAGGCGCAGGCAGAGGCATTCCTGTCTGCGCTGAAAGACGCCGCCGACAAGGCGGGCGTGCCTTGCGAAACCGTTTGCGTCGCAGGCGACCACCCCTACGAAACCATCGTCCGGATGGCAGACGGCAAAGCTTGCGACCTCATCGTGATGGCCTCGCACGGCCGCAAGGGAATCACCGGCTTTCTCCTGGGCAGTGAAACCCAGAAGGTGCTGTCCCACAGCAAAAAACCGGTGCTGGTACTGCACTAGAAACCACTTTACCAAAGGAGCTCATCATGAACAAAAACGCAGGCACCGCCGACCGTGCGGTGCGCATCGTGGCGGGACTCGTCATCCTCAGCCTGTATTTTGTGGTGGACCCCGCCTGGCGCTGGTGGGCGCTGCTGGGACTCGTGCCCCTGCTGACAGGGTTGTTGGGCTGGTGCCCGGCGTATACGCTGCTTGGCATACGGACCTGCAAAACAGGCCCCAACTGATCCCGCGCGCGGTGGCCGGTCTCAGGATTCTTCGAATCCGGACCTGCCGGATTTATCCGGCCGCGGAATCTTCTTGAACTTGATCAACCGGTTGGTTTCGATCTTGTCTTTTTTCACCTGGCGCTCGGCGTCGAGCAGCCGGCCGGCGGCCGCCCATTCGGCAAACTCGTCAGGCGTTTCCAGGGTCACACGGCCCAGCGTTCCCGCCCGGAATTCATAGATCACGATCTCGGCGGCCTTTTGCAGGTTGACCCGGCCCTTGGAGAGCACCGCGCCGCGCTTGCGGCCAATTTCTTCGAGCAGTTGCTCGTCGGTAATGCCTGGCGTGACTTCGACCTTGTAGCGCGCCTCCAGCAAGGCCGGGTAGTGCTTGATCAGGTAATCCAGCAACTCGAGCGCGACCTCTTCCTCGTTAAAGGCATTGCGGCCAATGGCGCCGCTGGCGGCCAGGTTATAGCCGCTTTTGGCCACGATGATGCGCGGCCAGAGCATGCCGGGCGTGTCCCATAAATAAAACCCGTCGGCCAGCACCAGGCGCTGCTCGACCTTGGTGATGCCCGCTTCGTCACCGGTTTTGGTGGCGCGCTTGCCGGTGAGGGTATTGATGAGGGTGGACTTGCCGACGTTGGGAATGCCGCAAATCAGCACCCGCATCGGCTTGACCATGGTGCCGCGAGTGGGCGCCAGCGCGTGGCAGGCATCAATGAGGCGGCGCGCAGGCGTGGTCTCGCTGGCGTCCAGCTCAATCGCGCGGGTGGCGGGCAGGCTGTTGTAGTGATCCAGCCAGAGCGGCGTGCGGGTGGCGTCGGCCAGGTCGCGCTTGTTGAGCACCTTGAGCGCCGGTTTGGCGCTGGTGAGCTCGGCCAGCATGGGGTTGGCGCTGGAGCCGGGCAGGCGCGCATCAAGCAGTTCAATGACGACATCAATTTCCTTGATGCGCTCACTGATGGCTTTTTTGGTCAGGTGCATGTGACCGGGAAACCACTGGATGGCCATCGGGATCTTTCTTAGGGTGTTCGGGTTCAGATGGAACCGGGGCGGGAAGACCCGGCTCAATTCCCCAATTGTCGCCGCAGCGGGCGGCCCCGCCGCCAAGCCGGTACGGGGGACATTCCGGGCCTGCCTCACCTGCTTGCGGCCCAATGAAGGACAATCGGGGCATAGACAGATGTAGCGGCTGCGACCAGCCGTAATGCGCCCAGGCTCATCGGGGCCGCTCCAAGCCGCCCCGAAGCCCTTCCCATCCATCTCCGACCTCCCCTATCGAGCCCCTCATGCCCCTGCCCGCAGCCCCCGACAAAAAACCCGTGATCCCGGCCCGCCGCCTGGCCGCTTCCGCCCTCAAGGCCAATAACGAACTGATGATCAAAGGCATCCTGTGTGTGCTGATCGGCCTGGGTGTGGTGGTGTCGCCCTACTTCATCACCTCACCGGGCATGCAGGGCATCGTCGCCAAATCGGCCCTGGTGGGCTGGTTTGCCCTGGTACTGGGCTGCGCATTCATCGGCCTGTACGCCCGCCGGCGCATGGCGGCTTCCGCCAAACCCTGACACGGCACCCACACCAGGCCCATGCCCGAAAGCCCTGCTGACCACAGCGCCGCCATGGCGATCTTCAGCACCCTGCAGGAGCGCGCCGCTGCTGCGGGCATCCGCTTGCGGCCACCTCCCCCAAAGCCCACCACCTGCTGCGGGCGCGGCTGCAACGGCTGCGTGTGGGAAGGCTGGTACGCGGCCGTGACGTACTGGCGTGAAGACGCCGAAGAAGCGATTTTTAAATACCAAATCGGGCTCTAGCCCAATACCAACTTGCGCCACCAGCTACTGAATTGATAGCACCCCGTGAGTTTCGATAGGGGTGTCCCTGTTCACCAGCAGGGGCCGCGGAACTGGCTTCGCCAAGCCGCAGGCGCCGTCCCCTGCAAGGGGAAAAGGCACTACACGAAGTGAGTGCCGATAGGGGTGAACCTATTTCTCAAGGGGAGAGGGGGCTACACGAAGTGAGCCCCAACAGGGGTGTGCTCAGATTCGCGCCCCGGCATGCCCAGGCGCTCAGCCGAAACGTACTGCTGACGGTACTGCTCAAACGGCATGGTGTCCGCGGCTTCAATCTTCTTTTGTTCCTGGACGGAGGCCTCGGTCAGTGCGGCGAAGTGTGCCAGCTGGCCGGCCGACAACGGCTGCGCCTGCAGGATGCCTTGCGTCTTTTCAGACTGCGCGCGTGTGAACCGGATGAAGGAGTTCTCATGGCGGTCGGCCATGGCGGCCAGCACACGGGCCGAAGGCAAGGTGGAGGGGTCCAGCAAAGCGGCGCTGGCCAATGTCAGGGCGTCGCTGTATTGCGAGCCGCCATGCGTGGCGTCGAGCGCCGCCGCGATAGGCGCGCATTGGCCCACCACCTCCGCACCCCAGGCCGTCAGCGTGATCTCATGGCCGCCTCGCTTGAGTTTCAGGCCGGGCTCTCGCCCGCGCGCCGCCGTCTGGTGCTGGTTATGCTTGAGCTCGGCGATTTCCTGGGGCGTGTCGTTCGGGCTGTCGCTGAGCAGGCAGTGCAGCAGGAACACATCGAGGAAACGCATGGTCTGCGCATTGATGCCGACGGACTCGAAAGGGTCCAGGTCCATCAGCCGCACTTCGATGTATTCGACGCCGCGCTCGCGCAGCGCATGCAGCGGCCGTTCGCCGGGAAAGATCACGCGCTTGGGGCGAATGGTGCCGTAGAACTCGTTTTCAATCTGCAGCAGCGTGGTGGCCAGCTGGTTGTAGTCGCCGCCGGGGTTGCGGATGCCCACTGCCTCATAGGCCGGGTAGGGCCGGGTCAGCGCGTCCTGCAGCGAAGCGCCGTAGCCGTCGAGGCTGTTGTAGCTCACGGCAAGCGATGCCTGCGCGTCGCTCTGGTAGCCCAGGCGGCCCATGCGCAGCGAAGTGCCGTAAGGCATGTACATGGTGCTGTCGCTCAGGGTTTGCAGCTCGTGCTGGCGCCCTTCCACAAACGTGGAACACACCGCGGGCGAGGCGCCAAACAGGTACAGCAGCAAAAACGCCTGGCGGCGGAAGTTGCGGATCAGCGCGAAGTATTCCTTGCTGCTCACCCCGGGCAGGGACCAGTTGTAGTGAATGCCCGAAATGGTTTGCATGCGCCGGCCGTAACGGTGCGACAGGCCCATGCGGTAAACGCTCTTGGCGCGCCCGACATTGGACGAACCGAAGCGGGCGATGGGAATGGTTTCGTCGGTCGGCAGGCCGCAAGGCATGCTGGACACCCAGAGCATTTCGTCGCCCAGATCTTTCATGGTGCGGTAGGTGAACTGGTGCAGCTCCGTCAGTTCCTGAAGCGTGGCTTCAGGGCTGGGGTGGGCGCCGGTGACCAGCTCAACCTGCGATTCGCTGAAGTCCGTGGTGATGCCCGGATGCGTGAGGGCCGAGCCCAGGGCCGCGGGATGCGGCGTGAGGGCCAAGCCGCCGCCGGGTTTGGCGCGCAGGCTTTCCTTCTCGACACCGCGGCGCATGCCCTTGAGCCGGGCCGGGGTGAGCGCTTTCAGGCGGTCCTGTAGCGCGCCCGCAGGCGCCTGCAACTTGGTCATATCGTCATTCCCCCAGAATCTTGAATTGGCGTGGAAGTTATCACAGCACGGCGCTTTGCGCTGGCGCATCCGGGCTTGCCAGCACAGCCCGGGTGGGGTCTGGCTCGGGGCCCGTGCAGGCCGGCCGGATTTAAGCCATACACCGCATTTTCCGGGCAGAAATCCACAGTTTGGCGCCCGGGATGTGGAAAGCGAGCGACGCCGGAGCGCCAGGGTGCAGAACTCCCTTGACTTGTCAGACAAGCTGGACGACGATAAAAAACATTCCGTAACACGGCTGTTTTACCCTTCAATTTCCGCCAAACTAAACGGTTTTGCGGTCTTTTAGCCTGAGGCAGCGTAGAGCTTGATCAAAAAATGAAAAAACTGCTAGCCAGCCTTTTCGGCGGTTCAACCCCCGCAGCGTCGCCCAAACGCACGGGCACGTCCAGCCGGGACAACCCGCTCACCATCGAGGACGGCTCGGACAACGCCACGCGCCGCCACCTGGTGCAGGTGTTGCTGCGCGATGCCATGCGTAAATACGGTATTCCCTTGCCCTGGATCGATTGCCAGATGCTGCTGGTGTCCAGCCGCAGCCGCGGCCCTGGCATGTATGTACGCCTCGTTGTGCGGCATTGGGACGACCGTCTGATGAAGTACGCTTTCGCCTTCCAGAACGCCCTGATGGAAGAAATCACGCGCTTTGAACCCGGGGCGGCCCAATGGCTGCACGGCATTTCCTGGCAACTGGAAGTGGCGGAGACCTGCCCCAACCCGACCATGCCCGACAAGTCATATTGGGCCGATCCCGTCCGGCCGCCTGCCGGCGCATCGGTTCGCCCGCCACGCAGCGCGCCCCTGACTTCCCTGGCCCCTCTTCCCGCGGCGGCAACAGCCTCTGCAGCGCCCGTACCAGCCGCCCCCGTTGTAGCCGCCAGCCTGCCGGCCCAGCCCGCAGCACCGGTGGCACGGCCGGCCCCGGTCTCCGCAGCTGACGCAGACGCCATGAAAGACCTGGAACGCCTTTTCCGCATCCGCGACCAGGAACTGGGCCAGCCAAGCGACAGCAATTCCGCCGTCGGTTACGAAGCCACGCGCCCTTCCCCGCTGTAACGCGCCAGCTCCGGCCGGGCCATCAACAGCGCAGCGGGGCAGCTGCTGGTGTACGCTTGCCTGATGAGCCCTCCCGTCACGCCCCCAAGCCCCGCAACCGCCGCGCAAGACTCCTCCCTCCTCATCGACTCACGCTACGCCGTGATGCGGCTCATGGTCACGCTGGCGCTGATGACCGTCGGCGCCTGCGGCATGTATGTGGTGGCCGTGGTGCTGCCCGCAGTGCAGGCTGAATTCAGCGTGACGCGGGCCGATGCCTCCCTGCCGTATACCGCGCTCATGATCGGCTTCGGTGTTGGCGGCGTTCTGATGGGGCGGCTGGCCGACCGCTTTGGCGTCATGGTTCCCTTGCTGGTTGGCGCAGTGGGACTGGGCCTGGGTTTTGCCCTGGCCGCCATGGCCGGCAACATTTGGATGTTCTCGCTGGCCCACGGCCTGCTGATCGGCTTTCTCGGCTCTGCCGCCACCTTTGCGCCGCTGCTGGCCGACACCTCGCTCTGGTTTGTACGGCGCCGCGGTTTTGCCGTGGCGGTGTGCGCCAGTGGCAACTACCTGGGCGGCGCGATCTGGCCGCCCATCGTTCAGCATTTTGTCGAGGCCGTGGGCTGGCGCCAGACCTATCTGTGGCTCGGCCTTTTCAGCTTCGTCACCATGACGGCGCTGGCCCTGCTGATGCGCAAGCGCCCGCCGGTGGCCGTGGCGTCCGCGGTAGGCAACAGCGGTATCGCCGCCACCACCAGCAGCATGCCTTTCGGCCTGACGCCGGGCTCGGCGCAAATGCTGCTGTGCGTGGCCAGCGTGGCCTGCTGCGTGGCCATGGCCATGCCGCAAGTGCACATCGTGTCGTACTGCACCGACCTGGGCTACGGCGCGGCGCGCGGCGCTGAAATGCTGTCGCTCATGCTGGCCTGCGGTGTGGTGAGCCGCTTGGTGTCGGGCGCGATCTGCGACCGTATCGGCGGGCTGCGCACGCTGATGCTGGGCTCGGTGCTGCAAGGCATCGCGCTGCTGCTGTTTTTGCCCTTTGACGGACTGGTATCGCTTTACGTCATCGCCGCGCTGTTCGGCCTGTTCCAGGGCGGCCTCGTACCGGCTTACGCCATCATCGTGCGCGAATACTTCGAGCCCGCCGAGGCCGGCGCGCGCGTGGGCACGGTGATCATGGCATCCTTGCTGGGCATGGCGCTGGGCGGCTGGATGTCAGGCAAGGTGTTTGACCTCACCGGTTCCTACCACGCCGCATTCCTCAACGGCATCGCGTGGAACCTGCTGAACTTCAGCATCGCGTTTTTCCTGCTGTGGCGCGTGCGGCGGATGGCGCGGACGGCCGTGACGAAAACAGCGGCGGCCTGAACAACGTCCTGGTCTTGCCCGGATCGCTATTCTTTTAATAGCTGCTTGCGCCCGTTTTGTAAGGGCTACAGCCAGTTTTACTTAAAATCCCGTCAGGCCAGAACCCGGCGCAACCACTGCTCCAGGTCGGTGATTTCCTGCGGGCACACCGAGTGTTCCATCATGTACTCGTGCCACTCGACCGTGTAGCCCATGGCGCTGAGCGCATCGCGCGTGGCGGTGGCGCGCGGCAGCACCACCACACCGTCGCGCGTGCCATGCGCCAGAAAAATGGGTACATCCTGGTTGGCGGCGCTGCGCTCGGCGGCTGTTTTGTCGGCCAGCGGCAGGTAACCCGACAGGCCCGCAATGCCGGCCAGCCGTTCCCCGTGGCGCAGGCCCGTCATGAGCGCCATGGCACAGCCCTGCGAAAAGCCCGCCACCACGATGCGGCTGGCAGGGATGCCGCGCGACTTTTCCCGGGCGATCAATGCCTCGATGTCGCCCTGCGACTTGCGCAACCCGGCCTCATCCTGCCGGCTCACCAGGTCGGCGCCCAGCAGGTCGTACCAGGCCGGCATGACGTAGCCGCCGTTGATGGTGACCGGAATGCTGGGCGCACTCGGAAACAGGAAACGCACATCTCCCACGCTGGACAGGTCCATCTGTTCGGCAATCGGCAGGAAGTCCCGGCCGTCGGCCCCGAGGCCGTGCATGATGAGAACGGTGGCGACGGGCTTGTCGCCCGTCTGGGCTTCAATGACTTCGAGGGGCATGGGGTGACGGGTCCAGGTGGTTGAGGAAGCAGATGACGATTGAATGCCGCGGGCTTGAAGCTGCAAGGCACACCAGCCGGGATTTTAAGACCGGCCTAAGCTGACCCGCGAACAATGGTTTCCGGCAGCGCTGAACACCTGGCGCACAAAGCCTGCTACGGTGTGATGACAAGGCAGCTGGCCAGGCCTTCGCGCAGATCGGCAGGCCGCATGAACACAGTGTCAGGCAGCACACTGCGCCGATTTGCTGCCCATCGTTGCAGAAGGAGCATGCTGAAATGAAAACCCTGACCCACAAGGCCGCCTCGGCCGTCCTCGGTGCGCTGATGGCGGGTGGCGCGCTGGCCCAGGCAAGCGCCCCCTTGCCGCCGGTGCGCACCAGCGGCCCGGTTGAATACCTGAGCGGCGGCATCGGCGCCGACGAATCCGCAGCGATCCGCAATGCCAGCGGGCAGTGGCCGCTGACACTCGAATTTGCCATCAAGGACAAGCAGCGTGCCGACTTCGCGGCCGACGTGAAGGTGCGGGTGCTCGATGCCCGGGGAAATGAAGTGCTTCAGGCCACGTCGGAAGGCCCCTTCCTGCTGGCCCGGCTGGCACCGGGCAGTTATGCCGTGGAGGCGACGCTCGCCGGCCAGACCCAGCGCAGGAAGGTGGACTTGAAGGCAGGCAAACCCTCCAGAGAGGTGTTCCTCTGGGGCGCGGGCGCCGATAAAACCGGGCCGTAAGCACACCGGGACTGCCTGCCTTCATCGAATTTTTCAAGTCAAATCATGCATAACGTCACCGAACTGATCCACGCGATAGACGACGGGACCCTGCCGGACGCCGAGCGGCGACGCCTGCTGGCGGCAGCAACCGGCATCGCTGCCGGCGCCGGCCTGCTGGCTGCGGCCTACCCCTTCGCCGCCAGCCTTGCACCCTCTGAAGTGGCGCGCGCCCAGGGCGGCCCGGTGCTTGTCGATATTTCCGCACTGGCGACAGGCGAGCTGCGCACTGTCGCCTGGCGCGGAAAACCGGTCTGGTTGATGCGCCGCAGCGAGGAGATGGTGCGCGCGCTGCAGCAGCCCAATCCGGCATTGGCGGACCCGCAGTCCAGGCGATCCGAACAACCGAAATCGTGCGCCAACGCGACCCGCTCCGAGCGCCCCGAAATCCTGGTGGCGGTGGGGGTGTGCACACACCTGGGCTGCTCACCGACCCTGCGCCTGGACGACAGCGCGCTGAATGCCGAGCTTCATGCGCCCGGTGGATTTTTTTGCCCCTGCCACGGCTCCCGGTTTGATCTTGCCGGCCGCGTGGTGAAGAACGTACCGGCGCCGACCAACCTGGACATCCCGGAATACCAATTCATCGACGCCACCAAGCTGCAAATCGGCCAGACAAGCTAGTGTCACTGCGGCTTGTGCCACAGCAGAGGCTTTGCTAGCATCTGGCGTCAGCATTTTCTGACGCAGGTTGGAGATCACATGAAGCTCATCATTGCCGCCGTCGCCCTGGCCACTTCGTCCCTGGCGTTTGCCCATAACTGCCCCAACGAGATGAAGGCGATTGACGCCAAGCTCTCCACCAACCCCAAGCTCTCGCCCGCCGACATGACCAAAGTGAAAGAGCTTCGCGCCGATGGCGAAAAGTTTCACAAGGAAGGCAAGCACGACGACTCCATGAAAGCGCTGGGCAGCGCGAAGAAGCTGCTCGGGATTTAAACCGCACAGGCGATCCCGCGGTGCAAGGCCGCTGGTCGCCCAAACAGAAAAGAGAAACGGCAGTCCGCACGCCGGGATGCCGCCGCAATGACCTGCACCGCGATAATTCCCCGCAGGAGAATTGCCACATGACAGCGATGACAACCATGCCGCCCTTGTCGGGGCTGCAGTACTACCAGGTGGACGTGTTCACCCACGAAGCGCTGGCCGGCAACGGCCTTTCGGTGTTCCTGCCTGAAAGCCCCTTGCCGGCGCGCCAGATGCAGCGCCTGACCATCGAGATGCGGCAGTTCGAGAGCATTTTCCTCACGCCTGACGGTCCCGGGAACCGCTTCGAAGCACGCATTTTCACGATGGAAGAAGAGCTTGACTTCGCCGGCCACCCCCTGCTGGGCGCAGCAGGTTTGCTGCATCACCTGCATGCGGGGCATCACCCTTCTGCCGGCTGGACGCTGATGCTCGGCACACGGGCAGTTGCCATCAGCACCACACGCAAAAAAGGCGCACCGGGCACTTACGACGCCAGCATGAACCAGGGCGTGGCCCGCTTCGAGGCTGCCCTCAGTCACGCTGACAGCCTGCCATTTCTCGCGGCATTCGGGCTGGGCCCGGCGCAGCTGGACGTGCGTTTTCCGCTGCAGGTGGTGTCTACCGGCCTGCCCTATCTGCTGGTGCCCGTGGTCGGCGGCCTGGAGCGCGCAAAAATTGTGCACCCTGACTTTGAGGCGCTGCTGGCCACCGTGGGCGCCAAATTCGCCTATGTGCTGGACGTGTCGGCGCGCGAAGGTCGCACCTGGGACAACGCCGGGCTGGTGGAAGACATTGCCACCGGAAGCGCCGCCGGGCCGGCAGGCGCCTACCTGCTGCGCCACGGCGCGGCGAAGGTGGACGAAGTCATCACGCTCAAGCAGGGGCGTTTTGCCGGGCGCCCCAGCCGCATCACGGTAGAGGCCAATGCAGCCGGTGAGATGCTTGTCAGCGGCGGCGTCGTGGTGCTGGCGCACGGCCGGCTGATTTGAGGGGAGGCATCCGTTGGCGCGCCACTTGCGTACCTTCAACACCGTCAACATCTTTAGCAACTGTGGCCATCGAATCCAGGAAAGATTAGCTTTATGACTGCCCGCCTGATCCGTTTGAACCGTGTGCTGAACTGCATGGCCGGCCTGCTCGCTGCCGGCAGCGCGGCGCTGTTGCTGGTATGCACGGCAGTGCCGGCAAGTGCAGCGCCCTTTACCGCGGCTGACGAGAAGACGGTGCGCACCGTGGTGCAGGCCCAGTTGGCGGCCTTCGCAAAGGATGACGCAGCCAAGGCGTTTTCTTTTGCGGCCCCCAATGTGCAGAAGGCCGTCGGAACACCCCAGGGGTTCATGGCGATGGTGCGCCGCGATTACCCGGTGGTGTACCGCCCTGCATCGGTCGCCTTTCTGAAACCCGACGGCAAGAACGACCAGGTGATCCAGCGGGTGCAAATGGCCGATGCCAGCGGTGTTTCGTGGCTGGCGGTTTACAGCCTCGAACGGCAAAGCAACAAAGCGTGGCGCATCACCGGGTGCGTGGTGGTCGAAAACAAGGGCCGCATGGCGTAGTGCGCCAGTCTGCGGCGCCTGCTGCTAACGGTTTTCCCAGAGGCGGGAGCCGGCCCGGGAACAGACATCATTGCCGTAGCACGCATTGAAACGCCACGCCAACCGGGCGCGTATGCGGCAAAGAGCACCGATACGTGGTTTACAGAGGGTTACCCGCTCCTGCACGCTGGCGGCTAAGGTGTTTGGTGCTGCTGCGTTTGCGGCATTCCGGACTCAACCCATGAACATGCCCGCCACCTCACTTGAATTCCCGCGCCTGCCGGGGGATCCGGCTTCGCCGTCGCTCAGGGAAAATCTGCAGGCGCCACGCCATGCACAGCAGCGTCAGGGTGCCACGCAGCCGCGTGAATCAGCCCTGAAAATCAGGACGCGGTGTCCCGGTTGCCTGTCGGCTTCCCTCTCGGTGGTTTACGAGGAACCGTACGCCGGCGCGGGCGTTCAGGCCTATCTTGCAAGGCACTATGAAGGCCACGCGTCAAGGACTGCCGACGCGGGCGTTTATGCGCTGGCACGCTGCAACAGTTGCAGCCTGGTCTTTCAGCAACAGGTGCCCGACGACCCCTTGCTGGGCGAGATCTACAACGACTGGGTTCCCGGCACCGAGCTGGACCGCGAGCACAGAAATTACAGCCTGGACGAATACCGCTACCTGGCCGAGCAGGTCCAGTTCATCATTCAATACTTCGGGCTCCCGCCGGGGGAACTGGACGCGCTTGACTTCGGCTTCGGCTGGGCGCACTGGTCGAAGATGGCCATGGGATTTGGCTGCAATGTATGGGGTGTGGAGCTTTCCGAAGAACGCGCCCGCCACGGCAAATCCGTAGGGCTGCGGGTTGTCGGCCTGGCCGACCTGCCGGCCAGGAGGTTCAGGTTCATCAATACGGAGCAGGTCTTTGAACACCTGACGGAACCCAGGCTGGTGCTCGAGAAACTGCGCGATGCCCTGTCAGGAGACGGGGTCATCAAGATCAGCGTTCCCAACGCGGCTGCCGCGCTGAAAAAAATCAGCCAGGGGAAAGATTTCGGCGCGCTGTCGCCCGACGACCAGATGCCCATTGCCCCGCTCGAACACATCAACGCGTTCAGCCATGAATCGCTCGTCGCCTTCGGAAAAGAGTTTGGCCTGAAACCGCTGCGCCCCAAACTCTATCGGCTGTACAACAGCGCCTCGGGCCTGCTTCAGCCCAAAAATCTGGCGCGGGTCATTGCCCGGCCTGTCTACCGGCATATTTTTCCGGGCACCACATTCATCTATTTTGTGCGCGCCTAGCGCTGCGGCTTCATTTTTGGCGGACCTGGCCGTAGGACGGCGCCGGAAGACGGCCGAGCAGTGCCGCACGGCCTTTAAGATAAAAAAAGCCGCACCGCATGTCGCGGTCCGGCCTGCTTCAGGTTGATTCAGAAAGCGAGGCACCCCATGCTGATCAAAAAAACCATCACCATCGCCGCAATGGCCACTGCCATGTTTCTGGCCGGCGGTCTTGTCATTGCCGCACAAACAACAGACGCCGGTGTGAGCACCACGGCCGGGAATCCGGAAGGCGCAAGGCTGGCGAGCCGCTACAGCGCATTTGCCGGCTCACCCCAAAACGCCGAGTCACTGGTTGAGGGGCTGCGCACGGGCACACCGATCTCGCTGAGCCCCAGCCCGACCGGACCCAACGCCACCGCGCCAGCCGCAAGCCTTTCGCCGGCCACCGGAAAAATGGGTTACGGCAACATCAATATTGCCCTTGCGCTGGCCAAGACTTCGCTGGCCAAACAAGGCATCACCAGCCCTACGCCTTCACAGCTCTCGGCCACACTGGGCGGCTTGCTGTCCCAGAAGGCCGACGGCATTGGCTGGGGCCAGATTGCCAACAGCATGGGCGTGAAACTGGGCGCCGTCGTGAGCGCTTCGCATACCTCCAAAAGTGGCAAGAAAGCCAATGACAGCGTCCATGCCGTTCATGCCAGCAATGTCGCCACGGCTCACGCCTCCAGCAAAGGCCTGGGCGCCGGAAAAGAGTCCGGTAAAAGCGGCAGCAACGGCAATGGCGGCCAGGGTGGAGGCAATGGAGGCGGCCACGGCGGTGGTAATGGCGGAGGCAACGGTGGCGGAAATGGTGGAAAGTAACGCGCGCATCTGTTCAACCGCGTGCCGCTAAACCACAAGCACCTGCGCAAGGCAGCTGCATCGCTATCGATTTAATAGCTGCTTGCGCTCGCCCTGTCTGGCCTGCGGGCTCTTTTCCCGTAAGAACAGCAGCAACCCCCTCAACGTTTGCCCAATGTTCGCGCAGGCCGGGGCGCATGCCAGATGGGCCCGATGCGGGCCCCCGCTTTCGCGTCACTGAAGTCCAGTTGCGCGGGCATCGCGCCATGCTGGATTCGCGTCATGCCAACACCTTTCTTCGCTGGCCAAAATCATCAATCTGTTACATCAAGAAACATTTAGCAGGAATTGACGTTTGCCAGGTGCAAATCCAGTGCAGGCTTCCCGGCGCTGCCAGCGTCTTCGAGTAAAAATCCCAACCACGGCCAGTTCTCGCCTGTAGCGTCCACGTTGAATACTCACGAAGCACATCATTTTGGCCGCGTTTTCATGAAAAAATTCCGCTTTTAAAGAGCCCTCGGCTTGACTTGCGGACGCCAGTCGTCGACATTGTTAACACTTTGTAACACGCGGTGTTAGCCAAAGACAGAGCGCAAAAATACCTCTTGTCAGACAGCTGGCGCCACAACGCGATGCGGGCACCTTATGAAACTTCAACAGCTCTTTGGACTGAAAAGCCAGCCAAAAACGGCCTCAAGCGCCACCCACCCCGAATCGGAAGTCTCTGTCCCCGGCGACGAACACTCCACCATTGGCGTGCGGCAGCAGCTCATTCAGGTGCTGTTGCGGGACACCGCCCGGCGGGCGGGCATTCCGTCGAACTGGCTGGACTGCCAGATGTTGCTGACCGCCAACCCCACACGCGGCGAAGGCATGTACCTGCGCATCATCATGAAGCAGTGGGACCTGCGCCTGCTGACCTACGCGGCGGCTTTCCAGAAAGTATTGATGGCGGACATCATGCGTTTTGAGCCGCGCGCCAGTGACTGGCTCCACGGCATTTCATGGCAGCTTGACGGCGGCGACAGCTGCCCCCATCAGGAAATGCCCGACCCCACCATCTGGATGCAAAGCCCCACCCGGCCGCGCAGCGGCTATGCGCCACGCGCGCCCGTGGAACCGGCTGCGCCCGGAGCGCCCGCGCTGGCACAAAGCCCGGCGCACTAGGCGCACCACCAGGCGCCACCAGGGCCAGGCAGCAGGCACCCATCCCGGGTGCCGGCGACAGGCTCAATACGAGCCGATGTAATCTTTTTTGCCGACTTCCACGCCGTTGTGGCGGAGGATGGCGTATGCCGTGGTGGTGTGAAAAAAGAAATGCGGCAGGCCGTAATTCAGCAAATAGGACTGGCCGGTAAAACGCTTTTCCTTGGGCGTGCCGGCTTGCGTGACGATCTCCCGCGTGGCGGCCTCATCAAATTTCGCCACGTCCAGGCCTTCAACGAAGGCAAGGATGGTGTCAATACGCGCCTGCAGTTCGGCAAACGTCGTTTCCTTGTCTTCGATCTTCGGCACTTCCACACCGGCCAGCCGGGCCGACACGCTCTTGGCGAAATCGCTGGCCACTTGCACCTGACGCAGCAAGGGGAACATGTCAGGGAAAAGACGGGCCTGCAGCAAGGCATTCGGGTCGATGTTTTTGGCGGAAGCGTGGGCTTCGGCCTTGGCCAGGACGCCCTTGAGGCCACCCAGCATCTGCTTGAAAACGGGGATGGACGTGGTGTAGATGCTGCTGGTCATGAAATGCTTTCGGTAAAGGAATGGAGATAGCCTGCCGCGCCCTGCACGCGGCGCCCTGCATTCTCGCCGGATTGCGGCCGGAATGCGCGCAGCCCGCCAATGGCCTTTGAGGACGGCGAAGGCCTTCGCAAAATAGTATGCTGTCATACCAATTTCCGCCCTCCCCAAAAGGCCCCACCATGAACGCCCCTCTCCCCGCCGCCACCCGCCAGTCCGTGCAGGCCGCCGACCTCGCCGCCCTGCCGCTGATAGAAAAATGGGTGTCCTTTGCCTCCGTCTCGCGCGACAGCAACCTGCCCCTTCTTGACTGGACGCAGGCACGGCTTGAGGCACTGGGCATTGAATGCCGGCGCACTTATGACGACAGCGGCAAGAAAGCCAACCTGTGGGCCACCCTGCCTGCCGAAAACGGCGAAACCAAGGTGGGCGGCATCGTGCTGTCGGGCCATACCGACGTGGTGCCGGTGGACGGCCAGCCCTGGGACACCGACCCGTTCGCAGCGCAAATTATTGGCGGCAAGCTCTACGGCCGCGGCGTGACCGACATGAAAAGCTATGGCGCCACCGCGCTCATGATGGTGCCCGAACTGCTCAAGCGCAAACTCAAGCGCCCGGTTCACCTGGCCTTCAGCTATGACGAGGAAGTCGGCTGCATCGGCGTGCGCCGCCTGATTGCCGACATGGTGGAGCAGGGTTACAAGCCTGCGGGCTGCATTGTGGGCGAACCCACCGGCATGCAGGTGGTGATTGCGCACAAGGGCAAGCATGCCTACAAGACGTCGGTGCGCGGTTTTGAAGCGCATTCATCGCTCACGCCGCTGGGCGTGAACGCGGTGGAGATCGCCTGCGAATTTGTGGCCCACCTCAAGACCATGCACAGGCGACTGGTCAAGGAAGGCCCGTTTGACCCGATCTACGACGTGCCGCATACCACCATCCACACCGGGGTGATTGCCGGCGGCACCGCGCTCAACATCATCCCGCGCGACTGCGATGTGACCTGGGAGATCCGCCACCATCACATGAATTCGCCCGATGCACTGTTCAACGAAGCCAGAGCTTTTGCCGACAGCCTGGTGCCGGCCATGCAGGCGGTGGCGGCTGACACCGGCATCACCCACAAACTCAATTCGGTGCTGCCCGGTTTTGCGACGGAAGCCGACAGCGAAATCGCCCAGTTGTGCTTCAGGTGCGCGGATGTAGATGCCAACTCGGGCGCCGGCAAGGTTTCCTTTGGCACGGAAGCTGCGTTGTTCCACCAGGCCGGTGTGCCGACCATCGTGTGCGGCCCCGGCCATATCGCGCAGGCACACCAGCCGAACGAATGGGTCACGCTGGAGCAACTGGCCTGGTGCGAGCGCTTCATGCGCCGCCTGGCCGACGAGCTCTGCATAAATCCGTCGTGAGCCCGTCCTGAACTGACCACTGCACCCCTACCTCACCCGAAAGAACACATGATGCAACGCAGAGATTTCCTGGGCACCAGCCTGGCACTGACCGCAGGCAGCGCACTGGCGCAGGCCAACCCCAAAATCGCGCGCATCGTGGTGCCTTTTGCACCGGGCGGCGTGCAGGACATCCTGGCCCGGTCCATCTCCACCGAGCTCGGCCTTGCACTGGGCCAAACCGTGATTGTGGAAAACCGTCCCGGCGCGGGCGGCACCGTGGGCACGGGTTATGTCGCCAAGTCCCCGCCCGACAGCGGTGCGATGGTGCTGGCGGCCGCCAGCCACAACATCGCCGGTACGCTCTACACCAAACTCGCCTACGACCCGCAAAAAGACTTTACGCCCATGGCGCATATCGGCACGGCCGACTACGTGCTGATGATCCACCCCGAGGTGCCCGCCAAAACCGCGGCCGAATACATCCGCTACGCCAAGGCCAACCCGGGCAAGATGAACTACGCGACGGCAGGCGTTGGCAGCGCCACGCATCTTTCCATGGCGTATTTCAACGGCCTGGCCGGCATCGACGTGGTGCATGTGCCGCTCAAAGCCACGGGCGAAGCCATCAATGAAGTGATCTCGGGCCGTGCACAGGCCGTGATTGCCGCCAGCATTGGTGCGCTGGCTTTCGCCAAGGACAGCCGCATCCGGTTGATCGGCGTGACCTCACCCAAGCGTTCCAGATACCTGCCCGAAGTCCCCACCATCGCCGAAAGCGGCTTGCCGGGCTACCAGTTTGACTCGTGGTTTGGCCTGCTGGGCCCTGCCGGCACACCCGCAGCCGACGTCAACCGTGTCAACGCGGCCATCGCGAAACTGCTCAAGGACCCCGTCATCCTTGAGCGCCTGGACAAGCAGGGCATCGAGCCCCTGGCCCTGAGCAACGCCGACTTTGCCAAGCTGCTGGCAGTGGACTACAAGCGCATGGCCGAGGTCGTGAAGGCCTCGGGTGCCAAGGTCGAATAGCGCCAGCACTTCGCCGCCGGCCTATGGCAGCGTGACGCCGGCCACGGAGGCCAGGTATTTTTCCAGCACGGCCAGCTCGGGCACGGTGGGGGCGCCTTTGCCCGCGATGACGGCGTAAATGTGTCCCCTGAAACTGCCGCGCGGATAGTAGCTGAGATAACCCCAGCCGATCAGCATCTGGCTGCACACACCCGGCGCCAGCGTGGCACTGGCGGTGCCCGCCTGCACCGAATTGATACGCAGCCTCTGCGCACCGGGTGCAGAGGTGAGCGCCATCACGGCAGGCACACCCGCTGGGAGTTTCGTGGCGCTGGTCAGCTGCACGGTCTGCCCCGCCGAGTCCACCCATTTGGCATACGGCTGGCTGTTGGTGAAACCCAGGTCCGAGGTGTAGAGCGTCTCGGTCTTTGAGGCCTGGAAAACCACGCCGGTATTGATTGCCCCCGGAACACTGACCGCGGCAAGGGCGAAATGGGGATCTTCAATGTTGTAGGGCACGCGGTTTTTCGGATTGGGCTGGATGCCGGCCATTGGCACTGATTTTTTGCACCAGAAGCCCGCCGTGTCGTAAACACTGTGGTCCGAATACTTTTTGCCGCCAGCGTTGACGCGCATCACCGGCGGCGCCATCGTGCCCATGTTGGGGCCGTCCCTGTTGATCCAGTTGATCATCTCCATGGCATTGCCGGGGCTGGAGCCGTAACCCGAATCCGACACCGCGCGCACCGCCTGCCCGGCCGCGGCGGGCGCACCCAGCAGGTAGTCGGTGTAGCCGTGGGTCATGTCCCATTTGCAGGCGTTGTATTTCGCGATGATGGCCAGCGCGGCATCGGCCAGGCTGGTAGCAGCGTAGGCCACCGGATCGGTCAGCGAGAACACCTTGCGCGGCGGCGGCACCTGGCCCGACAGCTGGCCGCCGCTGGTATAGGTCAGCGTAGCCACCCGATTGGCTGCCGGCGTGAAGGTAAAGGTGTCCTGGCCGTTGGCCCCCGCAGGAATGACAAGGCTGGACTTGCTCAGCGTGCCTCCGTTGTTGGAGGCCACGGTCAACGTCACGGGTTGTGCCAGATTGCCGCGGGCATAAACCGTGAACGTCAGCGGCGCGCCGGCGGGTGAATAGCCAGGACCGTCGTCGTACACGGTGGCCTGCACAATACCCACCGCAGCCTTCATCGGCCCCGAGACCAGCGGCTCGAGCGTGCGGTTCTGGTGCCAGCCCGGCACATGGTTGATGGCGTAGTTGTGGATGGGCCAGTGGTTGCCGCCCATCCAGCTATAGACCTCGCAGTTGACCTGGCGCGCATAGTTGACGGCCTGGGCAAACATGGTTTGCCACCGCGTGTCGTCAATCGGCATGCCGATCTCGGTGAGCGCCAGCTTCGCGCCCCGGGCCTGTACCCAGTCGGCCGCAATCTTCAGGCGGTCCATGCCCGTGGAAGCCTTGATAGGGCCGACACCAAAACCCGCGCTGTAGTTCTTGGCGACTTCCGTGTCGTAATCGAAAGAGGCACCGTTGCCGAAGGCATCAAGGTAGACGTGGACTTCATACACGAGGTTGGCGCCTGTGACCGGGAAGCCCGGGTTCTTGGTGCCCAGCGATATGGCCGCGCTGTACTGGTTGCCGCCCACATAAATGGGGTTGATGGGGTCTATGGCCCGGATCGCATTGATGGCAGCCTGCGAATACGCCGCCATGATCGCCAGGTCTTCACCACCCTTCACGGTTTCTTCATCCGAGGCGATAAGGCCACCCGGCTTGGGCAGGTCGTGCGGTTCGTTCATGAGGCCATAGCCGCCGAAGCCGGGGTGGCTCTTCCACTTCGTGGCGGCACGCGCCCAGAAATCCGCAAACTGGGACTGCTTGAGCGTGGCGCCTGCGGTCAGCGAAAAAATCCTCACCTGCACCTGGCTTGCATCGGTGGTGTAGGGCCGCAGCAGCGGGTCGGACGGCACCGTCAGGCCGAGTACGGATCCGTCGGCCTGAAATTTGAAATCCTGGTAGCGCCCGTAGTTATGGTTGTCGATGATGCACTTCATACCCGCCGCCGCATGGGCGTCCAGCACACCGGTGATATAGGCTTCATACGCAGCATGAAAGACACCCGGATTGCCGATCGCCGCTTTGGCCGCAGCGTTGGCCACTGTGTCATGCAGCATGGGCTGCAGCAGCTCCCATTGAATGGGCAGCCTGTTTTTGGTGAAGCCGCAGGCGGCGAGATAATCCACGTCGGCCTTGCGCGGCACGGTGAAATGGATGTTGGTTGCAGAACTCGTGTTGCGCCGCAAGCCGGTTTTTGCCCATTCCATGCCGGAAAGATTGGTCCCCATCGCTGGCGAGCCGGCCGCAGCAAGAGGCGCTGCGGCCTGGGCAAGCCGGGCCGTCATGAAAGGCCCAAAGGCGGCCAACGCGCCCGCCGCCACGGCGGCCTGTGAAAATTCACGTCTATGCATCGGGGTGCGCTCCTGTTCGTCCAAAGACCTCAGGTTAAACCCCGTATTGCGGCTTCATTACAGTTTGAATCAACACAGTGTCCCGCTTACATTTCGGCCCCTGTCAGGCCTGACAGGTTACCGGCGCAGTGCAAGCAAGAGACAGCGAGGTCAGCGACAATAGCCGCAGATAATTTCTTACCGTCATTGCGCCCCGCCCTGGTGCGTTTTCAATGGCGGTTTTAACAGTGCCGTTTGGGTGCAAGGCCTTCCACCTTGTTACTGATACACAAAGCGGCTTGACTTCATTTCATTCATGACAAAAAGTTTCTTCCGGGCAGCCCTGGTGCTGGGTTTGCTGTCCGCCATCGGCCCTTTCGCCATCGACATGTACCTTCCCGCGCTGCCTTCCATCGGGCACAGCCTGGGCGCCTCCATGGGCGCGGTGCAAGCCAGCCTGATGGCGTTTTTCATCTCCCTCGGCATTGGGCAAATCATCTACGGCCCGGTCTCCGACATGGTGGGCCGCAAGCCGCCGCTGTACTTCGGGCTGCTGCTGTTTGCCGCGGGCAGCATCGGCTGCGCACTGGCGCCTGACATCCAGACGCTGGTGGTGCTGCGCTTCATCCAGGGCCTGGGCGCCTGCGCCGGCATGGTGGTGCCACGGGCGGTGGTGCGGGACCTGCATACTGGCCATGACGCCGCGCGGCTGATGTCCCTGCTGATGCTGGTCTTCAGCGTCTCGCCCATCCTGGCGCCGCTGGCCGGCAGCTTCCTCATTGAAGCCTTCGGCTGGCGCAGCGTTTTTTGGGCTGTCACCGTAGCCGCCGCCGCAGGGCTGGCGCTGGTTGCGATGACCCTGCCGGAAACGCGGCCTGCCGAGCAGCGAGTGGACAGCAGCTTTGGCAGCGCATTGACCGCCTACGGCGTGCTGCTGCGCGACCGCCATTTCATGGGCCTGGTGTTCATCGGCGCCTTCGGCATCTCGAGCTTTTTTGCCTACCTTGCCAACTCGTCCTTTGTGCTGATCAACCACTACGGCCTGACACCGCGCCAGTACAGCATCGCCTTTGCAGTCAACGCAGCCTCCTTCATCGGGGTTTCGCAGTTCACCGGCAAGCTGGCTGCGCGTTTCGGGCTTGTGCCCATCGTGAAAGTGGCCGTGACGGGTTATGCCGCCGTGATGGCCCTGCTGCTGGTGCTGAACCTGGTGGGCATCGAAAGGCTGGACGTGATGATCGCGCTGATGCTGGTGGGCTATGGATTTCTGGGCTTGGTGGTTCCAACCACCGCCGTACTGGCACTGGAAGAACACGGCGCCATAGCCGGCACGGCCTCGGCCCTCATGGGCACCTTGCAGTTTGTCACCGGCGCGGTGGTGATGGCGGTGGTGGGCGTGTTTGTAGACGGCAGCGCCCGCCCCATGGTGGCCGGCATCGCCGGATGCGCCTTGCTGGCGTATGTCACGGCACGCGTGACGCTGGGCGGCAAGCGCGCTGCCACTGCGCCGGCGCACTAGCGCCTCGCGAAAAGACGCACCTAACGGGCTTGTTGCATGCGCAGCCGCCGCGCTGACTCTTCAGCACGCGCATCGTCGATCTCACCCATCACGGCGCCGAGGTTGACCGGCCCGGTCTTGTGGGCAAAGCGGCCCGTCAGCACCGTCTCGGGCTGCAGCACGCCGCGCTGGTACAGGTCCCAGATCTCGCTGCCGTAGTCGGTTTGCAGCAGCTCCGGCGCAAAGCGGCCGAAGAAGCCGCGCAGGTTGGCCACGTCGCGCAGCAGCATGCGGCCCGCGTGGTTGTTGCCGGCAGCGTCCACCGCCTGCGGCAGGTCGATGATGACCGGGCCGGGCTGGCCGTCCGTCACACCGAGCAGGATATTGAATTCCGACAAGTCGCCGTGCACGACGCCCGCGCACAGCATGCGCACCACTTCCGTGAGCAGCGTGGCGTGGTGCTGGCGGGCATCTTCGGGCGTGAACTCCACGTCGTTCAGGCGCGGTGCGGCATCACCGTGCTCGTCGGTCACCAGCTCCATCAGCAGCACGCCATCGCAAAAGTTGTGCGGCTTGGGTACACGCACACCGGCAGCAGCCAGCCGGTACAGCGCATCGACCTCGGCGCTTTGCCAGGCCGCCTCGGTGGCCTGCCGGCCGAAACGCGTGCCCTTGGCCATGGCGCGCGCCTGCCGGGTGTTCTTGACCTTGCGGTTTTCGGTGTAGTCCACCGCCTGGCGAAAGCTGCGCTCGGTGGCGTCCTTGTAGACCTTGGCGCAGCGTGTTTCGTCGCCGCAGCGCACCACGTACACCATGGCCTCCTTGCCGCTCATCAGTTGCCGTACCACGGTATCGATCAGGCCTTCTTCGAGCAGCGACTGCAGCCTCTTGGGTGTTTTCATGGTGCCATTGTGCGCCGGGCTCAGCCTCCTGCCGCCAGCACCAGCTGCGACAGGCGTTTGACGAGAGGGTCCAGCAGCTCCGTCGCGGTGTTCCCGTAGCCCAGCACAAGGCCGTTGTCTTCAGGCGCCGGCGCCATGGCAAACGAGGAAAGCGGCATGGGCGCCATCCCGTACCGCCGGGCAGCTTCCGCAATGCGAGCGTCCGCAAAATCCCGCGGCAGGCGGACAGCCAGGTGCAGGCCGCCCTGCCCGCCTTCAATGACGTGCGGAACGCGCAGGTGCCGTGTCAGTGCTTCCCGCAGGGCATGCTGGCGCTCACGGTACAGCCTTCGCATCCGGCCCAGGTGCCGCACAAACTGCCCGGATTCGATGAAGCCGGCCATGGCAAGCTGCTCATGGCTGTGACCGCCGCGAAGCATCTCGCGCAAGGCGTCCTGCGCTGAAGCCAGCAGTGGCTTTGGCATGACCACGAAACCCAGGCGCAACGAGGGGAACATGGTTTTGGAAAACGTGCCGACGTAGAGCACAGGCGCATCGGCCACCAGGCCCTGCATGGCGCCTATGGGTTCGCCGGCGTGGCGGAATTCGCTGTCGTAGTCGTCTTCAATGATCCAGGCGCCGTGCCTGCGCGCGGCAGACATCAAGGCCAGGCGGCGTGCCACCGACATCACCACGCCAATCGGATACTGGTGCGAAGGCGTCGTGTAGATCAGCCGTGGTGTGCGTGAACGCCAATCCGCCGCGCCGGCGTGCAGGCCCTCGCCGTCCATGCGTTTGGGCACGATGCGCAGGTCACCCGCATGCATGGCGGCCTTGGCGCCGCGGTAACCCGGGTCTTCCACCCAAGCCGTGTCGCCCGGGTTGGTCAGCAGGCGCACGCACAGCATGAGCGCCTCCTGCGCGCCTTCCGTCATGATGACCTGCGCCGGTTCGCAATGCACACCGCGTGTGATCGCCAGATGGCGCGCAATGGCGGTGCGCAGTTCGGCCTGACCGAAAGGGTCGCCGTAATGCAGCGCCGCCGGCAAGGCCTCGCGCACTGCGCGGTCCAGCATGCTGCGCCAGACGGCCAGCGGAAACTGGGAAAGGGCCGGCACACCGGGCCGCAAGGCGGTGCTGGAGTCGAGGCGTGCGGGGCCCGAGCGAATGTGGGACAGGCGCAGTGCCACACGGGATGGCGCGGTGGCCTCAGGCTGCGCCTCCTGCGTGGCCGGGCGCAGCAAAGCCGCCACGGTGCTTCCCTGCCGGTCGGCGCGGACATAACCCTCGGAAACAAGGTGTTCGTAGGCAATCGCCACGGTATTGCGTGAGACCGACAAGGTTTGCGCCAATGCGCGCGAGCCGGGCAAACGGCTGCCCGCGGCAAGCTGGCCCTTGAGGATGGCCTCTTTGAGCCTGCGGTAGAGCTGGCGCTGCAAAGGCTCGGCGTCGGACCTGTCCAGCGGGGCTTCCAGGAAACCCTGCGGGGTGGAATGCTTTGGAGCGGACTTGTTAGCGGACTGGTTGGAGGGCATCACGCAAGGGTTGTTGAATGGCGAGAAGTTCTGTCGAAGGTCGTGGCACCACAAAATAACGAATTCATGGCACTTTATGAAGTGCCACGAAGATCTTAACCTAGTGACTCAAACTCACAGGAGCATCAATGACCACACGCACAAACACCTACGGGCAACCCATTGGCGAAGCCATGCTGGGCTGGACGGAAAGGCAAAGGCCGCCGCGCATCACACTCGAAGGCCGGTATTGCCGCCTCGAACCGCTGGACGCCAGGCGCCATGGCGACGACCTGTTCGCCGCCTACGCCGCCGCGCCCGATGGCCGGGCCTGGACCTACCTCGCCCCCGAGCCGTTTACCGCGCGCAGCGATTTCGACGCCTACCTCGAGCGCAACGCGGCCAGCGCCGACCCTTTGCATTACACGGTCATGGACGCCGGCACCCAGCGCGCGGTCGGGACGCTGTCGCTGATGCGCGTGGACACCGCCAACGGTGTCATCGAGGTCGGGCACGTGATCTTCTCGCCACTGCTGCAGCGCAGCCGCGCTTCCACCGAGGCCCAGTACCTGCTGATGAAGCTGGTCTTCGAAACACTCGGCTACCGCCGCTACGAGTGGAAATGCGACAGCCTCAACGCGCCGTCGCGCAGCGCGGCCGCCAGGCTCGGTTTCAGCTTCGAAGGCGTTTTCCGGCAGCTCCTCGTCTACAAGAACAGAACGCGCGACACCGCCTGGTTTTCCACCATCGACGGTGAATGGCCGCTACTGAAGAAGGCCTTCGACAGCTGGCTTTCGCCGGGTAATTTTGATGCGCAGGGTGCGCAGGTTCTGGCGCTCACTGACATTCGCAGCCGCCTGATGCACAAAGCCCCCGCTGCGATTGCAGCCTGACGGCAGCACCACACAAGGGGGTTTCTTTTCGCCATGGACTTCAGGAAGGCGCCGGGTATGTATTTCCCGGCGCCGTACCGAAAGCTCAGTTCAGCACCAGCTGCGCGATCACACCGGTGGCAATGGCGATGAGCGCATAGTCAGCACCCACCTGCACCCACTGCTGGCCGCGCGGCGGCGCATGGAGGCGATGCCCGCGCCAGTCATTCACCACATACTGACGGCCGCGGTACTCATTCGGGATGCGGCCGCCGCGGTAGAACTGCGGGCCGTGTCCATCGAAGTGGCGGTCATTGCGGGCGTAACGGCGGTCGTCACGATGGTCAAAACCGCGCCCGCCGCGATCGTCTGCACGGGCGTCTGCGCGACCATGACCGGGACCATAGCCGGGACCATCGTCGCGACTGTAACCGGGACCGACAGACCCGCGCTGTTCAACACGAGGCGACTCACCGCGCTGGCCGCGCCCGTCGTAGCCTTGCGCAAACGAGAGCGAGGCAAAGCCCAGCGACGCTGCGGCAATGGCACACACAATGGCTTTTGATTTCATGATCGACTCCTTTGGATGGAAGAGTCTTCATGGTGTTCCGGCGACGTGTCGGCGCAGCAAAGCCGCGGGAGTGTTTGTGTAAAGCGGGGTTACGGAATATTTTTTAAGTGATCACAACTAAAAGAACATATTCGTCCTATTAGATTGCCATTACGACTTGAATCAATATCCCGAAGCCTCGTCTTCAGATTTTTGCATCCGTTGTGGAATTTTTAGTTCCGCCCCAAGCGGCCAAGCCCGGATTGGTATCAATGGCCATATTCACTTTATTCTGAAAGCTAGTGATGAAGTCACCGTTGAAGTCAATGACTGCTGTCTTTCCACTTTCCGTAACCAACGTTAGTTGGAGCAAGTTGCTATCTCTATTTGAAGAAACAGAAAATCTGACGCATTTTCCACTTACTGCAATTTCAATTTCTGGATCTTTAGCCAAAGCCGGCTCCTGTTCCCCGCCAAAGATCACCTCTTCGGGGAATGAGCTTTTATGCACTATTAAGTCGCGAGCGGGAAAGTCGTAACGCAGCGGTAGATCACCGAGAACCTTTTTAGTAGCGGCATATACAAATAGATCTGCCACTTCTAAAAGAGCATGTTTTGAATCACCCGCGACCTCTATGGGTAGATGGGAAGAACCCATAGGACCCTCAATAACCAAATCTTTGGCTAACACGGACCATTTAGGCATTTTTGAGAACCATCGAATTTTTGCTTGCTCTCTGTCCAAAAATATTTTTCTAACTCTTAATCCTCGATCTACTCTCCTCGCATGTACTCGCCAATTCGGCATATTTCTTTTTAGAAAACTCGGGGTCGTGACCGGATCGGCTGGGACTCGTATATCTGCCGGATCCAAATACAAAGCAACAGCAAGAAAAGCTTGTAGCGTTATCCACCGTTCATTCACGTCCTGAACGGAATCTGCATGTCCATTCTTTCCGACAAGTCTCACTCGCTTCGGGTAGCCCCCTGCCGGGATATGCGAAATCAGATATTTTGCCGAGCTTTCAGCAACAGCCTTCAGTATGTCTGCGCATAAATTAATCGCATCAGTGTTCGATAGTTCTTTCCATTCAGTTCTGGACCGACCCGCAGGAGAAAAAAATTGACTGCAATGAATAGGGGGTTCAGGCTGACCTCCATAACGCATTTTTATCTGCCCAATACTCCGCTCAGTTTTCGCGACATTAGTTTCTGGAATAAGCACCAATCCGTAGAACGCACCGTGTTCATTAATACTTTCATCGCCAAATGCGACATAGCATTCATTCAGAGGAAAGTTAAATGGACTTGCGGGGTCGGAATAATCAATAGCGTCCATGTCTACTCCCTTTCTTACGCGTGCTCAGAGCGTGATGTACAAAGATCATCCTGTTACTCACTCCAATAAAACCAATAAATCCGAAGAATATGAATTTACTGCTACATCAAAGGAGCGGCGAACTATCGGATGACAGCTAAAGATGCCATCCCCAACAATATGTATCAGCCGGAACTCTGGCACCTTCCAATCAAACGAAGCCTAAATGCGAGTCGAACAAAAAACCATTTAAGAGTTGCTGTTTGATGCCTGCACCAGCCACGCCTCCACCAACACCGGATCATTCACCGTCTTGATCGCCTGGTAGGCGACCTCCGCCTCCGGAAAACGCCGCCGCAAAAAATTCAGCCACTGCTTGAGGCGCCCCGCTCTCGCACGCGTCTCAAGCCGCGAGCAGACGATGTGCCAGAACTCGGCAATCAGCGGCAGCAGCGTGGGCCAGCTTACGGCGGCATGGTGCTCACCGGCCAAGTCGGCCTTGATCGCCAGCCCCAGGCCCGGGTCGCGCACCGCGCCGCGGCCGATCATCAGCACGTCGCAACCTGAAGCTTCGCGGCAGCGCCGCGCATCTTCCACTGTCCAGATCTCGCCATTGGCCACCACCGGAATCCTGACTGCTGCGCGGATGTCGGCAATGCGCTCCCAGTAAGCCGGCGGCCTGTAGGCCTGGGCTTTGGTGCGGGCGTGTACGACCAGCTCGCCGGCGCCGCCGGCTTCGATGGCGAGCGCACATTCCACGGCACGCGCATCGTCTTCGTAGCCCAGCCGCATCTTGGCCGAAACGGGCATGCCGGCCGGCACCGCCCGTCGTACCGCGCCGACGACGGCCGTCAGGGTTTCGGGCTCGCGCAGCAGCGATGCGCCACCGCCGTGGCGATTGACCACCGCAGCAGGGCAACCAAAGTTCAGGTCAATGCCTGCCGGGCCAAGGCTTGCGAGCCGCGCGGCATTCTCGGCCATGCAACCCGGGTCGGAGCCCAGCAACTGCGCACGCACCGGCACGCCGGCCAGCGTGCGGCCGCCATGGTGCAGCTCGGGCACGATGCGATAAAACACACGCTCGGGCAACAGCTGGTCGGTGATGCGGATGAATTCAGAAACGCAGCGGTCAATGCCGCCGACCCGCGTGAGGATGTCGCGCAGTACGAAGTCCAGCAGGCCTTCCATCGGGGCCAGCAGGACGGTGGCGCGTGCTTCAGCCTTCATCGCACCTGGCTTTTATTTGGCGGCCAATCGCCACAACGATGTGACTTCCGCCGCGCGCGCCGCATGCAGCGCATCGCTGGCGTCCGAGGCTTTGGGGTGATGCGGCTGCGCATCCAGCCGGTCCACCACCTTGAGGCCCGCCGCATCGATCGCCGCCAGGAGCCACGCGCGCGTGCGCAGGCCCAGGTGCTCGGCAATATCCGACAGGATCAGCCAGCCCTCGCCTTTGGGCTCCAGGTGCGTCGCCAGGCCGTTGAGGAAACCCAGCAGCATGCGGCTGTCTTCGTCATACACAGCATGCTCCAGCGGCGAGCCGGGACGCGCGGGCAACCACGGCGGGTTGCAGACGATGATGTGCGCCTTGCCTTCGGGGAACAGGTTGGCCTCGCGCACCTCGACTTGCGGAAAGCCCAGGCGCTTGAGGTTGTCGCGCGCGCAAGCCAGCGCACGCGGGTCCTGGTCGGTGGCCACCACGCGCTGGATGCCGCTGCGCAGCGCCAGCACGGCAGCCAGCACGCCGGTGCCGGTGCCGATGTCAAAACCGGTCAGGTCATCGGTGCCTTCAGGCACGGGTGCCTGGGCCACCAGGTCGATGTATTCACCGCGCACCGGCGAGAAAACACCGTAGTGCGGATGGATGCGGTTGTGCGGGCCGTCTTCACCCAGCGCGGGAATGGGCACGCCCTTGCGGCGCCATTCGTGCGAGCTGATGAAACCCATCAGCTCGCGCAGCGATGCGACGGAGGGCACTGCGCCATCCCTGGATGGTCCCCAGGCTTCGGCGCAGGCTTTTTTTGCATCCGGTGCGCGGCGCAAGGGGATGCTGTAGTCCGCGTCAAACGGAATCAGCACCATGCCCAGCACGCGGGCACGCTGCGCCTGCGCCTGGCGGTGCAGGTGAAACGCTTCCGGGAACACCGGCGCGGCGGCTTCAACGGGGGCGCTGGCCTCTCCGGCTTTCTGGTCCTTCACGCGTTTCTCGCGCTTGGGTTTGGCCGGTTTGTCGACGCGGCGGGCCAGCGCCTGCAGCAGTAGCCGGGCATTCTGGAAGTCGCCACGCCAGAGCAGGCCCGTGCCTTCACAGGCCAGGCGGTAAGCAGCGTCGGCCGCGAGGGTGTCGTCAGCGATCACCACACGCTTGGGCGGCGGCGCGCCGCGCTCGGAACGCCAGCGCGCAGAACGCGCCTCGCCGCCCTCCGTCCAGTGGATGGTGGCGGGCTCAGGAGAAGAGGCAACGGAAGAAGTGACAGGAACAGCAGGTGAAGCGGGCATCAGGGGGCAGACACAAAGAAGAACAAAGAAGGAAGCCAAGTGTTTTAACAGATGGCCAGCCCCAGCGGCTGCAAGCGCTGCCTAATCACTATCAATTTAATAGCTGCTCGCGCATGTCCTGATTGCGCCACAGCCACTTTTGGCACTCAAAAAAGGCCTTTTTGAAGGTCTACAGGCTATTTTGGGTGATCAAAAGGCTCCAAAACAGCGTTCAGAGCACTTTTCAGGTCATTTTCAGGACCGATTCAGGCCTCCAGCCCAATAGGAACCTGCGCCACCAGCTATCAATTAGATAGCAACAACCGGCAGAGAGCGCTTCCCTCCTCACCAGCAGGAGCCGCGGAACTGGCTCCGCCAGGCCGCAGGCGCCGTCCCCTGCAAGGGGAGAGGAGGCTACACGAAGTGAGCCTCAACAGGGGTGTTCAAGTGCTCCAGCCGCCACCCAGCGCCCGAATCAGACCCACCGTTGCCAGGTACTGCGCGGTCTTGACCTGCAGCGCTTGGCGGCGGTTGCGCAGTTCGCTGCGTTGCGCGTCCAACAGTTCAAGCTGGCTGACAAAGCCATTGCGGTAGCGTGAATCCGACAGCACCGTGGCGCGTGTGGCCGAAGCGACGGAACGCGACTGCGCTTCCGATTGCTCGGCCAGCAGGCGCAGGGCCGAGAGCTGGTCTTCCACGTCCTTGAAGGCGACGAGGATCTGTTCACGGTAGTTGGCCAAGGCGATGTCGAGTTCAGCATTCGCGTTCTGCACGCCGGCCTTGCGGCGTCCGCCGTCAAAGATCGGCAGCGAGAGCAAAGCACCCACGCCCCAGGCCTGGGTCGAAACCTTGAACAGGTCCTTGATCTCGGGCGCGGCATAACCTGCGTTGCCCGTCAGCGAAAAGGTCGGGAACCACGCAGCCTGGGCGACACCAACGCGGGCCTGCGCGGCCTGCATGGTGCTTTGCGCGGCAGACACATCGGGCCTGCGTTCCAGCACGGTGCTGGGCACACCGGCCGGGATGACCGGCAGCGCGGTCGACCACTCGGTGGGCGCGACGGCAAAGTTCGACGCCACCTCGCCCACCAGCACAGCCAGGGCATGCTCCAGCACGGCGCGGCGCTGGTCGAGCGCCAGTGCATCGGACTCGGTTGAGGCGACCTCGGTGCGCACACGGGCCACGTCGAGCTCGGCCACGTCGCCCTCCTTGAAGCGCACTTCCGTCAGGCGCAGCGTGTTGCGGTAAGCCTGCAGTGTGTCACGCACCAGCGTGCGTTCGGTGTCGAGCGCGCGCAGGTTGAGGTAGGTTTGCGCCACATCGGCCTGCACCAGCAGCTGGGTGCTGCGCAGCAAGGCTTCGCGCGATTTCGCATCCAGCGATGCGGCGTCAGAGTTCAGCGACAGCTTGCCGATCAAATCAACTTCATACGAAAAGTTGGCCGCCGCCGTCACCGTGGTCTGCGCGACGCGGTTGGTGGTGATGTTGCTCTGGCGCACGGCGCCGCCGCTCAAACCGACTTGCGGCAGGCGGTCGGCATCGGTGTTGCGCAGGATGGCGCGCGCCTGGGCCAGCCGCCCCGCGGCCACCTTGACACTGTTGTTGTTGGCGCCGGCCTGCTCGACCAGCTGGTCGAGTACCGGGTCGGCAAACGCCTTCCACCAGGTGCCTTGTGATTGCGGAGCGGTTGCTGCAGGCGCCGCCGCGACGGCGGCAGCGTTTTCCTTGTAGGCGGAAGGCGCAGCCGGAATGCTCGCCGGGTCAACCGACGCGCTGGTGGCGCAGCCGGCCAGCACCAGGGCGGCCAGCAAAGGCAGCAGCGCGGTGCGCAGTTTGGACGTTGTGTGGTTCATGATGAACTCCTGTACCTTTGATGCTTGTTGTTATTCGTGAAGCTTGAGGGGCGCTGCCGGCTGCGCGTGCGCACCTGCACCACCACTGCCCGCGAAGGCCTCGACGTGCGGCACTTCGCCATGCAGCTTGAGCGGACGGTTGCCCGTGAGGCGGCGCAGCGTGACGTAGAACACCGGCGTGAGGAAGAGGCCGAAAGCCGTCACACCAATCATTCCCGAGAACACCGCCACACCCATGGCATGGCGCATTTCGGCACCGGCACCGGAGGACAACACCAGGGGCAGCACGCCCATGATGAACGCCAGCGAGGTCATCAGGATGGGGCGCAAACGCAGGCGGCTCGCTTCAATCGCGGCCTGCAGCGGCGTGCGCCCGGCAAACTCCAGCTCGCGCGCAAACTCCACGATCAAAATCGCGTTCTTCGCCGACAACCCCACCAGCACGATCAAGCCGATCTGCGTGAAGATGTTGTTGTCGCCGCCGGTCAGCTTCACGCCCAGCATGGCGGCCAGCAGGCCCATGGGAACGATCAGCACGATGGCGATCGGCAACGTCAGGCTTTCGTACTGCGCAGCGAGCACCAGGAAGACCAGCAGCAGCGCCAGCGGGAACACCCACATGGCCGAATTGCCGGCAATGATTTCCTGGTACGTGAGGTCCGTCCACTCGTAGCTGATGCCGGGTGGCAGGGTTTCAGCCGCGATGCGGGCGACCGCATCCTGCGCCTGGCCCGACGAATAACCGGGCGCGGCGCCGCCGTTGATGTCGGCCGAGAGGAAGCCGTTGTAGCGCATGGCGCGTTCAGGGCCAAAGCTCGGCGTGACTTTCATCAGCGCCGACAGCGGCACCATTTCGCCGGTGGCCGATCGCACCTTCAAGAGGCCGATGTCTTCAGCGCGGGCGCGGTAAGGTGCATCAGCCTGCACCCGCACGGAATATGTGCGGCCGAACTTGTTGAAGTCATTGGCGTACAGGCTGCCCAGGTAAATCTGCATGGTGTCGAACACGTCAGTCACCGGCACGCCGAGCTGGCGCGCCTTGGTGCGGTCGATGTCGGCATACAGCTGCGGCACATTGACCTGGAAGCTGGAGAACATGCCCGCCAGCTCAGGTGTCTGGTACGCCTTGGCCATGAAGGCCTTGGTGGCGGCGTCCAGCGCGGCATAACCGAGCGAGCCGCGGTCTTCCAGCTGCAGCTTGAAGCCGCCGGTGGTGCCCAGTCCCTGCACGGGCGGCGGCGGGAACATCGCAATGAACGCCTCCTGGATACCGCCGAATTTTCCGTTCAGCTGGCCAGCGATGGCGCCGGCGCTCAGGTCTGCACTCCTGCGCTCGTCGAAGGGCTTGAGCGAGAGAAACACGATGCCCGAGTTGGAGCTGTTGGTAAAGCCGTTGATCGACAGGCCGGGGAAAGCAATCGCGTGTTCCACGCCGGGTTGTTTCATGGCGATGTCGCTGATCTTGCGGATCACGTCCTCGGTGCGGTCCAACGTGGCGCCGTCGGGCAACTGGGCAAAACCGATCAGGTATTGCTTGTCCTGCCCAGGCACAAAACCGCTGGGCACTGCCTTGAAGAGGCCCGCCGTGGCGAGCACCAGCACCAGGTAGACACCCAGCATGATGGCCTTGCGCGAAATCGCACCCTTGACACCGCGGCTGTAGTTTTCGGAACCGCGGCTGAACAGGCGGTTAAAGCCTGCGAAGAAGCGGCCGAACACCTTGTCCATGCCGCGGGTCAGCGCGTCTTTCGGTGCGTCATGGCTCTTGAGCAGCAAGGCGGCAAGTGCCGGCGACAGGGTCAGCGAATTGACGGCCGAGATCACTGTAGAGATCGCGATGGTCAGCGCGAACTGCTTGTAGAACTGTCCCGAGAGGCCGGTGATGAAAGCCAGCGGCACAAACACGGCGATCAGCACCAGGGCAATCGCGATGATGGGCCCGGACACCTCCCGCATGGCGCGGTAGGTGGCGTCGCGCGGACTCAGGCCCGCCTCGATGTTGCGTTCGACGTTCTCCACCACCACGATGGCGTCGTCCACCACAATGCCGATGGCCAGCACCAGCCCGAAGAGGCTGAGCGCGTTGATCGAAAAACCGAACAGGTGCATCACCGCAAACGTGCCGATGACAGAAATAGGCACGGCCAGCAGCGGAATGATGGAAGCGCGCCATGTCTGCAGGAAGATGATCACGACCAGCACCACCAGGGCCACGGCTTCGAGCAGCGTATGTACCACGGCCTCGATGGACGAGCGCACAAACTGCGTGGTGTCGTAGACGATTTCGTAGTCCACGCCTTCGGGCATGCTCTTTTTCAGGTCCTTCATCACGGCCTGCACATCGTCGGAGATCTGGATGGCGTTGGAGCCCGGTGCGGCAAACACCGGCACGGCCACAGCCTGTTTGTTGTCCAGCAGCGAACGCAGGGCGTAGTCCGACGCACCGAGCTCCAGGCGGGAAATATCGCGCAGGCGCGTCACGGCGCCGCCCTTGTCGGTCTTGACGATGATGTCGCCGAACTCTTCTTCGCTTTGCAGGCGGCCCTGGGCATTGATGGACAACTGCATGTCCACGCCGGGCAGGCCCGGGGAAGCGCCCACGACGCCGGCCGCAGCCTGGATGTTCTGCTCGCGGATGGCGCGCACCACGTCGCCGGCAGACAAACCGCGCTCAGCGACTTTTTGCGGGTCAAGCCAGACGCGCATCGAATAGTCGCCCGAGCCGAACAGCTGCACCTGGCCCACGCCGTTGATGCGCGCCAGGCGGTCCTTGACATTGAGCACCGCGTAATTGCGCAGGTAGGTCATGTCGTAGCGGTCGTTGGGCGACAGCAAGTGCACCACCATCGTGAGGTCGGGTGAGCTCTTGATGGTGGTAATGCCCAGGCGGCGCACTTCTTCCGGCAGGCGCGGCTCGGCTTGCGAGACACGGTTTTGCACCAGTTGCTGGGCCTTGTCGGGGTCGGTGCCGAGCTTGAAGGTGACGTTCAGCGTCATCAGGCCGTCGGTGGTGGCCTGGCTGCTCATGTAGAGCATGCCGTCCACGCCGTTGATGGATTCCTCGAGCGGAGTGGCGACGGTCTCGGCAATCACTTTGGGGTTGGCGCCGGGGTAGTTGGCGCGCACCACCACCGTGGGCGGCACAACGTCCGGGTATTCGGCGATCGGCAGCGAGCGCAGCGCGATCAGTCCGGCAATGAACATCAGCAGCGACAGCACGCCGGCAAAGATCGGCCGGTCAATAAAAAATTTGGAAAGATTCATGGCAATTCTTCTGGTTCAGGTGTCAAGGCGGGCTCAGGACTTGGCCGCGACCTTCACGGCTTTTTCGGTGAGTTCCGACTTGGCGGTCATCTCGACCGGCTGCGGTGTGATCAGCGCGCCGGGGCGGATGCGCTGCAGGCCGTTGACCACAATGCGTTCATTGGCGGCCAGGCCGCTTTTGACGACACGCAGGCCATCGACGGAAGCGCCCAGCGTGACTTCGCGGTACATCGCCTTGTTGTCGGCGCCGACCACGAGCACAAACTTCTTGTTCTGGTCGGTGCCGACGGCGCGCTCGTTGATCAGCAATGCCTTGCCTTTGGTGGCCTGGCCCATGCGGATGCGCGCGAACTGGCCGGGAATCAGCTGGCCGTCCTTGTTGTCGAACACGGCGCGCGCACGCACGGTGCCGCTTCGGGCGTCCACCTGGTTGTCGACCAGCTGCAGCTTGCCTTCAAACGGCGTGTCGGCGCTGGCGGCGGTGCCCATCTGCACCGGAATGCGGTCCAGGTTGCGGCCGCCCGCGATACCGGCGTTGGCGCCCTGCACGTCCTTGAGGGCCTTGACCACGACCTGCTCGTCGGCGTCGAAGCTCGCATAAATCGGGCTCACGGACACCAGTGTGGTCAGCACGGGTGCGCCCGGTCCTGCTGCGACCAGGTTGCCCACCGTCACTTCGAGCTTGCCGACGCGGCCGGCCACCGGGGCGCGGACCTGCGAATAGCCCAGGCTCAGCTGCGCCGTTTGCAGGGCTGCCTGCGCGGCGCGCAGGTTGGCGTCGGCTTCACCCTTGCCGTTGGTGCGCTCATCAAATTCGCGCTTTGAAATGGCCTGCTCGCCCCACAAGCGCTGTGAGCGCTCGTGTTCGCCCTTGGCCTGTGTCACGCGGGCCTGCGCCGCGGCCACCTGGGCTTCGGCGCGCGCCACTTCGGCGGCATATGGCGCCGGGTCAATCGTCAGCAGCAGGTCACCCTTTTTGACGAGTGCGCCTTCGCGGAAGTGCACGGCCTGGATGGTGCCGGCCACGCGCGAGCGGATATCCACGCGCTCGACCGCTTCCAGCCGGCCTGAAAACTCGTCCCAGGCAGACACGTCGCTTTGCACGACGGTGGCCACAGAGACCGGCGTGGCCTGCGGCTCGCCGGACGCAGCGGACTGGGCACGCGTGCCCGAAACGCCGAAGATGACGGCCGTCACGCCCGTCAATGCCAGAACGGCCACGACGGTTGCCAGCAAACGGCGCTTGTTGTTGTGCAGATGAATCGATGTCATGGTGAAACCCCTCAAAAGAAAAAGGAAAAAAGGAACTGTGAAACTCAGGAATGGGTCGCATGCGCGGCCAGCGCATCAGCGAAAAAACGGGTGTACTGCTCATGCAGGACAGGGCCCCACGCAGCCTTGTGGTCGCAAGGCTGCAGATAGCTACAGGGCCAACCGGTCGGCACCGGCAACACGGTCTCGTGCGCAACCAGGCCTGCGGCGCGCAACCGTGCGGCGTAGGCCAGCGTTTCGTCGCGCAGCGGGTCGTCCTGCGCGGTGATAAGCAACGTTGGTGCAAGGCCTGCCAGGCGGAATGCCGCACCGGGTGCAGCGTAAGGGTGGCTTGCGTCTTCGGCCCGGGGCAGGTATTTGTGCCAGCCGTCGGCCCAGGTGCAGCCCACGGGCCCGGCTTCGGCGTCGCGCAGCGAAGCGGTCGCAAGGCATGGGTCCAGCATGGGCGACATCAGGATCTGCCCCGCCAGGGCAGGCTCATGCTGGTCACGCGCCATCAGCGCCACGGCGGCAGCGATATTGCCACCGGCCTCTTCGCCGGCCACAAAAACCGGCGCACCGACGCCGACCAGCTTGTGGCGGGCCTTGGCGGCCCAGACCAGCGCGGCATAACCTATTTCGACAGCATTGGGGAAAGGGTGCTCTGGCGCCAGCGGATAGTCCAGCGACATCACCACTGCGCCGGCTTGGGCCAGCAACCCGGCTACGCAGGAACCGCCTTCCAGGGACCCGCCTACAAACGCGCCGGCATGGAAATGCACCACCAGGGGTGAAACGCCCGTGCCGCTGCGGCGGCCGTAAAAGCGCACGTCCAGCGGCTTTTTCAGTGCCAGCTGGATCTGTTTTTCCACCCAGGGAGGGGGGTTTTTGTCGGCGCCTGCGGGGACGGGCTGTGGGCTGTTCATCATGGCGAGCCGCACGCGGCTCCTCTTTGTTGCAATGCAGCAGAAGATACGCGCGACAACCCGCTTAATAAATAGCCGTTTTGTTTATACTTTATTTCACCAGTGCAACAATGAGGGGTAGCAAGCAGGCTTCTCCTCTGAAAATCACGGTCCCCCATGAAAGCTCCCATGAACATCCGAGCGCGGAGTTTCATCCTTCCCTGTGGGGCAAGGTCAATCGGGAGCGGGCAATCCCGGAAAATTCTCAGGGCTATTTCGCGCCCCGCACCTGAACCGGCTGGGCTGGTCACAATCGCCCCTCGCCGTTTTGCCGATGAGCCCCTGTCGGCAAATGACCCTCTTCCCCGGCAGCCATTCTTTTTATTACCGCCCCCGTTATCCGCCCCATATCCTCTTGCAGCGCCAGCCCGCCAGGCAAGGCACGCGCTGACGGCCCTCACCAGAACAGGACTCTTTTATGGATAAATTTTCCGCAATGCAGGCCTTTGTACGGGTTGTGGAGGCCGGCACGTTTACCAAAGCGGCAGATTCCATGGGTATGCCCAAGCCCACGGTGACGCGCCTGATCCAGACGCTGGAGCAGTCACTGGACACCAAGCTGCTCAACCGCACCACGCGCAAAGTCACCGTGACGGCCGACGGTGCGGCTTACTACGAGCGCGCCGGCCGCCTTCTGGGCGAAATGGAAGAGCTTGAGTCGAGCATGTCGCGCGCCAAGGCCAGCCCGCGTGGCCGGCTCAAGGTGGATATTCCCTCTTCACTGGGCCTTGCGGTGGTGATTCCGGCCCTGCCCGATTTTTATGCGCGCTACCCCGACATCCAGCTGGAGCTTGGCGTAAGCGACCGGCCGATCGACATCCTTGCAGAAAATGTCGACTGCGTGATCCGCGGCGGGCAGATCACCGACCAGTCGCTGGTGGCGCGCCGCATCGGCGAGTTCTATTTGATGTCCTGCGCTTCGCCCGCCTACCTCAAGCGCCACGGCGTGCCACAGCACCCGCGCGAGCTGCAGGCGCACAAGCTGATCCGCTATTTTTCGCCGCGCGACGGCAAGCTTTACACCGTCAACCTGCAAAAAGACGGCGAGGTGGTGGAGATCGGCGGACACCACCAGCTGTCGGTCAATGACTCGAATGCGGGTGTGGCAGCGGCGCTGGCGGGCCTGGGTATACTGCAGACGCTCACCTTCCTGGTTCAGCACCACATCAGCAGCGGTGCGCTGGAGCCCCTGTTCAACGGCTGGTGCTCCGAGGCCAAGCCCATTCATGTGGTGTACCCACCCAACCGCCACCTGAGCAACAAGGTGCGTGTGTTTGTCGACTGGATCGCCGACCTGTTCGCCAAACACGACCTGATACAGCGCAAGAGCAGCTTGCCGCAATAAACGCGGCAGACGACGCGACAGCCGCTACACCGAATGCATCGGCATTTCCCGGCGTCCCCAGCTTCCTACAACTGGCGTCATCCGCAGACTACACCACAGGACATCCCAGGGGAGTAAGGTCAGTGGCTGTCCGGCGTTTTGCGCGCCTGCTTTCATACACTGCCTTTCTTCCCTGCGAAAGACCACCCATGCCAAGACCCAAAGTTGCCGCGCCCGATACCGAGAGCCGAAAGGCACTGGAGCAGCGGGCGCGGGAAGCAGCCATGCCCGCACCACCCCGTGAAAAAGGCCGCTGGCCATTTCCGGTGCCGGACGACCAGCCCGCCGGCAAGACTGAAGGCCGCCACGAGGAACCGGAAAAGCCGGCCAAGCCAGGAAAGTCCGGCGACTGACTGCCGGATTCTCCATGCACTCTCTTCTCTTCTGTGTCAGCGGCGCGCCAGGACGCGCTTGACCAGCATGGCGGCGAACAACACCAGCGCACCGGCGATCAAGCCTGTGAGTGCGTCCATCAACAGCGGTGTGAGCGCGGCCAGCAAGGCACCTGCTCCGCCAATGGCCGACGCTTTTTGTGCGAGCAGCTCGATCGCGTGATGCAACGGCGCAAAGCCGTGTGTCAGAATGCCGCCCCCCACCAGGAACATCGCGATGGTGCCCGCCACGGAAAGGCCTTTCATGAGCCAGGGAGCGGTCAGCAGGATGGCGCGGCCTGCGCCGCGCTGAAAGCGGCCCAGGGCGCCGCCTCCTTCACGCTGGCTAAGGTAAAGCCCGCCATCGTCCAGCTTCACGATGCCTGCCACCAGGCCATAAACCCCCACCGTCATCAGAAGGGCGATACCGCCAAGAACAGCCACCTGCGTCACGAAGGGACTGGCCTGCACGGTGCCCAGCGTGATCGCGATGATTTCAGCGGACAGGATGAAGTCGGTGCGGACCGCTCCCTTGATCTTGTCTTTTTCAAGCGCCAGCACGTCTACGTCGGGGTTGGTCAGTGCGGCGGTCAGTGCTTCATGCTCGGCCGCCTGTTCGTCTGCGCTGTGCATGAATTTATGCGCGAGTTTCTCAAACCCCTCGTAACAAAGAAATGCACCGCCCACCATCAGCAGCGGCGTGACGGCCCACGGTATGAACGCGCTGATGGCCAGCGCGGCCGGTACCAGGATGGCCTTGTTGACAAAAGAACCTTTGGCCACAGCCCAGACCACCGGCAGCTCCCGGTCTGCCTTGACACCTGAAACCTGCTGGGCGTTGAGGGCGAGGTCATCACCCAGCACGCCGGCAGTTTTTTTGGCAGCCACCTTGGAAAGCAGCGCCACATCATCAAGGATGGTGGCGATATCGTCGATCAATGCAAGGAGGCTGCTGGCCATATGTAGGTTCCGTGTGCCGGCGCAAGGCCGAAGGGGGTGAGCAAAGCTTGCAAAGCCTGGCCGTGGCGGTGCCGGGGCCTGGCAGGAGTCCGGTGCTGCTGTTATGCGTTGTGATCGCACCGAAGGGGAGACCTACTGTACCCAAATCCAGCGCAACAAAAAGCCGCCTCGCGGGCGGCTTTGAACGGGCATTTATGTGCCAGGTATTCAGCGTGCCGTGAGCCGTCCCAGGATAAAGCCCAAGGCAAGGGCGGCACCGACGGCCTCCAGGGGCCTTTCCTGCACCCATGATTTCGAGGCCTCAATGGCCCGGCCTGGTGCTTCAGTCACCCTGCGGGTCTGGTCGGCAAAACGGTCAGCCACGCTGCTGGCACCGCCGGCCAGCTTGTCGACGCCTTCGTGCGCGGCGGAAGAAGCGCGGTCTACCGCACTGCGGGCCGGCTCAGCCACCTTGTCAATACCGCTGTGGAGCGCTGCGCCGGCAGACTCGACGCCGCGCTGCAGGGGGTTGTCAGTACCGGAAGCCGTACCGGTGGAGGCTGTGGTTTTGTCCATGATGCTTCTTTCAAAAAAATTCCGCAAAATACCTCTGCGATCTATTTGTGTCCCGGCGATGACGGGTATATGGTTCGTCATCCAGAGGTGTCTGCCGACATTAAGCGGTGGCAGGCATGCAGACTGTGCGCAGCCGGATACGCTGCATGTAGGACAAGAGAGTGTTGTGCGTGCCGCGCGGTTGTCGGCCCACACTGACAGGAAAAAGGCCGCTTGGCTTGGCAGCCCCTGTCGCGGTTGCCCGCATCATCGTCCTGAACTCACAAGCCAAAGGCATCCAGGCCAGGCACCGTTGATAAACGCCCTTCTAACGTTTTCGAAACTCCAAGGAGAAGCACAATGCCCAGAATTGGACGACCCGCCCTCAGAACCGGCGCAACCGACAACGGCCAGCCGCGTAACGGCCCACCCGAGGAAGGTCTGGATGAAGACGACGCACTGGAGTTGCCGGTCGAGCCCGACGAAGGGATGCCGCTGATTCCTGATGACGATGAGCGGGTGGTGAATGTGCCGTCGTGAGATGGCGCTCTTAAGGCCTGGTTTTTTCTGTCGTTGTGCTTTTTGCTGAGTTCTGCTGGCCGGGGGTTGCCCGGCATGCAAGTAACTTTCTTTTGCTTCGCCAAAAGAAAGTCACCAAAGAAAAGGCGACCCTGGTTCCTGCGTCCCTACGCTTCGCTACGGGCAACCTGTGGTGCTCGGTCCAGCCGGGGTCAAAAACAACTCGCTTCGCTCAAACAAGTTTTTGCCCTGATCCGTCTGGACCTCCGCTCCTCGGCGCATCCACAAGGGGGTGGGGAAGGAATACGAATACCTGAAGAAACAAGGACACGCCATGGCGTGTCCTTGTCGGTATTGGAGTTGGTATTTGTCTTCAGTCCCCGCTCCCGATTAGCCCTTCTGTATGCGCCGAGGAGCGCAGGTTCAGGCGGATCAGGGATCGCGATTGTCTGAGCCGAAGGCGAGTTCGAGCGAGACCCCGCCTGAACCGAGCACCGCAGGTTGCCCGTAGCGAAGCGTAGGGACGCAGACAGCAGGGTCGCCTTTTCTTTTGCTTACTTTTCTTTTGGCGAAGCAAAAGAAAAGTGAGTAGCCGCCGGGCTACCCCCGGCCAGCAGCTCTCAGCAGAAAGCACAACGCCGGAATACGAACCGGCCCAAACAGAATCAGTTCAAAAATCCAGCCCTCAATCAACCACCCGCTTGAGCCGGATCTCTTCCAGCTTGGCACTGCCAAAAGCCACCGTCTTGAGCGATGGCATCTCGCGCTTGAACCCCGCCGCGTGTTCATAAAAGCGCAGCGCACGCTCATTGCGCAACAGCACCCACAACGTGACCTGCGTGCAACCCTCTTCTTTCAGGCCCTCACGCGCGCCGTCCCACAGGGCCAGGCCTGCGCCCTTGCCCCAATGTTCCGGCAGCACATACAGCGCCCAGATTTCACCCACCGTGGATTTGGTGCCGGCATCGCGGGAACGGTCAAAGCCGACAAAGCCCACGATCTCATCTCCGTCCGTGGCCACCAGCAGTTGCGGCTCGCTGAATTCAATGGCTTCGCGCCAGTAAGGCAGGCGTTTTTCCACCGTGATCTTGCCGAGGTAGTCCTCGGGCATGAGGTCTTTATAAGTGGCCTGCCAGGTGGCGACATGAATTTCGGCAATGGTTTTGGCATCACGGGGCGTAGCGGGACGGACGGAATAGCTGGACATGAAAAAAATCGCTTGTGAATCGGTGCGGGAAATGATCGGGGGAGCAGAATTGTCGCCCAAATCGCCCCCTACCCGGCAATACATTCGCTTCACGGCGGTCGGCGGCAGGATGAATGCCCGGCAAGTGACTTGGGCGTCGGGTACATTCGTCGCACCCTAACACTTACAAGCGCTTGCACATCATGGCCCAAGGTATTCAGTTTCCCCTGCAAATGTCCTTCAAACTCATCGCCTTTGCACCGCAATTTCTGGTCAAGGACGCGCATAGCCAGCCGGTGGCGTATGTCAAACAAAAACTCTTCAAGCTCAAGGAAGCCATCACGGTTTTCACCGATGAAAAACAGGACCGGCAGCTCTACCAGATCAAGGCGGACCGGATTATCGATTTTTCGGCGCTTTATCACTTCACCGATACCCAGGGCGCGGCGCTGGGCGGCATCAAGCGTCGCGGCATGCGCTCCATGTGGAGAGCCGGTTTTGATGTGCAGGACAACGGCGTCACCCACTTCAGCATCAATGAAAAAAGCGTGATGACGCGTTTTCTTGACGGCCTCTTCAGCCAGATTCCGGTGATCGGCATGTTTTCGGGCTACCTGTTCCATCCCGCCTACCAGGTGACGAGGCCCGACGGCACCCTGGTGGCCGAGCTCACCAAGCAGCCCGCCCTGTTTGAGGGCCGGTTCACCGCCGAGCGGATGGCCCCCGTCAATGAACGCGAAGAGCAGCAGTTGTTGCTGTCCCTGATGACCGTGCTGCTGCTGGAACGCCTGCGCGGTTAACGCAGACGCCGGCGCAGGCAGCTACCCGTACCCGAAGCAGCGATGGACGACCCGGCCCACCCTGGCGATCCGGCGAATGCGGTTCTGTTCAGCGTCCAGCTGAACCCGGAAGGGGTGCATTTCAGCGCCTCGCCGTCCCTGCCGATCCTGCAATCGGCGCTCCAGGCCGGCGTGGCGATGGACAGTTCGTGCAGAAACGGCACCTGCCGCACCTGCATCCGCCGGCTGGCCAGCGGGCAGGTAGCTTACCGCATCGAATGGCCGGGCCTGAGCGCCGAGGAAAAGCAGACGGGCTACATCCTGCCCTGTGTCGCGTACCCACTGTCGGATGTGGTGATCGAGCCGGGGGACTGAACTGCCGGTATCTGCCGTAGACCCACGGGCAAAGCCCCGGGCGACGCGGCGCCGTCGCCGAGCGCGCGCTGCATCAGCACCGTGTCCACCCACTGGCCGAACTTGTAGCCGACACAGCCCAGCGTGCCGACACGGGTAAAACCCAGCGCCTCGTGCACCCTGAGCGAGCCCGTGTTGGCGCTGTTGCCGACCACGCCCACCATTTGCCGGAAACCGCGCTGCTCGCACTGGCGGATCAGCTCACGCAGCAAGGCGCTGCCAATGCCGGCCTGGCGCATGCCTGGCGCGACGTAAATCGAGTCTTCCACCGTATGGCGATAGGCCGGCCGCGAACGATAGGCACTGCCATAGGCGTACCCCACCACCTCTGCGTTGCGGTGCGCCACCAGGTAGGGGTAGCCGCCCTGCAGGATGTCGGCGCGGCGCGACAACATCTGCGCGACGCTGGGCGGCTCCAGCTCAAACGTCGCCAGGTTGGTGGCCACGTAGTGCGCGTATATCGCCTGGATTGCCTCCATATGGCTTTCGGCACAGGGACCGATCACCAGGGAATCGCAAGTTCCGGAGGAAGGGCCGGGGCGCGTGGCATGGGGTATGGGTGTGAGGTGCATGCCGCTATGGTTGCGCAACGGCATGCATAAGTAAATATATCAAAACTTATCAGATTGATTAGAATTTCTTTGCATGCTCAACCTGGACCACCTGCGCACCTACGCCCTCATCGTTGAAACCGGGAGCTTTTCCGGTGCGGCCGAAAGGCTGGGCCTTTCACAGCCCGCCGTCAGCCTGCAAATCAGGCAGCTGGAGCAGAAGCTGGGCGTGCGCCTGATTGAACGCGTGGCGCGCCGCGCAACGCCCACACCCGCAGGGCTTGACCTGATGGAAGAAATCCAGCATGTCAACACCGCCGTAGACGGCGTCATGGCCGCCATGGCTTCCCACTCCTCGAATGTGGCTGGCCGCATCACACTGGGCATTGGCGCCACAGCCTGCCTTTATTTCCTGCCGCAAATCCTGCGCTCATTGAGGCTGCGGTTTCCCAATCTGAGCGTGGTGGTCAGCACGGGCAACACGGCCGACTTCGTCAAGGCGGTGGAAGGCAACATGCTGGACCTGGCGCTGGTCACGCTGCCCGTCAAACGGCGCGCGCTGGCGGTGACACCGTTGTTCAACGACGAGTTTGTGGCCATCGCACCCAAGCGTGACGCCGCCATGCCCGCCAGGATCACCCCGGCCGTCCTGGCAAAGCGCGAGCTGGTGCTGTTCGAGCCGGCGGCCAACACCCGCGTGATCATCGACCAGTGGTTTCAGGATGCGGGCCACGCCCCCAAACCCATCATGGAACTGGGCAGCGTCGAAGCCATCAAGGAAATGGTGGCAGCGGGCCTGGGCTGCAGCATCCTGCCCGCAATGGCGGTCACCGGCCCAGGGCAGCATGCCGAACTCGTGGTCCACCCGTTGTACCCACGGCTGCAAAGGACGCTGGCCCTGATCGTGCGCAACGACAAACCGGTGAACAAGGCCCTGCACCAGGTGATTGCCGCCATTTCACAGCGGGCTGGCGCCGAGCCGCGCCAGCCGGGTTCCCGGCCTTCACCGCAAAACAACAAGCTGTAGCACGCCTGTCAAACAACTGTGCAAGGATGGGCGGATGCTCCCTCCGCCACTGAATAGCGCTGCCGACAGCCCGCGCAGCCTTCACAGCCCCTACAGCCTCACGCCGGCGCGGGATGCGGCGGCCAGCTTTGCGGAAATGGAAGAGCTCAAGACGATCTTGCTGGCGGRCAGCGCGCACTTTGATGTGGCCGTTGCGGCCGAAGCGCATACTGCCGGCCCGTCTTTTCCCCTGTATGTGGCGGGCATCGGCTCCCGCGATCCGGCGGCGCCCGCGGTGGGCTTCTTCGGCGGCATCCATGGGCTGGAGCGCATCGGCACGCAGCTGGTTTTGCATTACATGCGGGCGTTGCTGTTTCGCCTGGAGTGGGACGATCTGCTGCACCGGCAACTCGAAAAGATCCGGCTGGTGTTCATGCCCATCGTGAATCCCGGCGGCATGTGGGCGCACAAGCGCGCCAACCCCCAGGGCGTGGACCTGATGCGCAACGCCCCCCACAAGGCCGACGCCCGTGTGCCTTTCCTGGCCGGCGGGCAAACCGTGAGCCCCCAGCTTCCCTGGTACTGCGGAAGGCCGGGCATGCCGATGGAAGTGGAAAGCGCGGCCGTATTGCAAGTGGTGCGGGAACAACTGGCCAGCCGGCCCTTCAGTCTGGCACTGGACTGCCATTCGGGCTACGGCTTTGAGGACAGCCTGTGGTTTCCGTACGCCAGGACGCGCCGGCTGATGCCGCACCTGCCGGAGATGTTTGCACTGCGGACCATGCTGGAGCAATCGCACCCGCACCACGCCTACAGCTTTGAGCCGCAAAGCAACCAGTACCTGCTGCACGGCGACCTTTGGGACCATGCCTATGATCGCGCCCCGGCGGAGAACATCTTTTTGCCGATGACGCTGGAGCTGGGCTCGTGGTTATGGATACGCAAGAACCCGCGCCAGCTGTTTTCGCGCCATGGAATTTTCAACCCCATCAAGGCCCACCGCACACGGCGTGTACTGCGCCGCCATGCAGACCTGCTGGATTTCCTGACACGCGCCGCATTCTCCGCACCGCGCTGGCTGCCTTCGGGCGACCAGCGCGTGCAGCTCGCACGGCTTGCCGCAGCGCACTGGCGCCCGCGCAGGGTGTTGTGACATGACCTGGGTGTTGCTCAGGGGCCTGACCCGCGAAGCGCGGCACTGGGGCGACTTTGCACCGCAGCTTGCCGCAACATTGCCTGCCGCCGAAGCAAGCCAGACTGTGGCGCTTGACCTTCCTGGCAACGGCGTCTTTCACCGCGGCACCTCACCGCGCTCGGTGCGCGGCATGACAGACTTTGCACGGGCACAGCTATTGGCCCACGGCCTGCAGCCTCCCTATCGGCTGGTGGCGATGTCACTGGGCGCGATGGTGGCGGCCGACTGGGCGCTGCAGTACCCGGGCGAAGTCTCGCGGCTGGTGCTGGTCAACACCAGCATGCGTCCCCACGGCCGGGTGACCGAACGCCTGCGCCCGGCCAACTGGCTGCCGCTGGCCTTGCTGGCTTTGCGCTGGGGCGATGCAGACAGCGCCGAACGCATCATCCATCGGCTGACCTGCAACAACACTGCCTCGCGCGATGAAGACATTGCCGCATGGACCGATATCCGCCGAAACGCGCCCGTCAGCGCCGCCAATGCCTGGCGCCAGCTGGTGGCCGCAGCGGCTTTCAGCATTGCCGCGCCGCCGACCTGCCCCACCCTGCTGCTGTCTTCGGCGGCCGACCACCTGGTGAACCCGCGCTGCACCTCTCGCCTGGCGAAAGCCTGGCAGGCCGCGTACCACGAACACCCTTGGGCCGGGCATGACCTGCCGCACGACGATCCCGGCTGGGTGTGCCGGCACATCGCAGACTGGCTAAACAGTTAATTCGCTATATTTTTGATAGCTGCTTGCGCCTGTCCATAAACGGTTTCAGGCACTTTTCCCCTAAGAAAAGCGGGTCTTGGCCGCAGGCAGCTGCCGGGTCCTGGAGCACTCAGGCAAAATCCAGCCTTGTCTATACAAGACAAAGCGCCATGAACAAGCCCACCCACCCAGCGACCGGCACCACGCCACCCGGCCCGACGGCCCAGGATGCCGTGGAGGCTACCGGCGCCAGCTTGCAGGGCGCGCCGGCAGACGCACCTTCTGTACGCAACAAGCGCCTGTGGGTACTGGCGCTCGGCACGGCCGCGGCCTGGCACCTGGATCCGGCGTTTGGTGAAATGGCGGAAATGATCGGCATGATTGCCTGCGCCGGCAACAAGACGCTGGCCAGGGACGCCATCATGCAGATGCGGGCGAAAGCCGACGCGCTGCGCGCGCAGATTCCCCCCTTGCCGGGCAGCGCATTGACCAAGGTGGTGCGGCGCGCTGAAGCAGCCTGCGGTGCAGTGCTGGACAAAGGCGTGCGTGTGAAGGAAGTGCAGACCAGCTGGGACCATTTTCTGGCCTGTGTCCGCGCGCTGCAAGACCCCCGCAGGTAGGGCGGCAAGCCCGGCTGCCGTCAGCCGTGCGGCCCCCGCCAGGGACTTTTGCAACGGGTCCACCGCGCCCAGCGTCCCGTCAATTTCACCGTTTTTCATCTGATATGTTTTTTGGGAGCGCAACTGATGCTGACACCGGCCGCCCATGTGCGGCATGATGGCCCCATGAACCCTAGATTTTTCCTACGCTTTTGCAAGCGTGTGCTGGCCACGCGGCTGTTGTGGGCCGGCCTGATATTTGCCGTGGCGGGCTCTGCCCAGGCAGCCCCGCCGCCGTTTGAAGACACCATCGCGCAGCGCACCATGGCCTGCACGGCCTGCCACGGCCCCCAGGGCCGGGCTGCACCCGACGGCTACTACCCGCGCCTGGCGGGAAAACCGGCGGGCTACCTGTACAACCAGCTGCTGAACTTTCGCGACGGGCGCCGCCACTACGGCCTCATGACGCAGCTGATCGAACCGCTCAGCGACACCTACCTGATGGAGATCGCGCAATACTTCTCCCAACTCGAAGTCCCCTATCCCGCACCCCTGCCCGCTGCCGCATCACCCGAGGCCATGCGCCATGGACAGCAGCTGGTCATGCAGGGCGACGCCGCGCGCCGGCTGCCGGCCTGCGTGCAATGCCACGGCCAGGCCATGACCGGCGTGGCGCCTGCCATTCCGGGCCTGCTGGGCCTGCCGCGTGACTACCTCAATGCACAGCTGGGTGCCTGGAAGGCCGGCCAGCGCCGCGCGCACGCGCCGGACTGCATGAAAAATGTGGTGGAAAAACTCACCATGGCAGACATCAACGCCGTCGCCAGCTGGGTGGCGGCGCAGCCCCTGCCGGCGAGCACCAAACCAGCCACCACGCTGCCCGCGCTCACACCCGGCGCTGTGGCCATCACCTGCGGCAGCGCAGCAGACATGCCCGCTGTGCCGGTTTTGCCCACCAGGAAAACGCAAAAATGAAAACCCTCCTCAAATGGGCGGTGGGCCTTTCCACCCTGGCAGCTGCCGCGGTTTTGCTGGTATGGGCGCTGAATGTACGCGACGAAGTCGACGTGAAGGCGCCTGTGGCTAACGCGGCCCCCAGCGACAGTCTGATTGCCCGGGGTGCCTACCTGGCGCGCGCCGGCAACTGCCAGACCTGCCACACCGTGCAAGGCGGCCAGGCCTATGCGGGCGGGCGCGGCATTGCTACGCCGTTTGGCACAGTGTTCACGTCCAACCTCACGCCCGACGACAAAACCGGCATCGGCAGCTGGTCATCCGCCCATTTCTGGCGCGCCATGCACAACGGCCGCTCCAAAAACGGCCGCCTGCTCTACCCGGCCTTCCCCTACACCAGCTACACGCAGGTCACGCGCGAAGACTCGGATGCGCTGTTTGCCTACCTGCGTAGCATGCCCGCTGCGGTGCAGCCCAACCAATCCCATGCGCTGCGCTTTCCTTACCAGTCGCAGGCAGCGCTTGCGGTGTGGCGCGCCCTGTACTTCAGCCCCGGTGTGTACCAACCGGACACCGCACGCAGCGCCGACTGGAATCGCGGCGCCTACCTGGTCAAGGGCCTGGGACACTGCGCAGCCTGCCACACCGCACGCAATGCGCTGGGCGCCAGCGATGCTGGGCTGGACCTGGCCGGCGGGCTGATTCCCATGCAGAACTGGTATGCGCCATCGCTGACCTCGCCGTATGAAGCGGGTGTGAGCGACTGGGACAGGCAACACATCGTGAGCCTTCTGAAAAACGGCGTTTCACCACGCGCCTCGGTCACCGGCCCCATGGCTGAAGTCGTCCAGCGCAGCACGCAGTATTTGAGCGATGCCGACCTCGGCGCGATGGCGCAGTTCCTCAAAGAGCTGCCGCCCTCGCACACCACGCCCCCCGAGCCGGCCACCATCAAGACGCAGGGCGAGTCGGTGGAACGCGCCGCCAAACTCTATGAACAGCACTGCGCCCAGTGCCACGGTGCCAAGGGCGAAGGCATCGCCAATGCCTACCCGGCGCTGGCAGGCAACCGCGCCGTGACCATGAGCCAGGCCGTGAACCTGGTGCAGATCGTGCTGAATGGCGGCTACGCCCCGGCCACCGCCGGCAACCCTCGCCCCTTTGGCATGCCGCCCTTCGTGCTGGTGCTGAACGACGCCGACATGGCGCTGGTGCTGACGCATGTCCGACAGTCATGGGGCAATAGGGCAAGTGAAATCACGCCGGTGGAAGTGAACCGGATACGGGCGAATACGGGGCGGTAGACGGATCACTGCGCTTCGTTGCGAAGCGGGGCGCAATGGTCGTCCTTTGAAGACAACAGGACCCGAGCCGCCAGCGCCCTTCATCTGGAGGACAGCGGCCTGCCAGCTACACACCTAAAATCACCTGCAGTGTGCAGCCCCCCCCCTTCTGTTGATCCGGTTCATGGCGGAACTGCACCGCAACCGAAAGAGCGCATGTCAGCAGTCGTTGAAACCTGGTTTGGTGAGGCCTTCGCACAACTGCACCCGTTGCTCCAGGAACTTCATCGGTCTGGAGGCATGCTCTCTGGCACAGTCGAGGTTCGCCTGGGCACCGGCCTTGCAGGTTGGGCAGGCCGGCGGCTTGCGCAAAAACTTGGTGTCCCGCCTTGCGACGGGACTGCATCGATGAGCGTTTCCATTTTCAGCACTGACACCGAGCTTCACTGGAACCGTACCTTCAATAAAACCTCCACGTTTGCCTCAACCTTCACGCCGACAGGTCGTTATCCATCGGGTTACTGGGTCGAGTCATCGGGCCTGCTTCGCCTCAAGCTGGGTGTTTCCATTGTCAATGGCGGCTGGGTCTGGCGGCCCATCGGGGGCCGGCTAGCGGGCGTTCCCTTCCCTCTTTGGCTCCTGCCTCGCACGGCCGCATCGAAGTGCATCGACAACGGTCAGTATCAGTTCAAAGTAGAAGTCGGCCTCCCATTGCTCGGTACAGTGCTCTCCTATAGCGGGTACCTGGCGCCTGAATTTCCCCGTGACCCGACAAAAGCCAGGCATGGATAACACGTCCATCAGCAGCAACCATCAGGCACCATGGCACTCCAACGCAATGTTCAACAGCAGAATGCCGCCGTCAAGGCTCAGATCGAGCACGCGGCTGCACTCCAATCCTCATTGCAGGCTTGGCTTCATACGGTTCTTCTTTCGCACGGGCTTAAGCCTGCGTCCGGCCTATTGGTACAGCTCCATGAAATCCCCGAACAGGAAGGGAACCTGATGGCAGGCGTCTGGCTGACCGATACGTCGGAGTTCTGGGAATTCGAAGCCATGCTCTCGCGCGCCAATGGAGCGTTACTCGGTGTCGAAGAGTTCAGGAACGCTACTCCGTCGTTTCCGCCAACAGTCGGCGTGCCTGGGACCGGTGCCTCCTTCGGGTATCTTGCCCGCCAGGTGCTGCGTGAAATGCGTGGCGGCTAAGCTTCCATCAAGAGTTCACCTCGACAAGTCAGGTCGAGTTCATCTCAATCCTTAGGCCCCATATATGCCACTCGAAATGTTGATCGTGATTGCACTGTCACTTGTTGCATTCGCCTGCGTCTACATCCCAAAGCGCACCCCGAAACCGCGCATTCCCAAGCTGTCCGAATTTCCGGCCGGCACGGAATTCTTCGTGAAAGAATTCGACGTTCCACTTGCACAAATTCCAGGCAATGGCACTTGCGTCTGGGTGAACTGGTACGGTGGCAGGCCGCGGCCCTTCTTAGTCGAAAGGCTCAAGGTCGACAACAACTGGCCAGCCGATTCTTTTGAATCATGGGCAGCGCTGGTGGAGGCTTCACTCAAGTGATGCGTTGACTCATTCATCGAAATCTCACGATCCCGGTTTTGAAAGCGCGGACGCTAACGGTTAACCATCTTGTCCCGCCGCGACAACGACGGGAAGAGCCTGAACCACGCCGCAGCCACCAGCAGCGTCCCCACCCCACCCGCCACAACCGACCCGACCGGCCCCAGCAGCGCTGCAGTGGCGCCTGATTCAAACTCTCCAAGCTGGTTGGACGCGCCGATGAACACGGAGTTGACCGCGCTGACGCGGCCGCGCATTTCATTCGGCGTTTCGATCTGCACCAGTGTCTGGCGCACCACCACGCTGACCATATCGGCGCCGCCCGAGACGGCCAGCACCAGCAGTGACAGCACAAAGCTGGTCGACAGGCCAAACACCACCATGCACACGCCATAAAGGGCTACGGCCGACAGCATGGTCGGCCCGACGCGTCGCTCCAGCGGCCAGCGGGTCAGCACCGCGGACGTCAGCAAAGCGCCGACCGCAGGGGCACCGCGCAGCAGGCCCAGGCCCCAGGGCCCGACGTGCAGGATGTCTTTGGCGAACATGGGCAGCAAGGCCGTGGCGCCGCCCAGCAGCACGGCAAAAAGATCCAGCGACGCGGCGCCCAGCAGGGCCTTGCGCTGCCATACAAACTCCACGCCGGCCAGCAGCGTGCGCAGCGTCACCGGCTCGCGCGGCGGCGGCGCGTGGTCATAGCGCAGCACCGCGATCAGCACGCAGCCGGTGGCAAAGAGGAAGGCGCAGGTGGCATACACCGCCGTGGCGCCGGCCACAAAAATCACGCCACCCAGCGCTGGCCCGCCTATGACTGCTGCCTGCATGCCGGCCGAGCTGAAAGCCATGGCGCGCGGCAGCATGGCGGGCGGCACCAGCACCGGGGTAAGCGATTGCTGCGCGGGCATCTGGAAGGCGCGGGCCACGCCCAGCATGACCGACACTGCCAGCAACAACTCGCGCGAAGCCCAGCTGTGGTGCATTCCCCCAATTTGCCAGCCCTGTGTGGCCGCCACCAGGATCATCGCCACCGTGGCCTGCGTGACCAGGCAGGCCGCGATGATGCGCCCACGGTGAAATCGGTCGGCGACGTGTCCGGCCACCAGCGTCAGCAGCAAGGCCGGAACAAACTGGTACAGCCCCACCAGCCCGAGGTCCCAGGCGTTACCGGTCAGTTCGTACATCTGCCAGCCCACGGCGACCATCAGCATCTGGTTGCCTGTGGTGGCAAAAATCCGGGCGAACCACATGCGCATGTAGGCGCGCTGGCGGGTGAGTTCCTTGAATGAGTGTGTCGGCATGCGGCCCGAAGCTTAACAGCGCCGTACCCGCGAGGTGTGGCACGGGGCTACTCTTGAGGGGACGCTTCGGCGGTTGCAATGCTATTGATTTAATAGCTGCTTGCGCACGTCCTGTATAGCTAAATCCAGAATTAGTGCATTGACTCATCCACAGGCATGAGGGCTCTCCCCGGAGCGGGACCATTTTTACCCAAACCGGAAAACAAGCCCGATAAGCCCGCCTGCTGGCCTGAAAATTAGGCCATTGGCTTTAAGTGGGAGACCGTTTTAGGCGAAACAGGCAGTTAACATGGCGACATAACAGGGCCACCCTGGCACCAGGAGGAAGAAGTTATGCACCGCATCGTCATAGTGGGCGGAGGCGCCGGAGGGCTGGCGCTGGCCACGCAACTGGGCAAACGCCTGGGCAAAAAGGGCCTGGCCGAGGTCACCCTGGTCGACGCCGCCCGCACCCACGTCTGGAAACCGCTGCTGCACCAGCTGGCCGCCGGCAGTTTTGACACCCACGCCGAAGAAATTGAATACCTCGCGCAGGCCCGCTGGAACCACTTCAAGTTCCGTCTGGGCAGCCTGACCGGCGTGGACCGCCAGAACAAAACCCTGCAGCTGGCCGCCAGCCATGACGAAGCCGGCCGCGAGATCACACCGGCCCAGCAACTGGCCTACGACACGCTGGTGATTGCCGTGGGCAGCCAGACCAACGACTTCGGCACGCCCGGTGCGGCCGAACACACCATCAAGCTCGACAGCCCGCAGGCCGCCAAGCGCTTTAACGACCGCCTCATCAACGCCTGCATTCGCGCGCAAACCGTGCCGCGCGTGGCCGGCAGCGGTCGTCTGACGGTGGCGATCGTGGGCGGCGGCGCCACCGGGGTGGAGCTGGCCGCCGAGCTGCACGCCGCAGCGCGGGTGCTGGCCAACTACGGCTTTGACCACATCCACCCCGAAAAAGACCTGCAGATCGTTCTCGTCGAAGCCGCGCCGCGCCTGCTGGCCCAGTTGCCCGAGCGACTGAGCGAATCGGCCATGCGCGAGCTGCGCAAGCTGGCCATCGAAGTGCACACCAATGAAAAAGTGGTGGAAGTCACGGCCGACAGCCTGAAGATGGCCAGCGGCAAGGTCATTTCATCGAGCATCACGGTGTGGGCCGCCGGCGTAAAAGCCTCCGACTTTCTGCGGACCCTGGGCGATGGCAACCCGCTGGAAACCAACAGGCTCAACCAGCTGGTGGTGAACGGAAACCTGCAAAGCACGGGCGACGCAAACATCTATGCCTTTGGCGACTGTGCGGCATGCCAGCAACCCGACGGCACCTGGGTACCACCGCGAGCCCAGGCCGCCTACCAGCAGGCCATGTACCTGACACGCTCACTCTCCGACCTGATCGCCGGCAAGCCGGTAGCGCCCTTCGTCTTCAAGGACCAGGGTTCGCTGGTGTCGCTGTCGGAATACTCTTCCGTCGGCAGCCTGATGGGCAGTCTCACCAAGGGCAGCTTCTTCATTGAAGGCCAGCTGGCCAAGTTCATGTACTGGGGCCTGCACAAGCAGCACCAGCTGGCGCTGGGCGGCTTCAAGAAAACCGCACTGATCACGCTGTCGGAAATGCTGGACCGCACCTATCGCCCCCGCATCAAGTTGCATTGATAATCACGGCATCCCTCTCGCGATTCTTTTATCAACCTCACTCAACCCAACGGAGAAAACCATGGCAAAAGGACAGCAAAACAACAACAAGATGGTCAAGAAGCCGAAGAAGGACACCTCGCCACCCAAGACGGTGTCTCCCGACGCGGTGCGCCCGACCATCGTGACGCAGGTTCCGCTGCGCGGCAAACTGAAGAACAAATAAGGTTTTGATGGTCGGCACTGGCGACTTGCCTGCAAACCCGCCCGGAGATGTCCTGGCTGTCGCTCCAGCACAGCCGGGCAATCCACTGCATGGCGTCAAGCTGGAAACGATCGTCACTGCGCTGTCTGACCACTACGGCTGGGAAGAGCTGGGCCAGCGCATCAACATCCGCTGTTTTACCAGCGACCCCAGCGTGGCGTCCAGCCTGAAATTTTTGCGCAAGACGCCCTGGGCGCGCGAGAAAGTCGAAAGCCTTTACCTCTTCATGCTGCGGGAAGTCAAACGCAGCAGCCCGCCGGTTCACAACTTCCCGCCGCCTAAAGCCAAGCCCCAGCCCTAGAGGGGATTGGCGAACAAGAGCATCATGGCGATGCCCACACCGATCAGGAAGTTGGCATCGATCAGGCCGGCCAGCAGGAACATCTTGACCTGCAGCGGCTCCATCAATTCGGGCTGGCGCACGGCACCTTCCAGAAATCGCCCGCCCATCGTCCCTATGCCCAGGCAGGCGCCAATGGCGCCCAGGCCGATGATCAATCCACATGCAATGGCAATGGCACCTGCGTCAGTCATGATGTCTTCTCCTTGGTTAAAAACTTTTCGTTGACTGAATCATGAAGGCCGAGCCGCCGCAGAACAATTACCCCGCAGGTAATGTCATCGACATTCCAGGTGTGAGGCTGCTACACGCCGATGAGTTCCTGCTGGTGCTGGACAAGCCTTCAGGACTGCTCTCAGTGCCGGGACGCGGCGAAGACAAGCAGGACTGCCTGAGTGCCCGCGTGCAGGCCGCCTTTCCAGACGCCCTGATCGTGCACCGGCTGGACCAGGCCACCTCGGGCCTGATGCTGATGGCGCGCGGCGCGGCCATGCAGCGGGCGCTGAGCCGATCGTTTGAAACGCGTGAGGTTGGCAAGCGCTACGTGGCGGTGGTAAGCGGCCACTCGCCCGCATCGAGTGATCCGAATGCCCCGGACGGCTGGGGCCTGATCGACCTGCCCATCATCGTGGACTGGCCACGCCGGCCGCTGCGCATCATCGATGCCGAACGCGGCAAACCCAGCCAGACCCGCTGGCGCGTGCTGGCGCATGATACGGCGGCTAACACCACGCGCGTAGAACTCGAACCTGTCACCGGCCGGTCGCATCAATTGCGCGTGCATCTAAAAGCGCTGGGCCATCCGATTTTAGGCGACGCGCTGTACGCCTCTGAAACGGTACAGGCGGCCGCGCCCCGGCTGTTGCTGCACGCCGCAGCGCTGCAGCTCACGCATCCGGCCAGCGGGCAGGCGATGGCATTTGAAAGCAAGCCCGACTTTTAGACCGCGAGCAGTTCCATGGTACCGGCGCTACCATGCAACCATGACACAAAACACCCACCTCACCCTGATCACAGGCGCCTCGCGCGGCATGGGCTTTTCCATGGCACGCCAGCTGCTCACCGCCGGCCACACGGTGCTTGGCATTTCGCGCACTGCCGTGCCCGAGCTGGAAGAACATGCGCAGCATGTCGGCGCTACGGTGCTGCAATGGGCGCATGACCTGGCGGACAGCGGCTCACTGAATGAGAAGCTGGAAAGCTGGCTCAAGGATTCACATGCCAGGGCACCCTGGACCAGCGTCACGCTGATCAACAACGCAGGCTTGATCCCGCAGATCGGCTCGCTGGACCAGATTGGCGAAGCAGACCTGGCAAGGGCGCTGCGTGTGGGACTGGAAGCGCCCATGCAAATCACCGCCGCCTTCCTGCGCGCCACCGGCGGCTGGCAGGCGCCGCGCAAGGTGCTCAATATTTCGTCGGGCCTGGGGCGCCGCGCCATGGCTTCGCAAGCGGCTTACTGCGCCGCCAAAGCCGGCATGGACCATTTCACCCGCTGCCTGGCACTGGAAGAAGCCCTGAAGCCCCATGGCGCCAAAGTCTGCTCACTCGCACCCGGCGTGATCGACACAGGCATGCAGGAGCAGCTGCGCGCAGCCGACCCCAAGGCCTTTCCGGATCGTGAGTCGTTTGTAGGTTTGAAAACCGGCGGCGTACTGACATCGCCCGAAGATGCAGCTGCGCGAATCCTCGCTTTCCTGGCACGGCCAGATTTCGGCGCCAATCCAGTAGCTGACGTGAGGGACTGACCGCTCCCACTGGTTACCAAAGAACTCTTAAACCCAGCAGGTGCCGCGGAACCGGCTTTGCCGGGCCGCAGGCGCCGCCCCCTCGAGGGGGGAACAGGCTACACGCAGTGAGCCTGGACAGGGGTGGGTCTATTTCTGAAGTGAGCCTGAACGGGGGTGTTAGTAGATTTCCGGTACCACAATGTTTTGTGGGACCGGAACGCGCACATAGTCCTCATGGCGCACCCGTTCGGGCAGCACGATGGGCGGGTGCGGGGTTTCCTGGTAGGGCATCTGCTGCAGCAGGTGGTGGATGCAGTTCAGGCGGGCTTTTTTCTTGTCGTCCGCCTGCACCACCCACCATGGGGCCTCGGGGATGTGGGTGCGGTCCAGCATGATCTCCTTGGCCTTGGTGTACTCCTCCCAGCGGCGGCGTGACTCCAGATCCATGGGGCTGAGCTTCCATTGCTTGAGCGGGTCGTGGATGCGCCCGAGAAAGCGCAGGTGCTGCTCTTCATCGGAAATGGAAAACCAGTACTTGATGAGCTGTATGCCCGAACGCACCAGCATCTTTTCAAACTCCGGCACGGTACGGAAAAATTCTTCGTACTGGTCGTCGGTGCAAAAGCCCATGACGCGTTCCACGCCGGCGCGGTTGTACCAGCTGCGGTCAAACAGCACGATCTCGCCGGCTGCCGGCAAATGGGACACATAACGCTGGAAGTACCACTGCGTGCGCTCGCGGTCGTTCGGGGCTGGCAATGCCGCCACACGGCAGACGCGCGGATTGAGCCGCTGGGTGATGCGTTTGATCACGCCTCCCTTGCCGGCGGCGTCGCGCCCTTCAAACAAAATCACCACCTTGTGGCCGGTGCTGACCACCCAGTCCTGCAGCTTCACGAGTTCGGCCTGCAGGCGGAACAGCTCACGGAAGTACTGGCGGCGGTCTTCTTTTTCCTGTGCCGCGTCCCTGGGGCTGCGGGCAGGCTGCTCTTCCCCGACAAGCTCGGCCACGGTGCGGTCTTCAATCTCCATCTCCAGCTCTTCGTCGTAGCTGTCGATCAGGTCATTGCGGATCCGCCGCATCAATTCTTCTTCGCTTGAACTCAAGGCTCTCTCCTGCACAACCGGAAATCGGTCAACACCCCAGCGTACCCGCGGCACATGGCAGTTTGATGAAACGGCCGAAAACCGTTGTCCATATCACCGGACTTTCAAGCCACCCTGCAGGGCAGGAACGATGCAAACCCCGTGTCTTGCTTCCTTTTTGATAGCTGCTTGCGCAAGTTCCTATTGGGTTTCAAGGCAGTTTTCCTTAAAAATCAGGAATTCCCATGACGTGATCAGCTTTTCTTGAGGATCTGGTAAATCTCGTCCTTGACCTTGAGCCGCCGCTTTTTCAGGTCTTCCAGCGCCTCGTCCGTGATGACACCCACGCCCTGCTCATACTTTGCAATCGCGTGGTTATCCTCGTCGTAGCGCGCAAAGAGCTCGGCAAAGTGTGGGTCAGACACCTTGAGGCTGCGCATCTTCTGCAGGTATTCCGGAAATTCATGTGCAATGTCGTGGTTCAGAAGGTCCATAAAAGCTCCTTTGTTGGTGTCACGTCATCAGGAAACGGCGGCTCAGTCGCGCACCACCAGCACAGGCAGGTGTGCATGGGAAAGCACCTGGGCGGTGACGCTACCCAGTACCAGTTTTTCAAGCCCGCGGCGGCCATGCGAGCCCATCACGATCAGGTCGGCATTGATCGCCTCGGCGGTGTCAAGAATGCCGCGATAGATGGCATGGCCTTCCACCACCGATCCGGTGGCGGTGATACCCGCCTCCTTGAAAGCTTGCTTGGCTGCGGTGATGGCCTCATTGGCTTCGGCCGTGGCAGCGCTCAGGTATTCAGCCTGCCCGTAGGCAAAGTCGGCGCCCACCCCGGTAAAAGCATAGGGATCTATGACGTAAACGACGGTCACCTCACTCTTGAACGCCTGGGCGACTGCCAATGCATTGCCGATCGCCTTGCGCGAGGTGGAAGAGCCGTCTACAGGAACCAGAATGTGCTTGTACATGATGGAATCTCCTTGAGCCAGGAATGGATTCTGCGGCCGGCGCCCTTCGCGGGTCAATGCCGGCCAGAGCAGGGCCGCTACGGGCCCGCCATGCATCAGTTATAGGGTATTGGGTGACAGGCCGCCGTCAGACAAGGCGCCGAAACCGCAGCGCCTGCGCTGCGCGGGCGTCACTACCCCCCAGCATTCATTCAGGTTTGATATTGGCCGATTTGGCCAGTTGCGCATAACGCGCCAGGTCCACCTTGATCAGCCTGGCAAGCACGGCGCCGTCGCCGCTCAGGGGCTCCACGCCTGCTCCTGAAAGGTTTTCCCTCACGGCGGCTTCGGCCAATACTTTTTGAACGTCCGCATAAATTTTGGCAACCACCTCGGGCGGCATTTTGGCCGGGCCCATCAGCGCATACCAGATGGAAAAGTCCAGCGGCTTCAGGCCCTGCTCTTCAAAGGTCGGCACCTGGGGCATCAGGTCATAGCGCGTAGCGGTCGACACGCCAATGCCGTTGAGCTTGCCGGTCTTGATGTGCGGCGCAGCAAGGTTGGCGCTGAGGATGGCCAATTGCACCTGGCCGCCCACCACGTCGGTCAGCGCAGGGGCACAGCCCTTGTAGCCGACATTGGTAGCACTGACACCAGACTTTTGCTTGACCAGTTCCATCACGAAATGCTGCGGTGTGCCGACGCCACAGGAGCCGTAGCTCAGCGCTGCCGGGTTGGCTTTGGAATAGGTGACCAGTTCCTGAATCGTCTTGATGTTGGTGCTTTGATGAGACACCAGCGCGATCGGCGTGAGGCCCAGCAGCATGATGGGTGTCAGGTCTTTTTCGGGGTCGTAGTTGAGCTTGCCGTTCACGGCCGGGTTGACCACCATGGTGCTGTTTTGCAGCAGCAGCGTGTAGCCGTCTGCCGGCGCCTTGACCACGGCTTCCGTGCCGATATTGCCGGAGGCACCCGCACGGTTGTCGACCGCTATGCCCTGCCCCCACAGGGTCTGCAGGCGTGCGCCGATCTGGCGCGCCAGGATGTCGGAGCCGCCGCCGGTGCCATAAGGAACAATGATGCGCACGGGGCGTGATGGATAGGCTTGCGCCAGCGCCTGCGTTGCTGTCATGCAGGTCAGTGACATCAAGGTGACCAGGGCCAGGAGCTTTGGAAATTTCATGAATCGCCTCTTTCCTCTTTCGTTTGTACGGGCTGTTTATTCAATAGCGCCGATACTGCGGCTCCACAATTCCCACGGCCGCATGACCTGGCCCTCATTCGTCGCCATGGCCAGGTCCGCTTCTTCGGGCGTCAGGAATTCGATAGGGCCCAGGGCCGATGCCGTGAGCTGCAGTCTGGCATTTTCTTCGGCATAGACCGCCCGGTAAACCGCGCGCTCCAGCGAAGGCGCCACTACGGTCGAACCGTGGCCGCGCATCAGCACGCAGGTGTGCTGGCCCAGTGCCCTGGCGAGGTCTTTGCCCAGGCCCATGTCGCGGATCAGCAGGTCGGTGTTGCCGTTGGACTCGCGAATTTCATACAGCGTCGAGCCGCTGCCCAAAAAACCGCTCATGTGGAAGATGGGGCGCAGGCGCTGGCCGGTCACGCCGAAAGGAATCACGCTAGGGGAATGGCTGTGCACCACCGCCATCACGTCAGGCCGCGCGCGATAGATTTCGCCGTGGATAAAGCGCTCCAGGTAAGAACGCAGCGTGGACTCACCCACCAGGTCCCCATTGAGGTCGTAGGTCAGGATGTCAGCTTTTTTGACCAGGCCGGGGGCGCGGTTGCAGGACAGCAGGAAATGTTCAGGTGACTTGTCGTGGCGCACGCTCACATGGCCGAAGCCGTCCACCACACCCTGGTCGTACAGGATGCGGTTGGCCATCACGAGTTTTTCGATCAGCGCTGGATCGGCCGCGGAAGGCGTCATGAAGTCTCCTTATTGGCAACGGCCCGGAAGGGTCATTTTTAATAAGCATACATATTACATGGCAAATTTTCCAGGCAAACGCTGAAGATTCAGGGTAAACCCGCCCTCTTCAGGCGTTCATCGGGCCTCCCGGCAGCAGCAGCCTCAGGCTGGTGCGTCAGGGCTCGATCTTCACGCCCTTCCAGAAGGCAATATGGCCCTTGATGTTGTCGGCTTCGGGCTTGGGATTGGGGTAATACCAGGCGGCATCGGTGTTCATTTCACCGTTGACCAGCAACGAGTAGTAGCTGGCCTGGCCTTTCCAAGAACACATGGTGTGGTGGTTGCTGAAGGTCACGTAGTCGCGGTTGAGCGCGCTTTCAGGGAAATAGTGGTTGCCTTCCACCACCACGGTGTCGTCGCTTTGCGCAATCACTGCGCCGTTCCAGATGGCTTTCATGGGTCTTTCTTTCTGCTCAAGCTGATGTTGAGGCGGGATGTGGAAATCGATCGATTGATCGGGAATTCGGAAGATGCAGGGCTCCATGCTAACCCTCCGCACAGGTCTTGGCCGACCCAGGGATTTATGAAGCCGCCCGACAAGAATGACGGCCAAAAAAAAAGCGCCGGTGACAAACACCAGCGCTTTTTATTGAGGCCCCTTCTTAAGGCCAGCATGAGCCGCAGGGCCGGCTTTGCCGGACTGCCAGCGGGCGGCCCCCTCGGGGGGCAGCGCATTACACGAAGTGAAAAGCGTGGGGGCCCATCAAGCAAGACGGAGATTCTTGCCTTCAACAATCACCTTCGAACCCACTGCCACGGCGCTGGAAAGCTCCATGTTGCGCACGGTGCCATCGTCCATACGCACGCGCACTTCGTACACGGTGACCTTCTTCATGTTTTTCTCGATCTGGTTGCCGGCAAATGCGCCGCCGGCAACACCCAGCACGGTCATGGCGGTTTTGCCATTGCCGCCACCCATCTGGTTACCGACAAGGCCGCCGACAACGCCGCCGGCCACCGTGCCAAGTCCGATGGTGGTGTTACCCACATCCACGCCATTCACTTTGCCCTGGCGTTGAACAGGGGTCACAGCTTCGACGGTGCCGCAGCTTGCGCAGACATTGGCGCGCGGCGCGGCTTGCGCGACCACGACCGGGCTGGTGTGCGGCTTGGCGGGCTGCGTGTGTTTGGACGTGTCCGCCGCCAGCTTGGAAGTTTGCGCAGGTTCATTGGCGGCAGCCGATCCACCCGGCTGCGCGTCGGACCGGTTGACGACCAGCGCGGCGGCCAGCGCCATGACGGTCACGCCGAGCACGGCAACGATGGCGACAAGCGCCTTGCTGTGCTGCAGGCGTTGCGAGAAGCCCGGCTGCGAGGCAGGCTGGGGTTGAACGGCGGGTTGATTAACTTGGTTGTTGGTGTCCATGATGGAACTCCTGTGTGTGAGCCCCGGTTGTAACAACACCGACGGATACATCCTGTAGGACGAAGTGACATTCGTAAGGAAAGCTTTCCGCGTTCAGGTGAAAGTGTGCGCTTTTGCGCACTTCAGCACGTGTTCACACCGCCCTCATACAGCCTTCACCCAGGCTTTACACGTATTTTTAGACGCCCCCATGAGGATGGGTCGGGTCCACCCACAGCACCGTGTCTGGCTTCTCCACAGGATCGATATCGAGGTTGATGGCAACCGCTTCGCCATCACTGCGGCACAGAACGCACTCCAGCACCTCGGTCGGGCTGGCGTTGATTTCCTGGTGCGGCACATAAGGCGGCACATAGATGAAGTCGCCCGGACCCGCCTCGGCGGTGAATTCAAGACGCTCGCCCCAACGCACGCGAGCCTTGCCCCGGATGACATAGATCACACTTTCCAGATGACCATGATGATGGGCGCCGGTCTTGGCGTCGGCGTGGATGGTCACCGTGCCGGCCCAGAGCTTTTGGGCACCGACGCGGGCGAAGTTGATGGCGGCGCGCCTGTCCATGCCGGGTGTTTGTGCGGTATTGCCATCAAGCTGATTGCCGGCGATCACGCGCACGCCGTCGTGCTTCCATGGCGGGTCGGCTTCTCCCTGCGCGTGAGGATGCGCGTGTCCAGGACCGTGAGAATGATCGTGGTCGTGAGGATGATGCGGAAGCGTGGGGTCATTGCTCATGCTGCCAGCGTACACCAGCGCCGTGCATTCAGTCCAGCACAACGGCCTCCCGCACTGCGCAGCAATGCCGCGCGCGCTGAGCAACCTTACTTGTAGCGTTCCCGCGCCAGCGCCGCACCTGCACCCAGCGCCTGCAACTTCTTCAGGGCCACTTCGCGGTCCATGGGCGCCAGGCCGCAATTGGTGCAGGGAATCAATCGGTTTCTGGGCACATATTTGAGCGCCTTGCCGATGGTGTCGGCCACCTGCTCGGGCGTTTCAATCTCCTCGCTGGCGACGTCGATCACGCCGACCATCACGTCCTTGCCCTCAAGCAGCGCCATCAGGTGCGGCGGCACGTGGGAGTGGTAGCACTCCAGGCTGACCTGGCGGATGGTGCTTTTGGCCAGCGCCGGAAACACGGTTTCGTACTGCCGCCATTCCTCGCCCAGGGTTTCCTTCCAGTCGGTGTTGGCCTTGATGCCGTAGCCGTAGCAAATGTGCACGGCGGTCGTGCAGGTCAGGTCCTGCGCCGCGCGCTCAAGCGCCCTCACGCCCCAGTCGGCGGCTTCCTTCATGTAGACATTGAACGCGGGTTCGTCGAACTGGATGATGTCGACGCCGTCGGCCTGCAGCGCCAGCGCTTCCTGGTTCAGCAGCTCAGCAAACGCCATCGCCATCTTGACCTTGTCGCCGTAGAACTGGTCGGCCACGGTGTCGACAATCGTCATCGGGCCCGGCAAGGTGAATTTTATTTTTTTGGTGGTGTGCGCGCGCAACAGCCGTGCTTCAGCAGCATGCACCCGGCCCTTGAGCTTGAGCTGCGACACCACCTGCGGCACCATCGCGTCATAGCGGTTGTCGCGTATGCCCATCTTGACCTTGTGCTCGAAGTCGATGCCGTCAACCTGCTCCAGAAAACCGTGCACAAAGTGCTGGCGCGACTGCTCGCCGTCACCAATCACGTCCAGGCCCGCGTCTTCCTGCACCTTGATCCACAGCAGCGTGGCGTCGGCCTTGGCCTGCCTGAGTTCTTCGCCTTCACTTTTCCACTGAGGCCAGAGTTTTTGGGTTTCCGACAGCCAGCCAGGTTTGGGCAGGCTGCCGGCGATGGCGGCGCTAAAGAGCGGAGTGGCAGGAGGCGTTTGCATGGGGTGGTCCTTGTCTCGATATTTGTTCAGTGTTTTTTGTGGGTAGCCGGTTTCAAACTCAGAAAAACTCCCGCGCCAGCAGTTCATAGGAGCGCCTGCGGGCAACGGGGTCGTGTGTCCAGGTGATCACGACCAGCTCGTCAACCCCCAGTGTATGAGCCAACGCCCTTAATTTGGCAGCAACTTGCGGGCCGCTGCCGACCAACGCATTGGCCCTGAGCCTGTCGGCCTCGGCCTGCTCGACTGGCGTATACGGCCGCAGCGCCACTTCTTCGGGCGAAGGCAGGGCCGCCAGCGCGCCGCGGTTGCGGTCTATCTTCCAGCGCTCGCGACCCGAGAAGTGATGCCAGGCCTCGGCCTCCGTGTCGGCCGCCAGCGCCCAGACGCAGAGCACCGCCTGCGGCGTCGGGTGGCGCGGGCTGGGCCGGTAGGTGGACCGATACAGGTCCAATGCCTGCTCCGCGCCCTGCCCGTCGGTGATGAAGTAAGCAAACGCATACGGTAGTCCATAGTGCGCGGCCAGCTGCGCGCCGTAGTCAGAACTGCCCAGCATCCACATCTCCGGCGTGGTCGGCCCCATGGGGTTGGCCGTCACGCCGCGGCCCGGATGGCCTTCGGGCAGGTCAACGCCAGCCAGCCAGGCCTGCAGCTCACGCACCTGGATGGGAAAGTTCTCGGCCGACTGACGCGGGTCGCTGCTCAGCAAACGCGCCGTACGCATGTCCGAGCCCGGCGCGCGGCCCACTCCCAGGTCGATGCGGCCCGGCGCGATGGCTTCGAGTACCCGAAACTGCTCTGCCACCTTGAGCGCCGCATAGTGCGGCAGCATGACACCGGCGCTGCCCACGCGGATGCGGCTGGTGGTGGCCGCGATGGCTGCCATCAAGACTTCGGGGGCCGAGCCGACGATGCTGGGGTGGCTGTGATGCTCGCTGACCCAAAAGCGTTTGTAGCCCAGCGCTTCGCAGTGGCGGGCCAGTTGCAGGGTTTCGCGGATGGAGGCGTCTTCCGTGCGGCCGGTGACGGCGACGGACTGGTCTAGGACTGAAAGACTGATCATCGGGGAAACTATAGCCAGACCCGTTAAATCCCGCTCGGGCGGGGTTACCCTTCTGCGCTCTGTTCCAATAGAGGGTTCGTTCCCGTCCAGACCAGAGATAAAGAAGTAAATCCTATGGCACTCAAAGCCACTATCTACAAAGCCCAGCTAGCCCTGTCCGACATGGACCGCAGCATCTACGCCGACCACAGCGTGACCATTGCGCGCCACCCGTCGGAGGCCGACGAACGCATGATGATCCGCCTGCTGGCCTTCGCGCTCAACGTGCCGGCCGACGACAAAAAGGGCAACCTTGAATTTGCCAAGGACTTGTGGGACGTGGATGAAGCCGCGCTCTGGCACAAGGACTACACCGAGCAGATCCTGCACTGGATTGACGTCGGCCAGCCCGACGACAAGCGCCTGATGAAGGCCGCCGGGCGGGCCGAAAAGGTCAGCGTCTACAGCTTTGCCAGCAGTACACCGGTCTGGTGGAAGAACATTGAAACCAAGCTCACCCGCGCCGCCAACCTGGTGGTCTGGCAGATCGACGCGGCAGAAAGCCAGGCCTTGGCCAAATTGGCTGAGCGCAGCATGCAGCTGCAGGTGACGGTGCAGGACGGCACGGTGTGGATGAGTACAGCGCTCGGGTCGATAGAGATCACGCCGCGCCGGTTGACGGCCGGCGCGTCTTAAACACCAGGACGCCGAGAGGATGCATCCTTCGCGTCCCCGGAATCCTTGTGCTGGTCTTGATGCTGATAAAGCGGCAGCGCTGCCCCGCAATGAAAGCAGAAGTCTGCCTCGGGCAGGTGGCCTTCGGTCAGGCATTCATGGCAGGTGCGCGTGGTCGGCAAGGCCAGATGCTGCAGCCGCCGCTCCGCCGCCATTTCGGCCGTGACGATGCCGGTGGGCACCGCAAGAATGCCCCAGCCCAGCAACATCATGAATGACGAGATCAGCCGGCCCAGGTCTGTCTTGGGCGTGATGTCGCCAAAGCCTACCGTGGTGACCGTGCTGATGGCCCAGTAGACCGAGGTCGGGATGCTGGTAAAGCCGTTGGACGGCCCTTCGACCACGTACATCACGGTACCCATCACCAGCACCATCATGACCACGGCTGACAGGAACACCAGAATCTTGCGGCCGCTCGCTGCCAGCGCCCGGCCCAGCGACTGGTATTCAGCCACGTAGGCAGCCAGCTTGAAGATACGGAACACACGCAGCAGCCGCAGCACGCGCACATCGATGAGCGCATGGAGTTCCGGAAAGAACAGCGCCAGGTAAGTTGGCAACACGGCGACCAGATCGATGATGCCGAAAAAACTTGTCGCGTACTGCAGCGGCTTGCGCACACACACCAGGCGCGCGATGTATTCGGCGGTGAAGAGTAGCGTGAAGATCCATTCGACCACCGCGAACGCCCGGCCGTGCGAAGCATGGATCGACTGCACGCTGTCGGCCATCACCACGGCGATACTGACCAGGATAAGGGCGATCAGTGTCTTGTCAAAAAGCCGTCCGGCACGGGTGTCGGCCTCAAAGATGATGGTGTACAGGCGCAGCCGCCAGCCATCGAGCGGCTTGTCATCCAGGTCAGGCGAAGGAGGAAGAGGCGGAGCGGGTTTGGCCATGCAGGAAAAGCGCAGCAAGCGCCGCGTGTTCGTTGGTTTGACAGAGCAGCACGATACCTGACCTGGAAAGCCGGCACAGCCGTGCAGGATTTTGCTACTATTTTTATAGCTGCTTGCGCTCGTCCATTATGGCTTTCAGCCACTTTTTACTAAAAATCATCCGAACGACATCAGGATGCCGGCTGGTGGTATCTGGCCCAGGCTGCTTCCGTGGGCGTGGTGCTGGCGCCCGGCTGCTGCGGCAGGCTGAAGTGGCCGTCCACCACCTGGGCCGGCTCCAGGAAGCAGTCCTTGATCCAGGGGATGTATTCAAGCACCGTGCAGGCCGGGTGGGCATGATTGAGGTGCACATGCACCTGACTCATGTCGCCCGCGTGCGGCGCCACCGGCAACCGGAAAGAATGCGCCGTGTCGCAGACGCGCAGCACTTCGGTGATGCCGCCCATGCGCGTCACATCGGGCTGCACCCAATGAATCGCTTCCTGGTGGAAGAATTCGGCAAACGCGTCGTGCGTGTAGAGCTGTTCGCCCAGCGCCACGGGGATGCTGGTGCTGCGCGCCAGTTGCGCATGGCCTTTCACGTCGTCGTACCAAAGCGGCTCTTCGATCCAGTACAAATCAAATGCCTCTGCCGCGCGGCAAAAGCGCTGGCAGGTGGGCAAGTCCCATTTGCCGTTGCCGTCGGTTGCCATGGTGATGGCGGGGCCGATGGCGCGGCGCACGGCCTCCAGCCGTTTCAGGTCGCGGTCGACGCTGGAGCCAATCTTGACCTTGATGCCGGTAAAGCCTTCGTCCACCGCGCGCTTCGCACCGGCCACCAGCTGGTCGTCGGGAATGCTGAGCCAGCCGATGTCGGTGTTGTAAGCGCGTACTTTCTCGCGCACCTGGCCGCCCAGCAGCTTCCACAGCGGCACGCCCGCAGCCTTGGCCTTCAAGTCCCACAGCGCGATGTCGATGGCGGCCTGAGACAGCGTGATGATGCCGGCGCGCCCCACCCACTGCAGGGCCGGGTTGCGCGCCAGCTTGAGCCATAAACGCTGGATGTCTGCCGCGTCTTCACCGATCAGAAGCGGCGCATGGCAGGTCTCGATGCAGCGCGTGATCAGCTGGTCGCTCGGCAAATGGGCATGGGTGCCGGTGAAGCCGTACCCGGTGAGCCCGTTGTCTGTGTCTATCTGCACCCCGACCACGCCCCAGTGCGAAATGGTATGGGTGCTGTCGGCAATCTGCGAGCCCGTAACGGGCACATGCAGGATAAACGGCTTGACCGATGTGATTTTCAATTTTGTCTCCGGGTGGCACTCAGAAGGCTCAGAACCCTCATCGTGCCAGAGTCTTCACCGTGCGCCCTGCTCCGCTTCCTGCAACGCGCGCCACATCACTTTGCCCGAGCCGCTCTTGGGCAGTGCATCGACAAACTGCACCACACGCGGATATTTGTACGCCGCCATGTTCTCCTTGCACCAGTTGATGATGTCGTCTTCCGTCGTCTGGCCTTTGGCCGCGGCGCGCAACACCACCACAGCCTTGACCGTCTCGCCGCGGTAGGCATCCTTGGTGCTGATGATGCAGGCCTCCTGGATGGCCGGGTGCTTGAACATCAGCGCCTCGACCTCGGCCGGCCACACCTTGAAGCCCGAGGCATTGATCATGCGCTTGAGCCGGTCGGTGATGAAGAAATATCCCTGCTCGTCCATGCGCCCCAGATCGCCCGAGCGAAAGAAACGTTTGCCATCGAGCTCAATAAAAGCTTCGGCCGTCGCGTCCGGACGCTTCCAGTAGCCCTGGAATATCTGCGGCCCGCTCATGATGATTTCGCCCTGCTCGCCCTGTGGCACTTCCTTGAGCGTGACCGGATCAATGATGCGCGAGTCGCAGCTCATGAAGGGAACACCCAGGCATTGCTGTTTGGTGGCGTCATAGGGGTTGCTGTGCGAGGGCGCCGCGGTTTCCGTCAGGCCGTAGCCTTCGGCAAAGCGCAGGCCGTATTGTTCCCACAGGCGCTGGGCCACCGCCTGCGGCATGGCCGCCCCGCCGCCGCCGATGTAGACCAGGCTGCGAAGGTCGAAGCTGGCGAAGTTGGGACTACCCAGCAGGTCGATCACCATGGTGGGGATATTCGTCCAGTGCGTCACCCCCCATCGCGAGATCAGGCGCCCGGCCAGCTCGCGGTCCCATCGCGGCATGATAACCAGCGTCGCACTGCCGTAAATGGAAGCGTGCATGACCGACACCATGCCTGTGATGTGAAACATCGGCACCACAGACAGCGTGACGTTTTCAAACGTGCTGCCGCCCCACAAACAGCTGGCCACCGCGTTGTGCATGATGCTGGCGTGCGTGTGCATGCAACCCTTGGGCAGGCCGGTGGTGCCGCTGGTGTAGGGCAGCACGGCCAGGTCCTGCGGTGTGGCGGTGTGTGGGGGCAGCTCGGTGGTTTCTCCGGCCGTCATCGCATCAGCCCAGCTCATCACCGTGCCGCCATCCAGTGCGGGCAGCGAGTGGCGCGTGCCCAGCCAGTCGCGCCAGGCGTCGGGCATCGCTGCATCGTCGCCGCCGGATTGCTCCATGTCAAAAGCATCGCTGTAATGCGTGACCACCAGGTGCATGAGCCGGTCGGTGGGTGCCAACTGTGCATTGGCCCTGGCCAGCTCGGGCGCCAGGTCGGCTGTGGTGATGGCAATCCTGGCGTCGGGATCGATGATGTAGTGCTTGAGTTCTTCGGCCCGGTTCATCGGGTTGACCGGCACCACCACGGCGTTGGCCCGCAGGATCGCAAAGTGCGCGATCACCCACTGCGGGCAGTTCTGCATGTTGAGCACCACGCGGTCGCCCTTGCGCACGCCCATGCGGTAAAGCGTGGCTGCCAGGCGCTCCGCCTGACGCATCACTTCGGCATAACTAAGCGCGCGGTTGAAGAAAACCAGCGCGGGCTTGTCCGGAAAGCGCAACGCGCTGACCGCCAGGTTGTGCCAGAGCGAAGTCGCCGGCGGCGTGATGCTGTGCGGCAGGCGCTTGGGCCAGACCTGGTGGTGCAGGTTGTGCGGAGTTGCTGCGGGGACGGCCTGGCCGGTGTTGGAATCAAGGGTCAAGAAAAAGGCTCCAGACAAGTACTGACTTGGGACCCAAGCCTACCCCGAGTCCACACTGCCCACATCCGGGAAGCTCCTGATAAAACACTGTCACTTGAGCGACCCGCGCTCACTATGATGGATTGCACCCCGTGCGAGAGCACATGCTTCCCCCTTTCACGAAGGAAGTCCTTCCGGCCTCACCGTTTACACGCGGAAATAAAAGTAGAAACATCCAGGAGACACCATGACCCGATTTCTCGCCCTTCGACGCAAAACCCTGATGTCGGCTTGCGCGCTGGCCTTCACAGCGCTGGCCTCTGGCGCAGCGTTCGCGGCTTTTCCCGAAAAACCCATCCGCGTGGTGATCGGTTTTCCGGCCGGCGGGCCGCTGGACCAGCATGCACGCCTCTTGACCGAGCGCCTGCAGGCCGTGCTGGGTCAGCCCATCGTGATCGACTACAAATCCGGCGCCGGCGGCACCGTGGGCGCACAAGACGTCATGAAGGCCGCGCCCGACGGCTACACCCTGATGCTGGCCAACACCGGCGTGATGGTGATCAACCCCGCGCTCTACAGCAAGCTGCCCTACAACACGCTGAAAGACTTCACCCCGATTGCGCGCACCGCCATGCAACCGCTGGCGCTGCTGGTCAACCCCAAGCTGCCGGTCAACAACCTCAAGGAATTCATCGCCTACACCAAGGCCAGGCCCGGCCAGGTCAACTACGGATCGGCCGGCAACGGCGGCATCAGCCATCTGGTGCCCGAGATGTTCAAGAATGCCACCGGGCTCTTCATGGTGCACATCCCCTACCGCGGCAGCGCCCCCGCTTTTACCGACCTGATGGCAGGCCAGGTGCAGTTCATGGGCGAATCGATTCCGCAGGCAGCCAACTATCACAAGCAGGGCAAGGTTCGTGCGCTGGCCGTGACCAGCAAGGAGCGCAACCCCGCCCTGCCCGACATCCCGACCGTCATTGAATCGGGCATCACGGGGTTTGAGGTGGTGGGCTTTTACGGCTTCCTCGCACCCGCCGGCCTGCCCAAGGACGTGACCGCCAAACTCAGCGATGCCTTCAGGCAAGTCATGGCCAGCCCGGACATCCGCAACCGCATGGTCACGCAAGGGGCCGACCCTGCCTTCATGGGCAGTGACGAATTCGCCCAGTTCCTGGCCACTGAAATGCCGCGCTGGGCCCAGGCGGTCAAGGCTTCCGGTGCAAAGCTGGACTAACCAGCTCCCCGCGCGGCAAACCGCGGGCATCTGCCGCGGGCCGCGTCACTCCCCGTTCTGGTGCGGGCAGCCCCAAAAACCCGCAAACCGGGCCTTTTGGCACGCCAGATAGGTGCACATAGCTTGTATACCAGTTGATTGAACCAGTTTGGCGGCTGGCACGGGATATGCACTGTCTGGTGCATGGCCACCGCCTCCGACATTTCCAACCGCATCATTGAAGCCGTGATGGCGCAAAAGCTTGCGCCCGGCGCGCGCCTGGGCGAGCAGCAGCTGGCCATGTTGTTTGACTGCAGCCGCACCATCGTGCGTGAGGCCCTGACCCGGCTGGCGGTGCGCGGCATCGTTACCGTCAGCAGCCGGCGTGGCTGGTACGTCATCGAGCCTTCGCAGGAAGAGGCGCGCGAAGCCTTCGAGGCGCGCCGCGTGATCGAGATGGGCCTGATCCGCTGTACCGGTGACGTCAGCAAGGCTGCCATCAAGCAGCTCAAAAGCCACCTCACCCGCGAGAAAGCCGCCGTCAAGGGCGACGACGTGGGCCTGCGCAGTTTTTTGCTGGGCGACTTTCATGTGTGCCTGGCCGAATGCCTGGGCAACAGCCTGTTGGCCGATACCCTGCGCGACTTCACCGCGCGCACCACACTCATTGCCATGCTCTACCAGTCGTCGCACGACGCGGCGCAATCCTGCGAAGAGCATGTGCAGATCGTGCAGGCGCTTGAAAAGGGCGACCTGGCCAAGGCTGAAAAGCTCATGCAAGCCCATATCGGCAGCGTGCAGGCCGCGCTCAAGCTGCAGGTCGGCGCCGGCGACCCGCTGTCGCATCTGCGCAGTGCATTAAGTCCACTGGATGCGCAGAGCCCCAGCAACAAGGCGGCGTCCTCGCCGCCCTCCCGTGTTCGCAAGCCCGGCCGTGCTTCGGCCAAACCCACTGACGATTCCTCAACTTACCTTGGAGCCCTGCTATGAATCCCAGCAAACGCGTTTTTTCTCTTGCCCTTGCCGCAGCCGCCGTGCTGGGCGCCACCGGCGTCCATGCACAGACTGCGCTGGACGACATCATGAAAGCCAAAGAGATCAAGATCGCCATCCCGACCGACTTCCCGCCCTACGGCATGGTTGGCACTGACCTGAAACCCCAGGGCCTGGACGTGGAAATGGCCGGCTACATCGCGCAAAAACTCGGTGTGAAAATCGAGCTCGTGCCCGTCACCAGCGCCAACCGCATCGCTTATCTGCAAACCAAAAAGGCCGACCTGGTCATCTCCACACTGGGCAAAAACCCCGACCGCGAAAAAGTCATCGACTTCACGGTGGCCTACTCGCCCTTCTTCCAGGCGGTGTTCGGCCCCAAGAGCGTCAGCGTCAAGTCGTTTGCCGATCTTTCCGGCAAGAGCATCAGCGTCACGCGCGCCGCCCTGGAAGACCAGGAGCTGAGCAAGGTTGCACCCGCCGGCGCGGACATCAAGCGCTTTGAAGACAACAACACCACCGTGTCGGCCTACACCGCAGGCCAGGTGCAACTGATCGCCACCGGCGCGTCAGTGGCCGGCAACATGATGGCCAAGAACCCGCAACTGAACACCGAGTACAAACTGCTGCTCGCCGACAGCCCCAACTTCATCGGCGTGGCCAAAGGTGAAGACAAGCTGCGCCTGAAGGTCAATGAAGTCATTGCCGAAGCCAAGAAAAATGGCGACCTGGACAAGATCGCGATGAAATGGCTGGGTCGCCCTGCCGGCAATCTTCCCTGACCCCCGTTGCGGTTCGCTGCGCGTAACCGCCTCCCCCTTGCAGGGGGCGCCGCTTGTGGCCCGGCTAAGCCGGTTCCACTGCGGCTACTGGTAGGGAAGGCAATCGTCGTTCAACAGGAGAGCACCAGATGCGCGTTGAGTTGGATTTCATGGCCGTGTTGTCGCAATGGCCGCTGCTGGCCATTGGGGTTGCCTGGACGCTGGGCCTGACGGCGATCTCGTCGGTGCTGGGCATGTTCATGGGGATGGCGTTTGCCTGGGCGCGTGCCAGCGGGCCCACGTGGCTGCGCTGGGTGGTGGGTACGTATGTGGAATTGATCCGCAACACGCCCTTCATCGTTCAGCTGTTCTTCATCTTCTTCGGCCTGCCGGCTGCGGGCTTCAGGCTGTCGCCTGAGACGGCCTCGGTGCTGGCGATGGTGATCAACCTGTCTGCCTACGCCACCGAGATCATTCGCGCGGGCGTTGAAGCCACGCCACGCGGACAAATTGAAGCCGCCGAAAGCCTGGCACTCAACCGCGTGCAGATTTATACCCGTGTGGTGCTGCCGCCGGCACTCAAGAAGGTCTGGCCCGCCATGGTGAGCCAGATCATCATCGTGATGCTGGGCTCCGCAGTGTGCGGGCAAATCTCGACGCAGGAACTCTCTTACGCCGCCAACCTGATCCAGGGCCGCAACTTCCGGGCGTTTGAGGCCTTCATCATCGCCACACTGATCTATTTGGTGCTCTCCGTTGCGGTGCGCAAGCTCCTCAACTGGATGGGTCCGAAGTTCCTTTTTGGTCGCTGACTATGCCCCCACGTTCGCTCACTTCGTGTAGCTCTCTGCCCCCCGAGGGGGCGCTGCGCCTGCGGCCCGGCAAAGCCGGTTCCGCGGCCCCTGCTGGCGTCAAGAATCCAGCGCTCAAAAGGAATCGCCGTGATTGAATTCTCAGTCTGGGACATCTTCCGCAACCTGCTGCTCGCGGCGCGCTGGACCGTTGTACTTTCACTCGTCGCCTTCATAGGGGGCGGCATCGTCGGTATGTTGCTGCTGGTGGGCCGGCTGTCAGCCACCCGCGCAGTGCCGGGCGCGCAGAAGGCGGCCCTCTTCACGCGCCGCGCACTGGACGGCTATGTGCTGCTGTTCCAGGGAACGCCTTTGCTGATGCAGCTTTTTTTGGCCTACTTCGGCCTGGCGCTCTTCGGCATCAACGTGCCGGCCTGGGTGGCGGCTGCGGTAGCACTCACGCTCTACACCAGTGCTTACCTCGCCGAAATCTGGCGCGGCTGCGTCGACGCTATTCCCAAGGGCCAGTGGGAAGCCGCGCAAAGCCTGGCGCTCAACTTCGGCGAGCAACTCAAGTACATCGTGCTGCCGCAAGCTGTGCGCATTGCCGTGCCGCCCACCGTGGGCTTTCTGGTGCAGGTCATCAAGGGCACGGCGCTGGCCTCGGTGATTGGTTTTATCGAACTGACCAAGGCCGGCACCATGATCACCAACGCCACCTTCAAACCCTTTGTGGTGTACAGCTGCGTCGCGCTGATGTACTTCGCGCTGTGTTTCCCCGTGTCCCTGTATGCCCGCAAGCTTGAGAGGAAAGCCAGAAATGGACGCTAACGTCGCATCATCCCCCGCAACAACTTCGTCCGACAGGACTCTTGTCGAGATCAATCAACTTCGCAAAAGCTTCGGAGCCAACGAGGTTTTGAAGGGCATTGATCTGGAAGTCAAGGCCGGCGAAGTGATCGCCATCATCGGCAAAAGCGGCTCGGGAAAAAGCACGCTGCTGCGCTGCATCAACGGGTTGGAAGTCTTTCAGAGCGGCACGCTGCGCGTGGACGGCAAGCACCTGTTGCACGACAGTCCGCAGGTCATGCGCGAGCTGCGCCAGCATGTCGGCATGATCTTCCAGAGCTTTAACCTCTTCCCGCACCTGACCGTTGGCAAAAACATCATGCTGGCACCGACGCTGGTCAAGAAGACGGCCGGTGCCCCCGCAGAAAAACACGCGCGTGCGCTGCTGCAACGCGTGGGCCTGGCCGAAAAATTCGAGTCCTGGCCCGACCAGCTTTCAGGCGGGCAGCAACAGCGCGTGGCGATCGCGCGCGCACTGGCCATGCAGCCTTCGGTGCTGCTGTGCGACGAGATCACCTCGGCGCTGGACCCTGAACTCGTCGGTGAAGTGCTGCAGGTCGTGGAAAGCCTCGCCGCCGAAGGCATGACGCTGCTGATGGTGACGCACGAGATGAACTTCGCCCGCAAGGTCTGCGACCGAGTGGTCTTCATGCACCAGGGCCGCGTGCATGAGATCGGGCCGCCCGACGAAGTGTTTTCGAATCCGCAAACCGCCGAGCTGAAGCAGTTCCTCGGGATGATCCAGTAACCTGGGGAATCCATGACGCCCGGCGCCCTGCACATCCCTGCCGGCCACGGCAAGGCGCTGCGCCTGCAGGCCGGGCAAGCCGTGAAGGTCATCAACACCCACGGCACGCAGGTGGTCGATTGCTGGGCGTTCAATGCCTACGACCTGAACGAATTCATGTGCATGGAAACCACCCGCGTGTGGAACCAGCACCTGAATCCTGTCGTCGGCGACTCTTTCGTCACTAACCAGCGCCACCCCATCCTCACCGTGGTGGAAGACAGCACGCCCGGCGTACACGACACCTTCATGGCCGCCTGCGACCGCCGCCGCTATGAACTGTTGGGTGTCAAGGGCTACCACCGCAACTGCTGCGACAACATGTTTGAAGGCATGTTCGAGCTTGGCCTGACGCCGCCACGCGCCATCCTCGCTTCGTTCAACATCTTCATGAACATCCGGGTGCAGCCCGACGGCATCACACTCAAAACCCTGCCCACCGTGACGAAGGCCGGTGACTCAATCACGCTGCGCGCCGAGATGGACTGCTTTGTCGCGTTTTCCGCCTGCCCGCAGGACATCGTGAAAATCCAGGGTGCGGGCGACAACGCGCCGCAGCCGGTAGACCTGGAAGTGCTGCAAAGCACATCAACCCTGCCCGCCAGCGGGCCCTGGATCCCGCAAACCTGACGGGGCCGCGCCAGGCCGCCTTTCCCCCGCTCCGGCAGGGTTGGGTGAGTTCCCGCACAATAGCGGGGACGTCTTTTTTTCGCTCTCAATTTGATAGCTGCTTGCGCTGACTCCGGTTGGACTGAAGGCCAATTTGTTGCCCAACCGCTCGCCCACAACCATGCCTACGCCCTGATCTGCCCACCGGATTCCTGCTGCCCATGACTGCCATGCCGCCCATTCTCTATTTCTTCGCCCTGTGCAACCTCGTGATCGGCAGCGGGGCTTTTGTGCTCGGCGGCATCCTGCAGCCCATGAGTGCCTCGCTGGGCATCAGTGTGGCGGCCGCCGGCCAGGCCATGACGGCATACGCCATTGCCACCGCGGTGCTGGCGCCCCTGCTCATCATCCTTACCGCCAGGTGGCCACGCAAGCGCGCCGTCCAGCTGGCACTCAGCCTGTTTACCGCCGGTTGCCTGGTTTGCGCCGTCGCGCCCAACTTTCCCCTGCTGCTGCTGGGCCGCGTACTGATGGGAGCAGGTGCCATGTTCACCGCCGCAGCATCGGCGCTGGCGGTCAGCATGGTGGTGCCATCGCTGCGCGGCAGGGCGCTGTCCATCACCTTCCTGGGCATGAGCATCAGCTACGCCGTGGGCTTGCCGATCGGCGCCTGGCTGGGCTTTGAGTTTGGCTGGCGCGTGCCGGTCTGGCTGTCGGCCGGGGCCAGCCTGGCGGCGCTGATCGCGGCGAGCTGGCTGATCCCGGCCGACATGGCCAGCGCAGGCACCAGCTTTGCGGGTTTCCGCGCCGCAGCGCGCCAGCCCGCGGTGCTGCGCGTATGGGGCCGAACGCTGCTGTATTTCATCGCCATCTTCAGTGTTTTTGCCTATGTCGGCCCGGTACTGCAGGCGCTCAACCCCATGAGTTCAGCGCAGCTTTCCGCCACGCTGGCCGTCTTCGGCCTGGCGGGTGTTGCGGGCACGTTGATGGGCGGCTGGGCCACCGACCGCTTTGGCGCACTGCGCAGCATGCGCGTGCAACTGGCTGTACTGGTGGCGATGATGTGCCTGCTGCCGCTGACACGCGGCCATGTGCCGGCCACCATGGCCGTGCTGGTTCTGTGGGGCATTGCAGGTTTCGGGCTGATGGCACCGCAGCAAAGCCGGCTGGCCACCTTGTCGCCCGCACAGGCACCGCTGCTGCTCAGCCTCAATGGCTCCATGCTGTACGTGGGCACGGCGCTGGGCGCTGTGGTCAGCGGTGCGGTGCTCGATCAGGTGGGTTTTGCGCAGCTGGGCTGGGTCGGCGTGCCTTTTGGTTTGCTGGCCATGCTGACGCTGGTGTTCGACCGCATGCCGGCCCGGGTGCAGGTGTCCGCCGCCGTCTGAACGTCCCTTCAAGCGCCACAGCCAGACCATGACACCCCAACAGCAACTCGAAGCACTGCAAGCTGCGCTGCAGCAACTGCGCAGTGATGGCATTCGCGTGGGCGCCTTTGCACAACTGGCCGCGCAGCAGCAAGGCCTTGCAGCTGCCTTGCCGGTCCGCTTCAATGATGTGCTGTCGCAATTGCTCAACCGGCTGGAGTCCGCCGCACTGTTCACCGAAGAAAGCTGCTCGTTCAGCCAGAAGGAATTGCTGGACAGCCTGCAGCTCTGGATCGACAAGGCGCAGCTGCAACTTCAGAAATCCTGAGACCTGTTTGCGGTCTAAACGAGGCCGTCTTCTTCAGCCACCGGAATGCCCGTGGCGGTGATGGGCGTCAGGGTAGTGCGCATGGCTGTGGGCCAGGGGCTCATGGCGGTGGCGATGTGAATGCATTCCTGGAACCGCCTGCGCATGCTCATGCGGGTGATGCGCGTCATGCGCATGTAGGTGTTCATGTTCCAGCGCTTCGTGCCGATGCATGTGCGCATGATGCTCGGTCAGGTGCAGCCAGATGCCGATGGCCATCAGCAAGGCGGCACCCACCAGTTGCCAGGTGACGGGCTCGGCAAGAAACACCACGGAAAACAATGCGCCCACAAAAGGCGCCGTCGAAAAGTAGGCACCGGCCCTTGATGCCCCAAGGTGCCGCAAGGCCACCACAAAAAGCGCCAGGCTCACGCCGTAGGCCAGCAGGCCGACCGCCATCGCGGCGGAGATTTGTACCGCACCCGGCAACGCCGCGCCTGCCAAAAAGGCCAGCAGCAGATTGGTGACACCGGCCACCAGCCCTTTCACGCAGGCAATCCATGACGCATCCACCAGCGACACCTTGCGCGTGAAGTTGTTGTCCAGCGCCCAAAAAAAACACGCCAAAGTCACGGCCAGCGCGGGCCACAGCGCGCTGAATGTTGACCCCGCCGTGGCCGCTGCCTGCTGCGGCCAGCTCAGCAGCACGGCACCCGCCACGATAGCGGCCATGCCCGCCGCAATACGGCGGTCAAAATTTTCCTTGAACACCATCCAGGCAAGCACGGCGGTCAATACCGCCTCGGCATTGAGCAGCAGTGCCGCATGGCTGGAAGGCATGGCTGACAGGCCGTACATCAGCAGTACCGGCGCCAGGCCGCCGCCACATAGCACGGCCGCGGCCAGCCAGCGACCCTCGCCGGGGTTCAGGCGTGGCCGGGCAGCACCGCGCAGCCGGCGATAGATCGCCAGCCCCAGACCGGAGCCCAGATACAAAAGCCCGGCGAGTATCCAGGGGTTGACCTGGCCGAGCAGTGACTTGGCCAGCGGCGTGCCCGCGCCGAACAGGAAAGCCGAAGCCAGCGCGGCTGCGACGCCGGGTTTCAAAAGCACGGAATGAAGTTTCAAAGGACGAATCTACTTGTCATGAGTGATCTTGACAGTTTCCACTGCCGGCCTTGCGATGGCAAGTTTGATGGGTTTGCGCGGGAACTTTTTAGACGCATCGCCTATCATTCACCCATGCGCCACCTGCTCCTCGCCCTGATGATCGCCCTGCTGCCCTTGCGCGGCTGGGTAGGCGATGCAATGGCGACGCAAATGGCGGCGGCCCATGTGCAACACGGGCAGCTTGCTTCCGCGGAACACTCCGCTACCAAAACGATAGCTGCTTCCGCTCACCATATGGGGGCCGAGGGCCATTCAGGCCACGAAGAGACGTCGCCCGAAGCAACCATGGCCATGCACGACTGCGCCGGGCAAACCTCGGGGAACACCCCCCAGTCGAGCGATACCGGCTGTGAATCCTGCGCGGCATGCCAGGCCTGCCATACGGTCGCGCTGTCGCTTGCTGCGCCGGACCACAGCCCCGTTTTCCAAGGGCGCAGCCTGCTGCGTCCAGCGTCAGACCAGTTCGCCAGCGCCGACGCCGCGCTGGGCCAAAAACCACCCATTTCCTGATCTCCAGGCCCGTACTGGGCCTGTACTTGCCGTCCGGCAGGGCCTTTCAGGCTCTTGACGCCGGATACCCGCGATTTTCCGCAAATCGCCCCGCTTGTATCCAGGAGATTCTTGTGACCATTCGTTTCATTTCCCGCCCGCGCACAGTGCTGGCCCTCGCGCTGTTTTTCATCGGTTATGCCGGGGCCCATGCACAGACAGATCCCTACCCCCGGGTGAACCCCCGACCCACCGAACAAGCTGCCAGCCCGGGCACGCTGGTGCCATCCACCCCGTACCAGTCCCTATTTGTGAACCGTCCGCAAGGCGTGGAGCCGGCCAGCGATGACTGGAAAAAATCCAACACCACTGCGGGCCAATTCAAAAAGGGGCATGCCGACCTGCTGAAATGGGAAGAGGCCCAGGCACCACGAACCGAACTTGCGGCGCCCGCCGCCTCGAAACCATGAAGCCCGGCATGACCTCCGCTGCCGGCCACCGCCACACCGCTCCACGTCTGGGTTCATTGGCGCTGCTCATGCTGGCCCTCGCGGGCTGCACAACGGCAGTGCCCGACGGCGGCGTGACTGGCCTGCAGGCGCTGGCCGCCCCGCAACCGGGCGGCTCGGGCACTTCGCCCCCCGTGCTCATTGCGCGGCCGGGCAAAGACAACAGCGCCGCCGTTGCGGACCTGCTGAAAGGCCCGCTCAGCGCGGAAAGCGCGGTGCGCATTGCACTGCTCAATAACCCCGGCCTGCAACTGTCCCTGGCCGGCGAAGGCGTCAACATCACGGATGCCGTGTCTGCCAGCCCGGCCAAACTCAAGGCCGCGCAAGACATCACCCTGCTGTCAAGCGATACCCGCAAAGCCTGGATCAACGCGGTGGCTGCCGCGCAGACAGCGCGCTTTATGGACGAGGCCAGGGAGAACGCGGAGACCGGCGGCGAGCTGGCGCGCCGCATGGCACGCGCAGGCAACTGGAGCAAGCTGCAGCAGGCCCGCGAACAACTGCTGCTGGCCGAGGCCACGGCGCAATTGGCGCGCGCCCGGCAGGCCGCTTTCAGCGAGCGCGAAAAACTCGTGGTGGTGATGGGCCTGTGGGGCACGCAAGCCGGCTTCACATTGCCCGAGCGGCTGCCCGACCTGCCCCCGAAAGCGGAAGACATGCCGGACATCGAAAGCCGCGTGCTGCAGCAGCGGCTGGACCTGCGCCTGGCGACGGCGCAATGGGCAGGGCAACGCGCCATCCGGCCCCAACCCGGTGCCGACGGCCTGTGGGACACCCTGGGTGATTCGGCACGTGTGCGCGAACTGGCGGTCAGGGCGCGCAGCGAAGCACGCGAGGCTTACCACAGCTACCGCACGGCCTACGACCTGGCACGCCACTACCAGACGGAGGTGATGCCGCTTTACCGCTTCATCCAGGATGAAACGGTGCTGCGCTACAACGGCATGCTCACCAGCGTCTTTGACCTGCTGGCCGGCGCCCGCGCGCAGACCCTGGCCGCTGCCGGCACCATCGAGGCGCAACGCGACTTCTGGCTTGCCGAAGCCGACCTTCAGACGGTGCTTGCCGGCGCATCGCCCGGCACGGCCTCGTCCAGGCCTTCCGGCAAAACCGGCGCCGCCACAGCCGCAGCGCACTGAGCGCCCCCCAACACAAGGAATCCCATGAATCGACGAAATTTCTTTAACCGCGCGGCGCTGACAGCGGCAGCTGCCGCGTCCGTCAGCAAGGTGGCGATGGCCGCGCTGCCGGAACCCGTGACGATGAACAAGCCCGATACCGCGCCGCCGCTGGCGCCGCCGAACGGCCGGCCCTACAACCCGGTCGTCACCCTGAATGGATGGACGCTGCCCTGGCGCATGAACAACGGCGTGAAAGAATTCCACCTGGTGGCGGAGCCGGTGGTGCGCGAAATGGCCCCGGGCTTCAAGGCCCACATGTGGGGCTACAACGGCCAGAGCCCGGGCCCCACGATTGAGGTCGTCGAGGGCGACCGCGTTCGTATATTCGTCACCAACAAACTGCCCGAGCACACCAGCGTCCACTGGCATGGCCAGCGCCTGCCCAATGGCATGGACGGCGTGGCCGGGCTGAACCAGCCGGCGATCCCGGTGGGCAAGACGTTTGTGTATGAGTTCGCGGCGCGGCGCCCCGGCACATTCATGTACCACCCGCATGCCGACGAAATGACGCAGATGGCCATGGGCATGATGGGTTTCTGGGTCACACACCCCAGGGAAAAACATCCGCTCATCGACGTCGTCGACCGCGACTTCGTGTTCCTGCTCAACGCCTACGACATCGAACCCGGCAGCATGACGCCGAAGATCATGACCATGCTGGACTTCAACCTGTGGAGCTGGAACAGCCGCATCTTCCCCGGCATTGACCCGCTGGTGGTGCGCAGGAACGACAGGGTGCGCATACGTGTGGGCAACCTCACCATGACCAACCACCCGATGCACCTGCACGGGCACGAGTTCACGGTGACCGGCACCGACGGCGGCCCCACGCCGCGGCCGGCCCGCTGGCCGGAAGTGACGACGGATGTTGCCGTGGGCCAGATGCGCCAGTTTGAATTTCTGGCGGACGAGGAAGGCGACTGGGCTTTTCATTGCCACAAAAGCCACCACACCATGAACGCCATGGGTCACGACGTGCCCACCATGATTGGCGTGGACCACCGCGGTCTCGTCAGGAAAATCCAGAAGGCTGTGCCCGACTACATGGTGATGGGCGAACGCGGCATGGCCGATATGGGGGAGATGGAGATGCCGATCCCCGACAACACCGCGCCCATGATGACGGGCAAGGGCCCCTACGGCGGCGTGGAAATGGGCGGCATGTTCAGCGTGCTCAAGGTGCGCGGGGACCAGAAGCCCGGCGAATACAAGGACCCGGGCTGGTACCGGCAGCCGGCCGGCACGCAGGCTTATGAGTGGAAGGGCGCCCTGCCCGACCCGGCCCGCCCCCAGCCTGGCAATCCGGCCGCACCTGCGGGCGGCACTGAAATCAATATCCGCAAACCCCAGGGCCATACCGGCCACTGACCCAGAACCTTGAGGAACACCATGAAAACCCAAAACGCTCTTAAATTGATAGCTGCTTGCGCTTTACTGTCGGGCGCTACAGCCCTGTTTGCCCAACATGGCCAGACGAGGGGTGAAAACCCCGCAGCAAGTCCCTACGCGGGCCAGCAAGCGCGCGGCATCAAAGCCCTGTCGGCGGCACAAACCGCTGACCTTCTGGCCGGCAAAGGCATGGAACAAGCCAAAGCGGCCGAATTGAACGGTTACCCGGGGCCCATGCACGTGCTGGAACTGGCCGGCCCGCTGGCGCTGAGCGCCGCGCAAAAGCAGGCCAGCGAAGCACTGATGAACCAGCACAAGGCCGAGGCCCGCGCGCTGGGCGCCAGGCTGGTGGAGGCCGAGCGTGACCTGGACAGCGCCTTTGCCGGCAGGCAGGTGAACGCGGCACAGGTTGATGCCCTGACCCGGCAGATTGGCCTGCTTCAAGCCCAGTTGCGTGCCTCGCACTTGCATACGCACTTGCAACAGGCAGGTTTATTGACACCGCAGCAGATAAACCTTTACGCGGATTTGCGCGGCTACAGCGATGCGCCGGGCACAGCGGCCGGGCATCCCGGGCACCAACATTGATTTGACTTTGAACTTTTGACTCTTTAACTTCATCCACAAGGACCACACCATGAACCCACTTACCGCCATTCTTGCCGCCGCCGTTGTTGCAGCTTCGGCCGCGCCGGCTTTCGCCCACGGCGATGCTGTCCACAGCCCCAGTGCTGCCCCGGCCCCGAAAGAGCAAAAGCCCTGGGGCATTGCGGGCGATGCCAGCGCAGCCACACGAACCGTCACGCTGTCCATGGACGACAACATGCGGTTCACACCCGACAAGCTCTCGTTCAAGCAAGGCGAAACCGTGCGTTTTGAAATCCGCAATCGCGGCAAACTTTTGCATGAACTGGTGATCGGGACCCAAAAGAATCTCGACGAACACGCGGCGATGATGGTGAAGTTTCCGGGCATGGAGCACGACGAGCCCTACATGGCGCACGTGCCGGCGGGCAAGTCGGGCGGGTTGGTCTGGACCTTCAACCGCGCCGGCGAATTCGACTTCGCCTGCCTGATCGCCGGCCACTACCAGGCAGGCATGGTGGGCAAGATCACTGTTGCGGCCCGCTGATCCGTTCACACAAGGAGCACACATGATGCAAAGACGACAACTCATCCAGGTGACGGCCGCGATTGCAAGCGCCTCAGCCCTCACCCCGGCACTGTGGGCCCAGACCCAAGTACCCGTCGAAGTCTGGAAAGACCCTGACTGCGGTTGCTGCAAGGACTGGGTGGCGCACCTGCAGGCCAACGGGTTCCAGGTTCGCATTCACGACAGCGGCAACACGGCGGCGCGGACCCGGCTCGGCATCCCGGAAAAGCTCGGCTCCTGCCACACGGCGGAAGTCAGCCTGGCCGGCAAGCGCTACGCACTGGAAGGCCATGTGCCGGCCCGTGAGATCTACCGCCTGCTCAAAGAGAGCCCGCAGGCCGTAGGCCTGGCCGTTCCCGGCATGCCGGTGGGCTCGCCCGGCATGGATGCGCCGCTTTATGGCGGACGCAAAGACCCGTATGACGTACTGCTGGTTCACCGCGATGGCAGTACCCGCATTTACCAAAGCTATCACCGCACCTGAAAGGATTCCCCATGAAACGTTTTAACCGCATAGGGGCTGCCCTCTTTGCCGTACTGGCCACGTCGCTTGCCCTGGCGCAGGCGGCCTTGCCGCCGACCGAAGGCGAAGTCCGCAAAGTCGACAAGGAGGCCGGCAAGATCACCCTCAAGCACGGTGAGATCAAGAACCTGGACATGCCCGGCATGACCATGGTGTTCCAGGTCAAGGACCCTGCGATGCTGGAAGCGGTCAAGGCCGGGGACCAGGTCAGTTTCACCGTAGACAAGATCAACGGGGCCTATACCGTGCTTTCCATCGAACCCCGCAAGTAAGCGCCCACCGGCACGATCGCCAATCCGCTCTCATTTTGATAGCTTCTTGCGCTTGTCCTGATTGGCCTGCAGGCCATTTTTACCAATAGACAAACTTTGCCTGCAGGCCGGCAGCGGCCCCATGCTATGGTTCGGCGCATGCCTAAAACCATTCGCTACACCCTGTTGTCCCTGCGCGATCTGTGGGTCTCCGCCGGCCCGTTCATCCTGCTGGCGGCGGCGCTGCTGGTATTGGCCTATTGGTGGCTGGACCCAAACCCGCCCAAGCGGGTGAGCCTGGCGACCGGCCCGGCGCAAAGCGCCTATGAAGAATTCGGCAAACGCTACGCCAAGGCGCTGGCTCAGGAGGGCATCCAGGTGGTCCTTGTGCCCTCGGAAGGCTCAGCCGCCAACCTGCAGTTGCTGCGCGAAGGCAAGGTGGACGTCGGTTTTGTCCAGGGCGGCACCAGCGACTACACCGCCCAGGATGAAGAAGACCTGTCGTCGCTGGGCAGCCTGTTTGTGGAACCGCTCTGGCTGTTCTACCGGGAAGATGCGGCGCGCAAAGTAGCTGCCGCGGCACGGGCCGCGAAGGCGCCAGGCAGCCGACTCGCCCCAAAGGCAGATTCCGCGGATACGGGCGAAGACGCCAGCCTCACATCGCTCACGCAATTGCAGGGCCTGCGCGTCAACCTGGGAACGCCAGGCAGCGGCGTCCCCAGCCTGATGGCAAAGCTGTTCGACAGCAACCGCATCGACCCCGCTACGATGAAAGTGTCGAGACTGGAGCAGACGCCCGCGACCGTGGCCTTTCTGGGCGGGGAACTGGACGCGATTGTGTTCGCGTCCGCCCCGGAGTCGCTGATGGTGCAGATGCTGCTGCAAACCCCCGGCGTCAAGCTCATGAATTTTGCCCAGAGCGAAGCCTATTCGCGGCGCTTTGCATTTTTGACGCCGACCCGCCTGCCACGCGGCGTGGTGGATCTGGCGGGCAATATTCCGCCCGATGACGTACGGCTGGTCGCATCGACCACCTCACTTATCACGCGCTCCGGTATTCATCCCGCGCTGCAGCAGCTGCTGGCCCAGGCCGGCAACGACATCCATGGCGGGGCCGGCTGGTTCAAAAGCGCCCGCGAATACCCGAACCGCGACAACAGCGAATTGCCCATTGCCAAGGAGGCCGAGCGCGCCATCAAGAACGGCACCCCCGTACTGCAGCGCTACCTGCCCTTCTGGGTGGCCAACCTGGTCGAGCGGATGTGGCTGGCGATGGGCATCATCATCGCCATCATGCTGCCGCTGTCGCGCATCATCCCGCCGCTGTATGCCTTTCGTGTGCGTTCACGCATCTTCCGCTGGTACGGCCAACTGCGCGACATCGAAAACCGCGTGGAAATCTCCGGGGAAAACAGTGGCAACGCGGCCTTGCTGGAAGAACTCAACAACCTGGAAAGCCGCGCCGAAAAAATCACGGTGCCGCTGTCCTATACCGACGAGTTGTATGCGCTGCGCAGCAACATCCACCTGGTCCGAAAAAAGCTGCAAAGGCTTTAAAGCCGGTCGCGCCGCAAAGAGGCGCGCGGCACCTTAAAAGGGCAATGAAAAGCCCGATTCAGGGCAATTGCCGGGGCCACGCGGTTCTTTAACCCTAAAGTAAACCCCTGTGTCGGCATAGCAATTGCTCTGCTAGTATCGTCCGACACTTTTCTTTGGCCAATGCTTGCTTTTATTCTGCGCCGCCTGATCCAGGCCGTGATCGTGATGGTCGTGGTCGCCTTGATTGCCTTCATGCTCTTTCAGTATGTCGGTGACCCGGTGGTGTTCCTTCTGGGGCAGGACGCCACACCGGCGCAGATCCGGCAACTGCGCACCGACCTCGGGCTGGACCGGCCTTTTATCGTCCAGTTCTGGCATTTCCTGGTCAACGCCGCGCAGGGCGAATTCGGCTTGAGCCTGCGACAGGGCGCCAAGGTATCGCGCCTGATTTCCGAACGTTTTCCCGCGACGCTGGAGCTTGCGCTGGTGGCGGCCGTTTTGGCCTTGCTCATCGGTATCCCGATGGGCGTCTATTCGGCGCTGCGCCGCGGCTCGTTCCTGAGCCAGGTGTTCATGACGGTGTCACTGCTGGGTGTTTCATTGCCCACTTTCCTGATCGGTATCCTGCTGATCCTGGTGTTCGCCGTGGGCCTGGGCTGGTTCCCGAGCTTTGGCCGTGGCGAGACAGTGCAGATCGGCTGGTGGAGCACAGGCCTCTTCAAGGCCGACGGCTGGCACCACATCGTCCTGCCGGCCGTGACGCTGGCGGTCTTTCAGCTCACGTTGATCATGCGGCTGGTGCGCGCCGAAATGCTGGAGGTATTGCGCACCGACTACATCAAGTTCGCACGGGCGCGCGGCCTGCCCGACCGGACCATCCATTTCGGCCATGCCTTGCGCAACACGCTGGTGCCGGTAATGACCATTACCGGTCTGCAACTGGGCGGGTTGATCGCCTTTGCCATCATCACCGAAACCGTCTTTCAATGGCCCGGCATGGGCCTGCTGTTCATCCAGGCGGTGACCTTTGCCGACATCCCCGTCATGGCCGCTTACCTGTGCCTGATTGCGCTGATTTTTGTGGCCATCAACCTGGTCGTCGACCTGCTGTATTTCGCAGTGGACCCCCGGCTTCGCGTCGGCAATGCCGCGGGCCACTGATGGCGCAGGCCGCACCCCTTTATTTCATTTTTTACACCCGCAAGTCCTCATCCCTTTCACAAGGAGTTCCTGATGAAATTCAAGTCCAATCTGCTTTCAGCCGCTGTGCTGTGCGGCCTCACGGCCACAAGTTTTATCGCTTCGGCGCAAACCCTGCGAGTCGCCAACCAGGGCGATTCTTTGTCGATGGATCCGCACTCGCTGAACGAATCGCTTCAGCTCAGCGTGACGGGCAATGCCTATGAAGGCCTGGTCATCCGCAACAAGGACCTGAGCCTGGCGCCTGGCCTGGCGACCTCGTGGAAACAGACATCACCTTCCGTATGGCGCTTCGAACTGCGCAAGGGCGTGCAGTTTCACGACGGCACGCCGTTCACCGCCGATGACGTGGTGTTCAGCTTTAACCGCACCCAGGCCGACGGCTCGGACATGAAGAGCTACACCAACGACTTCAAGGAAGTGCGCAAGATCAACGACCATGTGGTTGAGATCGAAACCAAAACACCCTTTCCCATCTTGCCCGACGTGATCACGCTGGTTTACATCATGAGCAAGAAATGGTGCGAAACCAACCAGGCGACCAAACCGGTGGACCGCCGTAAAGGCATTGAAAACGCCGCGTCCTTCCGTGCCAACGGCACCGGCCCTTACCGGGTACGGGAGCGTCAACCCAATGTGCGCACCACCTTTGTCCGCAACGGCACCTACTGGGGCAAGATTGAAGGCAACGTTCAGGAGGTGGTCTTCACCCCCATCGGCAACGACGCCACGCGCGTGGCAGCCTTGCTGTCCGGTGAAGTCGACGTGATGGAGCCCGTGCCGGTGCAGGATATTGACCGTGTCAACAGCAACGCCGCAACCCGTGTTCTGGCCGGACCAGAGCTGCGCACCATTTTCCTGGGCATGGACCAAAAGCGCGACGAACTCCTGTATTCCAGCGTGAAGGGCAAAAACCCGTTCAAGGACAAGCGCGTGCGCCAGGCCTTCTATCAGGCCATCGACATCGAAAGCATCAAGAAAACCGTGATGCGCGGCGGCTCCAACCCGACAGCGCTGCTGATTGGCCCCGGTATCAACGGCTTCCAGGCCGACCAGAACAAGCGCTTGCCCTACGACCCTGAAGCCGCCAAAAAACTGATGGCAGATGCCGGCTATGCGAGTGGTTTTGAAGTGTCCATGAACTGTCCGAATGACCGTTATGTGAACGACAGCCGGATTTGCCAGGCTGTGGCAGCCAATCTTTCACGCATCAACGTCAAGATCAACCTCCAGGCTGAAACCAAAGGCACCTATTTCCCCAAGATTTTGCGTCGCGACACCAGCTTTTACATGCTGGGCTGGACACCCGGCACTTATGACGCCCACAACGCCATGAATGCCCTGGTCGCCTGTGTCGACGACAAGGGCGCTGGCCAGTTCAATCTGGGCGCATATTGCAATCCGAAGTTTGACGAACTGACCAGGAAGGTCCAATCCGAAACCGACAAGACCAAGCGCAATGCGATGATCAAGGAAGCGTTCGACATCCACGGGGCCGACATCGGCCACATACCGCTGCACCAGCAGTCGCTGGCCTGGGGCATGAACAAGAAGGTGGAACTGGTCCAGATGGCCGACAACTTCATGTTCTTCAAGTGGATAACTGTGAAGAAGTAAACACCCCCCTGTTGCCTTTTCGCTGCGCGTAGCGGCCTCTCCCCTGCAGGGGACAACAGCAGCGGCCTGGCAAGCCGGTTCCGCGCTGAAGGTAACCTCCCCCCTGTTGCCTTTTCGCTTCGCGTAACGGCCTCTCCCCTGCAGGGGACAACAGCAGCGGCCCGGCAAAGCCGGCTCCGCGCTGTCGCTGGCACAGGACTCGCTTTACTCGACCCTAGTTAATACGGACTACGCATTCTTTTGATGACAAAAACTCTTGCGCGCTGGTTTGACAGCGATGTGGTCCACAGTTTTCGCACCTCGCCGGTTGCGATGCTTGCGGCGGCCATTGCGCTGGTCTGCGTTTTCTGTTCGGTGTTTGCCGGCTGGGTGGCCCCGCATGACCCGTTCAACCTCAGCACACTGGAGCTCAGCGATGCGCGCCTGCCCCCGGCCTGGAGCGCGCAGGGCAGTTCGAAATACCTGCTGGGCACCGATGACCAGGGGCGGGACATTTTATCGGCGCTGATGTATGGCGCGCGCATTTCACTGATAGTGGGCGTGGCCTCTGTCATCCTCTCCATGCTGGCTGGCGTGTCGCTGGGCTTGCTCGCGGGCTTTCGCGGCGGCTGGATCGACGCGGCCCTGATGCGCGTATGCGATGTGATGTCATCTTTTCCGCCAATCCTGGTCGCGCTGCTGATCGCCGGTGTGGGCCGCGCGGTGTTTCCTGACGCGAGTCAGCTCCTCGCCATGGGCGTGCTGATTCTGTCGATCTCGATGGGGCAGGCGGGCTGGGTGCAATACGCGCGCACGGTACGCGGATCAACCATGGTGGAACGCAGCAAGGAATATGTACAGGCCGCACGCGTCACCGGTGTCTCGCCGTTGCGCATCATGCGGCGCCATGTGCTGCCCAATGTGATGGGGCCTGTACTGGTGCTTGCCACCATCCAGGTGGCGACCGCCATCATCACCGAAGCCACGCTGTCCTTCCTGGGTGTGGGCGCGCCGCCCACCTCACCCTCGCTGGGTACGTTGATCCGTGTCGGCAACGACTACCTGTTCTCGGGCGAGTGGTGGATCACCGTGTTCCCGGGCCTGATGCTGGTGTTGATTGCGCTGAGCGTGAATCTGCTCGGTGACTGGTTGCGTGATGCCCTCAATCCCCGTCTAAGGTAGGCCGAAAAATGAATGCCCCCACGCTTGTCATTACGTGTACTAAGCTGCCCCCCGAGGGAGCGCATTTTTCCTTGGGGCGGCCCGGCGGAAAAACCTTACTCATCGCTCACTTCGTGAGCTGAACCGTCAATGAGTCTTTTACAAATCAAGAACCTGGTGGTCGAGTTTCCCGGCCGGCGTGGCACGCTGCGTGCGCTGGACGACATCTCGTTTGACATCGCCCCTGGCGAAATCCTTGGCGTGGTCGGTGAATCGGGCGCGGGCAAGTCGCTGACCGGGGCGGCCATCATCGGCCTGCTGGAGCCGCCCGGGCGCGTGGCGGGCGGCCAGATCCTGCTCGAGGGCGAGCGCATCGACAACCTGCCCCACGAACGCATGCGTCACATCCGGGGGCGCAAGATAGGCGCGATCTTCCAGGATCCGCTGACCTCGCTGAATCCGCTCTACACCATAGGCCGGCAATTGGTGGAAACCATCCAGGCTCATTTGCCCGTCAGCACGCAGGAAGCCCGGGCGCGCGCCATCGAACTGCTGGATGACACCGGCATTCCCGCAGCCGCCCAGCGCATAGACCACTACCCGCATCAGTTCTCGGGCGGTATGCGCCAGCGCGTGGTAATCGCCCTGGCGCTGGCGGCCGAGCCCAAGCTCATCGTGGCCGACGAACCGACCACCGCGCTTGACGTATCGATCCAGGCACAAATCATCACCCTGCTCAAAAATATCTGCCGGCAGCGCGGCGCCGCCGTCATGCTGATCACCCACGACATGGGCGTGATCGCCGAAACCTGTGACCGTGTGGCCGTGATGTATGCCGGGCGGATCGCCGAGATAGGCCCAGTGCACCAGGTGATCAACCACCCCTCGCATCCCTACACGGCGGGCCTGATGGCCGCGATTCCCGACATTACCGTGGAGCGTGAGCGCCTGTATCAGATCGACGGCGCCATGCCGCGCCTGAACGCCATCCCACAGGGATGCGCCTTCAATCCGCGCTGCCCCAAGGCCTTTGAACGCTGCCGCCAGGACAGGCCGGACCTGATGCCGGCCGGCGCCACGCAGGCGGCGTGCTGGTTGCATGACGCGCATGCGGGGGTGGCCGCATGAGCGACATCCTGAATGCCGAAGTATTGCAAAACGCGGCAAAGGTTGGGGAACCGCTGGTCCAGGCGCACGACCTGGCCAAGACTTTCGATGTGTCGCCGCCCTGGCTCAACCGCGTGCTGGAGCGCAAGCCCCGCCTGCTGCTCAAGGCCGTCGACGGCGTAAGCTTCGACATCGAGAGAGGCAAGACGCTGGCACTGGTCGGCGAATCGGGCTGCGGCAAAAGCACCGTCGCCCGCCTGCTAGTGGGTCTCTATGAGCCGACGCGCGGTGGATTGACCTTTGACGGCCAGGATGCGCATTCCGCTTTCAAGACACCCCAGGGCCGGCAATTGCGCAGGCGCATCCAGATGATTTTTCAGGACCCCTATGCCAGCCTGAACCCGCGCTGGACGGTGGAGGACATCATCGCAGAACCGTTGCACGAGCACGGCATTCTGAGTGACAGCGCAGCACTCAAGGAACGCGTGGACGAACTGCTGAGGTCGGTGGGCCTGTCTGCGCTGGACAAGCCCAAGTATCCACATCAATTCTCGGGTGGGCAGCGCCAGCGCATATCGATCGCGCGCGCACTGGCCACGGAGCCCGAGTTCCTGGTCTGCGACGAACCGACCTCGGCGCTGGACGTGAGCGTGCAGGCGCAGGTGCTCAACATCATGAAGGACCTGCAACGAAAGCGCGGCCTGACTTACCTCTTCATCTCGCACAACCTCGCAGTGGTGCGCCACGTCAGCGACCACGTCGGCGTGATGTACCTGGGCCGCGTCGTGGAACTGGCCGACAAGCACAGCCTGTTCGGCACACCGCGCCATCCCTACACACGCATGCTGCTGGATGCCATCCCCAAGATGCACGACACCGGCCGCGCCCGCACCCCTGTGTCGGGCGAAGTGCCCAATCCGCTGAACCCGCCCACCGGCTGCACCTTCCACCCACGTTGCCCGCATGCCAACGAGCGTTGCCGCAGCGAACGGCCGGAGTTTCTGCAGCTCGAAGGCGTTCGTGTGGCCTGCCATGCGGTTGAAGAGGGCCGAATTTAGGGAACAAATACCAAGAACCCAGGCACGGCCATGCAAAGCGGAACCGGCTTGGTTAATATGTACTCTCAGGGGACACCGCCATGAAAATCATTGAATCCATCCTGGCCGGGGCGGCCGACATCGCTGCCGTGCGCCGCGACATCCACGCCCATCCCGAACTGTGCTTCCAGGAAGTACGCACTGCCGACGTGGTCGCGCAAAAGCTCGAATCCTGGGGCATCCCGATTCACCGCGGCATGGGCACCACCGGCGTGGTGGGTATCGTGCACGGCCGCGACGGCGGCGCTTGTGGCCGGGCCGTGGGGCTGCGCGCCGACATGGACGCGCTGCCCATGCAGGAGTTCAACAAATTCCCCCATGCCAGCACGCGGCAGGGCAAGATGCACGCCTGCGGCCATGATGGCCACACCGCGATGCTGCTGGCCGCGGCACGCCACCTCTCGCAGAACCGAGACTTTGACGGCACGGTCTACCTGATCTTCCAGCCGGCCGAGGAAGGCGGCGGCGGCGCGCGCGAGATGATCAAGGACGGCCTCTTTGAAAAATTCCCCGTCGAAGCGGTCTTTGGCATGCACAACTGGCCGGGCGCGCCTGTCGGCACTTTCGCGGTCAGCGCGGGGCCAGTGATGGCATCAAGCAACGAGTTCAAGATCACCATACGCGGCAAGGGCAGCCACGCCGCGATGCCGCACTTCGGCATCGACCCTGTGCCTATCGCCTGCCAGATGGTGCAGGGCTTCCAGACCATCATCAGCCGCAACAAAAAACCGGTTGATGCGGGCGTCATCTCGGTGACCATGATTCACGCCGGAGAAGCGACCAACGTGGTGCCAGACTTCTGCGAGTTGCAGGGCACAGTGCGCACGTTCAGCATTGAAGTGCTGGACATGATTGAAAAGCGCATGAAGGAAGTGGCCGAACACACCTGTGCCGCGTTTGAAGCACGCTGCGAATTCGAGTTCACGCGCAACTACCCGCCCACGGTCAACAGCGCCGCCGAGGCCGACTTCGCACGCCGGGTGATGAGCGACATCGTGGGGCCGGCCAACGTGCTGCCGCAGGAGCCCACCATGGGCGCCGAAGACTTCGCCTACATGCTGCAAGCCAAACCCGGCGCCTACTGTTTCATTTCCAACGGAGACGGCGCGCACCGCGACATGGGCCACGGCGAAGGGCCCTGCACGCTGCACAACCCGAGCTACGACTTCAACGACGACCTGATCCCCCTGGGTGGCACCTACTGGGTCCAGCTGGCTACGCGCTGGCTGGGCACGGTTCCTGAGGTGCGCCCCTGACAACGCCAACAACACCATGAACACACACGCGGCTTTTTCAGCCAGTTATGCGGCTGCGCGCGCCAAATTCCTCGAGGCGGCTCGCGCCGCCGGCATGGCGCTTCGCGCCTATGAACACCCGCTGAAGGGCCGCGACGGCGAAACCCTCGCGATGGATGTGGCCCTGGACGGCTCACCTGACGCAAACAAGCTCTTTATCGTCAGCAGCGCTTGCCACGGCGTGGAAGGCTACTGTGGCTCGGGTGTGCAGGTGTATGCCGCACAGGACGCCGAATGGCGCGCCAAGGCCCGCGCGGGCGGTGTGGCAGTGCTCTACATTCACGCGATCAATCCTCACGGCTTTTCCCATGCACGGCGCACCACGCACGAAAACGTGGACTTGAACCGCAACTTCCATGACTTCGGCCAGCCCTTGCCTGTCAATGAGGCTTACCGCGAGCTCCACGATTTGCTGCTACCCGCGCGGTGGCCCCCTACAAGCGAAAACCAGGCCGCCATTGCGGCCTACATTGACACCCGTGGTGTGGCACGCTACCAGGCGGCCGTGTCGCAAGGCCAGCACGAATACGCCGATGGCATGTTTTTCGGCGGGACGGAGCCAACGTGGAGCAATCGCACCTTGCGCGAAGTGCTGCAAACATTCGGGCAACGGGCTAAACGCATCGCCTGGATGGACCTGCACACAGGACTGGGCCCCAGCGGGATTGGTGAGCGCATTTTTGCCTGCGACAACGATCCCATAGCCCTGGCACGCGCGCGCGCCTGGTGGGACGGCGGCGGCGCCACCCCCGTCACCTCGTTCTACGACGGCTCCTCCAGCTCGGCGCACCTGACGGGTTTGATGTGGGCGTCGGTTCCCGACGAATGCCCACAGGCCGAATACACCGGCATGGCCATGGAATACGGTACGGTGCCCATTCTGGACGTCATTGCCGCCCTGCGTGCCGATCACTGGCTGCACAAGCATCCTGAGATGCCCGCGGAGCAACAGGCGACGATCAAGCGGCAGATGATGAACGCGTTTTATGTCGACACGGACGAATGGCGCTCGCAAATCGTGGCTCAGGCGCGCCAGGCCATGTTCCAGACCGTGAGCGGACTGAACACCCCCTGAACCAGGGCCGCATAATGACTCGGGTGCAGCCATTGCAGCAGCCCTCTTTTCAACCCGAGCACGAAAGCCGCGCCATGCCGTCCGACGCCGATCTGCAACTCCAGCTCAAGCAGCTGCAACAGCAATACCAGGGGTTAGAGGCCGACTACCGGAATTTGCAGCTTGAAAAGCAAAAGCAGGAGACATCCGCCACCCTGTGGCTGGAACAGCGAACCCGCGAACTTCAGGTCGAAGCGCTGGAGCAAAAAAAAGCCGAAACCCTGCAACGGGTTTTTTACCGCATTGCCGAGCGTGCAGCAGCAGATCTCTCTTTCTACGATTTCCTGCAGTCGGTTCACGGCTTGCTGGGAGAGCTGCTGTATGCCAAAAATTGCTATGTGTGTCTGTACGACGCGCAGAAACACCGAAAGGATTTCCCCTATTACGTGGACGAGCGCGATGGCGATGCGCTGCAACTGAGCAATGTGCCGTACCGCAGGGGTCTGACCGAATTCGTCCTGAGTACCGGCAAGCCGCAAATTATTGACGCCATGCGCCTGAAGGTACTGGAAGCCGCCGGTGATGTGACGGAAGGCAGTGGCGACATGACTTTCAGTTCCTGGCTGGGCGTGCCCATGCACATACGCGGCACCATAGGCGGCGTACTCGCAGTGCAGGGCTATGAACCGGGCGTGGCCTACAGCGACACCGATGCCGACATCCTGTCCTTTGTCGCCAACCACGTCAGCAGTGCGATTGAACGCTATCAGGCGCTGGATGAATTGCGTAAATCGGAAGAGCGCTACCGCACGGTGATTGAAAACGTCGGTGTCGGCGTGGTGGTTGTGCAGGACGGCCGCATGGTATTTGCCAACCCCAGCCTGGAGCGCATCGTGGGCCATCCGCGGGAGTACCTGCTGTCCCAGCCCTACACCGCGACCGTCCACCCCGACGACCTGCCGGTGATGCGCGAGCGCCACGAGCGTCGCCTGCGGGGCGACGAGGTCGACTCGATGTACGGTTTTCGCGTGATCACCCAGGCTGGCGAAGTTCGTTCGCTGGAGCTCTCCGCCGTGCAGATCGAATGGGGCAAGCGCGAGGCGACCCTGATCTTCGTGGTAGATGCGACGGCCCGCTTGCAGGCCGAACTGACGCAGCGCCAGACCCTGCAGCGGCAAACCGAGCTCAATGACATGAAGTCGCGCTTCATCTCGGTGGCGTCGCATGAATTCCGCACGCCGCTGGCCTTTATCCTGTCGTCCGCCGAACTCCTCAAGCACTACGGCGACCGCCTGCCCGAGCCCGAAAAAGCCGACGTCATCGCCACCATAGAAACCGGCGTACAACGCATGACCCAGATGCTGGACCGCGTGCTGCTGCTGGGCAAGGTGGAGGCCCAAATGCTGGCGTTCCAGCCGGCAGAGATCAATCTGCAACTGCTTTGCCAGAACCTGGTGGAAGATGCGCGCATCCAGTATTCAGAGGCGGGCTGCGAGCTGATCCTGGAATTCGGGGCCCGGCCGGAGATCGGGATTTTTGATGAAAAGCTGCTGCGCCATATCTTCGGCAACCTGCTGTCCAACGCCATCAAGTATTCGCCGCAAGGCGGAAAAGTCTCTTTTCGCGTGTTTTCGTTGGAGGGACGTGTGGCCTTTGAGGTGGCGGACCAGGGCATAGGCATTCCGGCCGAAGAGCTTCCCCACCTTTTCGAATGGTTCCACCGGGCCAGCAATGTCGGCGAAATCCAGGGCACGGGCCTGGGGCTGGCCATCGTCAAAAATTCGGTCGACCTGCACGGCGGCCACATCAACGTAACCAGCGTCGTGGGCCAGGGCACGCGCTTTACCGTCACGATTTGAGTCGCGGAACCTGGCCAAACCAGCCAGCGCATCGGGCAGATTGGGGAAACCGGGGTAAGGCTATAAGATGGATACCAGCTCGGCACTGCGACAGAGCCTGCCGGGTAGCTCAGGGAAATCAGCCCCGCCCACGATGAAATGCGGGGACTTCAATGCGAAAGAAAAATGGCGCGCATTCTGGTGATTGAAGATGAATCCCATATCCGGGACAACCTGCTGCGCTTTGTCCGGCTGGAGGGCCACGAAGGCCTGGCAGCGGCAGACGGCCATGCCGGCCTGCAAGTGGCCAGAGAGCAGCAGCCGGACCTGATTTTTTGCGATGTGATGATGCCGCTGATGAACGGCATGGAGGTTCTGGCCGCGCTGCAATCGGAACCTGCCCTCAAGCAGGTGCCCTTTGTGTTCCTGTCGGCCAGCGCGGAGTCAGAGCGGCTGGAGGAAGCCTTGCGCCTGGGTGCCAGCGGCTACGTGACCAAGCCCTTTAATTTCGCGCAGCTGCACGCGGTGCTCAAGCAGCACTTGCCCAAATAAGGCCTCAGCGTTATAGGCCCAGCGCCTTCCAGCCCGTGTGGCCCAGCTTTTCGAGCGTCTGGATGTTCTGCTCAAAGATAGCCTCAGCCTCGGGAAACGCCTCCACGGCCCGTTCCACGCTTTCCTCGCGCAGCAAATGCAGGATGGCAAAGGGTGCGCGGTTCGTGTAGTTGCCAATGTCGCCGGGCTCGGTGCCATCGAACTGGAACTGCGGGTGAAAGCTGGCCAGCTGGATCACACCTTCGAGGCCATGCTCATCCACCACGCCTTCGGCGATTTCCAGGAAATCGTTGAAGTCCAGGAAGTCGTCAAACAGCGTGGAGTGAATCAGCAGCGTGGTGTCGACCTCTTCGGCCGGCGTCGCCGCCAGCAGATCCAGTTCGCGGTCCAGTTCTTCGAGCAGGCCGTCCGCATGGCGGGCCCGGCTCACCACCAGGCGCACCTGGTTCTTGACATAGACCGCCTTGGCGAACGGGCACAGGTTGAGCCCGATCACGGCTTTTTCGAGCCACAAGCGGGTTTTGTCCAGAACCTCCTGGTCTGTCATGACTGCGTCCAGGCTTAGTGCAGGGCCTTAAAGCGCACACGCTTCGGTTTGGCGCCCTCTTCACCCAAGCGTTTCTTCTTGTCGGCTTCGTACTCCTGGTAATTGCCGTTGAAGAAAGTCCACTGGCTGTCGCCTTCGGCGGCCAGGATGTGGGTGGCGATACGGTCCAGAAACCAGCGGTCATGGCTGATCACCAGCACGGAGCCGGCGAATTCCAGCAGCGCGTCTTCCAGCGCGCGCAGGGTTTCCACATCCAAATCGTTTGAGGGTTCGTCAAGCATCAGCACGTTGCCGCCCGCGATCAGGGTCTTGGCCAGGTGCAGGCGCCCGCGCTCTCCGCCCGACAGCATGCCGACGCGTTTTTGCTGGTCTGCACCGTTGAAGTTGAAACGGCCAGCGTAGGCCCGGCTGGGCATGGTGAACTTGCCGACGGTCAGCATGTCCAGTCCGCCCGAGATGTCTTCCCAGACGGTTTTTTCATTGGCCAGATCATCGCGGTGCTGGTCGACGAAAGCCATGCGCGCGGTCTTGCCGATGGCGACTTCGCCGCTGTCGGGCGTTTCCTTGCCGGCGATCAGCTTGAACAACGTGGACTTGCCTGCGCCGTTCGGGCCGATGATGCCGACGATGGCGCCTGCGGGCACCTGGAAGCTGAGGTTGTCGATCAGCAGGCGGTCACCGAAGGATTTACTGACATTCTTGAATTCGATGACTTCATTGCCCAGGCGCTCGGCCACAGGGATGAAGATTTCCTGGGTTTCGTTGCGCTGCTGGTATTCGAAGTCGGAGAGTTCCTCAAAACGGGCCAGGCGCGACTTGCTCTTGGCCTGGCGCGCCTTGGGGTTCTGGCGTGACCATTCGAGTTCCTTCTTCAGGGCCTTGGCGCGGGCTTCCTCACCCTTTTGCTCCTGTGCCAGGCGCTCGCCCTTCTGGTCCAGCCAGCTGCTGTAGTTGCCCTTCCAGGGGATACCGTGGCCGCGGTCCAGCTCCAGGATCCACTCGGCGGCGTTGTCCAGGAAGTAGCGATCGTGGGTGATGGCCACCACGGTGCCCGAAAAGCGCTGCAGAAACTGCTCCAGCCAGTCCACCGATTCGGCATCCAGGTGATTGGTGGGTTCGTCAAGCAGCAGCATGTCGGGCCGGGACAGCAGTAAGCTGCACAAGGCCACGCGGCGTTTTTCGCCGCCCGAGAGCACACCGATCTTGGCGTCCCAGGGCGGCAGGCGCAGCGCGTCGGCGGCGATTTCAAGCTGGTGCTCGGAATCGGTGCCGGCGGTGGCGATGATGGCTTCCAGGCGGGCCTGCTCGGCGGCCAGCGCATCGAAGTCGGCATCGGGCTCCCCGTAAGCCGTGTACACAGCTTCGAGCTGGGCCTTGGCGGCGAATACCGCGCCCATGCCGGCTTCCACGCTTTCGCGTACCGTGTGCTCGGGGTCCAGCTTGGGTTCCTGCGGCAGGTAGCCGATGTTCAGGCCCGGCATGGGAGTGGCTTCGCCCTCGATTTCCGTGTCCAGGCCGGCCATGATCTTGAGCAGCGTGGACTTGCCGGAACCGTTGGTGCCCAGCACGCCGATCTTGGCGCCCGGGAAGAAGCTGAGCGACACCTCTTTAAGGATATGGCGCTTGGGCGGCACGATTTTGCCGACCTTGTTCATAGTAAATACGTACTGAGCCATCAGGATTAACTTTGGTAAAAATGAAAACAATGCAGGAAAACGGGCTGCTTGCCGCCTGTACATGCTATTTCTACAGGCTGTCAGCAGGCTTTCTTGCGGGCTGGAACGACACGCCGCGCCTGGGCGCAAACGCCTTTTGGCAAAGCGTGTTTTATGCGTGAATGCCTCCATTATCGTTGCTGTGCGACAATACAGGCGTTGCTGGCTCCAGTTGCCTTCAACATTTGGGCACATCCGGGTACCGCTTCAAGTGGCTGCTTACGATGTAAAACGTAATGTTTAGGGCCCACTTTCTGACCCCATCTGCCTTTGACTGGCGGGTTTGCCTTTCAACAAGGCACCCAACAGGCCGATCTAAAGCGCCACACAGGCGCAACATCATGACATTTGAAGAATTGAATCTGGCTCCGGCCATTCTGAAGGCCGTGCTCGAGCAGGGCTACGACACCCCCACCCCCATCCAGACCCAGGCGATCCCCGCCGTGCTCAAAGGCGTGGACCTGCTGGGCGGCGCCCAGACCGGCACCGGCAAGACCGCAGCTTTCACGCTGCCCCTGCTGCAGCGCCTTTCCACCGAAGCGCGCCTGACCAACCGCCGCGGCGTCAACGCCGTACGCGCCCTGATCATGACCCCCACCCGCGAGCTCGCGGCCCAGGTCGAAGAAAGCGTCCGCACCTACGGCAAATACACCGACCTCACCTCCATGGTGATGTTCGGCGGCGTCGGTATGGGCGCCCAGATTGAAAAACTGCGCCGCGGCGTCGATATCCTGGTCGCCACTCCCGGCCGCCTGCTGGACCACGCGAGCCAGGGCACGCTGGACCTGAGCCAGGTACAGATCCTGGTGCTCGACGAAGCCGACCGCATGCTGGACATGGGCTTTATCCACGACATCAAAAAAGTGTTGGCCCTGGTGCCCAAGCAAAAACAATCGCTGCTGTTCAGCGCGACCTTCAGCGATGAAATCCGCGAGCTCGCCAACGGCCTGCTGAAGAACCCCGAATCCATCCAGGTCACGCCGCGCAACACCACGGTGCAGCGCATCACGCAGACCATCCATCCCGTCGGGCGAGCCAAGAAAAAAGCGCTGCTGACCCACATCATCAACGAGCACAACTGGAGCCAGGTGCTGGTGTTCACCCGCACCAAGTTCGGCGCCAACAACGTGGCCGAACACCTGACCAAAAACGGCATCCCCGCGATGGCGCTGCACGGCAACAAGAGCCAGACCGCCCGCACCCAGGCCCTGGCCGATTTCAAGAGCGGAACGATTCGCGCCCTGGTGGCCACTGACATCGCCGCCCGCGGCATCGACATCGACGAGTTGCCGCACGTGGTGAACTACGAAATCCCGAACGTGAGCGAAGACTACGTGCACCGCATCGGCCGCACCGGCCGCGCCGGGAACAGCGGCGAAGCCGTCAGCCTGGTCTGCCTCGATGAAGAAGGCTTCATGCAGGACATCGAGCGCTTCACCAAGCAGAACATCGAAAAAATCGTGGTCCCCGGCTTTGAAGCCGAAGCCGGCGAGCGCGCCGAGCCGCTGGCCATGGGTCGCCAGACCATCTGGGGTGGCCTGGGCAAGCCGCCAAGCCGCGACGTGATGCAGGCTGCCGCCAAAGCAGCCCGTACTGAAATGATGCAGCGCATTCGCGACACCAAGGGCGCACAGCCCGCGCGGGGTGCAGGTGGCGGTAACGGCGGCGGCAATGGCGGCGCGCGCGGACGCGGTCCCGCAGGCGGCGGCAACGGTGGTGGCGGTAACGGCGGCGGCAGCGGCCGCGGTCCCCGCACACCCAACCCCGGCCAGCCACGACAGGCTTCGGGCTACTCACAGAACGGCCAGCCGCCACGCCAGCAGGCGCAGCGCCCGCCGCGCGACGACCAGCAGCCACGCGCACCCCGCAGCGAGCCGAGGGAGCCGCGCAACGACTTTGACAACCAGCAACCCGCCAGCCACGCCTCCTCGGGTTTCCCGTCCTCCGGCCAGCCCACGGGCGGCAACCGCGGCAACTACCGGGGCGGCAACCGCTCTGGTGGTGGTAATGGCGGCGGTGGTGGCGGCGGCGGCCGGGGCAACGGGCCCCGCCGGCCTGGCGGTCCCGGCTCGTTTACCGGCCGCTAAGCGCTAACGGCGGCGATCCCACTGCGTGGGTGCCGCCATGCAACTGTCCGGCGCGGCATAAGGCTGCAAAAGGCCAATTCCGCACCTCAGGCTCAAGCTGCTTTCAGCTGCTTGGCCGGATTGCTCAGTTTGGGCAAACGGCGCCGCGAACCGAGCACCAGCTCGATATCCTCGTGCGCGCCGTCAATCAGCACCAGAATGGCTTTTTCGGCCTTGGCCGGGTTGCGCGCGATCACCGCATCCAGCACCGCCCGGTGCAGCGGCAGGGAGCGCTTGGGCCCGTCCTTGCGGATGGTCGAAATTTCAAAGCTGGTGCGCAGCAAGGCACTGAGCGCCTTGCTCATCTGGACCAGCATGCGGTTGTGCGCGGCACGCAGCAGGCCCTGGTGAAAACGCAGGTCGTAGGTGACGTAGTCGCCGCCGCCTTCCACGGCGCGCTTCATACCGGCATAGGCATCCTCGATCCCGGCGATCTCTTCCGCCGTGGCCCGCTCGGCGGCCATGCGCACGGCGGCTGGTTCCACCAGGCGCCGCAGTTCCAGCAGGTCACGTAAAAATTCGGGCGTGATGCCGGCCTTGGCCTTCCAGGCGATGACGTCGGGATCGAACCAGTTCCAGTGCTCCTCGGTCAGCACGCGGGTGCCCACTTTGGGCCCGGTGGTAACCAGCCCCTTGGCGATCAGTGACTTGACCGCTTCGCGCACCACCGTGCGGCTCACGCCCAGTTCCTCGCAAAGCACCGGCTCCGGCGGCATGGACATGCCGGCGGTATAACGGCCCGCGACGATGGCTTCCCCGATGTGGTCAACCGTGTTGCCGTGGACGTTTTTCATGGTGGCCATGGGGTTCCTTTAGCCTCGCACAAACAAGGTGACCAACGGGTCCGAACCTACCTGGCGGCTCCAATGGCCATGCACGGCCGGATCGAAGGTGGCGCCGGCCGGCAGCAGGTCCGCAGAGTAGAAATGCTGTCCGGGCTTGAAGATGCGGGAAATTCCACCCTGCAAGCCGATCTCCATCTCGCCGCCCAGAATGAATACCCACTGGCCGTGCGGCGAGCAATGAAACTGGCTGCGAAAACCTACCGGGCTGTGGCGCAACTGGTAGCCGCCTGAAGGCATCAGCGTGGACAGCATGGATTGCGGATTGCCCTCCGGCAGCGGAACCTGCTCTTCGCGGAACTTTGCGAGGCCGTCGGCGTCGTCTGTGTAGAGAATAACTTTGGTGAAGGTGGTCAAAAAAGCTCCGTGTTCGTGTTCATGTGTTCGTTCTGGATAAATCCGGCGTGCAATTTCCCGCGTCTCAGGCCCCAGCCTGCGCAAGCCCGGCCCTGGCCGCAGCATCAGGCGCAAACTGCAGCAGCACCTTCATGGCCCTACCCTTGTCGCCAGCCAGCTTGAAGGCGTCCGTCGCCTGGTCGAAGTTCATGATATCGGTGATGACCGGCCGGCCATCGATCAGGCGCTTGTTCAAAAACTCCACCGCCACCGCGAACTCGGGGTGGAAGCGGAAGGTGCCGCGCAGATCGATCTCACGCGCCACCAGCGCGTTCATCGGGATCTTGATGTCGCCGCCCAGCCCCACGGCCACAATCACACCGCGCGGGGCGACGACCTGGAGCCCGGACAGCAGCGCGCGTTCATTGCCTGAGGCCTCGAACATGACGTCGAAGTAGCCCTTCTCCAACGCATACGGCGCCAGCGCATCGGGCTGCGCCGAAAGGTTGATCGCCTTGTCCGCACCCATCTTGAGAGCGCAAGCCAGCGGCAACTCCGCAATATCCACCGCCACAATCTCGGCCGCCCCGGCGCGCCGCAGGCCCGCGATCAGCAAGGCGCCGATGGGCCCACAACCGGTGACCAGCACTTTCTTGCCGAACACGACGCCCGCGCGATTGATGGCATGCAGGCCGACCGACAGCGGCTCAGCCAGCGCAGCCTCCGACAAAGAAATATCTTCGGACACGGCGTAGGCCTGCGTTTGATCGATCACCAGCGTTTCGCGGAATGCGCCCTGCACGTGGGGAAAACGCATCGCGCTGCCGTAGAAACGCATGTCCAGGCAATGGTTGTGCTGGCCGAGCTGGCAGTATTTGCAGACGCCGCAAGGACGCGATGGGGACACAGCCACGCGTTGCCCGGGTGCGAAACCCGCGACTTGGTTGCCCACTTCGCTCACGATGCCCGAAACTTCATGCCCCAGCACCATCGGCTCCTTGATGCGCACCGTGCCGAAGCCGCCGTGCTGGAAGTAGTGTAGGTCCGAGCCGCAGATGCCGCCGAAGGCAACACGCACGCGCATCTGCTTCGGGCCGACGGGCTCGACTGCCTGCGAGTCAAAGCGCAGATCCAGCGGGGCGTGGCAGACGATGGCGCGCATATTCATTGAAGTTCAGCTCACAAAAAATCAAAGTTGGGCGGTGACCCCGCCATCGACATACAGCACATGCCCGTTCATGAAGCTGGACGCATCGCTGGCCAGAAAAACCGCCGCCCCCGCCAGTTCATGCACTTCGCCCCAACGCCGGCTCGGCGTGCGGCCGATCAGCCAGGAATTGAATTTCTCATCCGACGATAGCTTCTCGTTCAGCTCGGTCTTGAAGTACCCCGGCCCGATTGCATTGCACTGAAGGCCATGCGGACCCCAGTCGATCGCCATGCCCTTGGTCAGCATCTTCACCGCACCTTTGGTCGCCATATAGGGCGAGATTCCCGGCCGGCCGATCTCGCTTTGCACCGAGCAGATGTTGATGATCTTGCCGCGCTTGCGCGGGATCATCTTGCGTGCCACGGCCTGGCCCACCATGAAGACGCTGTCCAGGTTGGTGCGCATGAGCTTGCGCCAGTCCTCTTCGGCAAACTCTTCCAGCGAATTGCGGATCTGCATGCCCGCGTTGTTGAACAGGATGTCGATCGGACCGATGGTTGACTCGATGGTCTCCACCGCCGCCTTCACCTCCCCGGAATCCGTCACGTCAAACGCGCTCACATGTGCGGTGATGCCTTCGCTGCGCAGCAGGGCCGCGGCCTCTTGCACCTTGGCGGCATTGCGCCCGTTGACCACCACCGCCGCGCCGGCCTGACCGAGCCCGCGCGCAAGCGCCAGGCCAATGCCGGCTGATGACCCCGTGACGAGCGCCAGCCTGCCGTTCAGCTTGAATGAGTCGGCGACCATGGCCGCGCTCACGACAGGCGCTGACCGCTGTCGCCGTTGAAGACGTGGGCCTTGCCCGGCGCCACGTCCAGATGAATGATGTCGTCAGGCTGCGCATCGGTGCGGCCATGCATGACGACAATGATCTTGCTATTGCCCACTTCCAGCAGCAGCTCGGTTTCCGCGCCCGTCGGCTCGATCACGATCACCTTGGCAGGGATGCCTGTGCCGGTCGTGGAGACCTTCAGGTCGGTGGGCCTTACGCCATAGTTCACCGCTTGCCCGTCCACCGCATTGGCCAGCGCCTGCGCCGGCCAGGAATGCCCCTCTGCTTCCACCCAGGTGCGGCCATCCGCGACGCGAAGCGTGCCCTTCATCACGTTCATCGACGGCGAGCCGATAAATTGCGCGACGAAAAGGTTGCCCGGCCGGTCGAACAGCTCCAGCGGCGTGCCGATCTGCTCGATGATGCCGTCGTGCATGACGACGATGCGGTCAGCCATGGTCATGGCCTCGATCTGGTCGTGCGTCACGTAGACGGTCGTGGTCTTCAGGCGCTGGTGCAGCGCCTTGATCTCGGCCCGCATGGCAACACGCAGCTTGGCATCCAGGTTGGACAGCGGTTCGTCAAAGAGAAATACCTTGGGGTCGCGCACGATGGCCCGGCCCATGGCCACGCGCTGGCGCTGGCCGCCTGACAGCTCGCGCGGGAAGCGGTCGAGCAACGGGTCGAGGTTCAGGATGCGCGCCGCGTCACCCACGCGTTTGTCGGTGATCGCCTGGTCGGCCTTGCGCAGTTTCAAGCTGAAGGCCATGTTGTCGCGCACGGTCATGTGCGGGTAGAGCGCATAGCTCTGGAACACCATCGCGATGTCGCGATCCTTGGAGTCGAGGTCGTTGATGACCTTGCCGTCGATGGAGATCTCGCCACCGGTTATCTCTTCGAGCCCGGCCAGCATGCGCAAAAGCGTGGACTTGCCACAGCCCGAGGGGCCGACGAGCACAACGAATTCGCCATCGCTGATGTCGAAACTGATGCCGTGAATGATCTTGACCTTGCCGAAGGACTTCTCGATTTTGTTGAATGCGACGGATGCCATTTTGTTTATTTTTCCTGTGAATCAGCTTTTAACGGCGCCGGCCGTGAGGCCTGCGACCATATAGCGCTTGAATGCGTAATAAATTGCCGCAGGCGGCATCGCGTAGATAAGGCCCGTGGTCATGAGCAGTTCCCATGGCGAGTCGTCGGCCGAGAGGAAATTGCCCAGCGCCACCGCCAGCGTCACGCTGTCGTCCTTGGACAGCAGCAAAAAGGCGTAGAGGTATTCGTTCCAGGCAAGCAGCAACGCGTACGTCCCGACCGCCACCAGCGAAGGCACCATCAATGGCAGGTAAACGAGGCGAAAGAGTTGCATGGCCGTGGCCCCGTCCATCCTCGCGGCTTCATCCAGTTCCCAAGGCAGCTTGTCCGACGCCTGCTTGAGCACCCAGATGCAGTACGGCGAGGCGATCGTCACCATCGCCAGGATGAGCGCCCACTGGTTGTTGAGCAGGCCATAGTTGCCCATGGTCTTGTACATGGGCACGGCCAAGAAGGCCGCGGGGATGAAGTAGGTGAACAGTGCCATGTTCATCACCGTACGGCCGCCGGGAACCCGCAAACGGCTGATGGCAAAGGCCGCGCAGGTCGACACGAACAGCGTGAGCACGCCGACCGACACGGCGATCAGCAAGGAATTCCACAGCTGGATCCAGAAATGGTCCAGGTAGAAATGCTTCTGCATGAACACGAACTCGAAGTTTCGCAGTGTGGGTGCTTTCGGCCAGAGCTGGCCCGTCGTCGCCTGGTCCTTGGGCGACAGCGCGAACAGCACCATGTGGTAGATCGGCAGCAGCGTCCAGATCAACACGGGGATGCCGATGAGCAGTAGCTTGGCTTCGGTCGAGATGACCTTCAATGCGGAGCGGGTCATACCGGCCTCCGACGAGCCATCTCTAGGCGGCCGGGCGCCCCCCCGGGGGTCAGGGAGCGATAGGGAGCGTGGAGGCACATCATTTGGACAATCTCTTCATCATGAAATACACCAGAGGCAAGACCAGCGGCAATGCGACGACGATGGACGCAAGGGACAGGTCAACCTGGTCCAGACGCAGGTAGCGGATGCCCAGCGTTGCCAGCACGTGCGTCAGGTCTGCCGGCCCGCCACCCGTGAGCAGGTAGACGCTGTTGAAATCCCCCAGCGTCCAGATCATCGAGAGGATGGTGGACGTGAGGTACAGCGAGCGCATTGACGGCCAGGTAATGAAGCGGAACTTCTGCCACACTGAAGCGCCGTCCACCGACGCGGCTTCGTACTGCTCGCCCGGAATCGCCATACGGCCGGCCAGCAGGATCAGCGTCCAGAACGGCAGCGATTTCCAGATATGCGCCAGCATCGAAAAGCCCAACGCCAGCGTCGGGTCGTTCAGCCAGTTCGGGCCGTCCATGCCGGTGAAGCGGTAGATGGCGGCGTTCACCACGCCCCACTCCGGGTTGAGCATGAAGCGCATGGACAGGATGGTCGGGATCGACGGCACGGCCCAAGGCAGGATGAAGATCATCGACAGGATCTTGACCCACCAGCGCGTGTTCAGGAAGAAGCCCGACAGGCCGAGTGCCAGCATCATCTTGATGTTGACGGAGACCACGACAAAGATCACGGTGTTGATCACCGTGCGGAAGAAAATGGGGTCGGCAAACAGCCGCTCGTAACTCTCCGGATGGCGCGCGAGCCACAGGCCGTAGCCCACCGGGTAGATCACGAAAATCAGGAAGATGAGAAGGTAGGGGATGACAAGAATCGCGCCCCACTTCTCCCACGAAGTCATGGCATTTTTTCTGACGGCCGATGCGGTGGCCGGTGTGTCGAGGGTGATGGTGCTCATGGCTTGTACCCTCCCCCAGCGGGGGGAGGGACTTTCGTTTTTAGTTGGATGCGACCGTCTTGATGCGGGCAATCATCTCGTCCACCGCCTTGTCAACCGGCACCTTCTCATTGAGCACGCGGTTGGCCGCCTTGGCCCAGACGTTCTCGTTGTTCAGCACGGTGAACTTGTAGTTCTTGACGAACTCGAAGCCCACCGTTCCGTTGGCGTACTGGTTGAACACCGACTTCCGATGCGCATCAGCCTGCCAGAACGGGCGTGCCTGACCGGCCTTGGTCACCGGGAACCAACGGCCGAGCGAGCCTTCGACGTACGGCGTCAGGTTCTCTTCTTCCATCAGGAACTTGACGAACTCCTTGGCGCGGGCCTTGTTCTTGGCCTGGCTAAAGACAACGCCAGTCTTCACCGCCGTGCGGTAGACCATCTTGCTACCGTCCGGTTTGTTTGGAAAGCCTGCCGTGCGGATGCGCTCGTTGTAGTTCTTCTTCGCCAGTTCACGCTCTTCGGGTTTGAGCTTGTCGTTGTTGGCGTCGTCAAGCCACTTGGCCGCGATTGAGATCGTCGCGTTGTGTGTCATGACCGTGGTCTTGTTGTGGAAGGCGACGTTGTTGTCCGGGTCTTTCCAGCTGGTGGACGACGGTGGCGAGCAGCCCTTGGTGTACGGCGCGGTGTAGTCGGTCAACGCGCCAATCAGGCCGGCACGAACGTTAGGGTCATCGACCAGCAGCTTGCCGCTGTCGCTCACCAGCTTCACGTTGTACGCATCCATGAAGGTCAGGAAGGAGAAGAACGAGTCGCTCGAGTCCACGCCCAGGGGCTGGCCGATGCCGAAGGTGCGGTTGCCGCTCTTCTGGCGATAAGCCGGTTGCACTTTGTCGCACCAGAAAGACCAGTAGCCCTTCCAATCGGTCGGGATGTCGGACTCCTTGAAGCCCGCATCGTTGAGCATGTCGATCCAGTACTCGATGTGCATGGTCTGCTGCTTGATCGGAAAGGCGTAGTAGGCGCGGGTCTTGGCTGCGTCGTTCCACAGGAACGTCGTCTCCACCGTGTTGGGGGCAAAACGCGCGCGGATCGGGTTGATCACGCTGGAGATGTCTTCCAGCTTGCCGTCATAGGCCCACTTGCTCGTGACCTGGAAGTCATACACGTCGGCATAGGCGACGTCAGGCGGGTTGCCAGAGTCCAGCGCAGCCACGGTCTTGGGGATCATGTCCTGGATCGGGTACTGCGACAGCTCGATTTTCACACCCTTGTGCTTGGCTTCGTACTTCTTGATGGCGTCGAAGAGTGCCTGGTCCTCCGCCTGGTAGAAGCCCTTGACCCACCAGACGGTGAGCTTGTCTTGCGCGACAGCGTGGCCGCCTGCGAGCAGGCCCCCCGCGATCATCGCGCTGGCAAGAATTGTCCTGATCTTCATTGCTTTGTCTCCTGTGGTTGTTGAACTGTCTAACCGGGTCGCTCAGCTCTTAGCGCTTGCTATCATATGATGATTGAAACGCCGGTTTTCTATGGAAAACCCGCGGTACAGCACCCGGTCCCGGGCTCATCTTCTGGAACTCTTTCGAAGGAGTCTCTTACTGGCATTCAGGGACTGGACTGAGCAGTGGCCGGCCTGCGAAGTGAGCACTCAGATTGGCCACCGCCAGATCCGCCATGGCCTTGCGCGTCTGCCAGGTTCCGCTGGCCATGTGCGGAGTCAGCACGACGTTGTCCAGCGCCTTCAGCGCATCCGGCACCTGCGGTTCTTTCTCGAAGACATCGAGACCCGCGCCCGCGATCACGCCGCGTTGCAGGGCATCGACCAGCGCCGCCTCATCCACGACCGAGCCGCGCGCAACATTGATCAGGTAACCCTCGGGACCCAAGGCCTTGAGCACTTCAGCATTGATCAGGTGTTTCGTTCCGGCGCCGCCCGGAGTGATCACCACCAGGAAATCCACCGCAGCGGCAAGCGCTGCTGCGGTGGGATGATAGGCGTACGGCAGCTCCGCCTTGGCGGTGCGCGCCGTATAGGCGATGGACATGCCGAAAGCTTCTGCGCGGCTGGCAATGGCCTGCCCGATGCGGCCCAGCCCAACGATGCCCAGCCGGGCACCTGAAACCTTGCGGGCCAGCGGCATCGGACCCTCGGCGGCCCATCGGCCGGCACGCACATAGCGGTCTGCCAGGGGGATGCGCCGCGCCACCGACAGCATGAGGCCCAGCGCGAGGTCGGCGACTTCGTCGTTGAGCACCCCGGGGGTGTGCGTCACGGGGATGCGGCGGTTCAATGCGGCGGGTACATCGACGCCGTCGTAGCCCACGCCGAAGATCGACACCACTTCGAGTGCAGGCAGTTTCTCTATCAGCGCGGCCGTGACCTTGGACTCGCCGCCGCCCGAGATGCCGCGAATCTGCGGCGCGACCATTGCAAACGCCTCGGGGTCCGTCTCGTGCAGGCGGTCGTGCACTACGAAGGCCGCAGCGAGCGGCTCCATCAGGAAAGGCGGGAGCTTGGAGACGGCAAGGATGTGCGGGCGGGACAAGGGAACTACTCCGATCATGGTTTTCACTAAGACAGCGGCCGCAATGGTATGACGATAATACCTTTACACTTTCAGGATTAACCCTACTATTTAGGCCGACAGCACATGACCGACAGCAGCAAACCCAAAAAGAAACCCGAAGAACTGCGCAGCCAGCAATGGTTCGGCCGCCAGGACCGCGACGGCTTTGCCTACCGCAGCTGGGTCAAGGGCAAGGGCGTCCCGCACGACCAGTTTGACGGCAGGCCGGTCATCGGCATCTGCAACACCTTCAGCGAACTGACTCCCTGCAACTCGCACTTCCGCACCATCGCCGAGCAGGTCAAGATCGGTGTCTATGAGGCAGGCGGCTTTCCACTGGAGTTTCCGGTGATGTCGCTGGGCGAGACGCTGCTGCGCCCCACCGCCATGCTGTACCGCAACCTGGCCAGCATGGACGTGGAAGAAAGCATTCGCGGCAATCCGATCGACGGCGTGGTGCTGCTGATGGGCTGCGACAAAACCACGCCCTCCTTGGTGATGGGCGCCTCCAGCGTCGATCTGCCTACAGTGGGTGTCAGCGGCGGGCCTATGCTCAGCGGTAAATGGCGCGGCCAGGAGCTGGGCTCGGGCACCGGCGTCTGGAGCATGAGCGAGCAGGTGCGTGCCGGCACACTCAAACTTGCCGAGTTTTTTGAGGCCGAAAGCTGCATGCACCGCAGCCACGGCCACTGCATGACCATGGGCACGGCATCAACGATGGCCAGCATGGTCGAGGCGCTGGGCATAGGCCTGCCCGGCAACGCCGCGTATCCGGCAGTGGACGGCCGGCGCAATGTACTGGCCCGCATGGCCGGTCGACGTGCCGTCGAGATGGTGCACGAAGACCTCACACTCTCGAAGATTCTCACGCGTGAGGCATTCGAAAATGCCATCAAGACCCTGGCCGCCATTGGCGGCTCCACCAACGCAGTCATTCACCTGATCGCCATCGCCGGACGTATCGGCGTGAAGCTCACGGTGGATGACTTTGACCGCCTGGCCAGCGAGCTGCCCTGCCTCGTTAACCTGCAGCCTTCCGGTAAATACCTGATGGAAGATTTCTGCTACGCCGGCGGCCTGCCTGTCGTGATGAAGGAAATCGCGCAGCACCTGCACACCAGCGCCATTACAGCCAACGGCAAAACCATCGGCGAGAACATTGCTGATGCGGAAAACTACAACACTGATGTCATCATGCCGCTCTCCACTCCCTTCAAGGACAAGGCCGGCATCGCCGTGCTGCGGGGCAACCTGTCGCCGCGCGGCGCGGTCATCAAGCCCAGCGCAGCCACGCCCGCGCTCATGGTGCACAAAGGCCGTGCCGTAGTCTTTGAAACCATTGAAGATTTCCATGCACGCATCGACGATGAAAACCTGGACATCGACGAGAACTGCGTGATGGTGCTGAAGAACTGCGGGCCCAAGGGCTACCCCGGCATGGCCGAAGTCGGCAACATGCCACTGCCGCCCAAGGTGCTGCGCAAAGGCATCACCGACATGGTCCGCATCAGCGACGCCCGCATGAGCGGTACAGCGTATGGCACCGTGATACTGCACACAGCCCCTGAAGCCGCAGCAGGCGGGCCACTGGCCCTGGTGCAAAACGGTGACATCATCGAACTGGATGTGCCCAACCGCCGGCTACACCTGCATGTCAGTGACGAAGAGCTCGCCAGGCGCATGACCAGCTGGAAAGCACCCGAGCCGCCGCTGTCTTCAGGCTACTGGAAGCTTTACATCGACCACGTGCTGCAGGCCGACGAAGGCGTTGACCTGGATTTCCTGGTCGGCAAGCGCGGCTCTTTCGTGCCGCGCGACAATCACTGAGAACCAGCAGGCGCTGCTTACACGGCCCTCCCTTTCTCGGGGTACAGCGCGGGTACGGCGCCGCGATCGGCCGCGGGTAACATGGAGGCTTCAAACGCGGGTATTTCCCTCTGGAAATTTCCGCGTTACGACCCGCCATGCTCCCGCGCTGATCAAGGTCTCGAAGCGCGTATGCTGCTACCTTTTCGGGACAGCAAAGGATGCCAGAAAGTTCTATGCAAGCCAGAAAATTCGATGTCGTCGCACTCGGCGAGGCCATGGTGGAGTTCAACCAGACCCAGGCCGGCCAGCCTAACTACCTGCAGGGCTTCGGCGGAGACACCAGCAATGCCGTGATTGCCGCCGCACGCGCAGGAGCCTGCACCGCTTACCTCACACGCCTGGGCGGCGACACTTTCGGCCAATCACTGATGGCGTTGTGGGCCACTGAAAACGTCTCCACCGCGGCGGTGCAGCAAGACCCGGAAGCCAGCACGGGCCTTTACTTTGTCACGCACGGCAAAAACGGGCATGAATTCAGCTACTTGCGCGCAGGCTCTGCCGCCAGCCGCATGACGCCGGGCTGGCTGCAGCAAGCCGGCGCAGCCGATGCCGTGCGCCAAGCCAAGGTTCTGCATGTATCGGGCATCTCGCTGGCGATTTCCGCCAGCGCCTGCGACACAGCCTTTGCCGCGATGAAACTGGCCAAAGAGGCCGGTACCCTCGTGTCGTTTGACTCCAACCTGCGGCTCAAGCTCTGGCCGCTGGACCGGGCCCTTGCCTGCACCCGCCATGCCGTTTCACTGTGCGACATTTTCTTGCCGAGCCTGGAAGACATCACCACCCTCAACGGCATGACAGACCCCGACGCGGTAGTGGACTGGGGCCACGCCCTGGGCGCCAAAACCGTGGTGCTCAAGCTCGGCGGCGACGGCGCGCTGGTCAGCGACGGCACGCGGCGCGAGCGCGTGCCCGTGCACAACGTGAAGCTGGTGGACGCCACCGGCGCAGGCGACTGCTTTTGCGGCAACCTGCTGGCGCGCATTGCGGCGGGCGATAACGTCTTTGATGCGGCCCGTTATGCCAATGCAGCGGCCGCCCTCACGGTGCAGGGCTACGGTGCGGTCGCTCCGCTGCCGCGCCCCGAACAGGTCAGGGCCCTGCTGTGAACCACCTTCTGGCAGTCGACTGGGGCAGCTCCTCATTGCGCGGCGCGCTGATCGACGGCGACGGCACAGCCCTGGACGAGCGTTCCTTCGCACGCGGCATCCTGACTGTCGCTCCCGGTACCTTTCCGGAGGTTTTTGCAAGCTGCTTTGCCGACTGGATGACGTCCGGCACGCTGTGCCTGATCTCCGGCATGGCCGGCAGCAAACAGGGATGGCGCGAAGCGCCCTACTGCGCCTGCCCCGCCGGTTTTGATGCGATCGCAGCCGCACTGGAATGGGTGGAGCCCGGCCGCATCGCCATCGTGCCCGGCCTGAGCATAGACAAGGGCGGCGTGCCCGACGTCATGCGCGGCGAGGAAACGCAGATCTTTGGCGCCTTGCAGCTGCTGGGTCTGACCCATGCCCGGCTGGTGCTACCCGGCACGCACAGCAAATGGGTCACCGTCGAAAACCGGCAAGTCACTGATTTTTCGACCTGGATGACCGGCGAGTTCTATGCGCTGCTGCGCCGCCAATCCATCCTCGCACGCATGCTGCCCGACGACGAACCCGCGCTGGACGCCGCCGCCTTTGACCAGGGCGTGGCCCATGCGCTGGCCGGCCCCGGCCTGCTGAACACAGCCTTCAGCACACGCACCCTGTCGCTGTTCCAGCGAATGACAACCGAGGCCATGCCCAGCTACCTGTCGGGCCTGGTCATCGGCGAGGAACTCAAATCCCAGGCACTGCCGCGCGGCGAGCCCGTGGTGGTGATGGGCGCCGAGGCGCTCACGGCGCGCTACGAACAGGCACTTGTCCACCTCGGCGTGCCCGTGAAGCGCGTGGGTGCGGGTGCTACCTGGCGCGGCCTGCGCGCCATCGCCGATACCCTGGCCTGACCGGCGCAGTATTGCGTCTCAACCCACAGAACACCATGAACAACGCACACCAAAAATTCTCCCAGGCCCTCGGCGCCCTCCCCCTGGTGGCCATCCTGCGCGGGCTGACGCCGGTAGAGGCCCTGCCTGTCGGCCAGGCACTCGTTGCCACGGGCTGGACGCTGATCGAAATTCCGCTCAATTCACCCCAGCCGCTGGACAGCATTGCCGCCATGGCCAGCGCTTTTCCGCAGGCCCTGGTTGGTGCCGGCACGGTGCTGACACCTGAGGCGGTGTGTGACGTGCACGCCGCGGGTGGCCAGCTCATCGTTTCGCCCAATTTCAACCCGGCGGTGGTGCGCGAAGCTGTCCGCCTCGGCCTGGTGTGCCTGCCCGGCATCATGACTGCCAGCGAGGCATTTGCTGCGCTCGAAGCGGGCGCGACAGGGCTGAAGATTTTCCCGGCCGAAATGATCACCCCGGCGGTCGTGAAAGCCCTTCGCGCGGTACTGCCCGCGCAAGCCGCAGTACTGCCGGTCGGCGGCATCACGCCCGCCAATATGGCGCCCTACCTTGCCGCGGGCGCGAACGGTTTCGGCATCGGATCGGCACTCTACAAACCAGGTTCTTCCGCCACTCAGGTCTCCGAATCTGCTATGGAATTCATAGCTGCTTGCGCTGGTACCATAAGGGCATGAGCATTATTTCATCTACAGATACTGCCCAGGTATCGTTCGGACTGGCGGGCCGCGTCTGCGTCGTCACCGGCGGTGCCCAAGGCATCGGTGAGGCCTGCGCGCGGCGTTTTTCGCGTGAGCAAGCCCAGGTCGTCATCGCCGATATAGACGACACGCGCGGCGCAGCGCTGGCCGCAGAACTCGGCGGCCTGTATGTTCATTGCGACGTGGGCGACAAGGCTCAGGTCGATGCGCTGGTGGCTCGCACCGTGGCCGCGCACGGCCGCATCGACGTGCTGGTCAACAATGCCGGCATCTTCAAGGCCGCAGAGTTTCTKGACGTGACGGAAGCCGACTTCGACGCCGTACTGCGCATCAACCTCAAGGGCTCCTTCCTGGTCGGGCAGGCCGTGGCGCGCGTGATGGCGGCCGCCGGCAAGGGCAGCATCGTCAACATGAGTTCGGTCAACGGCGTGCTCGCCATTCCCACCATTGCCAGCTACAACGTCAGCAAGGGCGGCATCAACCAGCTCACGCGCGTGATGGCGCTGTCGCTGGCAGGCCAGGGCGTGCGCGTCAACGCGGTTGCGCCCGGCACTATCGCCACCGAACTGGCCGCCAGGGCTGTGCTCACCAGCGACGAGGCCAAGGCCAAGATCATGAGCCGCACGCCCATGAAGCGCCTCGGCGAGCCCTCGGAGATCGCCGACACGGTGGCCTACCTGGCCAGCGACGCCGCGAGCTACATCACCGGTGAGATCGTGGTGGTGGATGGCGGTCGGATGACGCTGAACTACACCGTGCCCGTCTAGGGTCAGCCATCCCGCGTAAGCAGGGCCAAAATTGCCTGCGCAGTTGACATGGATCATGCAGGCCGCAAAAGGTGGCCCGCAAACCCCGTCGTATCAATAGACTGGGCGCTCCTCTTCTGGAGTTCACCACCATGTCAATACGCCTGATTTCCATTCTCGCTACCGCCGCCACCCTCGGCCTGGCCGGCTGTGCCCAGACACCCACCGACCATGCAGCGCACCACCCTGGCGCGTCGGCGGCTGCTCCAGGTCAACCCATGCCGATGGTGCGTATGGACGAGCACATGAAAGCCATGCGCACCATGCACGACCGCATGACGCGCGCAAAAACCCCCGAAGAACGTAGTGCCCTGATGGCTGAACACCACAAACTCATGCAGGAAGGCATGAGCATGATGGGTGGCATGGGCGGGATGATGGGCAACATGCAGGGCCCAGGCAACGACCCGGCCGCGCGCCAACAGATGATGGAAAAACGCATGGAAATGATGCAGTCCATGATGCAGATGATGATGGACCGCCTGCCTCCGGTTCCAGCCAAACCCTGAGTTTTGCAGCGTCGCCAGGGGCGGAGCGCTGCGACTCCAGGAGATGCCAACGGCGGGCTTGACCTTTCCCCTATGGGAGGGTTTATCTTTCCTCGATGCCTGATTTTCAAGCCTGCAACGCGGGAAAGGATGCCCTTCATGAACCACGCCCACTCTCCTCACTCATCTCACTCATCTCAAGCTTCTCACGGGTCCAGCACGGCGGCCGTCGGCGCTGCAACGCCAACCGTCCATGGCGATACCACGGTGGCCGGCGGCACGGTCTATACCTGCCCCATGCATCCGGAAATCCGGCAGGATCACCCGGGCAATTGCCCGATCTGCGGTATGACGCTGGAGCCTGTCATGCCCAGCCTCGACGAGGATGAGAATCCGGAATTGCTATCTTTCACGCGCCGCTTCTGGTGGACGCTGCCGTTGAGCATGATGGTGACGGTCCTGGCCATGTTCGGCCACCAGCTCGGCTGGTTCGACATGACTGTCCAGAGCTGGATAGAACTGGTGCTGAGCCTGCCGGTCGTATTGTGGGCAGGCTGGCCCTTCTTTGTGCGTGGCGCGCAGTCAGTCGCCCACCGCAGCCCGAACATGTGGACCCTGATCAGCCTGGGAACAGGCGCGGCCTTTGCCTACAGCGTGGTCGCCACCCTCACGCCCGGTGTGTTCCCGGAGTCGTTTATTTMCATGGGCCGTGTAGCGGTTTACTTTGAGGCGGCGGCCGTGATCATTTCACTGACGCTGCTCGGCCAGATGCTGGAGCTGAAGGCGCGCTCGCAAACTTCCGCCGCAATCAAGTCATTGCTGGGGCTGGCGCCAAAAACCGCGCGGCGCATCAAGGCCGACGGCACCGAGGAAGACGTGCCGCTAACCCACGTGCACGTGGGCGACAGCCTGCGCGTGCGCCCCGGCGAAAAAGTGCCCGTCGACGGCGTCGTTACCGAGGGCGGCAGCGCCGTTGATGAATCGATGCTGACCGGAGAACCCCTGCCCGTGAGCAAGCGTCCGGGCGACAAGCTGATAGGCGCCACGCTCAACACCAGCGGCGCCCTGGTGATGCGCTCCGAGCGCGTCGGCGCGCAAACCATGCTGTCGCAAATCGTGCAGATGGTCGCGCTGGCCCAACGCTCGAAGGCACCCCTGCAGCGCATGGCCGACCAGGTTGCCGGCTGGTTTGTGATGGCCGTAGTGGCCGTGGCCGTGCTGACCTTTCTGGGATGGGGATTTTTCGGCCCGCAGCCGAGCTGGGTTTACGGCCTGATCAACGCGGTGGCGGTGCTGATCATCGCCTGCCCCTGCGCGCTGGGCCTGGCCACGCCGATGTCCATCATGGTCGCCACGGGCAAGGCGGCTGGCCAGGGCATTCTTTTCCGCGATGCGGCGGCGATTGAACACCTGCGCACCGTCGACGTATTGATCGTCGACAAGACCGGCACGCTGACGGCCGGCAAACCGGCGTTCGACCGCGCAGTTCCCGCAGTGGGCTTCAGCGCCGACGAAGTGCTGCGGCTGGCCGCCAGCCTGGACCAGGGCAGCGAACACCCATTGGCCGAAGCCATGGTGGCCGCAGCACGCGCGCGCGGCCTGGCGCTGGACACGCCAGAGAACTTCGAGTCCGCCAGCGGCATCGGCGTCAACGGGCGTGTAGCCGGCCGGCTGCTCGCACTCGGCAATACGGAGTTGATGGCGCAAGCTGGCGTGTCAGTAGATTCGCTGCTGGCCCAGGCGGAGGCCCTGCGGGCCGAAGGCGCCAGCGTGATGCACCTGGCGGTCGACGGCAAGCTTGCGGGCCTGCTCGCCGTGGCCGACCCGGTGAAAGCCAGCACGCCCGAGGCGCTGGCGGCGCTCAAAGCCGCTGGCTTGCGCGTGATCATGGCCACAGGCGACGGCCTGACCACAGCCAAAGCCATCGCCGGGCGCCTGGGCATTGACGAAGTGCACGGCGGCGTGCAGCCGGCAGACAAGCTGGCACTGGTCAAGCGCCTGCAAGATGAAGGCCATATCGTTGCCATGGCCGGCGACGGCATCAATGACGCCCCGGCCCTGGCCCAGGCCAACGTGGGCATTGCCATGGGCACAGGTACCGACGTGGCCATGAACAGCGCCCAGATCACGCTGGTCAAAGGTGATTTGCGCGGCATCGCGCAAGCCCGGAAAATTTCGGAGGCGACGATCGCCAACATGAAGCAGAACCTCGGTTTTGCCTTCGTCTACAACTCCCTCGGTGTCCCGCTGGCCGCGGGGCTGCTCTTTCCCTTTACCGGCTGGCTGCTGTCGCCCATGATCGCGGCCCTGGCGATGAGCCTGAGTTCGGTGTCGGTGATCAGCAATGCACTGAGGCTGCGCGGGAAGCGTTTGTAACCGGTGCTTAACAGGGCTGACTTCGCCCGGTTTGATTGCTATGCTGCGATGACAAGGCGCCACCCCGGCGCCAGCCAGACTGGGGTCGCCATGGCCACGATCTACAAGGAATTCACCGTCGACGCCGGCATAGACAGCGTCTGGGACGCGCTGCGCGATTTCAACGCTGTGCACCGGCGCCTTGCGCCGGGCTTCGTGGTCGATTGCAAACCTGGCGAAGGCAGCCGCACCGTAACCTTTGCCAACGGCATGGTCGCGCACGAAGTGCTGGTGGGCATCCATGAAGGGATGCACCGCCTCAGCTACACCGTGGTCGGCGGCAAGGCCACCCATCACATGGCTTCGGCGCAGCTGTTTTCCGAGGGCGAAAACCGCACCCGCTTTGTCTGGATCACCGACGTGCTGCCCGATGCACTGGGGGAATACATCGACACGATGATGACCCAGGGCGCGGCGGTGATGCAGCAGGCACTCGGCAGGCCGGCCTGAATTCAGGCCGGCCGCTTGGCCAGCAAGGCCCAGACACCGGCCATGGACAGCAGCGAGCCGCCCGCGAAATTAAAACGCCGCTGAGCGCGCGGTGAGGCCAGCAGTGTACGGGCCGACGCGGCAAACACCGCATACAGCGTGGCGTTCAGGCTGGCCATCACCACAAAGGTCACCGCCAGCACCCAGAGCTGTCGCGTCACGTCGGCGCCGGGGTTGATGAACTGGGGCAGGAAAGCCACAAAAAACACAATGCCCTTGGGGTTGAGTGCAGTGACCAGGTAAGTGTTGCCGAACAGCTTCCACAAGGAGCCAGGCACCTCGGGCGCTGCCGCCTGCATGGGCGAAATTCCGGCGCGCAGGAGCTTGATGCCCAGGTAAAGCAAATACAGGCCACCGGCCCACTTGACTAGCGTGAACCAGAAGGCCGATGCCGCGAGCAAGGCGCCCAGGCCGAACAACGAGACCACCAGCGCCGTCGAGTCACCCAGCGCCACGGCGGCCACCAACGGGATGTTGGCACGCTTGCCGTGCGCCATCGAGTAGCTGATGACCGTCAGGATGGTCGGGCCCGGGATGATGAGCAGGACGGCGGTTGCGGCGACGAAAGCGAGCCAAAGCTGGATGGACATGGTGCGTTGTTCCGAAGTTGTGGATCGATGAAAGGGAGCGTGCTTCATGATACTGCCGGGCGGCCAAAGATGAATCACCTCACCCGCACGGCCCTGCCCGCATTTGCCTAAAATTGCCCATGCCTTCCGCCATCCCGCCCAAGCGCCCCAACGTTGCACCCTCCCCGGCTGCCGGCCTTTTTATCGATGACACCCACACCGCGCGCTGCGCCTGGTGCCAGGCGACGCCCATCTACCGCAACTACCACGACAGCGAGTGGGGCTTTCCGGTGGACGATGAACGCCGGCTCTTCGAAAAAATCTGCCTTGAAGGTTTTCAGGCCGGCCTCAGCTGGCTGACCATCCTGAACAAACGCGAATCCTTTCGCAGCGCGTTCGCCAACTTCGATGCCGAGCAGGTGGCCCGCTTTGGCGAGCGTGACATCAAACGCCTGGTCAATGACGCCGGCATTGTGCGACACGCGGGAAAGATTGCTTCGACCATCAACAATGCCAAGCGCGTCATCGAGCTCCGAAAAGAATTTGGCTCGCTGGGCGCTTTTGTCTGGCGGCTGGAGCCCGAAGCCAAGAGCCGGCCCGCACGCATCACGCACGAGGCCGTGAAAGCCATGCCGACTTCTCCGGCCTCCATCGCACTGTCCAAGGATTTGAAGAAACGCGGTTGGAGCTTTGTGGGCCCCACCACGATGTATGCCTTCATGCAGGCCATGGGCCTGGTCAACGACCATATCGAAGGTTGCGCCAGCCGCAAGTCCGCGCTGGCAGCGCGCACGGCGTTTACCCCGCCTCGCGTGTCGTAACTTAAAGCCAGCGTGCGCGCTTGAAACGCCAATAGAGTAAAGAGCACGCCACCACAATCATGCTGATGGCCATGAGGTAGCCGTAACGCCATTTGAGTTCGGGCATGGCTTCGAAGTTCATGCCCCATATGCCGGCAAACGCTGTGCAGACCGCAAAGATACTGGCCCAGGCCGCGAGCTTCTTGGTCACTTCGCTCTCTTCAATCGTCACCATCGCCAGGTTCACCTGGATAGCAGTGCCTATGGTGTCACGCATGTTTTCGATCAATGCGTTGATGCGCGACAAATGGTCAACCACGTCGCGAAAATAATCCTGCACTCCACTGCAGATCTGAGGAACCCGGCCGCCATAGAGTTTGCTGGCCCCTTCGAGCAGCGGCGCCACTGCGTGCTTGAGCACCATCACGCTGCCCTTGAGTTCGTAGAGCCGTTCGATATTCTTTCGCGCAGCACCGGGCGTGAAGATTTCCTTCTCGATCAGCTCCAACTCGGTCTCGAGTGCGTCGAGGATGGGAAAGTAACGGTCAACCACCGCATCCATCAGGGCGTACAGCACAAAACCCGAACCGTTGCGCAGCAGCTCCGGTTCGCGCTCGCAGCGTTCACGCACGCCCAGAAACCCCTTCTGGCTGCGGTTGCGCACCGAGAGTACATAGTTTTTCCCGGTGAACACATCCACCTCGCCGACGTGGAGCTCGCCCGGCTTGTCGTTGGACTGCTCAATCAGGTGCAGCACCGAAAACAGCGAAGCGCCGTATTCCTCGATTTTTGGGCGTTGGTGGCCGTGCCGGGCATCTTCGACCGCCAGTTCATGCAGGCCGAACTCATGCTGCATTTCTTCAAGCTCTTCCGGCGTGGCGTCCTGCAGCGCCACCCAGACGAAAGCATCGGGACGGCAGATGTAGTCGCTGATCTCGGTGACCGGGATGTCGGCAAGCTTGGTGCCGTTCTGGTAGACCACGCAATTGATAAGCATCTGATGTTTCCCGCAAGTTGTCTGCCTGCATGAATTCTGGCACAGCGCTGATATGCCGTCACGCTGAGATCAGGGTGGGCGGCGCGGAACCACCAGGTTGTAGACGGATTGCTGCAGCACCTCGCCGTGCTGGTTGAGCGTCTGGCTGCGCACCACCGCCCTGCCTCTATCGGGCCGCGAAGCTGAGGGCGTCACGCTCACCACTTCTGTCTCTACATGCAGCACATTGCCGGGGCGCGTGGGTTTGGGCCAACTGATCTCGCCCCCTGCGCCTATGATTCCGCCGGCCAGCGGCAAACCACCACCCACCAGCAGCCGCATCGTGACAGCCGCCGTGTGCCAGCCGCTCGCGGCCAAGCCGCCAAAGAGTGTGGCTTTGGCTGCTTCGTGGTCCAGGTGAAATGGCTGCGGATCAAACTGCGCGGCAAACGAGGTGATCTGCGCCTCATCCAGCGCGTGCTCGCCACTGACGAAGCGGTCGCCGGGCTGCAAGTCCTCAAGGTAGCGCAATGCGGTAGCGGCGGTTTTGGGGACCTTGCTCATGCCTTGTTTTTTCACCTTCAGGCTGCGGCCTTGGCAGCCATTTGCCGCGGCAGCAGCGCTTCGCGGATCGGCAGGTTCACCAACGCGGCGCCTGTGGCCAGCACGATGTCGATGTACCAGACCCAGTCGTAGCTGCCGGTTGCCTGGAATATATAGCCGCCCAGATAAGCACCCAGGAAACCACCCACCTGGTGCGACAACATCACCACGCCGAACAGCATGGCCATGTTGGCCGTACCGAACATCTTGGCGACCAGGCCCACCGTGGGTGGAACGGTCGAAAGGAAGGTCACGCCCATGACGGCGGCGAAGATCAGCATCACGGCCGGGGTCTTGGGCGCCAGCAGGAAGAGGAGTACGGCGAGGCCACGCGTTGTATAGAGCAGCGCCAGCAAGGACTTCATGCGCCAGCGGCCGACGGCCCAACCCATGGCCAGACTGCCGACGATGTTGAAGAGGCCAATCATCGCAAGCGACCAACCGCCAATTTCGGGCGGCAAACCACAGGCCGCTATCACGCCGGGGAGGTGAGTCGCCAGAAACGCCACGTGAAAACCGCACACCAGAAAACCCGCCGCGAGGTAACGATAGCTAGGCGTTGCGATGGCCTGGCTAATGGCTTGACGTGCGCTCAGCGCTTTCGTGCCCGAGGCCGCCGCAGCCTGGGCTGCCAGCGCATTCGAATTGCCTTTCAGCACCAGCACCGCAGGCACCGCCAGCAGCACCAGCGCGCCCAGCCACTGCATTGCACTGGCCCAGCCGACAGCGGCTGTGAGGCCAATGGCGATAGGCGCCATCGCGAACTGCCCAAAAGAGCCGCCCGCGTTGACGATGCCGGTGGCCAGGCCGCGCTTTTCAGGCGGCACCAGGCGTGTGCTGGCGGCCATCAGCACAGAAGGCCCGGCCATCCCGGCACCGCCCGCCGCAAGCACGCCGATGGCAAAGATCAGGCCGGCTGTGCTGGTCATCAGCGGCGTGATGATGGTGCCAATCGCCACCAACACAACACCCATGAAGATCACACGGCCAGTACCGATGCGGTCAGCCACCGCGCCGGCGAAGGGCTGCGTCAGCCCCCACCAGAGTTGGCCGAAAGCGAAGGCCAGGCTGATGCTGCCGATACCCAGTGCGGTCGAAGTATTGAGCGCAGAGAGGAACAGGCCCATGGTCTGTCGCACGCCCATGGTGAGGGCAAAGGTGCCGCCGGCAGCCAGTAGGACCAGCCACATCGCGATGCGGCGCGCCGGCAGTGCAGTGGAAGAAGCGGAAGGCGTGACGCTGGACGGGGAAGGGGAAGGCTCGGGGTTACTCATCATCAGCTCCAGATTCGATGGGGGACAAAAGCTCTAAAGATTCGTTGATCAGGTTATGCAGGGCCAGCACACGCCCGGCGCCCAACAGTGCGTTGAGCTGCTCCTGCGCAGCCCTCCACCGTGATCGGGCCTCCTCACGCTTGGCACGGCCCGCGTCAGTCAGCACCACGGTACGGCTGCGCGCATCGGTGCCTGCGGCGAGCTCAATCCAGCCGGCGTCGATCAGCGGCTTGAGGTTGCGCGTGAGGGTGGAGGCACTCATCTTCATGCCACGCGCCAGCTCGCCCGGTCGCATGGGGCCCAGCTTCAGCACATAAGTCAGCAGGGAATACTGCGTGGTCTTCAGTCCGGCCTTGGTCATTTCCAGGTCGTAGTGGTGCGCGACGCGGCGCATCAGCTGGCGCAGCTTGACATTGGTGCAGCCCTGCACTTTGAGTTCGGCCTGGGTTGACAGGCGGGTTTTCTCGCTCATAATTTGATTGTAGGTACAATCATTGTATATGCAACATTTATAAATGCCATGACCCTGCAAGACACATTGACTCAGTGGATGGAACAAAGCGCCGCAGTGCGCGCCCGCATGATGGACGGCGGCGGCAAACCCGGTCTGGCCCGACCGGAAGACGTCACAGGCAAGACCGGCATGGAAGTGATGCAGGCCATGCTCGCCGGCCAATTGCCCTACCCCCACATTGCTGAAACACTGGATTTCTCCCTGATTGAGGTTGAGCCCGGTAAAGCCACCTTCCAGGGCACGCCGCAGCTCAAGCACTACAACCCGCTGGGCACTGTGCACGGCGGCTGGTACGCCACGCTGCTCGACTCCGCCGTGGGCTGCGCCGTGCACACCATGATGCCGGTCGGCCGGGCCTACACCACCGCCGAACTCAGCATCAACATCGTGCGTGCCGCCTCACACAAGACCGGCCCGCTGCGCGCCATCGGCACGGTGATCCACTGCGGCCGCCAGTTGGCAACGGCCGAGGGCCGCATCGTCGGGCCGGACGGCAAGCTGTATGCGCATGCGACCACGACCTGTCTGGTGTTTGAGGTCGGGGGAGCCAAGGCTGACCAAGGCACCTGATACAAGCCAATGTGGCGGTGAATGGAAATCCCCGACGCATCCACCGCCACGGTCACCGGAAAATTCTCCAGTTACGCCACTTGGCCGGCATGCCCCCCCCCAAAAAGCCGGTTCGATGACCTGACCGAGAGATCCTTGAAGAAGGGCTCATACCAGGACCAAAAATCCCGGCAGACTGTCCGCATGCGGACAATTTATGTTCTTTTTTCGATTCGCCCCGCTATTCAAGCGGAATATGCGGGGAAGCCCCTGTTATATCTGACAGGGTAAGGCTTGATTCAGCCTTGCACGGCGCATAGACTGCGCGAACATCAAAAGAAGAATAAGAGCATTTGGCAAGACAAGCACTCAACCTGGAAATGCAACGCAATGATTACCTCCCCGAACGACCATGCGCCAACCCCCTTTCAGGTTCTGCACCAGCCGATGGATGCTCCAGGCGCCATTTTCCTCACCGGCGGAACACCCTTCATTTCGGCATCTCCCCGGGGAAACTTCGCCGAGGAAATCACGCTCTGCCATCTGGATACTCCGTTAAAGATGGAAAAGGTCCAGAGCCTGCGCGGCCACATCAACCTGCCGTCAGGATGCCGTGACGCGCGGTTTTTTGAACAAGAAAAAAAAGAGACGAATTGGGCTTTGTGTTTGCGTTTGAGTTCCAACGCGTGGTGATTGGCACCTTGAGGCTGGTTCCCATGCACAAGGGGCTGACCTCACTTGAAAAGCTGTTGGCGGAAAAACAATTGATTGAGCCAGAGACCTGCCGAAACAGCTGGGAAATCGGGCGCCTTGTGCTCAATCCTGATTACAGAAGCGGCCCCGATCTTGTGAAGCGATGCATATTTTTGGGTGTTTCGTATCTTGCGCGGCATACCGATGGGCAAGACCTCTTTGCCTCCTGCACGCCGGTGCTGAGCCGCTTGTACAGGCGTTTCGGGTTTTCCACCATCGCCAACAATATACGGGTGGATGGGGCGGACGAATCGTTTGCCCTGATACATGGACAGGTACCGGACATTCTCAAATCGTCTGACTGTCAGTAAGTCATGCACGGGAATATTTCATATTGCAGCCGCATCCTCCACCAGAGACCGGAAGAAGCTGCTGTTGATGGTTTTTCCGCGTCAACAGGATTGAAATATATATGGGCTGGTTAAAAAGACTCTTTGGCCACTATGAGGCTTACCACGCACATGGCAGGCCCTTGCTCAAATACATTGGCATCGTAGGCGCCCTGACCTATGTGGTGTTTTACCTGATACGGTTCACGAAACCCAATCCTCGTCCCTACGATGACCTGGGAATGCGGGTGCTGGTCGTAATTCTCTTTACCGCGCTGGCGATGAAAAATCGCTGGCCCCAGAAGCTGAAGAAATACTACTTCGCCTATTCCTACTGGGCATTGATTTATTGCCTGCCGTTTTTCAACGTATTTCTATCGCTGAAGCGGCACGGAGGTATCCCCGCGATCTCCAACTGTTTTATCGCACTCAGTTTTCTGGTCATGATCGCCGACTGGCGCAACACGATTGCCATGTTGGTAATCGGTTGCGGCAGCGCGGCGTTGCTGTACGTCGCCATCACGCCCAACCCCTCAATCCCCATGGACATGGTGGCCCAGCTTCCGGCCTACCTGCTGATTCTTATCGGCGGCGCCGCATTCAAGCTTTCGGAAAAGCAGATAGATGCCGAGAAATTGCGCATTGCAAACTCCCTTGCCGGCTCGATCGCCCATGAAATGCGCAACCCGCTCGCACAGGCCAAGATGAGCCTGGAGAGTATCGGGGAAATGCTACCCGCGAACGGTATCGCGGTCCCCGCCGAACACACTTCCCGCATGCGCCAGTTTGTCAACATGGGGGAGATCGCTGTACACAGGGGTAACCAGGTGATTGACCTGATCCTGGGATCCTTCAAGTCCAGCGCGGTGGACCGAAGCAAATTTGAGTATTTATCCGCCGCAAAAATAACTCAGAAGGCGGTGGACGAATACAGTTTTCCCGATCGGCACCTGCGCAGTGATGGTGGCAACTTACGTGACAGTGTCACAGTGCGTGTCGTGAAGGACTTCACCTTTTACGGGGACGAAACCCCTTATGTTTTTGTGCTCTTCAACCTGATCAAGAACGCGCTCTATTACCTCGACCAAAAGTCCGGCGCAACAATCGTACTGACGATAGACGATCACAAGGTGACCGTCAGAGACACGGGCCCGGGCATCGACAAGGAGGTGCTGGCACACCTGTTTGAATCCTTCATGACCTCAGGAAAGGCCGAGGGGACAGGCCTTGGGCTGTCGTATTGCAAACGCACCATGCAAAGCTTTGGTGGTGACATTCATTGCGATTCCGCGGTCGGTGAATTTACACAGTTCACGCTGACCTTCCCCCCAATACCGCAAACCGGGATGGGCAAGGCCGCCGCAGCGCCGGAAGCGCCTCGGCAGGCAGCCAGCCCGGCCATCCCCGGCAATGTGCTGGAAGGCAGAACCGTCATATTGGCCGAAGACGACGAACTTAACCGCATCATGGTGGGCGAGCGCTTGAAAAGCTGGGGCTTGACAGTGCTGGAGGCCGAAGGGGGGCGCCAGGTTCTGGCCCACCTGGACAGCACACCAAGCGTCGATTTGATCTTGATGGATATGAACATGCCCGGTTTGAACGGCGTGCAAACGACCCAGGCGATTCGCTCGCGGGATTGGGAGCATCAGGGTATTTTTATCCTCGCACTTTCCGGGAACTCCGATGAGCTTGATGTCAGGACAGCCTTGAACGCCGGCATGAATGGCTACATCCTGAAAAATGGCGACATGAAGTTGCTGCAAGGAAAAATGCTGGAGGCTTTGGCGGCAACAAGGTAGTCCCGGGGAAATCCCACCGCGCGAAGCCCCTCATCGGTCATTGCGCGGCATGCATCGCCATCAGCTTTGCATCCCTACGCATGCGGCCTGCACAGGGAGCGAAGATTGGCGACAATGGGCAGTCCGCCACTCCCCACCTTCATCACCATGCGACTCCTACACACCATGCTGCGCGTTGGCAGTCTCCAGCGCTCCATCGACTTCTACACGCAGGTTCTTGGCATGAAGCTGCTGCGCACCTCGGAAAATCCCGAGTACAAATACAGCCTGGCCTTTGTGGGCTATGAAGGCAACCCGGCGCAGGCCGAAATCGAGCTGACCTACAACTGGGGCACCGAAAGCTACGACATGGGCACGGCTTTTGGCCACATCGCGCTGGGCGTACCTGACGCCTATGCAGCTTGCGACAAGATCAAGGCCGCTGGCGGCAACGTCACGCGTGAGGCCGGCCCGGTCAAGGGCGGGACCACGGTGATTGCCTTTGTGACGGACCCGGACGGCTACAAGATTGAGCTGATCCAGCGCGATGAAAGCGCTTCGGGCGCTGGCCTGCGTTAGTTCATTGCACTTCGCTGCTATTCTTTTAATAGCGGCTTTCGCTCATCCAGCAAGGCTGGGAGCGCTATTTTCCTCATAAATAGCGGGCAGGCTGCCAGGCTCAGGCAGCATTGCGTGCCAGCTGGCAGGCCTGAAAAGCCAGTGCAGTGACGTGTGACCAGTTGCCGCGAGCCAGCGTGTCCGCAGGGGTCAACCAGGACCCGCCTACACACACCACATTGGGCAGCGCCAGAAACTCAGGCGCATTGGCCACCGTGACGCCGCCCGTCGGGCAAAACCGCACGTCGCCGAATGGTCCGTTCCAGGCCTTCAACATGGCCGGGCCACCCGCCTGCATGGCCGGGAAAAATTTGAGTTCCGTCAGGCCGTCCTCCTGCGCCATCATGATCTCGCTTCCGGTAGCCACCCCTGGCAGCAGCGGCAGGCCGGAATCCTTACAGGCCTGTCCCATCGCATGGGTGTAACCGGGGCTCACCGCAAAGCGTGCACCGGCCATGGCGCAGGCTTGGGCATCGGCGGCACTGCGCACAGTGCCCGCACCCACCACGGCTTCCGGCACATCGCGTGCAATGGCCTCAATGCAGGCCAGCGCTTGCGGCGTGCGCAAGGTGACTTCGAGCATGCGAATGCCACCGGCCACCAGCGCACGTGCCAGCGGCACCGCCTGGCTCACGTCGGTCAGCACAATCACGGGTATCACGGGGGCGTCCTGCATGATCTGCAGGGGGGTCAGTTTTCCGCTGACGTTCAGGTTCACATCCACGATAAAGCTCCTTCTTCAGCCGTCAGCGCGTGACGGCGCATACCGGCAAACAGCTCCCGTCCCATGCCGATGCCGTTGGCCGCGCGCAAATCGGCAGGCATGGTGTCGACCGGCCTCGCGGTCCATTCTGCATCGTTCACCAGCACCTTCAATTCGCCAGTGATGGCATCCACACGAATTACATCACCGTCGCGCACCTTGGCCAGCGGGCCGCCGGCAGCGGCTTCGGGCGACACATGAATGGCGGCCGGCACCTTGCCCGAAGCGCCGCTCATGCGGCCGTCAGTGACCAGCGCGACCTTGAATCCCTTGCCCTGCAACACGGCCAGCGGCGGCGTCAGTTTGTGCAGCTCGGGCATGCCGTTGGCTTGCGGGCCTTGCCAGCGCACCACACACACCACGTCGCGGTTCAACTCGCCAGCGCTGAAGGCGATGTGCAAGGCTTCCTGCGAATCAAACACCCGGGCCGATGCCTCGATGACATGGCGGTCGTCAGGCACGGCGGAGACCTTGATCACGCTACGGCCCAGGTTGCCCTGCAGCAGCTTGAGACCCCCGGTGGCGCTGAAAGGTTTGGCAGGCGTGCGCACGATGGCCTCGTCTTTGGAAGCGCCCGCGTCGTGCCAGACAAGCGCCGCGCCGGCCAGCGCCGGCTCGCGTGTGTATTCGCGGATGCCGCCTTCACGCACCGTGAGCACGTCTTCATGCATGAAGCCCGCATCCAGCAACTCGCGAATGATGAAGCCGGGGCCGCCTGCGGCCTGGAACTGGTTCACGTCGGCGCTGCCGTTGGGGTAGACATGGGCCAGCGTCGGCACCACGTCAGAGAGGTCCGAAAAATCATTCCAGTCGATCACGATGCCGGCCGAATGCGCAACGGCTACCCAATGGATCAGGTGATTGGTGGAGCCCCCGGTGGCGAGCAGGGCCACCATGGCATTGACAATGGCTTTTTCATCGACGATCTGGCCGATGGGCGCAAAGCGCTTCGCCTTGACGATGCCAAGCACGGTGCGTGCCGCCTCGCGCGTGAGCTCCTCACGCAGTGCGTTGCCGGGGTTCACAAACGCGGTGCCCGGCACGTGCAGGCCCATGGCTTCAAGCAGCAGCTGGTTGCTGTTGGCGGTGCCGTAGAAGGTGCAGGTGCCGGGGCTGTGATAGGACTTGAATTCGGAATCAAGCAGGGCGTCACGGCCGACCAGGCCTTGCGCGGCCTGCTCACGCACATGGGCTTTTTCCTTGTTGGGAATGCCCGATGTCATGGGCCCGGCCGGCACAAACACCGTGGGCAGGTGGCCGAACTGCAGCGCGCCTATTAGCAAGCCCGGCACGATCTTGTCGCAGACGCCCAGCATCAGCGCCGCGTCGAACATGTCGTGCGACAGCGCCACGGCGGTCGCCATGGCGATCACATCGCGGCTGAAGAGGCTGAGCTCCATGCCGCTGGTGCCTTGCGTCACGCCGTCGCACATGGCGGGCACGCCGCCAGCCACCTGCGCCGTGGCGCCCAGCTTGCGGGCCTCGTCCTTGATGAAAGCCGGGTAGGCCTGAAGCGGGGTGTGCGCCGACAACATGTCGTTGTAGGCGGTGACGATGCCGATGTTGGGCTTACGCTCGGTCACCACCTTGAAGCGGTCGTCCAACGGCATGCCAGCAAAAGCATGCGCCACATTGGCGCAACCCATGCGGTCCAGGCCGGGTTCGCGGCTGGCGGCAGCGCGCAGGTGTGCAAGGTAGGCGCTGCGCGTGGGAAGGCTGCGCTCTGCGATGCGGGCGGTGATTTTTAAAACTGCGGGGTGAAGGGCCATGTTGTAACTCCGGTCATGGTCAAGTCACTGGGTATGTAACTTTATTACTGACTCTATGGTAACGGGTTACCGGCCTGTTTACCGCCGCATGGTTACCAGGTGGTTACGAAACGCAGCGGCAAAAGCTGTTCTGCAAAGTTCTGAAACAACCCGCGGGTGCGGCTTTACTGCAGGGTAATTTCCACACGCCGCGCTTCGGCGTCGCTGCCGCCGCCTACAAGCTGCTCGGGTTTTTTCAGCACAATCTGGCGATCGGAAACACCGGCCTGCTTCAGTGCCTCGCGCACGGCAAGGGCGCGCTGCCGGGCAAGCGCTGCATTTTTCTGGGCGTCCCCTGTGGCATCGTGAAAACCGGTGATCACCAGCGTGCGGCCAGCCTTGGCGGCCTTGACCACTTCGCCCAGGGCAGCACCCGCACCGTCCGCAAGGTCTGCATCGCCCGAGGCAAAATAAAACCGCACCGCGCCTTGCTCCACCTTCACGCTGGCGGCGTCGGCTGCAGCCTGCGAAGCCCGGCCGGCAATGTTCGCGGTATGGTCCACGGTGCTGGCTGGCAGGGCAGGCGTCGGCGCCACCTCTGGCACGGGGGGCACGGGCAGGGATATTTGGGCAGGCACAACAGCGGCGGAAGGCGACCGGCCGAGCCGATGCACGCAGAGCCCCACCACCAGCGCGATCACGAAGGCCACGAGGCCGAGAACGACCGCCAACACCAAGCCTTGCTGGCCTTCATCGTCCTGAGAAAACATTGCCCACTCCCGTCACTAAATCCGTCACAAAAACTCAGCGCATTGTAAAGTGCGGCTGTGGAAAATTCAGCCAAACAAGCCGCCAGCCCAGGCATCAGCGTTTCCCGCAACCCGGACCACATGCTTGAGACCGTCATCCGCGAATGGGGCGGTAAAAGCGATCTCTGGATCTTCGCCTATGCCTCGCTCATCTGGCGTCCGGAGTTTGAACATGCCGAGGAACGTTTTGCGACCATCCACGGCTACCACCGCGCCCTGAAGATGTGGAGCCGCCTGAACCGCGGCACGCCGGAATGCCCGGGCCTGGTGTTTGGCCTCCTGCACGGCGGCAGCTGCAAGGGGATGGTGTTTCGGATACCGCAGGCGCAGGTTGCCGGCGCCCTGCCCGCGCTGTGGGAACGCGAAATGCCCAACGGCGTGTACGACCCCAAGTGGCTGCGTTGCCAAACTGCAGGGGGCAATGTGCGGGCGCTGGCCTTCACCTTGTCCAAGCGCAGCCCCAACCATACGGGCGTGCTCAGCGAAGACGTTTACCGGCAGATCTTTTCGGACTCGTGCGGGCGCTACGGCACCACGCGCGAATATGCGCAACTCACCTACGACAAACTTAAAACCCTGGGAATTCACGACCACGCACTGGGCAAGCTGCTGGAGCTGGCCAAATAGGCCCAGACAGCGGAGGCCCCGGCCTTGTCAGCAGGGGCAAGGCGCCCTACAGTCAGCCACTGAATCAACCATCAGGAGACCTGCATCATGAAATACCACCTGGCACCGCTTGCCACCGCCCTTGCCGCCGCCTTTGTACTGGCCGCTTGCGCCTCATCCATGAGTGGCCCGCGCGCCGTGGCCCAATTGCAAAGCACCACCGGCAACACCGCCAGCGGCACCGTCAGCTTCGTGCAGAGCGGGGACAAGGTACTGGTTTCGGGCGAGATACGCGGCCTCAAGCCCAATGCCGAGCACGGTTTTCATGTGCATGAAAAAGGTGACTGCTCCAGCGGCGACGGCATGAGTGCAGGCGGGCACTTCAACCCCACCGGCCAGCAGCACGGCAGCCATGCCGACATGGCCCACCACACAGGCGACCTGCCCAGCCTGAAAGCCGATGCCAGCGGCGTCGCGAAATTCAGCTTTGAATCAAAGACCCTCTCAGTCGGCAGCGGCACGACCGACATCGTCGGCAAGGGCCTGATCGTTCACCGTGACCCCGACGACTACAAGACCCAGCCCACCGGCAACTCCGGCCCGCGGCTGGCCTGCGCAGTCATCGCAAAGGGCTGAGAGCTCCCGAGGCCGTTCAGGGCGGTCAACGCTGGCTGAACAGTTCTTCAGCCCGGCGCAAATCGTCCAGCGTATCGATATCGGTGACTGTGCCTTCATCGGTCACGTCAATGAATGCTACAGAATTGATAGCTTCTTGCGCCCGTACAACGGGCGCCGCACCCTGATTTCCCTTTAAATCCAGCAACGCATCGCGGCACGCGGCCGAAAACCCGACCGGGTGGCCGCGCGTGCCTCTGAACACCGGCACCACCACCGCGTGCTGCGCCAGCGCGTCGGCCACCGCCTGCAGCGTGGCGGCCTGCACCAGCGGCAAATCACCCGGCAAAATCAACCAGCCCGCAGCTTCGGGCGTGGCCCGCACGGCGGCCGCGATGCAGTCGCCCATGCCCGGGTGGCCTGCGTCTTCCAGATGCCAGGGCAAGCCGCTGGCAGCCACGGCGTCCAGCGTGTGCTGCAGCACCGGCTTGCCGGCCAGCAGCGCCTGCAGCTTGTGCATGCCGCCGCCCGACGCGGCAAAGCGCTCACCCCGGCCTGAGGCCAGCACCAGCACCGTGGGCTTGCCGCCTGCCATCACGCCAGCTTGAAAGGCAGCTCGCGCGGCGCCGGTTTACCGGTGAGCTTCGCAATGGCATTGGCGAATGCCGGTGCCAGTGGCGGCAAGCCGGGCTCGCCCAGGCCCGTGGGCGCATCGGCGCTGGGCACGATGAAGACGGCAACCGTCGGCATGTCGGTGATGCGCGGCACCGGGAAGTCACCGAAGTTGCTTTGCTCGACCACACCGTCCTTGAGCGTGATGGCTGCACCCGGCAGGCACATCGACAAACCCATCAGCGCGGCACCCTGCACCTGCGCTTCAACGCTGGTCGGGTTGATGGCGAGGTTGCAATGCACGCCTGCGGTAATGCCGTGCAGCACCGGTACGTTGTCCTTGACGGATGCCTCAACCACATAAGCCACCACGGTGTTGAACGACTCATGCACCGCCACGCCCCAGGCGCGCCCGGCGGGCAAAGTGCGTTTGCCATAACCGGATTTGTCGACCGCCAGCTGCAGCGCGGCCGCATGGCGCGGGTGCTTGCCGCCAAACTGCTTCATGCGCCAGGCCACAGGGTCTTGCCCGCTGCTGCGCGCGACTTCGTCAATCAATGTTTCCATGACGTACGCCGTGTGGGTAGAGCCCACGCTGCGCCACCAGAGCACCGGCACATTGAGCTTGGGGTGATGTACGGACAACCGCATCGGGATGTCATAAGGCTCTTTCATGCCCTCAACCATGGTGCCATCCACGCCGTCCTTGACCATAAAGGCTTCAAACGGCGTCCCGCCGACGATGGACTGGCCGACGATGACGTGGTCCCAACCCAGGATATCGCCCTTGTCGTTAAAACCGATCTCGGCGCGATGCACATGCATGGGACGGTAGTAGCCACCCTTGATGTCGTCCTCGCGGCTCCACAGCGTACGCACTGCAGCCGTCAATCCTGCGCCGCGCGCCGCCTTCGCCACATTGCAAGCCTCCACCACGTAATCACTGGTGGCAATCGCGCGCCGGCCAAAACCGCCACCCGCCATCTGCACGTTCATCTTGATGTTTTGCGGCGCCACGCCCAGAGCCTTGGAAGCGGCCATCGTGTCCAGGCCCGGCATCTGCGTGCCCAGCCAGAGTTCGGCTTTGGCCTGAGCGCCCTGCCCGCTCAGCTGCACCGTGCAATTGAGCGGCTCCATGGGCGCATGGGCCAGATAGGGGAAGACAAACTCGGCGCTGATCTTTTTGGGCGCCGACGCCAGCTTGCTGATGTCGTCCTTGTATTTGAGCGCACCGGTTTTCTGCGCCAGCGCGCGATAGCTGGCCAGTTGCTGCACGCTGTCGACCTTCTCGACGCCACTGGTGTCCCACTCGACCTTGAGCGCATCACGGCCCTGCTTGGCGGCCCAGTAGCCCTCGGCCACCACGGCCACACCCTCGCCGCCGCGGTCCAGCGGCACGCGCAGCACGGCCTTCACGCCGGGAACGGCTTTGGCCGCGGTGTCATCCAGTGACTTGAGCTTGCCGGCAAACACCGGCGGGTGCGCCACCACTGCCGTCAGCATGCCGGGCAGGCGCACGTCGATGCCGTAGCTTTGCCCGCCGGTGGATTTGGCCCGCGCGTCGAGCCGGCCCGTGGGCTTGCCGATGATGCGGAACTGTTTCGGGTCCTTGAGCGTGACGGCCTCCGGCACCGGCAGCTTCATGGCCGCTTCGGCCAGCTCGCCGTACGTCAGGCGCTTGCCGCCGGGGCCAATCACCACGCCTTGCTGGGTGCGCAGGCTGCTTGCATCAACGCCCCATTGCTGCGCGGCGGCCGAGACCAGCATGGCGCGGGTGCGCGCGCCGAGCTCGCGGTACTGCGTGTAGGAGTTTTTGATCGAGCCCGAGCCGCCCGTGAGGTGCATGCCGAAAGCCGGATCCACATAAGCCGGGTCAGCGTTGCCATGCTGGCTCTTCACAAGGCTCCAGTCCGCGTCGAGTTCTTCGGCGAGGATCATGGGCAGGCCGGTTTGCACGCCCTGCCCGAAATCGAGCCGGTTGATCGTGACTGTCACCGTGCCGTCCTTGTCAATGCGCACAAAGGCCGAGGGCTGCTGGGTCGGCTTGAGGCTGGACGCAGCCGGTGCACCCGCTGTGGCCATGGTTTGCGCTTGCGTCAGCATCGGAAAAGCGCCGAGTGCAAAGCCACCGGCGGTTGCAACCTTGAGGAAACTGCGGCGAGGCAGTTCAGCATCTGCTATGGTTTTGGTAGCTGCTTGCGCTTTATGCATCAGGGCTTGAAGGCCCTTTGGCAGTTGAGCGGCGATGTCGAAGGTGTCTGAGGCGTTGGAATACATGGTGTTCTCCTTCTTTAAACCAGTTAAGCCAGTGCCTGGGCGGCGTCTTTGATGGCAGCGCGAACGCGCACATAGGTGCCGCAGCGGCAGATATTGCCGGCCATGGCGCCGTCGATGTCGGCATCGCTCGGTTTGGCGTTGGACTTGAGCAAGGCGGTGGCGCTCATCACCTGGCCGCTTTGGCAATAGCCGCACTGCGCCACGTCATGTTTGACCCAGGCGTCCTGCACGGCTTTGCCGACGCGGTCGGTGGCCACGGCTTCGATGGTGGTGATCTTCTGGCCGGCAGCGGCAGAAATCGGCGTGATGCACGAGCGTATGGCCGCGCCGTTGAGATGCACGGTACACGCGCCGCACAGCGCCGCGCCGCAGCCGAACTTCGTGCCTGTCATGCCCAGCGTGTCACGCAAGGCCCAGAGGATGGGGGTGGATTGGTCGGCGTTGACGGATACGTCCTTGCCGTTGATGTTGAGGGTGGGCATCGTGGAACTCCTTGCGGTTTTTGTTAGGGGGAAATCAAAAGGGAGAAAAAGGGAGCGCTACTTGTCGAATTTATATTCGCTTAAATCAGGGTTTTATCCGTAAAAACTTGGGCATGCAGAAATGAGGGGTATTGCCTTTCAGAGGCGTTTCAAAGATTCAGGCCTTGATGGCGTCCCAGCACAGCGTAAAAGCCGCCTGATGCACCGCCTCGTCATCGGGCAGCACCTGGGTGCGTATCAGGTTGGCGGTTTCCCGCACCGAGCCCACCAGGGTAGCCGTTAACAACGGCAAGGGCACAGGCTTGAAAATCTCCTGCTTCTGGCCCTCCTCGATCAATGCAAAGAAGCTCGCCGCCAGCCGGGTCGACAACTCGCGGTTTCCCTGCGTGAACCAGGGAGAGTTGTAGTACTGCTCCTGGAACACGACCTCGGCATAACGCTCCAGCCGGTGCCGCAGCAGGTTGCCCCAGAGGCGGCGCACACGGCTGCGCAGGGGGGTCCCGGGTACGACACCATCCATCAGGCGCAGCATGGTCGCGGTTTTGGCTTCTTCATAGAGCTGGCTGATCAGCTCGTCCTTGGACGGGTAATAGACGTACAGCGTGCTGGTGGCGATGCCGGCCGTGCGGGCAATGTCGGCCATGGTCAGGCCGCTCAGACCGGTCTGGGCCACCAGGTTGAAGGTGGCCTCGGCAATAGCGCGCTGCTTTTCATCGTCTTTGGGCTTCATGGAAGGGTGTGAATATAAACGAATATTAATTCGGTATCAAGCCCGCCCTCTACCGAGGTCTACCGCAGGCAAGGACATGGCCTCTGCGGGCACAATCAGAGCCATGAGCCAGCCCACCCTCTCCATTGCCGACCTGCGCAAAAGCTATGAACGCGCCGAACTCAACGAAGACGCATCAGCCGCAGACCCACTCCAGCAATTCGACCAGTGGCTGAAAGAAGCCATCGCCGCCGAAGTGCCCGAACCCAACGCCATGACGCTGGCCACCGTGGCCAGCAACCTGCGCCCCTCCACCCGCATCGTACTGATCAAGGGCTATGACGAGCACGGCATCACCTGGTTTACCAACTACGACAGCCGCAAGGGACAAGAACTGGCGGGCAACCCCTATGCGGCGTTGCAATTTCACTGGATAGAGCTCGAGCGCGTGGTGCGCATTGAAGGCGTGGTCGAAAAAGTCTCTGCTGAAGAAAGCGACGCTTACTTCAGCACCCGCCCGCTGGATTCGCGCATAGGCGCCTGGGCCAGCCCGCAAAGTGAGGTGATTTCAGGGCGCAGCGTGCTGGTGACCAATGCAGCCAAATACGGTGCGAAATTTTTGCTGCAGCCGCCCCGCCCGCCGCACTGGGGCGGCTACCGCCTCAAGCCCGACAACTGGCAGTTCTGGCAAGGACGGAAAAGCCGGCTGCATGACCGGCTGCGGTATACGCTGCAGGGTGATGCGGGGTGGTTGCGTGAGCGGCTGGCGCCCTAGAGACCGTCAGTCATCCATCGTCTTCCATGGAGAAAAAATGAAACGTGACGAAATTGCCCCGTCGGCACCGACCACCGAAGACCGCCTCCACATCTTGTTAGGAAGACTAGTTCACGCCTTCGGACGCTTCGACTTCAACATCGGTCTCCAGCTCAAATGGATGGGACCATATTGCGGGGAAAAAGTAGAACATCTGCTAAACGCTCGCATGCCATTTGCCATACGACTGGACGCACTCGAACCGCTAGTGATGAAACTTTACTGCCACGAGGATGAAGACGCAATGCGCGACTTTTCTCGATGGTTCGAACACGCGAGAACTGTGAAGGCCCTTCGTAACGATTTCGTCCATGGGCGTTGGGCTGTTTACCCAAGTAGATCTGCTATTGAACCGAAGATCGAATTCATCGCCCTTAACTGGGAGATGGAGCAAGCCAAACAGATTCCCCCTATGTCAATTAAGCTAGAGGAATTAGGGGAGGCTGTCAGAACCTTGGAGTTCCTTTTCAATGACTACTGGAAGTTGACGGAGCACTATGAGAGCAATTGCCGACCGCCCACTTGCTTAGCGCGCCGAGGGCACAACTTGCCATCGTGACCGTTCTAACTACCGTAGACATTATTTGGTCTACCTAAGCCATTGATACAAATGGCACTTACGCTCTACACCGGTTGCGTACCCCGCAGCTCAATGGGCTGATGCGCCACCGCCGCCAACTGCTCCGCACTGACCAAACCCGGCGCAATCTCCGCCAGTGGCACCAGCACAAAAGCCCGCTGCATCATGCGCGGGTGCGGCACCGTGAGATGTTCTGATTCGATGCGTGCGCTGCCGTAGAGCAACAAGTCCAGGTCCAGCGTTCGCGGTGCGTTGCGGTACGGCCTTTCGCGGCCTGCCTGCTGTTCGATCTGTTGCAGGTGATCCAACAAGGCGGGAGCGGTCAACCCGGTTTCGAGTTCGACGACGGCGTTGAGGTAGTCGTTACCAGGGGCCGCAGATTCCTCGCCCGCGTCGGTATCCAGCGGCGCTGTTTTATAGAGACTGGAAGATTGGCGGACCTGCGTGAGCGGCAACCGGCCTATCGCCTGAACGGCTTGCCGCAGTGCCGCCGCAGCATCGCCGAGGTTGGCGCCCAGGGCAACGTAGGCGCTGACCACCTGAGCCTCAGGAATTTGACGCGTTATCCGATGAAGGCGAAGAAGCCTCGCCGCCCGCGCCTTCGGCACTGCCTGCCCCATCTGCACCACCGCGATTGGCCGGCTTGCGGCGGCGGCGGCGTTTTTTGGCCGGTGCGGCATCGCCCGGCTGGCCAGACGCATCCGCCGCATCGGGCACGGTGCGTTCGGCATGGCTTGTCTGGCCCAAACCAGGCTCGGCATCAACACGTTTGACGCGAACCCGAGGCGCCTGCGGCTTGTTCTGCTGCGCCTGACGCGCCTCTTCAATCATGGCGTGGCGTTCGTCGTCGTAGGCGGTGCTGAATTTCTCCCACCACTCGGCGAGCTCCATTTCGATCTCGCCGGTCTGCGCGCGCAGGCGCAGGAAATCAAAGCCGGCGCGAAAGCGGGGCTGGTCCAGCAGCGAATACGGTGCGCTGCCCGTGCGTTTTTCAAAGCGGGGCTGCATGGTCCAGATCTCGCGCATGTCGGTGCCCAGCTTGCCGCGGCCCGAGACATCGCCGATCTTGGCGTTGAAGGCATCGTCAATCGCATCCTGCAGCGCGGGCATGAGGGGCTCGCCGCGCTTTTTGCGCCGCTCCCAGCCCTCGCGTACATCAAACCACAGTACACACGACAGCAAGAAGCTGGGCGCCACGGGCTTGCCTTCGCCGACGCGTCGGTCGGTGTCTTGCAGGGCCAGCTTCAGGAAGGGCTCGTCGGCGTTTTCCACCACCACATCAAGCAGCGGATAAATGCCGGTGCCCAGGCCCAAGAACTTGAGCTGCGCGATGCTGGCCAGCGAATGGCCGGTCTGCAGCAGCTTGAGCATTTCGTCAAAAAGACGCGACTGCGGCACGTCGGCCAGTAAGCCCTTCATCTCGCGTAGCGGGGCAACGGTCTTGTCTTCAAACTTGAAGCCCAGCGCGCTGAGCTTGGCGGCAAAACGCACGGCGCGGATGATGCGAACCGGATCTTCGCGGTAACGCACGGCCGGGTTGCCGATCATGCGGATGATCTTTTTCTTCGCGTCCCTGATGCCGTTGTGATAGTCGACCACGACCTGTGTTTCGGGGTCGTAGTACATCGCGTTGATGGTGAAGTCGCGGCGGGCGGCGTCTTGCTCGATCGGGCCCCAGACGTTGTCGCGCAGCACCCGGCCGGAGGCATCGACCGCATGCTTCATGCCGGCGAGTTCGCTCTTGCTGGTGCGCTCGTTGCCACCGACCTGCTCGGCCAGGCTGCTGTCGAGATGCGCGCGGAAGGTCGAGACCTCGATCACTTCGTGCTCACGCCCGCGGCCATAAATAACGTGCACAATGCGAAAGCGCCGGCCGATGATGAAGGCACGGCGAAACAGCGACTTGACCTGCTCGGGCGTGGCGTCGGTAGCAACGTCGAAATCCTTGGGGCGCAGGCCGACCAGCAGGTCGCGCACCGCGCCGCCCACGATATAGGCCTCGTAACCGGCGTCTTTGAGGGTGCGCACCACGTCCATGGCGCGGTCGTCCACCAGGGAGACATCTATGCCGTGTTCCTTGACGGTGACATCCTGGCGCTGGCCGAAAGGTGATTTTTTGACCCGCTTGGCGCCGGGATCCGTGCTGTCTGATTTGCCAAACAGCTTGTCGATAAATTTTTTGATCATGGAAAACTAGTGAAACAGGTCAAGTATGCGCCATCCGCGCTCTGTCGCCAGCGCCCGCAGGCGCTCGTCCGGGTTGGTCGCGACGGGGTGGGTGGCCTTCTCCAGCAGAGCAATATCGTTCATGGAGTCGGTGTAGAACGTGGTTTCCACGTCGCTCCAGCCCAGGTTCCGGGCCGCCAGCCATTGTTCCACGCGGGTGACCTTGCCCTCGCGGGCCGAGGGCACGCCCTTAATCTCGCCGGTCAGCCAGCCCTGGGCGTCGCGCTCCAGCTCGACGGCGATCAGCTCTTTCACGCCGAAAGCGTCGGCAATGGGGCGCGTCACGAACTCGTTGGTGGCGGTGACGATGACCAATTCATCGCCCGCGGCGCGGTGGCTACCTACCAGCTCCAAGGCCTGTTTTGTAATGGCTTTTTGCACCACGTCCCGCATGAAATGTGCGTGACCAGCTCCTGAATTGATAGCGCCCTGCTTGCGGATGGCTTCCGTGGCAAAGCGCACGTATTCGTGGATGTCGAGCGTGCCGGCGCGGTAGTGCTCAAAAAACTCGTTGTTGCGGCGCTTGAACTCGGTGCTGTCGCACCAGCCCAGCGCGATGGTGAATTCTCCCCATTCGTAGTCGGAATCGATGGGGATCAGCGTGTGATCGAGGTCAAAAAGAGCAATCTTGCGGGGAACAGTCATTTGGCAGTCGCAGTCACGGCAGTCACTTATTCACTCTCCAGCATCGACTTGATCAGGGGGATGGTGATGGCGCGTTTCGTTTGCAAGGCATAGGCATCCAGTTGGTCCAGCAGTTGCATCAGGCTGCCCAGGTCACGCGAAAAGCGGGTCAGCATGAAGTCCATCGCCTCGTCGCTCAAAAACACGCCACGCGCATCGGCCTCGCGCCGCAACACGGCGCGCCGCTCGGTTTCGGTCAAGGCCTGCAGGGCAAACACATGGCCCCAGCCGAGGCGGGTACGCAGGTCTTCGCGCAGCGCCAGGTCGGCCGGCGGCATCTGGCCGGCGGCCAGCACCCAGCGCGGGCGGCCGTCCGGTGCGCTGAGCGCGTTCACAAACCAGTTGAAGGCGGCCTGCTGCTGCACCGCGGTGTAGAGATGGCAGTCGTCCAGGATGACGGCCGCCCAGGATTCGTTGAACTCGGGCGGCTCCAGCATGGAGGCGTCCATCCAGCCGCTGGCCGCGCCCTGCTCGCGCAGCGTTTCGCGCACGGCCTTGAGCAAATGGGTTTTGCCGCTGGCGGCTTCACCCCAGAGGTAGGTGGGCACCGGTGAGCGCAGCGTGTTGCCGGCCCACAGCTCCAGATGTTTGAGCGCGGCTTCGTTCGGCCCGCCAAAAAAATTGGCGAACGACGGGGCGGAAGCCAGCCCGATGTCCAGCGCAATCTGTTTCATGCCCGCCATGCGTTCATCCTGACCCTGTTCAGCCTTAGCCGGCCTTGTTGTAAAGCCGGCTGGCCATATAGCTGGCTTTAATGCGGCGTATGCCCACCAGCAGCACCGCACTGGCCGGCAGCGCCACCAGCACACCGACAAAGCCGAACATCTGGCCGAAAGCCAGCAAGGCAAAGATCACCGCCAGCGGGTGCAGGCCAATGCGCTCGCCCACCAGGCGCGGCGTGAGGTACAGGCTTTCCACCAGTTGCCCAATGCCGTAGACCACGGCAACCATGACGATCGCCTTGAGCGAAGCGAACTCCAGCAGGCCGGCCAGCACCGCCAGCATCAGGCCCAGGCCAAAGCCCAGGTAAGGAATGAACATCGCCAGGCCCGTGAAAACGCCGATGGGCAGGGCCAGATCCAGACCGAACAGCGCCAGCCCCACCGCATAAAACACCGCCATGATCAGCATGACCAGCAATTGGCCGCGCAGGTACTGGCCCAGCACCGAGTCGGCTTCGTCAGTGAAGCTGTCAAAACCCGCACGCAGGTGCGGCGGCACCAGTTCAAGCACACGGGCAACAAATTTGTCCCAGTCCATCAGGAGGTAAAACAGCGCCACGGGAATCAGCACCGCATTGCCGATGATGGCCAGCGCCACGCTGCCGCCCAGCTTGAGTGACGACATCAGCGAGCCGAACAGGTCTTCAAAATTGGCATTGAGGTACTTGAGTACAAAGGCCTTGATGCTGCCCACGTCCAGCGCGACATGGATGCCGAACTGCGCCAGCCACGGCGCCAGGCTGGTGTTGAGCCTGTCGGCCAGCAACGGCACCTGCTCGCGCAGCACGGGCAGCTCCTTGGCCATGATGGGCACGATCAGCAAAAAGAGGCCGAACAGCGCCACGATGAAGAGGAACTCCACCAGCACCACCGCCACCACGCGCGGCAGGCGGCCCTTGCCCATGTCGTCCAGCCGGTTCACGAGCGGCGTCAACGCATAGGCCAGCACGGCTGCAATGACAAAGGGCGCCAGCACCGGCCCCAGCAGCCACAGCGCCAGGATGACCAGCGCGGCGATGGCGCACCAGGCGGTGGCGCGTTTTTGGGTGGTGGTGAATTGCATACAGCCTTGGGTTGAGCTTGCCGGAAGGAACCCTGGAAAAAGTCCCTGGAAAGGCCCGAAAGGTGCCTGATGGGCAGCCTTTAGAATCTCAGGCTGAATTCTATCGGGCTTGCAGGCCGCTTCCGGGCTGCAAATCCGCCTTCTGACCGCCTGCCCTCCCACTGCATCAAAGCCGACACATGACCACCTCCTCCACTTCCCCCCTGAGCTACAAAGACGCAGGCGTCGACATCGACGCAGGTGACGCGCTGGTCGAACGCATCAAGCCGCTGGCAAAAAAAACCATGCGGGAAGGCGTTTTGGCGGGTATTGGCGGTTTTGGCGCCCTGTTTGAGGTGCCCAAGCGCTACAAGGAGCCCGTGCTGGTCAGTGGCACCGACGGCGTGGGCACCAAGCTCAAGCTGGCCTTTGAATGGCAGATGCACGACACCGTGGGCATCGACCTGGTGGCCATGAGTGTCAATGACGTGCTGGTACAAGGCGCCGAGCCGCTGTTCTTCCTGGACTACTTCGCCTGCGGCAAGCTGGATGTGGACACGGCTGCGGCTGTGGTCGGCGGCATTGCCAAAGGCTGTGAATTAAGCGGCTGCGCGCTGATCGGCGGCGAGACCGCCGAGATGCCCGGCATGTACCCCGCGGGCGAATACGACCTGGCCGGCTTTGCCGTGGGTGCGGTCGAAAAGTCCAAAATTTTGACCGGCAAGGACGTGAAGCCCGGCGATGTGGTGCTGGGCCTGGCCAGCAGCGGCGTGCATTCCAACGGTTTCAGCCTGGTGCGCAAGTGCATTGAACGCGCCGGCGCTGCGGCTCCGGCGAAGCTTGACGGCAAGCCTTTCAAGCAGGCCCTGATGGAGCCTACCCGCCTGTACGTCAAGAACGTGCTGGCCGCGCTGGCTGCCCACCCGATCAAGGCGCTGGCCCACATCACCGGCGGCGGCTTGCTGGAAAACATTCCGCGCGTGCTGCCCGAAGGTACGGCCGCCCACCTCAAAAAGGGCAGCTGGCCGCAAACCGAGCTGTTCGCCTGGCTGCAAAAAACCGCCGGTATCGACGACTTCGAGATGAACCGCACCTTCAACAACGGCATCGGCATGGTCGTCGTGGTGGACGCCGCCAATGCGCAAGCCACAGCCAAAACCCTGCGTGACGCCGGCGAGCAGGTGTATGAAATCGGTGTGATCGCACCCAAGGGCGACGGCGCCGCCGTCACGGTCGGCTAAGCCTGCCGCAACCGCCCTCTCGCGCCCCGCGACCTGGGGCTGTCCGCTCCCTCGGCCGGGCCGTTTTGCTACAAAAACACTAGCTGCGTGCGCCCGTGGCGCTTGGGGTCACTGGACTTTTTGTTATTTATGTATCAAACTGTTCCATCGATCCGTCTTTGGAGCAGTCATGCCGGTTATCGCAGTCGTCAACCGCAAGGGAGGCAGTGGCAAGAGCACGCTGGCCGCGCACATCGCCGCCTGGTGCGCTCGCAATGGCAGCTCGGTCATGCTGGGCGACGTAGACCGCCAGCAGTCGGCGCGAAGCTGGCTCAAGCGCCGGGACCCCGCGCTGCCCGCCATCGCGCCCTGGGCCGTCGATCAGAAAAACATGCTGCGTGTGCCCACCGGCATCACGCACGTGGTGCTTGACACGCCGGGCGGCATGCACGGCTTTGAGCTGGCGCGCGTGGTGATGTTTGCCGATGTCATCGTCATGCCGGTATGCAATTCAATGTTTGACCGCGAATCGGCCGCGCAGTGCCACGCCGAGCTGATGGCGTTGCCGCGCGTGGCCAGCGGCCGCTGCCGGCTCGCCACGGTGGGCATGCGCATCGACGGGCGCACCAGCGCCGCAAAAACGCTGCAGGCGTGGTCTGAGAGCCTTGGCATGCCTTTCCTGGGCGCCCTGCGCGAAACCCAGCTGTATGTACGCAGCCTGGAGCGCGGCATGACGATATTTGACCTGCCGGCCAGCGCCGCAACGCAAGACCTGCAGCAGTGGCAACCGATCCTGGAGTGGCTGCGTCCCACGTTGTATCCGCCGCAAGCCGCCAACGACGCGCCCGAAAGGGGGCACGCGACAGTGCCGGCCAAAGCCCCGGTCCGGATGATCGCGCCCCTGCCTTCGACCGCCGCAACGCTGGGTGCCCGGCTGCTCAACCCACCGCCCGCAGCCAAAGCCGCGTCCACGCGCCTGGGCAGCTCGCTTCCCAACAGCCTCATGCCCGCACAGGAATCCCTGGTGCATGGCGCGCGCATGTCCGCACAAAGCACCGCACGCGCGGTCGGCCGGCCTGTGCAGGTCAGCACGGCGCCGGCCATGTCGCGCAATGTGGACTCTCCTGACGGCATGCAGATTCCGCATTTCCTCAAGCGCGGCACCTGACTCGCCCTTCCTCCCGGCGTCCGGCGCACCGCGTCAGGAGGCCGCCAGCTCCTTGCGCACTTCTTGCGCGGCCCGCACCATGTTGCCGAGCGCCGCTTCGGTTTCCGGCCAGCCCCGCGTTTTCAGCCCGCAGTCGGGATTGATCCAGAGGTTTTCCGCCGGGATCACGCTGGCGGCCTTTCGCAGCAAGCGCACCATGGCGTCCACGGTCGGAACGCGCGGTGAATGGATGTCATACACGCCCGGCCCGATTTCATTGGGATACCTGAAGGCGCCAAAGCCGCGCAGCAGTTCCATGTCGGAACGGCTGGTCTCGATGGTGATCACGTCGGCGTCCATTGCGGCGATTTCCGGCAGGATGTCGTTGAATTCGGCGTAGCACATGTGGGTGTGGATTTGCGTCTCGTCGCGCACACCCGAGGCACTGATGCGAAAAGCCCGCGTGGCGGCGCGCAGGTACGCGGCCCAGCTCGCACGGCGCAGCGGCAATCCTTCACGAATGGCCGGCTCGTCAATCTGGACGATGCCGATGCCGGCCCTCTCAAGGTCCACCACCTCGTCGCGCATGGCCCAGGCGATCTGCTCGCAGGTCAGGCTGCGCGGCTGGTCGTCGCGCACAAAGGACCATTGCAGGATGGTGACGGGGCCGGTCAGCATGCCTTTCATCGGCAGCTTCGTCAGGCTCTGCGCATGGGCCGTCCATTCGACCGTCATGGGTACAGGTCTCGCCACATCGCCGAAGATCACCGGCGGCTTGACGCAGCGCGAGCCGTAGGACTGCACCCAGCCGTTGGCCGTGAAGGCAAAGCCGTCAAGCTGCTCGCCGAAGTACTCGACCATGTCGTTGCGCTCGGCTTCTCCATGCACCAGGACGTCAAGGCCCAGTGCCTCCTGCTTGCGTACCGCCAGCGCAATCTCGGCTTCCATCTTTTCACGGTAGCCCGCCGCGCCGAGTTCGCCGCGTTTGAACGCTGCGCGCGCAGCGCGGATCTCCGGCGTCTGCGGGAAGGAACCGATGGTGGTGGTGGGCAGCGGCGGCAGCGCAAGGCGGGCGCGCTGCATTGCCTGGCGCACCGGAAAAGGTGAGCTGCGGCTATCGTCGCCTGCAACGCTGCGTGCAAGACGCAATGCCACGTCGGCCCGGTGCACACGGGGGCTGCGCCGGCGCGCCGCAACAGCCGCGCGGGCTGAAGCGAGCTCCCTGGCAACCGGAGACTCTTCTCCCGTGAACGCCGCGCGCAACATGCGCAGTTCGCCCAGTTTTTCCACCGCGAATGCTAACCAAGAGCGCAATTCCGCATCCAGCGCGCTCTCGGCTGCAAGGCTGAAAGGCACGTGCAGCAGCGAGCAGGAGGGTGCGATCCAGAGTTCGCCCTGGTGCCTGGCTGTCACCGCGCGCAGCTTCGCCAGCGCCATGTCGGGGTCTGTGCGCCAGATGTTGCGGCCGTCCACAATACCCACCGACAGCACCTTGTGCGCAGGCAGCCAGTCGGCCACCCCCACCAGTTCCTCGGGTGCACGCACCGCATCGACATGCAAGCCCGCCACCGGCAACTGGCAGGCCAGCCTCAGGTTGTCGGCCAGCGGCGAAAAGTAGGTGGCCAGCAGCAGCTGGGGTGCGTTGCGGGCCAGCTGCGAATAGCTGCGCTCAAAGGCGTAGCGCCACCGCTCGGGCAAATCCAGGCCCAGGATGGGCTCGTCCATCTGCACCCACTCCACACCTTGCGCCTTCAGCCGCCGGAGAATCTTCGCATACACCGGCAATAGTTTGTCGAGCAGGCTGAAGCGGTCAAAGCCGGGCTCATCGCCGCCTGTCTTTTCCTTGCCAAGCCACAGAAAACTCAGTGGCCCGAGCAGCACCGCCTTGACCCGGTGGCCAGCGCCCTGGGCCTGCGTCACTTCATCGAACAGGCGCTCCGAAGCAAGGCTGAATTGCGTGGCCGCATTGAACTCAGGCACCAGGTAGTGGTAATTGGTGTCAAACCATTTGGTCATTTCCAGCGCGAAGCTGCCGCCGCCCGCCTTGCCATCCGCGCACGCACAGTCGGCACTGTGTGCAGGGTCGCTGTGTGCATTCACGCCGCGCGCCATGGCGAAGTAGCGGCTGAGCGAAGGCTCCCGGCCGGTGAAGCCAAAGCGCGCCGGCTCGCAACCCAGCATCTGGATGTGATTGGCCACGTGGTCGTAAAAAGCGAAGTCGCCTACCGTGGCAAAGTCCAGCCCGGCTTCTTTCTGCACGGCCCAGTGCCGCTCGCGCAGGCCGGCTCCGGTGGCTTCCAGTGCAGCCAGGTCAATCTCGCCGCGCCAGTGTTTTTCGAGCGCGAATTTCAGTTCCCGGTTCGCGCCCATGCGCGGAAAACCCAGGGTATGTGTGTGGACCATCCAGTTATCTCCCAATGCAAATCAATCACAGAAGAACGCATGGTCGGCCAGATTCAACTATTATTCAAACGAAAGATATTGCCTTTCAATATGAAAATAATTGATTCACCGATTAATCTGCTGATCGATCTGCAGGGAATAACTGATGAGCCCGTCCATCCTTGAACTGCGCCACCTGCGCACGCTGATCGCCCTGCGCGACAGCGGCAGCCTGGTGCGCGCGGCGCAATTGCTCAACCTCACCCAGTCGGCGCTCTCGCATCAGGTCAAGCTGCTCGAAGAGCGCTACGCCACGCCGCTGTTCGAGCGCAAGTCCGTACCCCCTCAGTTCAGCACCACGGGCCTCAGGCTGCTGGCGCTGGCCGACGCGGTGCTGCCGCAAGTCGAGGAAGCCGAGCGCGATGTGGTGCGGCTGGCCACCGGGCGTTCAGGCCAGTTGCGCATCGCTGTGGAATGCCACACCTGTTTTGACTGGCTGATGCCGGCCATGGATTCGTTTCGCACGCGCTGGCCCGAGGTGGAACTGGACATCGTTTCGGGCTTTCACCCCGACCCGATTGCACTCGTGCTGCAGGACCGCGCCGACATCGCCATCGTCTCCGAAGAAGACGCCAGCGAAACCGTGGATTTCCACCCGCTGTTCCGCTTTGAAATCATGGCGTTGCTGGCGAATGAGCATGCGCTGACGGCCAAAACACATCTCACGGCCAGGGACTTCGCCAACGAGACCCTGATCACCTACCCGGTACCTGACGAAATGCTCGACGTGGTGCGCCAGGTGCTGGAGCCGGCCGGCGTCAAGCCTGCGCGCCGTACGACCGAGCTGACGATTGCCATGCTGCAGCTGGTGGCCAGTGGCCGCGGTATCGCCGCCCTGCCCAAATGGGCCGTGCAAAGTTACCTGGACAGAGGTTACGTGAGCGCAAGGCCGATCGGCAAAAAGGGCCTGACTGGGCGCCTCTATGTTGCTTGCACGCAAGCCATGTCAGGCCGGCCCTGGCTGGAAGACTTTGTGGCGATCACACGGGAAAGCTGCTTTCTCACGCTCAGCGAGATCGAACTTCTTTGAGAGAAAGTGCCTGCAGCGCCCTGTAGACGGGCGCAAGCAGCTATTAAATCAATAGCAACAACCGGAGCAGGCAAACCGGGGACACAGCAGGGAAACTCAGTGGCGGCTTTGGCGCAGCTGGGTCAGCCGCTCGGCCATAGTGTCAATGTCGAGCGCATCTTCGGCGTTGGCAAGATAGATTTCCAGGTCGGCAATGGCCCGCTCGGGCTCGCCATGCGCGGCCCAGGCCAGGCCGCGGTCGCGGTATTCGGTCCATGCTTCCGGCTGCAGAACAATCAGGCGGTCCTGCACGGGGATGAGGCGCTGCCAGTCTTCCTGTGTCTTGTGGATTTCCTTGAGATTGCGCAACATGCGGCTGATGATTTCGCGCGGCGGCGCCGACTGCAGGTACAGCCCCATCGGCACCTCGAACTCTTCGTCGGCGCTGCTGCGTTGCCGGAAAGGCTCCAGCCGCTCGGACAACTCTTCGCGACTGAGCGACTGGCCGCTGAACGGATCAATCACAACCTGGCCTTTGGGCAGGTTGACCTTCACCATGAAATGCCCGGGAAAGGCCACGCCGCGCGCGTTGAGGCCCAGGCCCAGGGCCAGTTCAAGCCACAGCACCGCCAGCGTGATGGGAATGCCGCGGCGTGTGCGCAGCACGGCATTCAGGTAGCTGTTGTCGGGGTCGTAGTAATCATTAACGTTGCCGCCAAAGTTCAGGTCGTGAAAAAAGAACTGGTTCAGTGCCCGCAGGCGCTGCAGCGCGGGAGCATCGGCAGGCAGGCGGCGCTTGAGGCGGGCCAGCAGCTGGTCTACGTCGCCCAGCACCTGCTGTACATCAAGGTCGGGGTATTCGTCCTGCGCCAGGCTGACGGCGGCCTCCAGCAGGGGGAAATGCTCGTCGCTTTCCACAAGGCTGGAGAAATACTGCAATGGAGACGGTACGGTCAGATTTAATTGCATACCCTACTGTCTCATAAACCGGCGCAAAAAGGGAATCAAGGAATGCCCTTGAAGAGTCTGAAAAAGGCGACAGCTCAGTGTTTCAGGAGTTTTCGCACCTTCAGGCCCGACGCCCATAGCGCTATAAAATAAATAGCGCCCGATGCAAGCAGGACAAGTGCCAGCAGCCCTATTCTCTCCAGATACTGGCTTTTCAAACCGACCCAGTTCACAGCCCCGGCCGCCCACAGCAGGAAAACCGCCAGCAACGCACTGGCACCCACCACCTGTGCCGAAAACATGCCCCAACCGGGCGCCGGCGTGTAGCTGCCGCGCCGCTTGAGCCCCCACAGCAGCCAGAACGCGTTGATGAGCGCGCCAATACCGATGGCCAGCGCCAGCCCCGCGTGTTGCAAAAACGGCACCAGCGCCAGATTGAGCAGCTGTGTCACCACCAGAACGGCCACCGCAATGCGCACCGGCGTCTTGATATCCTGGCTCGCATAAAAACCGGGCGCCAGCACCTTGATGGCCACCAGTCCCAGCAGGCCCGCGCCGTAGCCCATCAAGGCCGTAGTGGTCTGCTGCACGTCGCGGTCGGTAAAAGCACCATAGTGATAAAGCGTGGCAACCAGCGGCTGGGCAAACGTCATCAGGGCCACGGCACAGGGAACAGCCAGCAGCACCACAATGCGCAGGCCCCAGTCCAGCATGGCCGAGTAGCGGGCGGCATCACCGGCGGCTTTGGCGGCCGACAGCTGCGGCATCAACACCACGCCGATGGCCACACCCAGCATCGCGGTCGGGAACTCCATCAGGCGGTCGGCATAAGTGAGCCAGCTGACGCTGCCGGGCGTGAGGTGCGAAGCGATCTGCGTATTGATAAGAAGCGAAATTTGCGCCACGCTGACACCCAGCAAGGCCGGCACCATGAGCCTGGTGATGTTTTGGGTGGCCGGATCGGCCCAGGCCGCCTTGATCGCAGAAGGGTTCCAGCCGATGCGCGGCAGCAGCCCCAGCCGGAACAGCGCCGGCACCTGCACCGCCAGTTGAAGAATGCCCCCCACCATCACGCCGCCGCCCAGGGCGTAAACCGGCTCGATCCCGTGCGCCTTGAACCAGGGGGCGCCCAGCCAGGCCGCCAGAATCATGGAAAGGTTGAGCAATACCGGCGTGGCAGCCGGCACGGCAAACCGGCGCCAGGTGTTGAGCACGCCCGAGGACAGCGCCACCAGCGACATGAAGCCGATGTAAGGAAACATCCAGCGCGTCATGAAAACGGCGGCTTCGAAACCACGCGCCTCCTGCTTCAGCCCGCTGGCCATGGCCCAGACCAGCACAGGGGCTGCCGCCACGCCGGCCACACAGGTCAAAAGCAGCGCCCAGGCCAGTAAAGTGGCGACCCGGTCTATCAGCAGTTTGGTCTCGGCTTCGCCGTTTTGGGCCTTGCTGGCGGCCAGCACCGGCACAAAAGCCTGGCTGAAAGCCCCCTCGGCAAACAGCCGCCTGAACAGGTTGGGAATGCGAAATGCCACATTGAAGGCATCCGTCATGGCGCTGGCGCCAAAAGTCGAGGCAATCAGCAGTTCCCGCACCAAACCGGTGATTCGGGAGACCAGGGTCAGAAGGGAGACGGTAGAAGCGGATTTGAAAAGTGACACCCCGGGAGTTTATAGCCCCACGGTCGCTAGTCCCGTCCCGTCGCCCTTATAGATGGGCTCTTTACCAGCATGAGCCGTGGAACCGGCTTTGCCGGGCCACAGGCGGGCGGCCCCCTCGGGGGGCAGGGAGCTACACGAAGTGAGCGACCGTGGGGGTATATAATCGTGGGCTTTGCTGCAACATCCACAGACTCCTCCCCAGGATTAAAGGAATTTATATATGGCTACCGCCAAACCCAAGAAAAAGAACCCCCGCCTCGCGTCGGGCCGTAAGCGCGTCCGCCAGGACGTCAAACTCAACGCTGCGAACACCTCGCTGCGCTCCAAATACCGCACCGCTGTGAAAAACGTCGAAAAAGCCGTTGCAGCCGGTGACAAAGACAAAGCCAAGGACCTGTTCGCCAAGGCCCAAAGCATTGTGGACACGGTTGCCGACAAGGGCATCTTCCACAAGAACAAGGCAGCGCGCGACAAGAGCCGCCTGTCCGCCAAGGTGAAAGCCCTGGCACTGGCCCCCGCAAAGGCCGCCTGAGCAATCAGGCAAATCGCCCGGACGGCATTCTGAAAATACCGTCCGCCGTTTTGTAGGGTGCGCTGCAGCAAAGCAAAAAAGCCGTCGAAAGACGGCTTTTTTGTTGGGCGCTTCGAAAACCTCAGTCTTTGCGCGGGGGATCCGGAATTAAACAGGCTTCGGCCACCTGTAAATCGTTGTCTTTGGCGAAGTTGATGGCGAAGTCCCAGGCCATGGGCTCGGCCTCGCGCAGCTCTGAGTTAACGACCACACACTTCACGCCGTTGATGACGGTGGGCACGCACCAGGGGGAGTAGGTCAGGTGGCTGCCGGGCTGCGGGCCGCCCGGGCGGAAATGGCTCATCACGCCGCACAACCTGTCGGCCCAGTCGCTGGGCCGGAAGGTTTTGCCGTCGCGGGTAATACCCTGAATGAAGACTTCTTTGGCGGTGTTGGAGACCATCGGATGGAGGGTTTTTGCGGCGCCTGACGTGGAAAGGGATCGTATTCACCCCATGCTGCACCGCACAACAATTCTATCTTATTTGCGACTCTTATATAAGACTTGATGCCTGATTTTCAACATCAGGAGGCGCCAGGCGCCTGCATTGCAGTGATGCAGGATCGTCACAAAAGCCTGCAAACTCTGCGCCTAAAATCAACCTGTACTCCGGCCCAAAGGTATCGGAACAAAGTGAAAGTGATGGATTCGGGCCTAGGCCTAGGCGCAAACCGCAGACATAGCTTTGGCTATGGCGAGGATTTGCAACGACGGCATGGGCTCGAAGGCGCACTTTCATGTTTCGATACCTCTGGGTCGGAGTACCTGGCCTGCTTCACTTGTTGCGGGCCTCCGATTTTCAGCCCTGTTACAGCCCTTGTTCCGGAGTTCTCCATGACCGCAGCCCTTCCCAAGCACATCGAAGCCGCCTCCCCTCACGTGATGAACACCTACGGCCGCCTGCCCATCGCGCTGGACCACGGCCAGGGCTGCCGCGTCTGGGACGTTAACGGCAAGGCCTACCTCGACGCGCTGGGCGGCATCGCCGTCAACACCCTGGGCCACAACCACCCCAAGCTGGTGCCCGCGCTGCAGGAGCAGATCGCCAAGCTCATCCACAGCTCCAATTACTACCATGTGCCGCTGCAGGAAACCCTGGCCGCCAGACTGGTGGAGCTGTCGGGCCTGGAAAACGTGTTTTTCTGCTCCACCGGCCTGGAAGCCAACGAAGCCGCACTCAAGCTGGCGCGCAAGTTCGGCCATGACAAGGGCATTGAGCGCCCGGAAATCGTTGTCTACGAGAAAGCCTTTCACGGCCGCAGCATCGCCACCTTGAGCGCCACCGGCAACCCCAAAGTGCAGGCCGGCTTCGGCCCGCTGGTTGAGGGATTTATCCGCGTGCCGCTCAACAACATCGATGCGCTGAAAGCGGCGACGGCCAATAACCCCAATGTCGTCGCCGTATTCTTTGAAGCCATCCAGGGCGAAGGCGGCATCAACAGCATGAAGGACGAATACCTGCGCGACGTGCGGGCGCTGTGCGACGAGCGCGACTGGCTGCTGATGATCGATGAAGTGCAATGCGGCATGGGCCGCACCGGCAAATGGTTTGCGCACCAGTGGGCGGGCATCAAGCCCGACGTGATGCCGCTGGCCAAGGGCCTGGGCTCTGGCGTGCCGATTGGCGCAGTCGTTGCCGGCCCCAAGGCCGCCCACATCTTTGGCCCCGGCAATCACGGCACGACTTTTGGCGGCAACCCGCTGGCCATGCGCGCCGGAGTGGAAACCCTGCGCATCATGGAAGAAGAAGGCCTGCTTGCCAACGCCGTGAAGGTGGGCGACCACCTTCGCGCGGCGTTGGCCCGGGAACTGGCCGGCGAAAAAGGTTTGAAAGAAATCCGCGGCCGCGGCCTGATGCTGGGCATTGAGCTGACAGTGCCGTGCGGCGAGCTGCTCGCCCGCGCCGCCGAAAACGGCCTGCTGCTGAGCGTGACCGCTGACACCGTGATCCGCATGGTGCCTTCGCTGATCATGACCACAGCTGAAGCCGACGAAGCGGTGGCCATCCTGGTTCCGCTGATCAAGCAGCTTTTGAAAGAGAAAAACGCGTGACCACTGCGATCCCCTCCACGCCTGCTGCCGTGCGGCACTATTTGCAGTTCAGCGACCTGAACGCGGCCGAATACGCCTATGTTTTCGAGCGCGCCGCCATCATCAAGAAGAAGTTCAAGGCCTACGAAAAACACCAGCCCCTGGTCGACCGCACGCTGGCGATGATTTTCGAAAAAGCTTCGACGCGCACGCGCGTGAGCTTTGAAGCCGGCATGTACCAGTTGGGCGGCAGTGTGGTGCACCTGACCACCGGCGACAGCCAGCTGGGCCGTGCCGAGCCGATTGAAGACAGCGCCAAGGTCATCAGCCGCATGGTCGACCTGGTGATGATCCGCACCTTCGAGCAAACCAAGATCGACCGCTTCGCCGAGCACTCGCGCGTGCCGGTCATCAACGGCCTGACCAATGAATTCCACCCTTGCCAGATCCTGGCCGACATCTTCACCTACATCGAGCACCGCGGCTCCATCAAGGGCAAGACAGTGGCCTGGGTGGGTGACGGCAACAACATGGCCAATACCTGGCTGCAGGCCAGCGAAATCCTCGGCTTCAAGGTGCACGTGAGCACCCCGGGCGGCTACGAGGTTGACCAGTCCATCGCCGGCATCCGTTCGGCCGAAAGCTACAAGGTCTTCAAGGACCCGATGCAGGCGTGCGCTGGTGCCGACCTGGTCACCACCGACGTATGGACCAGCATGGGCTATGAGGCCGAAAACGAAGCACGCAAGAAAGCTTTTGCGGACTGGTGCGTAGACGCCGAAATGATGGCCGCGGCCAAACCCGACGCGCTTTTCATGCATTGCCTGCCTGCCCACCGCGGCGAAGAAGTCGAAGCCGAAGTGATCGACGGCCCGCAGTCCGTGGTCTGGGATGAGGCTGAAAACAGGATGCACGCACAAAAGGCACTCATGGAGTTCCTTTTGCTCGGGCAGCTCGCGTAAACACTGAGCGATCAACGATAGGGCATGAGTTCCATCGGCACCGCGAGCCGCGTCACCCGTCTCGCGGAACACCAGGCACTGAAGCGGACGGGCTGTCCAACGCAATTGCGGCACCGCGAAGCGCAGGTGATTGCCCGGACTGAATGACGTACACCGGCACGTCTGCCAGAAACTGTGCAAAGCGGCCCTTTGCCTTGAAGCGTTGCCCAAACGCCGTATGCTCGAAAACTTCTCCCATGCGCGGAACGATGCCGCCGCCGATAAATATCCCGCCGCGAGCGCCGAGCGTCAGTGCCAGATTGCCCGCGACCGTTCCGAGGAACGCGCAGAAAAGATCGAGTGCTTCGCGAGACCAGGGATCACCCCCATCCAGTGCTGCCGACGCTACGGTCGCCGCATCAAGCCCGGCGTCAGGTGCACAGCCGTCAACCTCTTTGATGGCCAGGTAAATATCGACCAGGCCCTGGCCGCATACGGCTCTCTCGGCCGAAACATGCCCGTAGCGGCGGCTTAGCCAACGGAGTACCGCTTGCTCACGCGGTGTGCAAGCCGCCAAAGTAGCATGCCCTCCCTCCCCCTCGATCGGGATCCAGCCACCCTGCCCGTCGGGCAACAGCCCCGAAACGCCCAAACCGGTACCGGGCCCGATCAAACCCATCGCAGCGAAAGGGGCGGCCTTTGCGCCCTGAACCTGACGCAACTCCTCTGGCTTCAGCGTGGGCAGCGCCAGGGCCAGCGCCGTAAAGTCATTCAGCACCCGCAGCTTCGCGAATCCAAATTGCTCTTTCAGTGCCTTGATCGAGAAAGTCCAACGATGATTGGTCATTCGCACCTGATCCCCATGCACTGGATTGGCAATCGCGATTGCGCAGTCAGGAGGGGCGCTTCGCCCCACGACGCCCAGGTAATGCCGGATTGCATCCGCAAGGCTGGCACATCCAGCACAAGGCAATATCACCAGGTCATCGATGGATGCCCCGGCACCGGCACCGGCCTGCCACGCGAAGCGTGCGTTGGTCCCGCCGATGTCGGCCAAAAGCCGCCCACCGCCGCCAGGACTGCCGGGCAATGCAGTCATCTTTTTTTATCGCAACCGGGCCAGGATGAGCCGCTCGTCATTCCATGGTGATTTTTGCGGTCTTCACAATTTCGCGGTACAGCGAGGCCTGTGGACCGACGAACGCACGAAGCTCACGGCCGGTCATCGGAGCGACCGTGATGCCGGCTTCCGCCAGCTTTGTGCGCACGTCTGACTGCGCGAGTGCGTCCAGCAATGCCTTTTCATAAGCGGCCACGATAGAGGGGGAGGTTCCCGCTTTCACAAACAGGCCTTGCCAGAGCGGCAGCGAAATTCCGTTGAAGCCCTCTTCCTCGCCAATGCGCCTGACATTCGGCAGTTGCGGAACGCGTGCACTATCCGACACCGACAGGGCCTTGATCTTGCCCTCCTTGAGAAAGGGCATCGCCGTCGACAAGACCAGCACCGCGCTGTCTACCTGGCCACCCACAAGATCATTCACGATCTGGGCACCACCACGGTACGGGATATGCAACATTTCCACCTTTGCCCGCTTGTTGATAAGCGACCCATAGAGATGTTGCATCGTCGCAATTCCGGGTGTTGCGTAATTGAAGTTCTCTTTACCGCTTTTTCTCAGCGCGCCCGCCAGGTCGGAAAGCGTCGCGTGGGGCGAACCCGCGGGGACGGCGAATACCAGCGGCACCGTGGTCATTCTTCCAACCGGCAGAAGGTCCTTCTCCCAATCCAGCCTGGTCTTCGGATTGACCATGGGCACCAGCACGGTATCCGTACCTCCCATGTAGATCAGGTTACCGTCAGCTGGCGCATTGAGCACTTTTTGCGCGGCAATCATGCCGCTGGCGCCCGCAACGTTCTCGACGATGACCTGACGCCCCAGGCGCTTTGACAGTTCGGCCCCCACAACACGGGCAACCAGGTCGGCACTGCCGCCGGCAGAGTACCCGACTATCAGCGATACAGGCTTGTCCGATTGTGCGCGGCCAATGCCCGGTAATAACGCGCCGGCGCCCAGCAAGGCAAGCTGGTTCAACAGCCTGCGACGCCCGGATCGCTGGCGAGCAAAAAAATCTTCCATGACGTGTCTCCATGTTTTATGTACCCGCTGAATGCATGGCGAGTATATTGTATTTGTATTTATTGTAATTTGTATTAATTTTAAATTTATTCTATATAAAACATAGAATTACACAAATACAATATGTATCAATCAAAAATTTTAGCGAGCATGCCAATAGGCTTGCCGCGTCACAATCCAAGCCGTCCATGAATACCAGTATGTTTGAATCATTTATTACCGGCCACTGGTTCAGCGGCGAAGCCAAACGCATCTGGAGCGACAGGGCCACGTTGCAGGCATGGCTCGATGTTGAAGCAGCACTGGCTCATGCCCAAGCCGAACTCGGCGTCATTCCCACCGAGGCTGCGCAAATCATCGGGAAGAAGGCCGATGCCCGGCTCTTCGATCTGGAACGCCTGTCCCGGGACATCGCGTTTGCTCAACATCCGCTCGTTCCCGTCCTCTCCCAGTTCGAGGAACTGTGCGGCGACCCAGCGGCGGGCTATATCCATTGGGGGGCGACGACCCAGAACATCTTCGATACCGCCAGTTCACTGCAGATGCGCGAGACACACCACTTGTTGACGGGTCATCTGGATGCAGCCATCGCCACACTTGGCAGGCTGGCGCAGGAACACCGGGCAACGGTGATGGCGGGCCGTACACACGGTCAACATGCATTGCCAATGACGTTCGGCTTCAAGCTTGCCGGCTGGATCGACGAACTGGATCGGGATCGGGATCGCCTGACGCAGCGTCTGGCCTCGTCGTTCGTCGCGTGCATGGGCGGTGCGATAGGCACTTTCGCAGCGATGGGCATCAAAGGCCGGACCGTGGAAGCGCGCATGGCCGAGCAACTCGGGTTACCGCCAGCCGGGCTGCCAAGCCGTTCGTCTTACGACCGCGTGTGCGACTACATTTCAGCACTGGGGCTGCTTGCAGGTTCCGCGCAGAAAATCGCGCAAGACGTCGTATTCATGCAGCGCACAGAAATCGGGGAGATTGCGGAAGCGTTTCACATGGGCAAGGTAGGCAGCTCGACCATGGCGCAAAAACGCAATCCGTCCACCGCGCTGCTGTTGGTCAGCCTTGCGCGCATGATGCGGATGCGGGTGCCTGCGGCCCTTGAAGCAATGGTGCGAATGGACGAAGGCGACTCGTCGGCAACCAACGTGACCGACACCTTGCTTCCAGAAATCGCCGTCATCTCGGCGTCCATTGCCGAGACCCTTGCCAGGCTGGCAAAGGGTCTTACCGTGAACACTGAGGCGATGCGGCACAATCTTGAATTATCGAACGGCCTGATCGCTTCAGAAGCCGTCATGATGCGGCTTACCAGGCTGATGGGACGCCACGAAGCACACAAGGTACTCTACGAAGCAGCGCAACGGTCCCAATCCGAAGGCGTTCCGTTTATAACAAGCATCAGTGAGCACCCGATGTTTGCAAAGCATGGGCTTCCTGAGGGCCTGGCCCAGGCCCTTGTTGCGAGCAACTATGTGGGCGAATCGGCGGCAATCACGATTGAGACGGTCGAGCGCGTGATGCAACCTCGATAAGCGGTCAACCTAAAAGGGACACCTTGTGCTTAAAACTCTCTCCGTTGGCATCGTCGGTTACGGTTACGCCACCAAAACGTTTCATGCGCCTTTGATAGCTGGAGTCCCGGGGCTCAGACTTGCCGCGATTTCAAGCAGCAATCCTTCCAAGGTGTATGCCGACTGGCCCGACGTGCAGGTCGAGGCAACTGCAGAGCGGATTTTTGCGCGTCCGGACATTGACCTTGTGGTGATACCAACACCCAACGACACACATTTTTCGCTCGCTTGCGCAGGGCTGGCCGCGGGCAAGCATGTGGTGGTCGACAAACCCTTTACGGTAACGTTGGACGAAGCGCGGCAATTGCAGGCAAAAGCACAAGCCGCTGGGCGCTTGCTTTCGGTCTTCCACAACCGTCGCTGGGATGCAGACTTCCTTACGCTGCGCCAGGTCATTGCCTCCGGTGAGCTGGGGAAAATCGTTCATTTTGAATCGCACTTCGATCGCTACCGGCCGGAAGTTCTTGCCCGTTGGCGCGAACAAGCCGATACGGGCGGTGGACTCTGGTACGACCTTGGAGCCCATTTGCTGGATCAGGCACTGCAGCTATTCGGGCTTCCCGAATCGATTGCACTCGACCTGGCAGAACAACGCAATGGCGCAAAGACTCCCGACTGGTTTCACGCCGTGTTGCGCCATGGCCAAAGCCGGGTCATTCTGCATGGCAGTGCCCTGACGCCGGCGCCGGGGTCGCGCTTCACAGTGCATGGAAGCCTGGGCAGTTTCCTCAAGATGGGTCTTGATCCACAAGAAAATGCGCTAAAAGCCGGAAAGCATCCACCCGCCCTGGACTGGGGAGTTGATCCCTTGCCTGCCGAGGTTTCAGTTTGGACGGACGGCGCTTGCGTAAGGCGCGAAATAAACTGCGTTGCGGGTGACTACCCTGCCTACTACAGCGCAGTACGCGATGCCATCCATGGCAAGGGCATCAATCCCGTCACGGCCAATGATGCGATGCAGGTCATCGGTTTGATTGAGCTGGGACTGCGGAGCGCGCGAGAGGGTCGCACAATGCCCGTTTCTGCCATCGAATTCCAGGCATGACAGCACGCGTTCGGCAAATGATCAGGAACCGGTGGCAAGCGCCTGGCTGCGAGTTTTGACGGACTTCCGCAAACCCTGTTCGTGCGGCTCACCAGCCATCGGCAGGGTGGCTATCGATTGACCGGCGTAAGTCGTTACAGGAATCAGGCGTACGCCATAGGGGATTGAGGGGTCGGCCCATCGTGCGTTGATGGCCTGATACAAATACTCGACCTGATCGGCCACGCTGCACCCGATCGTGTCGAAGAAGTTGGCGTGCTCGTTCGCAAGATCCGTACGTCCCAGCAACACCACACTCAGCAGTGCGGGTATGCCAACGCCAGCTTCTTGCAGCAGTTCCCGAAATCTGGCGCCATCCTCGATGCCCCACGCCACCAACGCGGTGAAAGGTAGCTGCCCCGAGGCATCCAGACTGGCCTTGATCATCCCCACAAGCACCGCTTCGTAGTTCTCATCAGGCAGGTGCGGCACAGTGATCACCTGAAGCTCAATTCCTGTCAGGGTGGTCTGCAGGTAGTCGAACCGCCGCCGTCCCATCTGGGTTGCCAGAAATGGGTGCGACGTTGTTGCGTATGCAATGCGGCGATGACCTTGCTGCTGCAAAAGCGTGATCGCCGCAGCCAGCGGCTCCCCCCACTCCATGCCGACCACCTCGACATCGGCCCCGGCGAGCGCCGCGCCATCCACGGCCAACGCATCGCATTTCTCTTTCAGCGCTGCGAGCAAATCAATCGTGATGGTTTTGTAGCTCGACTGAACCACGCAGGCGTCAAAGCGGGGCGAACCCTTCAAGATGGTCCGCGCGTGGGCGGGATCGGTGTAGGAAACTTCAAGTACGCGGTGGCCGTCAGCGGTAAAGCGACGCTGTAGCCCTTCTATCAACACACGGCCGCGGGCAATGCTGATGGAACGGCGCAGCAGCAGCACCGACCTTCCGGCCGGCGACGAGGCGCCGGGGCCGACGCCAGCCTCGCCTTCCACGCGGAAATAGGTCCCCCGCCCTACCTGCGATGCAATCAGCCCCCTGGCTTTCAGGCCCTGGAAGGCACGCTGAATCACCATCTGGGAGACGGCAAACCGGCGCATCAAATCCCGAATGGTCGGAAGGCGATCCCCGGGCTGGGCAGTACGTGCCAACTCTTCGAGGTACTGTTCCAGATCAGATGCTGTATTGCTCATATACATACAATACAACACATTTCACGCAACCCTCAATTGCCCTGGCTATGCGCCATGCATACCTTGAGCAATATGCGCCGGGCTCAACACAACATCCCTCAACCGCGGCCCACAAACGGCATCTTCGTGGCCATGATGGTCATGAACTGCACATTGGTTGACAACGGCAACGACGCCATGTGCACCACCGCATCGGCGACTTCCTTCGCATCCATCATCGGCTCAATGGCGATCTCGCCGTTGGCCTGGGGCACGCCCTTGGCCATGCGGGCCGCGAGCTCTGTCATGGCGTTGCCGATGTCGATCTGGCCGCAGGCGATGTTGTACTTGCGCCCGTCCAGCGAGATGGATTTCGTCAGGCCCGTGATGGCGTGCTTGGTGGAGGTATAGGGCGCTGAGTTGGGCCGAGGCGCATGGGCCGAAATCGAGCCGTTGTTGATGATGCGGCCGCCTTGGGGCAACTGGTCTTTCATCAACTTGATGGCGGCCTGCGCACAGAGGAAGGAGCCGGTCAGGTTGATGTTGACCACATTGGTCCACTGCTCAAACGTGATGTCTTCGAGGTTGACGGGCGGCGCGCCCACACCGGCGTTGTTGAACAGCAAGTCCAGCCGGCCGAACTTTTCCTTGACCCTGGCGAATGCCGCCGCCACGGAGTCGGGCTGGCTCACGTCGGTTGGCAAAGCCAGCGCGCGGTCTGTGCCCGATTCTTTGGCAACCTCGTTGAGCGGCTCGGCGCGGCGGCCCACCAGCGCCACGCTGTAGCCTTCACGCAGCAGGGCCAGGGCCACAGCCTTGCCAATGCCAGTGCCCGCGCCGGTGACGAGTGCGACTTTGCCGCTGGACTTGTTCTCGGAATTCATGGTGTGCCTTTGTCTCTTTGAAGGGGGTTGTAAAGGCGCTCTGGTCAATCGATGCCGCAACGAGCGCTACAGCCTTTAATTGTGCCCGAGGCTGACGGGTTCCACAGGCCGCGCCCGACGACTGCGCCGTCCGCTTTTGCCAGGTACTTTAGGTTTCAACTATTTTCGAGATTGTTGGAAATAACCGACACCACGGCTTTTTTGCCGGTGCTACCTTTGCACCCATGACAGCCCGCACCTCCGCTTCCACCACATCACCACCGCGAAAACTCTGGGACATCTCACCGTCGGTGGATGAAAACGCCGCGGTGTTCCCCGGCGACACGGCCTATTCGCAGCAGTTGCATTTTTCGCTGACGCCGGACTGCCCGGTCAACGTCAACAGCATCACACTTTCGCCCCATACCGGCGCGCATGCCGATGCGCCGCTGCACTATGCCAACGGTGAAACCAGCGTCGGCGAACTCGACCTCGCGCCCTACCTCGGGCCGTGCCGCGTGATCCACTGCATGGACTGCGGCCCGCTGGTGCAGCCGGAACACATCGCCCACGCGCTGGAAAACCTGCCGCCCCGCGTGTTGCTGCGTACCTCAGCGGCAGCCAGTCAGTCATGGGCATCATTTACGGCCATAGCCCCCGCCACGCTTGCGCTGCTAGCTACCAAAAACATAGCACTTGTCGGCATTGACACGCCCAGCGTGGACCCGGCCACCAGCCAGGACTTGCCCAGCCACCACCAGTTGCTGGCGCACGGCCTGCGCGTGCTCGAAAACCTGGTGCTCGACGACGTAGCCGAAGGCGACTACGAACTCATTGCCCTGCCGCTCAAACTCACCCGGGCCGACGCCTCACCCGTTCGCGCAGTCCTGCGTGAACTTCCATGAAGACCACTCCATGAGCACTTTGCAAGACTGCCGCGCCCTCGATGCGCAAGACCCGCTGCGCACGCTGCGCCGGCAATTCACCCTGCCCGAAGATGTGATCTACCTCGACGGCAATTCGCTGGGCGTGCTGCCCAAAACAGCCGCCGCTCGCGTCGCTGAAGCCGTGACCGCCGAATGGGGCCAGGGCCTGATACGCTCCTGGAACAGTGCCGGCTGGTTTGAGCTGCCGCAACGCCTGGGCAACAAGATTGCCCGGCTGATAGGTGCAGCCCCCGGCGAAGTAGTGGCCACCGACAGCACCTCCATCAACCTCTACAAGGTGCTGAGCGCTGCACTGCACATCGCGGCCCAGGACGCGTCCACGCGCAAGGTCATCGTCAGCGAGCGCAGCAACTTCCCGACCGACCTCTACATCGCCGAAGCCCTGTGCCGGGAACGCGGCTTTCGGCTGCGACTGGTCGAGCCCGAAGAGATTGCCGCCGCGCTCACCAGCGAAGTGGCCGTGCTGATGCTGACCCACGTGAACTACCGCACCGGCGCCATGCACGACATGGCCGCCGTCACCGCCGCAGCGCATGCAGCAGGCGCACTCACCGTCTGGGACCTGGCCCACAGCGCGGGCGCCGTGCCGGTGGACCTGAATGCGGCGAAAGCCGATTTCTCGATTGGCTGCGGCTACAAATACCTTAACGGGGGCCCCGGCGCACCGGCCTTTGTCTGGGTCAACCCCAAACACGCAGACCGCTTCTGGCAGCCGCTGGCCGGCTGGTGGGGCCATGCAGCACCTTTTGAATTCACTCCGGACTACCGCCCCGCTGCAGGAATCGCACGTTATCTGTGCGGCACCCAGCCCATCCTGAGCATGACCGCGCTGGAGTGCGGGCTGGACACCGTGCTGGCCGCCGAGGCATTCGGCGGCATGCAGGCCCTGCGCAAAAAATCGCTGGCACTGACCGACCTGTTTATTCAACTCGTGGAAGAACGCTGCGCGGGCCACGGCCTGGGCCTGGCCACACCGCGCGAACATTCCCGGCGTGGCTCACAGGTCTGCCTGACCAAAACCCAGGGCGCCTACGCCATCGTGCAAGCGCTGATCGCGCGCGGCGTCATCGGCGACTTCCGCGCCGGAGACGGCGGCGCCGGCAAGCACCTCGACATCCTCCGCTTCGGCTTCACACCGCTCTACATCGGTTTTGAGGACGTCTGGAACGCCGTCGAACAGTTGAAGCAGGTGCTGGAAACCGCCGAATGGCAAAAATCCGAGTTCAACCAGAAGCACGCGGTCACATGATGACATGGCCCCCACGGTCGTCCACTGCGTGCAGCCTGCGGCTTCTCCCTGCCCCTTTCATCACAAGAGGGACCGCTGCGCCTGCGGCCCCTGCTTGTTTCAATACCCAGATCGCTTTTCCGTGAAAGATCATCCATGAACACACAACGGCCGGCAGACATCGTGCGCGACGAAAAAGCGCAGCTCGACTTCAGTCACTCGATGAGCTATGGCGACTACCTGCAGCTCGACGCAATCCTGGGCGCGCAAAAACCGCTCTCGCCCGACCACAACGAAATGCTGTTTATCATCCAGCACCAGACCAGCGAACTCTGGATGAAGCTGATGCTGCACGAACTGCGCGCCGCGATCGCCAACGTCGCGAAAGACGAGCTGGGCGGCGCCTTCAAGATGCTGGCACGCGTGAGCAAGATCATGGAGCAGCTGGTGCACGCCTGGGACGTGCTGGCCACCATGACGCCGCCCGAGTACAGCGCGATTCGCCCTTACCTGGCCAACTCCAGCGGCTTTCAAAGCGCGCAATACCGCTGCATCGAATTCGCGCTCGGCAACAAGAACGCCGCCATGCTCAAGCCGCATGCGCACCGGCCCGACCTGCTCGCGCAGGTACAAGCCGCGTATGAGACCCCGTCACTCTATGACGAAGCCCTGCGCCTGCTGGCCCGCCGCGGCCTGGCCGTACCGGCCAGCCATACGCAGCGTGACTGGACGCAAGGTTATGCCGAAAGCGATGAGGTTGAGCAGGCCTGGCTCGTGGTGTATCGCGACCCCAAGAAGTACTGGGACCTGTACCAGCTCGGCGAAGAACTCACTGACCTGGAAGACGCTTTCCGGCTCTGGCGCTTCCGGCATGTCACGACTGTGGAGCGCGTGATCGGGTTCAAGCGAGGGACTGGTGGGACGGGCGGCGTCAGCTACCTGCGCAAGATGCTGGATGTAGTCCTGTTTCCGGAGATATGGAAGTTGCGGACTGACTTATAGGCGCGATGGATACAGGTGGCGGACTCTGGGGCTTTGGTGATCAGCAAGCGCCGCCGGCACGATTACGCGCTGCGGCCGCCGTCCTGGAAATACCCCGGGTCGATCCGGTATGCCTCTGGACTTCCTTCCCCGACAGACACCCCGAGCTGGCGAGGATTTCCGCCTGTTCACACCGCAAGCTGTTGAGTGCGGCTATGGGACCCATGCCGAAGTTTTCCGCAAACTTGCGCTGAAAAGTGCGCCGGGACATATTGCACATATCCGCCATCTCGTCGACGGACCATTCGTGATCAAGCCGGGCCTGCAACAACTCGATCAACTGGCGAAATGGTGCAACGGCCCGATCMTGAATCCTCAGGGCCTGGCTGTACTGGCGCTGATCGCCGTCCCTGCGTAAATAGACAAGCAGCCGCCGCGCGACACGCTGCGAGATGTCGGCGCCATGGTCGCGCTCGATAAGGGCCAGCGCGAGGTCGATGCCGGCGGTAACACCCGCCGTGGTCCAGTACTTGCCGCTTTCGCAGTAGATCTTGTCGTCGTTAACCCTGAGGTCCGGAAAGTCCCGCTGCAATCTCTCGGCGGATCGCCAGTGGGTGGTGACCTCCCGGCCACTCAACAGCCCGGTGGCGGCGAGCAGGAAGGCCCCCGTGCAAACGCTGCAGGTTCTACGTGTGGCCTGGTCTCTTTCCCGCAGCCAGTTGACCAATTGAAGATCGGCACATGCCGCATGGATACCGCCACCGCCCGGCACCACCAGCGCATCGATCGGCAATGCCGCGGCAGCCCCCAGATCGTGGTCCACATGGATTTTCAGTGCACCATCGGCGCTCGTTACAACGTCCTTCCGTGCCACAGTGATCAGGCGATACGCCGGAACGCCCACCTCTTCATTTGCCGTGGCAAATGCCTGCCACGGCCCGGCGAGGTCAATGGGCTGGAAGCCGTCAAACAAGAGAAATGCCACCCATTTTGGCGCACATTCGCCCGCTTTTGGCACTGTCCCTGCGGCACCTGGCCTTACCGTCAGCGTATTAAGGAGGGTGTTCATGAAAGTTAATATTATTCTCTTCAATGCACTGACACAACTTGATTTGACAGGGCCCTTTGAAGTCCTGGCACGTGTGCCGGGGGTGCATGTCGAGCTCGTAGGGAAGTCACTGGAGCCAGTCCGCTCGGACCGCGGCCTCACGCTGACACCCACCACGACCATCGCAAACGCACCGCCCTGCGACCTGCTGGTGGTGCCGGGGGGACCTGGAACCGACGACGCCATACTGGACGCCGAGTGGGTCAATTTCACCCGCAGGCAAGCAAAGTCAGCGAAGTACATCTTCGGTATCTGTACGGGTTCGTTGCTGCTCGGCGCCGCGGGCCTTCTCAAGGGCAGGCGAAGCACCTGCCACTGGCAGGCCATCGATTTTCTGCCGGCGTTCGGTGCCATCGTCACCAGAGAGCGCATGTGTGTGGACGGAAATATCTTCACGGCGGGCGGCGTGACATCCGGCATCGACATGGCCTTGAAGGTCGTCGCAATGCTGAAGGGAGACGAAACAGCCAAGCAAATCCAGCTCCAGATCGAATACGACCCCAAGCCGCCCTTTCCAGGTGGTACGCCCTTTACATCGGAGCCGGCCATCATCGAGAAATGCCTGGCAGCGACGCAGGCGCGGCGAGCCCTGCGGGCCTCGGCCGTCGGCTATGCGGCCCTTCGCATGCCAGTCTGAAAAGTACCGGTAACACTGGAGAAACTTATGAGCAAGAAACTGTTTTCACTGGTTTTTTGGGCCTTGCTGGCATGCGGCATGGGCGCGCAGGCGCAAGGTGTTTACCCCTCGAAACCGGTGACATTGATTGTTCCCTACCCCGCAGGAGGTCCTATGGACAAGCTCGCGCGGGAGCTTGCCTTACCGCTGGAAAAGCAGTTAGGGCAATCCATCATCATCCAGAACCTGTCAGGCGCCGGCGGCAACCTGGGCAGTACCATCGCCTTGCGTGCGGCTGCCGACGGCTATACCCTGCTGTTGAACCATATCGGGATGGCGACAGCCCCTGCGCTATACCGCCGCCTCGGTTTCAACCCGGAGACGGACTTCGAACCTTTGGGCATCATGGCTGAATCGCCACTGATGCTGGTGACGCGCCCACAGATAGCTACGGGCTCAGCGGTTGAGCTGGTGCGGTGGATAGCCACGCAACCACAGGTCAAGCTTGCCAACGGCGGCATTGGGTCGGCGTCGCATCTGTGCGGCCTTCTCCTGCAGTCTTCGCTGGGCATCGGCATGACCACCGTTCCCTATCGCGGGACCGCACCGGCGTTGGCGGATTTACTGGGAGGCCATGTAGACCTGATGTGCGATTTGACAGCCAATGTGCTCCCTCATGTATTTAGCGGAAAAACCAGGCCCGTCGGCGTGACATCAGCCAAGCCACTCACCGTTCCCGGCGCCTCGGCGATCCCGACGCTCGAGAAATTCGGGATTCCCTCCGTCCGGCTTGGCGTCTGGTACGGCTTGTATGCGCCGAAGAACACGCCTCAGGCGGTACAAACCAGAATCAACGCTGCATTGCTGGGCGCAATCCAGACGGACGCATTCAAACGGGCACAGCTCGCTTCAGGAATCGATGTGGTTCGGGATGCGCGCAACACACCCGCGGGTCATCGCGAATACTTGCACAGCGAAATTGCACGCTGGACGCCGGTGATCAAGGCGGCGGGGGCCTACGCGGACTAGGGCTGCCCGGAAACGTAATCCATAAATCCCGATTGTTTTTCCGATCATCGGGAACGCCTGCTTGTCGGTCCATACAACCGAAGCAAATCCAACATCTTCTCTCCCAATACCTTCATCGCCACATCCCGCCCCCATCGCACCATCCCGCGGCCCACGGCATGCTGGTGGGCACCCGATCAGGTTGCGCATCACGCTGCCGGCAATGGCGTAGGTCACCACTAGCAGCGGCATCGGCGGCGTCAGCTTCCTGCGCAAGATGCTGGATGTCGTGTTGTTTCCGGAGATATGGAAGCTGCGCACGGATTTGCAGGAAATCCATAAGAATAGTAGCCAGAGCCCTTGAAGGACTTGCGCAAGCAGCTACTATTTTTATAGCAAATGCAACAAGGCGTTTCAGCAATCGTCATTTTCATCGTCGATCTACCATTGCGATGCGTCATCCAGGATGACGTGATTGGGGAGGGAAACCTTGAGCGCCGACTTTGCTTTAGGGTGATTCGATCCATGCTTGCACGCGATCCTGCCCCGTTGTGCCAGTCAAAATAGTCAGCGATACTTCGGCGGTCCGGTTCAATACTTGACTGCATTTCACGATAGCTGCCCTTCCATCAGCAGACTTGTTCGTCTGTTGTCTTAAATACCTGTCACCCATCTGATCCATGAATTTTTCGACGTTATCCAGGACTAAAAAGACTTTAGCGGCGCTTGCATTGCTTGTGTTTGCGCTCGCTTGTTTTTTTGCCAAGAACGATTTTGAATATTTCAAACACTACGTCTACGACTTCACGCACGAAGGGGATAGATATGCCGCGTTAGCGGATACGACAGGAAATACAACGGGAAAGACAACGGGAGATACGGCGGCGAAGGCTGTCGCCGAGTCAAAGACACTCGCCATCTTTACCGGCGATACCGGTCATATCACCAAGGGAAAACTCCTGGATGCAAGCTACAAAAAAGAGTACGACCAGCTTCCTGAAAAACTCTACAACCTCAGTTTTGGTGAAACCATCTATTGCGTTACCTGCAAAGACGGCAAGGGCGAAAAGCAACGCGGGTACTCGCTGATTGAAACGAATACACCTCAGGACCTGGAAAAGTATCAAACGAAGGTCGGCCAGGAAAACTGGAAAGCCTATTTAAAGCTCGCGATGAAGGGTGCTGCTGAATACCCCACCCTGCTGCCAGCCTTGCTTAATGACAACTACCTGATTTCAGCAGAAGACTTCAGCAGAAAATACGGCAGCGACTTCGATGCGTTTTATCTCAAGGAATTGCCGTATGGCGTCAAAGAAAAGCTTCTCGATTTCTATTCATCCGATGAAGGAGCGGCCTATCGGTTCGTGAATTCCGGAAATCTCAAATACTCAAGCCTGTTAAGGGAAGGCGATTTCAGCGGCCAGGACAAGAAAGAAATCGCCATTCTGCTCAAGGACACGCGGGAAGGACTGAACGATGCCTACCTCCTCCTGGTGCTCCTCAGAAAGAACGATCCTTCCCTTCATCCGGAGTACTACATCGCATTTAACGAAGTTTTTCCGGGCAAGGTCATCATCGAAACTGTTTATAAAGACCCGGAAGAGCGGTGGGATCACAAGATTTTCATGAACACTGAAGAGAAAGTGGAAACCAGGTACAACAGCTTGAGAATTCTCCGGCCCGAACAGAGGGACACTGTGCTGGTTTACGATGAAAAATTCGACAGGATGAGGAAGTACATACAAGTTCCAAAGTCCGAGAAAAACAAGATCCCGTGAATAAATAGCGGCCGCATCTGCAAGCGTCCCCAAAACTTCACCCAGGCGTGACCGCGGTCCCGCGAGTTTTTTTCCCAGTCCGGGCGGAATTCCTTGCCGTCATGAAGCCCGGACCACAAATTGACGCACTGCCCGCGGTGAAAGCGCGTATCAACCGTGCAAGGCCTGGGCAAACAGCCGTCGTCCTACAGCTCAATGCCCGTCAAGGTAGGTTGGGCTTGCCCCATACAGCCAGGGCATATCCAGCAGCTTCTCACCCAACAGACGCATTGCGGTATCCCTGCCCCACCGCGACACCCCACTGGCGTGAAATATCTGCCCATTACGCAAAGCCCGCGCCTGCACGCGCGCATTGCGCTGCCAGCGGTTGAGCGCGTAGCGCTGCAGCATGGTGGGTACGTCAAACGCCGGGTCCAGCGCCTGGGCCAAAACATGGCCTAGCTCGGCGGCGTCTTCGATCGCCATGCCGGCGCCTTGCGCGAGGTAAGGCCGCATCGGATGGGCGGCGTCGCCCAATAAGGCCACACGGCCTACAGCGTGCTGGTGGGCACCCCGCATCGGCGCGCGGTCGTGCAGCACCCACAAGCGCCAGCCCCCGATGGCATCCAGTACCTCGCGCAGCGCGGCACAGCAGCCGGCCGTCGCCGCACCCAGATCGGAGGTGTTGGCACTGTGGTCCCAGAGGTCGGCTTCGGCAGCGGCTTCACCCTGCACGATGGCCACCACATTGAGCCATTCACCGCCGCGCACCGGGTACTGCACCACGTGCATGCGYGGCCCCAGCCAGACCGTGATCTGCCGGCTCCTGAGCAATTCAGGTAGATCGGATTGCCGCACCAGGGCACGGTAAGCCAGGTGGCCGGTGCGGCGTGGCAGACCGTCACCCAGCAGTTCCTGGCGCACTGTGCTCCAGATGCCGTCAGCACCTATGAGGGCGTCGCCTTCAATGCCAGGGCCGTCGTCGGCCTGCACCGTGACGGCTTGCGCGGTCTGGCTGAAGGACTGCAGAGGCCGGCTCAGATGCAGCTTCACGTCGGCGTGCTGCTGCACGGCCTGCAGCAGCAGGCCGTGAAGGTCGGCGCGATGAATGGAGAGGTAAGGCGCGCCATAACGCTGGGCCATAGCGGCGCCAAGCGGCAACTCGCCCAGCAGCTGGCCCGATATGGCACTTCGCACCTGCAGGCGCTCGGGAATGGCAGCCACGGCCTGGAGCGCGTCGGCCAGCCCCCAGCCATGCAGCACTTTGACGACATTGGGACCGAGCTGAATGCCGGCGCCGACTTCGCTGAAGGCGCTGGCGCGTTCAAACAGGCGGACGTACCAGCCGGCGCGCGATACCGCGAGCGCCGCCGCCAATCCGCCGATGCCGCCGCCGGCTATCAGGGCTTGTCTGAACATCAAGCGAGCAACTGTCGCAGCACGAACGGCAAAATTCCGCCGTGGCGGTAGTAGTCGACCTCAATGGGTGTGTCCACGCGCAGTATCACGGTGACTTCCTCGCGAGAACCGTCGGCGCGCGTGATGACCAGTTTGGCTTCGCTTTGCGGCTTGAGCTCAGGGTGCGGAATCACGTCAATGACTTCATTTCCGGTGAGCTTCAAGGTCTGCCACGAATCACCCGGCTTGAACTGCAGGGGCAGCACGCCCATGCCCACCAGGTTGCTGCGGTGAATGCGTTCAAAGCTGCGCGCCACCACGGCCTTGATGCCGAGCAGCTGCGTGCCTTTGGCGGCCCAGTCGCGCGACGAACCTGTGCCGTATTCTTCTCCAGCAAAGATCACGGTGGGAGTGCCTTGGTCCATGTACTTCATGGCAGCGTCGTAGATGAACATCTTTTCGTTGCCGGGCTGGAACAACGTGACACCGCCTTCTTCGCGCGAGCCTTCCGCATCGGGCGGGATCATCAAATTCTTGATGCGCACATTGGCAAACGTGCCGCGCATCATCACGTCGTGGTTGCCGCGGCGCGCACCGTAGCTGTTGAAGTCGGCCTTCTGCACGCCGTTGGCCTGCAGCCAGAGGCCTGCCGGCGAGCTGGCCTTGATGGAGCCGGCCGGCGAGATGTGGTCGGTGGTGATGGAATCGGCAAACAGCGCCATGATGCGCGCACCCTTGACGGACACGCTGCCCGCCTCGCCCGCTTTCATGGTGAAGTCCTTGAAGAAAGGCGGCTCGGCGATGTAGGTGCTGGCCGGCCAGGTGTAAGACGTGCCTTTGACGCCCTTGATGTTTTCCCAGAGCTTGCCGGGCTCGGTCTTGACCTTGGCGTAATTGGCGCGAAAGGCCTTGCCGTTCATCGCGTACTTCATGAGCTTGTAGATCTCGTCGCTGGTCGGCCAGATGTCGCCCAGGTACACGTCCTTGCCGCCCTTGCCTTTGCCGACGGGTTCGGTCATCAGGTCGCGCATCACCGTGCCGGCAATGGCGTAGGCCACCACCAGCGGCGGGCTGGCCAGAAAGTTTGCCTTGAGGTTGGGATGGATGCGCGCCTCGAAGTTGCGGTTGCCCGAAAGCACGGCCGCGCAGACCAGGTCGCTCTTGCTGATGGCTTCATTGAGTTCGGGCGTCAGGTCGCCGGCATTGCCGATGCAGGTGGTGCAACCGTAGCCGGCCAGTGCGAAGCCGAGCTTCTCCAGGTAAGGCAGCAGGCCGGTCTCGGTGAGGTACTCGGTCACGATGCGCGAGCCAGGGGCCAGCGAGGTCTTGATGTGCGGCTGCACCTTCAGGCCGGCTTCCACCGCCTTCTTGGCCAGCAGGCCGGCGGCCAGCAGCACGCTGGGGTTGGAGGTGTTGGTGCAACTGGTGATGGCGGCGATCAGCACGTCGCCGTTGCCCACCGTGATGCCGGGGGCGGAATGCACCACCTCGGTCTGCGCCTTGGCGGGCGCGTCCGTGGTGTTGCTGGCGCGTGCGTGCGCCAGTGTGGGGCGGTTGCCTTCCATCTCCATCACGGGGCGTGCGGCACCGGCCGGTGTGGGCGGTGCGGACGGCAGCGTGTCCAGCCGGCCTTCATCGGTGCGGCGCACCAGGTGGCGGGTGTTGAGCATGCCGGCGGGCTGGTTAAAACCGTTCTCGGCAATCGACTTGCTGAACAGCGACTTGAACTGGCTGGCGACGTTGCCGAGCTCGATTCGGTCTTGCGGGCGCTTGGGGCCGGCCAGGCTGGGCGTGACATCGCCCAAATCCAGCTTGACTATGTGCGAATAATCAATCTCGCCGGCCTTGGCCACGCCGAAGAGGCCCTGCGCCTTGAAGTAGGCCTCGAAGGCTTCGATCTCTTCCCTGGTGCGGCCCGTGCCCTTGAAGTAGTCGATCGTTTTTTCGTCGACCGGGAAGAAGCCCATGGTGGCGCCGTATTCGGGCGCCATGTTGCCGATAGTGGCGCGGTCCGGCAAGGCCAGCGTGCGCGTGCCCTCGCCGAAAAATTCGACAAACTTGCCGACGACCTTTTCCTTGCGCAACTGCTCGGTCACGCGCAGCACGAGGTCGGTGGCTGTGACGCCTTCGCGCAGGCGGCCGGTCAGCTCAAAGCCCACGACGTCGGGCGTGAGGAAGTAGACGGGCTGGCCCAGCATGGCGGCTTCGGCCTCGATGCCGCCGCAGCCCCAGGCCACCACACCGATGCCGTTGATCATGGTGGTGTGGCTGTCGGTGCCCACCAGCGAGTCGGGATAGTACACGCCGTCCCTGCTTATATGCACGCCGCGCGAGAGGTATTCAAGGTTGACCTGGTGCACGATGCCGAAGCCCGGCGGCACTACGCCAAAGGTGTCAAAGGCCTGCATGCCCCATTTCATGAACTCGTAGCGCTCACGGTTGCGCTGGAACTCCAGCTTCATGTTGAGGTCCAGCGAATTTTTCTTGCCGTAGTAGTCGACCATGATGGAGTGGTCGACCACCAGGTCGACCGGCACCAGCGGCTCGATGGCTTTTGGGTTCTTGCCCAGCTTCAGCGCCACGCTGCGCATGGCGGCCAGGTCGGCCAGCAGCGGCACACCGGTGAAGTCCTGCAGCACCACGCGCGAGACAACAAACGGGATTTCTTCGGTGCGGTCGGCCTGGGGCAGCCAGTGGGCCAGTTGCGCCACGTGTTCGGCCGTGACCTTTTTGCCGTCGCAATTGCGCAGCACGGACTCGAGCACGATGCGCATGGACACCGGCAGGCGGGAAACTTTGGGAAACTGTTTGGCGAGTTCCGGCAGGGAGTAGAACTTGCCGGTCTTGCCGGAGGCGGTCTTGAAGCTTTTGAGCGTGGAGGAAAAAGCGTGGGGAGGCGGTTTGGCCATGGCGGACTCCTTTTTATTGACGGCAGCCCCCATTCTGGCAGGCACTGCGGCTCCGTGGGAGTCCGGCGCCGCATACCCTGCCCCTCTACCGAGTCTTGTGCGTTCTCACCAGGCCGGCTGCGGCGCTGCGCGGCGCAAGCCGAAGTACTGCAGTTCGGCCAGCACCGCCACCGTCAGCGCCTGCATCACCACATAGGCCACGCCCAGCATGGAGGGCGACACACGGCCGCTGGCAAGCATCAGCACGCAGGCCAGCGCCCAGCCGATATTGCCCGCCACCAGCGCCCAGATAACGCCACGCGGCAAAGGATTACGCGTTGAAACAAACGCAACGACTGCCGAATAGACCAGCAAAAACTCTCCGGTGTAGGCAATCAGGCCCTCGGGCAGGTTCAGCAGGCGGGCCATCGCGGCTGGAAAGGCGACTTGCAATACACCGCAAGCGATGCACGACAGCGCATCCACACGCAGCACATTGCGCAGGAAGTTGGGAGAGGAAAGGATGGAACTCGAAGACATGGCAAAACTCCTGAAAGTGCTGGCAGCCGGTCATAGGGAATAGCGATCAGCGCGCCGGGCCGCCGGGTCGGTGCGCATGGGGGTCATCATTCCTGCGCACCGGCTGCTCGTCGATAACCTGGCAGGTAATGGAAAACCAGCTTCATGGCTTTAGGATGGCGCCATGACTGCCAGCATTCATCACCCTACCCGCCCCGCGCCGCGCGCGGCCCAACCCTTTGGCGACCACTTGCGCCACTGGCGCCAGCACCGGCGCCTGAGCCAGCTGGACCTGGCCCACGAGGCCGACATCTCGACGCGGCATTTGAGTTTTGTGGAAACCGGCCGCTCGGTGCCCAGCCGCGAGATGGTACTGCGCCTGTCGGAGCGGCTGGACATTCCGCTACGCGAGCGCAATGCGCTGCTGGTGGCGGCCGGCTACGCGCCCATGTACCGCGAGCGGCCGCTGAATGACCCGGCGCTGGCTTCGGCCCGCCAGGCGGTGGAGCTGCTGCTGAAAAGCCATGAGCCCTACCCGGCCCTGGCCCTGGACCGCCACTGGAACATCGTGGCGACCAACCGCATGGTGCCGCACCTGCTGGCGGGCGCCGATGCGTCGCTGCTGGAAGCCCCCGTCAACGTGCTGCGCCTGAGCCTGCACCCCAAGGGCCTGGCGCCGCGCATCGCCAACCTGCTGCAGTGGCGCGACCATTTGTTTGAACGCCTGCGCCAGCAGATCACGGCCACGGCCGACCCGGCGCTGGTGGCGTTGCTGGAAGAACTGAAGGCCTACCCGGTGCCGGAAGAAGCCAAGGGGCCGAATCTGGAAGGCGAGCATCCAGGCGTTGTGATGCCTTTCAAGTTCAACACGCCTTCAGGCGTTTTGAGCTTCATCAGCACGACCACCATCTTCGGCTCACCGGTGGATGTGACGCTGCAGGAGTTGGCGATGGAGACGTTTTTCCCGGCGGATGACTTCACGCGCCGGGCGCTGCACGTGCTGGCGGCGCAGAGCTAGAGTCCGCGCGTCCGGGCTTTAAAGCTCGACGATGGTCTTGAAGCCGCCAAAAATCATCCGCTTGCCATCGAAGGGCAGATTCTTCGGATCCATCATGGCCTCCAGGCGCGGGTCGGACATGACCTTTTTGTTGACGCTGTCGCGCTGCTTGCGTGACTTGTAGGTGATCCACGAGAACACCACCACCTCGCCGGCCTTGAGCTTGACGCTTTGCGGAAAGGACGTGACCTTGCCCGGTTTCACGTCGTCGGCGATGCACTCGGTGTATTCGATCGCGCCGTACTCCTTCCAGATCTTGCCGGCCTTGCGGGACAGCTTGCGGTAGTCCTCCACTTTCTTGGCGGGGACGGCAACGATGAATCCATCTACGTAACGAGCCATGGGAAATCTCCTTGGGTAAGCGGTTTGTCACCTGAAACGCCGCAACAACCGATCAAGTTGCCGGCGTGCAAGTGCATAGCCATTAATTTGTGTACACCGTACACAATATACCCAAAGACCTGTGTAAGACACCTTAGAGATTCGTAACAAGGCATGTATTGGTCGAACCATGCCCCTTGCGCGGGCGTACCGGGAAAACGTCCGCCGCCAGCTGGTTCATCGCACCCGTAGAGACAGGCAAAATGCTATTAATTTAATAGCTGCTTGCGCCCGTTTTTATTGGGTTACGGCCACTATTTACTTAAATTCCCGGGAACCGGCACGCAGCCGGCTTATACGAACACATGGGCCTCGCCGGCCACCGTGATGCGAACCATGGCGCCCGGCGCCGGGGCATGCAGGCCGGAGCTGCGCACCAGCAGCGGCGCGTCCCACGCAGCAAGCTCTGTCGCCGCCGGTGCTTCTTCTGCCGTGACCATGCCAGCGCCGCGCACCAGGCGCACCGACAGCACGCAGACCGGACCGCCAAAATCGGTGTCGATAACCGCGCCGTAGCACGCAGCGGCATCCGCACTTTGCGCGGCCGCCTGCGCCGGGACTTCAGCCACCTGCAGTTGCTCTGGCCGCAGCATGATCTGCGCCGCACCGCTGCGCTGGCCGTCGTTGACCGCGACTCGCCCCAGCGCGCAGTCAGCCCAGCCGCCCGCCAGCCGCGCGGGCAGCACGATGGCTTCGCCCAGGAAGCCGGCCACCGCGGCATCACGGGGCCGCAGATAAAGATCCACCGGGCGGCCGGCCTGCACCAGTTGCCCTTCACGCATCACGGCTACCTGGTCGGCAAATGACAGGGCCTCCGCCTGGTCGTGCGTGACCAGGATGGTGGTGATGCCGGCGCCGCTGAGCAATTGCGCGACGGCTTTGCGGGTGCTGGCGCGCAGGCCCGTGTCCAAGGCGGAAAAAGGCTCATCGAGCAACATCAGCTGCGGGCGCTGGGCCAGCGCGCGGGCCAGTGCCACGCGCTGCTGCTGGCCGCCAGACAACTCATGCGGGCGACGGCTGAGCATGGCGGTGTCCAGCGCGACCATGTCCATCAGTTCGGCAATGCGTTCAGCGCGCTGGGGCGTATTGCGCGGCAGGCCAAAGCCGACGTTGCCTTCAATCGTCAGGTGCGGAAACAGCGCGCCGTCCTGCGGCACAAAACCGATGCCGCGCTGGTGCGCCGGCACGGCTTCCGGCCCGTCGGCCAGTTGCCGCCCACCCAGCACGACGCGGCCGGCGTCGGGCACTTCGAAGCCGGCAATGATGCGCAGCAAGGTGGTTTTACCGGAACCCGACGGACCCACGATGGCGGTGCGGCTGCCGGCCGGCACGTGCAAGTGAACGCCGCCCAGTGCTTCCACGGGGCCATAGTGTTTGCGCAGGCCGTTCAGTTCAAGAGAAGTTGTCATCGTCCCGCCGTGCGTTTGGATTGGGTATAGAGCAGCCACGTCATGGGCAGCGACAGCAGCACCATGATGAGCGCATAGGGCGCGGCGGCGGCGTAGTCGATCTCGCTGCTGTAGGCCCAGAAGGAAGTTGCCAGGGTGCGCGTGCCGTTGGGCGCGAGCATCAGCGTGGCGGTGAGTTCGTTGGTGATCCCCAGGCCCACCAGGGCCGCGCCGGCCGCCGCGCTGGGCGCGGCCAGCCGCAGGGTGATGGCCCACAGCGCCTGCACGGGCGTGCGGCCCAGGCTGCGCGCGGCCTGCTCCAGCTCCACCGGCGCCTGCGCGATGCCGGCGCGCAGGCTGATGAGGGCGCGTGGCAAAAACATCAGCAAATAAGCCAGCAGCACCGTCACCGCTGTCTGGTAAATCGGCATGCGCACCGTCACCGTGACGAGCGCCAGCGCCACCACCACACCGGGCAGCGAACCGACCATGTAGTTGCAGGCCTCCAGCACGCGCTGCAGCCGGCCGGGCGAGCGTATCGACAGCCAGGCCATGGGCACAGCGGCCAATGTGGTCAGCAACGCACCGGCCAGCGCCAGCCCCAGGGTCTGGAAAATCGCCGGGCCGATTTCATCCACGCGCCATACAGCAGCCCCGCCGGCCACCAGCCAGCGGCCCAGGGTAACCAGCGGCACGCCCAGTGCCAGAGCGGTGACCAGCACGGGCAGCAACAGGCTGAGCGCGGTGAAGCGGCCCAGGCTGCGCTTGAAAGGCATGCGCGCGGCGCCGGAACCTACGCGCGCATAACGTTCCTTGCCGCGCGCGGCCGATTCCAGTGCCAGCAACGCGAAGCAGCACACCACCAGCACGCCGGAAAGCATGTTGGCCGCAGGCCCGTTGTAGGTCGACTGGAACTGGTCGACGATGGCCGTGGTGAAGGTGTCGAAACGGATCATCACGTAAAGGCCGTACTCGGCCAGCAGGTGAAGGCCTACCAGCAGTGAGCCGCCGCATACCGCCAGCCGCAGCTGCGGCAGCACCACGCGGAAGAACACCGCCAAAGGGCTCAAGCCCAGCGAGGCGGCGCTGTCTTCCATGCCCGGATCCAGCCGCCGCAAAGCCGCGGCCACCGGCAAATACAAAAATGGAAAGTAGGCAATCACCGAAACCATCACGCCGGCGGGCAAGCCGTGCAGGCCGGGGGCGACCGTCATCCAGGCATAGCTGTGCACAAAAGCCGGCACGGCCAGCGGCGCGACGGCCAGCCAGGCCCAGGTGCGCGCACCGGGCAGGTCGCTGCGCTCGGTGAGCCAGGCCAGGGCCACGGCCAGCACGGCGCACGAGGGCACTGTCAGCGCTACCAGCAAAGCAGTGTTGACGAGCAGCTCCCCAACACGGGGCCGGAAGATCAACGCAGAGGCCGTGTCCCAACCCGCCTGGATGCCGACCCAGATGACAAAACCCAGCGGCAACAAAGCGAGCAACGAGACCAGCAGGGCCGCGCTGCCCACCCACGACAGGCGCCAGCCGCCGCGCCCGGCCGCAGGCGAAGGCAGCAGGGCCGCACTCGCCGGCTTCAGGGAGTCGGCGCCGACATCAAATGGCAAGGCACTCAAGGCAGGTGTCAGATCCGCGGACCTGAAGTGGTTAGGTGCGATTGGAAGTGGTTTACAGCAGGCCGGCCTGGGTCATCAGGTCGGTGACTTTTTTGCTGTTGAGTTTGGAAGGCTCGACCTTGGGCGCCTGCAGCTCAGCCAACGGCACCAGCTTGGGGTTGGACTGCACGCCCGTACCAACAGCGTACTCATACGCGTCGCCGGTTTTCAGGATGTCCTGTCCGCCTTTGCCGGCAATCCACTTCACGAAGGCCTGCGCTTCGGGCTGGTGCTTGCTCGAGGCCAGCACGCCGCCACCGGAAATGCTCACAAAAGCGCCAGGGTCCTGGTTGCGGAAGTAATGCAACTGGGCGTTGTTGCTGTTCTCGCCGGTCTTGGCCTGGTCGCCGTAATAGTAATAGTGGTAGATCACGCCGCCTTCGATCTGGCCTGCATTGACGGCCTTGAGCACCGTGCCGTTGCCTTTGTAAGGCGTGGCGTTTTCCTTCATGGCCTTGAGCCAGGCGACGGTAGCGGCTTCGCCCTTGAGTTCGAGCAGCGCGCTCACGATGGCCTGGAAGTCGGCGCCGGAAGGCGATGCAGCCCAGCGGCCTTTCCATGCGGGCGTGGCCAGGTCCAGCATGGACTTGGGCAACTGTGCGGGCGTGAGCCTGGCCTTGTTGTAGACGAACACCGTACTGCGCGCGGCGATGCCCGTCCAGCGGCCATGCGCGGGGCGGAAGTTGGCAGGCACTTCCGACAGCGTGGCCACGTCCAGCGGAGCGAACAGCCCTGCCGTGTCGACCAGCGCCATGGCCGGCGAATTCTCCGTCAGGAACACATCAGCGGGCGAGGCTTTGCCTTCCTGCACGATCTGGTTGCCCAGCTCGGTGTCACTGCCGTTGCGCAAAGTGACCTTGATGCCGGTTTCCTTGCTGAAGGCTTCAGCCCAGGCCTTGGTCAGGCTGGCGTGCTGGGCGTTGTAAACCACGATGCCTTCGGCGGTGGGCGTGACGGTTTGGGCCGTGGAGGCCAGGGGCGCGGCCAGTAGACCGACGGCCAGCACGGCGCCGGCAAAAGATGGGAACGACAGTTTCATGAAACACCTTTTAGAGATGAAAGCGGCCCGGTTCGCCCGAACCGGGCCGGGCGCGAAGGCCTTGAAGCCCTTGGGCGCCTGTAAGCAAGCCGTAATACAAATACGAATTACTTGCATCTATCTATATGGTAACCGCTCGCGCCATTAGTTCCCCTGTAGAGCGATGGTTTACACAGGCTGCGGCTGGAAGCCGGGGGCTGTCGGCACTTGCTGACAGCTGCCCGCGCCGCCCGCTGATGAGCGGCCAACGGCATGATGCCTAGCATCGACGCATTGGCCACCACCCACGGGAGTTTTCATGAGCGCAACAAAATCAGACCACGACACCCTTTGGGAGCTGATCAAGGGCATCAAATTCGGCATGCTGACGCACCGCCAGGCCAGCGGCATGTTGCACGCCCATCCCCTGACCACGCAGAACCAGTCGCTTGACGCGGAATCGCATCTGTATTTCTTCATCTCACGCAAAAGCGAGATGGCCCAGCGGCTGCAGCAGGACGGCAACGTCAACGTGTCGTACGCCGACCCGGGCGCCGACAGCTACGTATCGGTGTCGGGCCAGGCGGCGATCGTGGAAGACCAGGGGAAAAAAGAAGAACTCTGGTCACCGCTTGCCCGCGCCTGGTTTCCTGCGGGCGTCAACGACCCGGACCTGGCGCTGCTGGAAGTGCGCATTCATCACGCCGAATACTGGGACGTGAAGGAAAGCAAGATGGTGCAGCTGGCCAAAATGGCCAGGGCAGCCATCCTGGGCGAGTTGCCGCGCAAGCTGGGTGAGCACAAAGAGCTGCATATTTCCTGAGAATTCGCCCGAAAACCTGTCCCCCAACCGGCCCTATCCATGCCCTTTATCTCTTTCAACAAAGCCACTGAGCCCAGCGCGCCCGACGATTTGCGCATCAACACCGCGGCAGTCTTGTACATAGAAGCCTCACGTCCTGACCTGATGGGCCAGACCACCATCCACATGCTGGGCCAGGGCACCACCGTCAATGCTGTCACCGAGTCGATAGGCACCGTGGTTTCCACCATAGGCGGGTTGGTGACGGTCAAGCGCCACTACCTGGCACCCCCGCCCGACGACGGCGCGAGCACGGTCTATGTGCTGCCAGCCAATGTCAGCCACATACGCCCCAACCTGCCGCTGTCACCGGAGTTCTGGTACCTGAAGTTTGTCGACGGCTCGGAATTGCGGGTGGTAGACCCGCTGCCGTCGGGGCTATAGCCTCCCCCAATGAAAAATCCCCGCAGGAAACTGCGGGGATTTTTTGCATGCGCAAGGGGCAAGCCCACTTCACTTCTTTTCAGTCTGCGCCGGCACATAGCGCACGGGCTCATCACCCACGCGCAGGTAATTCACCACGCCCATCACGTCATCGACCAGCCAGACGGCTTTTTCAAGCGCCTCCGATTGTTCGCGTGTCTTGACGCAACCCTTGAGGAAAACCAGGCGCCGCTCGCCCTGCACCCACACGCTGGTGTCGTCGAAACGGCCATCGAGCTTGATGTATTGCGACACGCGCGGAATGATTTCCTGGTCATACCAATACGAGTTGGCCAGACGGCAACGCCCCACACGGTAGCAACTGCCGCCGTGCTGCGCCCGCACATGGGCCACGTCGCGCACTTCCTGCTCGGTATAGAGCGGCCCCTCCGGCACAGGGCATGGGTTGATCGCCGAAGTGACCTGCAGGAAGGGGTCGTTGAAGGCGTTGGTGCGCGCATCTTGAGCTTGAGCGGTTGCACCGATGGCCGAAAAAAGAACAAAAAAAAGGAAGGAAAGAAGTGACGGTTTCTTCATCACTTCATCCTTCCATTTCAGCTTGCGGCTGTCAAGCCGCCGGCATGGTGTCCACTTAAGCGGCTACGCCGTCCTTCACGGTGTCAGCCATGTCGGTGTAGTCCTTGACCTGGTCGAAGTTGAGGTACTGGTAGATCTTGTCGCTGGCAGCGGTCAGCACACCCATGTCGGCCATGTATTCGGCCTTGGTGGGGATGCGGCCCAGCTTGGAGCAGATCGCGGCCAGCTCGGCGGAACCGAGGTAGACGTTGGAGTTTTTCCCGAGGCGGTTCGGGAAGTTGCGGGTGGAGGTGGAAAACACCGTCGCGCCCTCTTTCACCTGCGCCTGGTTGCCCATGCACAGGCTGCAACCCGGCATTTCCATGCGGGCGCCGGCCGAGCCGAGCACGCCGTAGTGGCCTTCTTCGGTCAGCTGCTTGGCATCCATCTTGGTCGGCGGCGCCATCCACAGTTTGACGGGGATGTCGCGCTTGTTTTCGAGCAGCTTGGAGGCCGCGCGGAAATGGCCGATGTTGGTCATGCAGCTGCCGATAAAGACTTCGTCGATCTTGCTGCCAGCCACTTCGCTCAGGGTCTTCACGTCGTCAGGGTCGTTCGGGCAGGCCACGATAGGCTCGTGGATGTCGGCCAGGTCGATCTCGATGACGGCGGCATATTCGGCGTCCGCATCGCCCTTGAGCAGCTGCGGGTCGGCCAGCCAGGCTTCCATGGCGGCAATGCGGCGCTTGATGGTACGCACATCCGAGTAACCCGTGGCGATCATCCATTTCAGCATCGTGATGTTGCTGTTGATGTATTCGATGATAGGTTCCTTGTTCAGGTGCACCGTGCAGCCGCCAGCGGAACGCTCTGCGGAAGCGTCGGAGAGCTCGAACGCCTGTTCGACCTTCAGGTCGGGCAAGCCTTCGATTTCCAGAATGCGGCCGGAGAAGATGTTCTTCTTGCCTTGCTTGGCGACCGTCAGCAGGCCGGCCTTGATAGCGTACAACGGGATTGCGTTGACCAGGTCGCGCAGCGTGATACCGGGCTGCATTTCGCCCTTGAAGCGCACCAGCACCGACTCAGGCATGTCCAGCGGCATGACGCCGGTGGCAGCACCGAAAGCCACCAGGCCTGAGCCCGCGGGGAAGCTGATGCCGATGGGAAAACGCGTGTGGCTATCGCCGCCGGTGCCGACGGTGTCGGGCAGCAGCATGCGGTTGAGCCAGCTGTGGATGATGCCGTCGCCCGGACGCAGCGGGATGCCACCGCGGTCGCTCATGAACTCGGGCAGCTCGTGGTGCATCTTCACATCGACCGGCTTGGGATAAGCCGCCGTGTGGCAGAAGGACTGCATCACCAGGTCGGCGCTGAAACCCAGGCAAGCCAGGTCTTTCAATTCGTCGCGCGTCATCGGACCGGTGGTGTCCTGCGAGCCGACAGAAGTCATCTTGGGCTCGCAGTACGTGCCGGGGCGTACGCCCTGGCCTTCAGGCAAGCCGACCGCACGGCCAACCATTTTTTGTGCCAGCGTAAAGCCGCGGCCGTTGTCGGCCGGGTTCTGCGGCAAGCGGAACTGGGTAGACACGGGAAGGCCCAGCGCAAAACGCGCCTTGGCCGTGAGGCCGCGGCCGACGATCAGCGGAATGCGGCCGCCGGCGCGCACTTCGTCAAACAGCACGTCGCTCTTGAGTTTGAACTCGGCGATGACCTTGCCGTCTTTCAGCGCCTTGCCCTCATAGGGGCGCAGTTCGATCACATCGCCCATAGCCATCTGGCTCACGTCGAGTTCGATCGGCAGCGCGCCCGAGTCTTCCATGGTGTTGTAGAAAATCGGGGCGATTTTCGAGCCGAGGCAGACACCGCCGAAACGCTTGTTCGGCACAAAGGGAATGTCTTCACCGGTGAACCACAACACCGAGTTAGTTGCGGACTTGCGCGAGGAGCCGGTACCGACCACGTCGCCCACATAGGCCACCAGGTTGCCCTTGGCTTTCAGCTCTTCAATGAACTTGACCGGGCCGCGCTTGCCGTCTTCTTCGGGCGTCACGCCGGGGCGGGCATTCTTGTGCATGGCCAGCGCGTGCAGCGGGATGTCAGGGCGGCTCCAGGCGTCGGGTGCGGGGGAGAGATCGTCGGTGTTGATTTCACCAGCCACCTTGAAAATGGTGAGCTTGATCGACTCTGGCACTTCCGGGCGGCTGGTGAACCACTCGGCATCGGCCCAGCTCTGCAGCACGGCCTTGGCGTATTTGTTGCCCTTGCCGGCCTTTTCCTGCACATCGTGGAACTGGTCGAACATCAGCAGCGTGTGCTTCAGGCCGTTGGCTGCTTGCGTGGCGACGCTGTCTTCAGCGTCGTCGAGCAGCTCGACCATCGGGCTGATGTTGTAGCCGCCCAGCATGGTGCCCAGCAGTTGCACAGCTTTTTCGCGCGAGATCAGCGAGCACTTTTCGGTGCCGTGCGCCACGGCAGCGAGATAGCTGGCCTTGACCTTGGCGGCCGCATCAACCCCGGCCGGCACGCGGTGCGTGATCAGCTCCACCAGAAAGGCCTCTTCGCCCTTGGGTGGATTCTTCAGCAGCTCAATGACCTCACCGGTCTGCTGGGCCGACAGCGGCAGCGGGGGAATACCCAGCGCGGCGCGCTCGGCCACATGGTTGCGGTAGGTTTGTATGAACTCGGGCATCATGGCTTTCTTCTCCTGTACTCAAAATTTGCACGGTCGATGCGCGTGCGGTCGCGGTCTGTGTCTGTATTGGGCTTTATCGGGCTTTATGGGGCTTTGGCCGGGGCAGTTTCTGGCTGAGCAGAACCCGTGCCAGCCTGAGCTGGCGCAGCTTTGGCAGGCAAGGCCTCCAGAATGCTGGTCGGGGGGTTCTTCTTCATGTCGTCGGCAAAAGTCACCTGCGCCGGGCTCATGCACTCGTCAGCCAGGCGCTGGCCCATTTTCTGGCTCATCAGCATCGACTTGTTGCCCAACTGGAGCCACATGGCGCCTGCACGGCCGTCTTCCAGGCGGATGGCACCGGTGCGGCTTCCGACCGGGTGCATGCGAAAGCGCATCTTGCCCGTCTGCACCAGGAAGAAACCCGGGCGTTTTTCGTTCGGTGTGATGGTGACGGAGGCACCCAGTTCGCAGGGAATCGTGCCGATGTAAACCCGCTTGGCGAGCTCCAGGTCTTCAGGGGTCAAGGTGACAGACAGGTCATCGTCAATGGGCGTCCTTTCTTCCACCACCTTGGCGGCAGAGCGCCTGATCGGTGCACGCTTGGCGGCCTGGGCGGGCTGGTCAGCTGCGGCGGCAGCCTTGGGCGCGGCAGCTTTAGGGGCTGCCGTCTGGGCCAGCAACAGGGCGGGGGCGGCCAGCATCAGGGCAGAGAGAGCGAAATGTTTCATGGGGGTCCTTTGGAACGGTCAACAGTCAATCGGGGAAATCAGTGAAGCGGGACAGAAAAATATGCCTGCGCCTCGTGCGGCAAGACACGGCCGGTCTGGTGCGCGCGCTCCAGAACCTGCCAGAAGTAGCGGTAGCTCGCGCGGTCGTGCAGCTTGCCTTCAAAACTGATGGGAGCCCAGTCTGAACGTGCGGCAGCAGCTATTATTTTTGTAGCACTTTCAATCTCACCCTCGGTGGGCGCAAAAGCCGCCAGGATAGGCCGGATCTGGTTGGGGTGGATGCTCCACATGCGGGTGTAGCCCAGTTCACGGGCGGCATGGCGTGCGGCAGAAGTCATGGCCTCAGTGTCATTGAACTCTGTGACAACACAATGTGACGGCACTTTGCCGTGGGCATGGCAAGCCGACGCGATTTCGAGCTTGGCGCGCATCACCAAGGGATGCGTGAACTGGCCGCGGCTGCTCATGCCGTCGGCGGGAATCGCGCCGCCATGCGCCGAGACAAAATCCATCAGACCAAAACTCAACGACTGCACGCGCGGATGCGCCGCAATGTCGAAAGCGTTTCGCACCGCGAGTGGAGACTCGATCAGCACGTGCAGTGGCAGGCCGCCGGCCGATGCTGCGAGCAGAGCCTGCTCGGCCCTGACCACATCGGCAACCGATTCCACCTTGGGGACCATGATGTGAGAGAGATGACGGGACAGCTTTCCGGCAATGACAGCCATGTCGGCATCAAAGGCGGGGTGGTCCACCGAATGGATGCGTACCGCGACGCGGGCCTTGTCGCTGGCCAGGGCCGCCAGCGCCACGACCATCGCGGCATGGTCGGCTTCGCCGCCCACGGGGGCGCCGTCTTCGCAATCCAGTGTCACGTCAAACACGCAGGCGCCGAACTCCTCGATCATCTCGGCCTGCAATTGCAAGCTTTTGCGCATGCGGGCTTCAACACCGCTGTAGTGATCACAAACCGGAAGAAACCCGGCTTGTGCCTGGGCACCCAACAGAACGTCGCGCGGATGTTGGCGAGCCCCCACGCTTGTCACTTCGTGTACTACGCTGCCCCCCGAGGGGGCCGTGCTTGCTTGGGGCGGCCCTGCGCGGCGCACATCGCTCATTAATTGCTCAGAGCAGGTGCTTGACGCCGTCTTGCTCACCCTTAAGCTCGTCCAGGGTCTTGGTGATGCGTTCCTGGCTGAACGCGTCGATTTCCAGGCCTTCGACCAGTTTGTATTCGCCGTTTTCGCAGGTCACGGGGAAGCCGAACATGATGTCTTTCGGGATGCCGTACTGGCCATCGGACGGGATACCCATGGTGACCCACTTGCCGTTGGTGCCCAGGGCCCAGTCGCGCATGTGGTCGATGGCGGCGTTGGCGGCCGATGCGGCCGACGACAGGCCGCGCGCTTCAATGATGGCGGCGCCGCGCTTGCCGACGGTAGGCAGGAACACGTTGGCGTTCCATTCCTGGTCGTTGATCATCTTGGCGACGCTTTCGCCCTTGATGGTGGCAAAGCGGTAGTCAGCGTACATCGTGGGCGAATGGTTGCCCCAGACGGTGAGCTTTTCAATGTCGGCCACGGCCTTGCCTGTCTTGGCGGCGATCTGGCTGGCGGCGCGGTTGTGGTCCAGGCGCAGCATGGCGGTGAAGTTCTTGCGCGGCAGGTCAGGGGCGCTCTTCATGGCGATGTAGGCATTGGTGTTGGCGGGGTTGCCGACCACCAGCACCTTGACGTTGCGGCTGGCGACTGCGTTGAGCGCTTTGCCCTGGGCCGTGAAGATGGCGCCATTGACAGCCAGCAGCTCGGCACGTTCCATGCCGGGGCCGCGTGGGCGCGAACCGACCAGCAGCGCGTAGTCGGCATCCTTGAAGGCGGTCATCGGGTCGCTGTGGGCTTCCATGCCGACCAGCAGCGGGAACGCGCAGTCGTCGAGTTCCATCATCACGCCCTTGAGCGCTTTCTGCGGGCCTTCAACGGGCACTTCGAGCAATTGAAGAATGACGGGCTGGTCCTTGCCGAGCATTTCGCCGGAAGCAATGCGGAACAACAATGCGTAACCGATTTGGCCTGCTGCACCGGTGACTGCAACGCGGACGGGTTTTTTGCTCATGATGGGAGGACTCCAGGAAGTTGAAAATCGGTTGAATGAGGGATGTAGCGTGAGATGTCTGGCGCGACCCTGGAATATCTGGAAGTGATTACTAACGGGTCTTATGCTTTTACCCGTCAAAATCATCGCAAAACGGCAGGCCGCGCGCTGGCTCAGCCAAAGATTTTACGCTTGAAAAGCAGCGGGCGTCAATTTGTCTTATGTCTTATATAAGATATGATACGGCCAGCCAGAATCCACCCATGAACGCCACTCCCGCCCTACCCGCCGATGATTTTGCAGGTGCCACGCCGGCGTTCAGTCCGCTGTACCAGCAGATCAAGGCCCTGATCCTGCAAAGCCTGCAATCAGGCGAATGGAAACCAGGCGAAGCCATACCTTCCGAGATGGACCTGGCAGCGCGCTACCGCGTCAGCCAGGGCACTGTGCGTAAAGCCATCGACGAGCTGGCCACCGACAACCTGGTGGTGCGCCGCCAGGGCAAGGGCACCTTTGTTGCAACCCACGCCGAGCAACATGTCCAGTTCCGCTTTCTCAAGCTGGTCCCCGACAGTGGCACACCGGGCAGCGAAGGTCCGGCCCAACGCGACATCATCGACTGCCGGCGCGTGCGCGCCAGCGCCGAGATTGCACGCACGCTGGCCTTGCGCACCGGGGACGCCGTGCTGCAGGCCCGACGCGTGCTGAGCTTTGCCGGCACACCCACCATTCTTGAAGACATCTGGCTTCCCGCCGCGCCCTTCAAGGGCCTGACGGCCGAGCGGCTGGCTGACTACCACGGCCCCATGTATGCGCTGTTTGAGACCGAATTCAACGTTCGGATGGTTCGCGCCGAAGAGAAAATACGCGCCGAAGCAGCCACCGACGGGCGCGAGCTGCTATTAAAAGTAGAGCACGGAGCGCCGCTTTTGAGCGTGGAGCGCATCGCCTACACCTACAACGATGCCCCCATGGAGCTGCGCCGCGGCTACTACCGCACCGACACACATCACTATCACAACACCCTGAACTGAACAGCGGCAGCAGGCTCAAGGGAAACAGAAAACCCTGCCAGGCAAACCTGCCGCGGCATGGCCGCGAGAGCCCGGCGGTGCAACCCATAACAACATGACGGACGATGAAGACCCTTCAAGCCATGACACCAACGAAGCGTCAGCAGCGGCATATGCGCGCCGCTGGATTGCCGTCCGGATGGGGTGATTTGTAATCGTCATGTCAGTTACGACGACCTTCGCGCAGCAATTGCGAACTGTCGCGCCCGCAAACGCGCTTTTCCCGACAAAAATTTCCGGCCATCACCCGAAGCAGCCGGGATTGTTGCTGCATTGCAATAGAATTTCGGGTTGAGCCGCTTTGGCAGTTACAAAGCCGTTACTCAAAAACACAGAAAGCCAAGTATGTCCGAATCAGCGACAACCGTAGCGAAGAAGCGGCCCGAGTTCCGCAACATCAACGCCCTGACCGATCTCCACTCCTATCGCCTCCCCCTCGCGGGCATTGTCTCCATCCTTCACCGTATCAGCGGGTTCATCATGTTTTTGCTGATGCCCTTCATCATCTGGATGTTCGACACCTCGATCTCTTCGGAAATCTCCTTCGAGAAATTCAAGGCAGCCTTCAACGTCGGCATGCTGGGCCTTCCCGGCATCATCTGGAAGCTGGTGGCGCTGGCCCTCATCTGGGCTTACCTGCACCACTTCATCGCCGGCCTGCGCCATTTGTGGATGGACGTGAGTCACGCCGCCGTCAGCAAGGAGTTCGGCAAGTCGTCCGCCCTCTTCACGCTGGCTGTGAGCGTAGGCATCTCATTCGTGCTGGCACTCAAGCTTTTCGGCGCGTATTAATCAAGGAGCACAAAAATGGCAGTTAACTACGGCTCCAAACGCATCGTTGTCGGTGCCCACTATGGTTTGCGCGACTGGCTCGCGCAGCGCGTCACGGCCGCCCTGATGGCCCTCTTCACCGTGCTGGTCCTGGCCCAGGTCATCTTCAGCAAAGGCCCCATCGGCTACGACAAGTGGGCCGGCATCTTCTCGTCCCAGTGGATGAAGACGCTGACGTTTGTGGTCATCGTTGCCCTACTGTTGCACGTGTGGGTCGGCATGCGCGACATCTGGATGGACTACATCAAGCCAGCCTCCATCAAACTCGTTTTGAATGTTTTCACGATCGTCTGGCTGGTGGCCTGCGCCGGCTGGGGCATTCAGGTGCTGTGGCGCGTTTAAGCCGCCGCTGACCCCACAGACCCGACAAGAAGACCGACACCCCACAAAATCATGACAGCAACATCCAAACTCCCCAAGCGCAAATTTGACGTCGTCATCGTCGGTGCCGGCGGCTCCGGCATGCGCGCATCGCTGCAGCTGGCGCGCGCCGGCCTCAACGTGGCCGTGCTTTCCAAAGTGTTCCCCACCCGCTCGCACACCGTTGCAGCCCAGGGCGGCATCGGCGCATCGCTCGGCAACATGAGCGAAGACAACTGGCACTACCACTTCTATGACACCGTCAAGGGCTCCGACTGGCTCGGCGACCAGGACGCCATCGAATACATGTGCCGCGAAGCGCCCAAGGTCGTGTACGACCTCGAGCATATGGGCATGCCTTTCGACCGCAACCCCGACGGCACGATTTACCAGCGCCCCTTCGGCGGCCACACCGCCAACTACGGTGAAAAACCCGTGCAGCGCGCCTGCGCCGCGGCCGACCGCACCGGCCACGCCATGCTGCACACGCTGTACCAGCAAAACGTCAAGGAAAAAACCAGCTTTTTCGTCGAGTGGATGGCGCTGGACCTGATCCGCGACTCCGCCGGTGACGTCGTGGGCGTGACCGCCCTCGAAATGGAAACCGGCGACGTCCACATTTTTGAAGCCAAGACCACGCTGTTGGCCACCGGCGGCGCAGGGCGCATTTTTGCCGCGTCAACGAACGCCTTCATCAACACTGGCGACGGCCTGGGCATGGCAGCGCGTGCCGGCATCCCGCTGGAAGACATGGAATTCTGGCAGTTCCACCCGACCGGCGTGGCCGGCGCCGGCGTGCTGCTGACCGAAGGCTGCCGCGGCGAAGGAGCGATTCTGCGCAACAGCAATGGCGAGCGTTTCATGGAGCGTTATGCGCCCACGCTGAAAGACCTCGCGCCGCGCGACTTCGTCTCGCGCTCCATGGACCAGGAAATCAAGGAAGGCCGCGGCTGCGGCCCCAACAAGGACTACATCCTGCTGGACATGACCCATCTGGGCGTGGACGCCATCATGAAGCGCCTGCCCTCGGTGTTCGAGATCGGCCACAACTTCGCCAACGTCGACATCACCAAGGAACCTATTCCCGTGGTGCCCACCATCCACTACCAGATGGGCGGCATCCCGACCAACATCCATGGCCAGGTTGTCACGCAGGACGCCAACAACCAGAGCCAGGTGGTCAACGGCCTGTATGCGGTGGGCGAATGTTCCTGCGTCAGCGTGCACGGTGCCAACCGCCTGGGCACCAACTCGCTGCTCGACCTGCTGGTGTTCGGCAAGGCCGCCGGCAACCACATCGTCGAGTTCGCCAAGACCACCACGCACAAGCCGCTGCCGGCGGATGCCGCCGACAAGACCCTGGCCCGCATCGCGCGCCTGGACAACGCGACCGACGGCGAATACGCGCAAGACGTGGCCAACGACCTGCGCGCCGCCATGCAGCAGCATGCCGGCGTGTTCCGCACACAGGCCATCATGAACGAAGGCGTGACGAAAATTGCCGCGCTGCGTGCCCGCGTCAACAGCATCGGACTGAAGGACAAGTCGAAGATTTTCAACACCGCGCGCATCGAAGCGCTGGAAGTGGAAAACCTGATCGAAGCAGCGCAGGCCACCATCGTGTCCGCCGCGGCCCGCCAGGAAAGCCGCGGTGCGCACTCCGTCGACGATTACGGCGACACGCCCGCGCACCCGAACGGCCGCAACGACACCGACTGGCACAAGCACACGCTCTGGTACAGCGAAGGCAGCCGCCTGGCTTACAAGCCGGTGCAGATGAAACCCCTGACGGTCGATTCGGTTCCGCTCAAGACGCGTACTTTCTGAAGACGTAGCCCCTATTGCTCTGACGCCCTGCGACCCTACAAGAAGCGAGAACCCCATGACCAAACGCACCTTCAAGATCTACCGCTACGACCCGGACACCGATGCCAAGCCCTACATGCAGACCATCGAGGTGGAGCTCGACGGCCACGAGCGCATGCTGCTGGACGCGTTGATGAAGCTGAAGGCGCAGGATCCGACCATCAGCTTTCGCCGCTCGTGCCGCGAAGGTGTGTGTGGCTCCGACGCCATGAACATCAACGGCAAGAACGGCCTGGCGTGCCTGACCAACATGCGCACGCTGCCTGAGGTCATCATCCTCAAGCCCTTGCCCGGCCTGCCTGTGGTGCGCGACCTGATCGTCGACATGACGCAGTTCTTCAAGCAGTACAACTCGATCAAGCCCTACCTGATCAACGACAACGTGCCGCCCGAAAAAGAGCGCCTGCAGAGTCCCGAAGAGCGTGATGAGCTCAACGGCCTCTACGAGTGCATTTTGTGCGCCAGCTGCTCCACCTCCTGTCCCAGCTTCTGGTGGAACCCCGACAAGTTTGTCGGCCCGGCCGGCCTGCTGCAGGCCTACCGCTTCATCGCCGACTCCAGAGACGAAGCCACCGCCGAGCGCCTGGACAATCTGGAAGACCCGTACCGCCTGTTCCGCTGCCACACCATCATGAATTGCGTCGACGTCTGCCCCAAGGGCCTGAACCCGACCAAGGCGATTGGCAAGATCAAGGAAATGATGGTTTTGCGGACAGTGTGACCAATATGGCCCCCACGCTTGTCGCTTCGCGTACTACGCTGCCCCCCGAGGGGGCGTGTTTCGCCTTGGGGCGGCCCGGCGGCGAAACCTCTACGGCCTGAACGATATGGAAACCGCCGACGCCCTGCTCGACGAGCGTGCCCTGAGCAAGCTCAAGTGGCGTTGCCGGCGCGGCCTGCTGGAAAACGATTTGCTGATTGAGCGCTTCTTTTTGGCGCACGAAGCGACGCTAACCGTCAGGCAGGCTAAAGGGTTAAATGATTTAATGGATTTGTCCGACAACGATTTGCTGGACCTGCTGTTAAAACGAAAAGTTGCCGGCCAGCTGCCCGATGAAGCGGCCAAGGCAAGTGCCTCTACTTCTGAAGCCCATGAAGTTTTAAAGTTGCTGCAGCCCGCAGCGCCGGCCCCCGATTACGCGTCCGTCCTCCATTGACACTGATACGAAAGAAAGAAGCACGAAATGAAGCTAGCTGACAACAAAGCCACCCTGTCCTTCAGCAACGGCAGCCCCAGCATCGAGTTGCCGGTCTACCAGGGCAGCGTTGGTCCGGACGTCGTTGATATCCGCAAGCTGTATGCCCAGACCGGCATGTTCACCTATGACCCCGGTTTCCTGTCGACCGCGTCCTGCCAGTCCGCCATCACCTACATCGACGGCGACAAGGGCGAGTTGCTGTACCGCGGCTACCCCATCGAGCAGCTGGCCACCAACTGCGACTACATGGAAACCTGCAACCTGTTGCTGTACGGCGAGTTGCCGAATGTCGAGCAGAAGAAAGATTTCGTCAGCCGCGTGACCAACCACACCATGGTCAACGAGCAGATGCAGTTTTTCCTGCGCGGCTTCCGCCGTGACGCGCACCCGATGGCCATCATGACCGGCCTGGTCGGCGCCCTGTCGGCCTTCTACCATGACAGCACCGACATCACCAATCCCGAGCACCGCGACATCTCTGCCATCCGCCTGATCGCCAAGATGCCGACGCTGGTCGCCATGGCTTACAAGTACACCGTGGGCCAGCCCTACATGTACCCCAAGAACAACCTGAGCTACGCCGGCAACTTCCTGCACATGATGTTCGCCACGCCGTGCGAAGAGTACAAGGTCAACCCCGTGCTTGAACGCGCGCTGGACCGCATCTTCATCCTGCATGCAGACCACGAGCAAAACGCTTCGACCTCCACCGTGCGCCTGTGCGGCTCGTCCGGCACCAACCCGTTTGCAGCGATTGCCGCTGGCGTGGCTTGCCTCTGGGGCCCGGCACACGGCGGCGCCAACGAAGCGGCACTCAACATGCTGGGCGACATCCAGAAAGCCGGCGGCATCGAGAAAATCGGTGACTTCATCAAGCAGGTCAAGGACAAGAACTCCGGCGTCAAGCTGATGGGTTTTGGCCACCGCGTCTACAAGAACTACGACCCGCGCGCCAAGCTGATGCAGGAAACCTGCAAGGAAGTGCTCAAGGAAATGGGCCTGGAAAACGATCCGCTGTTCAAGCTCGCCATGGCGCTGGAAAAAATCGCCCTGGAAGACGAATACTTCGTGTCGCGCAAGCTCTACCCCAATGTCGACTTCTACTCCGGCATTGTGCAGCGCGCCATCGGCATCCCGGTGCCACTGTTCACGGCCATCTTCGCGCTGGCCCGTACCGTCGGCTGGATCGCCCAGCTCAATGAAATGATCGGCGACCCCGAGTACAAGATCGGCCGTCCACGCCAGTTGTTCACCGGCTCCACGACACGTCAGGTGTTGCCGCTGGCCAAGCGCTAAGCTGCCAACGCGTTGACATAAAGCCCGCCCTTGGCAACATCGGCGGGCTTTTTCATGCCCCAAAGCCCTGCGGCGCATCTCAAGGTTCCGCAGGCCCCGCGGCTGTCTGCTACGTTTTTGATAGCTGCTTGCGCCCGTCGTTATTGGGCTAGAGCCTTAAAAAATCAAAAATTTTGGTGGCCCAGGCTGAAAACGCCTATTGGCAAGCAGGGCATCGTGCATTGCGATGACAAAACACCAATCATGGTAGCAAAATAGCGTTTCACCATCGTCTAACACGATGACGTCACGCCCACGCCATGAAAAGCTCCGAACGCAACTTTGCCCGCCGCATTGATCTGACCTCGCTTCAGCTCTTTGTGGCTGTGTGCGAGCTCGGCAGCATCGGCAAGGCGGCCGAGCGCGAATTCATTGCCGCCTCAGCCGTGAGCAAACGCCTCTCCGACCTCGAAATCACGCTGGACACGCCGCTGCTGTACCGCCACACCCGCGGTGTTGACCTGACGCCCGCCGGCGAAAGCCTGCTCCACCATGCGCGCTCGGTGCTGTTCAGCCTCGAGAAAATGCAGAGCGAGCTCAGCGAATACGCCGACGGCGTGCGCGGCCATGTGCGCGTGCACGCCAGCATCTCGGCCATCGTGCAGTTTTTGCCGGAAGACCTGGGCGCCTTCACCCGCGAGCATTCGGGCATCAAGATCGACCTGGAAGAGCATCTGAGCACCGAGGTGGTCCGCGCGGTGCAGGAAGGCGCGGCCGATCTGGGCATCTGCAATACTGCCGACGGCGCGGGTGACCTGCAGGTACTGCCCTACCGCACCGATAAATTGGTATTGATTGTGCCCAGGGGCCACGCCCTGTGTACGCAAGGCGCTATCAAATTTGAAGCAGCACTGGACTACGACCAGGTCGGACTGCACTCCAACAGTTCGATTTACCTGGCCATGCGCGAAGCGGCCGCCCGACTGGGCCGCACCATCAAGCTGCGCATCCATGTCACCGGCCTGGACGCAATGTGTCGCATGATCCACAACGGCCTGGGCGTCGGCGTGATGCCGCAGCGCGCCTTTGAACTCATGCACGGCGTCGGTGAGCTCGAGTCCCTTCCCCTGCTCGACGCCTGGGCCGAGCGCCAGATCCAGCTGGTAGCGCGTGACTTTTCCACCCTGCCCCTGACGGCGCGGCTGCTGGTGGAACACCTCACACAGCCCGCCGCACCACACACCAACGCGGCCCAAGCTGCCAAAACCGCAGCCATGGCTGCGAGTGCAGCGGCCTAAAATCACCCCCACGACAGACGATAACGAGAGATCACGAAGGAAACCCATGGGACGCACCCTCTACGACAAAATCTGGGACGAGCACGTCGTTCATACCGAAGACGACGGCACGGCCATCCTCTACATCGACCGCCACCTGGTGCACGAAGTCACCAGCCCGCAGGCCTTTGAAGGCCTGCGCGAGGCCGGCCGCAAGGTCTGGCGCATCAGCTCCATCGTCGCCACGGCCGACCACAACACGCCGACCACCGGCTGGGAGTTGGGCTACGACGGCATCACCGACCTGGTGAGCAAGGAACAGATCACCACGCTGGACAGCAACATCAAGGAATTCGGCGCGGCCGCCTTCTTCCCCTTCCTCTCCAAACGCCAGGGCATCGTGCATGTCATCGGCCCCGAAAGCGGCGCCACGCTGCCCGGCATGACGGTCGTCTGCGGCGACTCGCACACCTCCACCCACGGCGCTTTCGGCGCGCTGGCACATGGCATCGGCACCAGCGAAGTCGAGCACGTGATGGCGACGCAAACCCTGCTGGCCAAAAAAGCCAAGAACATGCTCGTGAAGGTCGAAGGCAAGCTGGCCCCAGGCTTGACGGGCAAGGACATCGTGCTCGCCATCATCGGCAAGATCGGCACGGCTGGCGGCACGGGTTACACGATTGAATTTGCCGGCTCGGCGATTCGTGCGCTCAGCATGGAAGGCCGCATGACGGTCTGCAACATGGCGATTGAAGCCGGCGCGCGCGCTGGCCTGGTGGCGGTAGACCAGAAAACCATTGATTACGTCAAAGGCCGCTTGCTCTCGCCCACCGGCGTCGAATGGGACATGGCCGCCAAATACTGGAACACGCTGCACTCGGATGCCGACGCGAAGTTCGACGCCGTGGTCGAGCTCGACGCCAGCCAGATCCTGCCGCAAGTCACCTGGGGCACTTCGCCCGAAATGGTGCTGTCGATTGACGACCGCGTGCCCGACCCCGACAAGGAAAAAGACGCCAACAAGCGCGATGCCATCGAACGCGCGTTGAAGTACATGGGCCTGGAGCCCGGCAAGGCGCTGAACGACCTGTACATCGACAAGGTGTTCATCGGTTCCTGCACCAACAGCCGCATCGAGGACATGCGCGAGGCAGCCGCCGTCATCAAGAAGATCGGCCAGAAGGTTGCCAAGAACGTCAAGCTTGCGCTGGTCGTTCCGGGCTCAGGCCTGGTCAAGGAACAGGCCGAGCGCGAAGGGCTGGACAAGATTTTTGTGGCCGCCGGCTTTGAATGGCGTGAGCCTGGCTGCTCGATGTGCCTGGCCATGAACGCCGACCGGCTGGAGCCGGGCGAGCGCTGCGCATCCACCAGTAACCGCAACTTCGAAGGCCGGCAAGGCGCCGGTGGCCGTACGCACCTGGTGAGCCCGGCGATGGCCGCCGCGGCCGCCGTGCACGGCCACTTTGTTGACATCAGAAAGTTTGTGTGACACCCCTGTCTCGGCTCACTTCGTGTAGCCGGAACCCCCTCAAGGGGGCAACACCTGCGGCCCGGCAAAGCCGGTTCCGCGGTGTTTCTTGGCAAGAAACTATTTCGATAGAGTGAAGGAGAGAATCCCATGCAGAAATTCACCGTACACAAGGGCCTGGTCGCCCCGATGGACCGCGAGAACGTCGACACCGACGCCATCATCCCCAAGCAGTTCCTCAAGTCCATCCGCAAGACAGGCTTTGGCCCCAACCTGTTTGACGAATGGCGCTACCTGGACGCGGGCTTTCCCGGCCAGGACCCGGCCAGCCGCAAGCCCAACCCCGACTTCGTGCTGAACCAGCCACGCTACGCGGGCGCCTCCATCCTGCTGGCGCGCAAGAACTTCGGCTGCGGCTCCTCGCGTGAACACGCGCCCTGGGCGCTGGACCAATATGGCTTTCGCGCGATCATCGCGCCGAGCTACGCCGACATCTTCTTCAACAACAGCTTCAAGAACGGCCTGCTGCCCATTGTGCTGCCCGAGGCGCAGGTGGCGCAGCTGTTCGACGAAGCGCTGGCCTTCCCCGGCTACCAGCTCACGGTCGACCTGGAACGGCAAGTGATCGTCAAGCCGCAGGGCGAGGAGCTGCCTTTCGACGTGCAGGCTTTCCGCAAGTACTGCCTGCTCAACGGCCTGGACGACATTGGCCTGACCTTGCGCCAGAGCGACAAGATCAAGGCCTTTGAAGCCGAGCGCCTGGCAACCAAGCCCTGGCTGAACCACACGGTGGCAGGATGATGGCGCACTCGCGCATGGCAGGACTGGTGGTTGCCCTGCTGACCGGCCTGACGGGCTGCTCGACGATGGAAGCGGTCAATCGCGACCAAACCCAGCTGGCAGCCATCGAAAAGAACGCCCCTGCGAATGCCGCGACGCTTCGGCTGCGCTCCTTCTCGAATGGCACAGCGCGATTTGGTGTGAGCCCACAAAGCGCGTCATGCGAAGGCTTCAAGGATGTAGGTGTGGCTCTGAACACCATAGAAGCCAGCCGGACCTACGCCGGCCGCGAACGCAAAGACATTGTTGAAGTACTTCCGCAAGCTGGCCCGGTGCAGATTCGCGCCTATGCGCAGGAGCAGCATTTTGCGAACAACATAACCTACAAGTCAAAGTGTGGACCGGTAGCTGTCCGCTTCGTCGCCGATCCGCAGAAAAAATACACTGCCGACCTGATCTGGAAAGACAAGCGTTGCACCATCGTGGTCAACGACACTACCAGTTCAACCCCCATCCCTGTACCGGGCAGCAATTACTTTTGCCCGGCCAGTTTTTCTGAAATCCTGGATTAATCCCATGAAAATCGCAATCCTCCCTGGTGACGGCATCGGCACCGAAATCGTCGCGGAAGCCGTCAAGGTCTTGAAGGCGCTCGACCTGAAGTTTGAAACCGAAAGCGCATTGGTCGGCGGCGCCGCCTATGAGGCCCATGGCCATCCACTGCCCGAAAGTACGCTGAAACTGGCCAAGGAAGCCGATGCCGTGCTGTTCGGCGCTGTGGGTGACTGGAAATATGACACGCTGGATCGTCCGCTGCGCCCCGAGCAAGCCATCCTGGGCCTGCGCAAGAACCTTGGCCTCTTTGCCAACTTCCGCCCCGCCATTTGCTATGCACAGCTGGTGGACGCCTCCAGCCTCAAGCGTGAGCTGGTGTCCGGCCTGGACATCCTGATCATCCGCGAACTGACCGGCGACATCTACTTCGGCCAGCCCCGAGGCCGGCGCGTCTCACCCGACGGGCATTTCCCCGGCTCGGAAGAGGCCTTTGACACGATGCGCTATTCGCGCCCCGAGATCGAACGCATCGCCCACGTGGCCTTCCAGGCCGCCCGCAAGCGTGACAAGCGCGTCACCAGCGTCGACAAGGCCAACGTGCTGGAAACCTTCCAGCTCTGGAAAGACGTGGTCACCGAAGTCGGCAAGCAGTATCCCGACGTCGCGCTGGACCACATGTATGTGGACAACGCCGCCATGCAGCTGGTGAAGGCGCCCAAGAAGTTTGACGTGGTGGTCACCGGCAACATGTTCGGCGACATCCTGAGCGACGCCGCCGCCATGCTGACCGGCTCCATCGGCATGCTGCCTTCGGCCAGCCTGAACGACAAAAACCAGGGCCTGTACGAGCCCAGCCACGGCAGCGCACCCGACATCGCCGGCAAGGGCGTGGCCAATCCGCTGGCCACCATCCTGAGCGCGGCCATGATGCTGCGCTTCAGCCTGAACCAGCCCGAAGCCGCCGCCCGCATCGAAAAAGCCGTGGACGCCGTGTTGAGCCAGGGCCTGCGCACGCCTGACATCTACAGCGAAGGCACGACGAAGGTCGGCACGGTGCAGATGGGTGATGCGGTCGTCAAAGCCTTGGCCTGACGTTTTTTTACCGCAAATCGCCTCAAACCAAGGGCAAAAAACGGATTTGAGGCGGCTGTCAGCCCCGATAAAGCCAAGCCTGGCTACAATTAACACCATGCGCAAAAACCCCGCACTCACCCGCTTTATCGCCGCTTCGCGCGCGATCAGCGCTGCGCCGGTTTTTGCCCAGATCACCAAAACGACCACCATTAAAGGCTAGCAAGCCTGGTTCGTCGTGCCCTGCCGGCTCGATGAGCCGGGCCAAAAAGCCTTATTTTTGACTTTTTGAAGGGCAACACAATGAAACTCAAAGGCAATCTCACGGGACTCGTCGGCTGGCGCGGCATGGTCGGTTCGGTCCTGATCGACCGCATGCAGGCCGAAGGCGACTTCGGCCTGATCGAGCCGGTTTTCTTCTCGACCTCGAACGCCGGCGGCAAAGCCCCCGCTCAGGCCAAAAACGAGACTACCCTGAAGAACGCCTTTGACATTGAAGCGCTGAAGAAGTGCGACATCATCATCACGGCCCAAGGCGGCGACTACACCACTGAAGTCTTCCCCAAGCTGCGCGCGGCCGGCTGGACGGGCCACTGGATTGACGCAGCCTCTACGCTGCGCATGAACGACGATGCCATCATCATCCTGGATCCGGTTAACCTGCCCGTCATCCAGAACGCCATGGCCAAGGGCGGCAGGAACTGGATTGGCGGCAACTGCACGGTGAGCTGCATGCTGATGGGCGTGGGCGCGCTGTACAAGGCGGGCCTGGTCGAATGGATGACCAGCATGACCTACCAGGCGGCGTCCGGCGGCGGCGCCCAGCACATGCGCGAGCTGCTGACCCAATATGGCACGCTCAATAGCGAAGTCCGCGCCTTGCTGGACGATCCCAAATCAGCCATCCTGGAAATCGACCGCCGCGTGCTGGCCAAACAGCAATCACTGAATAGCGATGAGACGGCCAATTTCGGCGTGCCGCTGGGTGGCTCCCTCATTCCCTGGATCGACAAGGACCTGGGTAACGGCATGAGCAAGGAAGAATGGAAGGGCGGCGCGGAAACCAACAAGATCCTGGGCCAGGGTGCTGGTTTCGGCACGGCTGAAACGCCGGTCGACGGCTTCTGCGTGCGCATAGGCGCGATGCGCTGCCACAGTCAGGCCCTGACCTTCAAGCTGAAGAAGGACGTGCCGTTGGCCGATATCGAGGCCATGATCGCCGCAGACAACCAGTGGGTCAAAGTTGTGCCCAACACGCGTGAGGCCTCGATCAAGGACCTCACACCCGTCGCCGTGACGGGCACCATGCAGATTCCGGTGGGTCGCCTGCGCAAACTGGCCATGGGCCCCGACTACCTCGGTGCTTTCACCGTGGGCGATCAGTTGCTCTGGGGTGCGGCCGAACCGCTGCGCCGCATGCTTCGTATACTGCTTCAGGGGTAAATAATTCGGGGTGAGCGGTTGCCAACATGCGGCCACTCATCCGTAACCACTTGTTTCCGTGCGTTGTCGTCTGACAACATCCTGAACATGTAAGTTGATGCTAACTCGATGTGTCAAAACTTAAGTGGTGTCTTAGCTTGTCAGCCTAATGCCTTGATGTTAAGGTTGTTTTTCGAAAATTCGCATCGAGGTTTTTGTGCGCTTAAGCAGAATAAAGTTACATGCAGACCGAGCACTGGAGGCTCCCAACCCCATGAATAAACGCGGTCGTTGGCGTATTGGCGCCCTGGCGAGTGCCATTGCATTGCTGGGCAGCCTGGCAAGTCTTGAAGCCCATGCGCTTGCGCTGGGCCGGATCACCGTTCAATCGGCGCTGGGTGAACCCCTTCGCGCCGAAATCGAGATCACGGACCTCAAGCCCGATGAAGCAGCCAGCCTTCGGGCCGGTGTTGCACCGGCAGAAGCCTTCAAGGCAGCAGGCATGGAATACGGCACGGTGGTCACCGGTGTCGAAGTCAGCCTGCAACGTCGGACGGACGGACGGTCTTTCCTGCGATTGAGCAGCAACCGCCCCGTTACCGAGCCTTTCGTGGACCTCATCCTGGAGGCCAATTGGTCGAACGGGCGAATTACACGCGACTACACCATGCTGTTTGACCCGCCGGCACTGCGGTCCGGCAGTAGCGGCACAGCAGTTGCGCCAACTGCACCTGTGCTGTCGCGCCCCGGTTCGCCCAATGCCGCGCCGCCCTCCAAAGGCATTGCGTCCATCCCCTATTCCCCGTCAGGCCCCGGCTCCAGTGCCACCAGGCCCGCCCCCGTAGCCAAGGCACCTGCGGCAAAGGCGGAAAAAGCCCCCGCCGGCGACACACAGGTCACCGTCAAATCCGGTGACACCGCAGGCAAAATCGCTGCCCAGAACAAGCCGTCCAGCATTTCACTGGACCAGATGCTGGTCGCCTTGCTCCGAAGCAACCCGGATGCCTTCATCGGCGGCAATGTCAACCGCATCAAGTCCGGCGCCGTGCTGGACATCCCGACCGCCGAATCGGCCGGCGCCGTCTCCCCCGGCGAAGCTACCCAGACCATCGTCGCGCAAAGCAAGGACTTCAACACTTTCCGCCGAAAACTCGCAGAAGGCGTGCCAGCGGCACAGGTAGCCGGTGCCGACCGCCAGGCCGGCGGCAAGGTGGAGGCCAAGGTGGAAGACCGGGCGCCTGCCAGCACCACCCCCGACAAGCTCACCCTGTCCAAGGGAGCCGTCAAGGGCAAGGCAGCGACAGCCGCCGAAGAAAAGATTGCCAAGGAACGGCAAGCCAAAGAAGCCTCGACACGGGTCGCGGAGCTGTCCAAAAATATCAACGAGCTCAACAAACTCGGAAGCGGTCCGGCAGCGGCACCCGCAGCCAGCGCAGCCAAAACGCCAGGTGTGGCTGTTCCAGTTCCGTCCAGCGTTACAGTCCCCACACCTGCGGCGGCTCCGGCAGCTTCGGCGCCTTCCATCGCCGCATCGGCATCCACCAAGGCAGCGGTGACAGCCACACAGCCGGCCAGCGCAGCAGTTGCGGGCACGACGCCTGCGGTTCCCATGGCACCCGCCTCTGCAGCCTCAGCCACGGCTGCAAGCGCCGAGCCGCTTGCAGCGGCTTCACAACCAGCCCCCGCGGCCAGCGAACCCGTCGCACCGGTGGCAGCCGCTCCGGCAGCACCCAAAAAACCGGTTGTTGCGCCGCCTCCGCCGCCACCTGAACCCAGCCTGCTCGACGAACTGCTGGAAAACCCCCTGGTATTGCCGGGCGTAGGCCTTCTGGTCGCGTTGCTCGCCGGATTCGGTTTTTACCGGTACCGCCAGCGCGCCGGTGGGGCCCAGGTTGACAGCTCTTTCCTTGAAAGCAGGTTGCAGCCCGATTCTTTTTTCGGCGCCAGCGGCGGCCAAAGAATTGACACGAATGAAGGCAACGCCACGGGCTCGTCCCTGGTGTATTCGCCCAGTCAATTGGACGCCGCTGGCGACGTAGACCCCGTAGCCGAAGCCGATGTGTACCTGGCATATGGACGCGACCTGCAAGCTGAAGAAATCCTCAAGGAGGCGATGCGCACCAGCCCCATGCGCGTGGCAATTCACGCCAAGCTGATGGAAATCTATGCAAAACGCCGCGACAGCAAGGCATTTGAAACTGTCGCCATCGAAGCCTTCAATCTGACCCACGGCAATGGCCCGGAATGGGCGTACATCACCGAGATGGGCCGCGAGCTCGACCCTTCGAACCCGATGTACCAGCCTGGCGGACAGCCCGCCGGCACAGCCTCCGCCGCCGGGACCTCGGCGTTCAGCCCGGGCGGTACCGTGGCCATGGTGGCTCAACCGGTCAATGTCCCTGCGCCAACACCGGCCGTGGACGTTGATCTTGACCTGGATTTCTCACTCGGTGATGAGCCTGATACAGCCACGACCCCTGCGGCAATATCGGCACCCGTTGCACCAAAACCAGTTGCCCCGCCCGTCGTCAGGAAACCGGAACCCGCCGCCCTGAACATGGATTTCAGCAGCGCAACGGTTGCCATGCCTGCGGCCAAGCCACCGGCACCTGCTGCGGCCAAACCCGCCGAAGCGGCACCCGAGATTTCCTTTCTGTCCGAAGGCCTGAACTTTGAACCCGAGCCGTTCGTCCCGCCAGCCAAACCGGTTCCGCCGGTCAAGGCCGCTCCGGCCCCGGCAGTAGCCGACAGCGGCATGCTGGAATTCGACCTGGGCTCGCTTTCACTTGACCTGAATGGCCCAACAACGGAGAGTCCCGCTCCTGAGTTTGAAGTATCTTCTTCGTCGGATGACCCGCTTGAAACCAAGTTCATGCTGGCCGAAGAGTTCCGCTCGCTGGGTGACACCGACGGTGCCCGCTCGCTGGCCGAAGAAGTGCTGGCAGAAGCCAGTGGCCCGTTGAAAGTCAAGGCGCAGGCGTTCCTGAACGCCTTGGCGTGAGCGCAGCCTGAACGCACCGCGTTCACTGCGCACCGGCCGGGGTTCAACCGTGAGGATTGCCCTCGGCATCAGCTACAGCGGAAGTGCCTACGAGGGCTGGCAAAGCCAGCTCTCGGGCAATACCGTGCAAGACAAGCTGGAGCTGGCCTTGGCCAAGTTTGCCGCCCAGCCGATTCGTACCCTCTGCTGCGGGCGCACCGACGCTGGCGTGCATGCGCTGATGCAGGTCGTGCACTTTGACACGCCGCTGCAGCGCGACATTGCCTCATGGGTGCGCGGCACCAACACCTTTTTACCCGGTGACATCGCGGTGCAATGGGCACGCGAGGTCCCCGACGAATTCCATTGTCGCGGTAGCGCCATCGCACGCAGGTACGCCTACGTCGTGCTGGAATCACCAGTGCGGCCCAGCGTGGAAGCCGGGCGTGTCGGCTGGGTGTACCGGCCACTGGATGGCACTGCGATGCGACAGGCTGTCACGCACCTCATTGGCGAGCACGATTTCAGCTCTTTCCGGGCCGCGCAGTGCCAGGCCAAGTCCCCCGTCAAAACGATCAGCCGGATCGACATCTCCGAGCGTGCCGGTACGGGCTCCAAATACTGGCGCTTCGAGTTCGAGGCCAACGCCTTTTTGCACCACATGATTCGCAACATCATGGGCTGCCTGGTGGCTGTCGGCCAGGGCAACTACCCGCCAGGCTGGCTGGCCGAGGTAAGGGATGCGCGCAGCCGCGACGCAGCCGCGCCCACTTTTTCACCCGATGGGTTGTACTTCTTGGGACCGGTCTATGAAGACCACTATGGCCTCCCAAGTCGCACAGCGGCCTATGATTGGCTTCCATGACGCCCGCCACCCGCACCCGAATCAAGATCTGCGGCCTCACCCGCGAGGAAGACGTGGACGCGGCCGTGGCTGCCGGAGCCGATGCAATCGGGTTTGTGATGTACGAAGCCAGCCCGCGCCATGTGACAGCCGAACGCGCCGCCGAACTGGCTCGCCGCCTGCCTCCTTTCGTGACGCCGGTGCTGCTTTTCGTCAATGCCCCCGCTACAAAAATCATAGCTGCTTGCGCAGGCCTACCAATGGCTTTACTACAATTTCATGGTGACGAAACACCCGAGATCTGCCTGGAGGCCGGGCGCCCGTTCATGCGCGCCGCACGCATTCCACTTGGTGAAAAAACCACTGAAAGCACGCCTGGAACCTCCGGCGGCTTTGATCTCGTAAAATACGCACAAGACTTCAAGGCCGCACAAGCCATCCTGCTCGACGCTCATGTCGAAGGTTATGGTGGCGGCGGGAAAACATTCAATTGGTCACTTCTTCCTCCAAACGTCAGCGCTCACCTCGTTTTGTCTGGTGGATTGACGCCTGCAAACGTGATCGATGGCATTTTGCAAGTCAGGCCGCGTTGCACAACGCTGGCCGTTGATGTCAGTTCGGGCGTCGAGATTTCCAAGGGAATCAAAAGCGCCGACAAGATCAACCAGTTTGTAGCGGCCGTTCGCGCCGCCGACGAACTACTTGCAAAGAGTCTTAACCATGTACGAGTACCACCAGCCTGACGTTTCAGGCCATTTCGGAATTTACGGCGGCAGTTTTGTTTCAGAAACCCTGACGCACGCCATCAATGAGCTCAAAGACGCCTACGCCAAATACCAGCACGACCCGGAGTTCCTCGCCGAATTCCATTCCGAGCTGGCGCATTTCGTAGGCCGCCCCTCTCCGATTTACCACGCCGCACGCATGAGCCGTGAACAAGGCGGCGCGCAGATTTACCTCAAGCGCGAAGACCTGAACCACACCGGCGCGCACAAGATCAACAACACCATAGGCCAGGCCATGCTGGCGCGCCGCATGGGCAAGCCGCGCGTGATTGCTGAAACCGGCGCCGGTCAGCACGGCGTGGCCACGGCCACCATCTGCGCCCGCTACGGCCTGGAATGCGTGGTCTACATGGGCAGCGAAGATGTCAAGCGCCAAAGCCCTAATGTCTACCGCATGAACCTCCTGGGCGCCACCGTGGTGCCGGTCGAAAGCGGCAGCAAGACGCTGAAAGACGCGCTCAACGAAGCCATGCGCGACTGGGTCGCCAACGTGGACAACACCTTCTACATCATTGGCACCGTGGCAGGCCCCCACCCCTACCCCATGATGGTCCGCGACTTCCAGAGCGTGATCGGCACCGAATGCCTGCAGCAGATGCCGGAGTTCATCGGCACGAAGCAACCCGACGCAGTGATCGCCTGCGTGGGCGGCGGCAGCAACGCCATGGGCATCTTCCATCCCTATATCCAGCACGCCAAAACCCGCTTGATCGGCGTCGAGGCCGCAGGTGAAGGCCTGGACAGCGGCAAGCACTCCGCGTCGCTGCAGCGTGGCCTGCCCGGCGTGCTGCACGGCAACCGCACCTATGTGCTGCAAAACGACGACGGCCAGGTGACCGAAACGCACAGCATCAGCGCGGGCCTCGACTACCCCGGCGTCGGCCCCGAGCACGCATTCCTCAAAGACATCGGCCGTGCCGAATACGTCGGCATCACCGACACCGAGGCGCTGGAAGCTTTTCACTACCTGTGTCGCACCGAGGGCATCATTCCGGCGCTTGAATCCAGCCATGCCGTGGCCTGCGCAATGAAGATGGCTCGCACCATGCGCCCAGACCAGAGCCTGCTCGTCAATCTCTCAGGCCGGGGCGACAAGGACATCGGCACGGTAGCCGACCTTTCGGGCGCGGAGTTTTACGACCGGCCTTCGATGCGGGGCTTCTCTGTCAAGGGTGGTGCGACAACCGCGGCTTCGTTCGATGCCAGCGGCGCCAAGGGCAGCGGGGTGCAATCATGAGCCGCATTGCCACCACCTTCTCCACACTGAAAAGCCAGGGCCGCAAGGCCTTGATCCCTTACGTCACGGCGGGCTTTCCCTTTGCCGACGTTACCCCCGAGCTGATGCACAGCATGGTGGCCGGCGGCGCCAACGTGATCGAGCTGGGCGTGCCCTTTTCCGACCCCAGCGCCGACGGCCCTGTCATCCAGAAGGCGGGTGAAAAAGCCTTGTCCCTGGGCATCGGCCTGGCGCAGGTGCTGGAGATGGTGCGCCAGTTCCGCACCAAAGACAGCGCCACCCCCGTCGTTCTGATGGGCTACGCCAACCCGGTCGAACGCTACGACATCAAACACGGCGGCAGCAAAACCGAAAGCGCCTTCATCCGCGACGCTGCCGCGGCCGGCGTGGACGGCGTACTCATCGTCGATTACCCACCCGAAGAATGCGTGGAATTTGCCGCCCGGCTGCGCGCCCACGGCATGGACCTGATCTTTTTGCTGGCCCCCACCAGCACGGACGCCCGCATGGCCCAGGTGGCGCAAGTCGCCAGCGGCTATGTCTACTATGTCTCGCTCAAGGGCGTGACGGGCGCCGGCACGCTGGACGTGGACGCCGTGGAGGCCATGCTGCCGCGCATCCGCAAGCATGTGAACGTACCCGTGGGCGTGGGCTTCGGCATTCGCGACGCCGCCACGGCCAAGGCCATCGGCAAGGTGGCCGACGCGGTGGTGATCGGCAGCAAGATCATCCAGCTGATTGAAAACCAGCCGCGTGACAAGGTGGCAATCGTTGCCAGGGACTTTTTGAAGGAAATCCGTACTGCTTTGGACTGACTTTTAATGGGCGAAACCCGGCGCATAATTGCGCTTTTCGCCCGGCAAATGCGTCTGGATCCCGCTCGACACCCTAAGGACTTACCCAATGTCTTGGTTAGAAAAACTTCTTCCCCCAAAAATCAGCCCCACCGATCCGACCGAGCGTCGAAGTGTGCCCGAGGGCCTGTGGATCAAGTGCCCGAGTTGCGAAGCCGTGCTCTACAAAACCGACCTGGAAAAAAACCAGAACGTCTGCCCGCAGTGCAGTCACCACCACCGCATAGGCGCGCGCGCCCGGCTGGACGCCTTTCTGGACCCGGAAGGCCGTTATGAACTGGGCCAGGAAGTGCTGCCCGTCGACGCCCTCAAGTTCAAGGACAGCCGCAAATACCCCGAACGCCTGAAAGAAGCCCTGGAAAACACCCAGGAAACCGACGCCCTGGTGGTGATGGGCGGCGCCGTTCACAGCATCGGCGTGGTGGTCGCCTGCTTTGAGTTTGATTTCATGGGCGGCAGCATGGGCAGCGTGGTGGGCGAGCGCTTTGTGCGCGGCGTGCACGCCGCTATCGAGCAAAAAGTGCCTTTCATCTGCTTTACCGCCACCGGCGGCGCACGCATGCAGGAAGGCCTGCTAAGCCTGATGCAAATGGCCAAAACCAATGCATCGCTGACCCGCCTGGCCAAAAAAGGCCTGCCCTACATCAGCGTGTTGACCGACCCGACCATGGGCGGTGTGAGCGCCGGCTTTGCCTTCGTGGGCGACATCGTGATCGCCGAGCCCAAGGCCCTGATCGGCTTTGCCGGCCCGCGCGTCATTGAGTCCACCGTGCGCGTCACGCTGCCTGAAGGCTTTCAGCGCGCCGAGTTTTTGCAAACCAAGGGCGCAGTCGATTTGATCTGCGACCGCAGGGAACTGCGCAAGACCGTGGCCAACTCCCTGGCCATGCTGCTGCGCCAGCCAGCCGATGCCGTCAGCTGAGAGGCCGGCAATTCCCGGAAGCAAGGCATAAGTCCCAAGGCATAAAAGGCGTATCAGCCGCACGAAAAATTCACCGCGCGGGTCACATGGGATGATGTGGTTCACGGCACTCCAAAGCACGATGAGACCATGCCAGAAGCCCTGACACTGACCTCCCTTCCCCTGTTCCCGCTGGGCGCGGTGCTGTACCCCGGCGGCGTGTTGCCGCTGCGCATCTTTGAGGTCCGTTACCTCGACATGATCGGCAAATGCCACAAGGCGGGTGCGCCTTTCGGCGTTGTTTCACTCACCGAAGGCTCCGAGGTACGCCGGCCCGCCGATGCAGGCACCCCCACGGGCGACGGCTTTGCGAACGAGGCCTTCAGCACCATCGGCACCCTGGCCACCATTACCGAGTTCTCTAGCCCGCAACCGGGCCTGATGGCCATACGCTGCACCGGTGCGCAGCGCTTTGAAATCACCCGCCGCGAAAAACTCAGGCATGGCCTGTGGATTGCCGATGTCACCCGGCTGGAAGACGACCAACCGGTGGAAATTCCGGTTGACCTGCAGGCCACGGCCAATGCCCTGGGCAAGCTGATTACAAGCCTGCAGGAACGCGAGGTGCCGCAAGCACAAATGCCGCTACTGGCGCCCTACAGGCTGAACGACTGCGGATGGGTCGCCAACCGCTGGTGCGAACTGTTGCCGATGCCGCTGGAATTAAAGCAGCGCCTGATGCAACTGGACAACCCCTTGATGCGGCTGGAACTGGTCAGCGACATTCTGGAGCGCACAGGAATTTCGCTGTAAACAAGGAACCAGCGAAATCAGATCCGGGATTTGTACTCCGGAACATGACTGGTTAACCAAGCCTTCACGGTTTCGCCGGACGGTGCGGCACCAACAGCGGATATCCAGGCTGTTACATCGTCGATGGCAACGGCCTGATCGCCCGACGATTTGGCCACACGGAGTTTGGGATGGGGAGTGGGCTCCGTGGTTTCGTCATCAGCCATCAATTCTTCAAATAGTTTTTCGCCGGGACGCAAACCGGTAAAAGTGATCGAAATGTCGTGTTCGGATTTACCCGAAAGACGAATCATCATCCGGGCCAGATCCACAATTTTTACAGGCTCACCCATATCGAGCACGTAAATCTGGCCACTGCGTCCCATAAGCCCGGCCTGCAGTACTAATTTGGCGGCCTCCGGAATCGTCATGAAATAGCGCACGATGTCGGGGTGCGTCACAGTGATCGGGCCACCACGCGCAATTTGCTCAGTGAACAGCGGAACCACAGAGCCGCTTGAGCCCAGAACATTTCCGAACCGAACCGACACAAACTGGGTGTCGGTGTACTCGCGTGCAATGCTCTGCACCACGAGTTCCGTCATGCGTTTGGTGGCTCCCATGATATTGGTGGGATTCACTGCCTTGTCAGTGGAGATCAAGACGAACTTCTGGGCACCGCATGCACCGGCCACTTTAGCGGCGTGAATGGTTCCGAGAATATTGGTTCGGACCGCTTCGATTTCGTTATTCAACTCCATCAATGGGACATGCTTGTACGCTGCCGCATGAAAAAACACCGAGGGCTTGTACTGCATTGCGATGGCCTGCAAGCGGGCATGCTCCCTGACATTGGCCGTGTAATAGAGACCTTGCATCTGCGGATGCGCTTCCCGCAGTTCCTGCTCCAGCTTGTAAATGGCAATCTCGGAGGCGTCCACACAAACCAGCCGGGCGACACCCAATCGCGCAATCTGCCGGCAAAGTTCCGACCCGATAGACCCGCCAGCACCCGATACAAACACGGTTTGACCCGAAAAAAGCTCCGCCAGTCCCTGCGTGTCCAGTTCCACCGCCTGCCTGCCCAGCAAATCTTCCAGTTCGATTTTCCTCGGACTTGCACTCTCGGACTGCAACCATTCATCCGGCCTCGGCATGGTTAGCAACGTCAGTCCGGGCGGACTGGACTGCATGAGGACCTCGCGACGCTCCCGAGAGCCCGGCGGACTGGCAATGAGCGCAGTTGATGCACCCGTAGACGCAGCCATGTCGGCAATTCCAGCCGGAAGTCCCAATACCGGTATTTGGTGAAGATAACGCCCTTGCTCGGACTCAACGGATGAAGCAATACCCACACAATGCCATTGCCTGGATCCCTTGATTGCACGCAGGGCATCGGCAGCATCATGAAGCGATCCGACAATCAACAAGGCCCGGGATTCGTCCGACGGGCTACCGTGCTCAACAAATGTCCGCCAGGCAGCGCGAGCTCCGCCAAGCAATATCAATGCAACGAGTGGATGCAGCAGGAGGACAGATCGCGGAAAATTTGGATACCGGATCATCAGCACAGCTGCGGCAGCCAACAGTCCACCGAGAAACACCCCCCATACCAGTTGCCGCAGCTCGGGCAGGCCAATGTACTTCCAGATTTGGCGGTCAACGCGTGCAATGACCAGTCCGGCCGCAGACCCAGCCAACGCCCATGGCATGCTCTGTAGGGCGAGTGCTTCAAACTCCTCAGGAATATCAAAATTAAACCGCAGCCAAAATGCTGCCCACCACCCTAGACAAACCAGCAAGAGATCTGCAGTCCACAGCGAAACAGTCTCTTTACGCAAGCGCACGACGGCCCTCCGTCATGAGCAGGACATGCCGTAAATGATCAATCACGCGGTCTTGCTGAGCCGCATCAAGATTTGAACCCGAGGGCAAACAGATACCCGTTCGAAAAAGGTCCGCAGAGATATCAACACCGGACTCATGCGAAAAATAAGGAGCACCTTCAAAGAGTGGCTGCAAGTGCATGGGTTTCCAGACCGGCCTCGCCTCAATCAAGTGCCGCTCAAGCGCCTTCATCACATCGCGGCTCCTCCCTGCAGCATCTGGCCCGTTCAATGTGAAACATGTCAACCATCGGGTGGAGTGACAGCCTTCCGGCTCCGGCATCCACTGCATTTCCTGAAAATCTGCCATTGCCTCCACATACCGCTCAAACACGCGCCGGCGCTGCGAAACGCGCTGCTCCAGCACCCGCAGCTGCCCTCGCCCAATTCCGGCCAGAACATTGCTCATGCGATAGTTAAATCCGACTTCTGTGTGCTCGTAGTGGGGAGCGGGCTCCCGTGCCTGTGTCGAGAGTTTTCGCGCTCTTGCGATAAGGTCGGAATCATCAGCCACCAACATTCCGCCTCCCGAAGTAGTGATGATCTTGTTGCCGTTGAAGGAATAGACAGCCACCCGGCCAAAGGCTCCGCTGCTTTTACCCTTGTAATGTGCGCCAAGCGATTCGGCGGCATCTTCAAGCACTGGAACACCATACCGCTCACAGATTGGCAGCAGCGCGTCCATGTCAGCACTTTGCCCGTAGAGGTTGACCAGCACAACGCATGCAGGCAGCCGGCTCTCGCGCTTGGCCCACTCAAAAGCGCGTTCCAGCGCTGCGGGCGACATGTTCCAGGACTGGGGTTCGGAATCAATGAATACCGGCTTTGCTCCGCAATAAAGGATGGGGTTGCAACTGCCGACAAAGGTCAGTGAGGAGCAAAATACGGTATCTCCCGGTTTGACGCCCAGCAGGACCAAGCCCAGGTGAATGGCGGCAGTTCCTGAACTGACCGCTGCGGCGTGCGCAACCCCGACATGCTCGGCCAGTTCGCGTTCAAACCCATCGACGTGAGGGCCCAACGGTGCAATCCAGTTGGTCTTGAAGGCGTCCTCGACGAACGCTGTTTCTTCTTCGCCGAGGTGCGGCGAAGACAACCAGATGCGCTGCGACAACTCCCGGCTGGTGATCAGGTCAACCGGTCGCCCGTTGGCGTCGGTCACCGGCACATGCGAGATGCCGTGGCGCGCAATCAGCTGCTGCACTTCGGAAAGGGTCGCTGCCTGCCCGACCACAAGAGGCGGACGGCTCGGCAAGCCCGCGAGGGTGAGCGTGTCGGGGCTGTGCCGCAGGAGAGCGCGCCGCAAGTCCCCGTCCGTCACGGTGCGCTGCAGCCTGCCGGTGTCGTCCAGTGCGAGGAGCAGACCCTGCGCGGCCTCGTCCATCCGGACGACGGCGTCCACCCACGGCATCGACAGCGGCACGAGAAGTTGCTGGAATTGTTCTGCGTTCATCGGACTCAGAAGGTATCGGCGTTATCCAGCAGCCCGGCGTCGACTGGCGTCGTTGAAAGCACGGTGGCGTAGTGAATCTTCCGCATCTGATCACAGAGAACCCGGATGCTCGCATCCATCTGCTGCCCGACGAGCCGGGACGCCATCTCCAAATTTCGATTGTAGTGCACGCAGGCTTCGGGAATGACACAGATGCAGGTCATCTTGGGGGCCCCTATCTCAGGAGAGTATTCCACTGGTCTGGATGGAGGTCGGTGTCGAACTTCTTCACTTTCAGTTGTGAGCTGGGAACGGCAGTCAGTGCACGCTCGACGGCGTCCACGATGCGCATGGAGTTCTTCCCGTCCCGGAAGGGGTCGTACGGATTAGTGCACCGGCGCGCGAACGCCTGGTACTCATCTGACAGGGCGCGGCCGATCGCGGCCTCGATCTCGGGCGCGTTGCAGGGCACGTGCTGCACGGAGTCGGCAGCCAGCCGGTTCTTCTGCCGTTGTCCCACGTTCACGGCCGGCACGCCAAAGGAGGCCGCCTCCACCACGCCGCTTGAGGAGTTGCCCACCACCAGCCTTGATGCGCCCAGCACGGCCAGGTAATAGCGGCTGCCAAAATGCTCCACGAGGCGGGCATTCGGGCGCGCCGCGACAAACTGCCGCAGCGCCGACAGCACCGCATCCCCACCGAGTTCCACGCCGGGCGCCGTGAAGACGATCTGGTGGTCGGGGAACCGCGACAGCGCCTCCAGGTAGGAGCCGACCTGCGCCTCTACCGGAACCTGCGTGTCGAGCGTGGATGGATGGAAGGTAGCCAGCAGAGTGTCCCTGGCCAGATCCATACCGAAGCGCTCACGGACCTCATCGGCGGTGGCGATGTCGCCCGAATGGATCGCGTCGAGCCCGCATTCGCCGACCACGCTGATTCGCCAGTCTTCTTCACCCATCCTGCTGATGTTATGCGCGTACGCGTCGGCGGCAGCGAAGTGGAGGCAGGAGAGCTTCGTGTGCGAGTGCCGGACCGCATCGTCGATCACCCCCTCGGTCACTTCGCCGCCACTGATGTGCGCAAGCGGTACGCCATGGAGGAACGCCGGCAACGTGACGCCCCAGAGATCCCAACGGTCGCCGAGGAACAGGAGAAGCTCGCACGCGTTAGCTTCGAACCAGCGCGATGCGGCCAGCTGTGTTTCAGCGATGGTCCGGGCCTGGTCGTGCGCAGAAGAGATGTCTTCCTGCATGACCGCGAAGCGGGTCATGCGCACAGTGGCATGGCCGCCGAACTCCCGCTCCACGTCCTGCACCGTTTCGCCGCGCGAGCGCAGGAAATGGGAACCTGCAACCAGGAGGTCCACGCCGAACCGTTCGGCGCTGAGGTTGATGACCCGCTTCAGGAGCCCGAAGTCCGATCGGGCGGTGGTCAGGATGGCAATCTTCATTACGAGAGACACGACAGGACTACGCCCGCCGCAGCCTTCATCTGCCGTTCGCCGTAGCGGCCGTCGCACGGGATGCTCAGGCCGGTGTCCGAGAGGGGGTGACCCTCCTCCTGCCAGCTCGTATCCCAATGGACGGGAAAAAAATAGCGGTGGCGCGCCAGTTCGACCCGCACTTTGTCGCGGTGCACCTTCGTCGGAAACCTGCAGAGGAAGTAGGGGGATGGCGCGTCGGCAGTGCTGAAGCAGTGGCAGGCGTCACGCAGCGATGCGGATAGCACTTCCATGTTGCTGCGGGTGCGGGTTATCGCGTCATCCATCGCGACAGTGTGAAGAAGTTCACGCGAAAGAAAACTTCCCCGATGATCGGCCGGCGATGACGCGTCGAGGATCGCCTCCGCCATGCGAGTCCAGCGGAGGTTCTCGTCGTCCGGGAAGTCCTGGAGGGCCGAGAATCCGCGGGAAAGCAGCCCCGCCGCCCGGTAGGCGACGAAATCGTCGCGCACCGCTCCCGTCGCCTCCACCGCGGGCCGGTGCCTCGAGGCGACGAATCCGCCGTCCGGGAACGGGCCTGACTTGCGCAGGCTGGCGAACACATACTCCGAAGCCACAGCGATCGCCTCGAGGCTTTCCGGTGCGAACAACATGTGCGTGACGTCTGAGAGGATCGTGGCTCCGGATGCCTGGGCGGCCTCCAGCAGCCGGTGGTTCGCACGCCCGAAGTAGTGCATCACCACGACGCAAGTGCCGGGACCAAGCGCTCCCGGTAGCCCCATCCCGGCAAGATCGGGGCCCGTCTCGTAGAAGATCACTTTCTTTCCAGCCGTCCTGCATGCATCGAACACCGAGCGGCAGATAAGGTCGGGCAGATACACAGCCCGGCAAGGCAGTGCGGCGAGAAGCGAGTACAGCGCATCGCGGCCACTAGCGAACAGGGTAGCCGCACCGACCCGGCGGGATAGCATGTCGCCCATGCTATCTTTTACCGCCGGGGGCACGCGCAAGAAGTGCTCGCCGCCGATCATGATGTGCAGGCTTGGCCTACGTCGGCCGGCCCGCTACCCCTCGCCTTCGAGCATGGACCACTGCAAGGTCGTATAGGCCGCGACGTCCTCGGCCAGCGGCCGCCCCAGGACTTGGTCCCATTGTTCCGGCGCAATACCGGTACCAGGTCGACGCAATCCGATATCGGTTTCGCCGAGCCGGTGGCCGCGCGGGAGCTGGCGCAACACGACGACGCTGCGCCGCGCGACGTCGCGTGTGTTCTGCTCAATCGCCTGCGGCTGCTTCACCCCATCGCCCAACATGGTTTGCACCGTACGGATACCCTTGACGACGGCCGCGAACTCCTGCGGATCGGCCGATGCACGGTGATCCGGCCCGGGCAGCGACTTGTCCAGTGTGATGTGCTTTTCGATCACAGTGGCTCCGAGTGCGACCGCCGCCAGCGCGGCCTCGCCGCCCAAACTGTGATCGGAATACCCCACCGGCAAGCCGGTCGCCAGCGCCATGGTCGGGATCGCGCGCAGGTTCAGGGACTCCGGCGGCGCGGGATACGCCGACGTGCAATGCAGCAGGCTCAGCGTGTCCGGACCGGGTGGCGGGAATCCCCCGCGGCGCCACCGCGCTGCGATCCATTCGATCGCCCGCTGCACCTCCGCGAGCGTCGCCATGCCCGACGACATCAGCAGCGGCAAACCCGTGTCCGCAGCGCATTCGAGCAGGCGCTTATTGGTGATCTCGCCGGACGGCAACTTGATGCGCCGCACGCCGAGCCGCACCAGCATCGCCACGGCGTCTTCCGAAAAGGGCGTCGAGCAGAATTCGATGCCGCGGTCGAGACAATGCCGCGCCATCCGGGCGTGCTCCGCCTCGTCGAGCTCCAGCTTCCGAATCATGTCGAACTGGCTGGTCTCGCCGGTGTTGACGCGCTGGTAGTCCGCGGTCGCGGCCTGCGGCGTCACGACGTCCTCGGCGCGAAACGTCTGGAACTTCACTGCATCGGCGCCGGCATCGCGAGCGGCGTCCACCAGTTGCAGCGCGAGGTCGACGCTGCCGTTGTGATTCACGCCCGCTTCCGCGATCACGAACACATGCTTTGTCATGGTTGCCCCGCCGTTCCCTGCCGCCGCCAGAGCCATTCGGCCCATTCGAAATCGAGGGCGTCATCGATGTCCACCGACCGGTGCCGGGGCATGACGCTGGGGCGGATGCCGACGCTCCAAAAGCCGTCCACGGCCGCCCGCGCCAGGGCAGCACGCTGCCAGACATAGATCGAGCCGTTCAGCCCCCACGCCGGCGGGACGTCCTGCCGACGCGCGAACCCCTCGGCCTTGCTCACACACAGCGTGCCATCGGACCGGGCTTCGACGAGCGAGTAGTAGGGATTGTGCGACGGCTCCGTCACCGTGACGATGAGGTCAGCCTGCGGTGCGAGCCGGATCGCATCCGCCAAGTCCTGCTGCGTGCGCAGCGGTGAGGTCGGTTGCAGGTCCACGACAAGGTCGATGCGTTCACCCTGGCTCTCCAGGTAAGCGATCAAATGCTCGATCGCAGGTATCTTCGCCGCAGCGTCGGTGGCCAGTTCAGCCGGACGCCGGTACGGCACCTGTGCGCCCCACTCGCGGGAGATGGCAGCAATCTCGTCGTCATCGGTTGAGACGTATACCGCTTCGATGAGGGGACAGGCGCGCGCCTGCTCGATCGTGTGGGCGATCAGCGGCTTGCCCGCGAACGGCCGGACGTTCTTGCGCGGCAGCCCCTTGCTGCCGCCCCGGGCGCAGATCGTCGCAACGGTCTTCTGGCGCGGAGCGCTCACTGTTTGATCCCTTCGACCAGCAGATGGCGGATCTCGCGCTGTCCGCCCTGCATCGTGAAACTCCCACGTTCGACGCCGGCAACGGTCCAGCCCTGCAGCAGCACGGGGACATCCTCCTCAGCAGCAAAGCGCGTTGCGCCGAACCCTTCCAGCGGCCCTTCGCTGCACCACCACATGTCGCGCCCGGCCGCTTCACCGGTGCCGTCGCCCCAGCAGCCGCGCGCGAACATCCGGCTGAACAGGCGCCCGCCCGGCTTCACCACCCGCGCCATCTCGCGATAAACCTGCTGGGCATCTTCGAAGCCGCAGTAGCACACTGCCACCACGTCGAGGATGCCGTCGAAGTAGTTGTCCGGATATGGCAGCCGCAGGGCATCACCCACCTGCACGAGCCCTCCTGTCGCCGACCACGCCGGGCACTCGCGCTCGAGCCGCTCTCGCGCCAGACCCACGGCGGTGTCCGAGCCATCGATTCCGTGCACACAGAATCCTTCGCGCGCCATGAACCACAGGTTCGCACCGCTGCCGCAGCCGACCTCGAGCAGGCGCACGCGCGATGGCTCCCCCGCCTGCGAGAAGCGGCCCTTCACGAAACGGATCACGTCTTCGCCGGGATATTGGCCCCAGACGCGCGATTGATATACGGTCTCCCAGACCGGGTTCCAGCTCATGTTCAGACTATACGATAAAAGATTGGGCGCTCAGGGTGCTCTGCGCGCTCTTGGGGAAATCGCTTCTTCAGCTCGTTATAACGACTGTCGTCGAACACGTTCCAACCGGTCCGATAGGTAAGCCGCTCCGGTGAAAACGCGGACTTGAAGAACAGGAGAGGGTTGTCCGCACGGGCATCGCTGCCGCCGCCGAGGTACAGCCGGCGCATTCCACGCGCGCGGGCGGCAAGGCCTGCGTAATGCAGCACGAAGCTGGAGGCGCTCGCCTTGCGACCCTGCGCGCAGGTCGCCGCGAGGTGGTACTCCCGGATGCCGTCGCCGTCGAGAAACAGCGCCGCCGCCAACCACTGTCCCTCCGGCGATCGGCAGTAGCCGACGCGGGCCAGCCCGCTGGCGGCCAGCGCTTCGAAATAGCTGTCAGCGAACAGATAGAACGAATCCGCGCCGATGCCGCTCATACCCGCACGATAGAACGCGGCGAACTCGCGAACCATCGAAACAAGCCCGACCTCCTCATAGACCAGTCCCGCGGCGGCCGCCTTCTTCAGAGCCTGGCGCTGCCGCAGCGCATACCCGGCCGTGATGTCTTCCTGCTCCAGATCGACGCAAACGACGGCTCGGCCCTGGACCACATTTCCGCCGTAGTGCCGTTCGTTCCCCAGCACCGGATGAAAGCGGATGTATTCGACTACCACGCCGTCTGCCCGCATCGATTCCAAGTAGGCCTGCCAGGCAGCAGCCAGGAAAGCGGGGTCATCGGTGCTGCACAGGGGGCCGCCGTACCCATACGGCGAACTGGCATCCCTCAATGCCGTGCCAGGCACGTCGGTGCGGTGCAGGCAGTGCAGCCAGCATTCGCCTCTCGCCTCGTAGCTCAGGAAGAGCGGCTGCAGGAGCGGGTTGCGGGCGGCGTCAGCCGCGACATAGGCGGGATGCAGCGTCGCCGGCCGCAACGGCACGGACATCCGCTCGTACTGCGCTACCGCCTCGACGAACGCAAGAACGCGCATCCGTTCAGCGCCCACGGTGTGCCTGTACCGACTTGAGGACTTCGACAACACGGTCGGTCGCCGTGCCTTCAGGTTGGCGCTCACGCACCAGAGCAGTGCCATGTGGCGGCTCGTACCCTGTCGCGAGCTGGTCCAGTGTCAGCTCACGCTGGGCGATCCCCATGGCGAAATATGGACTCAGGTTGTCAAACATCGACCCTCTGACTTGAGTCACGTACTTGTCTGCCATGTTCGCTTCCACCCCCACGGTCGAGACCGTCACGATGACCTCGTCCGACGCATGAATACACGTATGCAGCGGCATCTCCGCAGGCGACACCCGAATCCGCGGATGACCAAGCGCGGAAACTTCCGACGCAGCCGGCTCGCTGGGGTGCCGCCTCACCCAGATCGCAAGCGATGGATTGGCGATCACTGCATCGAGCAGCGCCCGCTCAATGCGGCGCGGAAAGGCGGGATCGCCCCGCTCCGGGAACCCGGGATAAGCAGCCGGTTCCGGGGAGGACGCGTAAAGACAGACATGCAGCTCGTCCCATCCGGCGTCGTGCCGCAATGCGGCTCCGGCGGCGATGCGCGCCGGATCGAGGACCGTATCAAACGCGGGATTACCCGTAACGCGTACATCCTGCGGCGGCCGCCCGCCATCTATCAGGTTGTCGCGCACGGACGGGCTCAGAACGCAGACTACATCCCCGTAATCGGGCGCCGCGAGCCGGTCGCGCTCCCAGATCCCCAACAGGTCCACGAGGCAGGCGCTCGGAATACCCAGCGAGCCTGCCACCTGCAATGCGGCCTGCTCCGCACGCGGCGAATTCGTTGCAACCACAAGACTCGGCCGGACCTGCCGGATTGCTCGCTCGAGAACGCTCAAGGGCAGAAATGCCTGACGGCCGTATTGGCCATACTGCACGGCCGCCTCGGAGACACCCAAACGCGCCTCGAGGTCTGCATAGGAAAGGCCAAGGTAAGCAACAGATTCATCATGCTGGGCAGCAGTGACTTTAAGTTCACTGGCCAGCCGCTCTCCGTGCGCGCGTGCGCACAGATCGGTGTCTCTGAGAAGATCGCGAAAGCCTATGGCTTCAATACCGCTGCGCACCACCTCCGGCGCAGCCGTTGTCAACGCCAGATACAGCGGCCGGGCCAGACCCAGCTCTTTCACGCGCCGCGCCACCGGCAATAAGGCCTTGACATGCCCACCCCCGTAAGAAACAAAAAGCCAGCGCGGCAACTGGTCTGTCATCTCCGGTTCCCTCCCGAAAATTCCGGCTCGATGGTTCCGGCACCGGCTTCCCACACCGCCAGCGCCGCAAGGGCCCGTAACTCACGTGTATAGTTTTTTCTGCCATCCCGGTGCTGTACGAGCATGCCGTCAACCACCGGCCATTGCATCGTTTCAGCAATCAACGGGCTGTCCTGGAGGGTCCGGCGCAACCAGGCGTAAGACTCGCCGCGGAACCAGTCGCCGATAGGGACGGTAAACATCTGCTTTTTACGAAACGCCAGTTCATCGCCAATCAGCGGTGCCACGGCTTGTTTGAACCAGTGTTTTTTGTCGCCCTGCGCTGACAGCTTGGTCGTGCCGCGCGAGCGAAAGGCCAGCTCCATCATCCGGTAATCAAGGAAAGGCGTGCGCGCTTCGATGCTGACCGCCATGCCCATGCGGTCTGGCTTGACCAGGTTGTTGCCGGACAGCAGTAACTGCATATCCAGATACAACGCCTGGTTGACCCGGTCGAAATGACCGGCCTCCTCAAACCAGGGCCGGGCAACCTGCGTAAAGCTGTCGAGCCCGGACAGGTTTGCACGCGCCACCGGCTGATACAACGCCGCCTTGGCGGCGGGTGAAAACAACGAAATCGAATCGAAATACTGGCGCTGAAAATCAGGCGTCGGCAGGGTCTGCGCGTCGGGTCGGGCAAAGAACTGCGCGTATTTGTCATAGCCGGCAAACAGCTCGTCGCCACCGTCACCGGTCAGCACCACCTTGACGTGTTTTGCCGCCAGCTCGCTCACGCGCAGCATCGGCATGAATGAAGCGTCACCGTGCGGCTGGTCAAGGTGATGCAACACCTGCGGCCAGCGTGACAGCATGTTCAGCTCGGCCGTCTCCTGTGTGTGGTCACAGCCAAAACGCCGGGCGGCCTGCAGTGCAAAAGCCGACTCGTCGTAACGAGGGTCTTCAAAACCGATGCAGAAAGTCTTGACAGGCCGGTTGACATGCCTGGCCATCAGGCCAACGATACTGCTCGAGTCCACCCCGCCCGACAGGAAAGCGCCCCAGGGCACATCGGCCCGCAGGCGAATGCGCGTGGCGTCGTCGAGAATCGCCATGAACTCTTCGGACCAGTCCTCAAAGCCGTAGTCTTGTTCGCGCTGGTCGGCCAGGCTCCACCAGCGTTGGGTTTCAACACCGGTCCGGGTGAATTTCATCCAGGTGCCGGGCATCACGTGTTTGATGCCTTCGTAAATCGTCCACGGTACGGGGATGTAGTTGAAGCTCAGGTAATGATGGATTGCTACCAAATCAATAGCTGGTTGCGCACGTTGTGATTGGGCTAGCGGCAATATTGCCTTGATTTCCGAGCCGAACAGCATGCGCTGGCCATCGTCGGAGATATAGAGCGGCTTGACGCCAATGCGGTCACGAACCAGGTAAAGCGCATCCTGGCGCGCGTCGTCAATCGCGATCGCGAACATGCCATTGAGCTTGCTGATGCAGCTGATGCCTTCGCGCTCATACAGGCGCAGGATCACCTCGGTGTCGCTCTGCGTGTCCAGCCGCACACCCTGCGCGCGCAGTTCAGCAGCCAGCTCGATGTAGTTGAAGATTTCACCGTTCTGCACCACTGCGACCTGACCGTCGTCACTGACAAAAGGCTGGTGGCCGCCACCCAGGTCGATGATCGACAGGCGCCGGTTGCCGATGGCCACACCGCGCTGGGGCCGGTGCCAGATACCACCGTCGTCCGGGCCGCGGTGCAGCAGCTTCTGCGCCATCACGTCGAGGGCCGCGTCACTCACCGGCGTACATTCCCGGTCCCAATATCCAAAAATGCCGCACATTCAGTTGCTTCCTCTTCCACTCAGACGTGCCAGCGTCCACCAGATGATCTTCAGGTCGAACCACCATGACGCGGTATTCGCATATTGCAGGTCCAGCGCCAGCCGCTGACCTGCCGTGGCTTCCGAGCGCAGCATCACCTGCGCCAGGCCGGTGATGCCGGGCGGCACGCTGCAGCGCTTTTCCCAATCCGCAGGTGCGTACAGCAATTGTTGAGCAGGTACATCCGGCCGCGGCCCCACCAGGCTCATGTCACCTTTGAGGACGTTGAATATCTGCGGCAGCTCATCAATGCTGGTGCGACGTATGAAGCGCCCGACACGCGTGATCCGGGGGTCATTGGCCTGTGTGAAATACGACCCCACGGAAGCCGCATCCAGCTGCATGCTGCGAAATTTGAACATCCGGAACTCGCGGCCCCCCAGACCCATCCGGGTCTGGCTGAAGATGACAGGCAGACCGCTTTCCAGCGCAATAGCCATTGCCGCCAATAGCAATACCGGCGACAAAAACAGCAGGGCCAGCAGCGACAACACGACGTCCATCAGGCGCTTCATGCAGCTTTGCCCACTTGTTCTGCTACCTGCAGAATGACGGCAGCGACACGAAGCCGGTCGGCCTCCTGCTGGTCCGGTGTGCGCTGCGCCAGCGCTTCCTCAAACTTCCGCAATTCAGCCACGGCCGCCTCAAACGGCATATCGGCATCGGGTCTGTTGAAAGTCCGCGAAAGAATCACCGCCTGCGAACCCAGGCGCAAATGCTCACCCATAACATCGCGGCCGGGAAGTGAGCCCTCGTCTGCGCGGGCGATCCCGCCAAAGCCCATCGGTAAACCCCGCCGCCTTGCCGCTGCCGCTACGCGGTCAACATGGCCCTGGGCCAACGGCTCGAACATGAAGCGGCAGCCCATCGCCAAGTGCAGGTCATTCAGGCCGACGAAGACCTCTCCAAGCCCCGGCGTGTCCAGCCATTGCTCGAGCGATTCGAGCGCACCCACGGTTTCGAGCAGGGGCACTACCGGCACACGGCCATCGACGATTTCGCAGAAGCTCCGCAATTCCTGCGCGGTCGAAAACATCGGAAGCATCAGCAGGTCGGCCCCTTGCGCAAGCACAGCATCGACCTCCGCACGGGCTGCAGCCGGCTGATCGAGCCGGTATGGATTGACGCGAACCATGAGACGCGAATGCCGTAAAACTGCCTTGACACGGCCCACATCGTCAATCTGGTGCGTACTGATGAAAGTGTTGCGCCCGGCCTGGCGCTCGGCCTTGCCATTGCGTTCAAGGTCCACAAACAGCCGCATGGCCGGCATCCGGTCACAGCGTTTCGCCAGCTCCGGCTGGTTGGTAATGGTCAGTAAGTCAATCATGGAACGAAAGAGGAATAAGCCATTATTGCCCGCCGGCCTGCGGCACGGCCAACGGCTGGCGGCCCAGAAAACTGCGCAGCAAAGGGCTGGCCAGCAGCGCGCTGGCCAGCACCACTACCGCAAAAAAGCTGGCTGCCAGCGCGCTGGGCAGAAAATTCCAGCGGCCAAACCAGCGACTGGCCACGACCAGAAGCAGGCAAGCGGCCAACGGGGCAAGCATGGCACGCCACGGCAGCGCCCGGTGAAGCTGCTCGCGCTCGGTAAATAACATGGCGAGTGTGATGCCCGCCAGTACGGCATTGAGCGCCCCCATCACAAGCGCGCCTCCGGCAAGCCCGGACCAAGCTGCAACGGCGAGCGCAGTCAGGCCGGCGACATAAGCCCAGACTGCGCGGTGCATATGCCCCGATGCAGCCATGACTGTCAGCAATACGGCGATCAAAGCCTGTGGCAGCAGTGACCAGATACCGATGGCCCCCCAGCGCGCAATAACTTCCAGATGCCCGGCATCCATGCGGCCCCAGCCAAACAGCAGTTGGGCAAGCGGCAGCGAAAAGCTGCCCACCACGGCGATCGCTGCGCAAGCCAGGGTCCAGGCCAGGAGAAAGGCAATTTGCAAAGCCCTGTCGCGTTCCGCAGAGCCTACTTCGGTGCGGGTGATTGCCGGAAAAGCCAGACTGGCCACGAGCTGCACCGCGAGCACCAGCGGCAACTCCACCAGCTTCCAGGCGTAATTAAAGTCTGCGAGGGCCCCCTCCCCGGCCTGGGACGCCAGGCTGCGCCCCATCAGGGGCAACAGCAGCAGCAGGCCCGAAGACAGGCCGGCCCAGATCCATATGCCCGCAGCAGGCGGGGCCGGCATAGCCATCGCCGCCGGACCAGTCGGCGCAGCCTGCGGAAGCCGCCAGGCCAGCCAGCCGAGGCGCGCGACCATCGCCAGCACAAGGAAGCAGCCCAGGATAAAGACAGTTCGATCTCCGCTGTTTTGCGGCGCCAGGAACAGCGCAAGAACCAGCAGCAGGTTGACCACAAGATTGCCGCTGTACATGCCTACGAAATCCCGTTCATGCTGCAATCGCGTTACCCAGAGCGCGGCCAGCATGGCCAGCGGCAGCACGGCGGCGCTCCAGGCCAGCGAGTCACGGCCAAGGATGGCCATTTCGCCGCGCAGGCCAGGTGCAAGCGCATGGGACAGCGCACCCCGAAGTAACCAGATCAGCAAAGCCAGTACAAGACCAGTGCCGAGCAGCGCCCGTGCGACTTTTTTCTGGCTGGCATCCTGTTGCGCAGGCGTTTGGCGCGCCCATTCCGGCAACAACACGTAACCCAGGGCGCCGCTGAACAATATGCCGACCAGCAAGTCCGGCAGGGTGAACATCACAATCACCGCATCGCCAAGTCCGGTGGCGCCAAAAGCAGCGGCCTGGGCCGATTCCCGCAGGAGGCCGAGCAGGCGGCTGGCCATGAGCAAACCCAGGGAAAAAACGCCGGCGCGCAGGTACATAGGCGGGATTATCAAGGCTTAAATAGGGGCAGCCGGCCCTGAATGGGGAAACCAGCCACTTAAAAAACTAAAATCAACGGTTTGGCGCTTTGTCCGCAACAGCTGCAAACCGGCTTTGGCAGCGCCCCCGATCGTTTTCACACCTTCTGACCATGTCCGATAACAACACCGTGCCCCCTGCCCAAGACGAGAACCAGCTGATCGCCGAACGCCGCGAAAAGCTCAAGGCCATGCGCCAACGGCAGGCCGAAGGCCGGGGCGTCGCCTTCCCCAACGACGTCAAGCCGACGCACCGGGCGGCAGAGGTTTTCGAAAAGTACAGCGACAAGACCAACGAGGAACTCGAGCCGCTGGCGATCAAGGTTCATGTCGCAGGCCGCATGATGCTCAAGCGCGTGATGGGCAAGGCGAGCTTTGCGACGCTGCAGGATGCTTCGTTCGGCCCTACCGGCGGCCGCATCCAGCTCTATATCAACAATGAGGGCGTCGGCGAGGAAGTCCACAGCGCCTTCAAGCACTGGGACCTGGGCGACATCGTCGAGGCGACCGGCACAGTGTTCCGGACGCGGACCGGTGAACTTTCGATCCATGCGACCAGCCTGCGCCTGGTCACCAAAAGCCTGCGCCCCCTACCCGACAAATTCCACGGCATGGCCGACCAGGAAGTCAAATACCGCCAGCGTTATGTCGACCTGATCATGGATGCGGAGGCGCGCAAACGGTTCATGGCGCGCAGCAAGGCGGTCAGCAGCATCCGTGAATTCATGGTCGCAAACGATTTCCTTGAAGTCGAAACCCCCATGCTGCACCCCATCCCGGGCGGCGCCAATGCCAAGCCGTTCAAGACGCACCACAACGCGCTGGACCAGGAGATGTTTTTGCGCATCGCGCCTGAGCTCTACCTCAAGCGCCTCATCGTCGGCGGTTTCGAGCGTGTTTTTGAGATCAACCGCAGCTACCGCAACGAAGGCATCAGCGTCCGCCACAACCCCGAGTTCACCATGATGGAGTTCTACGCCGCCTGGTGGAATTACTCGGACCTGATGACGTTTACCGAAGCGCTGATCCGTGACGTGGCACAAAAAGTTTGCGGGTCGCTCGAGCTGAACTATGGAACCGGCCGGCTCGGGGGACCAATTGATCTGAGCAAGCCCTTTGAACGCCTGACGATCCGTGAAGCCATCCTCAAGCACACCGAGGCCGGCAAGCATGTGGACGATGCGGCCTGGCTGACGAACGCCCTCAAGAAGCTCGGCATGAGCGAAGAAAAAGACCGCCTCTCGACCCGTTCGCTGGCCAGCCTGCAGGTGCTTTATTTTGAGGAAACGGTGGAAGAAAAGCTCTGGCAGCCGACCTTCATCATGGAGCACCCGACCGAAATCTCCCCGCTGGCACGCGCCAACGACAGCCGTCCGGAGGTGACAGAGCGCTTTGAGCTCTACATCACCGGCCGCGAATTCGGCAATGGTTTCAGTGAGCTTAATGACGCTGAAGAGCAGGCCGCGCGCTTTAACGCCCAGGTAGCCGCCAAGGACAGTGGTGACGACGAAGCCATGTTTTATGACCACGACTTCATCCGCGCGCTGGAATACGGCATGCCGCCGACCGGCGGTTGCGGCGTCGGCATAGACCGGCTGATGATGCTGCTGACCGACAGCCCCAGCATCCGTGATGTGATTCTCTTCCCCGCGCTGCGACGTGAGGTTTAGCCCACGATCGCGCACTTCGCCATCCCCGATTCCACACCAGCAGGGGCCGCGGGACTGGCTTTGCCAGACCGCTGGCGCCGTCCCCTTGAGGGGGGAACAGGCTACACGCAGTGAGCCTGGACGGGGGTGCTATTGAAATACCTTCTCGGCTACCCCGACAGTCTGCAGACCCAGGTGCAGCAGCTGCTGGCGCAGGGCCGGCTGGGTGAGGTGCTGCTTGCCAAATACCCCCTTGCCCATGGCGTGCGGACCGACAAGGCCCTGTACGACTACGTGATGGGACTCAAAAGCGAGTTTTTACGCAGCTCGGAGCCGCTTTCCAAAGTCGCTTTTGACAGCAAGCTGCACGTGATTGCCCATGCGCTGGGCACACACACCACTGTTTCCAGGGTCCAGGGCAGCAAACTTAAAGCCAAGCGTGAAATCCGGGTGGCAACGCTGTTCAGGGAAGTGCCGGAAGAGTTTTTGCGGATGATTGCGGTGCACGAACTGGCCCACATCAAGGAAAAAGCGCACGACAAGGCTTTTTACCAGCTCTGCACCCATATGGAGCCGCGCTACCACCAGTATGAATTTGACCTGCGGGTGTACCTGACGCATATGGATGCGGTGGGCCGGCTGGAGTGGCCTTCAGCCTGACCCCACTGCGGTGTGGTCACAGCCGCCCGCGCGGGTTCCGAATCGGTCAAATTTACAAGGAAAAGGCCTGAAACCCAATACAGTTTTGCGCCATCAGCTATTTATTTAATAGCATCTCCGGCAAACGCATCTCAGAGAATCAGCCCCATCGCGTGCATATACGCCGGGTGCAGCATCAGTTCGTCCCATTCGTGGGCTGGGGTGGCGGGCAGCAGGTCCAGCCGGCGCAGCTCGCTGGACTCCAGCGCTTCCCACTGGCCCTTGAGCAGCGCCTCGGCCATGCCGTCCAGCAGTTCGTCCACCGGTTTGCCCTCCCCCACCGACTGGTTGCACAGCAGGACCATGTCGCAGCCGGCGTTCAGCGCAGTGACAGCAGCCTCGGTGTAGCTGACTTCCTTGCCGTCGATCAGGCGTGCGCCGGCCATGCTCAGGTCGTCGCTGAAAATCGCGCCGCCAAAACCCAGCTGGCCGCGCAGGATGTAGGTCAGCCATTTTTCCGAGAAACCTGCCGGCCGGGCGTCCACCTTGGGGTAAATCACGTGCGCGGGCATCACGCTGGTCAACGTGGTGTTCAACCACTCGTAAGGTGCGGCGTCGTCGGCCAGGAGGGCCTTCAGGCTGCGTTTGTCGACCGGGATGTCGGTATGGGAGTCGGCCTTGACGAAACCATGGCCGGGGAAGTGCTTGCCGCAATTGGCCATACCCGCCTGCAGCAGGCCGTGCATCAGGCTTTTGGCCAGCAGCGTGACGACGCGCGGGTCGCGGCCAAAGGCCCGGTCGCCAATGACCCCGCTTTCACCCCAATCGAGGTCCAACACCGGCGTGAAACTGAAATCAACGCCGCAAGCGCGCAACTCGGCACCCAGCACGTAGCCACAGGCGGTGGCGGCGTTGGTGGCCGCAAGCTGGTCCTTCATCCACAGCGAGCCCAGCGCGCGCATAGGCGGCAGGTGGGTAAAACCATCCGTCCTGAAGCGCTGCACGCGGCCGCCTTCGTGGTCCACGCAAATCAGCAAGTCCGGCCGGATGCTCTTTATCTCAGCACAGAGCGCGCTCAGTTGCCGGCGGTCTTGCCAGTTGCGGCCAAACAGGATGATCCCGCCGGTCAAGGGGTGCTTGAGGCGCCGGCGGTCAGCCTTGGTCAGCGTGAGGCCGGCGATGTCGATGATGAGGGGAGCGTGCTGGGTCATGGGATTGAAATCAGGAATTAAATACTATTAAATTGATAGCTGCCAGCGCAATATTTACGGGCGCTAGGGGCTATTTTTCTCTACAACCACAAAACTGGCGGCGTAATCGGTTTCGTCGGTGACGGACACATGGGCAGTGAGCTGGCGGGCTTCAAACCAGGCCTTGAGCGTGCCGTGCAGCACGATCTCGGGTTTACCGCTGGGCGCCTTGGCGATTTCGCAGCTGCGCCAGGTCATGGGCATGCGCATGCCGGTGCCGATCGCCTTGCTGAAAGCCTCTTTGGCTGAAAACCGGGTGGCAAGGTAGCTGACGCCGCGGTCGGGCCAGCGCGCGCTGCGGTGTTTCCAGGTGGCAAGTTCACCGTCGCTCAGGATCCTGCGGGCAAACCGTTCGCCATGCCTCTCAAGGCTGGCGCGGATGCGGCGCACGTCGCAGATGTCAGTTCCAATACCGTAAATCATCTAGCACCCAATCGCCGCAAAGTGACACGCAAAAAGCCAGCATGAGCCGCGGAACCGGCTTCGCCGGGCCGCAGGCGGGCGGCCCCCTCGGGGGGCAGGAAGCCACACGCAGTGGGCGACCGTGGGGGCTCCACTCATGCGGGGGCGAATGCCTGGGTGATGCTAAGCAGGTAACGCCTGGTGGTCGCGGCGTAACCCAACTCGAGCGCGTCGGCAACAAAAGCGTGGCCTATCGACACCTCCAGCACGCCGGGGACTTCGCGCACAAACTCCGTGAGGTTGTCGCAGTTCAGGTCGTGGCCGGCGTTGATGCCCAGGCCGGCTGCCGCGGCGGCCTGGCCCGCACGGGTAAAGCGCGCCAGGACTTCGGCCTTTTCAGGGGTGGGCCAAGCGCGCGCGTAGGTCTCGGTATAAAACTCCACCCGGTCGGCGCCCACGGCCTTGGCTGCTGCCATGGCTTCGGGAACCGGGTCCATGAAAAGGCTGACCCGCACACGGCGGTCATGCACCTGTTCTATCAGGGGCTGCAGGCGCTCCGCGTCTTCGGGGAAATTCCAGCCATGGTCGCTGGTGAACTGGTCCTCGCTGTCGGGCACAAAAGTGCACTGGTGCAGCGGCAGGCCCCTGGCGGCCAGATCGTGCACAAAGCCCATCAGGTTCTGGAGCGGGTTGCCTTCGATGTTGAATTCGCGGTCTGGCCAGTCCTTCATCAGCGCGGCGAGTTCAAAGACGTCGTCACGGCGGATATGCCGCTCGTCGGGCCGCGGGTGCACCGTGATGCCTTGGGCGCCGGCCTCCAGGCACAGCTCGGCGGCGCGCCGCACGCTGGGAATGTCCAGGTGCCGGGAGTTGCGCAGCAAGGCGACCTTGTTGACGTTGACCGACAGTGCGGTCTTGTCATACACATGGGACACGAGGGGAACGGGCGAAAGGAGTTTCATGGCGGTTGCTCGTTAGAAAGCTTGCAGGTCCATCATCATCTGCCGGGTTTTCAGGACCTTGACGCCGCAATGGTAGTGCAGCAGCCCGCGCAACTGGGTTTTAAGCTCATTGAAACCGGGGATACAGGCCCGTACCGTGTCAGAGAACAGCGCCTCGTCACCCAGCGCCTGTTGCAGCGCCTGCCATTGCCCGCCGGGCAGGCTGACGCGATCGTCGTCGTGCGCTTGCCGGAGCCCCGCCTCTGGCACCAGCACATAGCGGGTGTCCGGATCGAGCGGCGCCAGCGTGGCGGTTTCGGCGTCCAGCAGGGGTAAAAGGCCGATGTCGCGCAGCAGCCGCAGCTCAAACGCGCGCAGCGCCAGCTGCAGGGTTTCGGCACTTTGTGCGGCGATCAATTGCACCGTGGCGGCGTAGGCGTCAAACAGCACCGGATGCGGGTCGTCACGCGCCATCAGGCGCATGAGCAGCTCGTTGAGGTAATAACCCGACAGCAAGGCATCCCCCGTGGGCATGACGTGGCCGCCCTGCCACTCAGCGCTTTTCAGGGTACGGATTTCGGCATCGCCGCCAAAGGCGATATGCAGCGGCTGTAGCGGCAACAAGATCGGCCGGAAACTGGAACTCGGCTTTTTGGCCCCCCGCGCCACCAGAGCCACCCGGCCATATTTCCGGGTAAACACCTCCAGAATCAGGCTGGACTCACTCCAGTCGTAGCGGTGCAGGACGTAGGCCGGCTCGTCGCCTATGCGCTTGGTCGCCATGTTCAGGGATTCAAACGGTTTAAAGAAGGCAGGCCAGCATGAGCCGCGGAACTGGCTTTGCCAGGCCGCAGGCGGGCGGCCCCCTCGGGGGGCAGGGAACTACACGAAGTGAGCGACCGTGGGGGCCTCATTCATACCCGAAGGTCTTGACCCTTGCCTCGTCGTCCGCCCAGCCCGAACGGACCTTGACCCAGATCTCCAGGAACACCTTGCCGCCAGTGAGGGTTTCGAGCTCATGCCGGGCTTCAGTGCCGATGCGCTTGAGCTTTTCGCCCTTCTCGCCAATGATCATGCCCTTGTGGCCGTCGCGCTCGACCACGATAGTGGCGGCAATTTTTCGCAAATTGCCCTCCTCTTCGTACTGGTCAATGATGACGGTGGAGGTATAGGGAAGCTCGTCGCCCGTCAGGCGGAACAGCTTTTCGCGGATGATTTCGGCGGCCATGAAGCGGTCGCTACGGTCGGTCAGTTCGTCGGCACCGTACATCCAGGGCTGCACCGGCAAGTATTTTTCGCAAATGCCGAACAGGCGCTCGATGTCCTTGGCGTTGTTGGCCGACATGGGCACGAACTCGGCGAAATTGTGCCGCTCCTGCATTTCCTTGAGCCAGGGCGCGATCTCGGCGCGGCGGTGAATCAAATCAAACTTGTTAGCCAGCAAAATCGCGGGTGTCTTTTCAGGCAGCAGAGCCAGAACCTTGGCGTCGGCCTGGTTGAATTGACCGGCTTCCACCACAAAGACAATCAGGTCCACATCATTGACGGCGCCGACCACGGTGCGGTTCAGCGAGCGGTTCAGCGCGTTGCCGTGCCGGGTCTGGAAGCCCGGCGTGTCCACGAAGACATACTGCGTTGCCTTGACCGTGCGCATGCCGGTGATGCGGTGGCGCGTGGTCTGGGCCTTGCGCGAGGTGATGCTGATCTTTTGCCCCACAAGCGCATTGAGCAAGGTAGATTTACCCACATTGGGCTTGCCGACGATGGCGATCAGGCCACAGCGCTGCTCGCCGGCAGGCGGCGTGTCAGCAGTGGCTGGCACGGCCGCGCCGCGCGAAGACAGGGCCTGCGCCAGCATGGCTTCCAGCGCATCGGGCGGCTGCACGGTTTGCGGGGCTTTGGCTTGACGCTTTTTCGGCGCGACTGCAGAGGGAGTCGCCGCAGCAGCTACCGGTTTTTTCGGTTCTTTTTTACCTGTACTCATAATCTTGGTGTGTTGGCCTGCGGCCTTCGGGCGGCTGCCGGCTCGGAGTCAGGAATCCAGTGTCTTGACAAACATCAGCATGGCGGCGGCGGCGGCTTGTTCGCCGGCCCGGCGGGAGCCGCCGATCCCGCGCTCGGCCCGGCCATACTCGGTGATCTCGCATTCCACATCGAAGGTCTGCTTGTGGGCCGCACCCATGGTACCCACCACGCGGTAAATCGGCAGGTTCATTTTGCGCCCCTGCAACCACTCCTGCAATTCGGTTTTCGGATCTTTGCCGATGGCCTGCATCTGCGGGTTGATTTCCACATCTTTGAACAGCCGGCGCACCAGCAGGTTGGCCGCCTCAAAGCCGGCGTCCAGGTAAACGGCGCCTATCACAGCCTCCAGCGCATCGGCGAGAATGGAGGGCCGCTTCTGTCCGCCGGATTTTGCCTCACCCTCACCCAGCCGTACCAGGTCCGGCAGGCCAAGCACGACAGCAAGTTTGTGCAGGGTGTCCTGCTTGACAAGGTTGGCCCGCACACGTGAAAGGTCGCCCTCAGGCAGGGTGCTCAGTTGCTCGTAGAGCAGCCCCGCGACAGCCAGGTTCAGGACGGAATCGCCCAGAAACTCGATACGTTCGTTATGGTCGGTCGAAAAGCTGCGGTGCGTCAGCGCCTGCTGGAGCAGCTTTGGGTCGGAAAAATCATGCTGCAGGCGCTTTTGCAATGCCAGCAGACCAGGACTTGAGGTAGCACTCGCTCGCACTTACTTGGCACGGCCGTTGTACTTGAGCAGCAGATAAGCTGGGCCGGCCATGTGGATTTCCTTGTTATAGGCGAAAGACACCACAGTTTTGTCACCCTCTTTGGTCACTTCGATATCTTTGGCGGTAATTGACTTGATGTCGTCAATCTGGGCGGCCTTGTCAAAGATAGTTCTGGCCTCAGCCACCGTGTTGCCTTCCCTCGCCTTTCCGGCGGCCTTGAGGATGGCCTGATATTCAATCAGCGTCGGGGCAACCTGGGCAGCCAAAATGCCGCCACATACAAGAACAATGCCCACAAACAGAAGGCCAATAAAGGAAATGCCACGTTGACGATGTTTCATTTTTTCTCCTGCTCTGACTAGGAAGTCCTGTCGTATTGCCCTTGGTACACCAAAGTGTGCCAAAAAAGCGGCTACTCGAAAGAACCGATACGCTTGAGGTTGCCGAAATTCATCCAGACAAAAAAGGCCTTGCCGACGATGTTTTTATCGGGAACAAACCCCCAATAACGGGAATCCAGCGAATTATCGCGGTTATCGCCCATCATGAAATACTGCCCCTCAGGCACCTTGCAGACAACGCCCTCGCTACTGTAACGGCAATTTTCCTTGAAAGGAAAGTCCATGACCTCCCGCTCATCGAGGCCGGCCCGCCGGGAGTCGTCATTCAGCAGGCGGTATTTCTTTGTCCCATTGACCTCTTCGAACTGTTTGGCGTAACGCAAAATATCTTCGTCAAAAAAGTCGGGCAAAGGCGTCTTGACCAGAGGCTTGCCGTTAATGGTCAGCTTCTTGTTCAGGTAGGCCACCTCATCCCCGGGCACACCCACCACCCGTTTGATGTAATCCAGGCTCGGTTTTGGCGGATAGCGAAACACCATCACATCACCGCGCTGCGGGGTGTTGTTGTCCAGTACCTTGATATTGAGCACCGGCAAGCGAACGCCGTAATGGAATTTATTGACCAGGATCAGATCGTTGACGAGCAAGGTGGGGATCATGGAGCCAGAAGGAATCTTGAAGGGCTCAAACAGGAAGGAGCGCAACAGGAAAACCACCACGATCACCGGGAACAGGCCGGCGGTCCAATCCAGCCACCAGGGCTGCATGATGAGCCGGGTTCTGGCTTCGTCAACATGGTTGTCGACCTGGCTGATGCCTTTGCCGGCGAGCTCAGCCTGCCGCCTGGCAGCACTTTCCTCGAATGCTGCCGCCGCGCGGTAGCGCTGCGGCAAAAAGTAAAACCGCTCGGCCAGCCAGTAAATCCCGGTGACCACCGATGCCAGGAACAGCAGCAGGGAAAAGTTTCCGTCCACGACGCCGAAGTACCAGGCAGCGCCATAACCCACAAAGGCGGCCAGCACCACGGCCGTGATCGTGCTCATTGCGCCGCGCATCAATCTTCCACCTGCAAAATGGCCAGGAAGGCTTCCTGAGGGACTTCAACGGAACCGATTTGTTTCATGCGTTTTTTACCCGCTTTTTGTTTTTCAAGGAGCTTGCGTTTGCGTGAAATATCGCCGCCGTAGCACTTGGCGATCACGTTTTTGCGCAGCGCCTTGATTGTCTCACGCGCAATAATGTTGGCCCCGATCGCCGCCTGGATGGCCACATCGAATTGCTGCCGGGAAATGATCTCGCGCATTTTGGCCACCACCGCCCGGCCGCGGTAGGCCGACTGGCTGCGGTGGACGATGATGGACAGCGCATCGACCTTCTCGCCGTTCAGCAAGATGTCCACCTTGACCACATCGGATGCCCGGAACTCCTTGAATTCGTAGTCCATTGACGCATAGCCGCGGGAGACGGACTTGAGCTTGTCGAAGAAGTCCAGCACGATCTCGCCCAGTGGCATTTCGTAGGTCAACATGACCTGCTTGCCGTGGTAAGCCATGTTCAGCTGGACGCCGCGTTTCTGGTTGGCCAGCGTCATCACGGCGCCCACATAGTCCTGCGGCATATACAAGTGCACGGTCACGATGGGCTCGCGGATCTCGTTGACCTTTCCGCCGTCGGGAATTTTGGAGGGATTTTCAACCTTGAGGAGGGTTCCGTCGGATTGGAGAACTTCATAGACCACACTGGGGGCCGTCGTGATCAGATCCTGATCGAATTCCCGCTCGAGCCGCTCCTGGACGATCTCCATGTGCAGCAGCCCCAGGAAACCGCAGCGAAACCCGAAACCCAACGCTTCGCTGACCTCCGGCTCATAGTGCAGCGACGCATCATTGAGCTTGAGTTTTTCCAGTGCATCGCGCAGGGATTCGTATTCACTGGCCTCTGAGGGATACAGGCCGGCAAACACCGCAGGCTGGATTTCCTTGAAGCCGGGCAAGGCCTCGGTGGCGGTAAAGGCAGCGCCGCCTGTCCCGGGCTTGATCAGGGTCACGGTGTCGCCGACCCGCGCCGCCTGAAGCTCCTTGATGCCAGCGATGACAAAACCCACCTCGCCGGATTCGAGTGCCTGGCGAGGCTCGGTATGCGGAGTAAAGACGCCTAATTGCTCGGCGTTGTACATCGCCTCGCTGGCCATCAGCTTGATACGGTCACCCTTGGCAAGCCGGCCGTCCACAACACGCACCAGCATGACGACGCCCACATAAGCGTCGTACCAACTGTCAATGATCATGGCGCGCAACGGGCCGCCTGGATTACCTTTGGGCGGCGGAATTCTGGCAACGACGGCCTCCAGGATTTCATCGATACCCATGCCCGTCTTGGCACTGCAGGGAATCGCATCGGTCGCGTCGATACCGATCACTTCTTCGATTTCCTGCTTGGCGTTATCAGGGTCGGCCTGCGGCAAGTCCATCTTGTTGAGCACCGGCACGACTTCCACGCCGAGGTCCAGCGCGGTGTAGCAGTTGGCGACGGTCTGTGCTTCCACACCCTGGCTGGCGTCCACCACCAGCAGCGCCCCCTCGCATGCGGACAGCGAGCGGCTCACTTCATAAGAGAAGTCGACGTGGCCCGGCGTGTCGATCAGATTGAGGTTGTAGACCTCGCCGTTGAGTGCCTTGTATTTGAGCGCAGCGGTCTGCGCCTTGATGGTTATCCCACGCTCTTTTTCAATATCCATCGAATCCAGAACCTGCGCGCTCATCTCTCTGTCCTGCAAACCGCCGCAACGCTGGATCAGACGATCAGCCAGCGTGGATTTGCCGTGATCAATGTGGGCAATGATCGAAAAATTTCTGATGTGATTCATCAACGAGAACGCCTAAGTACTTGAAAGTATTGCGAAGAGATTGAATGGAATTCGCGAGGGCCATAAAAAAGGGCGCGTCGAGTAGCGACGCGCCCTGAACCAACAATCTATGGCAACTGCGATAGTTGGAACTTCATTGTAGGCAAAAAGCCGGAGCCGAACAGTCCCGAAATGGCCATATTTTTGTCGTTGCAGGCTAGCAACATGGATCTTATGCACAACTTATTCACAATTTTATACTGCTTGTCTCTGGACAACTTGTGGGTGATCTGTGGAGCGTTCGGTATTACTCAAAATAAAGAGAGAAACCAGGTCTTTAGCCATTCCGATATATCGAAATAGCGCAGGCGGGAGCTCATATTCTACCGAAAATGGTCCATGGACCACTTTATTGTGAGTAATCACTAACAAAAAATCAGGTCTGGCCCCTCGCAAAATATATTTTTGCGAAGCACCAAATTCCCGCGCCAGACATCAAAAACCCCCATAGCCCGGCAGGGTATGGGGGTTAAAGACAGCCGCACATGCTGCCGCGCCGCCGCGAGAAAGCGCCCTGGGTAGCGCCTTCAGCGGGAAGGCCTGATCAATGCGTATTGCGCCCACTCACCCCGGCGGAACAACACGTTGATGGCCTTGGACTTGTCGATTTTGGCAAGGGCCGCTTCAAATTCCTTGACGCTGGTGACTTCGGAGTTGGCAATCGCCACAATCACGTCGCCTTCTTTCAGGCCGGCCCGCGCAGCAGCTCCTTCGGCGGTGTCCACCTTGACGCCACCCTTGACCTTCAGCTCTTTCTTCTGTGCATCGGGCACTTCACTAACGGCCAGACCCAAAGCCTGTGCTGCACCCGCCACCGGGGGCTTGGGCTCAGGGCCCGCCGAAGCCTTGCGCGCGGGTTTTTCGGCCTCGACCTCACCAATCGTGACCGAAAGGTCCTTGCTCGCGCCGCGCCTGAAGACAGTCACCACGGCCTTGGTCCCCGGCTTCACGTTGCCGACCATGCGCGGCAAGTCGCTGGATTTTTCAATCGGTTTGCCGTCGAACTTGATGATGATGTCGCCAGCTTCAATGCCCGCTTTTTCTGCGGGTGCGCCGCTCTCAACACCCCTGACCAGTGCGCCCTGCGCCTTGCCCAGGCCAATCGATTCCGCCACCTCTTTGGTGACCTGGTCGATCTGCACACCGATGCGGCCCCGCGTGACCTTGCCGCTCGTGCGCAACTGATCGGACACGCGCGCTGCCTCATCTATGGGAATGGAAAAGGAAATGCCCTGGAAGCCGCCGGAGCGCGAATAAATTTGGCTGTTGATGCCAACCACCTCACCGCGCATATTGATCAGGGGCCCGCCGGAGTTGCCGGGGTTGATGGCCACGTCGGTCTGGATAAACGGCAGGTAGTCGCCGGTATCCCGCTGCTTGGCACTCACGATACCTGCAGTCACGGTGTTTTCCAGGCCAAATGGCGAGCCGATGGCCATCACCCATTCCCCGACCTTGAGGCGGTTGATGTCGCCAATCTTCACTGCGGGCAGCCCCGTCGCTTCAATCTTGACGACGGCAACGTCACTGCGCTTGTCCGCACCGATGATTTTGGCTTTGAATTCGCGCTTGTCGGTCAACGTGACAATGACTTCATCAGCGCCTTCGACCACATGCGCGTTGGTCATCACAAAGCCGTCGGCCGTCAGGATGAAACCCGACCCGACGCCGCGTGGCTGGTCTTCGTCAGGCTGAGGGCTGCGGTCCGGCCGGGGTGCGCGGGGCATATTGGGGGGGATCGGTATGCCAAAGCGCTTGAAGAATTCCAGCATCTGTTCGTCCGCACTCCCTGAAGCCGCTGCCTTGGCTTTCTCCAGGGTGCGGATATTGACCACCGAAGGACCCACCTGCTCCACCAGGTCCGTGAAATCCGGCAATGTACGGTTCTGCGCCCAGACCGGCGCGACCGGCAGCACCGCCAGGACCGCCGTGCTTCCTACGATGGCCGCCGTCAGGCAGGAGCGCAGGGGTTTCCAGTTCAATTCAAGCATCATCAGCCTCGTCATAAATGTTGTCATCCGGCAATCACACCCGGCGGCAATCCAAGGCTGGCGCCGGAGAAAACTGTTGCAGCACGTGGGCCCCGGGAAAAGTATCAGGAGCGCAGGTGCATATTATTTCTTGCGCTCCAGCCCGCCCGCAAAAAGCTTCAAGGTGCCCATGGGGACTTCACCCATCACGGTGACCCAATAGGCGTCGAGCTGCCTGGTAATCGTCTGGGTGGCGCCCATCGACAGGCTCGATTCCTGACCGTGGCGCTGGCGGTCGAACGGTTCTACAAAAATCGACACCGATGCCAAACCATCCGAGAAAATCCACTGCAGGGGCTCTTCACCGGCCGCAGTGCCAGCAGGCGCCAGTGCCGTCGCCGGCCGCTTGTAGCAACTCATGGGTTTAAAGCCCGCCACAGGCGCCTTCAGGAGCCAGCCTTCCGCGCTTGCCGTGGTCTTCATGAGAACAGGCTTTTCCACACGGTAACCGTCGACCTTGCCCATCATCTGGAGGAGCTTGTCCATTTTGACCGGAGCATCGAGCTGCAATTCTGAAAATGCCGCCTGTTCCAGGACCTTGCCGTCGGTATCGAGCGTCTGCAGCTTCACGACCAGGCCTTTCTTCTGTTCTGTCCAGACCCGGTAGCCAAACCGCATATGGTCTTTGGGCGCCAGCAGCACGATATCGGCCTCGACGCCCGCCACACGCTCGGTACCCTCCTGACGGACCTTGTAATAGTCGGCAATCCGGTTATCGGTTGACTGCAGCAACTGGGGGAACATACCCAGCGACTCGCGCTTTTCACTGCGAACCACCTTGTGGTCCGGCATGAAGGTGACCACCTGGTCGTTATGGCGAAAAATCGAGCGCGGTGCCCCCGTCAGCGTTTCTACCCGCTCCATTTGCTGGTCGCCCTCGCAAACATGCCAAATCTTCGCACTGGACATGGCACCACCGGAAGAGACGACAAAGGTGCCGATGTATGAGCGCTTTTTGGAAGCCTCGTGCATGCGCATCAGCCAATCGTTGATGTTGCGGGATTCCACGGGCGTCGCAGCAGGGGCCGGCGGCGGCACCTGTGCCGCTACAAAATTCATAGCTGGCAGCGCACATCCCGCAAGGGCTAGAAGGCGAAATAGCTTGAATTTCATGAGGTTTCCAAAGCCCGGCGACAAGCAGGCGCCCGCTCAGCGTCCTGCATTTTGCGGCGTTTCAAAGGTGGCATTGCGCAAGAAGCCCGAGGGCTCCTGCAGGGCCGATGTGCCCCCCAGCTGCTTGTGTGCAGCCAGCAGTTCCTCCAGCCGGGCATCCCGCACCATTGGGCCTTGGGGCGAAGCAACCAACACCTGTTGTGACAGTGGCGCCTGGGCAAGCTGCGGCGCCGAGCCGGGTGCCAGCAAGCCGGAGGCATTCCACGCAATGGCAGCCACCGCGGCGAGTGAGGCAAATCCTGCTACCAGCTTCCAGCGGAAATCGCTGTCATTGGCGGCTTCGCCATGCGGTTGAGACATTGCTTGCACGGGTACCTGAACAACATCCAGAGCCGGAACAGCAGGATGAAAATTCGAACCGGCCGGGGTTTCCTGGGCAAGGCGCTGGTTCAGGCGCGCCAAAAAGGCCATGTCCACCCCTTTGGTCCGAAGCGCAGGCGACCGCAAGGCATCGCCAATCAGGTGATAGGCGTCCCAGGCGGCGACCGCTGAATCGTCGCGCCGGCTGGCATCGAGCGCAGCCACAAGTTCGTCCCCGTCCAATTGGCCATCGGCCAGGGCAGACATGAGTTCGCTGGTTTGCATTGACGGTTTCATCATGTTCGTGGGCAGCGGAACTGCCGTTTTGAAAGGCTCAAAATACGGGGTCTGATTCGTGGGTTCATGGATGGCTCCTGGGTGCTGCGGCTTCACCAACGCTTGCCGCTCTGGTTTTCCAGCAACGGTTTCACCTTCTGCGAAATTGCCTCGCGCGCCCTGAAAATCCGTGACCGCACTGTACCGATAGGGCAATCCATCGCCTCTGAAATCTCTTCGTAGCTCAGCCCTTCTATTTCGCGTAGGGTAATGGCCTGGCGAAGCTCCTCAGGCAAGGCTTCCATGGCGGCATTGATGATTTCCGCAATTTCCTTGGTGGCCAGCACGGCTTCCGGCGTTTCCGAGCTTGTTAGTTCGTTTTCAAGCGGGGAAGTTTCATCGCTTTCATCGCTTTGGCCCGATTTAAAGGAGTTTTCAGAGACGGTTGGATCCCGTTTAAGGTCCATCAGGGCCTTTTTGGCGGTATTCACCGCAATCCGGTAAAGCCATGTGTAGAACTGGGCCTCGCCCCTGAACTGCGCCAGGGCCCTGTAGGCGCGGATGAACGTTTCCTGGGCGATATCTTCCACCAGGTCCACATCGCGCACCATACGGCCTATCAGACGCTGGATGCGCCGCTGGTATTTGATGACCAGCAGCTCATATGCCTTCTGGTCGCCTGCAACGGTGCGCTCCACCAGCATGGCATCGCTGTCGGTTGCTTTTTCCAGTTGAGGCGGAGGCAGGTCAGCGCTCATGGGTTTTGTGACGTGACTTCAACTGGGCGCATAGACCCCGATACTGCCACAGCCGGCACGGGTTCTGCAGGCCGAAAATCGTGCGGCGATAAGGTGGAAGATGACTTGTGCGGCGAGTAGACCGCCCGGCGCAGGTCCAGCCATCGCTCCGGCATGACGCCGCGCTCCACCCAGAGCCACAGCCGTGCGTGAGCAGAATTTTCAAGCCGAAGCAGTAAGTAGTGTTGAAGATCGGCAAGGACTGAAAGCTCATATTCGGCGACGCCCGCCTGATAACCCGGGCTCTCCCAGCGCCACACTTCGCCATCCCATGCCAAGTGGCCCGCCGGAGAGTTTCGCCAACCAATATGTGCTGCCACACCAGCGCCCAAAGCGGCAGTAAGTGCCAGGCCGATGCGCCAATCCAGCTGACGGTTTCCGTTGAAATACCAGAGCATCGCTAAAAGCAGCCCGGACAGCCATAAACCCAACAAAAGAGTACCCAGAAAACGCGAACGCCCCAGCGGATAAACAACCGGCGGGGCGTTGTGCAGGCTCAAGGCAGGCTGTTGGACGTGCGTGAGCCGGGAAATCAGGCGCGCTTGAAGACCAGCGTACCGTTGGTGCCGCCGAACCCGAAATTGTTTTTGACGGCAACCTCGATTTTTGCGTCACGCGCGGTATTGGCACAGTAGTCCAGGTCGCACTCGGGATCCTGGTTGAAGATATTGATGGTCGGCGGTATTTTCTGGTGATACAGCGAAAGCACCGTAAACACCGACTCAATGCCGCCGGCGCCGCCCAAAAGGTGACCCGTCATGGATTTGGTCGAGCTGACCACCATGTTTTTAGCGTGACTGCCGAACGCCGCCTTGACGGCGTTTGTCTCGTTCAGGTCGCCCAGCGGCGTGGACGTGCCATGCGCGTTGAGGTACTGGACTTCGTCGGCATTGACACCTGCGTTCTTCAACGCCATGACCATGGAGCGACGCGGTCCGTCGACATCGGGCGCTGTCATGTGATATGCGTCTGCGCTCATGCCGAACCCGGTCAGTTCAGCATAAATTCTGGCGCCCCGTGCTTTGGCATGCTCGTACTCTTCGAGAACCAGCACACCGCCGCCTTCGCCCAGCACAAAACCATCACGGTCCTTGTCCCAGGGGCGAGATGCTGTTTTCGGGTCTTCGTTGCGGGTGGACAGGGCACGCGCTGCGGCAAAGCCGCCTACGCCCAGCGGAGAGACGCAGGACTCAGCGCCACCGGCCACCATCACGTCGCAATCACCATATTCAATCATGCGCGCCGACAGGCCGATGGCATGAAGTCCCGTCGTACAGGCCGTTACGACCGCGACATTGGGGCCTTTAAAGCCGAATTTGATGGATACATGCCCGGAAATCATGTTGATGATCGAGGCAGGTACAAAAAACGGAGACACCCGGCGCGGGCCGCGATTGACCAGCTCGGAATGCATTTGCTCGATCATCGGCAAACCGCCTATGCCCGAACCGATATTGCAGCCAATGCGGGTCGCCAGTTCGCCGTCGAGCGCCTCGCCTGTCGGCAAGCCGCTGTCGGCCACCGCCTGGAAAGCTGCAGCCAGACCCAGATGAATGAAGCGATCCATGTGCCGCGCTTCTTTTTCGGGAATGTAATCCGCGATATTGAAGCCTTTGACCTCACCAGCAAATTTGCAGGCAAAGTTGCTTGCATCAAACTGCGTGATCAGATCAATTCCGGGCACACCGGCAATCAGATTGGCCCAGGATTCAGCCACGGTATTACCTACCGGGCTGACACAACCCAGACCTGTCACGACGACACGACGACGGCTCATTCAAAAATCCTGAGAAGAACCCGAAAAGCCCTGGAATGACTTTTCAGGCTTGATGACGGCGGAAGCAGGCGAAAGCCTTGCCTCAAGCCTTTTGATGGGTGTTTGCGTAGTCAATCGCGTTCTGGACGGTGGTGATCTTCTCGGCGTCTTCGTCGGGAATCTCAATGCCGAACTCGTCTTCCAGAGCCATAACCAGTTCTACGGTGTCAAGGGAGTCAGCGCCCAGATCGGCCACAAAGGCTTTTTCGCTGGTGACCTGGCCTTCTTCCACGCCGAGTTGTTCGGCAATGATTTTCTTAACACGTGCTTCGATATCGCTCATAGTTCCCTCTGAGGGTTGTAAATTAATCCGTGATTTTACCGCGTTAGAGTCGTTTCCCTAAGCACCGCGCCGGACGGATAAAAACCGGCTTCGATTTCCCGTGTTTTACCACTGTCAGCCTGCCGTTTTCATGAAACTGCGGGGCTGACGCCTCAAGAGCTACATATACATGCCGCCGTTGACGTGAATCTCCTGGCCTGTGATGTAGGCCGCCTGCGGACTCGCCACAAAGGCCACAGCGTGCGCAATGTCTTGCGGTTTGCCAAGATGGCCCAGCGGGATCTGCCCTAAAAGTGCTTTTTGCTGCTCTTCCGGCAATCCGGCGGTCATGTCGGTCTCGATAAAGCCCGGCGCGACGCAATTGACGGTGATGTTACGCGAGCCGAGCTCGCGCGCCAGTGCGCGCGTCATGCCGGCCACGCCGGCCTTGGCTGCCGCATAATTGGATTGGCCCGCGTTGCCCGAGGCACCAACGACGGATGTGATGCTGATGATGCGGCCGTAGCGCTGCTTCATCATGGTGCGCATCACGGCGCGGCTCATGCGGAACACGGCCTTGAGGTTGGTGTCCAGCACCGCATCCCAATCGTCATCCTTGAGCCGCATTGCCAGCATGTCGCGTGTGATGCCCGCGTTGTTGACCAGCACCTGCAGGCCACCGTGCTCCTTGACGATGGCGTCGATCAGCGCTTCAGCGGCGGTAACGTCGTTCACATTCAGGTTTTTGCCGGCGCAACCCGGGAAAGCCGCAAGGGCTTGGCCGATTTTGGCCGCGCCTTCATCGCTGGTCGCCGTGCCTATCACTTTGAGGCCTTTTTGGGCCAGCTCCAGCGCAATGGCCGCGCCAATACCGCGCGATGCGCCGGTGACCAGTGCGACCTGGCCTTCAAACTTGACTTCGCTCATGCCAGTAACTCCTTCACTTCCGCCAGGGAGGCGGGATCAAACAGGGGGACACCCGTCAATTCGGGATCGATTCTTTTGGCCATGCCGGCCAGCACCTTGCCAGGCCCGCACTCGACCAGCGTCGTGAGGCCGCGTGCCTTGATGGCCTGCACGCATTCCACCCAACGCACGGGGCCGAAAGCCTGCCCGTACAGCGCCGCGCGAATGCGGTCAGCGTCAGTCTCGACGGCTACCTCTACGTTGTTGATGACCGGGATCTTCGGCGCTGCGAACTCGACTGCGGCCAGCTTCTCGCGCAGCTTCTCGGCTGCGGGCTTCATCAGGCTGGAGTGGAAGGGAGCCGACACCGGCAGGGGCAAGGCGCGCTTGGCACCGTTGGCCTTGAGCACTTCGCAGGCTTTCTCAACCGCAGCCTTGCTGCCCGCGATGACAGTCTGCATCGGGTCGTTGAAATTGACGGCTTCGACCACTTCGGTGGTGTTGGCCCCAAAGCTGCGTGCGGCCTCGGCACAGCCTTCAATCACTTTGGAGGCTTCCATGCCCAGAATGGCCGCCATCGCGCCCACACCGACCGGCACTGCGTCCTGCATGGCCTGCGCACGAAAGCGCACCAACGGTGCGGCTTGCGCGAGCGTCAACACGCCTGAAGCCACCAGAGCGGAGTATTCACCCAGCGAGTGGCCCGCGACCGCGGCCGGCGCGGTACCGGTTTCGGCCATCCAGGCACGGTAAGCCGCCACGCCGGCGACCAGCATGACAGGCTGCGTGTTCGTGGTCAGCGCCAGCGCCTCCTTGGGGCCGTCCTTGATCAGTCGGCCGACATCCTCGCCAAGCGCCTCGGAAGCTTCGGCCAGCGCCTGCACAACCACCGGATGGTCGCCCCAGGCGTCCAGCATGCCGACCGACTGCGAACCCTGGCCGGGAAAAACAATAGCAAACGATTTCAAATGATTACTCCATGGGTCGAATTCTTGGATCGCTGAAAAGCATCCGCATGCATTTTAAGAAGATGAACAGTCATTTTTTGAAGCACAGTCTGTCAGACTGACGACGGTATAGCGCCATTGTGCGCACCACGCAGCCGTGCAAAACCCCATCCGACAGCCGATTTGACGCACTGATAGATAGCCGCAACGGCCAGCCAGGGGTCTATCAGGTAGTCCCACAAATTGGTGGACTCCAGCGACCCCGCAGCCCAGGCCAGTAAAGCCAGAGCGATCAGCAAGGGCAGCAAACGAAATCCCCTGGCCCAGCATGCCAGCGACAGCGCCAGAAGCACCGCCCAGAGAACTGGCGAACCCCAGCCCAGCCGGTAGGCATCCCAGTCACCCCAGCCCAGGGCCAACGGGTACAAGAACAATGCGCCCACAGCAAGGACAACACTCACCAGCATGCACTCGCGGGTATCCGTCAAGCGGACGCCCGACAGGCGCTGGTACATGCCAAGACAGGCGAGTGCCACCAAAGAAATGCTCAGGTCCGAGCTGATGCCGCGCACATAGGCCACGAGCGGTAAACGGGCCGGCCCCACCGGGCACCACAGAAGTACAAACACCGCGGCAGTAGCAAACTTGCGCCACAGCGTGGCGCCATGCCGCCAGCTCAGCAGCCGCAGACACCCGGCGCTGAGCACCAGGTTGATGCCGAACAAGGCGATCAGATCATTTGCCGGAGGAAGCATGGCCGGTCGCCGCTTGCGCGGCCTGGAGGGTTTGCAGGGGATCCAGCCGCACGTGCTTGATGCGCGTGCGATGCCAGGTATAGACGAGATGCAGGTAGCCGTCGCGGGTTTGCAGCAAGTAAGGATAAGAAAATTCCTGGGAGCAGCTCTGGTCTCCGCACAACTGGCGCCGGGCACTGGCTACATAGGACTGGGCTTCGCCGTCGCTGGCGCCGCGGGCTTTGAGCTCCTGAGTCAGCAGGCGCTCATAGTCGATGAGGGACGTGCGCAACTGCGGGTTGGCGGACGATTCGACGATCCATGGGCTTAGCCCGTCAAACGAGCCGCCCGCCGCCGTTTGCAACAAGGCCAGCATTTCGCGATTTCGGGGCGCCGGGTTCAGGGCCAACCATTGCGTGCCGATGTTCGTCATGACGCCGGCCACAGCGGAGTCCGGATTGGGCCAGGTGCTTGCATGCGCGCGCGACCAGGTCTTGCCGGCATCCGTGGTATCTGAAGCCATCAGCGCCGTGGCATTGCCTGAGCGCATGTAGACCTGCGCCTTCTCTGGCCCCGAAACCAGCACAACCGGCTGCAGACCGGTGCGACTACCGGGAACGCGAACTTTGTCGACGACCTGGCCCAGAGCGTTGATACGCAGCACTTCTCCGAATTTGGTGACGAACTCGTGGTACACCGGCAAGCCGGTCTCGCCGCTTTCAAAGCTGACGGGTGCTCCTTTGACCAGCGTACTGATGTTCAGGAAGGGCGACGTCACCAGGCGGCGTGGCATGCTCCAGGTCGCGCCTTCATCCGTGGAACGCGCCCAGCTGATAGAGCTGCCCGCCCATCCGCCCAACGAAACGTTGACCATCCACAGGCAGAGTGAACCATCGGGCGCGCGGGCGATCACCGGATTGCCCAGTTTCTTGACATAGCGCCACAGGCCCTGCTGAAGTGTTTGACGGTTGAACAGCGTGCTTTCCGCGCTCCAGCGCAGACTGGCGGGGTCCATCACCGCGGTCTGGATGGTGACATCCCCCGCGCCTTCGCGCGAGCCCGAAAACCAGACCGCGCGCAAGCGACCATCGCGCAACTCCACGAGGGAAGCTGCATGCACAGCCTGGCCGGGAGAAGATGAGACAAATTGCGCATCAAAACGAAAGCGGCCGTCCGGCGAAAGTTGCTGTGCCGGCAAGCCCGCGCGAGGCAAGGACTTGACGGCATCAGCTGAAGGGCTGGACGGCAATGCCGCAAAAGGGGTGGCCGGTGGGCGCTGCAGGATTTTCCACCCAGCCAGGACGAAAGCCAGCACCAGCAAGGCTGCTGCAAGGCGATCCCATGCACCGGACGGTCTGAAATTCAAATGCCCACCTGTCTGTGAAAGCCTGGCAGATGGGTGGGAGCCACTCAATAGTTGAGAAGCACCGCACCCCAGGTAAAGCCGCCGCCCACACCTTCGAGCATGAGTGTGTCGCCTTTTTGGATCTTGCCGCTGCGCACGGCCACATCCAGCGCGAGCGGGATAGAAGCCGCGGAGGTGTTTCCATGCTGGTCGACGGTGACAATCAGCTTCTCGAGTGGCATCTTCAGTTTCTTGGCCGTGCTCTGCATGATGCGGATATTGGCCTGGTGTGGAATCAGCCAGTCGATGTCGGCATCGGTCATGTTGGCTTTTGCCAGCGTAGCGCGCGCGGCGCTTTCGAGCACACCCACAGCCAGCTTGAACACCGCCTGACCGTCCATCTTGAGCAAGGGGTCGCCCAGGATCTGACCACCCGAGACATTGCCCGGCACACACAGGATGCCGACATGCCTGCCGTCGGCATGCAGGTCGCTGGCAAGAATGCCGGGCGTGTCCGAGGTTTCGAGCACCACGGCGCCGGCGCCATCGCCAAAAAGCACACAGGTGGTCCGGTCTGAAAAGTCCAGGATGCGCGAGAACACTTCAGCGCCGATCACCAGCGCTTTGCTGGCCGAACCGGTGCGGATCATGGCGTCGGCCACGGTCAATGCATAGACGAACCCGCTGCACACAGCTTGCACGTCAAAGGCCGGGCAACCGGCGATGCCCAGTTTGTTCTGCAAAATGCAGGCTGCCGAGGGAAACACCATGTCCGGGGTCGAGGTCGCCACGATGATGAGGTCGATATCGGCAGCCTGCAGACCCGCGGCCTGCAGGGCATTTTTGGCGGCTTCTACACCCAGGTCGCTGCTGGTCACGTCGGACGCGGCAAAGTGGCGGGCCCGGATGCCGGTGCGCTCCACAATCCATTCATCGGAGGTTTCTACACCCCGGGTCGCCAGGTCGGCGGCCAATTCGGCATTGGTCAGTCGGCGCGGCGGCAAATAACTACCGGTGCCGGTGATGCGTGAGTAACGGGTCATTAATAAGTGGCCGGTGTTGAGACTGCTGAGTCAACTGGCATTGAGGAGGTGTCGACAGGCGCACCAGCAGGGGGCGCCGCCTGCGCTGCCACCAGCAAAGGGGCCGCATGGGCTATGCGTTCGCGCACTCTCTCAAGCAAATTGTTCCGAGCCGCATCATAAGCCCGATTCAGCGCCGTCTCAAAAGCAAAGGCGTCCGCTGAGCCGTGGCTTTTGAAAACCAGACCTTGAAGACCGAGCAGGGCGGCGCCGTTGTATCGCCTGTGGTCAACCCGATTTTTAAACGCAGTTAGCACCGGATAAGCAATGATGGCCGCAATTTTTGTCAAAACATTGCGGGAAAACTCAGCTTTTATGAAGCCGCCGATCATGCTTGCAAGACCTTCACTAGCCTTGAGCGCGACGTTGCCCACAAAACCGTCACAGACGACGATATCGGTCGTTCCCTTGAAAATATCGTTACCTTCGACATTCCCGTAAAAATTCAAATCACCGGAATTAGACGCAGAACGCAACAATTCGCCGGCTTTTTTTATAATTTCACTACCTTTTATCGCCTCTTCGCCAATATTGAGCAGGCCGACACTGGGCGTGGGGTTGCTGGCGATGGCTGCCACAAGGGCGGATCCCATCACGGCAAACTGCAGCAGGTGATCTTCGGTGCAGTCGACATTGGCACCCAGGTCCAGCACCGTGGTGGCGCCGCCCAGGGCATTGGGCAGCTGGGTAGCAATGGCCGGACGGTCTATGCCCTCCAGGGTTTTGAGGACATAGCGGGCAATGGCCATCAAGGCGCCGGTATTGCCGGCCGACACGGCCGCCTGGGCCACACCATCCTTGACCTGGTTCATCGCGACCCGCATCGAGGAGTTCTTCTTGCGCCGCAAGGCGATCTCGATGGGATCGTCCATGGTGACGATCTCGCTGGCCGGAACGATCTGGCAGCGCGGATGGGCTTGAAGGCGGGGGTACAACGGGTGCCCGGCGAGGACTTCAGGCTGGCCGACCAGCACCACAGCAGCATCCGGATGACCATCCAGGAATGCCAGGCTGGCCGGGAGCGTGACGGCTGGACCGATATCGCCGCCCATGGCATCGACAGCGATCCTGATCATGGGGCGACCGGTGCAGTCAAGAGAGAGTGGAATTCAGACAAAAGAAAGGCCCGCAGGATGAGTGCGGGCCCATGCTCAAAGCGTGGAATTACGCTTCGGATTTGGTTTTCAGCACCTTGCGGCCACGGTAAAAACCGGTAGGGCTGATGTGGTGGCGCAGGTGGGTTTCGCCGGTGGTGGATTCCACGGCAATGCCTGGCACGGTGAGTGCGTTGTGCGAGCGGTGCATGCCGCGCTTCGAAGGTGACTTTTTGTTCTGCTGGACGGCCATGATCCGCTCCTGATGGGGTGTAAGGTTGGTAAATTACGCACCAAAATCCGAGTTCAGACAGCTGGACCTGAATATCGGCCCAAGGCGGTCTAAACGCCATGTCACCGTATTCACCGCATTGGTACGCGAAGCCTTTGATTATAGCTCGATGCGAGAGAAATTTCATCACCTCAACCCGCGACTGGTGAAATGCCGACAAATCCAGGAGCTTTACCTGAGAAATATGTAATTCTAAATTACTACTTTTTTGCTTTAAGCTGCGCCAGAACCGCAAAGGGATTGGGTTTTTCACTACCCTCGTCCACCGAATCTGCATTGTCACCAAGGTCGCCCGCCTGCAGTTTGGGCGCGACAGGACACACCTCGTGCATGGGCACCAGCGGCAGGGCCATCAGCAATTCATCTTCCAGCACAGCGAGCAAATCGAACTGGGGCTCCATCACCAGCAAATCCTCTTCAGACTGGTCGTCCTCGGCCATGGCAATGTCTTCATTGGCCACAAAGCGGTACCACTGGTCCACCTCTACAGGTGTGGCAACCACACCCATACAGCGCTGGCAGGTTAAAGGCACAACGGCCTCAGCCGTCAGATGCAACCATACGTCGTCTTCAACGCCCGGGCGTGGGCGCAATTCGCCGACCGCCTGCCATTTCACTGCCGAATCAGCCTGCAACCCTTGCGCTTCGTGCGCAAGGCGCTCCATATTTCGTAGCAAAGTAGTCTCGGAAAGCGCCACGCCATCCTGGGCGAAAGCGGTCATGTTGAGTCGGTTGGGCTGCAGGGATCTGGACATGTGTGCAGTGTAAGAGAATCAAGGCATGAATCCTGTCTCCGACCCTGCCGCAATCTCCAGACACACCGGGCAAAACCGCCCCCTGATTTTGGGCTCGACCTCCCGCTATCGCCGGGAATTGCTGCAGCGGTTGCATATCCCGTTTGAGGTGGTCGCGCCCGACGTGGACGAAACGCCCCATGCCGGCGAACTCCCTGGCCCACTGGCCGAGCGGCTGGCCCTGGCCAAGGCCCGGGCTGTCGCCAAGGCATTTCCCGACGCGGTTGTCATCGGTTCCGACCAGGTTGCAGACCTCGACGGCCAGCCGCTCGGCAAGCCGGGCACCCACGAAAACGCCGTCATCCAGCTGCGCCGGATGCGAGGGCAAACCGTCATTTTTCAGACGGCTGTGGCCGTCGTGTGCCTGGACAGCGGTTATGAAGCGCAAAGTCTGGCCGCAGTGAGGGTGAAATTCCGCGCGCTGACGGATGACGAAATTGAAAACTACCTGCGCACCGAGCAACCGTACGATTGCGCGGGCAGCGCCAAAAGCGAAGGCCTCGGCATCGCGCTGCTTGAATCGATCGACAATGACGACCCGACTGCGCTGATCGGCTTGCCGCTGATCCGCACCTGCAGGCTCATCGAAGCCGCAGGCGTGAAGTTGCTTTCAGCCCGCGGGAGCCAGCCATGAGCGGCGCAACAAAAGGGAAACTTTACCTGGTGCCCGCACCGCTTGACTTCGGCTGCGACGACCTTGCCCCTCTGCAGGATGTCATGCCGCTGGGCACCGTGCAAATCGCCGCCAGGCTCTCCTGCTGGATCTGCGAAAACGCGAAAAGCACGCGCGCCTACCTCAAGCGTATCGACGCGCTGCAGCCGCTCAGCACGCCGCTGCAGTCGCAGCAAATCCAGGAGCTGCCACGGGAGGTTCACAAAAAAGGCGACCACACCGGCAACTTCGACGCGCGCCCCCTTTTGATGGCGGCCGTGGAAAGCCGCGACATGGGCCTGGTCAGCGAAGCCGGCATGCCTGCCATTGCCGATCCCGGATCCTCGGTGGTACGCGCCGCCCATGACCTGGGGCTGGAGGTTGTGCCGCTGACGGGCCCGATGTCGCTGATGCTGGCGCTGGCAGCGAGCGGTCTGAACGGTCAGAATTTTGCGTTTGCAGGCTACTTGCCGCAGGCACCGGCCGAGCGCGTCCAGCGTATCCGGGAACTGGAATCCCTGGCACTCAAATCCGGCCAGACCCAGCTCTTCATCGAAACACCCTATCGCAATGCGGCTTTGTTCCAGTCGCTGCTGCAAACACTGCAGGGCAACACCCGGCTGGCGCTGAGCTGCGGCCTGACGATGACCAAAGGCTGGTCCCGCAGCGCGCAGGTCAGCGGCTGGAAACGCGACAAACTCCAGGCACCACTGGAATTGCCAACCGTTTTCTGTATCGGCCGCTAGAGCGCCAGACAGGAACAAAAAAGCCCGCGCGAAGCGGGCTTTTTGGCAAGGGCCATCACCTTCTCAAGAGGTCGTCCTAGCGAAGCGCCGGAATCGCCTTGAAGGCCTTCATTGCGCCTTCGCCCATCGCCGCGCCAAACTTCTTGGCCAACCGTTCGGCCACATTGTCGCGACGGGTGTAGTCAATGATCTCGTCGGTCTTGACCACTTCGCGGGCCACATACTCAAGGTTGCCGAGCTGGTCGGCCAGGCCCAGTTCCACCGCCTGCTGGCCGCTCCAGAACAGGCCGCTGAACATCTCGGGCGTTTCCTTCAGGCGTTTACCGCGGCCGGCTTTGACCACCGCGATGAACTGCTGGTGGATCTGGTCCAGCATGGCCTGTGCAAAGACCTTTTGTTTTTCACTTTGCGGGCTGAACGGATCAAGGAATCCCTTGTTTTCGCCGGCCGTCAGCAAGCGGCGCTCCACGCCCAGCTTGTCCATCAGGCCTGTGAAGCCAAAGCCATCCATCAGTACACCGATGCTGCCCACAATGCTGGCCTTGTCGACGTAAATCTTGTCGGCCGAAACAGCGATGTAATAAGCGGCGGAGGCGCAGGTTTCTTCGACCACAGCGTAAACCGGCTTCTTGTGCTTGGCCTTCAGGCGCAGGATTTCGTCGTTCATCATGCCGGCCTGCACCGGGCTGCCCCCCGGCGAATTGATCAGCAGCACAACCGCCTTGGCGCCTTCGTCTTCAAAGGCGGCACGCAGCGCAGCGTTGACGAACTCGGCGCTGGCGTCGGCGCCCGCGGCGATTTCACCCTTTATTTCCACCACGGCCGTGTGCGGAACAGTCGCATCGCTGGCAGGCGTGCCGCGGTGCAGTGCCATCCATACCAGAGCGATGAAAAACGCCAGCCAGGACAGGCGCACAAAGGTTTTCCAGCGTCGCGTGGCTTTTTGTTCGTTGAGCGCAGCAAAAGCCAGTTTCTCAAGCGTCGCGCGCTCCCAGCCGGGGGCGGAAGGGTCAACGGCGGATTTTCTGGCCTGGGGATAAGGCGGAAGGGATTCCGGCTGGTTGGGCCGGAAATCCGATTCGCGCAGCGAATCAGAGTCCATGGGAGGGTCGGGGCGATGGGGGTCGTTCATGGGCGATAGTTTAGAGAGGTATTAGAACTGTAGCGGTTTAAGGTTGTAAGCAGAATGCCAATAAACAACCCCTTCAATTTCTGAAAGCTCGATTTTGACCAGCCCTCCCTGGCAAGGCCCGCCGGCGCACAGGCCGGTATCCGGACGGTAAACGGCGCCATGGCTGGCGCATAAAAGCCACTGCCCCCCGGTATCAAACACCCGGTTGGGCTGCCAGTCCAGCTCCATCGCGACATGGGTGCAGCGATTGAGATACGCGTGGACCATTCCTTCGTAACGGACCGCAAAGGCGCGGCAGGTCTGCCCGGCATAAATGACGTCGAACGGCACTGCCAACCCGCCTTCAAGCAGGTCGCGGCTATTGCACAAAGCTTGCCGGGGTTCCGTGGACGTCATCGAAAACTACCCGTGGGCCAGCAGCCAGTCGTGCAGTTCCTGCACCGAATGCGCGACATGGCGCGGCGACAGCGCGGTAAATGTGTCCGGCTCATGCGCGCCATAACTCACTCCCACACTGGCACAAGCAGCATTGACCGCCATCTGGAGGTCATGGGTGGTGTCGCCCACCATCAGCACGCGCCCCGCGGGAATACCAAACTCCGCCATGAGCTCATGCAGCATGCGCGGATCGGGCTTGCCTGCCGTCTCGTCAGCCGTGCGGGATCCGTCGAACACGCCCTTGAGCTCTACGGTGCGCAGTACTTCGTCAAGGCCGCGGCGCGACTTGCCGGTGGCCACCGCGAGCAGGTGACCGCGCGCTTTCAGGGCGTCGAGCAGGGGAAGCACGCCCTCAAACAGGCTCAGGTCGTCGTAATGCGCAGCATAGTGATGGCGGTAGCGCTCGCCCAGTTGGGGATACTTTTCGGGGGGTACATCAGGCGCGGCATGAGCCAGCGCCTGCATGAGGCCCAGGCCGATGACGTAGCCGGCTTCCTTGTCGGTGGGGACCGTGCCGCCCACATCACGCACCGCGGCCTGGATACAGCGCACGATGATTTTGGTCGAATCAAACAGCGTGCCATCCCAGTCGAAAGCGATCAGATCGAAATTTCGGGTTTGCATGGAGATATTGTCTTAGGGAAGGCCTGCCTATGCGCGCACATGGACATACATTGAAATGCAGGCGTCAGTTGTTCCGGCTTTTACGGAGCCACCACGACGAGAACCCGTGAATTGCGCCCAACAAGACGCTTGTCAGGTCGAGCACCGTCAAATGGAACAGCGGTCCATAGTTTTCAAGAAACCCCCACCCTGAGTCGTCGAACGGATGCCGGTTGTGGGGATTGTAAAAATACAGTGCATCCCATCCCTGCGTCACTGTCCCTGGATTCAAGGTCACAAAAGCGCACACACAAACCACCAGGCAGATTGCCGATCTGGAAACAACAAAACGAAACGCAGACACGGCGTTCAAGGAAGGCACCACACGCCTGTTCAACAGCCAAAAAACCGCGGCCGCCAAAAGGGTGGGGAGCGGAAACAGAAGCATCGTTTCAACATTCCCCCACGACACCCAGAACATGAATTCCGTCAGAAGCGGCCAAAAGATGACCGAGGGCACTTCGCTCCACCGGAATTCGCCGCGCCCAAGCTCACCTGCCACCAGGTAATACGCCACACCGTACAGGGCAGGACCGGAAAAAACAAACATCAGCACTGTTCCGGCCAGGCCGCTGAACCTTCCCCGTATCGGCTTGGCTGCACTGTTTGAGCCAGGCGCTTCATGGCCCCTGTGAATCATGTGGAAACCTGCGCCGGCAAAAACTGCTGCAGCTCAGGCGGCAAAGGCGCCTGCAGGTGCACGACCTTGCGCAGTTTGGGATGGTTAAATTTCAGGCTCCAGGCGTGCAGAAACATGCGTTTGAGCGATGCCGTGCCCGGGGCGGACCTCTGCAGCGCCCGGTTCAGTTCAAAGTCTCCGTATTTGTCGTCACCGGCAATCGGATGCCCCTCATTGGACAGATGCACGCGGATCTGGTGCGTGCGGCCGGTCTTGATTGTGACTTCGAGCAGGGTGAAGGGCGTTGCGGGCGCCAGCGGACTGGCAGGAAAAGCCGACTTGACCTTGACCAGCGTCACCGAACGCATGCCGTCGGGGTGGTCGTTGGGCACCACCTTCACACGCCGCTCGCCATCGGGCAATAAATACTTGTGCAACGCCTTGTCGATCACGCGGTGATTGGCCGGCCAGTCGCCGCCGACCAACGCCAGGTAGACCTTGTCGGTTTCACGCTCCCGGAACTGCTCCTGCAGCAGCTTGAGCGCCATGCGCCGCTTGGCGATCAGCAAGATGCCGCTGGTTTCGCGGTCCAGCCGGTGCACCAGCTCCAGAAAGTCAGCCTCGGGCCTGGCCATGCGCAGCTGTTCGATCACGCCGAAGCTCACGCCGCTGCCGCCGTGCACAGCCACACCGGCCGGTTTGTCGATGGCCAGCACAAAGTCGTCTTCAAACAGAATCGGGAATTCGCGGGACGGCGCATAGCCGCCCGTAGTCGAACTCGCGCCGTGGCGGGCGATTTCCTGGGCCATGGCCTCGGCCTTTTGCCCGGCCCGCTCAGAGGTGCGAACCGGCGGCAGGCGCACGATGTCGCCGGTCTCCACCCGCGTATCGGCCTGCGCCCGGCCCTTGTTAACCCTCACTTCACCGCTTCGGATGATGCGGTAGACATGGGTTTTGGGCACGCCCTTGAGTTGGCGGATCAGGAAATTGTCGAGGCGCTGGCCCGCATAGTCTTCATCTACCGTCACCAGCGTGGCCTGCGGCGAGGCCGGGGCCGCCGCCGGTGGAATGGATGGTGCCGGGGTGGGCGCGGACACGGCTGCGGGCGGCCATACCGGTGTTTTCCCGGGTTTCCTTGCCAAGCCCTTTGCTGACCCTATAATGTGTTTCACTAGCGATGCGCTGTAAGTGGTTGATTTGTCTGGAGTTTAGTCCACGCAAGTCCCCGGCCCTGAAAAGGCAAACAAGCAGCCTCGCTGGAAGGTCGATGCCCACGCCGGCAATTGCCCGCAAGCGACGAGTGCCAGGCACCTCGCGGCGAGCGTCTTTGCACGGTAGAAGAGTCGACGTTTTGCGAACAACACTACGGAATACCATGTGTGCAGCCCAAGTCATGAACAACAGGCTGCATGCGGATCCAGTCGAGATCAAGTCCTTAACGGTAGCCCTCTGATGACAACACTGGTCAGTCTGATTTATATGTGCCTGCGGCGCCTCACGACATTCGTGGGCCCTGCTTTTGGCATAAATCAGCCGCCAGCCCTTGTACAGTGGGCGCAAGCAGCTACTCTTTTTGTAGCATCCACCCGTTTGACCCCTGCTCGCTCCATCCACGCGCCTACGCCCAGACCACGTCGCTGACCGATTCACTTCGGTCGGCCGCGCGCTGTCAAAAGCTCTCCGGCAATTCCTCCAGTTCGCACTGCGTCCCTCCGGCGTCGTTGGCCCATTTTGGGCATGTGATTGATGTTCAAGACATGACATCAAAACGAAGAACGATAAGGAAGGCTACCCATGAAACGGATGCTGGTAAACGCCACACAGGCTGAAGAACGCCGTCTGGCGATCGTCGATGGACAAAAACTCCTCGATTACGAAATTGAAATTGAAGGGCGCGAACAGCGCAAGGGCAACATCTACAAGGCCGTCGTCACCCGCGTCGAGCCCTCACTCGAAGCCTGCTTCGTCGACTACGGCGAAGACCGCCACGGCTTCCTGCCGTTCAAGGAAATCTCCAAGCAATACTTCGCCCAGGGTGTGCCCGTCAACCAGGCGCGCATCAACGATGTGATCCGTGAAGGCCAGGAACTGCTGGTCCAGGTCGAAAAAGAAGAACGCGGCAACAAGGGCGCGGCTCTCACCACCTTCGTTTCCCTGGCAGGCCGCTATGTGGTCCTGATGCCCAACAACCCGCGCGGCGGTGGCGTCAGCCGCCGTATCGAGGGCGAAGACCGGGCCGAGCTCAAAGAAAACATGGACCAGCTGGAATATCCCAACGGGATGTCCATCATTGCGCGCACCGCCGGTATCGGCCGCAGCGCGCCAGAGCTCCAGTGGGACTTGAACTACCTGCTCAAGCTCTGGACCGCGATTGACGGCGCCGGCAAGGGCGGCAAGGGCGCCTACCTGATTTACCAGGAATCCAGCCTCGTGATCCGCGCCATCCGCGACTACTTCAACAGCGACATCGGCGACATCCTGTTCGACACCGACGACGTCTACGAGCAGGCCCGCCAGTTCATGGCCCACGTGATGCCCGAGCACGAGCACCGCGTCAAGCGCTACCGCGACGACGCGCCGCTGTTCAGCCGCTTCCAGATCGAGCACCAGATCGAGTCGGCTTACGCCCGCACCGTGCAGCTGCCTTCCGGCGGCGCCATCGTGATCGACCATACCGAAGCACTGGTGTCGGTCGACGTCAACTCCGCCCGCGCCATCAAGGGCGGCGACATCGAAGAAACCGCCACCCGCACCAACCTCGAAGCCGCCGACGAAGTGGCGCGCCAGATGCGTTTGCGCGATCTGGGCGGCCTGATCGTCATCGACTTTATCGACATGGAAGAGTCGCGCAACCGCCGCGACGTGGAAAACCGCCTGCGCGACGCGCTGCGGCAAGACCGCGCCCGCGTGCAGTTCGGCACCATCAGCAAATTCGGCCTCATGGAAATGAGCCGCCAGCGCCTGCGCCCCGCCCTGTCGGAAGGCGCGTCCATCCCCTGCCCGCGTTGCGGCGGCTCCGGCCATATCCGCGACACCGAAAGCTCGGCACTGCAGATCCTGCGAATCATCCAGGAAGAGTCCCTCAAGGACAGCACGGCCTCGGTGTTGTGCCAGGTCCCGGTCGACGTGGCGTCTTTCCTGCTGAACGAAAAGCGCTCCGAGATCGCCAAGATCGAAGTCAAGCAGCGTATCAACGTGCTGCTGGTTCCCAACAAGACGCTGGAAACCCCCAACTACCGCCTGGAACGCCTGAAGCACGACGACCCGCGCCTGGACAACATCGCCGCCAGCTACAAGATGGCCGACGAAATCGAGGATCCGACCACCGTCACGCGCCGCAGCCAGGAAAAGCACAACAAGCAGGAGCCCATCATCAAGGGCGTCTTGCCCGATGCACCTGCGCCGATCGCGCCGCCCAAGCCGGAAGTGGCGCCACAGGCGGCTCCCAAGCCCCAGTCGCGCCGCCCTGCCCCGGTAGCAGCTGCACCCGCAGAAAAAGGCTTCTTCGGCTGGATCAAGAGCCTTTTCGGCGGCGCGGAAGCGCCAGCCCCGGCACCTGCCGCCAAAGAAGTGAAAAAAGACGAGCGCGGCGAAGGCCGACGTGAAAGCCGCGATGGCCGTGGCGATGGACGCGGTGAGCGTTCGGACCGTGGCGGCGAACGCGGAGGCCGCGACGGCCGCCGCGGTGGGCGTGGCCGCAGCGAAGGACGCGGCGGTGAAGGCCGAGGCGAAAACCGCGAAGGACGCGAACCACGCCCAGAGGGCCAGGGCCGTGGCGAAGGCCGCAATGAAGGCCGTGGCGGCGAGCGCCGCGAACGCAACCCGGAAGGCCGCAACGAAGCCGGCCGCCAGGAACGCCCAGCCGGTGAAGCCCGCGGCGAAAGCCGTCCTGAAAATGCCGGCGACCAGCCCCGCAGCGAAAACCCCAGCCGCGAAGGCCGCGGCCGCCGCGAGCGCGGTGAACGTGGCGAGCGCGGTGGTGAGCGCATTCAGCGCGACTCCGTCGAGCAGGACCTCGCACTGGCCAACCAGGCCGCCATGGCAGCCGCCATGGGCGGTGAAGCCGGCGAGCCGCGCCAGGAACGCGCACCGCAAGACGGCGAACGCCCACAAGGCAACCGTGAACCGCGTGGAGAGCGTGGTGAAGGCCGCCGTGACCGCGGCGACCGCAACGGCCGTCGCAACGACCGCCGCACAGACCGCCCTGAAGGCGCCGAAGGCCAGAATGCTGCCGCTGAAGGCAGCGCCGGCTTCAATCCTGAAGCCGTAGCGGCAGCCCCCGTACTGGACGATGCCGGCAATGTGATCGCCCCTGCACAAAACGGCCAGGCCGAAGACCAACGCCAGCCACGCGAACGCCGCAGCCGGGACCGCTATGGCCGTGACCGCCGCGAACGCGGCGAAAACGGTGAGCGCAGCGAGCAACCTGCAGAAGCCGGACAGGCAAGCGGGCAAGCCGAATTTTCGGAACCTAATCAGCCGCAAGCCCAAGAGCAGCGTGCGCAAGCAGCTCCTGAATTTGTAGCACCGGTGGCTGCCGCCGTTCCGGTTGCTGTACTGGCTCCAGCCTACGTGACCCCAGCAGCCGTTGCCGCACCCGTAGCAGCTCCTGCCCCCGCACCGGCGCCAGCCGCTGTGCCGGTTGCTGCCAGCCTGCCCAAGGTTCAGTCTTACGACTTGCCCCTGCAGGACCTGGTTCAGGTCGCCCAGTCCTCAGGCTTGCAGTGGGTCAACTCAGATGCCGCCAAGATCGCCGAAGCCAAAGCCGCCATCGCCGCCGAAGCCAAGCCGGTCCACGTACCGCGTGAGCGCCCACCGCTGGTGGTCGCCGACGAAGGCCCGCTGGTGCTGGTCGAGACCAGGCGCGATCTCGGCGCTGTGAAGCTGCCTTTCGAACAATCGGCCGGCCAGTAAACGCGCCGACCTCTGCCGCATAAGCGGCACCTCACCAAAAGGCCCGCAAATGCGGGCCTTTTTTACGTCCTTCCTATCTTGCAGCAATGTCGTTAAGAGGCCCTAGAATCAACCCAACAAAATAGGCATGGGGAGAGGACGATGGACAATCCGCAGCACGATGCGCGCTATGCGCCGCCGCAGGCCAGCGTAGACGACGTGGTCGCGGCGTCAGAGGGGCCTGAGCTGGCCAGTCGCATGCGGCGATTTTGCGCCGTGATGCTCGACGCTGTTATTCAGTCCCTCTTCCTTTGGCTGGTGTCGGTACTGACGCCCTTCAATCCCTGGAACACGGAAGGACGCGACATGTGGTCCGTCGATCTGGTGAGCATGGGTGTCGGCGCCCTGATTTTTCTTGTGCTCAACGGCTACCTGCTCGCGACACGGGGCCAGACGATTGGCAAGGTCTTGCTCAAGATACGCATTGCCCGACCTTCGGGAGAGTCCGTTTCCGTCAAGCGCCTGGCCCTCCGATATGGCGCGGGGTTCGCGGCCAGCATCATGGTGGTCGTCCTGTGGGTCTATTCCCTGCTGGACTGCCTGATGATTTTCCGGAAATCCCGTCGCTGCCTGCATGACGAGATTGCGGACACCGTGGTCTTCAAGATCTGACAGGCAGCCCAGCCCTGTGACAACCGCGCGCCTCGACACGCTGTACACGGCCGAAACACCGGAGGGCATCACATTGTCCTTACGGCCCGCCGGCATCGTGGCACGCGGGCAAGCCTACCTGATTGACCTGGCCATACGGTCCTGCCTGTTTATCGCTGTGGCCGTAGTGGTCGGAGCAATGGGCAAGGCGGGCGCGGCAATCCTGCTGGTGACCTACTTCGGCCTCGAGTGGTTTTATCCCGTGGTGTTCGAGTTGACCCGCGCCGCGGCCACCCCTGGCAAGCGCGCGATGGGCTTGCGTGTGGTGATGGATTCCGGCCTGCCGGTAACGCCTGCCGCCTCGCTGACCCGCAACCTCCTGCGGGCCGCCGACTTCATGCCGGCGCTGTTTGGTGCCGGACTGCTCTGCGTCCTCTGGCGCAGCGACAGCAAACGGCTGGGTGACCTGGCCGCCGGCACCCTTGTGGTGTTTAGCGAATCAGTCAAGCTTCATGGCGATGTTCCCTTGGCTGATCCGCTGGCCCCCGCACGGCCGCTATCCGCGACCGAACAGGCCTCGGTGCTCTCCTGGGCCGGCCGTGCAACGCGATTAACCCCTGAACGTTTCGGCGAACTCGCAGCGCTGGCAGAGCCCGTGCTTGGCACAGGTGTGCCAGGCAGCAGCGCCACACAACGCCTGCTCGGGCTGGCGCAATGGCTGATGGGCCGGCGTGAAGGAGACGCGCGCCGATGACGCCTCTGCAATTTGAAGCCCTGTATGCGCCCCTCTGGACCGAACTCGAAACGGTGATCGGTATCGCCGAAACCCAGCGCAAGTTCGACGGTGCGCGGCTGGCCACCCTCTACCGCCGTGTTTGCGAGCACCTGGCGCTGGCGCAGGCTCGCGCCTATCCCGTTCACCTGACGCAAAGGCTCGAAACATTGACGCAAGGCGCGCATCGGCTGATTTACCGGCAGCACGACTACGGCCTGGCGCGCCTTGGACGGCTGGCGCTGGTTGACTTCCCGCAAGCCGTACGCGCGCACCGGGCCTACCTGCTGGTGGCGTTCCTGCTGTTCGTGCTGCCGCTACTGGCTGCCGGCCTGGCGACTTACCGCGACCCCGGTTTCATCCTGCACCTGATGGACGCGGCGCAAGTGCAGCAGTTCGACGGCATGTACAGCGACAGTGCAAGGTCCTTCGGGCGCAACCGCGACGCCGGTGGTGACTGGCAGATGTTCGGCTATTACGTCATGCACAACATCGGCATCGGCTTTCGCTGCTTCGCGGCCGGCATCTTCGGCGGGGTCGGCAGCGCCGGCGTGCTGCTGTTCAATGGGGTGCAGATAGGCGCCGTCGGCGGCTACCTGATCGCCGCCGGCCACGGGCAGAACTTCTGCTCCTTCGTCATCACCCACGGCGCCTTTGAACTGACCGCCATCGTGCTGGCGGGCGCCGCGGGACTCAGGCTGGGCTATGCACTGATCGCGCCGGGCCGGCATACCCGGCTAGAGGCGCTCCGGCTGGCGGCCCGCCACGCCATCGTGGTGATTTACGGCGTCATCGGCCTCCTGCTGATCGCTGCCGCCGTCGAGGCCTTCTGGTCTTCGGCGCGATGGGTCACGCCCGCTGTGAAATATGGTGCGGGCGCAGCCTGCTGGGCGCTGGTGCTGGCTTACCTCGGGTGGCAGGGAAGGCCGCGCGCCGTCCCCGCGGACCCCGGAAAACACCATGCAGGTTGATGCACTCGCCGTTGCACTGCGGCCGCGGCCCATGGCCGAAGCCGCGGACCTGGGTGTCGCACTGGTGCGCCGCCATGCCGATTCCATCTGGCGCACTTTCCTGCCCATGTATGTGGTCGTCATCGTGCTGGTGCTGTGCACGGCGGAGTTTGCCGGCTGGCTCCCCGGGCTGTTGATTTTCTGGCTCAAGCCCTGGTTTGACCGTACCTTGTTGTTCATCCTGTCACGCGCGGTGTTCGGCCAGCCCACGCGGTGGAACGACCTCTGGCAGCGCCGTGGGATGGTCTGGGGCGGCCAGTTGCTCCGGACACTGCTGTGGCGGCGCCTGTCTCCCTGGCGTTCATTCACGCAGGCCGTCGATCAGCTCGAAGGCCAACGCGGCGGCGCCAGGCGCAAGCGGCGCGACCAATTGCTGCGCGGGCGCCGTGGTGCGGGCGCCGGCATGCAGATGATTTTTGCCAATGTCGAGATCGCGCTCGAACTCGCAATCCTGTCGGCGCTGCTGTGGTTCGCTCCTGAAGGCAGCTTCGGAGACGTCTGGCGTTGGCTGCTCGACTCGGAGGCTTCGGCGCAAAGCCTGCTTTTTGCAGCGGTGTACGCTTTCGTCGTCGGTTTGATCGAGCCCTTTTTTGTGGCCGCCGGATTTGCGATGTACCTGAACCGGCGCGTTGAACTCGAGGCATGGGACATCGAACAGGAATTCCGCCGTGCTTTCACCCCCGCAGCGGCGAAAGGCCGGCCATGATGGCTTCTCGCCACGCCGCCGCAAGGTGCTTTTCATGGCGATGGGCCGCGGCCTGCGTCGTGATGGCGGGTATGTCATCGTGGGCCAACCCGGCTGCGGCGCCAGCCGAGCCGCCCTCGCGCCAGCAGGTGCAATCGGCCGCCGACCGGGTTCGTGCCGATCCCAACCTGCCCAGCAGCAAGAGCGAAAAATCCCTGCGCTTCAAGAGCCAGGACAAAAAGCCGGAAGACAAAAAGAAGGATCGCGACAGCCTCAACTGGCTCAAGGATTTGGTGGCCAAGGTGTCCGAGGGCGCGCGCCTGCTCGTGTGGGCGCTGGGCGCGCTGGCCCTGGCCTGGCTGGTGGTCGGCATACGGCGCTGGGTGAAGGTGCGGGCCGGCGGCGGCCGGCACCGGATGGCGCCCCTGCCCAGCCATATCGGCAGCCTGGACATACGGCCTGAAAGCCTGCCCGACGATGTGGGCGCCGAAGTCGCGTCGCTCTGGCAGCGCGGCCAGCGGCGGCCCGCGCTGTCGCTGCTCTACCGCGGCGCGCTTTCCCGCCTGGTCCACCTGCATGCGGTGCCCATCCGGAACGCCAGCACCGAAGGCGAATGCGTGGCTCTCAGCGAGGGCCGGCTGGCGCCCATGTCGCTGGAGTTTTTCGCGCGACTGGTGACCGCCTGGCAGCTGGCGGCCTATGGCGGACGCCTGCCGCCCACGGCCGGCGTGCTGGCGCTGTGCGCCGAATTTGACGCGCGGCTGGGCGCATCCATCGCCCCGGCGAAAGCCATCGCATGAGGGACCGACTGATCCTCATCCTGCTCGGCGTGCTGTTGCTGGCGGGTAGCGCCTGGCTGATGTCGGCCACCGAATGGGTGGACGTCGACACACCCACGCCAGCCAAGGGTGAGGCCCTCACCAACCCGCTTTACGCCACCGAAAAACTGCTGGTCGCCCTGGGTGCGCGGGTCGTGCGGCACAAAAGCCTGGATGCCATGCCGCCGCCGCAAGCCCGGCTGGTGCTGGTGTCGCGCAACTGGGACCTGTTCCCTGAACGCGCGCAGCGCCTGCGTGCCTGGGTGGCACAGGGTGGGCATCTGGTCATCCCGGGCTTCCTGGCCGGCCATAAATCGCTAAAGGACTGGCTACCCGTCACGGAGCAAAGCCCCTTGAAGTGGGAGTCGCCCGCGATGCCGCCGCGCCCGTTGGCCAAACCCGTCAAGGACATGGACTGCCGCGCGCTGGAAGAGCCCGCCGAGGTCATCGCGAGCTACGCCGACAGCCGTGTCTATCGCGCCTGCGGCGCATATTTCAGCCCCCAGTACCTGCCGGTGAATCGGCTGGCCGCACCGCTGTGGTCCCTGCGCGGCACGGCCGGCACTGAGGCCGTGCGCGTGCAGGTCGGCCAGGGCACGGTCACCGTGCTCGGTGGATGGAACCTGCTGGACAATAGCAACCTGCTGCGCGCCGACAATGCGCAGCTGGCGGCCGCGGCATTGCAGGCGCGCGCCGGCACTGAATTCTGGTTTGTTGCCGAAGAGGCCCGGGAGCCCTTCATGCCCTGGCTGTGGCACCAGGCCTGGGCCGCCCTGTTGCTCGGCTTGCTGGCGCTGGCGCTGGCCCTGTGGCGCGCCAGCGTGCGCTTCGGGCCGTTGGCAGCGTCCGCAAGCGCTCACCGGCGCTCGATGGCCGAGCAAGTGCGCGGTACGGCGCGTTTTCTGCATATGCACGGGCCGAAGGCCTTGCATACAGCGCAGCTTCGCGCGCTGCACGAGTCGGCCACCCGGCAATTGCGCCGGTTTTCACAGCTTGATCCGAAGCAACGCACAGTCGAGATCGCACGCGCCACCGGCCTGGACGCCCTGTTGCTGGAACGCGCCCAGGCAGTCAGGTCGCGCAACCCCGGCGTGCTGGCCGCCGACCTCGAATTGATCGAAACCGCCCGCCGGCGCCTCGACGCCACGGGGCCCGACACGCGGCAGCCAACAGCTTTCACGTCTCCCGTTTCACCCGGCGCCTCACCCAGCGCCTCATCTGCCGCTTCATCTCCTCCTTCATCCTGAACCGAGAAACACCATGTCATTCATTCCCAACGAAGAACTGAGCCGCGCAGCCGAGTCGCTGCAAACCCTGCGCCAAGAGGTCGGCAAAGCCGTGGTCGGCCAATCGGAAGCCGTCGACCAGACCCTGGTGGCGCTGGTCGCATCCGGCCACGTCCTGATTGAGGGTGTACCGGGACTGGGCAAGACATTGCTGGCGCGCGCATTGGCGCAAGCCATGAGCCTGCGCTACGCCCGCGTGCAATTCACGCCCGACCTGATGCCTTCGGACATCACGGGTCATTCCGTGCTGGACCCATCGACCCGGAGCGAAGCCGGCATCGGCACGCTGCGGGTACACCAGGGACCGGTGTTCACGCACCTGCTGCTGGCGGATGAAATCAACCGCGCACCAGCCAAAACCCAGAGCGCCTTGCTTGAAGTGATGCAGGAATACCAGGTCACGCTCGAAGGAAAGGCCATGCCGCTGCCCCGTCCCTTCATGGTGATGGCGACACAAAACCCGATCGATACCGAAGGCACCTACCCTCTGCCGGAGGCGCAGCTGGACCGGTTCCTGCTCAAAATCAACATCGACTTCCCCAGCCATGCTGAAGAAAAGGCGATCGTGCAGCTGACCACCGGCCAGCGTGCCGGCAACCAGTTGCCGCTTGATGCGGTCAGGCCGTGCCTGGACGACGCGCAGGTGCTTGAACTGCAGCGGCTGGCCAGCCTGGTGCAGGCGCACGAACAGGTCATTGACTATGCGGTCCGCATCGCCCGCGCCACGCGCGACTGGCCAGGCCTTTCGTCGGGGGCAGGGCCGCGCGGCACCATGGCCCTGGTGCGGGCTGCACGGGCCGGCGCGCTCATGCACGGACGGGACTTCATCACACCCGACGATGTGGCACGGCAGGCCCTGCCGGCCTTGCGCCACCGGGTGATGATTTCGCCCGATGCGCAGCTGGAAGGCCTGGGTGTTGACGACTTGCTGCGCAGTGCCCTGGGCAGCGTCCAGGCCCCCCGTCTCTAGGCCGCAACTCATGCGCTGGTTGGTGATCCCCGCAAAAACGACCGTCAGGGTGCTGGCTTGCATCACGGCGGCCGCCGCGCTGGCCTTGCTCGGGGGTTTGCCGGTTGACCGGGTCGCGATACTGGCCAGCGCCGTCTTGCTGGCGGCGCTGGCAGGCGCCATTTTTGATCTCTGGCGCAGCCTGCGCCTGTGGAGGACAGCGCCGCTGCGCATTGAGCGCACGCTGCCTGGCGCTTTTTCACTGGGCGTGCCAACGGTGCTGACACTGGCGCTGGTCAATGACGGCCCCCTGGCCTGGGCAGTGACGGTGTTCGATGAGGTCGATCCGCGGTTTACCTTTGAAGGCCTGCCACAGGCCGTCACCGTGCCACCGGCTTCGCGCGCCGAGTTGCGATACACGGTGACCGCGAGAGAGCGCGGCGTCGCCCTTTTCGGCACGACCCAGCTGCGCTGGCACACCCGCGGCGGCTGTCTCGAGGTGCAGCAGGCGCTAGGCCAGCCCGGGAAGCTGCGTGTCTATCCCAACTTTGCCGCACTGGCCCGCTATGCCTGGCTTTCCGGTGACCGGCGGCTCGCCCAGATCGGCATTAAAACCTATGTCCAGCGCGGGCTGGGCACTGATTTCCGCCAGCTTGCTGATTACAAAACCGGGGACTCCCTGCGGCACATCGACTGGAAGGCCACACTGCGCCACCAGCGGCCCATCGTGCGCGAATTCCAGGACGACCGCGACCAGTGTGTGTTTTTCCTGCTGGACTGCGGCCGCCGCATGCGCGCTGATGAAAGCAGCCCGGAGCAAGAGCTGCGCGGCAGCAGCCATTTCGACGAGGCCCTCAACGCGCTGATGCTGCTGAGCTATGTCGCACTGAAAGAAGGCGACGAGGTCGGCGCAATGACTTTCGGCGGTTTGCCCGGGCATCGGCGTGACTTTGCGCCCCGCAAAGGCGCCGCCACACTCAATGCCCTCATGAACCGCCTGCACGACATCCAGCCCGGCGCCATGCATTCGGACTATCTCATGGCGGCGCAGGAACTGCTGCGTGTACAACGTCGCCGTGCACTGGTGATAGTGCTCACCAACTTCCGCGACGAGGATTCGGCTGAGCTGCGTCCCGCGCTCAAACTATTACGCCGCAAGCACCTCGTCCTGGTGGCGAGCCTGCGCGAGCGGGTGCTTGGCCGCATCGCCGGCCAGGCGCTGTCCAGCCCGGCGGATGCCGTGGATGTCGCGGCAGCCCACCTCTTCGGGCAGTCGCGGCGCGATGCCTTTGCGCGGGTGGTCGGCAATGACCCGCTGTCGATGGATGTGGAGCCGACGCAACTGGCCGTCTCGCTGGTGAACCGCTACCACGCGGTCAAACGCGCCGGCCTGCTGTAAGCGGGCATTGCATTCAGCCCGGCAGCGGTTATTCTTCGTTTTTCAACAACAGGAGGGAAAGAGAAATGTCTGAAGCCATGAATCCTTATGCCGCACCGCGCGCAGCTGTCGCTGATGTGTATGACCGTGAGGGAGATACACAACCCGTCAAGTGGTTCTCTGCCAGGGGTCGCGTCGGACGCATGCGGTACCTGGCCCGCACCTTTGTGGGTTACCTGCTTTTGCTGGTGGGCGTCTTCGGACTCAGCATGCTGGCAGGCGCTGCCGGCGCCGGCGCCGCAGCGGGCATCGTTGGTTTCGTGGTCATGATTCCCTATTTTCTTTTTCTCATCCTGCTGACTATCCAGCGCAGCCACGACATGGGATGGAGCGGCTGGACGGCGATCCTGGCCTTCATCCCCCTGGTGGGATTGGTCTGGATTTTCAATTCGGGAACCGAGGGCAGCAACCGCTTTGGCGCCCCTCCGCCTCCCAACACCACGCTGGTCAAAATCGGCGCCCTGATGTTTCCCATCATCGTGGTCATCGGCATCATCGCCGCCATCGCTTTGCCGGCTTACCAGGGTTATGTGCAGCGGGCCAAAGCGGCTCAGGTGGTCAAGCCCTAAGCCTGCCACGGCGGGCGGCATGCCCGCCAGGAACGAGGCGCGCGCTCAGAGCCTGTCTTATATCTGCGCGGCGCGCTTGTAAGCTTGCGCAGCACCCGCCTCGTCCTCACGCTGCTCAGCCAGCAGCGCCAGGGCGCGCCAGGCATTGCGGTGAAGCGTTACATCCTGAAGCGCCGGCGCCGCCTGCGTCAGCAACTGGCGGGACTTGCCCCAGAGTTGGCGGCTCAGGCAAGCCATGCCCGCCAGGTATTGCAGGTTGGCATCGCGTGGACGGCTGAGCTGTGCGTTTTCAATGCGGGCCAGCCAGGCCGCGTCCAGCGAATCGAGGCCTGTTTCGAGCACGCTGATCAGCTTGATGCGCAGGTTGTCGCCGATCTCCGAGCGAGGCTGCATCGTGCGGTCCCAGACCTGCAGCAGCCAGCTGCGGGCCAGTTCCGGGTCACCGTGCAGCGCCATCAGGCGCGACGCCGCATGCACCACCAGCTCGGGCATGGCGCGTTCGGTGTCATCCAGAGAGAACCAGGCCTGCTGCAGCTGCGCGGGGTCGTGCGCATCGTTCAGCAGCTCCAGGGCCAGGCCGCGCACAATGCTTTGCGCCGCCGCCTGCGAAAAAGCGCGGTGCTTGGCCAGCAGGCGCGCGGTTTCCAGCGCTTGCGCCGTGTGCCGCGCATGCCGCGAGGCACGCAGCTTCATGCGCAGGGCCAGCGTGCGGCGCGATGCCCCCTGCGGAAGCTGGCCCAGCCAATCCAGTGCCGCACCCGCGTCACGGTCGTCCAGCGCCCAGCGAGCCGCACGGAACTGCACGCCCTCGCGCACTTCCTGCGCATGGCGTGAGCTCTTCAACGCCAATTGCAGGTGCTGGTCGCGCAAGCTCTTGTTTTGGAGCGCCTGCGCGGCTTCGGCCACCAGAAGATGGGCCAGCGAACGCAACTGTCTGCCGCGGCTGGTGCTGTGGCCTGTCACATGGCCGGATTCGTCGGTCAGCAGGTTCAGGCTCTTTGCCTGCGCAAGCGCATTTTGTGCCGACTTGGTCGAGCGGATGTAGCGCCCCGCCAGCAGATGCGCCAGAGAATCCATGAGGGCGCCGTACATGGCGCGCTCCTTTTGCTGGGCACGCCAGCGCCTGGCTTCCGCCGGCAGCGAAAACACCGCCGACAGCGCGCGCAAGGCCAGGTACAGCACCAGGAAAAGCGCTGCCAGCAGCATCACCATCAGGTTGAAGGAAATATCGACACGGTGCGGCGGCCAGAAGATGGTAACCACGGCCTGGTTGTTGCCCGTAAACAGGGCCACGGCAACGGCTACGCCAAACAGGGCCAAAAGCCAGAGGGCGGCGCGCATTGCTGGTTCCTGCCTTTTCCCGCTCAGCGGCCTGCGGCCGCTGTGGCCAGCGCGGCCATGGTTTCGTCCAGGCGCGGAAGCTCGCTGGTTTTCAGCTGGCCCTGGACCTGGGCCAGCAACTGCGCTGCGGCCTGCGTTTTGCGGGACGAGGCATCAAAATATTTGCCCAACCAGGCATTGGCACTACCAAGGTCGGCGCGCACCGAATCCGTCTGCCGCGACAACAGGCCCAGGCGCGCATTGAGCAGGCGCAGCTTGAGGTTCTCCCGCAGGAAAAACGACTGCTCCGGCGACACAAGGGCGGCCTCGGGCTGGTCAATGCGGCTCACGCGCAGCAGCTTGCGTGCTTCTTCGCGCAGGTTGTCCAGCGTGCGCTGCGACCAGGCATCGAGAGCCAGCTTGTCGAATCCCAGCATGGAAGGCTTGCTGGCGGAAGATGCCGCCGACGCAGCAGCGCGCGGCGCGGAAGCCGGCGCGGCCGCCGCGGGCAATGGACGCTGGCCGGCTGCCACCATGGCGTTGGCCACCGGCAGGTCGTCTGCCATGCGGACCAGTTCGTCGAGCTTGAGCATGAGAACCGGCACGTCGGTCAGCGTTGCGGCCTTGATGCGGTCCATGTCTTTGGCAATGGCGCGTTGCAGCGGGTTCAGGCGCGGCTGCGCGGCGCGCGACAGGCGCTGGTCGGCCGACTTGAGTGCGGCCAGTAGCGGTTCGGCGCTGCCGGTGAGCTGGGCCTGCTGCTGGGCCAGGCGCAGGGCCGACTCCACATCAACCACCAGATTCTCATCGCGCGAGCGCGACAGGCTCTGCATGAGCTCCTCCAGCTGGGTGCGCTGCAGGCTGACTTCGCTGATGCGGGTTTCCTGGATGGCCAGCCGTGCGGAAAGTTCGCGCGTACCTTCCTGGGCCTGGCGCGCCAGTGTGCGCGCTTCAATGGCCTGCGCGCCGGAATCAATGCTGCGGCGGGCCAGCTCTTCCTGGATATTGCCGAGTTTTTGCCACAACAAGCCGCTTACCAGCATTCCCGCAGCCGCCAGCGCGGCAACCAGAAACGCCCATTTGCGCGGCACCACCCAGACGTCGGGCGAAACGGGTTGCGGGGGAAGCGGCACCAGCGCGCGTTCCAGCACCGGCTCGTTGTCTGGCGTGGAGGATGGAGGCTGGGCGTTAGGGCTGTCACTCATGGATAAAGAGATTCTATCGAGGCAAGTGTGTCCCTGATGTCCTTCAGGGCAGGACGTGACGCCACAACAACACCCCAACCGGCAGCACGCACGGCTTCCTCAATCCGCGGATGCGTGGCCACCGCGCGGGCGCGGCGCCAGTCTACCCCGGCCAGCGCAGGCAAGGCCGTCAGGTTGGCCACGGCTTCAGAGCTGCTGAAGAGCCATACAGACCCATCCACGGTGGCCGCGCGCGCGCGCTGAAGTTGCGTTTCGTCGAGCACAGACGCAAGGCGCCGGTAAACCCCCACAAAATCCACCTGCGCACCAGCAGCCTCCCACTGGCGGGCGATCCAGTCGCGGCCGGAAGATGCCGTGGCCCCAGACGAGGCAGCACCCTCCCCCCGCACCACCAACACGCGCTTGCCCTGCCAGTCGCGCTCGCCTATCACGGCCCACAGGGCTTCCGAATCAAACTGGGCCGCATCGGCCGGCGGCGCATCGATCTGCCCGGCAGGAACCCCGGCGGCTACCAAAGCCGTCACAGTGCCCGGCCCGGGCGCCAGAAAACGCAGCGCAGCCGGCAGCGTTGTATCGGCATTCGCTATGCTATTGATAGCTACTTGCGCTTGTCCCGTATGGGCTGCAGCCATTTTTTGTTTGAAAAAGTACTCCACCGCATTGCCGCTGACAAACATGCAGGCGGCGTATTGGCCCAGTGTTTGCCAGACGCCCTCCAGCGCGGCCGTATCCAGAGCGGGGGCGATATCAATCAGCGGCAGGGCCTCGGCGGCAAAGCCCCCCTGCTGCAGCTGCTGCACCCAGTGCTGCGCATCCTGCTCGGGCCGCGTCACGATGACGCGGGTCATAGTGCCACCCGGAGGCACCGGCGCCTGTAGCATCAGGCGCCCGGGGCTTTGCCGGCCCACACGGCGCCGCCGGCGCGCAATTGTGCCGCCACGGCCTCGCCCAGGGCCTCGGCCTCGGCAAAACTGCGCACCACGGCGGTCTGGTTGACCTGTACCAGCGGCGCCAGTGGGCCCGCAATGGCGGATGGCGCCTCGGCGCTGGCCGGGTCGCCCCAGGCGGCATTGAGCTGCATGGCGTCCCCGTTAGCAGCACCCTGCGTAAAGGCCGCCAGCGGCATGGAACAACTGCCGCCCATGGCGCGCGACACCGTGCGCTCGGCCGTTACCGCCAGCCAGGTCGGCTGGTGCGCCAGCGTGGCAAGCGCGGCCATCAGGTCGGCGCGGTCGGCGCACACTTCAATGCCCAGGGCGCCCTGACCTGCGGCCGGCAACATGTCTTCGGGCTCGAATGCGCTGCGGATGCGTGACTCCAGACCCAGGCGCTTCAGGCCCGCAGCCGCCAGCACGATGGCCTGGTACTGGCCTTCGTCGAGCTTGCGCAGGCGCGTGTCGAGGTTGCCGCGTAGCGGCTGTACGACCAGGTCGGGACGCATGGCCTTGAGCAGCACCAGCCGGCGCAGGCTGGAAGTGCCCACCACGGCGCCCTGCGGCAGATCCGCGAGTGTGGCAAATTGATTAGAGACAAAAGCATCGCGCGGGTCTTCACGCTCCAGCACACAGGCCAGCGCAAAACCTTCGGGCAGGTCCATGGGCACATCTTTCAGCGAATGCACCGCCAGATCGGCCCGCCCTTCGCTGAGCGCTACCTCGAGTTCCTTGACGAACAGGCCCTTGCCGCCGACCTTGCTCAGCGAGCGGTCCAGTATCTGGTCGCCCTGTGTGGTCATGCCCAGCAGTTCCACCTGCCAGCCCAGGCGGGCCTCCAGCAGCGCCTTCACATGCTCGGCCTGCCACATCGCCAGGCGGCTTTCGCGGGTGGCGATGACCACTTTTTTCATATCATTCGGTCTGGATTCAAACGCTGCGGACACTCGTAACCTGCTTGTAATACTTGGGGGGAAGTGAATGCTAGCATGCAAGGCTAAAGAACTAGAGGGTAGAGATGGTCACTTCCGCGCGCGCCAAGAGGGTTAAACCAAACGTCAACGAGGGCGCCAAAGACGCCGCCGCGGCCGGTGCAACCAAAACGTTCAGTCGTTCCAGAGACAACGAACGCCCGCTGGTCGAAGACATCCGCCTTTTGGGCCGTATCCTGGGCGACGTGATCCGCGAGCAGGAAGGCGTTGCCGCCTACGAACTGATCGAACAGGTGCGCAAGCTCTCCGTCAGCTTCCGGCGCGACGCCGATCCCGAAGCCGACAAGTCGCTCAAAAAATTGCTCAAGGGCCTGTCAGGCGACCAGACGGTCAGCGTGATCCGCGCCTTCACTTATTTCAGCCACCTGGCCAACCTGGCCGAAGACCGCCACCACATCCGCCGCCGCGCAGTGCATGAGCGCGCGGGCGACACCCAGGAAGGCAGCATCGACGTAGCGCTGGCCCGACTGCGCTGGGCCGGCATCTCGACCAAAACCATTTCCACCACCCTGGCGCACAGCTTTGTCTCGCCGGTGCTGACCGCCCACCCGACCGAAGTGCAGCGCAAAAGCATCCTGGACGCCGAGCGCGACATCGCCCTGCTGCTGACGGCGCGGGACGACATCAAGGCGTTGGCGCAAGCTGTCAACGCCGCCAAGGATGCGCTGACACCGCGCGAGCTGACCGCCAATGAAGCGCAGCTTCGCGCCCGCGTCATGCAGCTGTGGCAAACCCGGCTGCTGCGTTTTTCCAAACTCACCGTCGCCGATGAAATCGAAAATGCGCTGAGCTACTACGAAGCCACTTTCCTGCGGGAAATTCCCAAGCTTTACGCCAACCTGGAACGCGAGCTGGGCAACCAGCCGGTGCACAGTTTTCTGCGCATGGGCCAATGGATAGGCGGCGACCGCGACGGCAATCCCAACGTCAGCGCCGACACCCTCAATTACGCGCTGGGCCGGCAGGCAGAAGTGGCGCTGCGCCACTACCTGACCGAGGTGCATTTCCTGGGCGGCGAGCTCTCGCTGTCAGCCATGCTGGTCGAGTTCAGCCCCGCGATGCGGCTGCTCGCCGAAAGCTCACCCGATACCAGTGAACACCGCAAGGACGAGCCCTACCGCCGCGCCCTCACCGGCGTCTACGCACGCCTGGCCGCCACACTCAAGGACCTGACCGGCGGCGATGCCGCGCGCCATGCCGTGGCGCCGCAAAACGCCTACCTCAAGTCGGAAGACTTCCTGGCCGACCTGCGCACCATCGAAGACTCCCTCAAGGCCCATCACGGCGAAGCACTGATCGCCCAGCGCCTGCACCCGCTGATCCGCGCGGTCGAAGTGTTCGGCTTTCACCTGGCCACGGTCGACCTGCGCCAGAGTTCCGACAAGCACGAAGAAGTGGTGGCCGAACTGCTGGCCGTTGCACGCATCGAGGCGAATTACGGCAAGCTGGACGAAGCGGCCAAACGCGCGCTGCTGATGGGCCTGCTCAACGATGCACGGCCGCTGCGCGTGGTCGGCACCGCATATTCAGCCCACGCCCGCGGTGAACTGGCGATTTTTGAGGCGGCCCGCATCGCGCGCGCGCGCTTCGGAAAGGAAGCCATCCGACACTACATCATCAGCCATACCGAGACCGTGAGCGATCTGCTCGAGGTGCTGCTGCTGCAAAAAGAAGTCGGCCTCATGCACGCCACGCTCGACAGCCACGCCACCAACGACCTGATCGTCGTGCCGCTGTTTGAAACCATCGAAGACCTGCGCAATGCCGCGCCCATCATGCGCGAGTTCTATGCCCTGCCCGGCATCGCCCAGCTGGTCAAGCGCAGCGGTGCCGAGCAGGACATCATGCTGGGTTATTCCGACAGCAACAAGGATGGCGGCATCTTCACCAGCAACTGGGAGTTGTACCGCGCCGAGATCGCGCTGGTCGAGCTGTTCGACGAACTGGCCAACTCGCACAACATCCAGTTGCGGATGTTCCATGGCCGCGGCGGCACGGTCGGCCGCGGTGGCGGTCCGAGCTACCAGGCCATCCTGGCGCAGCCGCCCGGCACGGTGCGTGGCCAGATCCGTTTGACCGAGCAAGGCGAAGTGATCGGCTCCAAATACGCCAATCCGGAAATCGGCCGGCGCAACCTGGAAACGCTGGTGGCCGCCACGCTGGAGGCCACACTGCTGCAGCCGACCAAGCCCGCTACCAAGGCCTTTTTGCAAGCCGCCGCCGAGTTGTCACAGGCCAGCATGGCGGCCTACCGCAACCTGGTTTACGAAACCCCCGGGTTCACTGAATACTTCTTTGGCTCCACGCCAATCCGCGAGATTGCGGAACTCAACATCGGATCCCGCCCGGCGTCACGCAAAGCTTCGCAGAAAATTGAAGACCTGCGTGCGATTCCCTGGGGTTTCAGCTGGGGCCAGTGCCGCCTGACCCTGCCCGGCTGGTACGGCTTCGGCTCGGCCATCGAGCAATTCCTCCAGCAGGGCGGTACGCCCGCCAGCCGCAGGGAAGCGTTGGCATTGCTGCAAAAAATGTATAAGCAGTGGCCGTTTTTCCGCACCCTGCTCAGCAACATGGACATGGTGCTGGCCAAGAGCGACCTGGCGTTGGCCTCACGTTATTCGGAGCTGGTGGGCGATGCGCGCCTGCGCAAAAAAATCTTCAGTGCGATAGAGTCCGAATGGCACCGCACGGCCGAGGCGCTGACGCTGATCACAGGGGAAAAGCAGCGGCTGGCGGGCAACGCCGCCCTGCAGCGTTCCATCCGCCACCGTTTTCCGTACATCGACCCCCTGCACCACCTCCAGGTGGAGCTGGTGCGGCGCTACCGCGCCGGCCAGGCCGACCAGCGGGTGCAAACCGGCATTCACATTTCCATCAACGGGATTGCCGCGGGCCTGCGCAACACAGGCTGAACGGCCGTGAACAACAGGCAGCCATGCAGCGCGTGAGAGGTTTCCCGCTGTAGGGGTATTGCCAGGGGCGCATACTGTAGGCCTTGTCCTAGACAAACTCCAGCGTCTTCTGATGGCCCCGCGAGGGGCCGGTGCGTAGCATGGTGTCAGACACGGAGCAACGCGGGTATTTCGCCACGCGTTGCCCAAACCAGCTTACCCCCGGAGCGCAAAATCATGACTACCCTGGAGATCATGGCCGACTCACCGTCCGCCATTCAAAACGATTTTGTTTCCACCGACGCCGCCGATCTGGCGTCACACATGGATCAGTGCGCGCATTCGCGCAGCCGGTTTTTTACGCTCCAGTCCGGGCTTCAGTCCGCGCACTCCCTGGCCTCACCGCGCATCATCACAGTCGCGGCCATACTGGCTATTTTTCTTGGCCTGTTAGCCGTAGCCTGAGCGCGTGACCACCGCGGTCATCGAGCGGCTGGACACCCTAAGCGCCTACGCCCGGCAACTGCTCGCCTCCCGCCAGGGCGGCGCAGAGCAGCCCATCCGCGCCGAACTTTTCGGTGCACAACGCTTTGAGGAGCACGGCCGCAGTCTGGCCGCAGCCCAGCCCGTCAGGCCTGCTGGCAGCCCTGATCACGGTCCGCCTTTTTTCCCGCGCGTGCAGGAAAACATCGCCGCCATCCGTCTTGCCTACGACTACATTGCCCTGACTTCGCTGACAGGCCACTACGTAACGCCGGCCGCCGAATGGCTGCTCGACAATTTCCACCTTGTCGAAGCCCAGCTGCAACAGATCCAGGATGGCGTCCCCCTGCGCTACTACGCGGATCTGCCCAAGCTGGCGAGCAAGCCGCTGGAGGGCCTTCCCCGGGTATACGGTATTGCCTGGGCCTATGTAGCACATACCGACAGCGTGCTGGACCCGGAGCTCTTCACGGCCTTCCTGCATGCCTACCAGGAGGTCAGTGAACTCAATCTCGGCGAACTCTGGGCCTTGCCAACCACGCTGCGCGTGGTCCTGCTGGAAAACCTGCGCCGTATGGCCGACCGCATCGCCTGGAACAAGGTGGCCCGCGAAGTGGCGCATGCCACCTGGGACAAGGCCGGCGTACTGAGCCTGCAGGATCTCGACGAGCTGTATGGCCTGATGCAGGCCCATGGCCTTGAACGCAGCTATCTCACGCAGCTCTGGCAGCGCATGCCTGCCGAACGTGAAGAGCCGGACTCGCCTTCGGCGCCACCCCTCGTCCGCTGGACCGAAAGGCATTGCGGCGATGCCCTGGGCATGATCGGCGAAGGGCAAACCACCCAGGTCGCCGCCAACCTGACCGTCAGCAACATCATCACCACCCTGCGGCTCATAGGCCAGGTGGAATGGGTGGAGCTGATCGAGCCGGTCAGCCATTCCCTGCAGGTCTTGCGCCGGCTGCCAAGCTTTTCCCGCGAAAGCGAGATGACGCGCCAGCAGATCACGCGCGCCATGGAGCGTCTGGCGCAGCAAACCGGCAAATCCGAGCGCGCCGTCGCCGAAGCGGTACTGGCCGCCGCGCACCAGCCCAACAACGCCCCGGCAGCCCACACTGCCGGCTACTACCTGATTGGGCCGGGCCGCCCCCTGCTGGAAGCAGCATTGCAGCCCGCCGCAGCGCTCCACAAATCATCGCCGGCCCCTGAAACACCGCGTGCCTGGCGCCTGCCGCTCTACGCAGCCGCATGGATTGCCGGAACCGCTGCATTGCTCAGTTGGGCCGCACACCCGCTCGCCACGCTACCCTGGACGGCGTGGGTAGCCCTGGTGCTGATGGCCTGGCCAGCGTCGGAAGTGGTCGCTGCGCTGATCCACCGGCTGATCGCTGAATCCACACGCATACAACCCCTGGCCCGTCTCGACTTCAGCACGGGCATCCCGGCTGAACACCGCGTGCTGGTGGTGATCCCTTCGATGCTTTCTTCAGCTTGCGCCAACAGCGAACTGGTGCACCGCCTGCAGCTGCACTGGCTGGCCAGCCGCGAAACCCATGCGCAGTTTGCCTTGCTGACAGACTGGGACGACGCCGACGCCGAGAGCATGGCCGGCGATGCAGAGCTGCTCGAGGACGTCCTTGTCAAACTGCGCGCGCTCAACGCAGCCTGCCCGCCGGCGAGCCCAGCCTCACCGGCAAGGTTTTTACTGCTGCATCGCCCGCGCAGCTGGTCCGCGACGGAGCGCCGCTGGATCGGAGCGGAACGCAAGCGGGGCAAGATCGAAATGCTGTTGCGGCAACTGGCCGGACACTCGTCATCGCCGTTTATCCCTGTGGACGTCAACATGCAGCTGGCACCGGGCATACGCTACGTGCTGACGCTTGACAGCGACACCAGCCTGCCGGCGGGTTCCCTGCGCGAACTGGTGGCCATCGCTGCGCACCCGCTGAACACGCCGCACGTCAATCGCGAGACGCGGCGCGTGACCGCCGGCTACGGCATCCTGCAGCCCCGCGTGGCCATGCCCCTGTCGGCCCATCACGAGCGTTCACCTTTCCATGCGATGTTTGCAGGCCAGCGCGGCCTGGATCCTTACAGCAACGGCACCTCCGACCTGTACCAGGACGTGTTCGGCATGGGCAACTTCATCGGCAAGGGCCTGTTGCATGTCGAGGCCGTGCATGCCGTGCTGGACAGCCGCATGCCCGACGGCGCCATCCTGAGCCACGACCTGCTGGAAGGCAGCATTGCCCGCTGCGGCTACGCAGGCGATGTCGTGCTGATGGAAGAACATCCTCATCACGCAGGCGTGGCCGCATCACGCGTGCACCGCTGGACGCGCGGCGACTGGCAATTGCTGCCGCTGATGCTGCATGCGAAGCGCTACGGCATTGATGCCCTGGGCCTGTGGCGCATGGCGGATAACCTGCGCCGCTCGATGATCGCCCCGGCCTGCTTCGCGCTTCTAACCTGGACAATATTCACGGGTACGCTGCCTGTGGCGACGGCACTGGTTTTCACCGTGCTGGCATTCCTGGCCGGCCCCTTGATGGGTGCGCTGGCAGGGCTGGTTCCAACGCGGCGAGGCATCGCCTGGGGGCACTTCTTTGACGTCGGCATGCGCGATGTGGCGCGCAGCATGGCCCAGGCGCTTTGGCAATTGAGCCAGCTGCCCGCCCTGGCCGCCCTGTCGTTCGACGCCATCACACGGGCCCTCTGGCGCATGGCCATCAGCCGACGCCATCTGCTGCAGTGGACCACTGCCGCCCAGGCCCAGGCTTCCGCCCAATACACGCTGGGCGCTTTTGTCCGCAACCATGCTCCGGTGTCCGCGTTATGCCTCGCGCTGGGCACAGCCGCGTGCTGGGGGCCGCATCCCCTGATCGGTCCGGTGCTTTTCCTGCTGTGGGCGCTGGCGCCCGCAGTGGCCTGGTGGGGCAGCAAGCCGGCTGTTCGCGCGCCATATCTGTCACTCAGCACCGCAGACCGCGCCTACCTCATGAAGCTGGCGGCCCAGACCTGGCGCTTCTTTGAACGCTGCGTCGGCCCCGAAGACCACCACCTGCCGCCGGACAACCTGCAGATGGAGCCGGAACCGACGATCGCACACCGCACCTCGCCAACCAATATCGGCCTGTACCTGATGGCTGCAGCCTGCGCGCGCGAGTTCAACTGGATATCCACCGCCGAGCTGATCGCGCGGCTGGGCGCCACGCTGGGCACGGTCGAAGCCCTGCCCAAGCACCAGGGCCACCTGCTTAACTGGTATGAAACCCGGTCGCTGCAGGTGCTGCCTCCGGCCTATGTTTCCACCGTAGACAGCGGTAACCTGGCCGGCCACCTGCTGGCCGTCGCGCAGTGTGTTCGCCAGCTGGCGGCGCACCAGGAAACCTTGCCAGGCGAATCCGCCGAGCTCCTGGAATTGGGTGCCCGTTGTGAAAAGCTTTGTATGGCGATGGATTTCGGCGGCCTTTACAGCCCCAAGCGCCACCTGTTTCATATCGGGCTGCGTGTGCACGAGCAGGCACTTGACGCCAGCTATTACGACCTGATCGCCTCGGAGGCGCGCCTGACCAGCTTCCTGGCGATTGCCAAAGGTGATGTGCCGCGGCGCCACTGGCTGGCGTTGGGCCGCGCCTTCCTGACGGTGGGCGTAACGCCCGGCCTGAAGTCCTGGTCGGGCTCGATGTTTGAATACCTGATGCCTTCGCTGGTCATGAGCGAGCCCGACGAGGGCCTGCTGCATGTGTCCGGCCTTGCGGCCGTCAAGGAGCAGCAGGCCTGGGGCCAGGCACAGGGCCTGCCATGGGGCGTTTCGGAGTCGGCCTACTTTGGGCAAGACCATACGCTGGCCTACCAGTATTCGCCGTTTGGCGTGCCGCGGCTGGCCCTTCGACGGACCCCGCCGGCCGACCGCGTCGTGGCGCCCTATGCCAGCATCATGGCATCCCAGTTCACGCCGCAGGAGGCGGTGGCTAACCTGCGCCAGCTTGAGCAATGGGGTGCGCGCGGCGAATACGGTTTTGCCGACGCGCTGGATTTCACCGTCGCCAGGCAACCGGGCGCCCAGGCGATGAGCCTGGTCAACACCTACATGGCGCACCACCAGGGCATGTCGCTGGTGGCACTGTGCAATGTGCTGTGCAACGAAGCGCCGCGCCRCTGGTTCGCTTCGGCGCCGCTGGTGCAGGCTTTCGAATCGCTGCTGCATGAAAAGACGCCGCGCCAGATCATCGAAAGCGCAGACCCGCGCGCATTGCCCGAACCCGCGGAGCTGGCCGAAGCACGGCTGTACCATTCGCGTGAGATCGACCCGGCCATGCCCGGCTGGCAACCTACACAGCTGCTGTCCAATGGGCGTTACAGCGTCGCCCTGCGCGCCAATGGGGCCGGTGTCAGCCGCTGGCGCACCGCAGGCAAGACCTACAACATCACCCGCTGGCGCGACGACCTGCTCCGCGATGCCTGCGGTACCTTCATCTACCTGCGTCCGTCCGGCCAGGAGCAGGCATGGTCCCTGACGCAACATCCGGCGCCGCATCCCGGCTGGCAATACAAGGCCACCTACCTGCCGGACCGCGTGCAATTTGACGTGAATTCCGATCAGCTGGAGGCAAGCACCAGCGTACTGGTCAGTCCCGAGGACGACACTGAAATGCGCAACGTCACGCTGCGCAACCTGTCGGCTACGGAGATGACGCTCGACGTGATTTCATGCTTTGAAGCGGTATTGACCGATCCGCGCGCCGACGAGGCCCATCCGGCATTTTCGAACCTGTTTGTCCAGACACGCTGGCATCCCGAATGGCGCGCCCTGCTGCTGTCACGCAAACCCCGGCTGCAGGGCGATCCTGTCATGGCGGTCGCACATTTCCTCGCCAATTCAGAAGCCAACGTCCGCGCCATCGATTTCATCTCGGACCGCCGCGCCTTTCTGGGCCGTAACCGCGAGCCCGGCCACCCGGCACTGCGGGCAGAGGCGCACGGCCAGGACGGCTCACCCATCAACGGGCTGGACCCGGTTGCGGGCCTGCGTCTTCGCATCCGCATTCCGGCGGGCGGCGTGGCCCGGCTCAGCTTTGCCACAGCCGCCGCGTCCAGCAGCGACGAACTCGCGGCACGCATCGACAAATACCTGCAGCCCATGCACGTGGAGCGCGCTACCCGCATGGCCGCCACGCTGGCCCAGGTGCGCCTGCGCGACCTCGGGGTCGACCCCGAGGAAAACGCGGCGTTGCAGGACCTCAACACCGCACTGATGTACAGCTGTGCCCGGCCGATGGCGGAACGCGGCCTGCTGGACCAGCGCCAGCTCTGGCGTTTCGGCATCTCGGGAGACAAACCCATCGTACTGGTGCTCATCCACTCCAGCAACGGGATGGCGCTGGTGCATTCATTGCTGCGGGCCCAGCCCTGGTGGAGTTTCTGCGGGCTGGGTACCGACGTGGTCATCCTCAACAGCGAAGTCAACTCCTACCTGATGCCCTTGCAACGCGACATCCTGGCGCTGCGCGACCGCACACTGCAACAAACGGAAAATAGCTTTCCGCGCAGCGACGCCGGTGGCTTTTACCTGCTGCGCGACCAGGAAATCGTGCCCTCGGAAAAAGCCGCACTGACGGGGTTGGCACGCGTCATTCTTGTGGCAGACGGCAGGCCGCTTGAACAACAGGCCGCAGCGCTGCGCAACACGGCCAACGCCCAGCGCCGTGCGGGCCCCGCCACCCGTCCGCTGCCGGCACTCTCCTCCGGTTCTGCCAGCGCCACCGGGCAGCCAGAAGCACTGCAGACACCCCGGGGACACTTCGATGCCGGCACCGGCGAGTTCCGGTTTGACGTTGACAGCCTGCATCGTCCGCCCCGACCATGGATCAACGTGATCGCGAATCCCTCTTTCGGCTTTCAGGTGTCGGAGACCGGCGCCGGCTACACATGGGCAGTCAACAGCCGGCTGCACCAGGTCACGCCCTGGTCCAACGACCCGGTGGCGGATCCCACCTTCGAGCACTATCTGCTGCAGGATGTGGACACGCAGCAAGTGCTGGCATTAAGCCCGTCGGCACAACACGGCCCGGCGCCTGCCTGCCGTGTGCGTCACGGCCAGGGCTACACCGTATTCGAATGCCAGCACGGTGCGCTTCATGCGGAAACCACTTTTTTTGTTGATCAAACTGATCCGGTCAAACTGGTGCAGGTCACGCTTCATAACCAGGGCAGCGCCACGCGCAAGCTGCGCGCCCTGGCCATGGTCGAATGGCAGATGGGTGCTGCACGCCACGAACGCCGCACCATACATGCGTGGAAAGACAAAGACAGCCTGCTGACAGCCGTGTTTGCGCAGCAGCGTGAAAGCCGGGCGGGCTTCGGCGGCAGCACGGCGTTCCTGTCGCTGACCGGTTTGCCCGGCACACCCGAGTGGACCTGCGACCGAAGCGAATTTTTCGACGCAACAGGCCGGCTGGTGCTTCCTTCCGCCCTGGGCCAGAATGCTGCCGGCGGTGCGGACCCCTGTTCTGCACTGGCAGGCGAGTTCTCCCTGCCTCCCGGCCAGACTCTTGCGTTCACCTTCCTCCTCGGCCATGCCGGGGACGCCACGCAGGCGCTGCAACTGGCACGCAGCTGGCAAGGCAAAGATGCGGCGCAGGCGCTTGAACAGGTCAAGGCTTATTGGTCCGGGTTGCTGGGCAAAGTCCAGGTGCAGACGCCCGATCCGCTGTTTGACGCCCTGGTCAACCGCTGGCTGCTCTACCAGACACTGGTGTCGCGCCTGTGGTCCAAGGCCGGTTTCTACCAGGCCGGCGGCGCATTCGGCTTTCGGGACCAGTTGCAGGACGCCATGGCCTTCGCCGTCATTGAACCGGGCCGCCTGCGTGCGCAAATCATGCTGAACGCCTCGCGCCAATTCCCCGAAGGGGATGTCCAGCACTGGTGGCACGCGCCCGGCGGTGAAGGCGTGCGCACCCATTTTTCGGACGACTTGCTGTGGCTGCCCTATGCCTGCGCCTGGTATGTCCAGGTCACAGGCGACACCAGCATCCTGGATGAAGAGGTTGCCTTCATCGACGGACCGTCGATTCCCGAAGGTGCGGAAGACGCGTATTACGCGCCGCAAACCAGCGGACAAACCGCCACGGTGTTCGAACACTGCGCCCGTACCCTGGACCGCAGCCTGGCCATAGGCGCACATGGCCTTCCGCTCATGGGCACGGGTGACTGGAACGACGGCATGAACCGCGTGGGCCACGAAGGCCGCGGCGAGTCTGTCTGGCTGGGCTGGTTTTTATGCCGCGTGGTCAATGACTTTCTGCCCCTGGCCGCATCGCGCGGCGACGACGGCCGCGCGCAACGCTGGCGCCAGGCCCGCTCCGGCTGGGTTGCCGCCCTGCACGACGCGGGCTGGGACGGTGCCTGGTTCCGCCGGGCGTTCTTCGACAACGGCGCACCGCTCGGCTCCTCCACCAATGATGAATGCCGCATCGACCTGATTGCACAAGCCTGGTCGGTTCTCTCCGGCGCCTCCACCGAGGCCTTCATCGGCCCGGCCATGCAGGCCATGAATGAACAGCTGGTGGACAACGAAACGGGCCTGCTGCGCCTGCTGGCGCCACCGCTGGAAAAGTCGGACAACAACCCGGGCTACATCCAGGCCTACCCGCCAGGCGTGCGTGAAAACGGCGGTCAGTACTCGCATGCCGCCGTCTGGGCCATGATGGCGCAAGCCATCACCGGCGACACCGAATCCGCCTGGGAAAGCTTCAAGGCACTGAGCCCGGCCCACCGCAGCGAGCACCCCGTTCGCGGTCCCGCCTATGAGCTGGAGCCTTACGTGATGGCGGGAGACATCTATGGCGCGGCCCCCTATGTAGGCCGCGGCGGCTGGAGCTGGTACACCGGCTCGGCTGCGTGGCTGCACCGCGCGGCAATGGAAAACATTCTGGGCCTCAAGGTGCAGCAAGGCGCGCTGTCGCTGTCGCCCCGCGTGCCGGCACAATGGCCCTCGTTTGAGATCACGCTGCGCCTGCAGGAGCGCGTGGTGAAGCTTCGGTGGCAACGCGCAGGGCTTGCCGCAGAAGACAGCTTCAAGCCCGACCTGGTGATCACGCCAGGACAGGTGGTGCTGCTGGCCGAGCTGCCGGCGCAAGCAGCGTTGCTGGTGCAGGCTGAAGAAAGTTGAATTTCGGGCCGCTATTGATTTAATAGCTGCTCGTGCTTTTCACGTATGGGCTGGAAGCCTTTTTTACTTATAAACGCCCCTTCTTTGACTCCAGGGCATCTCAGGCGTTCGTCAGGTCGCCCAACATCGACGGTGTGCGGCGCCTCGCAGGGGGCAGGTGCACAGGCACTTCGCCCGCATCCACGGCTTCAATCAGGCCCGACGCCAGCAACGAACGCAAGGATTCATCAAGTGATCGCGGCGGCATGAACTGCTGCAACTGCTCAAACCACACGCCCGTGCCGCACATCTCCAGTACATCGTGCAGGTAGCGCGACAACGAGCCCGTGGTCTGCGCTTTGGTATTGACCGTGTCCACACAGGCGCGGCCTCCCGGCGTCAGCCGGTAACAGCGTAAGGCGAGGCCTGGAAGAGGGGGCGCGTGGGTCGAGGTCATGGGTGTTTCCTTCAGCAGCACTCATGGTGAATCTGTAGGCAACGAAGTATTCTTGACGGAAATCAAGAATGAGGCCCCACCTGACACGGCGTTCTTGACGGCAGTCAAGATTTGGGTGTTTAGAGCGCTCCTGCGTGAGATTCGCCCGGTTTGCAAAGTGCAGTCAAGTGAAGCGGATGAAAGAGGTGAGGTCAGGTGCTGATGGCATTGGTAAATGTCAGCCGGTTACCAAAAGGGTCCCTGATCGACATGTCCCGGCTCTCCCACGCTGTGTCTTCAATTCCGGGACGGGCGTGCTTGTAGTTCTTCGCCAAAAGCTGCTGGTGATACGCATCAAGCCCATCCGTTTCAATCCGCATCGCCGCGCCCGGGCTGCAGTCGCCGTGGTGCTCCGACAAATGCAGCACGCAGCCGCCTTTGGAGATTTGCAGATAGAGCGGCATGCCGGGCTCAAAGCGATGTTCCCAATCGACCTTGAAGCCGAGGAAGTCGATGTAAAACTCCTTGGCCTTGGCTTCATCGAAGATGCGAAGGATGGGGGTGGTTTTTCCGAAGCTCATAACTGCAACTTTCTTGTCCAATTGAATAGTGGCCCGGCATAGGACCCAAAATTGCAGATTAACATTTGCCCAGACTCTCGCATCAATTCAAGAATCAGGCCGTCAAATGCACACCGTCATCATCACTGGCTGGGAAGCCGGCTTCCTCAAGGTTTCTCATTCCAAGTTGCTTCAAGAGACTGCAGCCATGTCGTTGAGCGAGGCGAAGGCAGCCACAGATTCAGTGCTGGAAGGTACGCCCGTATCAATCCCGGTGGCAACCGAGGTCGCGGCAGAAAGCCTTGTCATGCGCCTGCGCCAACTGAAGGCGATTGCTCACGTGGCCTAGCTTTCCTCCGAATAGATATTTCAAAGATCCTCTATCAAGCCACCCTGTCAAACACCAGCATGCTCACCATCGAAGAACTGTGGTTCCGCTACCCCAACCCACAGGTTGAAATCCTTGCCAACTGGTCCGGCGAAATCCCGCCAGGCGTCACGCTGGTGCAAGGCGGCGACGGGCGCGGCAAGAGCACCCTGCTTCGTTTACTGGCGGGGGCCTTGCCTGCCGATAAGGGAAAGTTGACGCTCAATGGCATCTCGCTCAACGACAAGCCCGACGCTTACCGCCGGCAGCTCTTCTGGATGGAGCCGCGCGCCAACACGTTTGATCAACTCACGCCGGCGCAGTATTTCGAAGATGTTCGCAGCCGGTACCCGGGTTTTGATGCGAATTTGGTAGTGCCGCTGGTCGACGGCCTCGGGCTTGAGCCGCACATGGGCAAGCAGCTTTTCATGCTGTCCACCGGGTCGAAGCGCAAGGTCTGGCTGACAGCGGCGTTTGCATCGGGTGCGGCGGTGTTGTTGCTGGATGAGCCCTTTGCCGCGCTGGATGCACCCTCGATTGCCTTCGTCAAAGGACGGCTTCAAGACATTTCAGCGCATACAGGGCGCGCTGCCGTGATTGCGGACTATGAGGCCCCCAGCGGAGTGCCGCTGGCCGGTGTGATCGACCTGGGCGACTGAACGGGAACCGAATTACTTCGGAACGAAAGCCAGCTGCTGCGCGACAAACCCGTCAAAGGCTTTGAGCAACGGCTGGTATTTTTCGGGATCACTTTCCAATTGCGCCAGTGCCGCGCACGTTGCCTCCAATGTTGAGAGCTGCCCCGGCTTGTGCGCCTTGCGGATCAGGTAGTTTGAGGCCGGCATATCCTCCAGCGACAAGCGAGGGAGTTGCCGCAGCACCGGACTCAGGTGCAGCATCTTGCGGCTTTTGCGCCAGGTGCTGTCCAGCACCACGAGCCGCACGCGCGACGGGTCTTTGAGTTGCGCGGTATCCACGGCGGCTGCTTTGTCTTCCGGCGTCTGCGGATACAGGAGCACGGTGTACCTCGTCTCTTTCAGCACATCATGCAAGCCAGCCTCGTCAAAGGCTTCACCCGTCAGCATCCGGCTGCGCGGCAAGCTCAGATGCAGCAGGCAGGCACTGTTTTTGGCGTGGTCGACCTCCAGCGGGTGCTGGAGGATAAGCACTTCCGCTTCATGCGCCGTCGGCCTGATCCAGGCGCAGATGCAGGCGCTTTGTGGGCGAAGGCACGCGGCGCAGCGCGGGCGTGTCACGGGCAGCGACCCGTCTCAGGGCTTGCGCTTGTCGGCCACGTCTGCCTTGTCGCCATCGACATAGGCATTTCTCAGATGCACCGGCTTGCTCTTTTTCTTGCGCATGCGGATGTTGAGCATTTCCACCGCCACAGAAAACGCCATGGCAAAGTAGACATAGCCCTTGGGCACATGATGGTCCAGGCCCTCGGCGATCAGCACCACACCGACGACGACAAGGAAGGACAGCGCCAGCATCTTGATGGTCGGGTGGTCGGAGACAAAGCGGCCGATGGCCGGAGCGAACAGCATCATGAGGCCCACCGAAGCGATGACCGCGGCAATCATGACCGGGAGGCTGTCAACCATGCCGACTGCGGTGATGATGGAGTCCAGCGAGAACACCATGTCGACAATCATGATCTGCACGATCACGGCCGCAAATGTGGCCTTGACCGCACTGGAGGCGTGGCCTTCCTCGCCCTCCATCGACTGGTGAATTTCGCCGGTGCTCTTCCAGATCAGGAACAGGCCACCGGCAATCAGGATCAGGTCGCGCCCCGAGATTTCCTGCTTCAAAATGGTGAACAGCGGATCCACCAGCCCGATGATCCACGACAGCACAAACAGCAAGCCAATGCGCATGAACATCGCCATAAAAAGACCCAGGCGCCGGGCCAGTTCCTGCTTGTCCTTGGGCAGCTTGTCCACCAGGATGGAGATGAAAATAATGTTGTCAATGCCCAGCACCAGCTCCAACGCAGTGAGCGTGGCAAAAGCAATCCACATTTGCGGATCAGTCAGCAGTTCCATCATGGCTTTTTTTCCTCATTCTTTTCAACTATTTAGCAGACATAGCAGCGACCACATGAATCTAGACCAGCATGAGCCGTGGAACCGGCTTTGCCGGGCCACAGGCGGGCGGCCCCCTCGGGGGGCAGGGAGCTACACGAAGTGAGCGATCGTGGGGGCCATATCAACTGCCGAGAAACTCACCAATCGGCTTCAGGTCATCGATGCGGTCGCAAATCGATTTGACAATCATCAGGATGGGAATGCCGAGCAACAGGCCCCATACCCCCCAAAGCCAGCCCCAGGCCAGCAAGCCGACGAACACCGCCACCGGACTCATACGGCTGGCGCGGCTGGTAAGCCACGGCGTCAGGAGGTTACCCACCACGGTGTGAATAGCCAGCGAGGCCCCACCCACAGCCAGCGCCATGTTGAGCGAGCCAAATTGCATAAAGGCCACCAGGGCCGATGTCGCCGCCGTGACCAGCGAGCCTACGTAAGGAATCAGGTTCAGCACGGCAGCGGCAACGCCCCACACGGCGGGGTTTTCCAGCCGCAACGCCCAAAGCGCAAGCCAGGTCAACACCCCGACCAGCGCACTGGTCAGCAGCTGCACCTGCAGGTAGCGCTGAATCTGGTCGGTGATCTCATTGAGAGCCTGCAACGTGATTTTTTTGCTGCTGATGCTGGAGCCCGCAAGCTTGATCAGCTTGCGCCGGAAGCTGTCGCCCGAAAGCATCAGGAAGTAGGTAAAGAAAATCACCACGGTCGCCTGGCCGATCAGTGCAATCAGCCCGATGGTGCCTGACCAGAGATAATTTTTGATGTTGAAACGGGCAGGCTCAACCACGACACGCATCGCCCCTCGCGTGTTGCTGGTCGCAGCACTTTCCTGCGCGGCCTGCTCAAGCTGTGCGGCTGCTTTCTGTACGGTTTCCAGTGCACTGTCAGACTGGTTGGTGCGCACCTTCACGGCCTGGCGGAATTTCTGCGCCGCAGCCGGCAGCGCTTCCAGCAGCTGCGCCGCTTCGTCGCTGAGCGAATACGCCGTCGCACCGATGCTGCCCACAATCGTCAACAACACCACGGCGGCGCTCAGCCAGCGTGGAACGCGTTTCGTTTCAAACCAGTTGACCACCGGTGAAAAAGCATAGCTGAACAGCACACCCAGCATCACCGGAATAAAGACGGCCTTGGCCCAGTGCAGTACAAACAGGCAGGCCAGACCCGCCAGTACCACCAGCGACATGCTGCGGATATCGACCGGAACCCGAACATGCAGCTGTTCAGGATCGCCCGGCACTACTGGCGGCGCCGCGCGTACGACACGCTCTGCGGGTTCTTCGTTCATGTGTCTCCCATATCCGTTTTTGTGCCGGGGCGCGCGTAACGAAATTTGCGCAATGGAAGCCCCAGATAGTACTTACGCAGGTATTCAAACCGAGCTGGCCAGGAAAATGTGTAGGACGCTTTCGCCGGAACGTACCAGCTGTTCAAGCCGGTTCGCAGGATCAGCTGGTAGCCGTTGTCGCGCATCAGGTCGTGCTTTTTATGATGGGTCACGTGATCCTCAATCAGCACCAGGCGGGGCTGCCAGCGTGCAAAGTTGAAACCGGACAACGCAACCAGTTCGTGCCCTTCGATGTCGATCGACAGGAAATCAAACCCCTCTGGCACAGCATTTCCTTCCAGGATGGCATCCAGCGTCTCGCACCGTACCTGTACCGTTGAACGGACCACGGCGCCCATGGCAATAGGCCTCGCTTCGAGCGTTGAATGGGGTCCGGCCCGATTCAAATCCAGGTACCTTCCTGCGTTTTCAGGGCTGGAACAAGCCATTTCAATGACCACGCCGGTTCGACTCCTGCGCAGCAGCTCACAACAGTCCGGGTCAGGTTCCACGAGGAGGCCCGTCCAACCCATCTGTTCCAGATGCTGAGATTGCGAATCCAGCACCGGATCGTTAGCCCCTATATCAACATAAAAGCCAGTCTTGCCACCGAAGAAGTCGCGTACGAGCTGGCGCTCTACGGCAGGCTCATTGCTGAAGCGGCTGACGTGCCGCTGGATGAAATCGGCACGTGTATGCATAAACAGGATGTTGGATTGGAAGAAGCAGCAAGAGAAATGAAATCAGGCCGCAATGGCTTCCCGAACGGCGCTGAGCTGGCGCCTGGACACCGCCAGCAGTTCATCAATACCATTGAGCCGTACCGCCCAGCCCTCGCCCTCTTCTGGATCAAAATGTTTTTCCAGCGCGCGCACGGCCCGGCGCGCAATCAGTGCGTTGCGGTGAATGCGCATGAAACGGGTCGCGTGGCGCTCTTCCAGCTCGCTCAGGGAACCATCGAGTATGTAGCTGCGGGTCGCGGTACGCACAGTGATGTATTTGAGTTCGGCTTTGAAATACAGCACCTCGGCCAGCGGCACACGTTCGGTGCGGCCGCGGTCCTGGATGATGAGCGTTTCTTCCGCCACATCCGCCGTGGACATCCGGGCAGACTGGCCCAAACGCTCTACCTTCTGCAACGCTTGCTGCAGGCGTTCCAGGCGCACCGGCTTCGTGAGGTAGTCGACGGCCTCCAGTTCAAAGGCCTGTACGGCATGTTCGGAATGGGCCGTGACAAACACCAGGGCAGGTGGCTGTGCAAGTGAAGCAATGGTGCGTGCCAGCGCGATACCGTCAACGCCGGGCATGCGGATGTCAAGCAGCACCGCATCGAATGACTCACGCTGCAAGGCCTTCATGGCCTGAACAGCATCGGCGGCTTCAGCTGCCGCCACTGCAGCCGGGGCGGTGCAATCGCCCAGCAGGGTGCGCAGGCGCGAACGCGCCAGGGCTTCATCGTCAACTACCAGTACCTTGAGCGTCATGCGGGAATCTCCAGTCGAACCTGAAATATGCCGTCCTTGAACACGGTCTTGAATTTCGCCTCGACATCATGCAGCAGCGCAAGGCGTTCGCGCACATTGGCCAGCGCCAACCCGTGGCCGCGCTCACCGGCGCCTGCGGGGGTTGAATTGGTCACCTTGATCACCACCGTGCTGCCTCGCCGGAGGGTGGATATTTTCAGCTGCGCGCCGCTGGCGCTGGGTTCCACGCCATGCCTGACGGCGTTTTCTACCAGCGGCTGCAGCAGCAGTGGTGGCAGCTTGGCCTGGTCCGCTTCGGTGTCCAGGCTCCACTGCACCTGCAGCCGCTCACCAAAGCGGATCTGCTCAATGGCGAGGTAACGCTGCGCCAGCGCGATCTCCTGGCCGAGCGTCACGGATTCGGCCGGGTCGGCCAGTGCGCTGCGAAAAAGCTCACTCAGGTCTTCCAGCACCGCCTCGGCCTTGGCGGGCTCGGCACGCACCAGCGCAATGGCGCTGTTCAGGGTATTGAAAAGAAAATGGGGGCGAATGCGCGATTGCAATTCGGCAAGGCGTGCCGCCGTGGCTGCCGGCGTACGCGCCTTGGCCCGCCAGAACAGCCCCGCCAGCATCATGGCGGACAGCAAGGCACCCGCCGCCGCACTGGCCCACCAGGGCACCGGCTGGAGCAGGCCCAGCAGGGCCAGCAAGCCACAGCCGTACAGCCCCGACACAACACCCAGTGCAATACCCGCCGCCCACTGGTGCGAAGGCTCCAGCCGGTTCAACTGCCCCTTCAGCGCACACACCGCAATCAGCCAGGCCAGGGTGGCCGGCAGCACACCGCCGGTGAGCAGTGAAAAGCTCAGCAGCCAGTCCAGGGGTTCGCGCGCAGCGAACATCACACACACGCCGGTCACCGCCTCTACAAACAGCACGGCACGCAAAACCACACCCACGTGGCAAGCATCAAACATGCTGGTACGCGTGGAAGTGCGCGGCGCCGCTTCCTCATCGCCTGGAATAAAGCTGCCCAGCAACGTGGATTCGCTGAAATTCTTCTGATCGGGCACAGGCTTCATGGACGTCGGCGGCTCTTCGGTATCGTGGAAAAACGGATCAGCTGGGGCAGCGCACGGCAGGGGTTTCCCACGGGGTCCGGCACCCAGATAAAATCATTGGGAAGAGTATTGCACTGCCCAAGGCGATTCGGCCATGGGTTAAACACTATTTAGGCCCGGCCGGCTGCACAACTGCCCGAAATGGCGTGCTTTACCCCACAGACCGGCCAGCGACTGCCTCAAAGAAAGCCTGACGTGAATCAATTCGACAAAAAGTCCCAAGCCTGGTCCGCCCTTTTTTCCGAACCCATGAGCGACCTGGTGAAGCGTTACACGTCCAGCGTGTTTTTTGACAAGCGCCTGTGGCAAGCCGACATTGCCGGCTCACTCGCTCACGCCGAAATGCTGGCAGCGCAAAAGATCATTCCCGCCGCCGACTACGCCGACATCCAGAAAGGCATGACGCAAATCACGTCCGAAATCGACTCCGGCGCTTTTGAGTGGAAGCTGGACCTCGAAGACGTGCACTTCAACATCGAAGCGCGCCTGACCCAGCTTGTGGGCGACGCCGGCAAACGCCTGCACACCGGCCGCAGCCGCAACGACCAGGTCGCCACCGATGTGCGCCTGTGGCTGCGCAGTGAGATCGACCTGATCGGCGGGCTGCTGACCGACCTGCAAAAAGCGCTGGTTGACATCGCCGAGAAAAATGTCGAAGTCATCCTGCCCGGCTTCACCCACCTGCAGGTGGCCCAGCCGGTGAGTTTTGGCCACCACATGCTGGCCTATGTGGAAATGTTCAGCCGCGACGCCGAGCGCATGCTGGAGATCAGGAAACGCGTGAACCGCCTGCCGCTGGGTGCTGCAGCACTGGCCGGCACCAGCTACCCGCTGGACCGCGAACGCGTGGCCAAAACGCTGGGCATGGTCGACGAAAACGGCAAGCCACAGGTCTGCCAGAACAGCCTGGACGCCGTGAGCGACCGTGACTTCGCGATTGAATTCACGGCAGCCGCGTCGCTCGCCATGGTGCATATCAGCCGCATGAGCGAAGAGCTGATCTTGTGGATGAGCCAGAACTTCGGCTTTATCCACATCCCCGACCGCTTTACCACCGGCTCGTCCATCATGCCGCAGAAGAAAAACCCCGACGTGCCAGAGCTGGCGCGCGGCAAGACCGGCCGCGTGGTCGGCCACCTGATGGGCCTGATCACGCTGATGAAGGGCCAGCCCCTGGCCTACAACAAGGACAACCAGGAAGACAAGGAGCCGCTGTTCGACACCGTCGACACGCTCAAGGACACGCTGCGCATCTTTGCCGAGATGGTGGCCGGCATCACCGTCAAGCCCGAAGCCATGGAAAAGGCCGCGCTACGCGGCTACGCCACCGCCACCGACCTGGCCGACTACCTGGTGAAAAAAGGCCTGCCCTTCCGCGATGCCCACGAAACCGTGGCCCACGCCGTCAAAGCTGCCACCACCCATGCGGTGGACCTGTCCGAGTTGCCACTGGCTGTGCTGCAGGAATTCAACCCCAGCATCGAAAAAGACGTGTACGACTGCCTGAGCCTGCGCGGCTCGCTGAACGCCCGCAACATCCTGGGCGGCACGGCGCCGGCGCAAGTCAAGGCACAAATCGCGCGGCACCGGGCGCGGCTGGGCTGAACTGAGCCGTCGGCGGGAGCATGTTTTACGCAATTCCGCTGGAAAACCGGCCGACCTGGAGCAACCCGCCATGGTTGACGATTCTGCTGATCCTGGTGAACATGACGGTGTTCTGGGGCCCGCAGCGCGCCGAGGAAAATGCGCAGAACAAGGCCGCGGTCTTTTATCTCTCGAGTAGCCTGCCGGCGCTGGAACTGCCCGCTTTCGTCGGCTGGCTTGAGGAGACCGGATCATCCCGCGCGCCGGCAGCCAGGCGCATGCTGGAGCAGCGCCGCTACGGCGAATTGCTCGACGGCCTGGAATACGAAAAAACCTTCCTGGCGCGCCTGCACGCCGGCCTCGTCGTCCGGCCCGGGAACCCGGCCCATCCGCAGTGGCAGCAGGATAGGCGCCGCTACGAAGGAATGCAGCCGGCCCCCTTCACCGCCCACTGGGCCCAAGACAACAGCAAGGACGCACTGCTGCGACCCGTGACCTGGATCACCGCGGCCTTCCTGCATGCCGACACCAGCCACCTGATCGGCAACATGGTGTTCCTCTTCCTGTTTGGCTTTTCAGTCGAACTCGCGTTAGGCCGCAGTCTTTATCTGGCGTTTTATCTCGCGGGCGCACTGGGTGCTTCGCTGCTGGCCGGTTGGGCCTATGCCGGGCAGGGCGGCTACGGCCTGGGTGCCTCCGGTGCGGTTTCCGCCCTGATGGGCATGTATGCCGTGATGTACCGCCTGCGCCGCATCCGCTTTTTCTACCAGCTGTTTTTCTATTTCAACTACGTCACAGCGCCCGCGCTGCTGCTGCTGCCCGCCTGGATCGCCAACGAACTGCTGCAGCATGTCATCGGCGGCAAGGGCGTGGCCTATATGGCGCATCTGGGCGGGCTGCTCACCGGTGCGCTTCTAATGGCCGCGGCTATGCACTGGCGCAAACTCACGCCACCGCCCGCGGCGGCCGAGCAGGCCGAAGACGGATTCGAGCGGCATGTCGCCGAGGCCAAACGGCTGGCGGCCGAGATGAAATTCGACGCCGCCTGCGCGCAATGGCGGGCCGCGGCGAAACTGCGGCCCACCGACGGCGAAGTGCTGCGTGCCTGGTTCAACACCGCGCGGCTGCAGCCGGCCGGCGAAGATTTCCACGGTGCCGCGCGCCGCATCTTCCGCCTCGCGCCCAGCGACGACGCCACACTGGAACTGCAGCATGCCAGCTACCGCACCTATCTGGACCAGGCCAAACCCGGCGCGCGCCTAAAACCCGATGACATGGCGCGGCTGGCGCGCCGCTTCACGCGCGCCCGCCAGTTCGATGACGCCGACAAGTTGTGCCGCGCGCTGCTCAAAAGCGCGCCGGAGCATTCGGGACTCGCCGACACGCTGGGCGTCTGCGCCCAGGGCTGGTTGCGCGCAGGGCAGCGCGAGCGCGCCTTGTATTGGCTGCCGCACCTGCAGCGGCTCGCCCCCAACGACATGGCCACGCGCGCGCTCGCGCAGGTCTGAACCGCCGTCTCAGCCACTTCAGGCGGCCGGCTGGTCGCGCAGCAGCCAGCGCACCTCGCGCGTCGCCTCGCTGTCGGGATAGCGTTCCTCGAGCACGGCCAGCACTGGGCGAGCCATGTCGGCACGGTTCATGCCCTGGGTCAGCACCCGCGCGACGAGCTCATAGGCCTGCGGAATAGCGGCGTGGCCGCGAAACCGCTTGTCGAAGCTGCGCAGAATGGCAAGCGCCGCCTGCGCGTCGCCGGCGCGCCAGGCGGCGCGTGCCAGGGCCAGTGTCTGCCCGCCATCTTCCAGGACAAACGCAGGTTCACGCGCACGGCAGTCCTGCCAGGCCTTGAGCGCCTCGGCTCCCAACTCCTGCTGCAGCAGCAGCGCAATAAACCGCTTTGCATTCTCAACCAGCGTCGGCGTCTTGTCGGCCATCAGCAATACGCGGTGATAACGCCGCAGCGCAGCGACGTCGCTGGGCCGCATGCGCTGGTCTTCGTAGGCGATATTGAGCGCGGCGGGAATATCGCCTTCGGTCACCAGTTCGGCGACCAGCGCGTCGGTTTCCTGGCGCGCGATCTGCTCGGGGCTGCGGCGCTCGGGCGGGGCGTCGTCCGCGCCGGCACCGGGCAGCAGATCGATGTCGAGCCCCTCATGGTGCTGATACATCACGTAGCCCAGGAGGCTGGCCATGACCCAGCCGAAATAGATGAATGCAAAATTGAACAACGGCACCAGCAGCCAGAGGCTGACCAGTGGCAGCAGCAGCACCAGCGCGACCTGCGCACCGCTGCTCAACAGAAACAGGAACAGGCATAGCGCGAGATAAGGCGCGCCGATGACACGCACAACACCCAGAATCGCGGCGGGGTTCAACGAGCGCATCGCGCTGCCCGACTGCACCAGGACAATGACGGTCGCCGGAAGCAGGAATGAAAACGCGAAAGTCGCGACCGTGGCGAGCTTGCTGTTGACCGATGCCACAAGGCCCAGGATAACGGCCTGCACCACGAAGACGCCGAACAGCTTCCAGGGAAGGCTGCTCCACTCGTCGTCAAGCCGCGATGGAAAATCGCTGGCGCGCGATATTCCGCGCGAGCCGAGCACGGCGACCTTGAAGCCGTACCGACTCGCGGCCAGCAGGATGCCGAGTTCGACAATCACCCACATCATCCCCCGCGGGAGGAAAAAGAATAGCTGCGGCAGAAGGCTGCAAAACGCCAGGAACAGCCCATAGGCCAAAGGCGCCCCCTGGAACGGGAATGCGAAGAATTTGTTGAGGCGATGCCAGAACGGCTTGACCGCGGACTTGCCGGCCACCATGTCTAAAGAGCGCCGTGTGTTGTGACGAACCGCCCCGCCCGCATGAACTCTCCCATCTAAGCTCCCTATTGTTGTGTTGTGATTTTAGTGCGCCGGGCTCGCTACAGGGCCAGGCTTTCGGGACGGGCTCTCCGTCTGGGCAGGGCATGCGGGAAAAACAGCCTGCCCATCGTGGTTTAAGGCCCGCCTAAGTCCCGCCGCCGCATAATCTTTGCAAAAGGCAAGCGGCCTAACCCTTGACGAAAGAAACATGCGTTTATTGCTCGTTGAAGACGACGCCATGATCGGCGAGACCGTGCTACAGGTGCTGCGCGGTGAGCACTATGCCGTCGACTGGGTGCGTGACGGCCGCATGGCCGACGAGGCCCTGAACAGCGAACAGTACGACCTGGTGCTGCTGGATCTGGGCCTGCCCAAGCGCGACGGCCTGGAAGTGCTGCGCGCTTTGCGGGCTCGACGCAACACCACCCCGGTGATGGTGGCCACGGCGCGCGATGCGGTCGGCGACCGCATCGCCGGGCTGGATGCCGGCGCCGACGACTACGTCGTCAAGCCCTATGACACCGACGAACTGCTGGCACGCATCCGCGCGCTGATACGCCGCAGTGCGGGCCGGGCCGAGCCGGCGTTTGAACACAAGGGCGTGAGCCTGAACCCCGCCACGCGCGAAGCCAGCCTCAACGGCCAGCCGGTGTCGCTCTCGGCACGGGAATGGGCGGTGCTCGAACCCTTGCTGGCGCGCCCAGGCGTGGTGCTGTCACGCGCGCAACTCGAGGAAAAACTCTTCAGCTGGAAAGACGACATCAGCAGCAACGCTGTCGAGGTCTACATCCACGGCGTACGCAAAAAACTCGGCAACGACGTGATCCAGACCGTGCGCGGCCTTGGATACTTGGTACCCAAACAATGACAACTCCCGCAGATCAAACACCAGCAGGGGCCGCGGAACCGGCTTTGCCGGGCCGCAGGCGCAGCGCCCCCTCGGGGGGCAGCGACCACACGAAGTGGAGAGCGTGGGGGCCTATTCAGCTCGGCAACGACGTGATCCAGACCGTGCGCGGTCTGGGGTACCTGGTGCCCAAGCAATGAGGAAGCCAGCAAGTCACTCCCTGAGAAGGAGGCTGCTATGGTTCGTGCTGGCCGCCATCTTCCTGGCCGCCTTGCTGCAGGCGGCCACCGCCTATCGCGGCGCACTGCAGCAGGCCGACGCGATGTTCGACGACCATTTGCAGCAAATGGCGCGCTCACTGCGCAGCGGCATTCCACTCAACATTCCCCTGGACGAGACCGACGAAGACGACCGCTTCGAGGTCTACGTGCAGATCTGGGGCCAGGACGGCACACAGATTTTCCGCTCCACCCGATCGGCGCTTCCGCCGCGCGCAGTGCTCGGCTTTTCGGACGTCGAAGCGCACGGCAACCGGTACCGCGTCTACACCCTGCAGACCGCGCTGCAAACCGTGCAGATTGCGCAAGACCTGGACGCCCGCTCGGCGCGCGCCCGCACGCTGGCTGTGCGCGCCGTGCTGCCCTTTGCCTACCTAACCCCGCTGCTCATGCTGGCCGTGTGGTGGGTCATCAGCCGTTCGCTGGCGCCTGTCGAGCGTGCCCGGCGACAGGTGGCCGGGCGCCCGGCCGACGATTTGTCGCCGCTGGCCGACGACGGCCTGCCCGACGAAGTGCGGCCGCTAGTGGAAGAGCTGAACCTGCTGTTCGGCCGGGTGCGCGGCGCTTTCGAGGCGCAGCGGCATTTTGTGGCTGATGCGGCGCACGAATTGCGCTCGCCGCTGACGGCGCTCAAGCTGCAGGCGCAGGCCCTGCGCCGAAACGACGAAGAACCTGCGGCACGGGAGGCCGCCATTGGCCGGTTGAACCAGGGCATAGACCGGGCGATACGGCTGGTCGAGCAGCTGCTGGTGCTGGCCCGCGAAGAAGCCGCCGGCACGGCACAAGCCGGAGCCGATTCAGGCCAGGCACCTGCCGCTGCCACCTTTGTGGACCTGCGTGACGTGGTGAAGCTGGCCGTGGCCGATGTATTACCCCATGCCGGCCACAGGCAAATTGACCTGGGCCTGGCGGGCAGCGAGCCACTGCAGCCCGTGCAGGTGAAAGGCCACAGCGAGGCCTTGCGTATCCTGCTGCGCAACTTGCTGGACAACGCGGTCAAGTACACGCCGGTGGCGGGCCAGGTCGATGTGTCGGTGGGCGTGCAGGACGGACAGCCGGTATTGACGGTGGAAGACAGCGGCCCGGGCATCGCCGCAGAAGACCGCCACCGCGTATTTGACCGCTTCTTTCGCGCCGCCAGCGTCACGGACATGGCGGGCGGGTCGGCTGGATCGGCGATCTCTCCGGAAGCCGGCAGCGGCCTCGGATTGGCCATCGTCAAGGTGATTGCCGAGCGGCACGGCGCGACGCTACAGCTCGGCACGTCAGACCGCCTGGGTGGACTGCGGATTGAAGTCCGGTTTCCGGCGGGCGAGATCACCGGCTAGCAGCCATCATTTGCTACCATTTTTATAGCTGCTCGCGCAGTACTATTGTGGTCTACAGCCACTTTTTATCAAAATTCACGCCCGCAGCGCTGCCCTTCCTGCGTCGCGCAAATTTAAGCCCCGCCTAAGGCTGCCGCCCCATAGTTGTACCCATCGGCACCGGTGTGTGCCCTCAACGCAAGGAAGCCCATCCATGAAATCTGAAGCATTGAAAAATACCCGGCTTGTCGCTGCACTTCTGGCTGCGGGCGCCATCGGTGGCGCCGGCGTCAGTGCGCTTAATGCTGTGCACCCTGCCGCCACGGCAGCCGTCCCCCCGGCCATCACCGCCGGCACCACAGCCTCGGTGCCCATGGCCCTGCCCGACTTCTCGCAGATCACCGAACGCTACGGCCCGGCGGTCGTCAACATCAGCGTGACCGGCATCACCAAAGTACGAAACGACTCCCCGATGGCACAGGACGACGGCGATGACGACGACACGCCCTCCGGTGATCCGTTCTTCGAATTCTTCAAACGCTTCCAGCAGGGCCCGGGGGCCCGTGGCGGCCGCGGCGGCCAGCAACAGGAAATGCCCACACGCGGCCAGGGTTCGGGCTTCATCGTCAGCCCCGACGGCATCATCCTGACCAACGCCCACGTGGTGCGCGATGCAAAAGAGGTCACCGTCAAGCTGACCGACCGGCGCGAATACCGCGCCAAGGTGCTGGGCGCCGACCCCAAGACCGACGTGGCGGTGCTGCGCATTGACGCCAAAAACCTGCCCGTGGTGACGCTCGGCAAGATCAGCGAGCTCAAGGTCGGCGAATGGGTGCTGGCCATCGGCTCGCCCTTCGGCTTTGAAAACACCGTGACCGCCGGCGTGGTCAGCGCCAAGGGCCGTTCGCTGCCTGACGACAGCGCCGTACCTTTCATCCAGACCGACGTGGCCGTCAACCCGGGCAACTCGGGTGGCCCGCTGTTCAACGCACGCGGCGAAGTCGTGGGCATCAATTCGCAGATCTACACCCGCAGCGGCGGCTACCAGGGCGTGTCTTTCGCCATCCCGGTCGACGTGGCCGTTCGGATCAAGAACCAGATCGTGGCGACCGGCAAGGTCGAGCATGCGCGCCTGGGGGTAGCGGTGCAGGAGGTCAACCAGTCCTTTGCCGACTCCTTCAAGCTGGACAAGCCCGAAGGCGCGCTGGTTTCGAGTGTGGAAAAAGGCGGCCCGGCAGACAAGGCCGGCCTGCAGTCGGGTGACGTGATCCGCGGCGTGAACGGCCAGCCCATCGTGTCCTCGGGCGACTTGCCCGCGCTGATCGGCCTGGCAGCGCCCGGCGACAGCATCCGGCTGGACATCTGGCGGCAGGGCGCCGCCAAGGTGGTCACTGCCAGGCTGGCCAATGCCGACGAGAAGACGGCCCAGGCCGCAGCCAAAAAGGACACGCCCAACCAGGGCAAGCTGGGCCTGGCGCTGCGCCCGCTGCAGCCCGATGAAAAGCAGGAAGCCGGCGTGGACAACGGCCTGGTGGTCCAACAGGCCAGCGGCCCGGCGGCAATGGCCGGGGTGCAGGTTGGCGACGTATTGCTGTCCATCAACGGCGTTCCGGTGAAAAACATCGACCAGGTGCGCGCCACCGTGGCCAAAGCAGAGAAATCCGTGGCGCTTCTGATACAGCGGGGCGACAGCAAAATTTTTGTGCCGGTGAACTTCAGCTGAGCATCCTGACGCAGAGGCTCTCCGCTTTTTGCTGGAGGCCCTCTGAAAATCACACCAGCGGGCTCCAGGCCCGCTTTTTTTTGAGCGGTTTTCGCCCATTTCACGGGACATTTTGTTACATCCAAATCGGCTACGCTTGGCCTCCCGAAGGAGAGGAAAACGTGAGCCCAATAATGAAAAAAGCCGCTTTGGCACTGATCGCGGCTGTCTCGCTGCATGCCCATGCCCTGCAAATCACCAGCCTTTCGCCGCAAGGCGAAGTCGCCCGTGTCAGGCAAATCGTCGCCAAATTTGACGAAGGCGCCGTCAATTTCGGCGATCCCAAGGCGCCTGCCCCGCTGTCACTAAGCTGTAGTGATGCACAGGCCACCAAGGGCTCCGGCCGCTGGATCAATGAACGCGAATGGGCGTTCGAATTTGAAAACGACCTGCCACCTGGCGTGAGTTGTTCGGTGCAGGTGGTCAGCACCTTCAAGTCGCCCAAAAGCCAGCCCGTGGGCGGCAACACTTCCTATAAATTCAATACTGGCGGCCCCTTCATCCAGAACCTCCGTCCCGGCACCTATGAGCGCATCGACGAAGAACAGTACTTCGTGCTGCAGTTCAACGGCGCCGCCACACTGGCCAGCATTCGCGAAAACGTCTGGTGCAACGTGGAAGGCCTGGGTGAACGTGTTCCTGTCAAGCTCATCGACGGTAACGAGCGCAACGAACTGCTCAAGTCGCTGGGCCTGGAAAAGGCTGCAGCCCAGGATCCGCTGCGCTACGCCACCCTGACCTGCAACCGGCGCCTGACATCGGCTGCCAAAGTGCAGCTGGTGTACGGCAAAGGCGTCAGCACACCCAGCGGCATACCCAATTCGGTGGAAAAACGCTACAACTTCCAGGTACGCGAGCCGTTTGCGGCCAGCTTCACCTGCGAACGCGAAAACGCCCAGTCGGCCTGCCTGCCGATGCGGCCCATGACCCTGAACTTCAACACCCCCGTGCCGCGCAAGCTGGCCGAGGCCATACGCCTGAAGGGCGACAAGGACACGTTCAAGCCCGCCTTCGAGGAAGGCAACAGTGACGGCGACAGCCTGGTCAGCAACGTGACCTTCAAGCCGCTGTTTCCTGAACAGGGGCAATTCATGCTGGAGCTGCCCAGAGGTTTCAAGGATGCTTCGGGCCGCACGCTGCGCAATGCCGACAGCTTCCCGCTCAAGGTGGCTACAGGCTCCATGCCGCCATTGGCCAAGTTCGCCGCCTCTCCCTTCGGCATCGTCGAACGCTTTGCCGAACCCAACACCAAACCGGGCGACCCGGCCCTGCTGCCCGTCACGCTGCGCAATGTCGAAGCCCTGCTGCCCGTGAAAGGGCTCACACCCGGCGCGGCACCGGCCGGAAAGGTCAGCGACCTCCAGCCCCGCACCGACGCCGACATCATTGCCTGGTTCCGCAAGGTACAGCGCTACGACGACTACCAGGTTTCACGCAAGGCAGCGGCTGCTGATATCAAGGGGCCGCTACCCAAACCACTCGAATCGCGCGATCGCGACTATGTCCAGTCGCGCATGGTATCGCTGCTGGCCGGCCAGGCCGGCGTGAAGACACTGGACCTGCCCAAGCCCGCCGCAGGCACCGACCCACGTCCGTTTGAGGTGGTCGGCATCCCGCTGGCACCCGGTTTTCACGTGGTCGAGATCGCTTCGCAAAAATTGGGCAGCTCGCTGCTCGACGAACGCTACGGCAATAGCCGGACCATGTATGTGCGCACTTCCGCCCTGGTGACCAACCTGGGCGTGCACTTCAAGCTGGGCCGCGAGAACTCGCTGGCCTGGGTCACCACGCTCGACAAGGGCGCCCCGGTGGCTGGCGCCACGGTGCGCGTCTCGGGCTGCAACGGCACCGAGATCGCCAAGGCTGTCACCAACGCACAGGGCATCGCCAATTTCAGCGGCCTGTCTTCCGAGCCTCCACGCTGCCCGGGTAGCGACTCCGCCAATGCCTATTTCGTGAGTGCGCGCAGCTCAGTGGCCGGCATTGAAGACCTGGCCTTCACCTGGAGCGACTGGCACAAGGGCATTGAACCCTGGCGCTTCAACGTGCCGACCAGCCGCGACCCCCTGCCCAACGAACGGGCACACACTGTCTTTGACCGCACGCTGTTCCGCGCCGGCGAAACGGTGTCGATGAAACACCTGCTGCGCACTGAAACCAGCAAGGGTTTTGGCCTGCCCGAAGGCGCACCCGCCACGCTGGTCATCACGCATGTCGGCAGCGGCCAGCAATACACCCAGCCGATCACCTGGCGCAAGACCGCCACGGGCGGGCAAAGCGCCGAAAACACCTTTGCCATTCCGCCTGCTGCCAAGCTGGGTGTGTATGAAGTGCAGCTCAAGGGCGAACGCGGCAGCCGCGAGCGCAGTTTTTCCAGCGGGCAGTTCCGTGTGGAAGAGTTCCGTTTGCCGGTGCTTGAAGGCCGCATCAATCCTTCCGATAAAAAGCCACTCGTCAATGTGAAGTCCGTGCCAACCGACGTGCAGATCAATTACGTGGCGGGCGGCGGCGCCGTGGCCCTGCCCGTACGGGTGTCGGCGCTGGTGCGCGGCAAGTCCCTGAGCTACAGCGATTTCGACGAATTCAACTTCTCGCCACCGAGCACCGGCCGCGGTAGCGCCGGCAACCAGGGCGAAGAGGAAAGCACCTCTTCGCAGGACCAGCGCGTGATTGCCGACAAACTCCCGCTGACGCTGGACCGCAATGGCGCAGGCAAGCTCACCATCAACGACATTCCCGAGCGCAGGCAGCCGCAGGAGTTGCTGATGGAAGCCACCTATGCCGACCCGAACGGCGAAGTGCAGACCATTCGCAGCACTTCCACCGTCTGGCCGGCGGCTGTGGTGGCAGGCATCAAGACAGAAGGCTGGGTGTCTTCCAGCCAGAAGATCAAGTTCCAGGCGCTGGCGCTTGACCTGACCGGCAAGATCGCCCCTGGTGTCTCGCTGGAGGTCAAGGCCGTGGCGCGCATCACCACCACCAGCCGCAAGCGCATGGTGGGCGGCTTCTACACCTACGACAACAAAACTGAGGTCAAAGACCTCGGCAGCGTCTGCAGCGGCAAGAGCGATTCGCGCGGATTGCTGCTGTGCGAGACCAAGCTCGGCGAGCCCGGTGAGGTCGAACTCATCGTGACGGCCAAGGACAAGGACGGCAACACCATCCAGGCCGCCAGCAACGTATACGTCACCCGCCAGGGCGAACTCTGGTTTGGCGGCGAAGACCACGACCGCATGGACGTGCTGCCCGAGAAGAAAAGCTACCAGCCCGGCGAGACCGCCAAGTTCCAGGTGCGCATGCCCTTCCGGTTTGCCACGGCACTGGTCGCCGTTGAGCGTGAAGGCATCGTCGAAACCCAGGTGGTACAGCTCAACGGCCAGGACCCGACGGTGAACCTGCAGATCAAGGAAGGCTGGGGGCCCAATGTGTACGTGAGCGTGCTGGCCCTGCGCGGCCGGCTGCGCGAAGTGCCCTGGTACAGCTTCTTCACCTGGGGCTACAAGGCACCACGTGAATGGTGGACATCCTTCTGGTATGAAGGCCGCGAATACGTTGCACCCACCGCGCTGGTCGACCTGAGCAAACCGGCCTTCCGCCTGGGCGTGGCTGAAATACGTGTGGGCACCAAGGCGCACCAGCTCGACGTCAGCGTGAAGACCGACAAGGAAAGCTACGCCGTGCGCAGCCAGGCCAAGGTCACCATTACCGCGAAGCTGCCCAATGGACAGCCGGCCGCCAATGCCGAAGTGGCGCTGGCCGCGGTAGACCAGGCCCTGCTGGAGCTGATGCCCAACACCTCCTGGAACCTGCTGGATGCGATGTTGCAGCGCCGCGCCTGGGGCGTGGAAACCTCGACCGCGCAAATGGAAATCATCGGACGCAGGCATTTCGGCCGCAAGGCTGTAGCAGCCGGCGGTGGCGGCGGGCGCAGCAACACACGCGAACTGCTTGATACCCTGCTGTTGTGGAACCCGAAGGTGCAACTGGACGCCAACGGCCAGGCCGTGGTGATGGTGCCGCTCAACGACGCACTGACCACCTTCAAGATTGTGGCAGTGGCTGACGCAGGCACCGGCCTCTTCGGCACGGGCCAGACCAGCATCAAGGCCACACAGGACCTGCAAATCATCAGCGGCCTGCCGCCACTGGTGCGGGAAGACGACCAGTTCCGCGCGCAACTGACGCTGCGCAACACCACCAAGGTGGCCATGAAGGTGGAAGTGAGCCCGCGCGCCACGATGCTGGACCTGAAACCGCAAATGGTAGACATCCCCGCGGGCGAAGCGCGTGAGGTGGCCTGGATGGTCACCGCGCCGGCGCAGCTCGCGTTCACACGCGCCGAAGCCATCCTGTGGGAGATCGAGGCCAAAGACACGATTTCCGGCGCACGCGACGGCCTCAAGGCGCGTCAGCGCATCATCCCGGCCGTGCCACTGACCGTGCAGCAAGCCACGCTGGTGCAGGTCGACGGCAGCTTCACGCTGGACGTGAACCCGCCGGCTGACGCCCTGCCCGGCCGCGGCGGCCTGAAGATGTCGCTGCAGCCGAAACTGGCCGAAGGCATGGACGGCGTGCGCGACTATTTCGCGATGTACCCGTTCATCTGCCTGGAGCAAAAAACCAGCAAGTCGGTGGGACTGCGCGACAGCAAGCTCTGGCAGACCGTGCTGGCACAACTGCCCAGCTACCTGGACAGTGATGGCCTGGCCAACTACTTCCCGCCGCGCGACGGCGAAGCGAATCGCGGCAGCGATGCACTGACGGCCTACCTGCTGGCCGCCACGCACGAAGCCTCGGGCATCAACCCGGCGTTTGCCCTGCCCGACGATGCGCGCGCCCCGATGGAACGCGGCCTGATCGCGTTTGTGGAAGGCCGTATCCAGCGCGAGTTCTGGAGCCCACGCAAAGACCTCGACGTGCGCAAGCTGGCCGCGCTGGAAGCGCTCTCGCGCTACGGCAAGGCGCAGGGCCGCATGCTGGGCAGCATCACGATTGCGCCCAACCAGTGGCCCACACACGCGGTGATCGACTGGCTCAATATCCTGAAACGCGTGGCCGATGTGCCGCAGCGTGAGCAGCGCATCGCCGAAGCCAACCAGGTGCTGCGTTCGCGCCTGTCCTTCCAGGGCACCAAGCTGATCTTCAGCACCGAGAAGGACGACTACTGGTGGTGGCTGATGACCAACGGTGATGTGAACACCGCGCGCCTGATGCTGGCGGTGATGGACGACCCGGCCTGGAAAGACGACATGGGGCGCCTGGCCAATGGCTTTATCGCGCGCCAGCAAAAAGGTGCGTGGCACACCACCACGGCCAACCTGTGGGGTGGCCTGGCCCTCGACAAGTTCTCGGCCAGGTTTGAAGCCACGCCGGTAGCGGGTGTGACCAAGGCCACGCTGGCAGCGGCAGCCGCCAGCGTGGCGAGCGTGGACTGGGCCAAGGTTGACCGTGTCAAGACCACCGACGCAGCCGGCGCACCCAACCAGACCACCTTCTTCGGCGCACCCGCCTCACCCGGCAACCTGCGCAACAACAGCATGTTCCTGCCCTGGGGCAGCGCAGCGAAGGACACGCTGACCGTGACGCATCAGGGAGCAGGCAAACCGTGGCTCACGCTGCAATCCATCACAGCCATCCAGCTGAAGGCGCCTTTCAATGCCGGTTACCAGATCAAGAAAATGATCACCCCGGTGGAGCAGGCCGTCAAAGGTATCTACACGCGCGGCGACGTGATTCGCATCACGCTGGAAGTCAACGCCAGCGCCGACATGACCTGGGTCGTCATCAGCGACCCGGTGCCGGGCGGCGCAACGATCCTGGGTGGCGGTCTGGGCCGTGACTCCGAAATCGCCACCAGCGGCGAAAAGAAAACCGGTGCGGGCTGGCCTGCGTTTGAAGAGCGCAGCTTCGAAGCCTTCCGCAGCTATTACGAATACCTGCCCAAGGGCGTGGTGAAGATGGAATACACCGTGCGCCTGAACAACGTCGGCGACTTCGCGCTGCCGCCTAGCCGGGTCGAGGCCATGTATGCGCCCGAGATGTTTGGCGAGTCGCCGAATGCACGGGTGAAGGTGGAAGCGGCGAAATGATCCAGCGGCGTTCCCTGGCCGTCGCACTGGCTGCGGGCATTGCCCTGCCGCGCGGGGCGGCCGCGGCCGCCGCCGACTGGCAGCAACGCTCCGGCTACCCGGCCGGCTGGGGCGGCAACCGCAGTTGGACCGACAAGGACTACCGCATTGGCAATTATTCCGGCGGCTACGAAACCATGTTCCGGGCGCGACCCATCGCCGCGCCCGCGCAGGCTTCCACGCTGAAGGCGGCATCGGCCGAAAGCCTCCAGGCCTTCGCGCCGGTCGCGCAATCGGCGGCGGACTATCTCAAGGCCTGGCCGGTGACCGGCCTGCTCATCGCGCGCAAGGGCACGGTGCTGCTGGAGTCCTACCAGTTCGAGCGCAAGCCCGAGATGCGCATGACGAGCTGGTCCATGGCCAAGAGCGTGACCTCGCTGCTGCTGGGCATCTGCCTGGACCGCGGCCTGGTCCGTTCCATGGACGACACGCCGCAGATGTACGTTGACGAACTGAAGGGAACGCTGCACGGCGGGATTGCCTTGCGTCACCTGGCCAATATGTCCAGCGGCGCGGCCATCCTGCATGACCGCGACAACCCCACCATTTACCCGCGTGCTTTCACTGGCGGAAATACTGACCTGGAAGCCGTGGTGCGCGGCTGGAACGCCGTGCAGGAGCCGCCGGGCACGCGCTACAACTACAACGAACTGTGCCCACTGACCATCGGCATGGTCATCCGCCAGGTCACCGGAAAACCGCTGGCGGCCTTTTGCGAAGAAGCCCTGTGGCAACCGCTGGGCGCCGAGGGCGACGCCAGCTGGCTGTGCGACAGCAAGGGCAAGGAGTTCAATTGCATAGGCTTTGGCGCGCGGCTGCGCGACTGGGCGCGCCTGGCGCAGCTGATCGCGCAGGACGGCGTCATGGAAGGCCGCCAGGTCGTTAGCAAAAAATGGATAGACGAATGCTCCTCATGGTCGGCCGCCGATGCGCAAGTCCGGCACGGCACGGCCATGCGCGGCTTCGGCTACAAGAATTTCTTCTGGCATCCCAGGGCCGACGGCAGCTGGATGATGATGAATGGCCACCACGGACAGCGCGTGCTGGTAGACCGTGTTACGCAAACTGTGCTGGTGCAGACCGCGGTGGAGGCCGAGGGGCCTTGGCAGGCGCAGCTGTTCCAGCTCTTCAACGCGGCGACGAAGATTGGGTTGCCGGCATGAAAAAGACTGGAGGCGTCAAAGTGAAACTTGCCCTTTATGCATTCATGCTCCTGGGCGCCAACCTGGTCCTTGCACAGTTCAGCACGCCTGCCGAGGGTGAATACGTGATCAGTGACGGTGCGTCGGGCACGCTGCGGGTTCAGCCACGCGGAAAGTTCGCGATAGAGACCACGGGAGCCAACGCACACGTATGCGACCTGGACGGCGTGATCGTCGATGGCAAGTCGAAGATCGGGAAATCCGCATGCCAGGTGAGCTTCAAGACCGAGGGCCAGGATGTCAAGGTCTCAACCAACGGCGCCGACGCATGCCGCGATTTCTGCGGTATGCGGGCATGGTTTGAGGGGACGTACCGCAAGCCTGAGCCTCTTTGCGTGCGCAAGAGCATTAATGAGTCGAAGAAGAATTTCAAGAAGAGTTATGTGGCGAAAGACTACGCTGCCGCCTTGGCTGTGATCCAGCCTGTTGCAATGCAGTGCAAGTCATTCCTCCATTGGATTGAATCGGCCTGGATATTGAACGACCTTGCTCTCACACAATTCAAGCTGGGTGACCGCGCGGCCTGCATCAAGACTTTGCAAGGCCTCGCGCCTGATGCCGCAAAGTCTGACGATGAAATCAAGGGGAGCTACCCTCCTAGCGATTCAGAGGCCTATCTGCCGGTGGTGCAAGCCACCCGGACCAACCTGAGACTTTGCACAAAGAAATGAATCGCGAGCCGAAACGCATTTTCACAAGCTTGACGCTGGCCCTTGCTCTGGCGGGCGGGGCGATATCGCCTGCCCATGCCGTCGCCACCTTCGACGAAGTCAAACGCGACTTCCGCCCCTCCGACACGCTCATCCTCGACCGCAGTGGTGAAGTCATCCAGCGCCTGCGCATCGACAGCGCTGTGCGGCGCGGCCAGTGGGTGGCGCTGCCCGATGTCTCGCCTGCCTTGCGCACGGCACTGATTCTGAGTGAAGACAAGCGCTTTTATGAGCACAGCGGTGTGGACTGGCGCGCTGTCTCTGCAGCGGCCTGGGGCAATCTGTGGAACACCAAAACCCGCGGCGCTTCCACCCTCAGCATGCAGCTGGCCGGACTGCTCGACGAGGACTGGCGCGCCGGTGCGGGTGGCCGCAGCATGGCGCAAAAGGTGGGGCAGACCGTGTCGGCCCAGGTGCTGGAGGCACGCTGGCGCAAGGACCAGATCCTGGAGGCATACCTGAATCTTGTGCCGTTTCGCGGCGAACTTGTCGGCATCGACGCGCTGAGCCGCACACTGTTTGGCAAGGCTGCGCATGGGCTGGATGAGCGCGAGGCCGCGATCGCCGCCGCGCTGGTGCGTGCGCCCAACGCCAAGGCCGCGCAGGTGTCACAGCGAGCTTGCGGCGTGCTGAAAACCATGCAAGCGCCGGCCAAGGCCGACTGCGAGGGTCTGGACCTGCTTGCCACTGCCGCGCTGCAGCGCAAGGCGTTTGATCCGAGTGAAGGCGTGGCGCCGCACCTGGCGCGCCGGCTGCTCGCGGCCCAGGCCGATACCCCCGGGCGTACGGGCGTGCCCCGCACGCTGGTTTCTACCGCACGCGCGCCGCTGCAACGTTTTGCCGTGCAGACCCTGACCCAGCAGCTGCGCGAGCTGCGCGGCCGCCACGTCGAAGACGGCGCCATTGTCGTGCTGGACAACGCCACCGGCGAGGTGCTGGCCTGGGTAGGTTCGTCGGGCGAACTGAGCGGCGCCGCCGAAGTCGACGGTGTGATGGCACTGCGCCAGCCGGGCTCCACGCTCAAGCCGTTTTTGTATGCAGAGGCCATTGCCGAGCGCCGCATCACCGCAGCGTCGCTGCTCGAAGATTCGTCCTCGCAGATCCAGACCGCGGGCGGGCTCTACATTCCGCAAAACTACGACCGCCAGTTCAAGGGCCTGGTATCGGCCCGCACCGCACTCGGTGCGTCGCTGAACGTGCCGGCCGTGCGTACGCTGGTGATGGTGACGCCCGATGCCTTTCACAAACAGCTCAAAGCCGTGGGCCTGCCGCTCAAGGAGTCGGGTGACTATTACGGCTACAGCCTGGCGCTGGGCAGCAGCGAGGTGTCTTTGCTGTCCCTCACCAATGCCTACCGCACGCTGGCCAACGGCGGTCGCTACAGCGCGACTTCGCTGGCGAGAAACCCCAAACCGGTCTTCAAGCCCGCGCTGGATGCACGCGCGGCCTTTATCGCCACCGACATCATGGCCGACCCGATGGCGCGCGCCCGCACCTTCGGCACCGACAGCATCCTGGCCACCCGCTTCTGGAGCGCCGTGAAAACCGGTACCAGCAAGGACATGCGCGACAACTGGGCCATGGGCTTCTCGCAGCGCTACACCGTGGGCGTGTGGGTGGGCAATGCCAGCGGCGCGCCCATGTGGGACGTGAGCGGCACCACGGGCGCCGCCCCCATCTGGGCGGCGGTGATGAATTACCTGCATAAAACCGAACCCAGCCGCGCGCCGTTGCCGCCCGCCGGCCTGGTGCAAAGCCAGACCCGGTTTGGCAACCAGGGCGGCACGCCGCTCGAAGCAGCCCGCAACGAATGGTTCCTGAAAGGCACGGAGCAAACCGTTTTTGCTATGAATTCAGGAGCTGGTAGCGCCCGATCTGAAAGGGCTACAGCACGAAATGGCTTGAGAAAACCGGTTGCCGAACCCGACGCCCCGCCCCGCATCACCGCCCCTGCCTCCGGCACCATCATTGCCCTGGACCCGGACATCCCGCCGAAACACCAGCGCGTCAGCTTCAGCGCCGAAGGCCGCGGCACGCGCTGGCTGATGGACGGCAAGGAGTTTGCGCGCGGGGCCCAAGCGCAGTGGATGCCCTGGCCGGGCCGGCATGTGGTGCAACTGGTCGATGCCGGCGGCAAGGTGGCCGACGAGATACGGCTCGAAGTGCGCGGTGCCGGTGTGCGCGAAGCCAGCGTGCGCGGCAGCGCGACTGCGGCACGTTGATCTTTCCGGCGCCGGCATCCGACAACGCTGTACCGGCCGTGCTCTATCCCAAACCTTCCATGCTTCACCTTCAACGCGCCCCGTTATTTCCTTCAGCGGCTGAAACCCGGCGTTTTCTCTATAGAACGCTGGTTGTTCTGTGGGTGGCGCTGTGCATGCTGGCGGCGGGTGATGCCATGGCAGCACAGGCGCGTGCCGGACAGACAGACGTGCCGTCCGATGCCGCCCAGGCACCCACACCGAGCGATACCGCGCAAATCGCCACGCCCGCCGGTGCCGTCCGGGTGCAGGTTCCGCCTTACAGCGCGCGCGTGCTCGACACCACCGGCACGCTGAACACAGCCCAGGTCGCGGCCCTGAACGAACAAATCCTGGCAATCGAAGCAGACACGCGCGCAGCAGTCGTCGTGTACATGCTGCCGACAACGGGTGAGGACTCCATCGAGGAATACGCCACGCGCGTGTTCGAGAAGTGGAAACTCGGCGATACCCAGCGCGACGAAGGCATCCTGATCCTGGTGGCCCTGGAAGACAGGCGCATGCGCATCGAGGTGGGCCAGGGCCTGGAGGGCATCGTGCCCGACGTACTGGCGGGCCGCATCATCGACCAGGACATGAAGCCGCGCTTTCAGCGCAACGACTACGCGGGCGGACTGGAGGCAGCCATCATCCACATCGGCGCACTGGTGCGGGGCGACATTGACCCCCCGGAAGCGAGCCGCGGTGGCATCACGCCCTTTGGCTGGGCTTTTATTGCCGCACTGCTGTGGGGTTTTGCCGTGGGCGTGGTTCGGGCGCGCCGCACCTGGAAGTGGCCGGTGACGGTCGGCGTCGTCGCGGCCGTCCCGGCGGTGGCGGTGGTTGTCCTGAAGAGTCCCGCCATCGGCGCCATCCTGCTCTCTTTCCCCGTGCCGCTGGCGTTTGCGCTGGGGTTCGGCTGCGGCCGTTCCCGCACGGTGCGCCTGGTGACGGGTGGTATCGCACTGGCGATCAGCGCTATGGTCGGCATTGCCTTCGTGGTGGGCGCCAACCGCTTCGGTTTGGGCCTGCTCTACGCCCTGGGAGGCGGTATAGGCTGTTTACTGCTCGGCCTGATCGCCATGGGTATGCGCGCGGCCTACAAACGCAGCCTGGTGGAGTTTGGCGTGCGCAGCGCCCTGGTGGCCTGCGTTGTGGGGTATGTGGCGTTTCAAAACCCGCCAGACCTGCTTCTAACTGACTGGGAATCCTGGATGCCGACAGGCATGGCATTCGGGCTGGCGATGCTGTTCGGCTTCTTCACGGGGGGTTCCGGCAGCAGCAGTGGGCGCGATGACCGGGATGGCAGCAGCTCGTCGGGCAGCAGTTCGAGCTCCAGCTCGAGCAGCCGGAGTTCGTCGGGTGGCTCCAGCAGCGGTGGTGGGTCGTCCGGCAGCTGGTAAGAGACGGCGGCAGCGGCGGCGGGGGTGTGGAAATAATTTCAGCCCCGCCAGCGCGGGATGCGCGCCGCCGGCCCAGGCTCATTTTGCGTTCACGATGCCCTTGAAGTCATAGGGCACCACAATGGTATGCACCTTGCCTGCGGCAACGCCTTCGGCGATCTTCAGGTTGGCCATGGCGTTCATGTAGCCAATCGCGCCCGCGTTGGCGTTCAAGGCAGCAATGCGCTCAGCCTCCTTTTTGGCGGTCTGCACCTCGACCTCTTTGGTTTTCAGCTCGTTTTGCGCCCGCACCAGTTCGTTGGCACTCTGAACAATCACATCGGCGGGGGTAATGGCACGTACCTGGATCTGGGAAACCGTGATCTTGTCCGCCAGCTTTTCCTCGGTCAGCGTCTTGATGACGTTTTCGCGGATTTTCTGCTCAATCGCCGGCCGGTTGTCGGCCATCTTGAGCGATTCATATTCGCGCGCCACCTTGTAAGCCGCATTGCGCGCGCTCATCGCCACATAGTTCTGCATCAGCAGGATGTCGCCGCCTTTGTCCGACAGGCCATGGAAGGTCCGGTTTTTGGTGGTCCATAGCTCGGAAACGGCCGTCGGATTGACGTTATAGACCACCGTCATGTCAAAGTCCTTGACGGTTGAGTTGTCGGACGCCAGCGGGGTCATGTTGTCCACGGCCACCGCCACGTCCTGAATCTTGAAGGTCAGGATATCGCCGATCAGCGTCTGGTTAAAGGAGCCCGGCAGACGCTCGGTCGGGTCTGTGGTTTTGTCAAAGTTGATGCGCAAGCCCACTTCGCCGGTTTCAATGCGGGTACATCCGGCCAGCAGTGCGAGCGTCAGGACTGGAATCAGTGTGAAGAGAGTGCGTTGCATAAGTAATTCCCTTGTATTGGCGAACAGGCCCTGGTCGCCGCTTTTTGTTGAGGTAGCGCCCCCGGGGGCGCACCGGCGCAGATTATGCGGGACAGTGGCTTATCAATAATTTCAAAGCCTCGGGACCAGAATTCACGCAAGAACGCAAACACGGGCGCTACCATGGCGGCAGCTTCCCCAAAAAAACTGTCGTCTGGAGACCCCATGCCCGTGATCACCAACATCGAAGACCTGCGCGTCCTGGCCAAAAAGCGGGTGCCCCGCATGTTTTACGACTACGCCGACTCCGGCTCGTGGACGGAAAGCACCTACCGCGCCAACGAAAGCGACTTCCAGAAGATCAAGCTGCGCCAGCGCGTGGCCGTCAACATGGAAAACCGCAGCACAGCGACCACGATGATCGGCCAGCCGGTAGCCATGCCGGTTGCCATCGCGCCCACGGGCCTCACAGGCATGCAGCACGCTGATGGCGAAATCCTGGGCGCCCGCGCTGCCAAAAAATTCGGCATCCCCTTCACGCTCTCGACCATGAGCATCTGTTCCATCGAAGACGTGGCCACCGGCACAGACCGCCACCCCTTCTGGTTCCAGCTCTACGTGATGAAGGACCGCGCTTTCATTGAAAGTCTGATCGACCGCGCCAAGGCAGCCAATTGCTCGGCACTGGTGCTCACGCTCGATTTGCAGATCCTCGGCCAGCGCCACAAGGATTTGAAAAACGGCCTGAGCGCACCGCCCAAGCCGACGCTGTCGACCATCCTCAACCTGATGACCAAGCCGCGCTGGGGCCTGGGCATGCTCGCTACCCGCCGCCACGGCTTCGGCAACATCGTGGGTCACGTCAAGGGTGTCGAGAACATGGGCTCGCTCTCTGAGTGGACGGCCAAACAGTTCGACCCGGCCCTCAACTGGGGAGACGTGGAGTGGATCAAAAAACGCTGGGGCGGCAAGCTGATCCTCAAGGGCATCCAGGACGTTGAAGACGCGAAGCTCGCCGTCAATTCCGGCGCCGATGCGCTGGTGGTCTCCAACCACGGCGGCCGCCAGCTCGATGGCGCGATGTCTTCCATTTCCTGCCTGCCCGAGATCGTCGCGGCAGTCGGTAACCAGATCGAGGTGCACATGGACGGCGGCATACGCTCCGGCCAGGATGTGCTGAAAGCCACCGCCCTGGGTGCCAAGGGCACCTACATCGGCCGCGCCTTCCTCTACGGCCTGGGCGCCATGGGCGAAGAAGGCGTAACCAAGGCGCTGCAGATCATCCACAAGGAGCTGGACCTGACTATGGCTTTCTGTGGGCGCACCGACATCAAGTCGGTGGACAACAGCATCTTTGTGCCAGGCACTTACTGAGCCTGAGGCGGTAAACACCATGGCCTTTTTGGGACAAGCCGCCGTCGCCATGTGGTGGAACATGGCGACAGAGCACAGGGAAGAATTCGAACACTGGCATTCCCATGAGCACTTTCCCGAGCGCATGGGCATCCAGGGATTTCTGCGCGGCTCACGCTGGTCCAGCGTCGACAACGCAGAAGGTTTCTTTGTCCTGTATGAGCTGGAGGACTATGAAGTACTCACATCGCCCGGTTACAGGGATCGCCTGAACAACCCGACGCCCTGGTCCACCAAGATGATGCCGCACCATCAGGACATGGTTCGAAGCCAGTGCCGGCTGCTGCACAGCGCAGGGGGCGGCATCGGCCGTCATGCACTGACCTTGCGGCTGTCACCCGCCGAAGGCCGGGATGCAGAACTGCTGGGCCACCTATCAGCAATTGCGGTGGCATTTGTCAGCAAGCCCGGTGGCGCCGCTTTCCACGTACTGCGCACCGAGACGCCCCAGGCCGTCAGCACAAAGGAGCAGCAGATTCGCGGCGGCAAGGACAAGACGGCCGACTGGGTCGTGGTCGCCGTCGCCTATGACACGTCGGCGCTGGATGCCCTGCAGCAGGAGGCGCTCGGCCAAGGTATCGAGCGCCACGGTGCCCAGCCCGGTTCGATGGCAGCCCGCTACCAGCTGACATATGCGGCCAGTGCCAATGACCTGAGGTGAGGCCTGGAGATCAAAGGGGATCGGTAAATACAGGCTCCATTCAACGACCGTCAGCATAGTTCGTCTGCTTCCAGGTTGCCGACATCCCCACGATTGGTTCGGGTTTGAACCATAGCTAGTCAACGTATCGCAAAGTAGGTCGAATAGCTGAATAAACCCCGAAAAGGAAGGCCCAAGCCGGGAAAAATCCAATAGCGCGTTTGTCGTGGGCAGGTATCCTTGTGATAGGAGGGGGTGAATATGGGGACAACAGATCCTTTGGGTTACTACGCGTGTTTGGGCGTTGCACCAACCGCGCCAGCATCAGTCATCAAGGCGGCCTACCGCGCTCTCGCAATGGAGCGACATCCAGACCGGAATGAGGGGTTCGATGCGACCAGGCGTTTTCAAGAGCTACAGAGGGCTTATGACGTGCTGTCCGATCCTGTGGAGAGGGCCGCTTATGACGCTTCATCCGTTGAACCTGCACTCTCGACAGCTTCATCCACGGTACAAGAGGCTTCTAGCTCTTCAACACGCGCCTCGACTGGAACGACGTCATACGAGCCCGTACGGTGTAGCAGGTGCAACAGTCTCACTGCCAGTCCGCGTTATCGCGTCTTTTTCCGAGTGTTCTCCTATGTAGTCGGCGCCACTCGCCAGCCTTTTCAAGGGGTCTACTGCGCACGTTGTGAAATGTACGAAGGCGTAAAGAGTACTGGAATCACCGTTGTAACGGGGTGGTGGAGCTTGCATGGTTTTTTTTGGAGCCTAGACGCGCTTTATCAGAACCTTTTCGGTGCCAATGCCTTTTCCGAACAGAACGCCAAACTCCTCGCGCATCAGGCCGGGTACTTCCTTTCCACCGGCAATAGGACGCTCGCGCTGGCTATCGCACGAGAGGCTTATGCGGCAACGCTACGCGTGAGGAACCCCAACTCAAGGGCTGCGAGGATGCGCGCCAAGCTTGGCTACAAGGTTGAAGACCAGCTCAAGGAGCTGCGCGAAAACCTGAATGACCTCATCCAGTCAGCGGGATCCGATGAGGCTATCGCCAAACTACGCAATGGTGTGGGGATGATGAGTCCGGCGCTTTACGCCCAAAGCGCGATAGTGGCCGTGCTCACTCTGGCACTTGGTACCTGGTGGTTTGTCGAATACAAGAGAAGCGTAGATGCGGAGGAAGCTCGGCTCTTGCAGGCCGGCATCGAATACGAAAAAGCGGCTGCAATTGCGCGACAACAGCAAGCAACGCTGGCAGCAAACTTGCAGCCACTCCCGCCGAGCGGCGAACACAAAGCACCACCGTGGCGTCAGTTTGCGACCAACCAGCCCCCGTTCAAGGTGACGGCCGGTCGCGGAGTGAACTACTTCATCAGACTCGCAGATTGGCAATCGGGTGTAGCCGTTATGGCTGTCTTCGTGAGAGCCGGCGAACAAGTTGAAATCGGCGTTCCCCCTGGGACCTACCGGGTAAAGTTTGCCTCCGGTCAGCAGTGGTACGGTGAAGACATCTGGTTTGGTCCCGATACGGACTATTCAATGGTGGGCACGCCAGTGACTTTCAGCGTGCAGGGGAATCAGCTACTCGGACATGAGCTGAAACTTGAACAGGTTCTTAACGGAAATTTGCGGCGCCAAAAAATTACGGCTGCCGGTTTCTAGGCCGTCACTGGGGAAGTACCTGGAGAATGGGGGTAGCTCAGTGTGTTGAATTCCGTCGAAATCTGATCCACTTATCGCAGTAATTTCCATCCAAAACTGACCCACGTAGGCACTACCCTGCTTGTTTTAAAAGCAGGGGGAAACTAGGAGTGATAGACGTGGCGACATTGAATGTCATCAGACGTTGGGCATTGCGGGATCAGATGTCCATCCGCGAGATCTCAAGGCGTACAGGCCTGGCTCGCAACACAATAAAGAAGCACCTGCGATCGGAAGAGCGCGAGCCCAAGTACCCAAGGCGGGCCAGCTCAAGCAAGCTCGATCCCTACGCCGAGAAGCTGGCCACCTGGCTGGATATCGAGGCAACAAAATCGCGGAAACAGCGGCGCACTTTGAGGCAGATCCACACAGACTCAGCCTAAAAAGGAGAAAACCAAGAACTTATCCACATCGTGAGCACATTCTGCTCACAAAGAGCGTGGGTCAATATTCGATGGAAAACTCGGGTCAGACTTCAGCGGAATTCAACAGCGTTGCGTCACCACCCCCATATTGGGCCGCACGTGGTTCTCGTCCAGCGTGCTGACATCAACATCCGCAATCACGGAGCAGGCCGGCAACGACTGCTGAAACACGCGGTCCTTCAGTATTTGAACCGCGTCGTCATGGCTATAGGCAGTTACGCCACAACCAGCGCCCAATATGGAAAAGGGTGGGAGGTCTTCGAAAGAAAACCAGAATCGGTGAAGTTGAGGCACGCCTATTTCGCTCACTCAAGCCTGAGGCGATATCTCATAGTCCATCGCATACGAATGCTTGCCGTCGGCAATCTGGATGGTGAGCGTGCCGCTCAGGCCCGTGAGCTCGCCGGTGCCGGAATCAGGCACCACGTTCACCGCCAGCTGCGGCGCACCACGGTTCATGGTGCCGCTGTGCTGCAGAACAAAGCTGCCGCTTTTGCCGTGCAGCGTGCCCGTCACGCATTCCATCGCGACATAACCGGCCGAGCCTTTGACTGCCGTGCCGGCGCTCAGCATCTCGCCCTGACTGGTGGCCTGCAGGTCGCCGCTGAAGGTCTTGTTGATGGACAGCCGGCCCATCAGCGGGCCGGCATCGGCATTCGCCAGCGATTGCGGCGCGAGCATGACTTCAAAACTTCCGGTGGCGTGGGAGGGCATGGCGTTTCACTTTCGACAAGAAGAGTGGGCAAGCCGGCCATGATGCCAGAGCGCCGCGCTTCCTGAGTGCCGTTTACGCCCGCTTACCGCTGCCCGAAAGGCCTGGCCGGCGCAGTACCAAGGAGCGCACGAGCCTTGCGGCTGACCCGGCCAAATAGGGCCAAATCGTGTCGGGGCGACCGCGCGCAAGCCATTGCGAATTGCTATGCTTGCCGGGTGAGCGCCCCGTCCCCCTCCCCCGCACCCAAAATCCGCCGCATTGCCCACCTCGACATGGATGCGTTTTTTGCGTCGGTCGAGTTGCTGCGCTACCCGCAATTGAAGGGCCTGCCGGTCGTCATAGGCGGCGGCTGGCGCAAGGTTGACGAAGAACTGCGGGCCGCGCAGGGCGAGCGGGCTTTGCGTTTTATTCCAGTGGAAAGTTTTCCGCTGCTCAAGGACTATGTGGGCCGCGGCGTTATCACCACCGCCACCTATGCGGCACGGCAGTTCGGCGTGGGCTCGGCCATGGGCATGATGAAGGCCGCCAGGCTGTGCCCGCAGGCCATTGTGCTGCCGGTGGATTTTTCGGAAATCCGCAAATACTCGCAGCTCTTTAAAAGCACCATCACCGACATCGCCCCGCTGATGCAAGACCGTGGCGTGGACGAGGTCTATATCGACTTCACCGACGTGCCCGGCGGCCAGCGCGAGGGCGGGCGTGTGCTGGCCCGGCTCATCCAGAAAGCGATCTTTGAAAAAACCGGCCTGACCTGCTCGGTCGGCGTCGCGCCGAACAAGCTGCTGGCCAAGATGGCGAGCGAGTTCAACAAGCCCAACGGCATTTCCATCATTTACGAAGCGGACCTGCAGGAAAAAATCTGGCCGCTGCACGTTCGCAAGATCAACGGCATCGGCCCGAAGTCCGGCGACAAACTGGCGAGGCTGCACATCCACACCGTCGGCGAGCTGGCCGCGCAAGACCCGCAATGGCTGATCGACAACTTCGGCAAGGCCACCGGCGCCTGGATGCACGAGGCCGCCTGGGGCCGCGACGACCGCCCGGTGGTCACCGAGAGCGAGCCCGTGAGCATGAGCCGCGAAACCACTTTTGACCGCGACCTGCACGCGGTGCGCGACAAGGCCACGCTGGGCGCCATCTTCACCGACCTGTGCGAACGGCTGGGCGAAGACCTGCAGCGCAAGGGCTACGTGGCCAAAACCATCGGCATCAAGCTGCGCTACGACGACTTCAAGATCGCGACACGCGACCAGACCTCAGACACGTACACCGCGGACGGGAAAACCATCCGCCAGCTGGCGGGGCTGTGCCTCAAGCGGGTGCCGCTGGACAAAAAACTGCGCCTGCTGGGCGTTCGCGCTTCCACGCTGGCCAAGCCCGGCGAAGAAGGAATTCATGAACAAAAAGTGCCTGCAGACCAATCAGGTCGTGCGCCAGCAGCTCCTGAATCGATAGCAACCGACCAGCTTTTCTAAGCAGCGCCTCTAGCGCGCTACCAGGACGATCTCATCCTGGTGGTTGGCGATATGAAAGGTGTGCGCGAGCGAAAAATCAGCCTTGCTGAGCGCGCCGTAGGCAAAGTGCGGCTTGAGCGCGCCTTGGTGCCCGGCAAAACGGGCAATGGCCGCGCGCAGCCGCGCCGAGGCGGGCCGCCAGTCGCCTTCACGGCTGAGAGCCGCAGCGCCCGGGATGGGCTCGCTCAGGCTGTGGCTCATTTGCCCGCGCCATTTGAAAAAGGCAAAGGCCGCGGCGCCCGCCGTGTTCTGGAACACCGCGCTTTTCGGCTGCGGAAAGCCGTCCAGGCTCATTTCCACGCTTTGCGCCATGTGCTCCAGCACCGACACCAGGGGCCATTGGCCGGTGGTTTTGACACTGGCGGCCTGGTCGACCTTGTCCAGCCATCGCAGCGCTTCATCCAGTGACTGGACTTTGGGAACATCGGCCATGGCAAATCCTCCGGTAAAAGCGAGTGTGGTGGTGGCCAGAAAGTCGCGTCGTTTCATGGCTGAGATGGTAGCAGCCGCCACAGGGCCCCATTTGCTGCGGCATCAGGGCGGGCTGGCGTTTATCTCATGGGCGGCCACGGAACAAAGAGTTTCTGAAGAAAAGGCCTTCCAGGCAGGCAGGACGAGCGCAAGCGGCTCCTGAATTGATAGCTGTCTGTTCATTTCAGCGTGGCAAGGTAGGCGATCAAGTCGGCACGCTCCGCCGCGCTTTCCACCTGAAAGCCCATGCGCTGCCCGGCCACCAGCTGCTCGGGGTCTTCCAGCCACGCGTTGAGGGTTTGCGGCGTCCAGCGCAATCGCGACCGCGCCAGTTCGTCCGAATATTTGTACCCAGGCAGGCTGCCCACGCGGCGGCCCATCACACCGCGGTGCGCGGGCCCGATCTTGTTGCCGTCGACGGCATGGCATGCCGTACAGCGCGCCTGGTACAGGGCCAGGCCGCGCGCCACGTTGCCGGGCGGCGGCGTGACCCATTCGCGTCCGGACGCCGTTTGGGCCCATAACGGGGCACCGCTCACGCCAAAGAGCGTCAGTGCCGCCACGGTACTAAAAAGATGACGCGCATTGCGCATGAACAGGGAACAAGCAGGCATTCGGCACTCCAGACACTGGTTTTGACGGGTGGGAAAGCCATGCAATCTGCCAGGCCATCCCGCAAGCTGTTCTGAATACGTTGACGGCCGGCCCGCGGATTCAGCCTTTCGAAGAGCGACCCAGCTTCTTTTCGCATCTTTTTTCGTTTCATTGAATCCAGTGAATCCGGTTTTCCGTATTCCACACAGGTTCACTTCCATTGACGCCGGCAACCGGCTTTTTCCTTTTCACCCACAGGATCACCATGCGCCACTCCGTATCACCCCCCCTGATTGCCAGCCTGCTCACCCTGCTTTGCGCCGGCGCCCACGCCGACACCGGCAAACTGCTGTTGACCGGCGGTGTCAGCACCATTGAAGGCGCGGCCGGCGGCGGCCTCACGCCCTGGGCCGTCATCGGCAGCAACGCCACGGCGGGCGAAATTGGCGGCTCTGCCTACGTCACCCACGCCGGCACCACCGACTACGGCCTGAATGTGTACGGCGCGGCCGTCGGCATCCATGACCGCTACGAACTGTCGATTGCGCAGCAGGACTTCAACACCCGCGGCACCGGCGTGGCCCTGGGCCTACCCGGGCTGCACCTGAAACAGACCATCGTGGGCGCCAAGGTTCGCGTGCTGGGCGATGCCGTCCTGGACAGCGACACGCTGATGCCGCAGGTGGCAGTGGGCATGCAGTACAAGACGCTGGGCTCCACCGGGCTGGACCCTACGCTCACCGCACTGGGCGCCAAACGCCACGGCGTGGATGTGTATGTCAGCGCCACCAAACTCTTCCTGGGCCAGAGCCTGCTGCTCAACGGCACGCTGCGCGCAACCAAGGCCAACCAGAACGGCCTGCTGGGCTATGGCGCCACGCTGGGCGGCAGCGAAGACAAGTACACGCTGCAACCGGAATTCTCGGTGGCTTACCTGCTCAGCAAAAACATCGCCATCGGCGCCGAATACCGTTTTATGCGCAACAAGCTCGAGGGCGCCGGCCGCGCGGCCGGCCTGGGCAACGGCCTGCGCTCTGAAGACTGGAAAGACATCTTTATTGCCTGGGCACCGACCAAAAACCTTTCGCTCACGCTGGCGTATGTGGACCTGGGCGTGATCGTGCCTGCCACCACCGGCAGCCGGAAGCAGACCGGCTACTACCTCTCGGCTCAGGTCGCTTTTTAAGCCCGACGAACAACCCCCTTCAAGGAACCGCCCCATGAAAAACCCTTTTGTTTCTTTTGCCCTCGCGGCAAGCCTGTTGACGGCCGGCGCAGCATTTGCCCAGACGGCACCCAAAGACGACCAGCTTTACAAAGCCTTCGGTGAAAAAGCCGGCCTGGTGGCGCTGATGGACGACTTCATGGTTCGCCTGCTGGCCGATCCGCGCACCGGGCCGCATTTCAAGCCGTCGAACCAGCAGCGCGTGAAAGAGCAGCTGGTGGACCAGCTCTGCGCCCTGAGCGGCGGCCCCTGCGTTTACAAGGGTGCGGACATGAAAAGCGCGCACGCCAACCTCGACATCAAGAAGTCGGACTTCCACGCCCTGGTGGAGGTGCTGCAGCAAAGCATGGATGCCAGGGGCATTCCTTTTCGCAAACAGAATGAAATGCTGGCGCTGCTGGCTCCCATGAACCGGGACATCATCACGCCCCCTGAAACGGCGGTCAAACCATGAAAAAAGCGATCCAGCTCACAGCAATTAGCGCGCTCTTCGCCTTCGGCGCAGGGGTTCATGCGGCCAGTCTCACGGTGTCGGTGCTCGACAAAGACGGCAAACCGGTGCCGGATGCCGTGGTCGTGGTGGCACCCGCCAACAAAAGCGCCCAGCCCAGGACGCCGCTGGCCGCGCAGGCCACCATTCACCAGGAAAAGATGCAGTTTGTTCCCGCGGTGACGGTGGTTCCCGTGGGGGCAAAAATTCAGTTTGTGAACAACGACCCCTGGGACCACCACGTGCGCAGCTCGCCCGCCGGTATGGGTCAGTTCAACGCGACGAATGCCGGCTTCGAGCTTCGGCTGGAAGGCAAACCCGACGGAAAGCCGGGCAAGTCCAGTGAAGTGACGCTGGACAGGGCCGGCGTTGTCGGGGCCACCTTGCTGGGCTGTTTTATCCATGGCTCGATGCGCGGCTATATCTACGCCAGTGAATCCCCCTGGGCGGCCAAAACCAGCCCGGAAGGCATCGCGAGTTTTGAGGACCTGCCTGAGGGTGCCGCGCAGCTGAAAGTCTGGCACCCCGACCAGCTGGTGGACATCGTGCCGCAGCAGGTCACGGTGGGCCCCGTGCCGGCCAAAAGCGTCATGCAGCTCACGGTGGTGCCGCGAAGGCGCAGGTCTTGAACGGCCGGCCCCGAGGTTTTTAGCGCCGGCTGTCGTCCTTCTGGGAATCAGGCTCCAGCGGCGACAGGTCGGACGAATAGACCCGGTCGCCGATATGCAGCGCCCGCCCCTTCTCCCAGGCGGCTTCAAAGGCCGCGAGTTCTTCAGCCGTGGCGCGCTCCCGGCGTTGTACCGGTGGCGGTGGGCTGGCCGCATCCTGGCTCGCGGGCAAGGAGACGGGCCGGCTGGGCGCGAAGGCCTGAATCTGCTCATTGATCTGCCAGTACACACCGCTGACCAGCAGGTTGTAACGCGCAGCGGCATTTTTGGCGATAGCCGCACCCACCTCGACCAGCCGGGCCGGCCCACCTTCCCGGTTGTCCAGGAAGTCGGTGGAAAGGTCCACCAGCACCATGTACTGGTGGCCTCGCTTGTCGTTACGCACCACGCGGAATTTGTAGCTGGCCGACAAAATTCCGTGGGCCTGCATCGTGACCTTGATGGCCTCGAACAGCATCTCGCGCCGAAACGCCATGCGCTCGTCAAGGTTCATCTTGACCGGACCCGTCTCAGGCCCCGTGGCATCGTGCTTGGGACTCTTGCTGGCGCTGAAAAGGTTCTTGAGCACGGACATGTCAGGCCTCGCTTCCTCTGGCTTTTGGGTCAGGCTTTTTGGGCGGTGAAAAACACGTAGTCGGCGGTATAGCCTTCCTTGACGCGTTTGCCCGCATCGGCCGGCGCGGTGCAGCCTTTGGCCGGCGCATTGCCGCCCTCGGTGTTCAGGCGCTGCACGCTGGTGACGGTGGCCATCTTGCCGGGCATGCCGGCGGATTTGGCCGTCAGCAATAGCAATGGGATGTCGGCGGGACGCTCGCCGTCGGCGCGCGCTTTTACCGTGCCCACGGTTTTGCTGCCGTCCAGCGCGGTCCAGTTCGGGCCGGCGCCATGCGTGCCGACTTTTTCGTCTTTCTGGTTGAAGAGGTCCGCTTCTGGCGCAACAAACACCCAGGCCCAGCCCTTGTCGCCGGAGCGGCATTCGTAGATCTGCGAGCCCACCGCGTGCCAGGTGAAGGCCACGCGTTCGCCGTCGGCCGGCTTGAGCGCGGCGGGCACCGGCTTGGCATCCATTGGTGCGGCCGGGCCACCGGCGCAGGCGCTTAGCAGCAGTCCAGTACACAACGCGGCAGCGGCAAGGCCTGCGTGAAGCCTGGGTTGGGTGGCGGTTGCTATCGGTGTCATGGCGATCTCCTGAGAGGAGTCCTGCAAATATTGACAGGTCTCCGGGTTAAAAGAAAGTAAAAAAGTCCCAACAACCACATGGCGGAAGGGGGCGTGGGCCGGCGCGGCGCCCGGCCTACCAGGGACAAACGACAGCAAGCGCCGATTGGATGCAGGTTTTTCTGAGAAAAATGCCATAGTCGGGGAAGATTTGCCGCTTGGGCGTAACTCCCTATACTCAGCCGCATGAAACTGGCCCCCGACACGGACACCCGCAGCCTGCAGGCGCTGATTGCCGGCGCAGGGCAAGGCGACCACGCCTGCTTTGCGCAGGTCTATGAACGCACCCACACGCATCTGTTTGGCGTTGCCGTACGTATATTGGGACAAGGACACGCGGCCGAAGATGTGCTGCAAGAGGCTTACGTGAGCATCTGGAAAAATGCCACCGGCTACCGCAGTGAGGTAGACGGGCAAACCATTCAACCCATGACGTGGCTGATTGCCATCGTCCGCAACAAGGCGCTGGACGCCCTGCGCTCCCGCACGCGCCGCAAGGAAAGCGAGTTGCCCGACTCCGGTGATGTGGATGAGGAAGACACCGAAACCACCGCCACACCCACCCCCAGCGCCATGCAGCTGCTGGAACAGGCCACCGAGGCCCTGCACATCGAAGGCTGCATGAGCGCACTGGAAGGCAGCTACCGCCAAAGCCTGGCGCTGGCCTACTACCAGGGCATGTCACATACCGAAGTGGCCGCACAAATGGGCGCGCCGCTGGGCTCGGTGAAAGCCTGGATACGGCGCGGACTCGAAAAACTCAAGGGCTGCCTGGCGGCGCAAGGGGTGGTGGCGTCATGAGATATTCCAGCCCCGAATTGCTCGAACACCTCGCATCGGCCTATGTGCTGGGTACGCTGCAAGATGGCGCGCGCCGCCGCTTTGAGCGCCTGCAGCGCGACCGTGCTGATGTGCGCGTGCGCGTCACACAATGGGAGGCCCGGCTGGGTCAACTCGCCATGTCGGTGCCGGCGCACAAACCGTCTCCCAGGGTGTGGGCTGCGATCGCCGCACGCACCAAACCTGCGGCGCCGCAACAGGCGCCGCAAACAAAACCGTCCTGGCTGGGCTGGCTCAAACCTGCTGGTTTCGGCTTCGGCGGCCTGGCCGCGGGCGTGATCGCGGCAAGCGTGTTTTTTGTCGCCATGCCCACCCTGTTCATGTCCAGCGACCAGATCGCGATGCGCTCCGGCGAAAGGCTGCCGCAAAGCTATGTGGGCCTGCTCACCGACGCCCAGGGCAACGGCAAGCTGCTGGCCAGTTCGCTGCGCCACGGCAAGACCATGACAGTCAAGGTCATAGGCCCGATCACACCACCGGCCACCGGAACCCTGGTGCTGTGGGCGGTGCCGGCCAATGGCCCGGCGTTCTCGCTGGGCGCCGTGCCTACAAGCGGATCGGCGGTTTCCATGCTGCCCGACACCTCGGAAAAGCTGCTGTCCAAAGTCAGCAAGCTGGTGGTAACGCTGGAGACCAGCGCCACACCCGCCAGCCCGAGCGGAACCGTGGTGTTCAGCGGCAATTGCGCCAAGCTGTGGTGAGCGTGGCGGCATCCGGGGGCTCAATCCGGGTAGGTACCGTAAAAAGGAGAACCAGCATGAACGCCAGCCTCAAATTGTTTCTATCCCTCGGTGTGGTCACCGCCACCCTCCTCGGGTGTGCAACACCACCGCCAACCACAGCAACGTCTGCGATCAAGCCCACGGAGTTGCGGCTGGAGTGCGCGGTAGCGAAAGCAGATGTCCCGAACGCCGATTACATCGGCCCCTATGCGAGCGTTGAAAACATCGTCCCCGTGAAACTGATGGCTCAGGACACCTACTGCTCTGACGCCCTGAAGGCCATGCTTTTTCCGCGGGGCTTTGTCTCCATCTATGGCAGCTCCCGTATCCGCGAGAAAAATGCCGCCTGCGACGCGCGCGGTGAGAACTGCAACGACACCATCAGGGCGGCAAACGATGCCATCTACGCAGACATCCGGAATTTTGCTCACGCATGGACCACGCGTTATGGCAAGCAGTATCCGATAATGACGGGTGCGGGCCCGGGCCTGATGGAAGCCGGCAACCGCGGCGCAAAAGAGGCGGGAGGCCCCAGCGTCGGGTACACCACCTACTACGACCGCTCGACGGCCAACGACACGCTGAAACCCTATGGTGGTGACCCCAAGCAGGCCTTGAATGCCTATGTGACCCATGGCCTGATTTTTTCCAGCGTCTCCATCCGCGAGCTGGCGATGATCAAGCACTCGGCCGCCATCGTGATTGCACCAGGAGGGACCGGCACCGAATGGGAAATATTCCAGATCATCGAGATCATCAAAAGCAGGCAGCTGACCAGGGTTCCGGTGTATCTCGTGGGCAATCGCCAAATTCACTGGCAAAGCCTGGACGCGCGCCTGACCGACATGATGGCGCGCAAGACCATCAACAAGGATGAAGTGGCATTTTTGAAGTATGTGGAAACGAGTGCAGAGCTGGTCAAACAACTCAGTGCAGACATGCGGCTCAACTGAGTTATTCAGGCACTCACTCAATGCGACGCATCCGATGAACCTTGTTCGTGGCCTTTTGGACCGGATCATCCTGATTGGCAGGGCGCGCTGCGGGGGAAGACGCCGAGTTTCATGGTGCGCCGCACAGTGACTGTTTTTCTGGTGGTCATGGTGCTCGCTTACCTGGGCATCTGCGCGGCGCTGTTTGCGTTTCAACGCTCGCTGATCTACTTCCCGCAACCGAAGTCATGGGGCGGTCCGGCCACGACACTCCATCTCCAGACACCCGACGCGGCACTCGTGGTCACTGCCCGGCAAACGGCCGGGCCCAAGGCCATCATTTACTTCGGGGGCAATGCCGAAGACGTTTCGCCGAATTTGCCGTCTTTCTCGGAAGCATTTCCAGGCCATGCCCTCTACCTGCTTCACTACCGCGGTTACGGCGGAAGCACCGGAAGCCCCACCGAGGCGGCGCTTCAAAGCGACGCCCTGGCCTTGTTCGACCATGTCAGCCGGACACATTCGGATGTCACCGTGGTTGGCAGGAGTCTGGGTTCAGGCGTTGCGGTCTGGGTGGCCAGCCAGCGGCCGGCGTCGCGCCTGATTCTGGTGACGCCCTACAACAGCATCCAGGAACTGGCAGCGCAGCGCTTTCCCTGGTTTCCCATCCCCTGGCTTCTTGTCGACAAGTTCGAGTCCTGGAAGTACGCGGCCAAAGTCACCGTGCCCACGCTGCTGATTTCGGCCGAACACGATGAAGTCATTCCGAAAGCCAGCACCGACCAGCTGCATGCGCACTTCAAGCATGGCACGGCTGTGCTGAAGATGCTGCCCGGAACCTCCCACAACACGGTCTCGCAGCATCCCCAGTACCTTTCGCTGTTTCAGTCGATGCTGTGAGCATTCAACACCTCTTTGCAAAACAAGCCGGGATGGACCACGCCGCATTCACCACTCAGGGCTTCGCACTTGTTCCGCAGGTGCTGACTGCCGCCCAGTGTGAATCGGCCGCTTCGCGCCTTGCCGGGATTTCCGCCAACTCGGCGGGAACACGTTGCCTGCTGTCGGAGGCCTGGTGCCAGGCGCTTGCGGCAAGGGTGCGCCGGCATCCGTCGCTGGCCTCGATGGTTCCGGCCGATTTCGCTGCGGTGCAGTGCACTTACTTCGAAAAGTCGGTGTCCCGCAACTGGCTGGTGCCGGTGCACCAGGACCTGAGCATCCCGGTGGCGGACCATGTGGAGCATGCAAGCCTGGGCGGCTGGTCGAGGAAGGAAGGCATCCTGTATGTCCAGCCGCCTGTCGAGTTGCTGGAGCAACTGGTGGCGGTACGTTTGCACGTCGACGCCTGCGGCGCGGGAGACGGCCCGCTGCGGGTGGTTCCAGGCTCCCACCTGTACGGCCGAATGGAAGTGAAAGCCGCTGCGGCGGCCCGCCACGCCCAAACCGAGTTCATCTGCATGGCCGGGCAGGGAAGTGCGATGGCCATGCGCCCGCTGCTGCTGCACGCCTCATCCAGGTCCACCGGCGGCAGCATGCGAAGGGTGCTGCATTTTCTGTTCGGGCCGCGCATACTGCCTTTCGGCCTTCAGTGGCAGCGCGCAATATGAATTGGCCGGACAGGCAAGCAGCCCGCCTTCCATTTCACAAGGAAAACGATGAGTGTCTTGAAGATTGCAGCCTTTTCTGACGGAAACACCGGCGGCAACCCCGCCGGCGTGATGGTCGCCGGCCAATTTCCGGATGACCGTGAGATGCAGCAGATCGCTGCGGAGCTTGGCTTCTCGGAAACGGTTTTTGCCGTTGCAAGCGGCGCCGGCTGGCGGGTGCGCTATTTCTCGCCGGAATCCGAAGTACCCTTCTGCGGCCATGCAACGATAGCCCTGGGCGCAGCACTGGCCCTTGAGCATGGCGATGGCGTGTTTGCGCTGACCCTGAACCAGGCCAGCATCACGGTTGAAGGTCGGCGCAACGGGGAGACGATCACCGCCGCGCTGCAATCGCCGCCCACGCGCAGCCAGGCTGCCCCACAGCCGCTGGTGCTGGCCACCCTGGCGCTGTTCGGCTACACACCGGATGACCTGGACCCGCGCATTGCCCCCGCGCTCGCCCACGGCGGCGCAGACCATCTGGTACTGGTTCTGAAGAGCCGCGACAAACTGGCGGCCATGCAATATGACCTGGACACGGGCCGCAAGCTGATGAACAAGGCGGGGCTGGTGACGATCCTTCTGGCCCATGCACAAACTCCCCGGTTTTTTCACACCCGGAATCCGTTTGCTTCCGGCGGCGTGTATGAAGACCCCGCCACAGGTGCAGCCACAGCCGCTTTTGCAGGCTACCTGCGCGACCTGAAGTGGCCGCACGGCGGCGCCATCGATATCGTGCAGGGTGAAGACATGGGCATGCGCTCCTGCCTGCACGCGGAAATTCCACCCGCTTCCGGGGCCTCGATCAAGGTTTCCGGAACGGCCCGGATCATGCACGAGCTGGTTTAGGCCATTTACAAATAAATTACAACTCACCTGCATCTGTTTTACGGTTTTCTTCGTTTGTCATAGGTGCTGGTTTGCAGCGCGTTTCAATCAACCGATATCTCAAGGAGCCCGACATGAACACTTTTTCCATCCGCAACTTCGTCGCATTGCCCGTCATCGCCCTGGCCCTGGCCGGTGCAGCATTGGCGGCCGACATCGAAACCACACCAGCTAAAAACGCCCAGGTTGACGACTTCGCGGCGGGTAAAAAAGCCATCAGCGCCAAGAACTGGTCGGAGGCCGTGAGCAGCTTTAACAAGGTGGTGGCCAAGGACCCGAAAAATGCCGACGCCTACAACTACCTCGGCTATTCCAACCGCTGGATGGGCAAGTACGACGATGCCTTTGCCGCTTACGGCAAGGCGCTGGCGCTGGACCCCAAGCACAAGGGCGCGCTGGAATACTCGGGCATTGCCTACCTGAAGACCAACCAGAAAGCCCAGGCCGACGCGCAGCTGGCCAAGCTGCAGGCGATTTGCGCGACCTGTGAAGAAACCCGCGACCTGGCCAAGGCCGTGGCCGAGTACAAGCCGGCCGCCAAGTAAGCCGCCCTTGAACACCACCATTGCGGCGCGGCATGCGCTGCAATGGTTTCCTGTTGCCACTCACCTCCCGGCGCACACAGAGCGGGTCTCTGGGTGCGCGACCTCTGATGATCTGAAAGAAAACAATGACTGACGCTGATCGCATCAAATACCTGCGCATTGCCCTGGTGCTGATAGGGGTGACGTTCACTTTCGGCTTGTGGCCGCTCACCATCGTCTGGCCTTCAGGCTGGTCGTGGCATGCGGAAGGGCGTTCGTATTACCTGGAGATGATCCTCGCCCTTTATGCGACGCTGGGGATATTCCTCATGCTCGCCGCCCGTAACCCTCTCTTGCACCGCAGCCTCATCTGGTTTACCGTCTGGTCCAGCATTGCACACGGCGGGGTGATGGCAGTGCAGTCGTTTCAGGGCCACCACAACATGGGGCACCTCTGGGGTGATGTCCTGGCGCTGTTCGCGGTGGCGGCTGTGCTGGCATTGCTGACTCCCCGCGAAGCTTAAGCCGAAAGAAATCCCATGCCCAAGCTAACACGCCCTGCCTTCCGGATGCTGCCAACTGCTCTGTTTTTCATAGCTGCTTGCGCACTACCCATATGGGCTGCAGCCGGAAACATTTCCATTCAAGTGCTCGACAAGGAAGGCAAGCCGGCGCCGGACGCCGTAGTCGTCGTGGTGCCTTCCGCCAAAACCGGGGCGCCCCAAAGCCCTTTGCCCGCCCAGGTGACGATCTACCAGGAAAAGATGCGTTTTGTACCGGCCGTCAGCGTGGTGGCGCTGGGCGCCAAGGCCCAGTTCGTCAACAACGATCCGTGGGAACACCATGTGCGCGGCTCGGCCGCCGGCGCAGCGCAGTTCAACGCAACGCCGGGCGAGGGGTTCGAGCTGCGGCTCGACGGCAAGCCCGAAGGCAAACCCGCCAAAACCGCTGACGCCACTTTCAACAAGGCCGGCGCCGTGCTGCTGGGCTGCCACATTCACGGCTCCATGCGCGGCCATGTCTATGTGAGCGAATCGCCCTGGGCCGTGCTGACAGGCGCCGACGGCGTAGCGCAGGTCGAGCAGTTGCCCGAAGGCGCTGCGCAGATCAAGGTCTGGCATGCCGACCAGCTGATCGATATAGCGCCGCAGGCTTATACCGTGACCGCGTCGCCGGGCAAGCTGACCCTGCAGCTCAGCGTGGTGCCGCGGCGGCGACGGATCTAGTGATTGCCACGGAGAAAGCTCGCCGGAAATTTTCCCAAAGCAAACATCTTTCAGGAAAGCGCTGACTCAGGTCTTGCGCAGGCGCGGCGGCCGGATCGGAATCGGATGCAAGGCGGATTTCTTGCCAATGGCGGGCTATTGGCAAGAAATCCAATGCAGCAGGCCGCCCGGGCCCGCTGACCGCGCACCACGGAGGACTTGTTCAGCGCTTCCCTGGCTACTTTTCCTGCAACTTTCAATCAGGCAAAGCCCGCCGGAAATTTCAGAGCTGCGCGAGAACTCTTGCCAATCAAATGAAGTACGCCGAACGCAGCGTACGGATACGGTGGAACTTTCGCCCAGTCGGTGGTTTCGGGCGGCGCCAGGGGTTACTTGTCATACCGCCTCATAAGCATCGTCGATACATCGATGCTGGACATGAATTTCGCTGCGGCTGGTGCTTTCTCGAAGCTCGCCATGGACGCGTTGGCATCGGCGGCGGACCGCCAGTGCACGATCACCAGCCATTCGCCATTTTCGCCCGCCGCGCTCTCACGCGAGACGAACCCAGGCTGCCTCGACACATGCTGCGCCTCGACTTCCTGGTCTACAAGCCGGAACTGCGCCGCCGTAATGCCGGACCTGAGTTTGAAGGTCACGACTTCGATGACCTTGGCCGAAGGTGTTGCGGCAGCGGTATCGCTGGCCTGCATCGCAAACGTGCAGACAACGATGCTGCCATAGAGCCATTTCGAGATGTCCATGAAGTTTTCCTTCTTCAAGTTCAGAACTTGCCGTTCGCGTTCTTCCATTCGGAACGCGGCGCAATGGTTTCGATGGTGTCCCAGTGTTCGGCAATCTTGCCGTTCTGCACGCGGAACAGGTCGTAGAAGCTGGTCGGTTTTCCGGCAAAAATCCCCTCGCTGGCCACCAGCACGAAGTTGCCCTCGCCGAGCACGCGATGGATGCGGTCGTACTTCATGGTGACGCCAGCCGTGGCCATGGCTTGCAACGCCTGACCGAGGCCGGACAGCCCGTCCGCGATCTGGGGGTTGTGCTGAACATAATGATCCCCGTCGTAGTAACCGGCAAGCTTGTCCATCCGGCCATTGACCAGGATGTCCTCGACGAAGGACTTCACAAGTGCTTTGTTCGCGACCGTTTTTTCCAGGTCCGTGGATTGCACAGGCCCGTCGACCATGGTGTGGCCACTCGGGTTGGCTTTGGCCGGCGTTTCCTGCAAATTGTCCCAGTGCTCGACAATCTTGCCATCCTCGAAGCGGAAGATGTCGAAACCGATCTTCGGTCCGAAGAAGTTGTATTCAGTATGGGCGAAGACCAGGTCGCCGTCCTGGAACACACGCACGGTGTTCGCCTTGGCTGATCCCTTGGGCAAGGCTTGCAGGAGCGCACCGAAGCCAGCAAGGCCGTCTGCGGCGGACAGATTGTGCTGAATGTATTTATTGGGGTTGATCACAGCAACCGGCGCAGCGTCGCCGGTTTCGATCGCTTTGAGCAGGGCAACGACCTGTTGTTTTTGAGGGGTCATGGATTCTTTCTTCTTAGATGCGTGAAGGGGTGGATTGCCGGCGCAGGCGGCGAGGCCGGCGATGGTCAATGCCGCCAGGGCCAAACGAAACGGTCGAACGATAGTCATGGTGAAATTCTGCCAATTCATTGTTGAGGGTGTCGGTTCCTGCTCGATGTCTTGCCTATATGAACGAGATGATTCTGTTCGTTTTCCTCGTTGTAGAAAAGATCGAAGCCCTTCAAACAATGATCAAAACTAGGATTTTTACGGATTTCTGCTCTAGACTCCGGAAACATGAAAGCAGCCTCTCCCAATATTCCTGAGATTCGCTTCGACAACCCACGGCTTGCCAAAGTGGGGGTGGAGACGATGACGCTCAAGGAACTCAGGCAACACGCACCCGCACGCGTGCTCTCGGCAACGCAGCGTGTTGATTTCCACCACCTGCTGCTGGTTCAGGAGGGACGATCGCGACACATGGTCGACTTCATTGAACATCCCTTGCAGCCTGGCTCGGTTCTTCTGGTTCGGCCCGGTCAGATACAGCAATGGCAGATGACCAATGAACTGCAAGGGCAGCTCACCCTGATCTCGGCGGAGGCTCTGGCACCTGCCATGGATGCGCCCACCATCGGCCAGGGATTGCTCGGCCTGGACCTATGGCCGAATGTCTCCGCGCCCAGCAAGGAGCTGTTCATCGAGGCCGTGGCCGACAGCAGCAGGCTCAGGGCGGATATCGATCGCTTCGAAGGAACCCTGATCGATGCCTCCATCATCAGGCATGCGGTTCTGACCATGCTCTTGCGGCTTGCCCGCGCGTTGCGCGGCGGGACGGGTACGCCTGAAGCGACACGGGAGGGAGGGATTTACCACCTGTTTCACAGGCTGCTGGAAGCGAACTTCAGGACACGCCCGAGCGTGCTCGATCTGGCAAGGCGGATTGGGTTTTCAGAAAGCACCTTGTCACGTGCTTGCGTGGCGACTGTCGGCCGCACGGCCAAGGACGTGATTGACCGGCGTATTGCCCTGGAGGCCAAGCGGCTCCTGGTTCACAGCAAGGCGACTGTCGCGGAGATCGGACATGAATTGGGATTCATCGAACCCACCAACTTCGTGAAGTTCTTCAGGCGGATCGCACTGGTCACGCCGGCGGCATTCCGAGCCGACCATCTTTCTTGACAGCTGCCCAAGCACGTGTGTCAGCCGCCCGCCTTGGTTGCCGCTATGCTGCGGACGCAGCGCAACACCAAGCAACCTCCCGTCCTGTGAAAACAGGCCCGGCGGGCTTTCTCAGCGGCGATCACGCATTAATGAAGGTCGGCAGACGTTGACAGCACCTTTCACGAAACTTACATTGAAGCTTCCGCACGGAGGCTTTATGTCTGATCCCTCTGACCCGTCCAAGGCATCACTACCTGTCCGGTCGTCGTACTGGCACCCCATCACGCTGGCGCAGTTGCAACGCGTCAAGGACTGGCGCGAGGCGCAACGAGCGGCGCACCCGCTTGAATGCCAGCTCTGGGAGATAGTGCTGACGGCCTGGGTGATGGGCTGGATGGGCTGGTTGCCTGCCTTCACTTTTGAGGCGGCCTGGGCCTACCCACTGTGCGTGCTGGGCACACTGGCGCCGCGGCTGTATGTGTATGCGCGGGCACGGGCGCACATTGCGCGGCGTCTCAGGTGTGACTGGCTGGACCTGGTCGCCTGACTTAGAGTGTGGGCATGAACGCCCCCACCCCACCTGCCCTCACCTGCTTCACCCTCAACACCACCGGCCACATCGCCCACCTGGTGCTGAACCGCCCCGAGGCGATGAACACCATGCACCCGACCTTCTGGCGCGAGCTGGATGCGGTGCTCACACACATCCACAAGGCCGGCGAGGCGCGCGTGCTGGTGATCTCCAGCACCGGCAAGCACTTCAGCGCCGGCATGGCACTGGAAACCTTTGGCAGCGACATCGCCATGGACGACCAGAGCCCCGAGGGCCGCGCCGCCATCTTTGACATGCTGGGCGACATGCAGGCCACCTTCACCAAGCTCGAAACCCTGCGCATTCCGGTGATCGCCGCCATCCAGGGCGGCTGCATAGGCGGAGCGGTCGACATGGTGACGGCCTGCTGCCTGCGCTACGCCACGGCCGACGCATTCTTCTGCATCCAGGAAATCAACATCGGCATGGTGGCCGACGTGGGCACCTTGCAGCGCCTGCCCAAACTGGTGCCGCTGGCGGTCGTCAAGGAATTGGCTTACACCGGGCGGCGAATGCCGGCGGCCAAAGCGCTGGGCTACGGCCTCGTCAATGAAGTGTTTGACTCAGCCGAGGCGATGCTGGCGGCCGCCATGCAATGCGCCGGCGAGATTGCCACCAAGCCGCCGGTGGCCATCTGGGGCACCAAGCAGGCCATCCACTACACGCGTGACCACTCGGTGGATGACGCGCTCAAACAAATGGGCTGGCTGCAGGGCGCGATCTGGAGTAACGCGCATGTCCGTGAGGCGGTTACCGCCATGAAGGAAAAGCGCGCGGCGAGCTTTCCCGGGCTTTCACCGATCAAGAATTTCAATGAATTCGGCCTCTAGCCTATACAAAACTTGCGCAAGCAGCTATTAATTTAATAGCAACCTGCATTGGCAATTATTGGCGGGCTGTGCGAATGGCAGGCGGCAGCGCCTGCGGATGGCTGGTGCGAAACGGGTTGATGTCCAGCCCGCCGCGGCGCGTGTAGCGTGCATACACTGAGAGCTTCATGGGTTTGCAGCGCGTCCAGATGTCCATGAAGATGCGTTCCACACATTGTTCATGGAACTCGTTGTGGTTGCGAAAGCTCACCAGGTATTGCAGCAGGCCTTCCTGGTTGATCTGCGGGCCGGCATAGCGAATCTGCACACTGCCCCAGTCGGGCTGGCCAGTGACCAGGCAATTGCTTTTGAGCAGGTTGCTGGTCAGCGTCTCTTCCACCGGCGGCTCGTCGAACTCGGCAAACAGCAGCTCGGGCGTAGGCGTGAAATGAATGCACTCCACGTCCAGCCTGTCCAGGTTCAGGCCGTCGAGTTCATGCACGGGTTCGCGGTCGAACAGCTCGGGGCCCAGCGTCTTGATGCCCACGCCCATACCGACAGCACCGTTCAGGTCGGCGCGAATGCGTTCGCGCACATCGCGCGCATCGGCAAAGCGCGTGTTGTTGAAGCTGTTGAGGTAAAGCTTGAAGGACTTGCTCTCCACAATGTTCGGCGACTCGCAGGGCACGGTGATGTGGGCCAGTGCCACCTGCGGCTTGCCGCGCATATTGAGCCAGCTCAGCTCAAATGCCGTCCACATGTCTGCGCCGAAAAACGGCGGCGTGCCGGTGACGCCGATCTCGGCACGCTTGCCTTCGCGCGGTATCGGGAACAGCAGCGAGGCGTCGTACTGGTCGATATAGGCAGACGTTTTGCCGAGCTGGGATTGTTCAGGGGTGTTCATGCACCCATTTTCGCCGCTAACCGCCGCCATGCTGAAAGCGGCCGTACAAAGCCCCAAGCTATGGGGCTGTATCAGCTTGCCGCTTTGAAGTGGGGAATCAGCAGAGCCAGCAAACGGTCGACAACACCCGGCGGCAAATCGTGGCCCATGCCTTCAATGCTTTCGAAGCGTGCACCGGGAATGCGCCTGGCCGTGTCCTGCCCGCAGGCCATAGGCACCAGCCGGTCTGCCTGGCCATGCACCACCAGCGTCGGCGCCGTCACCCTGGCAAGTGCCGAGGCGCGCGTGCTGTCAGCGGCAACGGCCACCATCTGGCGAAGAATGCCCTGCGGATGAAAGCTGCGCTGCGCCGCAGCAGCGACTTTTTCGCGAATCTCGGCGTCGTTCATGGGAAAGCCCGGGCTGCCGATGGCCTTGAGCAGCTTCACCGTATGGTCGATGGCGGCCTGCACACCCCTGCCGGCAGGCCGGCTGAGCAGCACACGGGCCACCGCCGGACTGGCTTCCGGCAGGCCGCGCGCACCGCTGGAGCTCATGATGCTGGTCAGGCTGAGCAGGCGCGATGGAGCCAGCACCGCGACGCGCTGCGCGATCATGCCGCCCATGCTCACACCCACCACATGTGCCTTGCCGATGTGCAGCGCGTCCAGCACGCCCACGGTGTCGGCGGCCATGTCTTCAATGCTGTAGGGCGGCCGGATACGCCAGCCCATACGGAACTTGAGCCCCTCCCACAAAAGGCTGGGCGAGCCGAGGTAGTCGAAGTGCTGCGAAAGGCCGATATCGCGGTTGTCAAAGCGCACCACACGAAAGCCCGCATCAGCAATTGCCTGCACCATGGCCGGCGGCCAGGCAATCAGCTGCATGCCCAGCCCCATGATGAGCAACACCACAGGCCGGCCGGTTGCGTCGCCTGGGTGGGTGTCTTCAATCTCGATGGATATGTTGTTTGCGGTGATTTTCATAGTGGATTATGTACACCCCTGTTGAGGCTCACTGCGTGTAGCCTCCTCTCCCCTTGCAGGGGACGGGCGCCTGCGGCCTGGCAAAGCCAGTTCCGCGGCCCCACCTGGGGTGGTAGCCCCCATGAGACGGGTATTAAACAAATTCGCGTTCTCGTAGCCACTTGGTGGCAATCCATTTCTCGCCAGTGGTAACCGGCTCGCCGCCATGCAGCGTGAGGCTGGAAGGCAGTGCCTGCGGGTAACTGAAAAACACCGCATTGCCGCGCCGCGGCGCCACCCGCACCTCGATATCGGGGAACACCGTGGCGCCGCCTTCCTCGGGCTCATGCAGGTACATGATGAGCGTCGCCACGCGCTGACCGCCACGCTGCAGTATGGCGGGCGTGCCGGGTTCGGTCGGGTCAAAGTAGTCGTAGTGCGGCTTGTATTCGGTGCCAGGCCCGTAGTGGAGCACCTGCAGCCCTTCGCCGTTTTCCTGCGGCCAGCCGAAGATTCTGGCAATGCGCGCCTCCACCTGGCGCACCACGGCGTTTTCAGCGCGCCTGAAAAACATGCCCTCGCTGGTACGGTCAGGGTTGAGCTCCTCTCCGCCGGTCTTGGTGTCTACCGTCAGCGAACGTACCAGCCGCGGCCGGGCGGCCTCCATCAGCGCCTCGCATTCACTCGGGCCCAGCAGGTTGCCCAGCACGATGACATTGGGCACCTGGGCGAAAAAAAGTATTTCCACCCACTTGTCGCCGGCATCGACCATGTTGTTGGTGACCGGCAAAGCCAGCGCAGGCACAACCACTGCGGCGAGATCTTCGGGCGTCAGCCGCACCGCCCGCGTGGCGGCGTCGCGGCTCCAGCCGGCTGCCAGCATGGCGTTAAATATCTCGTCCCTGGAGTGGCCGAGGTTTGCCTGCGCCGTCATCCACGCCAGCACTTCCGGCGTGAGCTGCTGGTCGGTGCGGGCGGGCGTGCTCATGCGGGACTGGGCTGCTCAGGCGGCCTGCTTGCGCCGGAACACGAGCCGGTCGGGTTCGGACACTTTGGAGTCAAACCGGTAGCCTTCGGCGTCAAAGCCTTCGAGCTTCTTGACGGTAGTCAGCTTCTTTTCAATCGCATGGCGCACCATGAGCCCACGGGCGCGCTTGGCAAAAAAACTGATGACCTTGTACTTGCCGGCCTTGTATTCCTCAAAGACGCAGCTCACCACGCGCGCCTTGAGCGTCTTGCGGTCCACGGCCTTGAAGTATTCCTCGCTGGCGAGATTGACGATGACCGGTGTGGTGTGGGCAGCGGCGCGCTCGTTCAGGTAGGCGGAGATTTGTGAGCCCCAGAACTGGTAAAGATTTTTGCCTTGGGGTGTGGCCAGCGGCGTGCCCATTTCAAGCCGGTAGGGCTGCATGCGGTCCAGCGGGCGCAGCACGCCGTAAAGGCCGCTCAGAATGCAAACGTGCTCCTGCGCCCAGGCGAGTTGTGCGTCGCCTAGCGTTTTTGCATCGAGGCCGCCATACACATCGCCGTCAAATGCCAGCGCGGCCTGTTTGGAATTCTTCGCGGTGAATTTCGGCGACCAGGCCTGGTAGCGCGCGACATTCAGGCCTGCGAGCGAATCTGACAGCTTCATCAGTTCGCTGATCTGCTGCGGGGTCCGTGTTTTGAGCACGTCAATCAACTGGTCCGACTGGCGGGTGAAGAGGGGTTGGGTGTGGGTCGCGACGTGCGGCGGCGTGTCGTAGTCCAGGGATTTGGCCGGCGAGATGAGAAACAGCATGCTTTGAGTCGTAGGGGTAAGGCAAGTAAGGCGAAACCCCCACTTTACGACAGGAGGATGGCGCCACGGCCATGAACCTTCAACTACTGCAGATCGCAGGCCAAAGAGGCGAGCGTTTCCGCTGCAATCGTCGTATGCGCCGGGTAATGCGTGTGGTCGCAGCCGAGCTTGACACTGGCGCCTGCCTTGACGGCCGCGCACATGGCCGGGTCCAGCTCAAAGCGCACAAAGTGCACGGCCGAGGTCTTCTCGTCGTTTTCGCGGTCCATGTCTTCGTCAGCAATGGCGTAAACACGCTTGTGGCCTTCGACTTCGACGAACATGCGGTCTTCCACACCGATGAGCCGGGCCAGTTCGCGCTTGCGTTCGTTGACGTCGGGGTACTCCAGCATCAGTGTGCCCTTCCAGTTGCTGCCGTCGGGCATCAATGGGGCATAGGCTTCGATCTCCTGCTCTATGCCCTCTTCTTCAAAGATTTTCTCGACGCGCAGCATTTCCTGGATCTGGTAGCGGATGCTGGTTTCGCTTTCAAACTGCAGGTTGATGTGCTCACCCAGGCGCACGCTGCGCAGCTTGCGGTGGGCGATGATGGCCGGCTTGTTCTCCTTGCGGTATTTGCTGTAGGCCTCCAGCGTCATCAGGGATTCGCGGGTGATCTTTCCGGTGGTCTTCATGGTGTGATCTCATTTCAGGCCGTAGGCCGTGCGTATCAGCGTGAGCGGGTGCTTTTGCGGCGGTGCACCCAGGCTGTTGACGTCAAAGCCCTGGGCGATGTGGTGGCCGCCCAGCGGGCAGTCGCTGCTGATGACGTCAGGCAGGCCGCCGTCTTTGTGGCTGGCCATGGCTTTAAAAAGCGGCTTGCCGATCTTCATGGCCTGCTGGTGGTAGGGCACCTTCACGCCAAAGGTGCCGGCGTGGCCCGAGCAGCGCTCATGCGTGTGCACACTGGTGCCCGGCACCATCTTGAGCATTTCCTCGGTTTTCTTGCCGATGTTCTGTACGCGGCCATGGCAGGGGATCTGGTAGCTGATCTTGCCCAGCGGCGTGCTGAATTCGGTCTTGAGCAGGCCGTCGCGCTTGCGGGCCATCAGGTATTCAAACGGGTCCCACATGTGTTCCTTGACGAGCTGCACGTCGGCATCGTCGGGATACATCAGCGGCAGCTCCTGCTTGAACATCAGCGTGCAGCTGGGTACGGCGCTCAGGATGGCGTAGCCCTCTTTGGCGTATTTCACCAGCACCGGGATGTTGGCCTCCTTGCTGGTGTTCACCGAAGCGAGGTCGCCGAGCTCCAGCTTGGGCATGCCGCAGCATTTTTCTTTTTCGACCAGCACATAGGGCACTTCGTTGTGGTCCAGCACCTTGAGCAGGTCGTCACCTATGCCAGGCTCGTTGTAGTTGATGTAGCAGGTGGAATAAATCACGACCTTGCCGGGCGTCTTGGCGCCGTCTTTCACCGCATGCGGTGGCGACTCAAGCGCGCCTGAGCGGAATTTCTTCGTGGCCAGGTCGGGCAGCCAGGCGTTTTTGTCGACGCCCAGCACTTTTTCCATCACGGCGCGGGCCGGTTTGGTTTTGTTGACCGCGTTGGCCACCTGGACCACGATGGGAATGCCCGCGAACTGGCCGTGCACATCGGTGGACGACAAAAACCGTTCACCCGCACCCACTTCGCCCTTCTTGAACTTGATGGCTTTGGCGCGCAGCATGGTGTGGGGAAAGTCGAGGTTGAACTCGTGCGGCGGCACATAAGGGCACTTGGTCATGTAGCAGAGGTCGCACATGTAGCACTGGTCGACCACTTTCATGTAGTCCTTCTTGTCCACACCATCAACCTCGCCGGTCTTGCTTTCGTCGACCAGGTCAAACAGCGTAGGGAAAGCGCCGCACAAACTCACGCAGCGGCGGCACCCATGGCAGATGTCGAAGATGCGTTCCATCTCGTGAAGGGCCGCGTCTTCGTTGTAGAAGTCCGGGTTTTTCCAGTCGATCGCGTGGCGCGTGGGCGCCTGGAGGTTGCCTTCTGTGGCCATGCTTGCCTCTTCTTTTGAATCTCAGGTGGGGGTTTGAGAAAAGACTCTCGTGCGAAATCTTTTCCAAAACCCGCCACGCCTCGCGGCGCAGCGAGGGACACGCTTGTCCAGTCAGTCGACCAGTTCGGCCAGCGCTTTGCTGTAGCGGTTGGCGTGTGAACGCTCGGCCTTGGCCAGGGTTTCAAACCAGTCGGCCACTTCATCATGGCCTTCGTCGCGTGCGGTTTTGGCCATGCCGGGGTACATGTCGGTGTACTCGTGCGTTTCGCCAGCCACAGCGGACTTGAGGTTGTCGCGCGTGGCGCCAAACGGCAGGCCGGTCGCGGGGTCGCCGCACTGTTCCAGCCATTCGAGGTGGCCGTGGGCGTGGCCGGTTTCACCTTCCGCAGTGGAACGGAATAGCGCCGCGACATCAGGTTGACCCTCAACGTCGGCCTTGTTCGCGAAATACAGGTAGCGGCGGTTGGCCTGTGATTCGCCGGCAAATGCGGCTTTCAGGTTCTCTTCCGTCCTGGAGCCTTTAAGAGCAGCCATGGAAATCTCCTTCGTGGGTTGATGAACGAACAAATCGTCAATGCTTCAAACCCACGCCCGACTTCTGGCGCAGGACCGAAGACCTAAACACCATAGACCTGTTGGAGGGATTCGTCTAATTGCCGGAATCAATGCATGCCATTAATTAAAACTATCAAATTAATATTATTAATAAATTTAACAAATTAAAGAAGGGCAACCATAGCCAGCGACGTACGGCAGACAAATTCATCGTATCAATTACGTTATGGTAAATTTATTACGGATAGGTAAACAATACTGTCCGAGTTGCCCACCGCACCGGGCCTCCAGGAAAAGCGCGTGCCGGCGCCTCGCATTTGCTACTCTTTTGATAGCTGCTTGCGCTTGACCGGTATGGCTAAAACGCCTAAAACACGTAAGAACCGCAGGAACAATCCATGCCGGAGACAAGCACAAAAGGCAGCGCCGCTGCGGCCACACTGCCGGCCGCGTTCACCAACGGCTATGAATTTGCCCAAGGCACGGGCTACACCCTGCCCGAATACCCATTCGTGGAACCGCCCGAGCTGCAAACAGGCGAGGTCAAACGGCACGGCGTCGTCATCGTTGGCGGCGGCATCACCGGCCTGACGCTGGCCTGTGCGCTGGCGCAGTACGGCATCAAGGCCTTGCTGCTGGACGAAGACAACACCGTGGGCGTGAAGGGCGCGTCGTCGCGCGGCATTTGTTATGCCCAGAAAACCCTGGAAATCTTCAAGCGCCTGGGCATTTACGAGCGCATCGCCGCCAAAGGGGTGCAGTGGAGCGTGGGCCGCACCTTTGCGGGCGCCGACGAGGTGTATTCGTTTGACCTGCGCCAGCAGCAAACGCATTCACTGAGCCGGCAACCGCCCTTTATCAATATCCAGCAGTTTTATGTCGAGGGCTTCCTGGTGGAGCAGCTCTACCGACCCGCGCCTGAGGACCGCCTCATTGATCTCCGCTGGAGCCACCGCGTCACGGCCTTTGAGCAAAACGACGACTTCGCGACGCTGCAGCTTGAAACGCCTGCGGGCAGCTACACCCTGCAGGCCGAACATGTGATCGATTGCACGGGCTCGCGCAGCCCGTTTCGCGCCTGGTGCGGTGCGACGGTCACCGCGCAAAAGGGCGACGACCGCTGGTGCATTGCCGACGTACGCTTTAAAAACCCGCCGCCGGTGGAGCGCCATACCTGGATCGAAGCACCTTTTAACGAAGGCCGCGCCGTGTGGCAACACCTGATGGCCGACGGTGTCTGGCGCATCGACTACCAGATGCCGCCGCACGCCAACCCCGAAGAAGTCAGCCGTGAGGACGTGGTGCGCGCCCGCCTGAAGGCGCAGTTCAAAAGCCAGGCGGGACAGGTGCTGGACGATGGTGACTATGAAATCGTCTGGGTCGGCCCCTATGCCTACCGCAGCGAATGCCTCGACAAGCTGCGCCATGGCCGCGTGTTCTTTGCCGGTGACGCGGCCCATGTGATGAGCCCCTTCGGCGCACGCGGCGGCAATTCGGGCGTTCAGGACGCCGACAACCTGGCGTGGAAGCTGGCCGCTGTGCTGCAAGGCCGCGCCGCGCCCGCATTGCTCGACAGCTATCACCACGAAAGGCATGAGGCGGCGAAGCACAACGTGCTGGTCACCAACCGCACCGCGCGCTTTCTGCGGCCGGCCGATGGCGCGGAGCGGCTGTTTCGCACGGCGGCATTGGATCTGGCGCGTGAGCACCCGTTTGCCCGGCAGCTGGTGAACACCGGGCGCATGTCGACGCCCAACCACTACACGCGGTCCGGCGTCTGCGGGCCTGCGGGCGGGCGGGCCACGCAGAACGCGGGCTTCTCCTGGGCCGATGGCAGCTCAGGCGAGCTGCTGGACTTGTTGACGTGGGCTCATGGGCGCCTGCTGCTGCTGGTGTTTGGCGATGTATCCGGCGCCGGGCTGGCGCGGCTGGCGGCGCTTTCCAGGGAAGCGGACGTGCGCTGCGTGCAAGTGCTCGGGCCCGGCGAGAAAGCCGCCGCAAGGGAGCACGTGATCGACCGCGAAGGTCATCTGCAGACGACCTGCCATGTTTTTGGCCATGCCTGGGCGCTGCTGCGGCCCGACGGACACGTCGCCGCAACGGGCGAAAGTACGGATGCCTCGGTGGTTCACGCCGTCGCAAGCGCCATGGGTGCGGGCGCCCGCCACGAAACAAGGGATCCATCATGAAGCCAGACAGCCCCCTGATCACCCGCCTGCATTTTCAGGACGCCGATGCGTTTTACGAATACCTGCTGGACGCCCACCAGGGCCTCTCCCGGGAGGAATCCGAGCTGCTCAATGCCCGGCTGATCCTGCTGATGGCCAACCAGCTGGGCGACACCGCGGTACTGCAGGCTTGCGTGGCCGCGGCCCGCCAAGCCTGAGCGCTACAAGGGCTAACGGCCGGCAAACGCAACGGCCAGCCCCAGTCGAATAAAATCAGCGGAGTTTCACCCAACCCAAGGCGGCATCCCTTCGATGCCGTTTTTCATTGCCCCATGACCAACGCTGCCGCCCCTGCCCTTGCCGATACCGCCAACACAGCCCCCGAGGCCGTGAAAGTCTCCACGCCGGGGCTGGACGGCCTGGCCAAGTCCTTCGAGCCGGCCGCGATTGAAAGCCGCTGGGGCCCCGAGTGGGAGCAAAGCGGCCAGTACGAACCCACGCTGGACGCGGCCAAGCCTTCGTTTTCCATCCAGCTGCCGCCGCCCAATGTGACAGGCACGCTGCACATGGGCCATGCCTTCAACCAGACCATCATGGATTCGCTCACGCGTTACCACCGCATGCGCGGCCACAACACCCTGTGGGTGCCCGGCACCGACCACGCCGGCATCGCCACGCAGATCGTGGTGGAGCGCAAGCTGCAGGGCGAGGGTAAAAGCCGCCACGACCTGGGCCGCAAGAATTTCGTCGCCAAGGTGTGGGAATGGAAGGAAGAGTCCGGCACCACCATCACGCGCCAGATGCGCCGCATGGGTGACTCGGTGGCCTGGAAGCACGAGTACTTCACCATGGACCCGAAGATGTCGACGGTCGTCACCTCGACCTTTGTGCAGCTTTACAAGCAGGGCCTGATTTATCGCGGCAAGCGCCTGGTGAACTGGGACCCGATCCTGAAGTCCGCCGTGTCCGACCTGGAAGTCGAGAACGAAGAGCGCGACAGCTTCATGTGGCACATCGAGTACCCCTTCAGCGACGGCCCGCAGAAAGCCGCTGACGGCTCGGCGCTGCGCGGCATGCACATTGCCACCACACGGCCCGAAACCATGCTGGCCGACGGTGCGCTGGCGGTGCACCCGGACGACGAGCGCTACAAGCACCTGGTCGGCAAGATGGTCGACCTGCCGCTGTGTGACCGGAAAATTCCGGTGATCACCGATGACTATGTCGACCCCGAATTCGGTAGCGGCGTGGTGAAGATCACCGGCGCGCACGACTTCAACGACTACCAGGTCGCCCTGCGCCACAACCTGCCGCTGATCACCATCTTCACCCTGGACGCGAAGATCAACGAGAACGGCCCGGTGCAATACCAGGGCCTGGACCGTTATGACTGCCGCAAGGCCGTGCTGAAAGACCTGGAAGCCCAAGGCTTCCTCGAAAAAGCCGTGCCACACAAAAACATGGTGCCGGTGTGCGCGCGCACCGGCGCGGTGGTCGAGCCCATGCTGACCGACCAGTGGTTTGTGGCGCTCAGCAAGGTGAGTGAACAGGACCCGACCGGAAAATCCATTTCGCAAAAGGCGCGCGATGCGGTGGCCAGCGGCGACGTGAAGTTCGTGCCTGAGCAATGGGTCAACACCTACAACCAGTGGATGAACAACATCCAGGACTGGTGCATCTCGCGCCAGCTCTGGTGGGGCCACCAGATCCCGGCCTGGTACGACGAAGACGGCAAGATTTACGTCGCTGAAAACGAGGCAGCAGCACAGGCCCAGGCGCCCGGTAGAAAACTCACGCGCGATGAAGATGTACTCGACACCTGGTACTCATCGGCGCTCGTTCCTTTTTCTTCATTGGGCTGGCCTGAGAAGACGAAAGAGCTCGATCTCTTTCTGCCATCAAGCGTGCTGGTCACCGGCTACGACATCATCTTTTTCTGGGTCGCCCGGATGATCATGATGACCACGCACTTCACCGGTCAGGTGCCGTTCAAACACGTGTACATCCACGGCCTGGTGAAAGACGCACAGGGCAAGAAGATGAGCAAGTCCGAAGGCAATGTGCTGGACCCGGTCGATCTGATCGATGGCATCGAACTGGCACCCTTGCTGGAAAAACGGTCGCAAGGCCTGCGCAAGCCCGAGACCGCGCCGCAGGTGCGCAAGAACACCGAGAAAGAATTTCCGGCCGGCATCCCCGGCTACGGTGCCGACGCGCTACGCTTTACGTTCGCTTCGCTCGCGAGCCTGGGACGCAGCATCAACTTCGACAGCAAGCGCTGCGAGGGGTATCGCAATTTCTGCAACAAGCTCTGGAACGCAACGCGCTTCACGCTGATGAATTGCGAGGGCCAGGACTGCGGGCTGGAAGACCACACCAAAGAGCAATGCGCACCCGGCGGCGAATTCCACAATTACCTGAGTTTCTCGCAGGCCGATCGCTGGATTTCATCGACCATGCAGCGCGTGGAAGCCGACGTGGCCAAAGGCTTTGCCGACTACCGCCTCGACAACGTCGCTGGAAGCATTTACCAATTCGTCTGGGACGAATTCTGCGACTGGTACCTCGAAATTGCCAAGGTGCAGATACAGACCGGCACCGACGCGCAAAAGCGCGCCACACGCCGCACGCTGATCCGCACACTCGAAGCCATCCTGCGGCTGGCGCATCCGGTGATTCCGTTCATCACGGAAGAGCTGTGGCAAACCGTGGCGCCCGTCGCCGGCAAAACAGGCAAATTCATCGGCGTCGCGCCTTACCCGCAAAGCCAGCCCGAGAAAATTGACGTGGTAGCAGAAGCGCATGTCATCAAACTCAAGACGCTCGTGGATGCCTGCCGCAATCTGCGCGGTGAGATGAAGGTGTCTCCGGCTACCCGCATGCCGCTTTATGTGCTGGGTGACACCGCCTTTATGCAGGGCGTCGCCCCGGTGCTCAAGGCACTGGCCAAACTCAGCGAAGTGAAGGTGTTCGACGACGAAGCCAGTTGGGCCGCTGCAGCGCAGTCTGCACCTGTGGCCATCGTCGGCGAAGCGCGCCTGTGCCTTTACATGGAAGTCGATCTGGCGGCAGAAAAGATTCGCCTGCAAAAGGAAGAAACCCGCCTGGCAGGAGAAATCACCAAGTCCGAAACCAAGCTCGCCAATGAAGCCTTCGTCAACAAGGTGCCCCCGGCCGTACTGGAACAGGAACGCAAGCGCCTGGCCGATAACCAGGCAGCCCTGGCCAAGATTCGCGAACAACTGACACGTTTGAAATAAGCGCCAGACCACCACCAGTAAAAAGCCCCGCATTGCGGGGCTTTTTTTATTGATCGGGATGCGAAGCGAGCCCCCGTAAGACCCGCGAGCTGCGTATACGCCAAGACCAGTCAACTGCAACGGTAAAAGATGGATGGTTCTTCACCAGCAGGGGCCGCGGGACTGGCTTTGCCAGACCGCAGGCGCAGCACCCCTCGGGGGGCAGAGAGCTACACGAAGTGAGCGAACGTGGGGGCCAACATCTATCTGATCATGAATTCAGGTTCAGACCACTGCGACGGCGGGACACTGCCTGGCTCCAGGCCCATGGGAGTGCTGGTCAACTGGTCCATGCCGCTGTGCTGCGTGCCCAGAGCTTCATGCATACGGTGGGCTACATACCAGCTCGAGCGCAGGCGTGCCTCGCGTGTGTGGGAGCCCAGGCGTGGCGTAACAAACAGGTTCTTCAACCCTTTGAGCGGTGAGGTGTCACCCAGGAAACTTGCTTCAGCGCCGTCCAGGATGCAGGCCTCAATCCGGCCGTCGCACAGCGCAGCGGCCAATGCGCCTTCATCAAACAATTCACTGCGGCTGATGCCAACCCACAACTGGCTGCGCTTGCAGCCCGCCAGCAGTTTGTCGTTCACGAAACCCCGGAACCGGGTGGCGTACAGCATCTGCACTGACACCGCATCAGACTGGCTGACCAGCTCGGACAGCGAAACAGGCTGTATGCGCAGGCGCTCCCAAATGGGCGCGGTGTGATGAACCGCCGGGTCATAGCCGACAAGCCGCACGCCGAGCCCGCTCAGCATGCCGGCCAGCGTGTGCGCCGTCGGGGCCAGGCCCAGAATGCCCACGGTGCTGCCATGAAGCTCGCGCCCCATTTGCGTCGTGGGATGGCGGCGTCCCATCAAGGCCGAGACAAGGCCGCGACGGTACAGCAACAACAGGCTGCTCAAAAGATATTCTGCGTTGGAGCGGACGTTGGCGCTGCTGGCATGCACGACCTTGATGTCGCGCTCCTTGCAGGCCTCCAGGTCGGTGTTGTCGGTTCCTACGTGCAGGCGCCCGATGGCCTTGAGCCTGGGCAGGAAATCGAGGAACTCGCGCGTGACCACAGTCTGGCGCGGAAAAACAATGCCTTTGGTTTTGTACGCGATCTTGCGCAGCGATGTCAGATCGTCGGCAAGCTCTGGATGGTAGGCGACGCCATGCCGGGTTTCAAGCCAGGCCATTGCTTCGGGCACTAACGCATCAAGAAGTAAGATGTCCACTCAGTCAATCCTTTTTCCTGCAAACTCTCGATTGCGTGCTGTGCTCACGCAGATTCGGGCATTTGTCCGACCCACGCGCTGTACCAACAACGCAACACTTTAGGCTTTTATTCGGTCAAAGTCGATGCAAAAATTTACATTAAATAAAGCCGTTTTCCCGGTTGCTGGTCTCGGCACCCGTTTTCTGCCAGCCACCAAGGCCCAACCCAAGGAAATGCTCCCTGTGGTGGACAAACCGTTGATCCAATACGCAGTGGAAGAAGCCTACGCCGCAGGCATCCGACACATGATTTTTGTTACTGGACGCAATAAACGGGCCATCGAAGATCACTTCGATACTGCTTATGAACTAGAGAACGAACTTGAAGTAGCCCAAAAGCACGCACTGCTATCGCTGGTGCGCTCAGTCCAGCCGGACGACATGAATTTTTCTTATGTGCGCCAGCCCCGGTCCCTGGGTTTGGGCCATGCAGTGCTCTGCGCCGAGCACCTGGTGGGCCAGGAGGCTTTTGCGGTGTTGCTGGCCGACGACTTGATGGTCGGCCCGAAAGGCGGCCAGCCGGTGCTGGCCCAGATGGCGGCGCAATTTGCCGAGGTCCAGCAATCCATTCTGGCGGTGCAGGAGGTCCCTCTCGATCAAACCCGCCGTTACGGCATCGTAGCCACGGAAGGCGCCAGCACCGGCCTGATGAAAGTCAAAAGGATTGTCGAAAAACCGGCGCCTGAGGTGGCACCTTCACGCATGGGCGTGGCCGGACGCTACATCCTGACGCCCGCGATTTTTGAGCACATCCGAAAGCAGACTTCCGGCGTGGGTGGCGAGCTGCAGCTCACCGACGGCATATCAAGCCTGCTGGGCCAGGAGAACGTGTATGCCTTCCAATACGAAGGCAAACGCTATGACTGCGGGAGTAAGGAAGGTTTCCTGGAAGCAACCGTAGAGCTGGCGCTGGAGCACCCTGAAGTGGGCGTGTATTTCCGGAATTACCTGGACAACCTGCAAATTGGCTGGTCGGGCCGTGAACGTCGCAAACAGGTGGCCTGATAACCGCCTGTTACAGAATCAGCGCCGCTTTAAAACGTGAATAAAGTCACTGCCGGCAACCTGCTGCTCGACCAGTTCGTTGCCGGTTTGTTTGGCAAATGCCTGGAAATCGCGGGTAGAGCCGGCGTCGGTTGATACAACTCGAAGCAGCTGGCCGCTGAGCATTTCCGTCAGCGCTTTTTTGGCTTTCAGGATGGGCAGTGGGCAATTGAGGCCGCGGGTGTCGAGTTCTTTGTCGATGTTCATGAAAATCCTTGGGTTGCCGCGATTTTAAGCAAAGCGCAAAGCCCCTTTTGTCCGTCCATCCGGTTTTACCCGGCCTTGCTGTCGCCGTCCGGTTCCACCTTGCTCAGCACGGTAGCCCAATCCACAAACTCAGGTTCATGGCCGCGCGTGCGCAGCCAGTCGGCCAGCGCGTAGCCCGTGCCCGCAGGCCAGCATTTGAGCTTGTCCAGGTCGTAGAGCCGGTAGTCCACCAGTTCGGGCGACAGGCAGACATCCCCCGTGCAAACTGCGTGGTAGGCAATGATGATCTGGTTCATGCGCTGGAAGTCATAGACGCCAATCAAATCAAGCGAGGTGGTGTCCAGGCTGGTTTCTTCCTTGATTTCGCGTGCTATGCCGCCTTGGGGCGTTTCCCCGGCCTCCATGAAGCCGGTGATCAGCGCGTACATCTTGCCGGGCCAGGCGGCATTGCGGGCCAGTAAAACCTGGCCCTTGTACTCAATCACGGCTGCCAGCACGGGGGTGGGGTTGTTCCAGTGGGTATAGCCACAGGCCGGGCAACGCAGCCGCGCCTTCTCGCCGCCGTCTTCCATCTGCGACACCATGGCCAGCGGCGTCGCGCAGTTGGGGCAAAACCTGAATTCGTGGGTCATGGTGAAAAAGGAAGATTGGAAAAGAAGGACCAGCAGCGTCGCACGCTATATTTTTAATAGCTGCTTGCGCCCGTCAAATATAGGCCACAGCCCGTTTTATGCCTGAAAACGGCTCAGGCCGGAAAAACACCCGTCGACAGATAGCGGTCGCCGCGGTCACAAACGACAAAGACAATCACGGCGTCTTTCACGGTTTTGGCGATTTCCTGTGCCACCCAGCAGGCTCCGGCCGCCGAGATGCCGGCAAAAATGCCCTCTTCCCGCGCCATGCGCCGGCACATGTCCTCAGCGTCAGCCTGGCTCACCAGTACCAGTTCATCGACCTGGCGGGGGTCGTAGATCTTGGGCAAGTACTCTTGTGGCCATTTGCGGATGCCGGGAATGCGCGAGCCCTCGCTGGGCTGGGCGCCGATGACCTTGATCGCCGGGTTTTTCTCTTTCAGATAGCGGGAAACACCGGTGATCGTGCCGGTTGTGCCCATCGCACTGACAAAATGTGTCACCTTGCCTGACGTATCTGTCCATATTTCGGGCCCGGTGGTCTCGTAATGGATGCGCGGATTGTCCGGGTTGGCAAACTGGTCCAGCACCCGGCCTTTGCCCTCTTTTTGCATCTGGTCGGCCAGGTCGCGCGAATATTCAATTCCAGCGCTTTTCGGCGTCAGGATCAATTCCGCGCCAAAAGCCTTCATGGTCTGGGCGCGTTCGATGCTCAGGTCCTCCGGCATGATCAGGACCATCTTGTAGCCCTTGATGGCGGCGGCCATGGCCAACGCAATGCCCGTGTTGCCGGAAGTGGCTTCAATCAGCGTGTCGCCGGGTTTGATGTCGCCGCGTTCTTCCGCGCGCTTGATCATCGAGAGCGCCGGGCGGTCTTTCACGGAACCGGCCGGATTGTTGCCTTCGAGCTTGCCCAGGATGACATTGCCGCGCGCGGCGTTTTCGGCGGCGTGAATGCGTTGCAGCGCGACCAGAGGCGTTTTGCCAATCGCGTCTTCAATGGTTGGATAGTTCATGGCCACACTGTGCCATAATTTGAGGCTTCGCTCCTCGCAGCCCGGGTGGTGAAATTGGTAGACGCAGGGGACTCAAAATCCCCCGCCGCAAGGCGTGCCGGTTCGATTCCGGCCCCGGGCACCACATCCCGAAAAGCCGGACGGTTTCAGACCGATCCGGCTTTTTCTTTTGTCAGACGCAGTTGTGCGTGCGGCTTCACATACACACACGCCCTTCAGGCGATACGCGGTGGGCAAAAAGCGGGTAGAGCCTACAGCGCCTGCCGGACTGCGCTCAACTTCCCAAAGAACATTTGCCGCAGTGTCCCGCAGAAGCTTTTCCAACATTTTTCACCTCAAGATTCGGTGCCAATCGCCAGTGCAAAAACACCGGCAAGGGCGCGTGGCGTGAATATACTTAAACCATCATCCCGCGCAGGCCTCGCACAACAAAGCAGAGGCAAGACTTATCCATTTCTCACACAAAACGCTTGAGTTGCCATGCAAAAAGCAAACTGTTCCCGAGGCATTTTTGAAGACCTTCTTTGCCAGAGTCTTTTTGAGCCGGAGCTGTTGAGGAATGTGGCAACCCTGCTGGACCAAGACCCTTTTTTCATGCGGGGGCATCTGGAGATGTTGTGGAGTGCCCAGAAAAAAGACCATGAGGAACTCTATGCCGGGGTTTTGCATGTCGCCTTGGCCTCAGCGGCCACGCTTTACCGCGGCGGCAAGCTTCAACTGAACACCTTGGCGCACTGGACATCATCAGATTTCGAAAGCCTGCGAGAGGTTTTACGGATGGGGCTGCAAAGAAAAGAGCTTTCCCTGTGGAAACGGGCGGGCATCTTTCGCCAGTTAAGGAGCCTGTCCCGCGTGATGCAGTCCATGCCGCCCGCAGACCCCGGCGAACAAAAATACCTTGTATTCCAGAAGACTGTGGATGTGCGTGAAATTGCCGCGGAGGTGAAGGGCATTGCGCCTTATTGGTGGGGCGTTCACACCCACAGGCAGGAGGCTCTTGATCACCACAGGCACACGCAGTCCATTGTGGTCAGGAACAGAAAGAAGCATGAACGCGATTACCTGCCCGCCGATGGCGTCCATGAGAGCGAGGAAACCGCTTTCTCCAGAAAATACCCCAAAACCAATGCGCTCGTCACCTCTTTGGCGCAGGAACTGGGCCTGGCCCTGGGCCGCGTTGTGTTGGTCAAGCTACCGGCTCACCACCAGGTTTACCGGCACTACGACGATGAAGAGTCTCTTGAGGGAAGAGACCGCTATCATCTGGTGCTGAGCTGCGGTGACAGCAATGTGCTGGAGTCCGGCAACAACCGTTTCAATGTGAAGCCCGGGGAACTCTGGTTCTTTGACAACAAGGTGATGCACAGAGCCGCGAACCTGTCGGGTGCGCCGCGTGTGCATATTATTTTTGATGGGTATGCGCTTTAGAAACCGGACCATCTGCGTACGAAGTCCAAGGCTGCTTTAAGCGCAGCCGCTGCACAGGGAAAATCTGATCGCCAGATGCGACAGCAAACTCATCAGAGTCTATCGTTGCGTCCTTTATCTTTTCCCAGTTCGAGAGCGGCTCTTAACCTTCTAGCAGGTTTCGTGTGGATAACAGAGCGGCTCAACCATCCGCAAGTCATGCAAGAGCATCCACAGTGCGCGCAATATGCATTTCCTCGACATCCTTTAGAAGCCGTGTTCTTGCTACCAGACCCACGAGTCTATGAATCAACGGAGCACCTGGTTTTCCAATAAAAAACTCCTCAGCGTTTTGATTCTGAATGTCGCGCTCAATTGACTCCATATTGGCTTCAATTTCATCTTTAAAAACAATCCCAAAGACATGCTGCCCGAAACCGACCAAGAAGTTTTTATCGTCCATTTCTTTAACGACGAAATCCATTTGGGTGTTGGCAGCTTGACCCAACAAACTACGACCTTGCTCCTCGAACTGGGGTCCTTTTGGAAAGAACCCCGTGCCAAAAGAGTAAATACCAAACCTCACCTTTCCATTTGAATAGTATCGGCAAGTATTGACCATACGCTCGATATCTATTGGTATGACTAACGCCGTGTTGACAAGCAAATTTTTCATTTGTTTAACCAATCACGAGTTGCAGTCGTAAGGGTTGTGCCCCATTCCCCCACCTGCCTGGCTATGCTGGGCATATTCATCTGATATTGCCTAACGATGTACTTACCGCTGAGATGCGTAGCTGTCAGCATTTCTCTCTCCCAGCCATTTGGATTTTCAAAGTTAAATTCGAACAAATCCTTCGGCACCTTGATTTCTGTTACCCATCCGTTCTCTGTTCTGGACAGACCCTGCGCAAAGCGCTCCGCGACCTTGCGCGCCATAGAAAACCCAATGTAAGGTGAGTCTCCGCTATTTAGACCGTGGTCCTCGAATAAATTTGTAACTGAGCCTTGGCGTTCGGCACTCGCGATCATCTGATTGGAGGCATCAATTCCACGGGCTTGTGCAACTTTAGAGTAGAACTCACCCAGCTGCACACCGTCACCACGGAATAATGTCAAGAACTCAGACGTTGCGCTGCCCGAACTAGTCGGCGATATCTTTGTCCAAAGATTGCCAGCATAGTCACTTACTGCGCCAGCAATATCATTCGTCAAGAACTTCCAGTTCACTGACTCAGCCGCAATGCGAGTTGTAGCGCCAGCCAACAAACTGACCCCTTTGCCAATAACCGCTCCACCCGCAACCCCCAAAGCCACCTCCTGCGGTGAGCCCGGTAGCATCAAGTCCACAAAAGTGTGCCGCATGGCAGCGCTACGCAGTGCGGCGTCATCACCCGCACGCGCCGCAAGTTGACCTTCGTACTCAAGTTGATTGAGCGCCCCAGCCTTGAAGTTGGCCATACCGCTCACAACAGACGACACGCCATTAGCAACGGGATTAACCACTCCGCCCCAGATTGGCCCAGCACCAGGCATGGTGAACAGGCCGAGTTCGTCATAGGGTGCGACAAACGCTTGGCTCGGTTCGGTCAATGTAGGGGTTGCAGTCAGACTCGTGCGGCCGCTCCATGCACCTACTTGCAATGCATCCAAACGTTGCCGCTCGGCCGCCGCAGCCGCGGTTAAGGCCGCTGCGGCTTCTTTTTGCCGAAGGGCCGTATCGGCGCCAATAAGTCGTCCACCGGCGCTCAAAGTGGAGTCGCTAATGTCACTCGGGATAGTCAGAACCTGGCCAATTTGCAGGTTGCGCGCGCCCTGTACTGACGCACTCAACCCATTAAAGGCCAAGATCGCGGCACCAGCTCGCTCATCGCCAAAGAAAGCACGACCGATGGTTGCCGGATTGTCGCCACTTTGGACGGTATGGGTACGGGGCTGTGAAATGACTGGCATTGCAGCCCAACTTGGCCTACCTGCTCTGCGTGCCGCGACATCTTCCGCCCAGTCCTGCCCGCCTGTCCAAGGTCCTTGATATGGCTCACTCCGATAGCCGCCCCCGTCCAAGCGCGCAAAGTCTCCTGGTGTACGCGTAAGCTCATCTTGGGCGCGAGCTGAATCATTGGCGCGGTCCAAACGCGCAAAGTCGCCCGTTGTCGGCTGCTGCCCTTGGGTCAGCATGTCGTCCGCAAATGCCCCCCCCAACGCATTGCCAAACGCATCCGCCGCAATCTGCTGCACAGCGATCCTGCCGCCGCGTGCGACTGCTGCGGCCGTACCAGCCGCCAAACCGGTGATCGCTGACTTGAAGAGGCGTTCACCAAAGTCGGCACTCTTGAACTCCTGAGTGCGTATGCCATTCGCGGTAATGCCCAGCGCTTCGCTCACACCCCAACCCACACCAGCGCCAACCGCGCTGGCCGCGACTCCACGCCAGTCAAAGTGATCTTGCAAGCCGGTGACAACACCAATGCCTTGCGTGACGGCATTAGTGACCGCCGCTTTCACAATCACGTTGCCCAAATCGGTGGTGAGCCCGTTGAGCGGTGTTGGCATAAACGCCTCCACTCCTTGCGCAATGCCAGCGCTTATGCCAGCCAGGGCAATGGCCTCCCAGCTGATGCCGTCCTGCACGCCAAGCACATTCCCGGCGACTTGGCCTAGAAACGACCCCAGCATGGCGCCACCGATGCCTCCGGTCATAACAGACACCACCACCGTGATGACGACAACTATAATTTGTCCAAGGACACCGCACCCGCCATCATCCTGCGCAGGCGGCGGTGGCGTTGGCAGGTTAGGCGTGGTATCACCCACGATCGCGCTTGGGTCGTAAGGCTTGAAGGTGTTGAAGTTGTTGCTCAGCGTCCCCACGCGATTGGGGATGGTCAGGGTCTGGCCGACCTTGAGGTCGTTGTCGCCTGCCAGGCCATTGGCCTCCGCGATGCGGTACCAGAGGGAGCTGTCACCGAAGGCACCCTTGGCGATACTTTGCAGCGTGTCGCCGGGTGCCACGATGTAGATGCCCGGGCTGGCCGACGGGTAATTGCCGTTGATGGGCTGATAGCCGAAGTTGAAGTCGGCCACGTTGGCGCCGCTGCCGGCGTTGCCATAGCGGCCCAGCACCTCACCACCGACGATCAGCTGGCGCTGGATCTGGCCGTTCTGGTTGGTGTACAGGGCCTTGCCGGCTGCGTCGCTGATGAAGCTCCGGTTGGCGGCGCCGTTGGTGCTGTCGGTGATGGCGGACAGGTTGCCGTTGACGTCGTAATAGCTGGTAGTGGTGCCCGGCTGGAAGTAGCTGCTGCTGCCGTAGACGCTGGCTTCCTTGTAGCCCTCGTAACGCGCCTGGCTGTAACTGTAGTAGTTGGTGTAGGCCATGCCGTCATAGTTCTGCAGCGTGTAGCTTTGCAGGTTGCCGGCCGCGTCATAGTTGTTGTAGTCGAGTTCGTACTTGGCACTGTTGTCGCTCTTGAGCACGCGCTGGTGCATCAGGCGGCCATTGGCGTCGAAGCGGTTGACCCGCGTTTCGGTGCCGCTGGCGCCGGACGCGCCGCCGTTGAGCGCGTTGATATAGGCAACCGGCAGGGTACCGGCCGGCCCGGTCTGCACGTTACGGTTGGCGCCGTCGTAATAACGGTAGTCCAGCTGCACGCCGTCGCGCACAACGCCGGTCAGGCGGTTCAGCCCGTCGTAGCTGTAGGCCTCAGTGGTCTGGCCCTGGCCCGCGGCGTAGTCTGTGCGGTACACGGGCACTTGCTGGGTCTGGTAGACGATGTTTCCGGACTCGTCCCGCATGGGGATGGGGTTGCCCGACTCGTCCAGAACCGGCTGGCCGGCCTCATTGAGAACCCAGACTGGAACACCGGTGCTGACCGTGTTGTAGTGGTCCACCACCTGCACGGTATAGACGCGGCTGCTCCCGTAATAGGTATCGCTGGTGCGGTTGCCGCTACCGTCATAGGTGATGCGGTGGCCCTGGGTGCCGAGGTTACCGGCCGCGTCCACCGCATCCACCACGGTCTGGCGGTTCATCGCGTCGTACTGGAAGTAGCGGTTGCTGTCGTTGGATGTATCGCCGTTGATGACGTGCGTCTGGATGCGCGTGCGGTTGCCCATCTTGTCGTAGTCGATGTTGACAAACGCATGGGTGTCATGCACCCAGCGCAGGCGGCCCAGGGCGTCGTACGCCATGTGGTTGTCCTGGTAGACCGCACCGTTCTGCGACATCCGCTCGCGCACCTGGTGGCCGGCCAGGTCCCAGGCATAGCTGGTGACTTTGCCGAGCGCGTAGTCGGTGATGCGGGTGAGCTGGCCTGCGGCGTCGTAGACGTAGCCCAGGCTCTGGCCGCGGGTGTTGGTCTGCGAGGTCAACTGGCGCGCGTTGTCGTAGGTGTAGCTGTACTTGGCACCGCCCAGGTCGGTGTGGCTGTACAGCCGGCCGAAGTAGTCGTAGCTCCAGGTGCTGGTGTAGCCGTTGGCATCGACCTCGCCGGATTTGCGCCCCTGCAGATCGAAGGTGGCACGCACCGTCTGGCCCAGCGGCTGGCGGGTGGCCACCACGTTGCCGCGCAGGTCGTAGGTATAGCTCAGTGTCTCGCCGTTGCCGTTGGTGTCGGTCAGCTTGTTGCCGGCCTGGTCCCAGGTGCTGGACTCGATGATGGCGCCGGTGCCCACGTAGACCAATGCATTGGCGCCGTTGACGCTGTAGACGCCGACGGTTGGGCGTACGGTGCTGAGCAGGCGGTTCAGCTTGTCGTAGTTAAAGGTGGTGACGAACCCGCGCGCGTCGGTGGCCTTGACCCGGTTACCGAAGGCGTCGTAGCGGTAACTGGAAACAGCGGCGTCCGCGTGGATGTCTTGCACCAGGTTGCCTGCGGCATCAAACACCTGGCCGTTGACGTTGCCGTTGGCGTCCTTGATGGCGACCTGCCGGCCCATGCGGTCGTAATAGATGCTGGTCACCGGGCTGGCCGCACCCTGGTTGCCGTTGCTGTCGGGCTGGGTCTGTTGGATCAGTTCATTGTTAGCGTTGTAGCGATAGCTGGTTTTCCAGTTGGCGGAACGCGGGTCGTTGATCTCCAGCACATTGCCCCAGCGGTCGGTCTTCTGGTTGACAACCGGGCGCACCCACTGGCTGTCCCCATTCTGCGTGGCGGTTTGCCCCAGCTGGGCACCCGCACTCTGACTGACCGAGCTGCTGCCCGCGACCGTCGTGTTGTTGGCGTAATACTGCGTGGGGACATACGTAGAGACCGCATAAGGTACGGCCACCACCACATTGCCGCTCCATTGGTAGTGCTCGGCCAGTTGCGTGCCGTAGATGTAGCCGGTGCTTTCGTCGTACCCGACAACCACCTGGTACGCGATGGGTGGGCCGTAAATGGGCTTGCTCGGGACCGTCATGTACTGGGCCGGGTCCGGCGGCAAATACCACACGTTCGAATACACCGGTGCCTGGTAGCTGTAAGTCGTGGGGACGTAGATCGTCTGATAGAGGATGTTGCCGGCTTCATCGCGCGCATAAATCGGCTGCATGGCTTCGTCGTACCCGACGATGATGGGCGGCCCTTGTGTCGGCACCTGCACGGTGTAGTACGCCGTGGTGTAGCTGGTCAGCGTCCACACGGGGTAAGGAACGCCGACAACGACATTGCCACTCCACTGGTAATTGGCCCCTAACGCTGTGGTGTAGACGGGTTGACCGGCTTCGTTGTAGGTGACCGTTTGCACCATGACCGGCGCGCTGTATTGGGCGTTCGTGTACCCGGTAATGTAGTTGGCGGGGTTGGCCGGGGTGATCCACTGGGTCTGGGTGTAAGCCGCGACGACCGCGATCTGTCCGGTGGCGTGCGCATAGGGAGCTCCCTCCCCGGCGTGCGTCCAGAGCAGTTCGTAGTCGTAAGTGCCCGCACCCAGGTTGCTTACGTCGGCGCCGTCATAGCCACCACCGCGCGGAACCACTGTACGGACCTGCCAGGCACCAGTGCTGCCGGCAGGCCTGACGCGCAAGACTTGCTCGACGCCCGCACCCGGGCTTGCCCAGCCGTAAACGCCGGTCTGGACAAACCCCAGCGGTGCGCTGATGGTCGAGAGCGCCGGCATGGCCATCGACAGGGTGCCGGTGGCCGTAGTCCGTGTCGCAGCGCCGGGCGGCGTGGTCAACACCCGGTATTCATAATTCCCGACGCTGAGCGCGGAAGCATCAAGCCGCAGCGCATCGCCAAAATTGATCAGGCTGACGTTGCTCCAGCCGCCGCTTCCGGCCGTTCCCGCAGGGCGCAACTGCAGCTGGATGTCTGTGCCGGGGTCGGTCGGCACGGCCACTTCGATACTGTTGCCGGCGTAGCCCAGGCTGGTCTGGTCGCTGATCTGCCGCCAGTTGCCTTGCAGGTCCTTTTTGTAGAGTTGCAGGCGCGTGACGCGGCTGAGGCCGCCATTGATGGTGCCGGCAGGGTCTTGCCAGCTCATGGTGACACCACTGGCCCCCTGATCGCCGGTCAATATCTGGCTGCGACTTCCAGCGGCACCGCCGCCTTGCACAACCGTTCCGATGATGTTCCCGGCTTCGTCCCTGGCATAGATGGGTTGACCGGCCTCGTCGGTGCCGATGATGGTGGCACCCAAAAGACTGGTGTAGGCCGGCGTCACATAGTCCATGACTACCTTGATGTCGCCGCTGCCCAGGCTTGCGAGGGAGGTCCAGCTCAGGGACACGCTATTGGTGCCGGTCCAGCCCAGGATGTTGCCGGATTCGTCGCGCCCGATGATGCTTGAAGACGAGGAAACATAAGCGTGGGTGGCGTTCTGGCGCACCAGCACTCCGCCTTGTGTCTGCAGGCGCTCGGGCTGCAGCTGCTGCGTGAGATGGCCGATTGCGTCGTAGCGCATGTCGGTGCGGCGCACGTCGGTCAGCGCAGCAACCTGGTCAGCGCTGGTGAAAGCCAGCAAGTTGGTATTGGCCCGGCCTGAGCCGGCGCTGCGGATGTCGGCCGTCTGATGTCCCTGCACATCGTAGAGCGCGACCTTGTCGACGCCGTCACCGCCGTTGGTCCGCCAGATATGGCCGGCGTTGTCATAGTCGAAATACTCCTGACGGCCGCCATTGACGCCCTTGCGCGTCATCTCTCCGAAGGCGTTGTACTCAACCGCCGTGTCCACCACGCCGGCCTGCGCCTGGCTGACGGTGGTGATGCCGGAACCGGTCGCCTGCGCCGCGCTACCTTCCCATTTGGCGATCCAGTTACCACCAGCATCCTGTTGCCAGATCCGGATGTAGCTGAGCTGTGACATGCCTCCGTCCGTCGCGCTGGCGTTGCCCCAGCCGAGGGTGACACCGCCACTCGCGGCGGCGGCGCCGAAATCCTGTACCTGGCTCGCCGCATGGCTGGGCGTGCCGCCATAGATAATGCCGGACTCGTTGGAGCCGATCGGGGTGTAGGTCGATAGCGTCTGGTAGTCGACCTGGACACGCACCAAGCCGCCCGCGGCATTGACCAGGCTGGACCACGTCAGGGACACGCTGTTGCTGCCCACCAGGGTCAGCGATCCTGCCTCATCCGCTACTGTGGTGGCTGAGCCGACCTGTACCGTGTTGAGGCCACCTTGCAGCACGGTGGTGGAAGCCGGGTCAATGACGTGGGTCTGCCGGCCCAGCTTGTCGTATTGGTAAGCCCGAAACAGTGTTCTGGTGACACCGTCATTGCCGGTGACGGCTTGCCATTCCTTGGCGATGCTGCCATGCGCATCGTAGGAGCTGTAGTGGTTGTAGCCTTGCGCGTCCGCGAGCTGGGTCACATGGCCCGAGCGGTCGAAGTACGCCATGGTTGTGCGGTCTGCGGCATTTGCTGCGGCTGCCGTGTAAGCACTCTCGTTCGCGGCACTGGCGCCGCTGGACAGATCGGTCTTGACGACCACATTGCCGTAGGCGTCGCGGCGGAACACCGTCAAGGGCGTCAACGAGCTGCCGTCGGCCACACCCCCTCGCGTAGGGGCGGCGATCGCGGTGACGCGGCCCATGGCGTCGTAGTAGCTGTAGGTGGAGGCACCGGCGGCGTCAGTCGTGCGGGTCAGGTTGCCGACGCTGTCGTATCCGTAGGTCGTACTCAGGTTGCCGCGTACGCTGGTCGCGTTGCTGTTGTCGCTGTACTCGACGTTCACCCTGACTTCCGAGGTCTTGCGGTTGCCTCGGTCGAAGATATATAGGGTGGTCCGGTCGTCGGCACTGCCCGGGGCGGTCGGCGCGGCAGCGGCGGGAGATGCGCTGTTCCAGCCCGTGAGCGCCGTGGCGAATTCGGTGTGCGCGCTAACGTTTCCAGCGGCGTCGAAAGCCTGGGTTGTCAGGTAGCCCAAGGCGTCCACGCTGGCGGTTTGCTGGCCACGCTTGTCGAAATAGTTAGTGGTCGATGTCCAGGTATCAGTCGCCGGGTTTTTCAGCAAGGCGACGCGGATCAGGTTGCCGAAGGCGTCAAAGGTATTGCGGGTGGTTTTTCCCGCAATGAAATACTGGCTGCCATTGGCGGCGTCCGGGTCGTAGACATAGGTCTGCGGCTCGGTGATCCGGACAGCGCGCCCCAGACGGTCATACTGGGTCAGGAGGTTGCGGTCCATGCCGTGGTTGACGCCTGCCGCGTTGACCGCGGCATCGACCTGAGCCACCGACAGGCTTGCAGGGTTGCCGCTCGGCAAAGTCGTCGCCGATCCAAAGCGCACCAGACGGGTGACCTCGCCCATGGCATTGCGTGTGTAGCCCGTCACAAAGCCCAGGCTGTCGACCTCATAGCTGACATTACCAAGCTTGTCATAGGCCTTGTAGCTGAAGTTGCCGGCGACGTCGCGGTTGGCGATGGCGTTTCCCAGCATGTCGTAGCTGACCTGGCTGAACAGCGTCTGCTGCGTTTCAGTGCGGGTGGCCAAGCCTGTCGCGCCGTTGGTCGTCAGGTTGTCGGTGGCGGCGTTGTACACGCCCACCGCGGGGTAGGTCGTCCTGACCTGCCGGCCGAGGGCGTCGTATTCATAGCTGGTTAGCCGCTGCTCCGCACGCCCGAAAGCTTCAGTGCGGGAAACGAGGTTGCCGAGCGCGTCGTATGCCAGGCGCGTGACGATGCCTGCCGCGCCGGAGGCGGCCTCATTGACCTCCAGGTTGCCGTTCGCATTCACCACCACGGATGTCAAGGCAACCTGAGGTGAAGTTTCCTGGACGAGACGCCCGCCCGCGTCGTAGTCGTAGGTCCAGGTCGCAGATTTTTTGTTCGTGAAGCTGAGTTTTTCGCCGAGGGCGTTGTAGGTGAACGATTCGGTGAAGCCCAACGCATCGGTGCTGCCCGCCAGGCGGCCCGCGGCGTCATAGACGAAGCTGCTGCTGCGGTCATTCGCGGCCGAAGCAACGATGGCGCCTGCGATCGCACTGGCCGTGCCGGCCGTGGCCGCCGGTATGGCCAGGGCGTATTCGGTCACGCCCTTGATAGCGCCTGTGCCGTCGTACACCGTCTTGCGGACGTAGCCCAGCGCGTCAACGCCGTAGACCTGGCGGTTGCTCGCGTCGAACACGCGTTTTTCCAGCCGGTCGTTCGCCGCGTCGGCCACGAGCAAGGCGCGAACCGCGGCTTCGGAGGCCGTGGCGCCAAGGGTCGACACATTGACGAGCACGGCGTAGCGCTTGAGCTGCACGGCGTTGCCAGCAGCGTCGAATGCCGTTTCGGTGGCCGCGCCGTTGGCGTCGATGCCAAAGACTTTGCGGTTGGCCAGGTCGTAAGCAAAGCGCTCGATGCGGTCATTGACGGCATCGGGGACCACCGCGGACTGGATTGCCTGGGCGCTGGGCGTGCCGGCTGCCGTGGGCGGCGTAATGGCTGCGGCATAGGCCAGCCTTTGCGCCACATTGCCGTTGGCGTCGTAGATGAATTTCGTCACGCCGCCCAGCGCGTCGACGCTGAAGGTCTGGCGGTTGGCTTTGTCATAGGCAAACACGGTGATGCGGTCGGCGGCAGAGGCGCTGACGCTGGCCGGCGCGGCCGAGCCGGCGATGGCCGTGGCGTACTGGATGGTCTTGACGGCGTTGCCGCTGGCGTCGTAGACGAAGCGGGTGACGGCGCCGACGCCGTCGGCGCGGTACACCAGCCGGTTGGCCGGGTCGTACAGATTGCGCTCGCGCACATCGCTGCCGGAAGCCACGACGGCGGCGTTGATGGCCGCAGCGGTGGCACTGGTGGCCGGCGCTATAGGCCTGGCGTAAGCCAGTCGCTCCAGCACGTTGCCATTGCCGTCAAACGTCTGCCGCACGACGGCGCCTGTTCCGTCGACGGACAGCACGGCGCGGCCAAGCTGGTCGTACACAGTGCGCAGGCGCTGGTCATGGGCAGCATCTGCCACGGGCGCGGGCAGGGTTCCCGCCACCCAGGCGCCGCCGCCCGACATCGCCACGCGGTTGGCATAGGCCACGCGCTCAATGACGTTGCCGGCCGCATCATAAACATACTTGATCACCTCACCCAGTGCATTGACAGTGGCCG
>NZ_JBFUBJ010000006.1:0-345791 GCF_056405795.1 Polaromonas sp. P1_F1
GTCTTTGGTGATGCAAAAATGACGACCGCTCTTCTAGATCGACTCACCCACAGATGTCATATCCTTGAGACTGGAAACGACAGCTATCGATTCAAAAACAGCTCTGCAAAGACTCAGCCCAAAAAGGAGAAAACCAAGAACTTATCCACATCGTGAGCACCTTCTGCTCACAAAGAGTGTGGGTCAAAATTCGATGGAAAACTCGGGTCAGACTTCGGTGCAATTCAACATCGAGGGCACTATTTGTGTTCTTGGGATGGAATGCAGTATTTGGATTATTTTTCCAACTGTGTAGCTACGACTCTCTCAAAGTAAAGGCCAACGGCTCTATTGAGCGGTTTCCTGGCATCGCCTTAGCGTTGCAAAACGCATTTAACCCCTTAGCGCTGTTCTCCGAAAAAGGAATAGTGGAGCTGCACTCATTGCTGTTGTATGTTGCTTCCTTGGCGCAGGCGTTGGGGTCGCTTGGGATACTCGCGCTAATTTTTCTGACGATCCGAGGAAAGTTCAGAAAAGGCTCCTCGTCCGAGTCCAAGGATGACGAAGGTTATATGCATGGAAAAGTGTGCCTTGGTGCAGGCATGTTGCCGCGCCAACGGAGAGGCAGGTCTAAACACCCGACTTGAGCTAGCCACTCACCTGCTTCATCTGGGAATGAAGTGACACACTCAAGTGATACAAGACCGTAGCGGGAAGCCGCTCTAGGGATAAAACCCGCAAGAAACACGGATTTGAGATGAATAAGGTGACGAGCCTTGACCCCGGCACTGACTCCACAGTTAGGGCTGCTTGGTTCCCCACCTGACCCGGTTGGCCGCTTTACCATGCGGGAAGGCCCGTCACCCTCGATTGTAAGGGACTTGGGAATGACCCCTCTGCAATAGTCCCCATTCGGGCGGCGGACTCTTTAACCCAGCATGAGCCGCGGAACCGGCTTTGCCGGGCCGCAGGCGGGCGGCCCCCTCGGGGGGCAGGGAGTTACGCGAAGCGAACGACCGTGGGGGCCACATGCTTCTTCTAGAATGGGCGGATGTCCTATCTCGTTCTCGCCCGCAAATACCGCCCCAAAAATTTCTCGGAAATGGTGGGGCAGTCGCATGTGGTGCAGGCGCTGGGCAATGCGCTGGCCACCCAGCGTTTGCACCATGCTTACCTGTTCACCGGCACGCGGGGCGTGGGCAAGACAACCATTTCGCGCATTCTGGCCAAATCGCTCAATTGCCTGGGGCCGGACGGGCAGGGCGGCATCACGGCCACGCCGTGTGGCGTGTGCCAGGCCTGTACCGACATCGACAGCGGCCGTTTTGTGGATTACACGGAGCTGGACGCAGCGTCCAACCGGGGTGTCGATGAAATTGCCCAGCTGCTGGAGCAAGCCGTTTACAAACCTGTCGTCGGCCGTTTCAAGGTCTTCATGATCGACGAGGTGCACATGCTCACGAACACGGCGTTCAACGCCATGCTCAAGACGCTGGAAGAACCTCCCGAGTATTTGAAGTTCGTGCTGGCCACGACCGACCCGCAAAAAGTGCCGGCCACCGTGCTGTCGCGCTGCCTGCAGTTCAACCTGCGGCCCATGGCGCCCGAGACGGTGCTGGAGCATTTGACGCAGGTGCTGGGCGTTGAAAACGTTCCGGCCGAGCAGCAGGCGCTGCGCCTCTTGGCACGCGCGGCGCGCGGCTCTATGCGTGATGCGCTGTCGCTGACGGACCAGGCCATTGCCTTTGGCTCCGGCAAGCTTGAAGAAGCCAGTGTGCGCACCATGCTGGGCAGCGTGGACCGCAGCTATGTCTACCGCCTGCTGGACGCCCTGGCGCGCGGCGACGGCAAAACCGTGGTCGAAACCTCCGAAGCGTTGCGGCTGAACGGCTTGAGCGCGGCTTCCACCCTGGAGGAAATGACGACGGTGCTGCAACGCATGGCGGTGTTGCAGGCCGTACCCGAGATGGGGGCGGGCGACGACGGAGCCGACCCGGATATCGCGGAGACGGCGCGGCTGGCCCAGGCGCTGCCCGCCGATGAAACGCAGCTGCTTTACAGCCTGTGCCTGCATGGCCGCGGTGAATTGGGCCTGGCGCCCGATGAATATGCGGGCCTGACCATGGTGCTGCTGCGCTTGCTGGCCTTCAAACCCTCGGCTTCGGCTACCACCCATGCGGGGGGTGCCGCCGAGCCCGGAAAAAAGCCCCAGCCTGAGGTGGCGCGGGCCCATGCGCCCGTGGCTTTGCCTGAGCGGCGTTTGGCGCCGGCGCCTGCCGCCGCACCTGAACCCGCACATGATCAGCCTGCCCCTGCTGCAGCGCGCGTGTCACAAGAACCACCCGCGCCTCAAAATCTTGAACAAAAACAGCCTGTAGTCCAGGCGGAACGGGCGCAAGCAGCTATCAATTCAGTAGCGGCTCCCGTGGCGATGCCGGAGCGCCCATTGCCGCAGCAGCGCCCGCAGCAGGGCGCGCCAGCCGCTGCCGTTGCGCCTCTGGTGCCTGTTCCGCACGGCGAAGTCTGGAGCCAGACTGTCAACCAGCTGGTGGCCGCCGAGGCTGTGGCGGCACTGACGCGTGAGCTGGGCCTGCAGTCGGAGCTGCGCAGCCAGGCCGATGGGCTGTGGACGCTAAGGGTGGAGCGCGAGTCGCTGAACCAGGCGGCAGCGCGTGAAAAGCTGCAAGCCGCACTGCAGGCGCATCTTGGCGATGCGGCCCTGCGGCTCGCGGTGGAAGTGGGGCCCGTCACCGACACCCCGGCCCGCCGCAATGCGGCAGCACAGGCCGAGCGGCAGCGCGCTGCCGAAGAAATGATCCAGAACGACCCGTTTGTGCAGGACATGATTCGCGACTGGGGCGCCAAAATTGTCCCCGGCAGCATCCGGCCGCTGGCCGCGAAGTCGATATGATCAAAGGCAGGTTTTAAAACCAATTTCTGCCCCCAATTTCGACGAAATTTCAGACGCAAAGCACACCTCGATTTCAAGTTTTAAAGGAACTACCATGTTTAACAAAGGACAACTCGCGGGCCTCATGAAGCAGGCGCAGGCGATGCAGGACAACCTCAAGAAAGCCCAGGAAGAACTGGCATTTGTGGAAGTCACCGCTGAGGCCGGCGCCGGTCTGGTGAAGGTCACCATGACCTGCAAGCACGATGTCAAACGCGTTGAAATTGACCCCAGCCTGCTGACCGACGACAAGGACATGCTGGAAGACCTGGTAGCCGCTGCGTTCAACGCGGCCGTGCGCAAGGCCGAAGAAGTGAGCAACGAGAAAATGGGCAAGCTCACGGCCGGTATGCCCGGTCTGCCTGGCGGCATGAAGCTGCCCTTCTAAAGTTGTGAGCCCCCACGGTCGCTCACTGCGTGTAGCTCCCTGCCCCCCGAGGGGGCCGCTGCGCCTGCGGCCCGGCAAAGCCGGTTCCGCGGCCCCTGCTTGCGAAAGCGGGTACAACGCTCGGTCGCTGCTGCCACATGGCTGACTCCAACGCTCTCGAAGGCCTTACCCAGGCCTTGCGCAAGCTGCCGGGCGTGGGCGCCAAGTCGGCCGCGCGCATGGCTTTTCATTTGCTGCAGCACGACAAGCCCGGCGCGCTGCAGATTGCCCGTGCGCTGGAGCACGCCGTCAATAGCGTGCGGCATTGCACCTTGTGCAACACGCTGACGGAGCAGGAGGTTTGCACCACCTGCGCCAACCCGCAGCGTGACCGCAGCAAACTGTGCGTGGTCGAAACACCGGCCGACCAGGCTGCCCTTGAGCGCACGCTGGCCTACAAGGGCCTTTATTTTGTGCTCATGGGCAAGCTGAGTCCGCTTGACGGCATAGGCCCCAACGACATCGGCTTGCAAAAACTGTTTGACCGCGTGGTGCCCAAGAACGAGCGCGGCGAGGCATTGCCGCCTGCATCGCGCGAAGTGCAGGAAGTCATCCTGGCGACCAATTTCACGGCCGAAGGTGAAGCCACTGCACACGTGATTGCACAGGCGCTGAAAAGCCGCGGCGTCCAGGTGACGCGCCTGGCGCGCGGAGTGCCGGTGGGCAGCGAACTTGAATACGTAGACCTGGGCACCATTGCCCACGCGTTGGTGGACCGCAGGTGAGGGCGGTGTTTTTAGTTTTATCTTGACAGCTTCATGCCCGCAGCGGGCGACCATAACGAAAGGAACCCACCATGACATTCGCACGCTTCACCATTGCCTACTGGTGTGTTCTGATTGCGGCCCTGTTGCCCATTGTGTGTGCCGCCATTGCCAAATACGGCACGATGAGCACCCCGCGGCGTGATGGTGGATATGACAACCACAACCCGCGAGGCTGGCTGGCGCAGCAAACCGATTGGCGTGCCCGGGCCAACGCCGCGCAAGCCAACACATTCGAGGCGCTGCCCTTTTTCTTTGCAGCAGTCATCATTGCGCACGTCCTGCAGGCAGGGCAGACACGGCTGGACATCCTGGCATTGCTCTTTGTCGTGCTGCGCATTGCCTACATCATGATGTACATCGCTGACCTGGCCAAAGCCCGCTCTGCCATCTGGGCGTGTGCACTTTTTATCAATATCGTCATTCTTTTTTCCGGCTTTCGTTGACACATGCGTCGGGCGTGTGAAAGTTACCTCTGGTAACGCGATCACCTTCGGTAAAAACCCGCACGGGATGACCCCGATGCGGGTTTTTTTATGCCTCGATAAGCTTGTGACATCAAAAAAAGAGAGAGGCTTGCATGAATCGCCAACCCCTGATTTCCCGCCGGGCTTTTGCCGGTGGCACCGCACTGGCAGCAGCAACGCTGGCATTGCCGGCGCTTCGCGCGCAACCCAGGCTCGAGAAAACAAAAATTGCGTTGGCGGTCGGCGGCAAGGCGGCGTTCTATTACCTGCCTCTTACCATTTCAGAGCAACTGGGGTATTTCAAGGCCGAAGGCCTGGACATTGAAATCAGCGACTTTGCCGGTGGTGCACGCGCGCTGCAGGCCGTGGTGGGCGGTTCTGCCGACGTCTGTTCGGGTGCTTTCGAGCACACCATCAATCTTCAGTCCAAAAACCAGATGTTCCAGGCTTTTGTGCTGCAGGGCAGGGCGCCGCAAATTGCTTTTGGCGTGTCAACAAAAAACATGCCCAACTACAAAACGGTCGCAGACCTGAAGGGCAAGAGAATCGGTGTGTCTGCGCCGGGCTCGTCCACCAACATGATGGCCAACCTGGTACTTTCGCGCGCGGGGCTCAAGGCCGGCGACGTGAGCTTTATCGGAGTCGGCACTGCGGCGGGCGCGCTCACTGCGCTGCGTTCGGGGCAGATCGATGCCATGAGCAATACCGACCCGGTCATGACCATGCTCGAGCAAAAGGGCGAGGTGAAGATCATCAGCGATACGCGCACGCTCAAGGGCACGATCGAAGTTTTTGGCGGTTCCATGCCGGCGGCCTGCCTGTACGCCCCGATAGAGTTCGTCCAGAAAAATCCCAACACTTGCCAGGCACTGGCCAATGCGATCGTGCATGGGCTCAAATGGCTGCAGACTGCAGGCCCCGGTGACATCATCAAGACCGTGCCCGAGAGCTACCTGCTGGGTGACCGGGCGCTGTACCTTGCGTCATTCAACAAGGTGCGTGAGTCGATTTCGCTTGACGGCATCATTCCTGATGACGGCGCGCGCACGGCGCTCAAGGCACTGGCAAGCTTTGACCCCAGCATCAAGGCCGACAAGATCGACATCGCCAAGACCTATACCAACGAGTTTGCGCGCAAGGCCAAGGACCGATTCAAAGCTTGAGCCCCCACGCTTTTCACTTCGTGTAATGCGCTGCCCCCCCCGAGGGGGCCGCTGCGCCTGCGGTCTGGCAAAGCCAGTCCCGCGGCCCCGGCTGGTGAAGATAGAGGCCCTGCGCAAGCACCTTGCTGTAAGCTCCCGCCATGCCAGAACCCGACGACGCCTGTGCCCTGGAGCTGATCAACATCAGCTGCACCTTTCGCTCGCGCGACGATGCGGGCCAGCGTTATGCGGCGGTAAGCGACACCACCTTGCGCATACGGGCCGGTGAATTCGTTTCGGTTGTCGGGCCTACAGGTTGCGGTAAATCCACGTTACTCAATATTGGTGCCGGTTTGCTGGAGCCGTCTTCCGGTGAGGTTCGGGTGTTTGGCCAACCGCTGGGCGGCATCAACACCCGCGCCGGCTACATGTTCCAGACTGAAGCCTTAATGCCGTGGCGCAGCGCCATCGCCAATGTGATGATGGGCTTGCAATACCGTGGTGTTCCGGATACCGAGGCCCGCCGCCAGGCGCAGGACTGGCTTGAACGCGTGGGGCTGGGCGAGTTCGGCGACCGCTATCCGCACCAGCTTTCGGGCGGCATGCGCAAGCGCACCGCACTGGCCCAGGTGCTGGCGCTGGATCCCGACATCATCCTGATGGACGAACCTTTCAGTGCGCTTGACATTCAGACGCGCCAGCTCATGGAAAACGAGGTGCTGGACCTGTGGGCCGCAAAAAAGAAGGCCGTGCTGTTCATCACCCACGATCTTGACGAGGCCATTGCCATGAGCGACAGGGTGGTGGTGCTGTCGGCTGGACCCGGCACGCATCCCATCGGCGAATTTGCCATCGATCTGCCTCGTCCGCGCGATGTTGCCGAGGTACGCAGTCAGCCGCGGTTTGTCGAGCTGCATACGCAGATATGGAATGTGTTGCGCGATGAGGTCCTTAAAGGTTACGCGCAGCAACTGAAGAAAGCGGCTTGAGCATGTGGCGCCGCCTCAAACCTTCAGAAAACAACCTGCGCGCCTGGCAGCTGGGCTTGTTGGTACTCGTGCTGTTGGGCTGGCATCTGGCTTCGCGCGACCAGAAAATTGCTTTTTTCCTGGGCGAGCCCATCAAGGTCGCCGGCAGGGTGTGGAGCTGGTTCATGCCTTTCGGTTTTGGTGAAAGCCGCATGTTTCCCGATGGCTTGCCGGGCAACGCCGACATCTACCTTCACCTGGGCACCACCTTGCTGGAAACCGTGCTGGCCTTCGGCATAGGCACCGTGCTGGGCCTGGCGTGCGGCCTGTGGCTTGCCCTGGCCCCTACAGCCAGCGCCATCCTGGACCCCTACATCAAGGCGGCCAATTCCATGCCCCGTGTGATCCTGGCACCCATTTTTGCGCTGTGGTTCGGCCTTGGCATCTGGAGCAAGGTGGCGCTGGCGGTCACGCTGGTATTTTTCATCGTGTTCTTCAATGTTTACCAGGGCGTAAAAGAGGTCAGCCCGGTGGTGCTGGCCAATGCCCGTATGCTGGGTGCCAACCAGCGCCAGCTGCTGCGCACGGTGTACCTGCCAAGCGCGACCAGCTGGGTGTTTTCCAGCCTGCATACCTCTGTGGGCCTGGCGTTTGTCGGGGCCGTCGTGGGTGAATACCTGGGCTCTGCGCGCGGAGTGGGCTACCTGATTTTGCAGGCCGAGGGCACGTTTGACGTGAACACGGTGTTTGCCGGCATCGTGGTGCTGACGGCATTTGCCCTGGTGCTGGACGGCATTGTTGGCAAGCTGGAGAAGCGGCTCATGAAATGGCAGCCGCGCACCGGCGAGACGGAAAAACTTTGACGCTTTCTCTGCACTGCAATTCTTCCTGTCGTCCTACAGCCTGCGGCCGGGCTGCTCCTTAAAGTCGTGGCTGCCTTCACCGCTTCTGCCATGCGCAGCAGCGGCGAGCCGGCTTCACTCCAAGGACACACCATGAATCTTTCACTCAGCATCGGCCCCATCGTGTCGCTCATCGCGGGGATTCTTATCCTGCTGATACCGCGGCTGCTCAATTACATCGTGGCGATTTACCTGATCGTTATCGGCTTGATCGGTTTGTTCGGCAGCGGTTCGTTCAAGCTGTAGCAGCAGCCCCGCAGCTGGTGACTGCTGGAGCGCGTGCTCCGGAACGTCAACGTTTTTTGGACTTGACGACCGTCTTGGTATTGCTGCGTTTGGTCACTTTGGCGGAGCTGCCGCGACTGCGGCTGGAGGCTGAGGCCTGGCTTTTGGAGGCGTGGCTTTTGACCGGAAGAAAAACCACCACCTGATGGCCCAGCTTGAACGCGCTGGAAGTGCTGACATTGTTCCATTCGGCAACGCTGGCAACGCTCAGGCCGTAGCGCTTGGCAATGGTTGCAACCGACTCACCCTTGCGGGCCTTGACGGTGGTGCGGCGTGTCACGACTTCGGGAGAGAACGAGACCTGGGCGGTATCTGCAACGTGGCTGGTAACGTCGTTTTCCACCTTGGCGGAACGCGGCACCAGCAAGGTCGAGCCTGCCTTGATGAGCATGCGCGGCGGTATGTTGTTGACGCTGCGCAGATCGGCCTCACTCATGCCGGTGCGGCGTGCTGCTTCGGCCGGGTTCATGGTGCTGGGCGCCGACCAGGCGGTCCAGCTGGCATATTGCCCCTGGGTGTAGGCCTCGAAGTTGCGCTGAAACACCGTGGCGTTGTCCCAGGGAAGCAGTATCTGGGGCGTTCCTGCCGCAATGATGACGGGGCGATGTGCTGAAGGGTTCAGTGCCTTGAAGTCTTCAATCTTGACGTCCGCAAGGCGTGCGGCCAGGGCCACATCAATGTCGCGTGTGATCAGCACCTGCTGAAAATAAGGGTGGTTTTCGATCAGCGGCAATTCCGTGCGGAATGCCTGGGGATTGGCCACAATGTTTTTGACGGCCTGCAGCTTGGGCACGTAGAGCCTCGTTTCTGCCGGCATGTTCAGGTCGGTGTAGCTGGTGCCCAGCCCTGCTCTCTGGTTTTTGGCGATGGCGCGGCCCACGCTGCCCTCCCCCCAGTTGTAGGCCGCCAGCGCCAGATGCCAGTCGCCAAACATGCCATGCAGCTTTTGCAGGTAGTCCAGTGCCGCACGGGTGGAAGCCAGTACGTCGCGCCGGTCGTCGCGGAAAGCGTTTTGTTTCAGGTCGAAATATTTGCCGGTGGCCGGCATGAACTGCCACATGCCGGCGGCTTTGGCGCTGGAAACGGCCTGCGGGTTAAAAGCGCTTTCGATGAACGGCAGCAATGCCAGTTCCGTCGGCATCTGGCGGCGCTCGAGTTCTTCAACGATATGAAAAAGGTATTTGCTGGAGCGCTCGGTCATGCGCTGGATATAGTCCGGCCGGCTGGCATACCACTGCTCGCGATCCGTCACCAGTTCGTTTTGCAGGTCAGGCATGGCGAAGCCGCGGCGAATACGGTCCCATAGTTCCTTGGGAGGTTCCGTGGAGGCGATCTGGTAAGAGCCGATCTGACCTGGTGTGATGGCTTGAAGCGGGCCGCCCGGCACTTGCGGTTTGGCGGTGGGGCTTGTTCCTGTTGTGAGGACCGGGTCACCCGGCATGCCGGGTGGCTGTGTGGCGCAGCCCGCCAACAGTGTCGCCACAAGCAGAAACGCCAATGAAACAATACGGAAATTGATGAGTTTGGGAAGAGGAGCGGCTGCAGTGGTTCGGTCGTGTGGCGTCATTTGAATTGGTTTTTCCACTGCCGGATGGCGGCAAATACGGTGTTGTCGTCTCGGGCCGACGCATCAAAGTGCCGGGCAGCAGCCATGATAGTGGGTTGGCGGGTCCGCAAGAAGGGGTTGATCAGCAATTCCTGGGCCACAGAGGTCGGCAAGGTTGGCTTTCCCTGGGCGCGAAGTGCAACGCATTGCGCCTGATATGCCGCCAGGTCGGCATTTTCTGGCTCGACTGCCACGGCAAAGCGGAGATTGTTGAGTGTGTATTCATGGGTACAACAGACGACGGTGTTGCCAGGCAACGCAGCCAGCTTGTCGAGCGAGGCCAGCATTTGCGCCGGTGTACCCTCGAACAAACGTCCGCAGCCTCCCGAGAACAGTGTGTCGCCGCAAAACAGCAGCGGCCTGCCGTTCACGGCAAGGCCATCCGGCGCCGGGCCGCCCCAAGCCGGATGAGCCCCCTCGGGGGGCAGCGCATCACGCGAAGCGGAAAGCGTGGGGGCAAGGTAATAAGCAATGTGACCTGCGGTATGCCCGGGCACGTCGATCACCTGGAAATCCAGGCCGAGGGCCGTGAGGCTGTCACCTCCATTGAGATGTGTGTAAGGCTGCGGAATGCGTTCGGTGGCAGGGCCCCAGACTTGGGCGCCCGTCGCTTCGCGCAGGGCATCGACACCGCCCGTGTGGTCGGGATGGTGATGCGTGACTAGAATCGACTCCAGTTGCAATGCGTGCTGCTCCAGGGTGCGCTGCACCGGCCCGGCATCTCCCGGGTCCACGACCAGGGCACGCCTGCCGTCATGCAACAACCAGAGGTAGTTGTCGTCGAAGGCAGGAATGGGAATCAAATACATACAGTGGTCTCAATGAGCTCTGAAATTATAGGTTTGACGGACTGGCTGAAGACCCCTCCCGGCGGCTATCTTCTGGACTGGGAACGCACGCATTTTGACCAGGCCGTCAGCGACGTTTTTGGTTACCACGCACTGCAATTGGGCCTGCCGGAGCTCGACGCCCTGCAAGCCAATCGCATGCCGCACAAATGGCTGGCACTGGATTCCCTGCCGCCGTCGTCTGAACCCGGAAAGTCCCCGGCTACAGATACGAGCGGCCGCACGGCCGCAAGTTCCCGGCGCGCGGCGCTCCTGACCGATGCAGGAGCACTTCCCTTCCCGGAGAACAGCCTGGACCTGGTGGTATTGCCGCATACGCTCGAACTCAGCAGCGACCCGCATGCCAGCCTGCGCGAGGTGAGCCGGGTGCTTGTTCCGGAAGGTCGGGTGGTCATCAGCGGCTTCAACCCGACCAGCTTGTGGGGGCTGCGCCAGCGCCGCGGCCACATTTACCAGCGTTGGGGGTATGACAACCTGTTTCTTCCCAAAACAGGCGAGTTCATCGGCTACTGGCGCCTTCGCGACTGGCTGAGGCTGCTGGACTTTGAGGTAGAGTCGGGGCGCTTTGGCTGCTACCGGCCGGCGCTCACAAGTCAGGCCTGGCTGGACCGGTTCGAGTGGATGGATACGGCGGGCGAACGTTGGTGGCCTATTTTTGGCGCTGTGTATTTCCTCGCAGCGGTCAAGCGTGTACGTGGCGTCCGGTTGCTTGAGCCCGCCTGGAAGGCGCGAAGGGCGCCGGCAACGGCACCCGCCGCGATAGCCAACAAGGAGCCGCTCACCCGTTCATCCCGCTCACAGCCGCCTGCCTGATTTTTCTTTAACCACCGGCTGCTCTTTGGAGCTTCCCGGGAGCATTTGTAACGCATGACCGACACACCAACAGGCACAACGCCACAACCACAACACGTCGTGATCTATACCGACGGCGCATGCAAGGGAAACCCCGGCCCCGGAGGTTGGGGGGCGCTGCTGGCAATGGGCGGCACCGAAAAAGAGCTATTTGGCGGCGAACTTGGCACTACCAACAACCGCATGGAGATGACTGCCGTCATCGAGGCGCTGGCGGCGCTGAAGCGGCCCTGCAGCGTGACGCTTTACCTGGACAGCGAATACGTGCGCAAGGGCATTACCGAGTGGATTCACGGCTGGAAAGCCCGGGGCTGGCGTACAGCGGCCAAGGCGCCGGTCAAGAATGTGGATCTCTGGCAGCGCCTGGACGCCCTGGTCGTCTCCAGCGGCCACAAGATCGACTGGCGTTGGGTCAAGGGGCATGCCGGCGACCCGGGCAACGAGCGTGCCGACGCACTGGCCAACAAAGGTGTGGAACGCGCGCTCGGCCGCTTGTAACAAAGACCTGGCTGGGAGTCTGAAGCCGGGGCGGGAACATGCGCAAAAACACACACCAAGCAGCCAAGGCCCACGTAAAAATTGCAAGCCCCGGGCGCACCATAAGCGTACATAGCATCCGTGCCGTTTTGGTCGCCCAGGGCGTTTGGTAAAGCCGTTGTAAAGCTACCGCGCTTACCCTGTGCAAAGGCCAGAAAAAGGCTGCGCGCGCCATGGTGTCCTGCTACATTGGAAGTTTGTATCTCTTTGTATAACAAGTTTTCCTCCCCATGGCATCAAAAGCAATTTACACAGCGGTCGCGATAGCGGGCATTGCGGTCGCCTCGGGTGCTGCCTGGTGGGTGCAAAAACCCAAGGCGCAGGGCGGTGCGGCCGAGTCTTCGCCGGTTGCCTCGACGGGCCAGGGCGCCGGCAATGGCACCAACGGCGCCGCCGCCGGAAAACCGGTGACCGTGGAAGCCGCGAAGGTGGAACTCGCCAGATTGTCGGATGACACCTCGGCCGTGGGCAGCCTGCGTTCGCGCCGTGGCGTGGTCTTGCGGCCCGAGGTCAGCGGGCGCATCACCCAGCTCAATTTCACCGATGGCCAGCGTGTGCGCAAAGGCCAGGTGCTGGTGCAGTTCGACGACCAGTTGCCGTTGGCTCAGGTACAGCAAAGCCAGGCCGAACTGTCGATCGCGCGGGCCAACCAGAAGCGCAACCAGGAACTGGTGGCGCAAAACTTCATCAGCCAGCGCTCGCTCGATGAAAGCGCCGCCAACCTGCAGGTGGCCGAGGCCAAGCTGTCGCTGGCCAAGGCCACCGCCGCGCGGCTGAAGATTGTTGCGCCATTTGACGGTATCGCCGGCATCCGGCTCGTCAACGTGGGCGACTATTTGAAAGACGGTGCGGACATCGTCAACATCGAGGACATCGAGGCCATCTTTGTCGATTTCCGGCTGCCAGAGCGCTTCCAGAACAAGGTCAAGCGTGGCCAGACAGCCGTGCTCGACATCGATGCCTTGCCCGGACGCAAATACAGCGCGCAAATCCAGGCCATAGACCCGTTGATCGACGCCAATGGCCGCTCCATTGGGATCCGCGGTTGCATAGACAACCGCCAGCTGCAGCTGCGGCCCGGCATGTTCGCGCGGGTCAACACGTTGTTCGGCGTGCGCGAGAACGCGCGCGTGGTGCCCGAGGAAGCGATTGTTCCGCAGGGCGGCCGGCAGTTCGTCATCAAGCTGCTGGAAGGCCCGAACGAACAGACCCGCACGACCAAGCGCGTGGAAGTCAAGGTCGGCCTGCGCAGCCCCGGCAAGGTCGAGATCCTCGAAGGCCTGGAGTCCGGCGACGTGGTGGTTGCGACCGGCCAGCAGCGCGTACAGCGTGACGGCACTGTGGTGGCAGTGGTGGACCTGGCCGCAAATGCTTCTGCCCGCGCGGGCAACGCAAAAGCGCCTGCCGCTGCCGGTACTGCGCCCGCGGCAGCTGCCGCAACGGCCCCTGCGGCTGAGGCCGCGCCGGCCAAAGCTGTGGCCGCCGCCGCGCCGCAAGCACCACCGGCCGGCCCCAACCCCTGTGGCGTCGTGGTATCGGAGGTCCCGGGGGGCCTGGTGCCGGTGCGTAGCGTCGCCCCAGCCGAGCGCCGCCCGGCCGGCCCGCCAGCCCGCGATCCCACTTGAGCGGCAGCCGCGCCATAGCCCCCACAGGCCCTTATGCAACTCGCTGAAGTTTCCATACGCCGCCCGGTCTTTGCCACCGTGCTGTCCCTCCTCATCGTGCTGGTCGGTGCGGTGAGCTTCAACCGCCTTTCGGTGCGTGAATATCCCAAGATCGATGAACCCGTTGTGACCGTGAGCGTGCGCTATGCAGGCGCATCAGCGGAGGTCATTGAAACGCAGGTGACCAAGCCGCTGGAAGATTCCATCGCGGGCATTGATGCTGTCGACGTCATCACCTCCATCAGCCGTGCCGACCAGGCGCAGATCAGCGTGCGTTTCCGACTCGAAAAAGACGCCGACTCTGCCGCCGCCGAGGTGCGGGACCGCACGTCGCGGGTGCGCAACCGTTTGCCTCAGGCGATTGAAGAGCCGGTGATCGCCAAGGTTGAGGCCGATGCCTTTCCGGTCATCCAGGTGGCTTTTTCCAGCGATTCACTGACGCCGCTGCAGATCAACGACCTGGTCAACCGCATCGTCAAGCCGCGCCTGCAGACCGTGACCGGCGTGGCCGACGTGCGCGTCTTTGGCGAGCGCAAGTACGCCATGCGCGTCTGGCTGGACACCGACAAGCTCGCCTCCTACAAGCTGACCACGCAGGACGTGGAAGACGCCATCAGCCGCAGCAACCTCGAGCTGCCGGCCGGCCGCATTGAGTCGCAGCAGCGAGAATTCAGCGTGACCTCGCAGACTGACCTCGTCAGACCCGCGCAGTTTCGCGAGATCGTCATCAAGAATGTGAACGGCTTTTCCGTCAAGGTGCGCGACGTCGCGCGCGTGGAGGAGGGCGCGGCCGACGAGCGCACGGCGGTCAGGCTCAACGGCCGCTCCGCTGTGGCAGTCGGCGTCATCCGCCAGGCAACGGCCAACCCGCTGGACCTGTCCAGGGGTGTGCGGGAGGCCTTCCCCAAGCTGAAGGCTGACCTGCCGTCCGACATGCTGATTGACGTCGCCAACGACAACTCGGTGTTCATCGACCGTTCCGTGAACAACGTGTACCACACCATCGCCGAGGCGATCGTGCTGGTGGCCCTGGTGATCTTTGTGTTCCTTCGCACCCTGCGCGCCTCCATCATCCCCATCGTCACCATCCCGGTGAGCCTGATCGGCACCTTCGGCATGATGGCGCTGGCGGGCTTCACCATCAACACGCTGACCCTGCTGGCGCTGGTGCTGGCTATCGGCCTGGTGGTGGACGATGCCATCGTGATGCTGGAAAACATCTTCCGGCACATTGAGGAAGGCATGGACCCGTTCTCGGCCGGCATCAAGGGCGCGCGTGAGATCGGCTTTGCCGTGGTCACCATGACGGCCACGCTGGTAGCCGTGTATGCGCCGCTGGCGTTTACGCCGGGCCGCACCGGGCGGCTCTTCGTGGAGTTTGCCCTGGCGCTGGCCGGTGCGGTGGTGGTGTCGGGCTTTGTGGCGCTGACGCTCACGCCCATGATGTGCACCCAGCTGCTCAAGCACAATCCCAAGCCCAATCGTTTTGACCGGTTCATGGAGCGGGCGTTGACGTCGATTTCCGACCGTTACGGCTCGGTGCTGCGTTGGGTCGTCACCACACGTTACGTACCCGCGGCGGAGGAAGGCGCTGCCGGCCGGCCCTCGCTTGCCCAGCGACTCAAAGGCATGGCCTTGCAGGCCCGCTGGATTGTCATCGGCGTGATGGTGCTCAGTGCCCTGGCCATTGCGCTGGTGTTCCCGAGCATGAAGCAGGAGCTTTCGCCCATTGAAGACCGCGGGGTGATTCTGGCCAACGTCAATGCCCCTGACGGCGCCACGCTGGACTACACCAACCGCTATGCCAGGGCGCTGGAAAAAATGGGTGAGCCCTTTCCCGAGTTCGACCGCATTTTTGCCAACGTGGGCAACCCGACGGTGGCGCAGGCCAGCGTGGTGTACCGCACTGTTGACTGGGACAAGCGTACGCGCTCCACCATCGACATGGCACGCGAGCTGCAGCCCAAATTCAATGCGCTGCCCGGCGTTACCGCCTTTCCGATCACGCCGCCGTCCCTTGGGCAGGGCTTTCGCGAACGGCCGCTAAATTTTGTGATCCAGACCTCCGACAGCTACCAGAACCTGAACACCGTGGTGCGCCAGATGCTGGAGGAGATCGCCAAAAACCCTGGCATCGTCTCGCCCGACGTAGACCTGCGGCTGAACAAGCCAGAACTGCGCATTGAGGTGGAGCGGGACAAGGCGGCCGACCTCGGCGTCAGCATCCAGGTTGTCGCAAAGGCCATCGAGACTCTGCTGGGCGGGCGCAACGTGACGCGCTACAAGCGCGATGCCGAGCAGTACGACGTGATCGTGCAGACCGAAGCCAGCGGCCGCACAACGCCTGAAGACATCGACCGCATTTATGTGCGGGGCCGCAACGACGCAATGATTCCGCTGTCGGCATTGGTCAAGGTGCGTGAAAGTGTTTCCCCGCGCGAGTTGAACCATTTCGGCCAGCGCCGCTCGGTGTCGATCACGGCCAGCCTGGCGGGCGACTATTCGCTGGGCGAAGCGCTCAAGTTCATGGACCAGACCGCCGCCAAGGTGCTCAAGACCGGCTACAGCACCGACTTGAACGGCACCTCGCGTGAGTTCAGAAACTCGCAGGGCGCATTGGCCATTGTGTTTGTATTGGCACTGGTGTTTATTTTCCTGGTGCTGGCCGCGCAGTTTGAAAGTTTTATCGATCCGCTGGTCATCATGCTGTCGGTGCCTCTGTCCATGATCGGGGCCTTGCTGGCACTCAAATGGTCGGGCGGCTCTCTCAATGTGTATTCCCAAATTGGTCTGATCACGCTGGTTGGCCTGATCACCAAGCACGGCATCCTGATTGTGGAGTTCACCAACCAGTTGCGCGGGCAGGGCATGGAAATGATCGACGCGCTGGTCAAGGCGTCGTCGCAGCGCCTTCGCCCCATCATGATGACGACTGGTGCCATGGTGCTGGGAGCCTTGCCGCTGGCCCTGGCCAAGGGCGCGGGTGCCGAAAGCCGCACGCAGATCGGCTGGGTTATCGTGGGGGGCATGTCGCTGGGCACTTTGCTCACTGTGTTTGTGGTGCCCACGATGTACACGCTGTTTGCCCGCAAGGCGGTCCCAGGGGCCAACAAGGCCATTGCCAGGGAGCAACCCGATGAACACCTTGAACACCCGGAGTACGTGGCGAAATGATCGTGAGGAACCGCTTGCCCCAGGCCGGGTCCCTGGCATGCTGATGAGAAAACCGGTTTGACCGCAAACCCAGCGGGCCGAATCCGTACAGTTGCTTCTTTCTTCCTGATTCCGTTCCTGCTTGCGCTGGCCCATACGGCTTCTGCGCAAGCCCAGGAAGCGCCTGGAACGGGCGCATATGGCGTGCAGTTCTTCTGTTCACCGTCCCAGCTGGAGCGGCTCGGCCCCCACATGTTTCGATATCTCCAGCAGCTCGGCATTCCAGCCCGCCTGGTTCAGGAAACTGTCGACAAGCCGCGGGGCACCATGACGTATTCCCTGCTGGGCTCAGGCGCGGCCGTGAGCACCCTGTTTTTGGCGCAACGCCCGGAGCTGGCGATCAAGGACGAGGTAGTGCTGGTGCCGGTGAGAAACAACAAGACACGCAAGCTCAAGACGGTTTCCAAAAAAGAAATCCTGTTGGCCCTGTTGCACCCGGGCCGATTGACCGAATTCAGAGGAAAAGCCTGCGATGTGCAGGCTCTGGTCGACCATGTCGGTATTCGCCAGAACACCGTGATATGGGCAGAGGTGCTGGAATGGGGGTGGCCCGAGGGCGGCCCTGCCAGATGGAATGCCCGCTACTGGATCAATGGAACGCCCCGGCTGCGCATGCCCTTGCACAAGGCTCTCAACGACATGTTTTTTGAGCAGGGGAAATACGACATAGGCTGCTACGCCGCGACCAAGGTGGTGTTTGCCCAGGGTGCGCTGGATTACTTCCGCCGCGTCAAGAAGGACGTGGGCAGGGCGCAAGGCGTGGAGCGGCGATTACTGGCCGACGGTGAGCCACTGGTTGACCTGGAACCCGGCCGCATGTGGAGTTTTGAAACGGATTTTGATCCGCTGGAGCTTGAACGGCCAGGCAAGGTCCTGCGCATGGTGGGTGGTGTTGCCGCCGGCAACTTTATCCCGGGCGATTGGGCTTATTTTCTGAACACCGACCAGCGCACCAGCCAGAAAACGGGGTATGAAGGCTCCAATGCCATCTACCTAGGCGGCAACCGGTTTGACGACTATTACAACGACAACGACCACCACTACACCTACGAGGAGAAACTCAGTGAGGTCTATCAGTGGCGTCATGATGTTTTCAGCCGGCAACGCGATGCCGAAAAAATACAGCACCTGGCCGCGCAAGACTACGAACGCCTGAACGCAACGCCGGAAAACGGCGGCTTGCTGATGAGCTTTCGGGTTGTGCCCTATTTTTTCGGCTATGAGGACCTGCCCCCGCTACCGGCTCCCCGAAGCGACTAGTACTGCAACCCGCAAGTAGCGAAACAAAATGAAAGCGATGGATTCGCGCCCAGGGCAAGGCGCAAGCCGTAACGAAGGCTGAACGCCTTCGCAAGGATTGCAACGCAGCCATGGGTGCGAAGACGCGCTTTCATGTTTCGATATTTTCGGGTTGCAGTACCAGGGCCTGGCGGCGCCGAGGATTCAAGGGATTTACAGGGCACCCTCAAACATGAGGACGTCAACCATGTCCCCTGCAGCGACATTGCCTTGCGCATGGTGAAGCACCATCAGGCCGTTGGCCTCGGCCATGGAGCGCAGCACGCCCGAACCCTGGCTGCCGGTGGTCCGGACCTCCAGGGAGCCGTCGGACGCGGTGGATACCCAGCCGCGCTGGTATTCGGTGCGCCCCGGTTTCTTGCGAATGGGCTCCAGGCTGCGTGCCTTGAGCAACGGCGCCGGCGCGGCGCTGGCGCCCATCATCTGGAGCAGGGCGGGGCGCACAAAGGCCAGGAACGTCACCATCACCGCCACCGGATTGCCGGGCAATCCAAACAAAATGGCGCCCTCGGGGTTTGGGAACGTTTTTTGAGTGCTACTATTTTCATAGCTGCTTGCGCTTGTCCCTATTGGGATAGAGCCTGATTTCTCTATTGAAATCCGTCCCACGGCCATGGGCCGGCCGGGCCGCATCGCAATGCGCCAGAAGGCCACGTCGCCCAGCTTTTTCATCATGGCCTTGGTGAAATCCGCTTCACCCACGCTGACACCGCCAGACGTGATGACCGCGTCGGCCTCGGCTGCCGCTCGTTTGAATGCAGCCTCCAGAAGTGCCGGCTCATCGCGCACGACGCCCATGTCGAGCACCTGGATGCCCAGCCGGCTGAGCATGCCGAAGACGGTGTAGCGGTTGCTGTCGTACACAGCGCCTTCGCGCGGTGTTTCGCCCAGCGACAAAATCTCATCACCGGTGGAGAAGTAAGCCACCCGCAGCGGCCGCCAGGTTGACAAGGTTTTAAGACCCAAAGAGGCTGCCAGGCCAAGGCGGGCGGGCGTAATACGCTCACCTTTTAATAGCGCCGGCCGGCCCTGCATGAGGTCCTCGCCGCGCAGCCGGCGGTTGTCGCCGGGCTGGAGCAAACCCGACGGGATACTGATGCGTGTGCCCTGGCCATCCTGGTGCAGGGTGACAAACTCCTGTGGCACCACGGTGTCCAGGCCGGAGGGCATGATGGCGCCGGTCATGATCTTGACGCACTGGCCTGGCCCGGCGCTGCCTTGCCAGGCCTTGCCTGCCAGCGCTGTTCCGTCGGCCACCTGCAGCTCAAGCGCCTTGCCTGCAGCCAACTGCCCACCATCGAAGGCATATCCGTCCATGGCCGAGTTGTCGTGCGGCGGCACGTCAAACGGCGAGACCACATCCTGGGCCAGCACCCGCCCGAAAGCCTCCATCAAGGGCAGCTCGAGCTGCTCCTGCACCGGCATGACCAGCCGCGACAGGAAGTCCAGTACCTGGTCGGCAGACAGTGACTGTGGGTCGTAGCCTTGCAGCTCCGCGGCAATCTGGTCGAGTGTTTTCACGGCTGGCGGGATTCCAGCTGGTGCAGCTCGGCCAGCGTATTGGCATTGAAGAAACTGCGGCTGTCGTCACCGGGTTTGTCGAACGGCACGATCGCTGTTTTGTGCTGCGCCGTCCATGCGTCTATCTTGCGGCCGCCACTGTGGGTGAAGCGCACCAGGCTTTCCAGCATGTGGGTACCCATGAGGCAAAACACCGGTTGGGGCCTGAGCTGCCCATCTTCTTCGGGCGCCGCCGCCACGGCAAAGTCGGCGCCGTCCTGCGCAAGTGCTTCGGCAAGCCGTGCCACCAGGTCGTCGGGAAATAGCGGGGTGTCGCAGGGCACAGTCAACAGGTAAGGGGTTTCACAACGCTCCAGGCCCGTCAGGAATCCCGCCAGTGGCCCGGCAAACTCGCCCAGACCTGTGCTGTCGGGCCAGACCGGAACGCCGAATGATTCATAAGCGGACAGGTTGCGGTTGGCATTGATCATCACGTCACCGACCTGGGGCGACAGCCGCATCAGGGTGTGCAACGCCAGGGGAACGCCGTTGAAGTTCTGCAAGCCCTTGTCGACACCGCCCATGCGCGAGCCACGGCCACCGGCCAGGATCACGCCTGTAATGGCTTCGGCGTGGATTGGGGAGGGCATTGGGGCATCCTTCAAAACAAGCTCCAGCACTCGTCCTTGGATTGCACAGGGCGATTCCCAGGCCAGTCAGGGCCGCGGAACCGGCTTCGCCGGGCCGCAGGCGCAACGGCCCCATATGTAAGGAAAGGGGCAGCGCGCCGCAGGCTCGAAGTGAAAAGCGTGGGGGTCATGTCAGCCGCCTATGTAACTCATTTCGACGCGTTTGGCGCCATTGTCCGGAGCGCTTGTGTCGGCGGGCATCGCGGCGCGCAGCTCCGAATAGCGGTCATTGCGCCCCTGCCAGATATGGGCTACCGCAGCCGCAATCTGTTCATCGGCGTAGCCGCCGCGCAGCAAGGCGCGCAAGTCCTGGCCCTGGCTGGCGAACAGGCATAAAAACAGCTTGCCTTCAGTCGACAGCCGGGCGCGGTTGCAGTCGCTGCAAAAAGCCTGGGTCACGCTGCTGATCACGCCGATCTCGCCCGCGCCATCGACGTAGCGCCAGCGTTCGGCGGTCTCGCCAGCGTAGTTGGGGTCTATGACCGCCAGGGGAAATTCGGAGTTCAGGCGTTCCACCACCTGGGCAGAAGGCAGCACCTCGTCCATGCGCCAGCCGTTGGTGGCGCCCACGTCCATATATTCAATAAAGCGCAGCACGGCACCCGAATGGCGGAAATGCCGGGCCATGGGCACGATCTCCGCGTCATTGGTGCCGCGTTTGACCACCATGTTGACCTTGAGCGGCGCCAGGCCGACCTTCTGCGCCACTTCAATACCCTTGAGCACATCGGCTACCGGAAAATCCACATCGTTCATGCGGCGAAAGATGGTGTCGTCCAGTGCGTCCAGGCTCACCGTGACGCGCTGCAGGCCCGCGTCCTTGAGCGACTGGGCCTTTTTGGCGAGCAGGGATGCATTGGTGGTCAGCGTGATGTCCAGCGGCTTGCCCTGCGGCGTTTGCAGCTTGGCCAGCATTTCGACCAGCACTTCCAGGTGTTTGCGCAGCAGCGGTTCGCCTCCGGTCAGCCGGATTTTTTCGACGCCATGCGCCACAAAAATCTTCGCCAGGCGCGTGATTTCTTCAAAACTCAGCAGCGAGGTCTGCGGCAGGAAGGCGTAATCCTTGTCGAACACCTCGCGCGGCATGCAGTAGCTGCAGCGGAAATTGCAGCGGTCCGTCACGCTGATGCGCAAATCCCGCAGTGGCCGGCCCAGCGTGTCACTCAGCAGGCCTGTCGGCGCAGACAACCGGGCAGGAATATGCGGCACGCGGCTTGCGTAGCGGATATCTGCCAGCGGAATGATTTTGTCGGTCGTCATGGTGAGTTGCTCAAAGGGAGAATTTACCCCATTGGCCCGGCTGGGGCACTAAAACCAGGCCTTATCCCCAAAGAGAGATTGGCTCACCCCCGTCCAGGCTCACTTCGTGTAGCCCGTTCCCCCCTCGAGGGGGCGGCGCCTGGGGCCGGCGAAGCCGAAAAATTGGCACACCCCTATCGAGCTCACTTCGTGTAGCCCTTTTCCCCTTGCAGGGGACGGTGCCTGCGGCCCGGCAAAGCCGGTTCCGCGGCACCCATTGGTGAAATACCTCGCACTGGTTACGCACAGAACTCTTAAACCCAGCGTGAGCCGCGGGACTGGCTTTGCCAGACCGCAGGCGGGCGGCCCCCTCGGGGGGCAGGGAGCTACACGCAGTGAGCGACCGTGGGGGCTCTATTTAGACACACCGGGCGCCGTCTACTTCCAGGCATACACCGCTGATGAAGTCCGCTTCGTCGCTGGCCAGGTAAAGCACGGCATTGGCCACATCCAGCGCGGTGGAAAAACGTCCCAGCGGAATGCTCGCGCGAAACTTCGCCTTGCGTTCTTCATCCAGCGGACCACCCGCGAATTCGGCCGAGAGGCCTGTGTCCGGGTTGAATACCGGGTTGATGCAGTTGACCCGGATGTTGTCCGGGCCGAGCTCGGCGGCCAGCGACTTGGAGGTCGTGATGACCGCCCCCTTGGAGCCGTTGTACCAGGTCAGGCCCGGACGCGGGCGCACGCCGGCGGTCGATGCGATATTGATGAAGCTGCCCCCGCCTTGCTCGCGAAATACCGGTGTGGCATGAATGGTGGCGAGGTAAATGCTTTTGACGTTGATGGCGTAGCACTTGTCAAAATCGTCTTCGCTGACGTCAAGTGCAGGCTGGTTGCGGTGCGTCCAGCCAGCGTTGCTGACCATCACGTCGAGCCGGCCGTTGCGCTGCACGGCGGCGTCAACCAGCGCCTTGACCTCGGCAGACTTTGTGACGTCGGCGGCAAAGAACGAAGCTGTGCCGCCGGCCTTGACGATGGCAGCCACGACTTTCTCGCCCAGCGCCACATTGATGTCGTTGACGATGATCCTGGCGCCCTCGGCTGCCAGCCGCCGCGCGATGCCTTCACCGATACCGCCTCCGGAGCCGGTCACGATGATGGATTTGTCCTTGACCCGCATGATTTTGTCTTTCTCGTAAAGGTTGCTGCCGGCGCACGCTGCCGTACGGTGGCGTGCGGCTTCCATTGCTTATTGTTGCTGATCACGGTGGTGCGGGTTTTCCCTCTGTCTCTTTCGCTTGACGGGATTCGTGAAACATGAAGTTACATCTACAATGCGCTTTATAAAAGGGAGGGATTTCATGAGTTATCAATTTGCCCGCACCGGTGCGGGTGCAGCCTTGTGTGCGCTGGTGCTTTTCGCGGGGACAGCGCACGCGCAACAATCCAGCAAGAACCTGGCACCCGGATTCTCGGAACGCGCGGCGGCCTCGAAGCTGGTTGTCGTGCCCGCAGACCTCGAGCTCTTTTCCATCGGTGCCGGCGGCGTGCAGGAGCCCAGGGCCGACTGGACCATGGCTGCCCAGAAAAACGTCAAGTCCGGTCTGGCTTCGAGCAAGCTCAAGTTGGGTTCTGACGTGATCGGGCTTGAAGAAAAAGACATGGACGAACTCGCGGACATCAACTCCCTGCACGGAGCTGTCGCGCAATCTGTTTTTCTGCACCACATGATTGGTGGTGTACTCAAGCTGCCCACCAAGAACGATGCCCTGAACTGGTCACTCGGAGATGCCGTCAAGCCTCTCAAGGATAAAACGGGGGCTGATTACGCCCTGTTCATCTGGATGCGCGACAGCTATGCCAGCAGCGAGCGCAAGGCCGCGATGATCGCCATGGCTGTGCTGGGCGTGGGGATTGCCGGGGGCGCGCAGATTGGTTATGCCTCGCTGGTCGATTTGAATAACGGGCGGATTGTCTGGTTCAATGATTTGCGCCGGGCCTCAGGTGACCTGAGGGAACCCGAGCCAGCCAAAGAAACCATCGAAGCCCTTCTCAAGGGTTTTCCGGTCGCCAGATGATAGGCATACCGGCTGGCGGGCGCCGTGCTTTTTTGCGGACGGCCTGCAAGCACTGCCTGGGTATGGGCGCCCTGTTGCCAGGCTTGTCAGCCTTTGGCCAGGAGAACCCTGCAGCTGCCTCCATCTCGCCTTTGCCCGCAGAGCGCTTTGCCCGCCCTGCGCTGGAAACAGATGAAGGCGGCTTGTGGGGAATGATGGACCGTGAAGAAACGCGTCTGCGGCGCAGTCCATTTACCGTACGCGACCCGCAACTGAGCCAATATCTGCAAGACTTGGTATGCCGTCTCGCGGGAGACCACTGCCCTGACATTCGTGTACATGTGGTGCGCACGCCGCTCTTCAACGCCAGCATGGCGCCGAACGGCATGATGCAGGTCTGGACCGGATTGCTGCTGCGCGCGGAGAATGAAGCGCAACTCGCTGCGGTACTGGGCCATGAAATCGGTCACTACCTCGAACGGCACACGCTTGAGCGCCTGCGGGATCTGAGAAGCCGGGCCGCCTTTGCGCAGTTCATCGGCATGTTCGGCCTTGTCGGCGCCATTGGCCAGCTTGGTGCTCTGGCCGGTGCTTTCGCTTTTTCCCGGGACCATGAGACGCGGGCCGATCGTCTGGGCATGCGCCTTATGACCCGGGCGGGTTATGACGGCAGGCAGGCTGCACAAGTGTGGGACAACCTGCTGGGCGAACTCAAGATCACCGGCGGTGAAGACGTTGGCAAACGCAGTCCCATGATGGCGACGCATCCCCCGCTGGAGACGCGCCGTGATGATCTGCTCCGCCTGGCGGGCGACGGCGGCGGTAAAACGGGTGCAGTGGAATACCAGCAGGTGATGTCACGGCACCGCTTCGGGTGGCTGCAGGATGAAATCCGGCGTGGCCAGTTTGAAGAAAGTCTGGTGCTGTTCAATCGCCTGCTGTCGCGCAATCCGGAGGACGGCCAGGCGCTGTACGCGCGCGGTGAGGTGTATCGGTTGCGGGCAGGCAAGGAAGATCTTCAGGAGTCCCTGAACGACCTGACGCGCGTGACCGCTCTTGAACAGGCTCCGGCCGAGGCTTTCAGGGCGCTCGGCCTGGTGCAAAAGCAGCGGACCGACACCGCCTCGGCCGTACAGGCCTTCGAAAAATACCTCACCGCCGCGCCTGAGGCAGCGGATGCGGGTCTTATTAAAAATTACATTGCGGAACTTAAACCATGAAAAAACTCCTGATCCTTCTTGCCTTCGCTTTCCTGTCGGGCTGCATGTCCATCACCAAGGTTGAGGGTGAGCAACTGGTCAATAACCGGCTGGCCGTCAAGGTGACTGATGCCTGGAACAAGGTGGCCCCACCCGGCACCCAGCAGCCTTTTGACATGTGGACCCAGGAGGGATTGACGCTGGATCACCTGCGCCTCTGGGCGGCCGTCAAGCCAGGCCAGGCGCTGCTGGTCAGGCCTGCAGGCAGCGTGCCGTCCGGGCAGAAGGCAGCCCGTGTTCCAACTTACCAGGCAGGCATGCCGCTTGACCAATTGGTCAACCTTTTCGAGATCATGTATTCGGCAGACGGTTCCATCGTCAACATGACAAAGGTTGAACCTTCGGTATTTGCGGGTGAGAAAGGTGCGCGGTTCGAATTTACCGTGACGAGAAAGGGCGATGACGTCCAGCTCAACGGCGTAGGCTGGCTTAGCCAGCGAAATGGCGAATTGTTCGCTGCCACCTTCCTTGCTCCCAGGCTTTCATTTTTCCCGCGGCTTCTGCCAAAAGCTGAAAGCGTTGTGAAGACGGCGCAAATCAAGGGCTGACTGCAGGGCGGCCGTGGCGAGGGGCACGAACCCGAGACCTTGCGGCCGGGGTCGGCTTAACCGTGTCGTATGGCCACTGTTTTCAGCGTGGTGAAGCCATGCAAGGCCTCAAAGCCTTTTTCACGGCCGTAGCCCGATGACTTCACGCCGCCGAAAGGTAATTCCACACCACCGCCGGCGCCGTAGTTGTTGATGAACACCTGGCCGCTTTTCACTCGCCTGGCCATGCGGAACTGGCGTGCCCCATCGCGCGTCCAGATGCCGGCGACCAGGCCGAACTGCGTGGCATTGGCAAGTTCTACTGCGTGATCCTCGTTTTTGAAGCTCATGGCGCACAGCACCGGGCCGAACACTTCATCCTGCGCCAGCCTGTGCGTTACCGGCACGTCGCGCAGCAGGGTGGGGGCCTGGTAAAACCCGGTGTCGGGCGCCTCGTCGACGATCTGGCCCTGGGCCACCATGGGAATGTTGGCAACCTGCGCATCGCTTAAAAAGTCCCAGACGCGCTGCTGCTGGCTTTGCCGGATCAGCGGGCCCACGTCCAGGTCCATGGCGGCGGGGCCGACGCGCAGGTTTTCAAAGGCTTCGCCCAAGCGCAGCAGCAGGGGCTCGTAAATCGCCTGTTCTACCAGCAGGCGCGAGCCGGCCGAGCAGGTTTGCCCGGCGTTCTGCACGATGGCGTTGATGATGGCCGGTATGGCGACATCCAGGTCGGCATCGGCAAACACGATTTGCGGACTTTTCCCGCCCAGCTCCAGCGTGACGGGGCAGTGGCGCTCGGCGGCGACCTGCTGGATCAGCGTGCCCACGGCGGGGCTGCCGGTAAAGCTGATGTGGTCGATTTCTTTGTGGCGGGCCAGCGCGTCGCCGACCTCATGGCCGTAACCGGTCACGATGTTGATGGCGCCGGCCGGAAAACCCACTTCGGCCGCGAGTTGCGCCACGCGAATCAATGACAGGCAGGCATCCTCTGCCGGCTTGACCACGCAGACGTTGCCCGCGGCCAGCGCGCCGCCGACGCTGCGGCCGAAGATCTGCATCGGGTAGTTCCACGGAATCACGTGGCCCGTCACGCCGTGCGGCTCGCGCCAGGTCATCACACTGTAGCCGTCCAGATAGGGAATGGTGTCGCCGTGCAGCTTGTCGCAGGCGCCGGCATAAAACTCGAAGTAGCGCACCAGGGCCGCCGCGTCGGCGCGTGCCTGTTTGGTGGGCTTGCCGCAGTCGCGCTGCTCGATCATGGCCAGCTCTTCGGCATGCTCGGCCACCTTGGCGGAAAGCCGCATCAGCAGTCGCCCGCGCTCGGCGGCGCTGAAGCGGCTCCATACCAGTTCCAGACATTCGTGGGCACTTTTCACCGCGGTATCCATGTCGTGCGCGTTGCTGCGCTGAATCTCGTCAAACACCTGCCCGTCGGACGGATCGATCATTGGGATGGTTTTGCCTGAAGAAGATGCGACAGAGGTATTGGCGATGTAGTTGAGTTGCATGGCGCTATTGTGCTGAATTTGCCCCCGGCCGGAGGTTACCGCCTCCCACGGGCAGAAATGAGCCATGGGGGCAGGGCCTCCCGCGAGGTAACGCTCCCCAAAAGCGTGCGTTTGTCACAGCCACAGCGTTGTGTCTCGGCCAATTTACAAATCCTTTGCTGCGCCACGATTGGCATATATGTAGGATTGAACCTACACATGCACCTCGCCAATTCCTACAGGGAATGGTGCTCATGTTACGCAACGGCCCGGCCGTATTGGCGTGACGACAGCGGCAGGCAGCCGGCAACTGCGGGTCCGCATTTTTGACGCATTACCGCGATGACTGATCCCACCAAAAGCCCAGCCGATATTCCGCCCGGCGACGACGCGCCCACCACCAGCCTGCTGGCCTGGTTTAAAGCCTTTATGGCCCGTTTGCGCGACTGGTTGTCGATTCAGACCTTTGGCATGAAGTTCGCCGTACTGGCCGTGGCATTGATGATTCCGGCAAGCGCCTATTACGCCTGGTCGACCCTGGAGCGGCAGGAAAAAATGGCGCTGGAAGTCAAGGCCATGGCAGCGTCGGGGCCGGGTGTTGAAGCGGCCTGGACGTACAACACCGCATTGCCGGTCGTCTTCGGAAGCGGGTCGGTCCTGAGCTTTCTCGAAGCCCATCCGGTCACGCGCATCACCATCATTTACCGGCCCATTTTGTGGACCGTTTCCGAGCGCTTTGTGCTGATTGAATCGGAGGGCAGGCAGTACGCCTATTACCCCTCGGACATGGAAACCAAGATATTGGCCGACAAGGCCGTCACGGCACCGTGGGGTGGCAAGCTCACCTTCGTGCCCCGGGGCGCGCTTGATGACGCGAGCAAGGACATGCTGGCGCGCCTTGAACAGCGTTTCGGTGACGCCCGCCCGCAATCCGAACAGGACGCCTGGAAAGGCGGCGCCAGCGCGCTGGTATCAGCGACCTTGACGCTGGGGCTCATTGCCTTCCTCTGGTACCAGACGGGCGGGCAGCGCAAATCCCTCAAGTTCATTTCGCCGGCGCAAATCAGCGGTGATATGGAGGACCTGGTCGGCATGGACGATATCAAGGCCGAGGTTGCGCAAATCCGCGACCAGTACGAACGCCGCCTCGAATACGCCGCTTATGGCGTGAACAAGCCTTTCAACGTGATGTTCAGCGGCCCCGCGGGTACAGGCAAGACCAAGCTGGCCAGCTACCTCGCCAAAGAGCTGAACCTGCCAATTCTTTTCCATTCAGCCGCCAACCTCGAGACCGGCTATGTGGCCGGCGGCTCGAACACCTTGTCGCGCATTCTTGCGCTGGCCAAGCGGCGTAAACGCTGCATCGTCTTTCTTGATGAAGCGCAGGACCTTTTCATGCGGCGCGGTGGCAACCGCAAATATGACGATGACACGCAGAACATGTTGCTGGCCATCCTGGACGGTGTGCGGACCAAATCGGATACTGAAATCATCTGGATCGTGGCGTCCAACTTCAATTCGGCCAACCTGCAGATGGATGAGGCCATGCTGCGCCGCTTCCAGATGAAGGTCGACTTCCGCATGCCCAACCAGCAGGAGCGCCTGGCCATCACCGGCCACTACCTGCGCCAGCGTGCCGACAAGGTGTTGCCCGATATGGACCTGCGCCATTTTGTTGAACTGACGGAAGGCTGCAGCCCGGCAGACCTCGAAACCATGGTCAACCAGGCCGGCATCATCGCAGTGCAGGCGGGCCAGATGATAGGCGCGCACACCCTGATGCAGGCCGCCGAGCGTGTGCTGGTGGGCAATGTCAACGACAACACCACCAAAGAGCGCGAGCGCGACCGGCGCATCATCGCCGTACATGAGTGGGGCCACTTCCTGATGGATTTCCAGCACCGGCGCAAGCTGGCCGGCGACAACTGGAACGCGCTGCTGGCCGACATGACCACCATCAAAATTTCATTGAAGGCCAACCCCCGCAACAATGCCCTCGGCTTTGTACTGCACAAGCAGGACAGCAACCTGCTGCAGACCAAGGGTGACATGGAGCATGAGGTGCGGGTGCTGTTGGGTGGCATGGCGAACGAGGAAATCTTCTTCGGCGAAGACGGAACCACGGGCGGCGCCCACAATGACATCACCCGTGTCACGCGGCTGCTGCACCATGCGGTGGCTGAAATGGGCATGTACCGCAAGACCCGGCTGAATTACGCCGCGCTCCTCAAGGACGGCGGCACGGCACCGCCGGACGAGGAAACCCGCAGCATCATGGAAGCCCAGAGCGAGCGGCTTTACAGTGAGACGAAGGCCACGCTGGCCCAGTACACCGCCCTGACGGAGTATCTGACCGGCTGCCTGATGAATGCAGGCGAGATGACATTGAGCGAAGCACTCCGCGAAATCAGGTACTTTGAAAGCCTGACTGCCGCACCGGATCTGGCGCTGCCTGGGCCGGGTTCCAGCCGGTGGATGCCAGCCTGAGTCAACGAACCTTTTTTTGCAGCTTCGTCCTCACAGGACGCCCAAAGAAAAAGCCCTGCAACGCAGAGCTTTTTGCATGGGCCGGAGCGGTCTAGCGTGAGGCCGGTGCGGCTGGCGTTGGCGTTGCTGCGGCATTGGGCGCCTGCGTGGGCGCGGGCGCCGGCATGGCGGGTGCAGTCGGTGTGGCGGCCGGTGCACTCATGGCAGCAGGCGCGGCCATGGGTGCCACCGGGGCCGCTGCGGCTTCACCGCCGTGGAACTTCATCACCAGGGGCACGATCAGCAGCGCCACGATGTTGATGATCTTGATCAGCGGGTTCACGGCCGGGCCGGCTGTGTCCTTGTAGGGGTCGCCCACGGTGTCGCCGGTCACGGCGGCCTTGTGTGCCTCGGAACCCTTGCCGCCGTGGTGGCCGTCTTCAATGTACTTCTTGGCGTTGTCCCAAGCGCCGCCGCCGGTGCACATCGAGATGGCAACGAAGAGGCCGGTGACGATGGTGCCCATCAGCAGGCCGCCCAGTGCCTGGGGGCCGAGCGCCAGGCCGACCACGATGGGCACGACCACGGGCAGCAGCGAGGGGATCATCATTTCCTTGATGGCAGCTGTGGTCAGCATGTCGACAGCGGTGTCGTACTCGGGCTTGCCCGTGCCGTCCATGATGCCCTTGATGTCGCGGAACTGGCGGCGCACTTCAACCACCACGGCGCCGGCAGCGCGGCCCACGGCTTCCATCGCCATCGCGCCGAACAGGTAGGGAATCAGGCCGCCGATGAAGAGGCCGACGATGACCTTGGGATTGCTCAAGTCGAAGCTGATCACGTTGCCGTAGGCTTCGAGCTTGTGGGTGTAGTCGGCAAACAGCACCAGCGCGGCCAGGCCGGCGGAGCCGATGGCGTAGCCCTTGGTCACGGCCTTGGTGGTGTTGCCCACCGCGTCCAGCGGGTCGGTGATGTCACGCACGCTGCTGGGCAGTTCGGCCATTTCGGCAATGCCGCCGGCGTTGTCGGTGATGGGGCCGTAGGCGTCCAGCGCAACCACGATGCCCGCCATGCTCAGCATGGAAGTGGCGGCGATCGCGATGCCGTACAGGCCCGCCAGCGAGTAGGCCGTCAGGATGGCGATACAGACAAAAATCACCGGCCATGCGGTGGAGCGCATGGAGACACCCAGGCCGGCAATGATGTTGGTGCCGTGGCCGGTAGTCGATGCCTGTGCAATGTGCTGCACCGGCTTGTACTGCGTGCCGGTGTAGTACTCGGTGACCCAGCACAGCGCGCCGGTCAGGATCAGGCCGACCGCGCAGGCGCCGAAGAGGCGTATCTGCGTGCCGCTTGCCGTGACGGCGTTGTCGGGCATCAGCCACATCGTGACGAAATAAAACGCGATAAGCGACAGTACGCCGGCAATTGCCAGGCCCTTGTAGAGGGCCGGCATCACGTTCTTCATGCCGGGCGAGGCCTTGACGAAAAAGCAGCCGATGATGGAGGCGATGATGGACACGCCGCCCAGTGCCAGCGGGTAAACCGCAGCGGTGGCGCCTGCGCCCGAGAGCAGCAGGGCGCCCAGCACCATGGTGGCGATCAGCGTGACCGCGTAGGTTTCAAACAGGTCGGCGGCCATGCCGGCACAATCGCCCACGTTGTCGCCGACGTTGTCGGCAATCACGGCCGGGTTGCGCGGGTCGTCTTCGGGAATACCTGCTTCGACCTTGCCCACCAGGTCGGCACCGACGTCGGCGCCCTTGGTGAAAATGCCGCCGCCCAGCCGGGCGAAGATGGAAATCAGCGACGAGCCGAAGGCAAAACCAATCAGCGGGTTGAGCAGGTTGGCCAGCTTGAGGTCGGGTGTGTAGTTGCCATTGCCCACCAGAAACCAGTAAAAGCCGGTCACGCCCAGGAGGCCCAGGCCCACGACCAGCATGCCGGTGATGGCGCCGCCGCGAAAGGCAACGTCAAGCGCGGGGCCAATGCCTTTGGTGGCGGCTTGGGCGGTGCGCACATTGGCGCGAACCGACACGTTCATGCCGATAAAGCCGCAAGCGCCTGACAGCACGGCGCCAACGACGAAGCCGATGGCGGTTTTTCCGTCAAGGAAAAAGCCGATCAGTACCGTGAGGACGACGCCCACCATGGCGATGGTTTTGTATTGCCGTGCCAGGTAGGCGGCGGCGCCGGTCTGGATGGCGGCTGCAATTTCCTGCATGCGCGCATTGCCTGCATCCTGGGAAAGAATCCAGCTGCGAGCCCAGATGCCGTAACCCACGGCGACCAGCCCGCAGACGAGCGCAAGAATAAGCGCTGAGTTGCCTGTCATAGAAATCTCCTACGTTGTTTTTCGCTTGGAGGGGGTTTCAACGCTAGCAAATGGTGTCTTGACCCCCGCTGCGTTGCTTCCTCGTTGCTTGGTCTACGTAGAGACAAGACGATTGGCCAACTCGCGCAATTTACAGTGAAAACATGACAACTTTAAGAACCGTAAGGTGTGAATCAGTAAAATGAGGGTAAATACCGAGCAGTTGGCCTGTGCCACGGCTGCGCAGGTAGCCCATGTGTTTTAAGAATCTTCTTTTCGCCCTTCCTTCCCTTTCTTTCTTCTTCCTTCCATAAAGAACTCAAGCGACCATGTCCCTCGATAAAGTTTCCCCCGGCAAAAACGTTCCCGAATCCTTCAACGTCATCATCGAGATCCCGATGAATGCCGACCCGGTGAAATACGAGGTGGACAAGGAGTCCGGCGCGATTTTTGTGGACCGCTTCATGAGCACTTCCATGCACTACCCGACCAACTACGGTTATGTGCCCAAGACCATCAGCGGCGACGGCGACCCGGTCGACGTGCTGGTGATCACCCCGGTGCCCCTGATTCCCGGCGTGGTGGTGACCTGCCGCGCCATCGGCATCCTGAAAATGACGGACGAAGCCGGTGAAGACGGCAAGGTGCTGGCGGTGCCCATCGACAAGAAATGCTCGCTTTACACCCAGTGGCAAAAACCTGAAGACATGAATCCGCTGCGCCTGAAGACCATTGCGCATTTCTTTGAGCACTACAAGGACCTGGAAGAAGGCAAATGGGTCAAGGTGCTGGGCTGGGAAGGCCCGGATGCGGCCAAAAAAGAAATCACGGACGGCATTGCCAACTATGCAAAGGCCGGCAAGGCCTGAAACCTGGCCTCTGGCACGAAAACGTAAGCGTTTTTGTGCTGAAGGTGGCTCAGGCCGTGCGCAAGCAGCTATAAAAAATATAGCAAAGGCATTGAGGGAAACTTAAAAAAGCGCCTGCAGCGTGGTCTGCAGGCGCTTTTTTTATGCCTGGGTGGAATGGTGTGCACCGCCGCCCGGCGCTACATTGAAGCGTTACGCTTTTCGCGCAGGGTCCGGGAACACCAGGCCGTGCAGCTTGCCTTTATCTCCGCGCGAAAACGGCTTCCACTGGCCTTCGGCCTGCGCCAGCCGGTCGGCCACGGCCCACCAGGCGCTGGGGTTCACGCCCATGCCGATATGGCTGGCCAGCACTTCGATGTTTTCGGTTTGCGGATGGGCGGCGCTGGGCGCCTGGATGCTGGCTTGCCAGGCCACCACGCCATCGCTGCGCGAATAAATGCTGGTGGTCGGCACAGGCGGGGCGGCCGGCAGATCGTAGCTTTCGGATTCGCGCTCGACGTTGCGGCCGCTGGTGAGTTCATAGATGCGCCAGGCGTTGGTGGCCTTGTGCGAGCCCGCGAAGGGTGTGCCCAGCGTGATCACGCCGCGCACCATGTGCGGCAGCTCCTTGGCCAGCTCGCGCGCGTAGACGCCGCCCAGGCTCCAGCCGATCAGGCTGACCTTGCGGCCCGTGGTTTCGAAGGTGCGGGCGAGGCTGTCGCGGGCTTCTTCCAGCACGCCGGCGCGCGGGCCAAAGTTAAACCCCTGTTCCCAGCCCCAGGGCCTGTAATTGAGCGACTGCAGGTATTGGCGCAGCGGCACCGTGGTGGCGTCATTGGCCGACAGGCCTGGAAACACCATCACGGCATGGCCGTCGCCGCGTGGCGCGCGGGCCAGCAAGGGCCAGGCGGGAAGCAGGGCACCGAATTCCCAGAACGCACGCAGCTCAAGCGCCAGCAGCCAGGCGCTGGGCGGAACATCGTGTGGGGACGGTTTTGCTTGATCTTGGGGGGAGGATGAAGACGGATTTCGCCTGGATGACGGGCTTGCCATGGCTTGAAGCATTGATTGTCTTGTTGGAGTTCCGACTCAAAGAGTATGGAGGCGCTTACGGTTTTTTACAGAGAGAGGTCTCTCTAAGGTGAGCGCCTGGCGGCGGTTTTCGTCGCGTTCGTGACAGCGGTTTTGCGGGTTTTTACCGGGGTGGCCTTGACTGCGGCTTTGAGTGCGGTTTTTTTGGTAGCGACTTTAGCCGTCTTTTTCGACGCGGGCGGCGTGGCGGCGGGTGTAACAGGCGCCGTCACGGACATCAGTGCCTGCGCTTGCTGAAAGGCGTCTTCGATGGCCTTGGCCAGGTCCTTCGCATGCGGCAGCGCCTTTTTGTCGGCAACGATGCCGAAATCCACATGGCCGGCATAGGTCTGTATGGTGATATTGAGCGCCAGCCCGTGCATGACGATGGACAGCGGGTGGAAGGTCAGGAACTTCGCGCCGGCCAGGTACAGCGGCACCGGCGGGCCCGGCACGTTGGAGATGGCCAGGTTGGCCACCATGGGCAGGCGGCTGGCGATGCCGCTTTTGCCGTAGGCGTTCAGCGCCATCTTGGCTGCGCCGCCCACCAGCCACGGTGCCAGCAGCGAAGGGTAGTCGGTCGGCAGCAGGCCCTTCAGGCTTTGCATCGACGTTTTCACCTTGGCGGTCGATGCCATGATGGCGTTCATGCGCTTGAGCGGGTGGGCCAGCTGCGTGCCCAGTTCCACCAGGCTCATGCTCACCTGGTTGCCCAGGTTGCTGGCGTCGGTGGCGCCGGCTTCGCGCAGCGACACCGGCATGGCCGCCACCAGCGATTTTTTCGGCAGACTGTGGTGCTGCGTGAGGTAGCTGCGCAGTGCGGTCGAGCAGATCCACAAGACCACGTCGTTGAATGAGCCGCCCACCGCCTTGCCCATGGCCTTGCATTCGGCCAGCGGCAGGGTGGCCGTCACAAAGACGCGATCCGTGGTGATGCCGGTATTAAAGGGCGTTTGTGGCGCCAGCTTCATCGGCATCTTGGGCTTGATGCCGGTGGCCGAACTGGTGGTGGATTGTTTTGCCAGCGTGCTGCCAAAGGTGCTGGCCGCAGACGGCAGCGCCTTGGCCAGTTTGGCCAGCTGGCCCAGCGAACTCGAAAACACCGAGCCGATCATCTTGCCCAGCTTCAGGTCGGCCTCGGTTTTGCGGCGGCGGGCCGGGTCGGGCGGCGGCACCTCGCGCGGTACCGGGCTGAAATCGAGCAGGGCATTGGCCAGCATCACACCGCCTTTGCCGTCCAGCGCTGCATGGTGAATCTTCGAGAAAAACCCGGCCACCACCTTGCCGCCCTGCGATGCGGGCAGCTGGATGCGGTCAAAAATATAAAACTCCCAGAGCGGGAAATTGCGGTCGATGACCTCGCTGTGCAGTTGCGCGCAAAGCTTGTGCACCTCGGTCAGCGTCATAGGCGCGGCGCCTTTTTTGGCGGAGTCCGCGCGGCGGATGTGGAAGTCGATGTCGACCGAATCAGCCTCGACCCAGAGCGGGTGGCCCAGATCCAGCGGCATGAACACCAGCTTGCGGCTGAACACCGGCGCCAGGTGCATGCGTTTGGCGATGTGCGTTTTTACCGCCTTGTGAAAGCTGCCCTTGAAGCCCTCCGGCAGTTCGCACAGGTTGAGCGAGCCCACATGCATGGGCATCTCGGGGGTTTCAAGGTAAAGAAAGGTCGCGTCGAGTCCGGTCAGGGATTTCATTGTTGTTGTCTCCGTGAGAGAGACATTAACCGAGCAGGACGGGTTGCGGCACTAGGGTTTGCCGTAGCGGCCTGTCCCGTAAAGCGCAGCCCGGAACGCGTCAACACGGCAGGCCTGCGCGTGCTGGTGTCCACGCGCTCAGCATTCGCCGAGCATTCCCTGTTCGTCGTCGATGAGCCCGGCTACCGGCGTCGCCTTGGCCAATGCCATCCATACGCCCAGCGGCAGTTGCTGGCGCGTACGCCGCGGTGCGGCCCTCGCAACGGCCAGGCGCGTGTTCTCCAGCACCATCACACCGCACTCCAGCGGCACCTCGCTGGCATCGCCGATCGGCCGGCCCTTGGCGTCGAAACCGAGCACATACCAGCACTCACCGCCCAGGTCGAGGTAGGCGGCGCGTTTTTCGGGGCGGCGCAGGTCGCCCAGCAGGTCGGAGCGGTGCACCTTGATCTCGTGCACGATCGGCTCGACGTATTCCTGCACCGTGGTGTTGCGGATGGAAAACACATCGGGCCGGGCGATGCACCAGCGGGCCTTGCCGCCTTCTTCTTCGGGCGGCAGCTGGGCGCGCAGGCCCAGGCCGCGCCAGGTGATGCGGCCGGCACGCACCATTTCGCAGGCCACCTGCTCGACCAGTGCCTCATGCTTTGAAAGCGCCGAGCGGTTGCGCACGAGCACGGTCGCCAGGTAGGCCACGCCGGCATCGGTCACGCGCAGGGTTTCGTGGCCTGCAGGGCCGGCCACGCGCTGCAGCATGCCGGTGGCCAGCAGTTCGATTTCCAGCAGGTCCTGGCAGGGCCAGCCGGCGGAGCGGTAGACCTCACGCAGACGCCGGGCGTGGGGGCGGCCCAGCGGGGGCGCAGGGTCGGCAGTCTGCGTTGCGGGGTTTTCAGGTGTAGCAGTCACGAGAGCATTCATGGGGAAATAGCGGTTTGAGCCGGCTGCAGGGTGGCTGCCGGCGCCTTGAAAACCGTTCGGAAACAGGCGTGAAAGACAGAGCTTAAATCAAGCCGGGCCTTAAGGGAAATGAGCCGTTGGCGCAATACTGACGGGCGCAAGCAGCTATCAATACGATAGCGTTACAGCGTTTCCGCGTCCACCGCAGGCGGCGGTGGTTGTCCTGCGAAGCGGGTCGCCGGCCAAGCGGTCCAGGGGGAGTCAAAGCGGGAGGATCTCGAAGCGTGCGTTGTCCAGGTTGTCGCCCAGCGGCCGCATCGCCGCCAGAATCGCGTCGGTCTCGGCGTGTTGCCAGAGCGCGATGACCTGTTCCTCCGCTTCCGAGGCGTTCTCCAGCGGCAGGCCTTCGTGCAGCGTTTGCGTCAGCATGTAGGCCTGCAGCGAGGGAAGCACATATTCAGGGCCGCCCAATGCGAATTCAAGCGCCATGCGAAAACGCAGTTCGGCCGCTGCGCGCTCGTCGGCGGTCAGGGTTGGGCATTCGACGAGGTTGACGGTGTACGGGCGTTCGTTGGCGCGGTTTTGGTTGCTCATGGAAATTCCTTTGAACGGGCTTTATAGCAAATAACGTTTGCCCGTGTGATGACAGGTGCTACGTGGCTGCGGGTAAAAGCGGAAGCGCGGCCAGTGCATGCTTTGCACAAAATATTTATGAAAAAAGTCGATGAAACCCAATATGGACGAGCGCGAGCAGCTATGAAAAACGTAGCGCCTGCGGCCGCTGAAAGCAAGCACTCAAGCCGAAGTGCCCGGCGCAGCTTGCCTGAAAGGGCTGCGGCGTTCCAGGTCGTCCATGTAGTTGTCGATGCCGGCGCCTTCTCGCGCCAGGAAACGCTCGACCGCATCGGCAAACGAGGGGTGCGCCAGCCAGTGGGCGCTGGTGGTTTTGACGGGCAGCAGGGCGCGGGCCATTTTGTGCTCGCCCTGCGCGCCGCCTTCAAAGCGCTGGTAGCCGTGCTCAATGCACCACTGCAGCGGTTGGTAGTAGCAGGCTTCAAAGTGCAGGCAGTCGACACGGGCAAGAGCGCCCCAGTAGCGGCCGTAAGCAACCAGAGACTGGCTCTCAGCGTCTCCTGGGCCAGGATCTCTTTCTGGACGGGCACTGACGGCGATCAGGCTTGTCGCGATGGGCCGCCGCTTGCCGTCGGTGTTGTGCTCCGCCACAAACAGCAGCCAGTTCTCCGGCATGGTGTCCTGCATACGATGGAAGAAGTCGCGGCTGAGGTAGGGCGCGTTGCCGTGCTCGTAATAGGTGCGCTCGTAGCAGCGGTAGAAAAAGTCCCAGTCGGCGTTGCTGATGTCCTTGCCCAGCGACCAGCGGAAAGTGATGCCCGCGTCGGCGACCTTGCGGCGCTCCTGGCGGATCTTTTTGCGCTTTTCCTGGCTGAGCGACATCAGGAAGTCATCGAAGTCGCGGTAGCCTGCTGGCGGTCCTGTCCAGTGGAACTGCACCGTATGACGCAGCATGAGGCCCGCATCTTCACAGGCCGTGACATCTTCGTCGGCGGTAAATAGCAGGTGCAGGGACGAAAGGTCTTCCTCGGTGCACCAGGCCACCAGGGCCTTGATCAGCAGGCTGCGTTCTTCGGCCGTGCGGGCCAGCAGGCGGGCGCCGGGTACGGGGGTGAAGGGCACGGCGACCAGTGCCTTGGGATAGTACTCAAGCCCATGCTGCTGGTAGGCATTGGCCCAGGCGTGGTCGAACACGTATTCGCCGTAGGAATGCTCCTTGAGGTAAAGCGGAGAGGCGCCTGCCAGCACCTTGCCCTGCCAAAGGGTGACAAAACGCGGCGTCCATCCGGTTTCGGGCGTGGCGCTGCCGCTTTCGTGCAGCGCGGCCAGGTATTCGTGGCGCATGAAGGGGTTCGCGGGCTCGCCCGGGCTTTGTGCCGCCAGCAGGGCGTTCCACTCGGCCGCATTCACCTCCAGCGGTGAATTCAGCACGCGAATGACATAATCGTTTGAGTTCTTTTTCACGTGTTTTCGGGGTTCTACTTCAACATGCCACTCAAAATCTGCGTTGCCCAATTGAACTATTGCGTCGGCGATATGCCGGGTAATGCGCAAAAGATCATCGACGCTGCCCGCACGGCCTATGAGGGCGGCGCCCGGCTGCTGCTGACGCCTGAGCTGGCCATTTGCGGCTATGCGGCAGAAGACCTGTTCTTGCGCCCATCGTTCATCCAGGCCTGTGATGATGCCGTGAATCTGGTGGCCCGCGAGCTGGCCGGGTTAAAAGGCCTGACAGTGGTGGTGGGCACGCCCACCCACGGCGACAACGGCAAGGGGCTGCGCACCAAAAGCGTGGAAGTGCAGCAGCGCCACAACGCGGCCAGGGTGCTGCGCGAGGGCCGCGTCGTCGACACCCATGCCAAGCGCGAACTGCCGAATTACCAGGTGTTTGACGAACGCCGCTATTTCACGCCGGGGCAGGGCACTTGCGTCTTCCAGGCCGGGGAGGGCGATGACGCCGTCAGCGTCGGGCTGCTGATCTGCGAAGACGCCTGGTTTGAAGAGCCGGCACGCCTGGCCAGGGAAGCGGGGGCCGAACTGCTGGCGGTCATCAACGCGTCGCCGTTTCATGTCGGCAAAGGCGGCGAACGCGAGCAGATGATGCAGGTCCGGGCGCAGGCTACCGGGTTGCCGCTGATTTATGCGCACCTGGTAGGTGGGCAGGACGAAATCGTGTTTGAAGGGGCGTCTTTTGCGCTGCAGGCCGATGGCACGCTGGCCGGAAGGGCTGAAAGTTTCAAGGAAAATCTGTTTGTAATCGAGGCGGGACGTGCGCAAGCAGCTATTAAATTAATAGCAGGCACGGCGCCGGAACGCAGCCACGAGGCGGACTTGTGGGACGCGCTGGTGCTGGGCGTGCGCGACTACCTCGGTAAAAACGGTTTTCCGGGTGCCATTCTGGGGCTTTCGGGCGGCATTGACTCGGCCCTGGTGCTGGCGGTGGCGGTGGATGCGCTGGGCGCTGACAAGGTGCGCGCAGTGATGATGCCTTCGCCCTACACGGCAGACATCTCCTGGATCGATGCACGCGAAATGGCCGAGCGCGTGAAGGTGCGTTACGACGAGATTTCCATCGTGCCGGAGTTCGAAGCCTTCAAGGCGTCGCTGGCCGGTGAGTTCAAAGGCCTGAAGGAAGATACGACCGAGGAAAACATCCAGGCGCGTATCCGTGGCGTGTTTTTGATGGCGTTGTCGAACAAGTTCGGCTCCATCGTGCTGACCACCGGCAACAAGAGTGAAATGGCTACCGGCTATTGCACGCTCTACGGCGACATGGCCGGCGGCTTTGCGGTCATCAAGGACCTGCTGAAGACCACGGTGTTTCGCCTGGCGCGCTGGCGCAACGAAAACGACCCGTACGGCACGGGCAGCAACCCGATTCCCGAGCGCATCATCACGCGGCCGCCCAGCGCCGAGTTGCGGCCCGACCAGACCGACCAGGACAGCCTGCCGCCCTACGAGGTGCTGGATGCCATCCTGGAGCGCTACATGGAGAACGACCAGGGCGTGGATGCCATCGCCGCTGCCGGGTTTGACCGCGCGCTGGTCGTGCGCGTGGCCCAGCTGATCCGCATCAACGAGTACAAACGCCGCCAGGCGCCCGTGGGTATCAGGGTCACCCACAGGAGCTTTGGCAAGGATTGGCGCTATCCTATTACCAGCAGATTCCGGCAATGAGGCCCCCACGGTCGCTCGCTTCGCGTAGCTCCCTGCCCCCCGAGGGGGCCGCTGCGCCTGCGGCCCGGCAAAGCCGGTTCCGCGGCCCCTGCTGGTGAAGTCACTTGCACGTTGTACGCCGCTAAATGCCTTTTTGACGATATTTAGAATTAATGGAGATATTCAGTGAAACAAATTACCGCCGTCCTCAAGCCCTTCAAACTCGAAGAAGTCCGTGAGGCCTTGGCCGAATGCGGCGTGACTGGTCTGACCGTCACTGAAGTCAAGGGCTTTGGCCGCCAGAAGGGCCACACCGAGTTGTACCGTGGCGCCGAATACGTCGTCGATTTCCTGCCGAAGGTCAAGGTTGAGGTTGTGGTGAAGACCGAAGACGTGGAGCGTTGCGTGGATGCCATCGTTCGCGCTGCACGCACCGGCAAGATCGGTGACGGCAAGATTTTCATCACCAGCGTCGAGCGGGTGGTGCGTATCCGTACGGGTGAGGAAGACGAAGCGGCGGTCTAGATAGGCCCCCACGCTTAAATAGGCCCCCACGCTTTTCACTTCGAGCCTGCGGCGCGCTGCCCCTTTCCTCACGTAGTGGGGCCGCTGCGCCTGCGGTCTGGCAAAGCCAGTCCCGCGGCCCCTGCTGGTATGGGTGGAAATCCCCAGGGGCGTTTTAGATCTGGTCTAGGCGGGTGTTGCCTGGCGTCATGCCGGCTGCCTGTACCAGCGTTTCCAGCAGTGATTCGGCATCGCTGCTGGTTCGGATCAGGTCCATCAGCCAGTCATTCATGAAGCCGGTTTTTACCGAAGATGCCAGGAACGCGAGCAGGGCGTCGTAGTAGCCGTTCATGTTGAGCAGGCCGACCGGTTTGTCGTGGTAGCCGAGCTGGCGCCAGGTCCATACCTCAAAAAATTCCTCCAGCGTACCGATGCCGCCGGGCAATGCCAGGAACGCATCGGCATGCTCGGCCATCAGGTATTTGCGCTCATGCATGTTTTCCACGATGTGCAGCTCGGTGCATCCGGTGTGGGCCCATTCCTTCTCCACCAGTGCCTTGGGGATGATTCCCACGACACGCCCGCCGGCCGCCAGCGCAGCGTCGGCCATGATGCCCATCAGGCCATTGCGGCCACCGCCATAGACCAGCTGCCCGCCGCGCTTGCCAATCCAGGTGCCCACGAGGGCGGCAATGGCGGCGAATTCGGGCTGGTTGCCGGGACGGGATCCGCAGTAAACGCAGAGGGAAAAAGCAGGTTTGGAGGCAGGTTTGGAGATATCGGTCACTTTGTTGATGCTTGCGTTCATGCGGCAAATCGCTGGAACAGCGCCAGGGCCCAGGTACCTGCGCACAGCAGCAGGCTGAGCAGTACGGCGGCACTTCCCATGTCCTTGGCGCGCTTGGAAAGGTCATGCCATTCGGGGCCGATGCGGTCGATGGCGGTTTCAATGCCCGTGTTGAGCAGCTCCACGATCATGATGAGGATGACGGTGCCGGCCAGGAGCACCGTTTCGACCCAGCTACGGCCCAGCCAGAAAGCGGCGGGGATCAGCACAATCGACGCGATCGCCTCCTGACGGAAAGCGGTTTCATGCCAGCCGGCGCGCAGGCCGGCAACGGAATAGCCGGTGGCGTGCCAGACGCGGCTCAGGCCCTTGCGGTGTTTTTGGGGGTTGACGGGCTCATTGGAGCCCAGTCGGGAGGTGGCGCCAGCAGCAGCGACATCAACATCAGATGGCGGCGCTGGCACAGACATGGGAAACGGAACTTGTTCGGGCATGGTGCCATTGTCGCGCAGCTTTATGGCACATTGATGTTAGGGCTGATGGGTCGCAGTACCGGCGATACCGGCCTTGTTTTTCCCCTTGCGCCCGGGTTTTTCGGGTGCGACCCAGGTGATGAGCCGCGTGCCCGCCCAGGCGTCATGCCAAAACTGTTTTTGCGGATGAAAGCGCGCCAGGATGGCCCAGATGGCGACCCATCCCAGCGTCAGTACGGCGCCTTCTCGTCCTGGCAGCGCCATTGCCCAGCTCACGGCCAAGGGTGGCAGGAACCAGAGCCAGCTCAGCGCATAGCGCAGCAGCGCACGTTTCTGGGTGACGGGTGCACCGTTGAGGTCGACCACGCGGATGTTCCAGGTCTTCATGGCCAGGGTCTGGCCTTTGGCCCAGAACCAGACGAAGTAAATACCGAAAATCACAAACACGAACGCCTGCAGGGCATGGCGATTGTCCAGGGCATTTCGGGTCTGGCTCAATGTGCTGAAGAGGTAACCGGCCAGAAAAACCACGCCGAACATCAGCATGCCTTCGTACATCCAGCAGGCCATGCGGCGGGGAATAGACGGAATAGGGAGGGTGTCTGTGACTGTCAAAGATGTCGCGATAAAGGTTGGCCACAGTGACGGCAGCAGGCATGGGCCAAGCCCAGCCGCTGCGGTAGCGTTTAGCGTTGGGGCGTGGCGCTTGTTGCGGCACCGCTTGCGGACGGCGCGGCGGGCGTAGCAGCTGAGGCAGGTTGCAAAGCAGTGATTTTAGGGCCAGGTTTGCTGGCTGCCTTGACCGGGTGCGGTGTCACGGGCGCCAGCTTTTGCGGTGCCACCGGTCTCACCGCTGTTGCCGCTCCGGTAGGCTTTGGACTGGCCTTGGCGGCCAGCTTCTGCTTTTCTTCGGGGCTGAGAGCCTGGTAGGTTTCCCATTTGGCTTTTTTCTCTTCAGGCGTGAGCTGCTTGGAGAGTTCCTTGGTCTTGCCGAAGTTCAGCCGGGCTTGCGCGCGCTGCTGGGGGCTCAAGGTGACCCATTCATTCATGCGGCTGTGCAGGTTGGCCTGCCCTTCCGGTGCGAGTGAGGGGTAATTTTTGGAGATTTCCAGCCATTTGCGCTTTTGCGCCTCGCTGACGGTATCCCAGCTTGACGCCAGCGGTTTGAGCGCCTGCTGTTGCATGGGCGTGAGTTCAGCCCAGGTCGGCTTGGCCACGACGGGCTTGGCAGGGACGGCCGGGGGCTTCACAGCTGCACTGGCAGGGCCTACGGGTTTAGGCGCCTGTGCAAGGCCCAGCATGGGCCAGGCCAGCAGGGTAGCCGTCACAAGCCCGAACGACAGCCATTGCAGTCTCAACCGCATGGAGCGGCCATCGACAGATGGGGCGCGTCGGGAGATTGCGCGCGGGATCATTGGGCCGTGGGGGCTTGGCGTGTGGCTTTGAGGTACTGGACAAAACCCGGGTCGGCAAAAGCAGCGGGCGGGAGTTCGTCAGTAAGCAACGCCACATCGACTTCTGCCAGTTCCTGGGCGCGGTTGTCGTTCTGGATCGAATTGATGGCCAGCAGGCCTACAACCAGTGCAACAAGTGGAAGGACCGAACCAATCCGTGCCCACCAGCTCAGGCCGTCATCAGATCCCCATGAAAGGGCGGCACTTGTGCCAACGCCGACGACGCTGGTGGCGGTTTGTGTTTTGGCGACTTTACGTTTTGAAACAGCTTGAGCGCGTGCGGCGCGCAGGCGCTCGGAAATGTCGTAAGGCAGGTCGGCAGCTCCCGCGGACAGGTAGGACGCGGTCTTCAGGCCAAAGCGGTCCTGCAGGATTTCGGCTCTTTTTTGTAGTGAGTTAGTCATAGTTTTATACCTTTGGCACTCAGGGCTTTGCTGAGGGCGTGAACTGCGCGGGAACAATGTGTTTTGACACTGCCCTCCGAACAGCCCATGGCGGCTGCTGTTTCAGCGACATCCATTTCCTCCCAGTAACGCATCAGAAAGGCTTCCCGTTGACGGCCCGGCAATTCCTTTACCTGCAGTTCGATCTCATGCAATATTTGCGCCCGCTCAGTAGCATCCTGGGCGCTCTCTGTACCCTCTGAGTTGGTAAGGCTCTCTAAAGTTTCCAGAAGATCGAAATCTTCTCCCTGCGATTCAAAGTCGCTCATGTTGGAGAAAAGCGCGTTCCGGGTCTTGCGGCGCCGGAACCAGTCCAGCGTGGTGTTGGCCAGGATGCGCTGGAACAGCATGGGCAGCTCGGCCGCAGGCTTGTCGCCATAGTGCTGGGCCAGCTTCATCATGCTGTCCTGAACGATATCAAGGGCAGCTTCTTCATCTCGCACGTGGTAGATGCTGCGCTTGAAAGCCCGTTTTTCAACGCTTTTCAGGAAATCCGAGAGTTCTTGTTCAGTTGCCAACGGTGTGGGGTTCCGGTTCGTCCAGCGCTGCACAGGGTGGTCTGCGGGTACTCGCAGGGCCGATGCCGATAAGGCATGCATCCAAGGATACAGCTGGAAAATTATCGCATCCCGGCCGGTACCGGATGCGATTTTTCGCCGCTTGCAGCCATTGCGCAACGCGAAATGCCATAATACTGCCTGCAATTCAAAGGCAAACGGGTCACGACTCGGCGGTTTATGTTTCCGCTTATGGTTTTGGCCTCAAGTCTCGATGCCGCTTCACAAGAGTGGGCAAAGAGGCACCCAAGGTATTTCGTTAGAGAAATTCACAAAGGTTCATCATGGAAATCTCCAAAGCGGAAATCGCTTCCGCGGCAGCTGCGTCTGCACAAACAAATTCTCAAGAACTCCGCGGCGCGGAAATCCTCATGAAGTCCCTTCAGGCTGAAGGCGTCAAATACATGTGGGGTTATCCGGGCGGTGCAGTCCTGCATATTTACGACGCCGTCTACAAACAGGACTCGATCCAGCACATCCTGGTGCGTCATGAGCAGGCAGCTGTGCACGCAGCCGACGGTTATGCTCGCGCCACAGGCGAGGTGGGCGTGGCGCTGGTCACTTCCGGCCCAGGCGTGACCAACGCCGTGACCGGTATCGCGACAGCGTACATGGACAGTATCCCGATGGTCATCATCACGGGACAGGTCCCCACCCACGCCATCGGCCTGGACGCCTTCCAGGAGTGTGACACCGTCGGCATCACCCGGCCCATCGTGAAGCACAACTTCCTGGTCAAGGATGCGCGGCACATGGCCGAAACCCTGAAAAAGGCGTTTCATATCGCCCGCAGCGGCCGGCCCGGCCCCGTGGTCGTCGATATCCCCAAGGACGTGTCCTTCAACAAGGTGCCCTACAACGGCTATCCGCAAACCGTTGAGATGCGCTCCTACAACCCGGTGCGCAAAGGCCATGGCGGGCAGATCCGCAAGGCCCTGCAATTGCTGCTGGCGGCCAAACGGCCCTATATCTACACTGGCGGCGGCGTATTGCTCAGTAATGCCTCGCAAGAACTGCGCACTCTGGTCGACATGCTGGGCTACCCCTGCACCAATACCTTGATGGGCCTGGGCGCCTACCCGGCCAGCGACAAAAAATTCCTCGGCATGCTGGGTATGCACGGCACCATCGAAGCCAACAATGCGATGCAGCATTGCGACGTGTTGCTGGCTGTCGGTGCGCGTTTTGATGACCGCGTGATCGGTAACCCCAAGCATTTCGCGCAGAACGAACGCAAGATCATCCACATCGACATCGACCCTTCCAGTATTTCGAAGCGCGTGAAGGTTGATATTCCGATCGTGGGCGACGTGAAGGACGTGCTGACCGAACTGATTGCCATGATCAAGGAATCCGGCCTCAAGCCTGACGCGAACGCCCTGGGCGGCTGGTGGGACACGATTGAAGGCTGGCGCAAACGCGACTGCATGAAGTACAGCATGGGCAAAGGCGATGTCATCAAGCCCCAGCATGTGGTCGAAACGCTCTGGAAGCTGACCAAGGACGCGGACACCTACATCACGTCGGACGTGGGTCAACACCAGATGTGGGCTGCGCAGTACTACAAGTTCGACGAGCCGCGCCGCTGGATCAATTCAGGCGGCCTGGGCACCATGGGCGTCGGTATTCCCTATGCCATGGGCATCAAGCTGGCCAAGCCCGACTCGGAAGTGTTCTGCATCACCGGTGAAGGTTCGGTGCAGATGTGCATCCAGGAGCTTTCCACCTGCCTGCAATACAACACGCCGATCAAGATCGTGTCGCTGAACAACCGTTACCTGGGCATGGTGCGCCAGTGGCAGGAAATTGACTATGAAGGCCGCTACAGCAGCAGCTACATGGACGCACTGCCCAATTTCGTGAAGCTGGCCGAAGCCTACGGGCACGTTGGCATGTTGATCGAAAAGCCGCAGGACGTGGAGCCGGCGCTTCGCGAAGCCCGCAAGCTCAAGGACCGCACGGTGTTCATGGACTTCCGCACGGACCCGACCGAAAACGTGTTCCCGATGGTGCAGGCCGGCAAGGGCATTACCGAAATGCTGCTGGGGTCGGAAGACCTCTAGGCCTCACGCCACCACACCCATTCATTCACCGTCACCTGACGAATCTATTGTCTGCCGAGCCTGCGCATTACCGTGCGCAGGGGAGGGCAGCGAAAAGAGGAATCTTCTTATGAAACACATCATTGCAGTTTTGCTGGAAAACGAGCCGGGCGCTCTTTCCCGCGTGGTCGGCCTGTTCTCGGCACGCGGCTACAACATCGAAAGCCTGACCGTCGCCCCGACGGAGGACCCGAGCCTGTCGCGCATGACGATACAGACCACCGGTTCTGACGACGTCATTGAACAAATCACCAAGCACCTGAACCGACTGATTGAAGTCGTCAAGGTTGTCGATCTGACCGAAGGCTCCTACACCGAGCGTGAACTCATGATGGTCAAGGTGCGCGCAGTCGGCAAGGAGCGCGAAGAGATGAAGCGCATGGCTGATATATTCCGCGGGCGAATCATCGACGTGACGGAGAAAAGCTACACCATCGAGCTGACTGGGGACCAGTCCAAGAACGATGCATTTCTGGAAGCCATAGACCGCAGTGCGATCCTGGAGACGGTGCGAACCGGCTCCAGCGGCATCGGCCGTGGAGAGCGGATTTTGCGGGTTTGATTTAAGTCGTCCGTGCGCGCGTTTCGACAGGCTCAACGCGAACGGATTTTGAGTGGCGATATGCGTTTACCGTTCGCCCTGAGCCTGTCGAAGGGCATTTTCGCCAATACCTATTCTGGAGAGAAAAATGAAAGTTTTTTACGACAAAGATTGTGATTTGAGCCTGATCAAGGGCAAAACAGTCGCCATCATCGGCTACGGCAGCCAGGGCCACGCACACGCGCAAAACCTGAACGACAGCGGCGTGAAAGTGATCGTCGGCCTGCGCAAGGGCGGCGCTTCGTGGCCCAAGGTCGAAAAGGCCGGCCTGAAGGTCGCTGAAGTCGCGGACGCGGTCAAAGCCGCTGACGTGGTCATGATCCTGCTGCCCGACGAGCAAATCGGCGCGGTCTACAAAAACGACGTGGCTCCCCACATCAAGCAGGGCGCTTCCCTGGTTTTCGCCCACGGCTTCAACGTGCACTACGGCGCCGTGATTCCGCGCGCCGACCTCGACGTCTGGATGGTCGCCCCCAAGGCACCCGGTCACACGGTGCGCAATACCTACGCCCAGGGCGGCGGCGTACCTCACCTGGTTGCTGTGCACCAGGACAAGTCCGGCAAGGCCCGCGACCTGGCTCTCTCCTATGCCATGGCCAATGGCGGCGGCAAAGCCGGCATCATTGAAACCAACTTCCGCGAAGAAACCGAAACCGACCTGTTCGGCGAGCAGGCTGTTTTGTGCGGCGGTACCGTCGAGCTGATCAAGGCCGGCTTCGAAACGCTGGTGGAAGCTGGCTACGCCCCCGAAATGGCGTACTTTGAATGCCTGCACGAACTCAAGCTGATCGTTGACCTGATCTATGAAGGCGGCATCGCCAACATGAACTACTCGATCTCGAACAACGCTGAGTACGGCGAATACGTGACAGGCCCGAACATCGTGACCTCGGCCACGAAAGACGCGATGCGCAAGTGCCTGAAAGACATCCAGACGGGTGAATACGCCAAGAGCTTCCTGTTGGAAAACCAGGCTGGCGCGCCAACCCTGCTGAGCCGCCGCCGCCTGAATTCCGAGCACCAGATCGAGATCGTGGGCGAAAAGCTGCGCGCCATGATGCCCTGGATCGCAAAAAACAAGTTGGTCGACCAGACCCGCAACTGATCGAAGCCCGTCAGGGCTTTGTCCTGCAAAAAGCCGCGCAAAGGTCCTGCGCGGCTTTTTTTCTGACCAAGGCAGACTGGGCGGGGTGAGGTGAAAGTTTCTGCCGGGGCCGATCTTGGTATCCTTGGCGGCTTGAGTCGACGGCTTATTCCTTCAAGGAGGCCCGGCTTCTGGATGGCATCTACAGGTGCTATGAATTTGATAGCTGTTTGCGCGCACCAGTTGTGCCTCAGGAGTGTTTTTATGCATGATGGTGAAGATTCGGCGTTTCCTACCGAAGCGGTGGTGATACGCAAGCGACGCAAGGGCATTTACATATTGCCCAATTTATTCACGCTGGCCGCCCTGTTTGGCGGCTTTTACGCCATCGTCATGGCCATGAACGGGCGCTTCGACCAAGCCGCCATTGGTGTGTTTTGCGCCATGATTCTCGACAGCCTGGACGGCCGCGTCGCCCGGATGACCAACACGCAAAGCGCTTTCGGCGAGCAGATGGATTCGCTCTCGGACATGGTGTCTTTCGGCGCCGCACCGGCGTTGATCGCCTACGTCTGGGCCTTGACCAGCCTGGGGCGGTGGGGTTGGATAGGCGCTTTTGTGTATTGCGCCTGCGCTGCGCTGCGCCTGGCTCGCTTCAATGTGAACACGGCCGTGGTCGACAAGCGCTTCTTCCAGGGTCTGCCGTCGCCCGCCGCGGCGGCATTGGTGGCCGGCTTTATCTGGCTGATGACCGATGCGGGAGTCAGTGGGCTGGAAGTGCGCTGGGTGACCTTCGGCCTCACGCTCTATGCGGGCCTCACGATGGTCACAAATGTGCCGTTCTACAGCTTCAAGGACGTGCAGATGAAGCGCAGCGTGCCTTTCGCCGCCATTGTGTTGATTGCACTTGGGATCGCCGTTATCAATATTCATCCACCGACCGTGATGTTCGGCCTGTTTGTGCTGTACGGTTTTTCGGGCTATGTGCTATACGGCTGGCGCAAGGCCAAGGGCCAGCAGACCAGCGTGATCTCGACGTCCACCGACGAACCCGACGAGCGCGGCCTTCACAAATAATTGTGGTACATTGAGCAGATGAAACAAATTTCGCTAGCACTACTGCTATCTGCCAACGGGCGGAGACGGTAGCGCACGCGTACACCTGATTCAACGGCCCGTTTGCACCAGCAACGGGCCGTTTTTCTTTGGGTTGCTGGTTTTTTTGTAATCTTTGGGGTTGACGAAATGACCATGTTGAAAACACCTTCCAGCAAATACCAATCCTTCGCGCCAGTCCGACTGGCCGACCGCACATGGCCCGATGCCGTGCTGACGCAAGCGCCCATCTGGTGCAGCGTGGACCTGCGGGATGGCAACCAGGCGTTGATCGAGCCCATGGATATTCCTCGCAAACTGAGGATGTTCCACACCCTGGTGAAAATCGGCTTCAAGGAAATCGAGGTGGGCTTTCCGTCCGCGTCCCAGGTTGAATTCGACTTTCTCCGCCAGCTCATCGACGGCAATCTGATTCCCGACGACGTCACCATCCAGGTGTTGACGCAGGCGCGCGAGCCGCTGATCCGTCGCACTTTCGAATCGCTCAAGGGCGCCAAAAAAGCCATCGTCCACCTCTACAACGCCACCGCCCCGGTTATGCGCCGCGTGGTGCTGGGCATGAATGAGGACGAGATTGTCCAGCTCGCGACCGACAATGCGCGGCTCTTCCAGCAACTGGCAGCGGCACAGCCTGAAACGCAATGGACGTTCCAGTACTCACCCGAGATGTGGTCGGGCACTGAGCTCGCGTTTTCCAAGCGCGTGGTTGATGCCGTGACCGAGGTCTGGCAGCCGACGCCCAAGCGAAAATGCATCATCAACCTGCCGTCCACTGTGGAGCATTCCACGCCGAATATTTTTGCCGACATGATGGAGTGGATGCACCGCCACCTGGCCAGGCGCGACGCCATCGTGATCTCGGTTCATCCCCACAATGACCGCGGTACGGGCACTGCGGCCGGCGAGTTGGCCTTGATGGCTGGCGCCGACCGCATTGAAGGCTGCCTCTTCGGCAACGGCGAGCGCACCGGCAATGTGGACCTGGTGAACATCGCGCTCAATCTCTACACGCAAGGCGTGTCGCCTGGGCTGGACTTCTCGGAAATCGACGAAATTCGCCGCACGGTGGAGCATTGCAACCAGCTGCCCGTGCATCCCCGCCATCCTTATGCAGGCGACCTGGTCTACACCTCGTTCTCCGGCTCGCACCAGGACGCCATCAAGAAGGCTTTCGCTGCGCGCAAAGAAGGCGACGTGTGGGACATGCCTTATTTGCCCATCGATCCTAAGGACCTGGGCCGCAGCTATGAAGCCGTGATCCGCGTCAACAGCCAGTCCGGCAAGGGTGGCATCGCCTACTTGCTGGAAAGCGAGTTCGGCCTCGAGCTCCCGCGCCGATTGCAGATCGAGTTCAGCCAGGTGGTGCAATCGGTGATGGATGCGACCGGCAAGGAGTTGACCGGCAAAGACATCTTTGCGCTGTTTGAAAAGGAATATGGCGTGCAGACCATCGCCGCACCCCAGCGCCTGGTGATTGAAGAAACCGGAAAGACCGGTGGCGAGTCCTTCCACATTAAAGCCGAGGTCGAGTTTGCGGGCCGCCATCACGCCGTTGAAGGCACCGGGACGGGCCCCATCGATGCTTTCGTGGGTGGCCTGGCCGCAGCGACAGGCCACTCCGTTCGCGTGCTGGACTATCACGAGCATGCCATCGGAGCCGGGGCGAGCGCGCAGGCCGTGGCCTACTTGGAACTGCGGATCAACGACCAGACGCTGTTCGGCGTCGGTATGGATGGCAACATCATCTCCGCATCGCTCAAGGCCATAGTCTCGGGCCTGCAGCGCAGCAAGGCCAGCCAGCCTGCAGGCGTTGCTACCATTACGGGTTAACCGCTTCAGATACCTCAAAACACAGAGCGCCCAACGCATCAGGAATCCCACCATGACCGACAAACTCATTATTTTTGACACTACCTTGCGCGACGGCGAGCAATCGCCCGGCGCCTCCATGACCAAGGACGAAAAGCTGCGGATTGCCCGCCAGCTGGAGCGCCTGAAGGTCGATGTGATCGAAGCCGGGTTTGCTGCCAGCTCCAATGGCGATTTCGAATGCGTGAAGGCTATTGCGGAGGTGGTGAGGGACTCCACCATCTGCTCGCTGGCGCGTGCCAACGACAGGGATATCTCCCGCGCTGCAGAAGCCTTGAAACCTGCGGCATCGGGGCGTCTGCATCTGTTCCTTGCAACCAGCGCCCTGCACATGGAAAAGAAACTGCGCATGACACCCGATCAGGTGTTCGAGCAGGCCAAGCTCTCCGTGCGTTTTGCCAAAAATCTGATGGGCGATATCGAGTTCAGCCCTGAAGACGGTTATCGCTCCGACCCGGATTTCCTGTGCCGTGTGCTGGAGGCCGTGATCAAGGAAGGCGCGACCACCATCAACGTGCCCGACACGGTAGGCTACGCCATCCCCGAGCTCTACGGCAACTTCATCAAGAACCTGCGCGAGCGTATCCCCAACAGCGACAAGGCTGTCTGGTCCGTGCACTGCCACAACGACCTGGGGATGGCCGTGGCCAACTCTCTGGCCGGTGTGAAGATTGGCGGCGCGCGGCAGGTGGAATGCACCATCAACGGGCTGGGCGAGCGTGCCGGCAACTGCTCGCTTGAAGAGGTGGTGATGGCGGTCAAAACCCGCAAGGACTACTTCGGCCTCGAACTTGGAATCGACACGCAGCACATTCTGGCGGCCAGCCGCATGGTGAGCCAGACCACCGGTTTTGTGGTGCAACCGAATAAGGCCGTGGTCGGCGCCAATGCGTTTGCGCATGCCTCCGGCATTCACCAGGACGGTGTGCTCAAGGCGCGCGACACCTATGAAATCATGCGCGCCGAAGACGTGGGGTGGAGCGCCAACAAGATCGTGCTGGGCAAGCTGAGCGGGCGCAATGCGTTCAAGCAGCGTCTGCTGGAGCTCGGTGTCGCCATGGAAAGCGAAGCGGACATCAACAACGCCTTCGCCAAGTTCAAGGAACTCGCGGACCGCAAGAGCGAGATCTTTGACGAGGACATCCTGGCGTTGGCGAGCGATGAAAGCGCTTCGCATGACAACGAACAGTACGGCTTTGTGTCCCTGTCGCAACACAGCGAAACCGGCGAACGCCCTCAGGCCAGCGTCGTGTTCACTGTGGCCGGCAAGGAAGTCAAAGGCGAATCCGACGGCAACGGCCCTGTTGATGCCTCCCTCAAAGCCATCGAGTCACACGTCAAAAGCGGTGCGGAGATGGTGCTTTACTCTGTGAACGCCATCAGCGGATCAACAGAAAGCCAGGGAGAAGTCACGGTGCGTTTGCAAAACAGCGGGCGGGTGGTCAATGGCGTGGGCGCCGACCCCGACATCGTGGTGGCGTCGGCAAAAGCCTATTTGAGCGCGTTGAACAAACTCCAAAGTAAAGCTGACCGCGTGGCGGCACAGGGATGATGTAACAATTCGGAAAATAAAATCCTTTGTATTCAATGACTTAGCGTTGAATCTGGGTGCGAATGGGGCTTTGACCGTTAAAAACGTCACAAAGTGAGTGTGTTTTTAGGAAAGTCGCGCAAGTTTTTGATATTGCGTGACTTTTTCTATTTGTATACACTCCAGCCATCCCATTCATTGCAATCCCACGCAGGCAAGACCACCATGTCTCATCAGATTTTCAATCGCGCATTAAAAATCGTTGGATTCATGGCCCTGATCGCCGCCTTTGCAGTGCCAGCCGCGAATGCGGCAACCGCCAAAAAAACCATTGTCAAAAAGCAGCACGCCTCGTCCAAGGCGTCGGTTTCCCAAAAAGTTATTTCCACACGCAAGAGCGTACGTTTTGTTGCAGGTACAAAACGCAGAAGCATCATCCGCGTGTCCATTCCGGCCAAACCATCCTTCGGTCAGATTGCCGGTTTGCACGGTTCGCAAGATCCCCTTGAACTGAAGTCCAGCGTCGCGCTGGTGATCGACCAGGACACACGTGAAGTGCTGTTCAGCAAAAACGATCACGCTGTGTTGCCGATCGCATCCCTCACCAAATTGATGACCGGCGTCATCGTCAGCGGCGCCAAGCTGCCCATGGATGAGCTCATCACCATCACGCAAGACGACGTGGACACCGAAAAGGGCAGCAGTTCACGCCTGAAGGTCGGCACCACGCTCACGCGTGGTGAGCTGCTCCACCTGGCCCTGATGTCCAGCGAGAACCGCGCAGCGCACGCCCTGGGCCGTACCTATCCCGGTGGCATGGGCACGTTTGTCAACCTGATGAACGCCAAGGCAAAAATGCTGGGCATGACGGACACCAGCTATGTGGAGCCCACCGGCCTTTCAAGCCGCAACCAGTCCAGTGCGCAGGATCTGGCGACGCTGGTCAACGCAGCACATGGCGACCCCATGTTGCGTGAGCTCTCCACATCGACGGGTTATCAAGTTGCAGTCGGCACCCGCACGCTGCAGTACAACAATACAAATCGCCTGGTGAAAAACCCCGACTGGGATATCGGCCTGCAAAAAACCGGCTACATCTCTGAAGCTGGCCAGTGCCTGGTCATGCAGACCAAAATCGCGGGCCGCAAACTGATCATGGTGTTTCTGGATTCCGCCGGCAAGCTGAGCCGTCTGGGTGATGCCGAGCGCGTACGCCGCTGGGTGGAGTCGAATCCGGTGGCCGAACCCAAGGTGAATGTCAGCACCTCTATCAAGCAGGTGAACGGCTAAGCCTTCCCGAGGTGCGCAACCTGCTATCTTATTTATAGCTGCTCGCGTCCAATCTGATTGGGCTGTAGCCTCTTTTACCTGGGTTTGTAACCCAGCGCGGCTGAAATCTCATTCGCAGTCGCCTGCAACTTGGGCAGCCAGTGTTCGTCCAGCCGGTCAGCCGGGGCCGAAATCGACAAGCCCGCTACCAGCTGGTTCTGGTCATCGTAAATACCTGCAGCCATGCAGCGCACTCCCAACTCCAGTTCTTCGTTGTCGCGCGCGATGCCGTATTGGCGTGCTTTGGAAAGCTCGCGCTCCAGAATTGGCAGCTGCGTGATGCTGTTGCGTGTCTGCCCCGGCAGGCCGGTGCGTGTCGCGTAGGTGCGCAGGCGCTGCGGGTCGTCAAACGCGAGGAACAGTTTGCCCACAGACGTTAGATGCAGCGGCGCACGGCCCCCGATGGCCCGCACCACCTGCATGCCGGAGCGTTCACTGTAGGCGCGCTCCACGTACACGATTTCGTCGCCCTGGCGCATGCTCAGGTTGACCGGCTGCTGCGTGAGCTTGTGCAGTTCGCGCATGGGCAGCAGCGCAGCGTCACGGACGTCCAGGCGGGCCTTGACGAGGTTGCCCAGCTCCAGCAGTCGCATGCCCAGCCGGTAGCTGCCCGCTGCGGGGCGATCCACAAAACGGCCCGTGGCCAGATCGTTCAGGATGCGATGTGCGGTAGAGGGATGGAGCCCCGACTTCTCGCTGATTTCCTTGAGCGAAAGCGCTTCTTCGCGGTTCGCCAGGATTTCGAGCAGCGTGAACATCCTTTCAATGACCTGAACGGTCGGTGTCGCGGGAAGGGCTGAATCGGGCTTTTTCATGTGCAGGCTTTCTGCTGCAAATTTTACCCTGTGAAATCCTGATGCGCTGGATGATGCGCCTGGTGGGGCCGATGCCTATGCCTTGTCGGATGGCCTGCCTGTATTTTCTGCCGCAGGCTCTGCGGAAAGCACCCACTGCCCGTCGACCAGCACTTCGTTGGGCCTGAATCCGGCCTTGTAGTTCATTTTTGGGCTTTCCGCGATCCAGTAGCCCAGGTACACATAGGGCAAATCGAGGCGCCGGGCCTGCTCGATCTGCCACAGCACGCTGTAGTTGCCGTAGCTTGCGCGGCCATCCGGCTCGTAAAACGTATAGACCGCGGAAATGCCGTCCTCCAGCACATCAAGGATGGACACCATCTTCAGAGCGCCTGGCTCGCCGTCAGGCAGGCTTTCGCGAAACTCCACCAGGCGTGAATTCACGCGGCTTTGCAGCAGGAACTGGGTGTATTGGTCAATGCTGTCATGGTCCATGCCGCCGCCTGCGTGACGGCCGTTCTGGTAACGCAGGTAGAGCTGGTAATGCTCCGGCATGAAGCAAAGCTTGAGGATGCGGGCCTGTAGCGTCTGGTGCCGCTTCCAGGCGCGGCGCTGGCTGTTGTTGGGGCTGAAGCTGCCAACAGGCACCCGTAGCGGGACGCAGGCCTGGCACCCATCACAGTAGGGGCGGTAGGTAAACATGCCGCTGCGCCGGAAGCCGTTGGTCACAAGGTCCGAATAGGCGTCGTTGTGGATGAGGTGGCTGGGTGTGGCAACCTGCGAGCGGGCCTGCTTGCCCGGCAGATAACTGCACGGGTAGGGCGCCGTTGCGTAGAACTGCAAGGTTTGCAGGGGCAGGTCTTTGAGATGTGTCACGGTAGGTCCAGGGTTCCCTTCGTTCCCGTCGTCAATATCTGATTCCAGTATACGGGTTCAAAGTGCCAGTCGGGCCCCGTTTTACCCACGCTTTGTCCGAGGTGGGCAACAAATTCCGCCCGGCTGATTTCTCCCGCGCCCAGGGACGCCAGGTGATGGGTATTTTGCTGGCAATCAATCATGGTGATGTGCTGTTCACGGCAAAAAGCCACCAGTGCCGCCAGTGCGATTTTGGATGCATCGGTCTGGTGTGCAAACATCGATTCGCCAAACACCATGCGGCCCAGATTCACACAATACAAGCCGCCTGCCAGCGCGCCGTCGATCCAGGTCTCCACGCTGTGCGCATGGCCTGCCTTGTGAAGGGCGCTATAGGCCTGCACCATGTCAGGGACTATCCAGGTACCGGGTTGGCCGGAACGGGGCTTGCTGGCGCAGGCGTCGATGACGCGCTCAAAGGCGCTGTCGAATCTGATTTCGCAGCGATGCTGTTCCTGAAAACGAACTACCGTTTTGCGCAGCGACCGGTGCAGCTTGAAGTGCCGGGTCTGCAGCACCATGCGAGGGTCAGGGCTCCACCAGAGCACGGGCTGGCCTAGGCTGTACCAGGGGAAAATTCCCTGCGAATACGCATGAACCAAGGTCGGCACATCCAGGGCGGCACCAGCCGCGAGCAAACCGGGTGCCGGGTCATGGGGCCCCCATGCGGTATCCAGCGAGGGAAAGTTTTCGCCGGCGGCAAGCCAGGGCACGGGGCGCGGGAGTTTACCCATGTCTTAAAAATGGACAGTCATAAAGCCATTAAAACAGCGGGCCGTGAAGGACATGCGCAAATGGTAGCCGAGCAGGCTGCTGCGGCGTGGCCAAAGCGTTGTCGAGACCAGTTATCCATCGAGATGCTATTGATTTGATAGCTGCTTGCGCACATCAAACAAGGGCCGAGGGCCAATACGCCGCTGTGCTTTTTGCCCACGCAGAGCCGGCCGCTTGCCATTCAGCGGGAACAAGGCATTGACAGAATTCCGCAGGCTTAAAAAGCCAGAAAATTGACGCTATAATCTAAGGCTGTATTCCTCAATAGCTCAGTTGGTAGAGCGCCGGACTGTTAATCCGTAGGTCCCTGGTTCGAGCCCAGGTTGAGGAGCCAATAAATTCAAGGCCTGCACGCAAGTGCGGGCCTTTTGTCTTTCTTGGCGCCGCGAAACATGATGAGGCGCCACGTCTCATACCATTTCCCCGCGTCAGCTCGATCCTGGTGGTCTGCCGTTAAGTGCCCTATCGTCAGGCGGGGTACCTAGTACCATCGTCAGGAAAATCTTCGAATACCTTCGAATACACAAGGCGACGAGTAGTTGATGGCGCCCTCACAGACCGTAAACATGCAAAACCTAGAAATCAAGCTGCGGATATTCGGCACCCTCCTGGTGCTCTTGCTATTCGTGCCAGCCAGCCATGCGCAAGTCTATAAGTGGGTAGATGCGAAGGGGCAAACGCATTATTCTTCGCGAAAGGACGATGCCGGTGCGGCCAGGGCAGATGAAGTGAAACTGCCGCCTCAGCCAGCACCGTCTCCAATCGCCAAACCTTCAGCCGAATACTTGCGTGGACAAACCAGGCAACCGCAACCACGACTGGTGCCGGAGAAGGTGGCTGACAGTCCACCCACACCAAAACCGCCCAAATCGCTCTCGGGGGGAAAAGAAGATGGCACCGATGCGTCACGATGTGCTCTGGCCCGGGACGTTCTTAGCGGCGCTGTAAGGCACCGCAATGGGCAACCCACGGACAAATATGATCGTGACGTTGCCCAAAATGATGTCCGGGCATTTTGCCGCTAGTGGCACCTCTGCTTGAATTTGCAGGGTGTACCTGAGGGCTACGGAAAACGAATGACTGCACTCATGACTGCAACTGCTTTTGACCACGAATACCCCCGAGTGCTGAGCATTGCAGGGTCCGACAGCGGCGGCGGCGCCGGCATCCAGGCCGATCTCAAGACTTTCGCCGCGCTGGGCTGCTACGGCATGACCGCCATCACAGCGCTGACGGCCCAGAACACGCGCGGCGTTCGCGCCATCCACGGCGTGCCGCCGCAGATGCTGCGCGACCAGATCGATGCCGTGATCGAAGACATAGGCACGCATGCGGTGAAGATAGGCATGCTGCACGCGCCCGACATCGTGCGGACCGTGGCGGAGGCAATTGACCGGCATGCGCTGCAGAACGTGGTGCTGGATCCGGTCATGGTCGCCACCAGCGGCGCGGTGCTGATCGACAACCCGGCCATTGCGGTGCTGGTGCGGGAGCTCTTCCCACGTGCCATGGTGGTCACCCCAAATCTCGACGAAGCTTCGCTGTTGGTCGGCCGCCCTCTGGGCGATGAGCAGGCCATGCAGGCCGCCGCACAGGAGTTGCTGACGCAGGGCGCCCGCGCCGTGCTGCTCAAGGGCGGGCATTTGCCCGGCGACGTGGTCAGCGATTTACTGGTCACGCAAAATGGCGAACTGCACTGGATGCGCGGGCCGCGCATTCCCAGCCCCAACACCCACGGCACCGGTTGCACGTTGTCGTCTGCGATTGCCGCGCACCTGGCGTTGGGGCACCCTCTGCTGGAGGCCGTGCAGCTCGCACGTGCCTATGTGCGCGCAGCGCTGGAGGCCGGTGCGCGGGTGCGTACAGGTGCCGGTGGCGGGCCGCTGAACCACGGCCACGCGCCCATCGCGATGCGGCTCAAGCCGCTGCGGTAATACCGGAGCGGCCGCTGCGGGTGAGGCGTGCCAATGCAAAAGTCAGCACCAGCGTTGGTAGCGCTGCACCCCACTCGGGCGCAAATTTCGCGCACAGGTGATAACACGCAATGCCCAGCACCCAGATCGCGACGGCGCTGGGATTCACCTTGCGTTCGGCCACCAGCGAAGCGATATCGGACGTGCCGGCCAGCCGCGCCAGAATCACGCCGTACAAGGGCACAAAGACCGAACTGAGCATCAACAAAAAAGGCTCCAGGCTGTGCATGGGCAGCACCAGCGCCAGCGCAGTGCACAGCAGGGCCAGCCCCACGCCCCAGCGCCGCACGCTCCAGGCCGGTTTCAGGCTGTGGCCGGCCACCGAGCCCGAATAGAGATCGCCATACGCGTTGTCGACCTCATCGATCAGGATCAGCCCCAGCGCGATCAGGCCGCCTTGCGCCAGCAGCAGCGCGGCGACCAGGTCGGTACTGGGCGCCGTGATAGCGACGAGCACGCCCAGCGCATAGCACCAGATATTGGCGACGGCATAGCCCATCCAGGTGCCGCGCAGCGCGGCTTTGCCATCGCGTCCATGGCGCGCGAAATCGGCCACGAGGGGTAACCACGACACCGGCATTGCGATCACCAGGTCGAGTGCGGACAGCGTGCTCATGCCGCCTTCGCCGGGCCGCATCCACAGCGCGCTCAGTCCTTGGGCATTGGCCTTGGCCAGGAATTGCCAGCTCAACCACAGCAGCGAGGCGATGACCAGCGGCAGGCCATAACGGCCTATGAATTTGCGCACCAGTTTCACCATGGAGCCTGAGAGCAGCGTCAGCAGCACCGCACCCCACAGCAGGGTAGCGAGAAGGGGCCACAAGGCTCCGGTAAAGCCGCCCGACTGGCGCGCAATGGCCATGGTGCCGTCGCGCATCACCACAAGCTCAAACGTGGTCCAGCCGATGAGCTGCACGATGTTGAGCAGCACCGGCAGGCGCGCAAAGCTGCTGCCATAGGTGGCATGCATCAGCCCGGCGCTGGAAAGCCCGCTGTCGCAGCCGATCCTGGCCGTCCAGGCCAGCAAGCCGGCGCCAAGTACCGAGCCGCAAACGATCACCAGCAAGGCTGTCTGGGTGCCAACGGCCGGCACCAGGTAGGCGCCGATCTGCATGACCAGCAGGCCCACCCCGAGGCTGAGCCAGAGCGCAGCATGGTCGCTCCAGCCGAACAGGCGGTCACTGGAGGGCAATGGCGCAAGCGCGGTGTTGCCGGCGGCGGCAGAAGTAGAAGTCGTGGTCATCAGCAGTTCCGATCATCGATGCCAGGTCGGCCTGCTTGAAGCCCGAAAGAACAGCGGGCATCCGGAACATGCTTCCCTGCGCGAGGATTACCTCAAATCAGGTTCAAAGGGACTTTCTCAGCCACCGCAATTCGCGCGACGAATTGCAGCAACACCCCCAGCGAAAGCGCCTATGCAGACGCCAGCCAAATTGTAGGGTGATTCCGGGGCGGGCCTATTGCGTAAGCCGTACAGGCAACAAAAAGCCCGCACGCGGCGGGCTTTCAGGTGGAGCGAGCCAGTTCGGCTCAGTCGTCAAACACCGGCGATTCAACGCCCAGCACCTTGTGCAGTTTCGGGCTGGTCGTGGTGTATTGCAGGTGGATCTTCTTGTCCGGGAAGATCAAGGGAGCCGCGCCAAAAGCTGCCAGCGCGCACTCATGGAAGCCGCTGAGGATCAGCTTCTTCTTGCCGGGGTAGGTGTTGATGTCGCCGACTGCAAAAATGCCCGGAACATTGGTGGAAAACTTCTCGGTGTCTACCTTGAGCTGCTTGCGCTCGATGTCCAGGCCCCAGTTGGCGATCGGTCCGAGCTTGGGTGACAGGCCGAAGAACACCAGCAGCACGTCCAGCGGGACGACACGCGTCACGCCGTCGGAGCCGGTGACCTTGGCGCCGGTCAGCTTGCCGTCTTTTTCTTCGTAGCCGGTGATCTGGCCCACGATGAACTGCATCTCGTAGGCGTCGCAAAGCTCGCGCATTTTGGCCACGCTGGCAGGCGCCGCCTGGAAGCCGTCGCGGCGGTGGATCAGGATCACGCTCTCGGCCTTGTTCGGGCCCTCGGCGACAAAGTTCAGCGTCCAGTCAAGCGCGGAATCGCCGCCGCCCACAATCACCAGGTTCTTGCCGGCAAAGTCGGCGGGGCTCTTCACGCGGTAAAACAGCTGGCTTTCGTCAAATTTCTCCAGGCCGTCCACGCGCAGCAGCTTGGGCTGGAAGGCACCCACACCGGCTGCGATGAAAATGGTTTTGGTCAGGAAGCGCGTGCCTTTTGACGTTTCGACAAAGAAGCGGCCGTCCTGCTGCTTTTCAACCACGCTGACTTCCTGGCCGAAATGAAAGGTCGCGCCAAAGGGTTCGATCTGCTTGAGCAGGTTGTCGGTCAGCTCCTTGCCGGTGCACACGGGCACGGCCGGAATGTCGTAAATCGGCTTGTCGGGGTAAAGCTCAATGCACTGGCCGCCCGGGTAGGCCAGCGAGTCGATCACATGGGCCTTGATCTCAAGCAGGCCGAGCTCAAACACCTGAAACAGGCCTACGGGCCCGGCGCCCACAATCACCGCATCGGTTTCGATGGGGCCGTCGTGCTGCGCTGCGGTATTGATCACTTCTTGGTTCAGTTGAGGTTCCATGGTTCCTGGGGCGCTTTGCAACGCGCGTGGCGGCTCGGGGAGGGCGAGGTGCCGGTGGCTTCAGGCCGGATAAGCCGAATGAACCGGCTTAGTAGGGCTTAGCGGACCAATTCGGACAGTTTGCCCGTCTTGTCTTTCCATTCCTCGGCGTCGGGCAGGGCATCCTTGCGCTTGGTGATGCTTTTCCAGCCTGCAGCGCGGCTCAATTCCACATTGAGCTGAATGAATGCAACCTGGTCGGCCGGCACGTCTTCCTCGGCGTAGATGGCATTGACCGGGCACTCGGGGATGCAGACGGCGCAGTCGATGCATTCGTCCGGATCGATCACCAGCATGTTGGGGCCTTCCCGGAAGCAATCCACGGGGCAGACATCCACACAGTCGGTGTATTTGCAGCGGATGCACGATTCGGAGACGATGTGAGTCATGTTATTTGGGGCTAATCGGTGGAAACCCTCAATTTTAAGAGGATTCCGTGAGCAGGGTTAAGTCGTTGAGGGCGCGGGGCTTGATCCTGGTCAAAGGATCAGCACGGCACCTGAAGTCTTGTTCGAGGCGGTGTCCACCAGGACCAGCGAGCCCAGCATGCGCGACCGGGCATAGGGCAGGGTGGCCAGCGGCTCCTGCAGGCTCAGCTCGATGTGGCCGATGGCATTGGGCGGAAGCTCGCTGGCGTCTTCCTCGGCGAGGGTGTTGACGTCGAGCTTGTGAACGATGCGTTTGACCTTGGCCTTGACCCAGCGGTGGCCATGCAGCGCCCAGTAGACGCGTCCGGCGACCAGCGGCTCATCGTCCATCCAGGCCACGGTGGCCGAGATCTCCCGCGAGGGCTCAAAGGTATCAGTGGCCAGCAGCCAGTCGCCGCGCGACACATCGACTTCCCGGTCCAGCACGATGCCTGCACTGTGGCCGGCCAGGATGGCCTTGGGCTGGCGGGCATGGTCCAGCACCTGCGCCACCACGGCCGTCTTGCCGCTGGGGAGTATGGTCACGCTCTGGCCCGGCTGTACGCCGCCCGAGGCAACGCGGCCCCAGAAGACGCGCCGTCCTTGAGAGGTATCGGATGAAGATGAAAACTTTTCAACCCATTGCACCGGGAAGGCAAAGGCTTCGGTGGTCTCGGCGGGCGTAACGGGCAGGTGTTCCAGCAACTGCAGCAGCGACAAGCCTTCATAACCGCACCAGCCGGGTTGGGCATCCACCACGTTAAAGCCTTTGAGGGCGGACACGGGCACAGTCGCTTTCACCGGGATTTTCCCGGCCCGGGCGAATGCTGCCAGCGCTGCTTCAATGTTCCTGAAAGCCAGCGTCGGGTCTTTCACGGCGTCGAGCTTGTTCACGGCGAACACGATGGACGGCACACGCAGCAGGTTGACCAGCAGCGAATGGCGGCGGGTTTGCTGCAGCAGCTCCAGCGCAGGGTTTTTCCAGTCGAGCTTGGTCGCATCCACCAGCACGACGGCGGCGTCGGCACTGGAGGCGGCCGTCACCATGTTGCGGGTGTATTGCTCATGCCCTGGGGCATCGCCAATGATGAATTTGCGGCTTTCAGTGGCGAAATAGCGGTAGGCCACGTCAATGGTGATGCCCTGTTCGCGCTCGGCTGAAAGGCCGTCCGTCAGCAATGCCAGGTCGGTTTCACCCTGGCGCTGCACGCCGGCCAGATGGTCCTGCAGCACGGCCTTGCTGTCCACCAGCAGGCGGCCGATCAGGGTGCTTTTGCCGTCGTCGACCGAACCGCAGGTGATGAACTTCAACGCAGGTTTCAGGTCGTTTTGGCCTGCAACCATTTCTGGCTGTGCGCCACCAGCTATCAAATCAGTAGTGTGGGTACTTGTAGTCATCTCAGTCTCAAAAATGGTGGCAAGGTCTTTATCAGTGGGGGCTGCGGGTCCGGCTGTGCCGGTCCGCAGGCGCCGCCCCCTGGGGGGAGCAGGCGAAGCCTGCCCGGGGGAGAACTAAAAATACCCGTCTTTCTTGCGCTTTTCCATGGAGGCGTCGGAGGTCTTGTCGTCCATGCGCGTGGCGCCGCGCTCGCTCACGTCGGCGGCCAGCGTTTCAATCACGATCTCGGCGGCCGTGGCCGCGGGGCTGTCCACCGGGCAGGTGCAGGTGATGTCGCCGACGGTGCGAAAACGCACGGTCTTTTCCACCACCTGTTCGCCGTCGCGCGCGGGCGTGAGCTCCGTCACCGGCACCAGCAGGCCCTTGCGCTCAACCACCTTGCGCTGGTGCGCGTAGTAGAGCGATGGCAGGGCAATCTTTTCGCGCTCGATGTACTGCCACACGTCGAGTTCGGTCCAGTTGGAGATCGGGAAAACGCGAAAGTGCTCGCCAGGCTGCAGACGCGTGTTGAACAGCGTCCAGAGTTCGGGGCGCTGGGCTTTGGGCTGCCACTGGCCGAAGCTGTCGCGGTGCGAAAAGATGCGCTCTTTGGCGCGCGCTTTTTCCTCGTCGCGGCGCGCGCCGCCAATCAGCGCGTCAAAGCGGAATTCGTCAATCGCCTCCAGCAGCGTGACCGACTGGTGCACATTGCGCGATTCGCCCGGGTGTGCCAGCCGCACGGTGCCGCGTTTCATCGAGTCTTCGACATTGCGCACGATCAGTTCGGCGCCCAGCTCTTTTGCGCGCAGGTCGCGAAAGTCGGTCACTTCATGGAAGTTGTGACCGGTGTCGATCATCAGAAGCGGGTAGGGAATGCGACCCACGCCGAACGCTTTCTCGGCGCACTTGAGCATCACCAACGAATCCTTGCCGCCCGAAAACAGCAGGGCCGGGCGCTCAAAGGCGGCGGCGACTTCACGCAGGATGAAGATGGTTTCTTCTTCCAGCGCGTCGAGGTGGGAGTTGGACAGCCGCGCGATGGAGGTCGCCGGGTCGGCTGGCAGCAGGTGGGATGGGGTGCGGGCGTTCATAGGTCAGTCAGTGCGCAAGGTGCAGGCCGCATTCGCGGTTGTCTTCGCCCTTGGTGGGGTCCACATAGTCAAAGTTGTTGGGCAGGCCGTTGATCTCACAGTACTGGTAAAGGTCCTTGGACGACCAGTGCAGGAGCGGCGCGACCTTGATCAGGCCGTCGGGGTTGACGCTGACCGGATCCATCTGGGCGCGTACCGCGGTGTCGGTGGCGCGCAAGGCCGTGAACCAGACCTGGGGCGCGGTTTCACGCAGGGCGCGGGCAAAGGGCTCGAGTTTCACCTCCTCAGTGAAGGCCGCATGGCGTGGATCGTCCAGCGCCGGGGTCGGACCCTCCACCGCCTCGCGGTGTGCACGGGAGCGGCGCGGCAGGTAAATATGCAGGTCCAGCTTGAGCAGCCTGGTCACTTCGTCGGCAAAGCGGTAGGTGGCCTCGGTGTTGTAGCCGTTGTCCATCCAGACCACGGGAACGCGGGAATTGGCGCGCGTCACCATGTGCAGTATCACCGCCTCGAAGGGACGGAAATTGGTGGTGACGATGGCGGGCCGGCCCAGTCCCACGGCCCAGCCCACCAGGCCCTGTGCGTTGTGGCCGAGTTCTGCGTTGATCTTTGCAAGGTCGAGGCTCATGGTGTTCAGGCGCAAGCCGCCTCCTTGAAGTGGGGTTGCACGTCCACCGCGTCGCCCTGGTATTTGCCTGCGCTGTAACCGGGGTAGGACGCCAGCACGCGCTGGGCCACGGCCATGTCCTGGTCGGCGCGCAGCACGGCGGTGTCAAAACCGCTGCGCTCCATCTGCGCCAGCTGGTCCACCAGTACGTCGCCGGTGGCGCGGATTTCACCCTTGAATTCGCGGCGGCGGCGCAGCAGGAAGGCCTGGCTGTAGGCGCGGCCGTCGGTGAACTTCGGGAAGTTCAGGTCAATGCGAGAGATGCCGTCGAGTGAGACCTCGAAGGGATCGGCGTCGTTCGCAAGGACCAGGGTACCAGGCTGTTCCGCGCCGCTTTGTTCGCTGAAAGGCAGTAATTTCATGGTCAGTCCTTTCAGTGCGCGACGGTGTTGGGGGCAAAGCGCGCAGCCTTGGCGGCGGCCTTGTACGGTTCAATGCCGACGCGACGGAAAGTCGCAATGAACGTTTCGCCGTCCTCGCGCAGCTGGCGATAGGTGTCCAGCACCGCTTCAATGACTTCGGGCACTTCGGCGCCGGTAAACGAAGGGCCGACCACCTTGCCGGACACCGAGGCACCGCTCAGCGTGGAACCATCGGAGCCGCCCAGCGAGACCTGGTACCACTCCAGGCCATCCTTGTCCACACCCAGGATGCCGATGTGGCCGCTGTGATGATGGCCGCAGGAGTTGATGCAGCCGCTGATGTGCAGGTCAATCTCGCCCAGGTCGTGCAGCTCGTCCATGTCCTGGTAGCGCTCGGTGATGGCTTCGGCGATCGGGATGGAGCGCGCATTGGCCAGCGAGCAGAAGTCGCCACCGGGGCAGGCGATCATGTCGGTCAGCAGGTGGATGTTGGGCTTGGCAAAACCGGCCTTGCGGGCGGCACGCCAGAGCTCGGGCAGCTCGTCGCAGCGAACCCAGGGCAGCAGCAGGTTCTGGTCGTGCGTCACACGCACTTCACCGGCGCTGAACTGGTCGGCCAGGTCAGCCGCGATGTCCAACTGGTCGGCCGTCGCGTCGCCGGGCGCCTGGCCCAGGCGCTTGAACGACAGCGTCACGGCGCGCAGGTCGGGGTTCTGGTGCGGGGCCACATTGCGCTGCAGCCAGCGGCCGAACTCCACGTCGTCTTCGGCGGCGGCGCGCAGGATGTTGGCAATTTTTGTATCGGCGCTCTTGCGGTCGCAATTGAGCGCGGGCGGCACAAAGCAGGCTGTCACCCGGTCGAGTTCTTCCTGCGTGATGGTGTGCGGCGCGCCGTCGTGTTCCAGAATCTGCTTGTATTCGGCCTCGACGTCGTCGATGTAGCGCTGGCCTTCGGCCTTCACCAGAATCTTGATACGGGCCTTGTAGATGTTGTCGCGGCGGCCATAGCGGTTGTACACACGTACCACGGCTTCCAGGTAATTCATGATCTGGTTCCAGGGCAGGAACTCGCGGATCACGGTGCCGATCACCGGCGTGCGGCCCATACCGCCACCCACCAGCACCTTGAAGCCCAGTTCGCCTTCGGCATTGCGGATCAAATGGAGGCCGACATCGTGCCAGGCCGTGGCGGCGCGGTCTTCGCGGGCGCCGCTGATCGCGATCTTGAACTTGCGCGGCAGGAAGGCGAACTCGGGGTGCAGCGTGCTCCACTGGCGCAGGATTTCGCCGAAGGGACGCGGGTCGGCGATCTCGTCAACGGCGATGCCGGCGCGTTCGTCGCTGGTGATGTTGCGGATGCAATTACCGCTGGTCTGGATGCCGTGCATGGCGACGCTGGCCAGCAGGTCCATCACCTCGGCCGACTTGTCGAGCGGAATCCAGTTGTATTGCACGTTCTGGCGCGTCGTGAAGTGGGCGTAGCCGGTGGTCAGCTTGGAGCTGACCGACAGGCCGTTTTTCAGATTGACGGGGCCGAGCTTGTCCTGCTTGGCTTGGGCTTCATTGAACAGCGCGGCGTTGGGCTGGTCGTATTCGCGGGCGATTTTGGCCAGCACGCGCATCTGCGCGCTCGACAGCTCGCCATAAGGCACGGCCACGCGCAGCATGGGCGCATAGCGCTGTACATACCAGCCGTTTTGCAGGCGCAGCGGGCGAAATTCGTCTTCAGGCAACTGGCCTGCCTGCCAGCGGGTCAGCTGGTCACGGTACTGGTTGGCGCGGGCCTTGACAAACTCGCGGTCAAATTCTGTGTATTGGTACATGGCTGTCGGGATCCAAACGTCGTGGGATTTTTATAAGGAGAGGGTCAGATCGAAATCAGCTTCACGCCGGCATAGGCCAGCAGCACGGACAAAAGCGAACGGATCACGCGGTCAGGCGTTTTGTGCACCAGGTGCGAACCCAGCCAGATGCCGGGCAGCGAGCCGGCGAGCAGCTTGATGAGCAGCGGCCAGTCGACCGAACCGATGGAGGCATGACCCAGGCCCGCCACCAGCGTCAGGGGCACGGCGTGGGCAATGTCGGCCGCCACGATGCGCGGCAGCGGCAGGGTGGGGTAGAGCAGCATCAGCACGATCACGCCGATGGCACCCGCGCCGACTGACGTCAAAGTGACCAGCGTGCCGATGACCGCGCCAAACAGCAGCGGCAGCGACCAGTGGCGCGCACGCGTGGCCTGGCCTATGAGTTCGGGCGCGATGGTGGTAGGGGCGGCCTTGCCGCGCAGCACCTTGTAGGCCGTGGCGCCAGCCGTCAGCAGTAACGCCAGGCCGAGGGTGGTGGTCATGATGGCTTGCGTAGCCGGGTTGGCCGGGCCCATGCGCTGCAACATATAAAGGGTGGCCAGGGCCGCCGGAATGCTGCCGGCTGCTGTTTGCCCGACGATTTTCCAGTCCACCACCCGGGCGCGGGCCAGGCTGACGGTCCCGCCCATCTTGGTAAAGGCCGCAAACAGCAGGTCGGTGCCGATGGCAAGGTGCGGTTTGATGCCGAAAAAGAAGATCAGCAGCGGCGTCATCAGCGAGCCGCCGCCCACCCCTGTCAAACCCACAACCAGGCCGACGGCAAAACCAGCAAATACAAAGGCAAATTCATGCATAGCGGGAAAATGTAAGTGCCCGACTTATAAAAACAAACTACACATTTGTTCTGCCGTTATGCAGATAAGCTTATTCGCCAATAAATATGCGGGTTTCGGGCGGTTTTTTCGTGCCAGCGGCATAAGGCTTGCGTTGAGGCTGACCATTCACCAACCGACCCGTCACAAAGCGCTGGTACAGTCCCTGCTCTTTCGGATGAGCCGCCCTGTTTTGGGCTTGCCAAATTAACCGAATTGCCCATTTTTGGAGAAAACCCGTGAAATTGATGAAGTCCGTCCTGATGGGTGGTTTGTTTCTGGCCTGCGCCACGGCGGTGACGCTCGCCCAGGGCAGCCCGAAACCTCCCATCAAGATCGGCGAAATCAACAGCTACTCCGCCATTCCCCAGTTCGCCCAGCCTTACCGGCAAGGCTGGCAGCTTGCGGTCGAGGAAATCAATGTGGCCGGCGGCCTGCTGGGCCGCAAGATCGAAGTCATCTCGCGCGATGACGCCGGCAAACCCGAGGAAGCCCTGCGACAGGCCGTCGAGCTGACCTCAAAAGAAAGGGTGGATGTGCTGGCGGGCGGGTTTTACTCCAGCGTCGGGCTGGCGCTGGCCGGCCATGCCCAGGCCAGCCGGCGGGTGTTCATCGCCAGCGAATCGCTGGCCGACGCCATCGTCTGGGAACAGGGCAACCGCTACACCTTCCGCCTGCGGCCCAGTACTTATATGCAGGCAGCCATGCTGGTCGAAGAGGCATCCAGGTTGCCGGCCAAACGCTGGGCCACGATTGCCCCCAATTACGAATACGGCCAGAGCGCGGTCACTGTGTTCAAGGAGCTGCTGAAAGCCAGGCGACCGGACGTCGAGTTTGTGAGTTACCAGTGGCCGGCGCTGGGCAAGATAGAAGCCGGCCCGACGCTGCAGACGGCCATGCAGGCAAAACCTGAGGCGATTTTCAACGCGACTTTCGGGGCCGACCTGACCCGGCTGGTTCGCGAGGGCAACCAGCGTGGCATTTTTCCCCGCATACCAGTGGTGTCCATGCTTTCGGGGGAGCCCGAGTACCTGGAGACGCTGAAAGACGACACGCCGAAAGGCTGGATCGTCACCGGCTACCCCTGGGACCAGATCGACTCCCGGGAACACGCCAGCTTCGCCGCCAACTATTACCGCCGCTTCAATGAATATCCCAAGGTCGGTTCGGCGGTGGGTTACGCCACCATGCAGGCGATTTTTGCCGCCATCCGCAGGGCCAACTCCACCGACAACGAAAAGCTGGTGGTGGCGCTGCGCGGACTGAAGTTCTCCACGCCTTTCGGCCCCGCCGAGTTCCGCGCCATCGACCACCAGTCCACCATGGGCGCCTATGTGGGCAGGCTGGACCTGCGCGGCCACAAGGGCACCATGGTGCAATGGCGCTACGCCGACGGCAAGGCCTATTTGCCAAGCGATGCGTATGTCAAGGCCCGCCGGCCTGCCGCGGCCATGAAGTGACGTTTTGACAACGCAGGTGCTGAATTCCTTGAAGCCTCCCCGGCGATCCCCCCATAATCGGGCGCAATGACGAATACGGGTGGTGAGGCTGTCAAGCGGGTTTTTGTAAAAGTGTTCGGGTTTGATGACGTTGAGCGTCACGCCCTGAACGCGGTGTTTCGCATTTCCGAAACACGATCTATCGCTTACACCCCCTGGACGCCCGACGCGCCCGAAGAAGCCTTGATGGCGCTGATTGACGGCGACAGCTGGGAAGCTGCGCTGGAGCTGGCCAACCCCGCGAATGACGACTTCACCCTGATCTGGATCGGCGACAACCCGCCGGCCAGGGCGCGCCTGGTGATTCCACGCCCGCTGCAGTGGACCGCGGTGATTGACGGCATGGACGAATTGCTGGCCGCTGAACAGCGGCAGGCCGCGCAGGCTCTGCGCCCGGGCAATGCACCGGAGAAAGCCCTTGGCCTCGACCTTCAGCCCGAATCTTCCGCGCTGGATCTCGATCTCGACTTTGATTCGCAGGCGCCTACCGCGCCGGCGCCGCTGGAAACCCCGGAACCCCTGCCGGAGCGCCCCCAGGTGCTGGTGGTGGATGCTGACCGCGACGCGCGTCTTTACCTGCGTGCCAGGCTGGCCATGGCCGGTTTCGTGAAGATAGACGAGGCGACCACCGGCACCGAAGCGCTCAAGCTGATTGACACGCATCTTTACAAGCTGGTGATTCTCGACATGGAGCTCCCTGACATCGAGCCCTGGGAAATGGTCAAGCGGGTGGAGGCCTCGCGCCCTGCCATCGCCTATCTGATCCTGACCGGCAACCGTCTCTCCCCGCTGGACACCGTGCGCGGATGGTTCGGCGGCGCGCGCGGCAGCCTGCGCAAACCGCTGCACCCCGGAAAGCTCAAACGCCTGCTGCGCAGCGTGGAGTGAAGGTGCTTATTACGCCTTGAATGCTATCTATTTGATAGCTGCTTGCGCTTTTCCCTTATGGGTTTCAGCCTTGTTTGGCATGAGAATCTCAGGTATTGACGATCGGTGCGGGCGCCGCATGCTGCGGCATCAGCGCTTCAGCCAGCCGCTGCTCAATCGGCAAAGGCTCGGCGTGCAGTTTCGCCGCCAGCAATTCCCCGCAAAGCGCGGCAAACGTCAGCCCGCGCGAGCCCATGCCGCTGCACACCCACAGGCCGGGGCTTCCTTCCAACGGGCCCAAAGCGGGTAAACGGGTGGGTGTAGCGCAGCGCACGCCGGCCCAGGACTGAACCTTCCCTGGCTCAAACTGCGCGGCCAGTGCACGGGCGGTTTGCGGCAGTAGGGTTTGCAGCCGGCTGAAATTGTGCTGGTCGTCCTCGGGCCGTGTTTCGGCCTGGGTGTTGTCGCGTTCAAAGCTGGAGCCCATGACCCAGGCCAGGCCGCCGGCCTTGCCTGGCAGGGGCACGGCAGGCACCAGGCTGCCATGGCCGTTCACGGGAAAGGGTGGCAGCGCATCGGCTGTGCCGGACTCGTGCAAGCCCCAGCTCACCTGGCCCCGGATGGCCTGCAATGCCAGTTCGCCAGCCTTGTTCGTACCGGCGCCGGCTGCCAGTTCCAGGCTGGCATAACCGGCAGCTAGCACCACGAGTTCGGCGCGAGCCAACTCCCGGCCCTGCGCATCCAAAACCTGCCATTGGCCCGAGGCCTGGTTCAGGCGGTTCACTATTGATCGGCCGTGCGACAGCACACCCGGCCCCGCCAGCCAGGCGTCGACCAGGGCGGCCGGCCGGATCCAGCCGGCCCGCGCATGCCACAGCGCGGGCGTATCCGGCGGCAGGCCGCATTGCCTGAGCTTGTCGGCGTCGGCTGGCCCTGTCCAGTCGCTAGCGGCGTCGACCCAGTCTGTTTGCCACGCCTCGGGCCGTTTGCGCGGGTGCTCCACCGCGTGCTCCAGCACGCCGGTGCGGCCCCAGTCACCGGCCTGCAGCAAGGCCTCAGCTTGCTGTAGCGTGGCACGAATGCCATGGCGCGACAGGCGCGAGAGCGGGTTGTCGTCGGGCGAGACATGCGGCGCCAGCAAGCCGGCGGGCAGGCCGGACGCCCCGGTGGCGGGCTCTTCGGCCGCGTCCAGCACCACGACCTGCCAGCCGCGACGCGCCAGGCTGGCCGCCACAGCCGCGCCGGCCAGGCCGGCGCCAATCACCACGCAGCGCCCGGGCAGCCGGCGAGCGGGCGAGGGCTGCGCTTTTTTAGGTTCCCACGCCGGGTTGAACTCGCCCTGCAGGTTGTCGCGTTTGGGCGGTATGCCCGGCACCTTGCCCACCACAAATCCGCATTGCGCCAGCGCATCGCGCACGCTGCGCGCAATCGTCCAGGTGGCAACACGCGTGCCGCGCCGGCAGCAGCGCGCTACCGCCTTGAAAGTATGGATGTCCCAGATGTCCGGATTGCGCTGCGGGCTGAAACCGTCCAGGTAGACCGAATCGGCTTCAAACAACTGCTCGCGCAGCATGGCCTTGGCGTCACCGATGCACAGCGTCAGCAAGACCTGGCCGCCTTCAAACACCAGCCGGTGAAAGCCCGGCAGCAGCCCCCATAGCTGGCGCTGCAACTGTTCGGCGAAAGGCAGCAATTCAGGATGGGTCCTGGCGCTGCGCAGCACATCTTCGGCGCTCGCCGGAAAGGCTTCAGTCGAGACGAAATGCAGCAGGCCAGGGCGCTTCGGGTCGGCCTTCCAGGCGGCCCAGGTCACCAGGAAATTCAGGCCCAGGCCGAAGCCGGTTTCAAGAACAGTCCATTGCGGCTGACCGGCCCAGGCCCCAGGCAGGCCGCAGCCCTTGAGGAAGACTTCTTTAGCCTGATCCAGCCCGCCCAGCTCGCTACGGTAGCGGTCGCCAAAGCGCGGGCTGTAGGGGCTGCCGCCGGCGGTGCCGTCGTCCAGCCACTCAATGCGCTCGGGCATGCGGTCAGGTCAGGGCGTGGGTGTCGTGGGTGGGACGTAGCCTTGCACTGCGTCGGCGCCGTCGCCGAAGAAATGTTTTTCCATCTGCCGTGCCAGGTACTGGCGGGCGCGGGCGTCGGCCAGGTTCAGGCGGTTTTCATTGACCAGCATGGTTTGCTGCTTCATCCACTCCGCCCAGGCTTCCTTGCTGACTTCTTCCCAAAGGCGCTTTCCTAGCGGGCCGGGGTAGGGCGGGAAGTCCAGGCCTTCGGCTTCTTTGCCGAGTTTGATGCATTTGACGAGGCGTGCCATGGGGTAGTTCTTTCGTAGGGCTAAGTTGTAGCTGAGATGTCTAAGGATGTTTGTGGAATAAAGAACTGATTTTTTATTCGTTCCAGTTTCTAAGGTCTGCTTCCAGAATCCATTTTGTTCGCATTTACACGCAATTTTTTGGAAAAGAGAGCAACCATGACTTCACGCCGCAACTTTATCAATGTTTCCGCCCGCACTGCCGTGGCGGCCGGTTTGGGTTTGACGCTGGCAGGGTCACTGCTGACCGCCCAGGCCCAGCAAGCGCCCGTCACGCTGCTCAACGTCTCGTATGACCCAACCCGTGAGCTTTATGTCGAATACAACGCGGCCTTCAGCAAATACTGGAAAGCCAAGACCGGCCAGGATGTGACGATCAAGCAGTCGCACGGCGGCTCCGGCAAGCAGGCCCGCTCCATCATTGACGGCCTGGACGCCGACGTGGCCACGCTGGCCCTGGCCGGCGACACCGACGCGTTGGTCAAAAACGGCGGCTGGTTGTCGGCCGACTGGCAAAAGAAGCTGCCGCACAACTCGTCGCCCTACACCTCCACCATCGTGCTGGCCGTGCGCCAGGGCAATCCCAAAGGCATCAAGGACTGGGATGACCTGATCAAGCCCGGCATCAACGTGATCACGCCCAACCCTAAAACCTCGGGCGGCGCCCGCTGGAACTACCTGGCCGCCTGGGAATTCGCCAAGCGCAAATACGGCAGCGACGCCAAGGCCAAGGAGTTTGTCGCCAAGCTCTATGGCAACGTTTCGGTGCTGGACACCGGCGCCCGCGGCTCCACCATCACCTTCGCCCAGCGTGCCCAGGGCGACGTGCTGATCGCCTGGGAAAACGAAGCGTATTTGCTCGAAAAAGAATTCGGCGCCAAGTTTGACGTGGTCGCGCCTTCCCTGAGCATCCTGGCCGAGCCCGCCGTTGCCGTGGTCGACAAGAACGTCGACAAGAAGGGCACCCGTGCTGTGGCCGAGGAATACCTGAAGTACCTCTACTCTGAAGAAGGCCAGGACATTGCCGGCAAGAACTTCTACCGCCCGGCCGTTTCGCAAAGAGCCATTGCCAAGTACGCCAAGCAGTTTCCCAAGCTGAACCTGTTCACCATCGACCAGGCCTTCGGCGGCTGGGCCAAGGCTGATAAAGAGCATTTCGCCGACGGCGGCTCGTTCGACCAGATCTATACCAGGAAATAGGCCCCCCCGAAGCGGCCTCTGGCCGCCTCCCCCCAAGGGGGCGCCCGCTGCGGCCCGGCTGAGCCGGTTCCGCGCCGGCACTGGAATGGGAGAGCTGGCACACGCCGCTTGGTAATCAATGCAACTCAGAGAGCTCCACAAATAATGTCCTCGCAACAATCCGTATTGCTGATTGCCGGCAGTCCTTCCGAACAGTCCCGCTCGGCGGCGCTGCTTGACTCCGTCAGCGACAGGCTGGCCCTGCGGGGCGGCGTGGTGGTCGACCGGTTGAACATCCGCGAGCTGCCGGCCCAGGCCTTGCTGCTGGCTGAGTGGGGGCATCCGGCGATCGTGAAAGCCATTGACCAGATTGCCCGCGCGCGTGCGATCGTGGTGGCCACGCCGGTCTACAAGGCGGCTTACAGCGGCCTGCTCAAGGTGCTGCTTGATTTGCTGCCGCAAACGGCGCTGAAGGAAAAAACCGTGCTGCCACTGGCCACCGGCGGTAGCCCCCACCACATGCTGGCGCTGGACTACGCCCTGCGCCCGGTGCTGCAGGCGCTGGCGGCCCGCCACATCCTGCCGGGCGTATATGCCACCGATTCGCAGGTGCCGAAGTCGGCCGACAAGCGCTATGAAGTGGGGCCCGAGATCACCGTGCGTCTGGACGATGCGGTGCTGACGCTGTTGGCGGAAAGCTTCCGGATGCCGGCCACCACGGGCTTTGAGCCTGTGCATTTTTCGCGGGTGCGATGTAGCGTCTGAGCTGAGCCGCCCGCCGGTGCTGAATTCAGGCCACTGAATTCATCGATTTTCAGTTCAACGTTTTTACCCAAGTTCCAGGAGAACCTTTATGTCCATCCAAGCCATCAACGTCCGCAACCAGTTCCGCGGCCGCGTGAAAGAAATCATCCGCGGTGACGTGGTGTCTGAACTCGACGTCGAAACGCCCTGGGGCATCGTCACCTCCGTCATCACCACGCGGTCGGTCGACCAGCTCGAGCTGGCCGTCGGCAGTGAGGTGGTGGCACTGGTCAAGTCGACCGAAGTGTCCATCGCCAAGCTGTAGATTCGAGGCCCCAGCGTGTCCCGGTTGGGTACCCATCTGGGACGTTTGATGCTCACCCTGCCAGCGTCGGATAGTCCGTGTAGCCCTTGGCGCCGGGTGTGTAGAACGTGTCCGGGGCAGGAGCGTTCAAGGGCGCGTCCTGGCGCAAGCGCTCGACCAGGTCAGGGTTGGCGATGAAAGGCCTGCCTATGGCAATCAGGTCCGCGCGGCCTTCGCTCAGCGCCTGTTGTGCGCTGGCTTTGTCCTGTCCGCCGGCGAGAATGAAGGGGCCGTTGAACGCAGCCCTCAAATCTGTCTTCAACTTCGCCGGGACGGGAGGGGCGCCCATGGCCGAATGGTCCAGGACGTGAACGTACATGAGGGCGAGCGCAGAGAGTTGCTTCACCAGCGCCAGGTACTGTTCGTCCACGCCTTCGAACGCGCCGGTGCTATTGACCACGCCGTGGGGCGACAGGCGGATGCCGACTCGCTCAGCGCCGATCTCTTTTACGGCAGCACGGGCGACCTCCAGTACCAGCCGGTTGCGCCCTTCGGCCGTGCCGCCGTAGCCATCGGTGCGGCGATTGACGTTGGCGTTCAGGAATTGCTCAAGCAAGTAACCGTTGGCCGCGTGCAGCTCGATGCCGTCAAAGCCGGCCTGGATGGCAAGACGCGCGGCGGTGGTGTATTCGCCGATCACGGCCTGGATGTCGGCCTCGGTCATGGCGCGCGGCGGTGAGTGCGGCTGGCTGCCTTGCGTATCGGTCCACATCTCGCCGGGGCAGGTCTCGGGTGAAGGCCCAAGCACTTCGGCGCCGGCCGGCAGGTTGGCCTGGTGGGTCACGCGGCCGGTATGCATCAGCTGCACGACGATCTTGCCGCCTTTGGCATGGACGGCGTCGGTCACCAGCTTCCAGCCTTGCACCTGGGCGTCATTGAAGAGGCCCGGGATGCGGGCGTAACCCAGGCCGTTGGGCGACGGCGAGGTTCCTTCCGTGATGATGAGGCCGGCGCTCGCGCGTTGGGCGTAGTAGGTGGCCATCAGGCTGTTGGGCGTGTTGTTGTCGACTGCGCGACTGCGCGTAAGCGGTGACATCACGGCACGGTTTTTGAGTGAGATCGCGCGCAGGGGGAATGCATCGAAAAGCATGGGCTGTCCTTGGGGAAATAGAGAAGGGGAGAGAACGGAGAAAGAAGAGAGAGAGAAGAGAGAAAAGGAAAAGCAGTAACGTTCAGTTCGCTGGACTCAGCGAATCTTGTAACGAGGGGCCGGCGTTCCAACCTGGGTGCCCGCGAACAGTTCGGTGCGGGCCGCATCGTACTTTTCCCACAGACTCGCATCAGCGACTGACGGCCAGGTGATCGTTTCGCCCTGGTCCAGGCCCGCGAGCGCTGCATCGACCATGTTTTCGGTCGTCATCAAGGCCTCCTTGTTGAGGGCTGCCAGCGGAACGCCTGACAGATCCCAGATCTCGGTGGCCGTCGATGCGGGCAGTACCAGCTGAACCTTCACCCCGGTTTCGGCGAGTTCTTGCTGCAGACTGCGGCTGTATTGCAGTACGAAGGCCTTGGTGCCGCTGTAGATGGCGCTGATTGGCAGCGAGTGAACGGCCAGGGCGGATGCGATATTGATGATCAGGCCCTGCTTCCTCGCCACGAAGGCTGGCACCGCAGCTTGCGTCAGGCGCGTCAGTGCTGTGATGTTGAGGGCAATCTGGGACAGCACGTCATTTGCCGCCATCTGGGCAGCCGGTGCCAGGCGCGCAATACCGGCGTTGTTCACCAGAACGTGCACATCCCCATCGGTGGCCAGAATCGTTTCGATCCGCGCCACATCCTCGTCTTTTGTCAGGTCGGCCGAGATCGGCTCAGCTTTGATACCGTGCGCCTTTGAGACCGATGCGCAGAGCGCTTCCAGGCGGTCAGCGCGCCGGGCGACAAGGATAAGATCGTATCCACGTGCGGCGAAGCGGTCCGCATAGACGGCTCCGATGCCGGAGGAAGCCCCTGTGACAAGAGCGACTTTCCTGGAACTGTTGTTTGTCATTGCTGTTTTTCCAATAAAATTGAGGGCTCAACTAAATAAGTTGAGGGCTCAAATGTATGATTGATTGCATGAAATCAATCGATGGTGCAGTACTCAACCATTTTGATAGTATGGGAATTACCACAAACCTTGTCGATGCGAAAAGCAGCCTGGATATGCCCGCCGCAGATGAGCAGGACATCCTGGGCGGACGGGCTTGCACGATCACACCACTGCGCCTTGCGACTCGCAGACTTGAGCAGCTTTATGACGAAGCGCTGGCACCGTTGGGCCTCAAAGCCACGCAGCTCGCGCTTATCGCAGGAATACACAGGCTCACGGGCGCCGATCAACAAGGACCGGCGCTACAGAACCTGGCGACCCTGCTTGCCATTCAACTTTCTGCGCTTACCCATGCGCTAAGGCCTCTGGTGCGTGACGGAATTGTTGAGTTGCGTCAGGACGCCCAGGACCGCCGGACCAAGCACAGCGTTCTCACTTCGCTTGGCAAGACCCGGCTTTCAGAAGGCATAGTGCACTGGGCAGCAGTCAACGACCAAGTGGAGGTCGTTCTGGGTTCTGCCTCGGCTGCGAACTTGAGGGCCCTGGCCGATCAGGTGGCATCCGACGAGTTTCTGGTTGCCTACAAGACGGAGAACCCAGCCCCGTTGGCTACCCTCGGCTCCAGGCAAGCTGAAAAGAACGCCTGATTACAACGGTTTTCGGGGTCTCGCCGTCGGTTTACTTAACAGTGACGTGCGCAAGCAGCTACTAAAAAGATAGCAACCATAAGGTTGCTCTGCCACGTTGGCGTTGCAAAAAGAGGTGCGAAGGCGCGCCTGCGCGCAGGCCTTACTGCAGTTCGACGCCCGCCTTTTTCACCAGCTGCGCGTACTTCACCAATTCACTGCGAAAGTACTGCGCGGCGGCTTCCGGGCTGCCGGGGTTGATGGTGTTGCCCTGCTTGAGCATGGCTTCCTTCACCTCGGGCGTGGCGTAGGCGGCAGCCACCGCGGCGTGGATGCGCTTGACGTCGGCTGCCGGCAGCTTCGCGGGGCCTATCACCGCGAACCAGCCTTCCATGTTGTAGTTGGGCAGGCCTTGTTCCGCAATGGTCGGGATGTCGGGCGCCGCGGGTGAACGGGCGCTGCCGCCCACACCGATGGCGCGCAGGGCGCCGCTTTTCAGGTGCGCCTGCACCGCGGGGAGCGCCAGCACGCCCATGTCCACCTGCCCGCCGATCATGTCGGCAACCATGGGGCCTACGCCCTTGTAGGGAATGTGTTTGGCCTTGACCTGTGCTTCGTCCAGAAACATCTGCGCGGCCAGGTGCAGGATGGTGCCGTTGCCCGACGACGCATAGTTGTAGGCATCGGGTTTAGCCTTGAGCAGGGCGACCAGTTCTTTCACATTGATGGCTGGCAGTTTGGCGGGGTTCACCACCAGCACCATCGGCGTGGTGCCGATGACAGTGATGGGCGTGATGTCCGCCACCGGGTCGAACGGCAGCGACTTGTACACGCTGGGGTAGATCACGTGGTTGTTGGACACCACGCTCAGCGTCATGCCGTCGGGGGCAGCCTTCACAAGCGCGGACGTGCCGACAATGCCGCCTGCGCCGGGCTGGTTTTCAATCACCACCGGGTTGCCCAGCGCCTTGCCCAGCGCAACACTGGCCGCTCGCACGATGGTGTCCACGCCCGAGCCGGCGCCCACCGGCAGGATGAAGCGCACCACCTTGTCGGTAGTCTGGGCCAGCAATCTGCGTGGCGATGCCAGGAAGGCGCCGCCGGCAAAAAGGGCGCCGAGTCCCCAGAGGGCCTGGCGCCGGGTTGCGGGTTTGTTGCTCAAGGCTGAGGTATCGGTACTGCGGATCATCTTCATCTTGGGGGTCATTTTGTCTCCTTCGTTGTCGTGAGTCGCGCAAATCGGCCGGCAGGTTCAACTCACTGCCTCAACTGACTGCCGCTTGCCGGTGCAGGTCATCCATTTCACCCGCGCTGTAGCCCAGGCCTGCCAGCAGCTCGCGGGTGTGCTCGCCCAGCGTGGGCGGGTGCAGGCGAACCCCCAGCCGCTCCCCTTGCATGGTGATGGGGAACAGCGTGGTTTTTACCATCTGGCCGGCCTTGGGGCCATCGGGCAGGCGCACATCGGCCAGGCCGCCGGTGGCCAGCAGGTGCTCGTCGTCGAACAGGTCTTCGGGCCTGCGGATGGGGGCAAACGGCAGGCCGGCTTTTTCCATCATGGCTGAAAGCTCGCCGGCGCTGCGCGGGGCCAGCCGCGCCGCAAGGTCCTTGAGCAGGGCGGGGCGCACCGCCACGCGCTGGTTGTTGGTGGCCAGCGCCGGGTCGGCCTTGAGGTCGGGAAAGCCCAGCACGGTGCAAAAGGTTTGCCACTGCGCGTCGCTCACGGCCGCCAGGAAGATTTGTTCACCGTCCCGTACCGTGAACACGTCGTACACCGCCCAGGGGTTGTCGCGCGCGGGCATGGGGGCCGGGTGTTTGCCCGTCATGGCGTACTGCAGCATGTGCTGGCCCATCAGGAAGACATTGTTTTCATACAGCGCCGACTGTACTTCCATGCCCTTGCCGCTAATACCGCGCTGGATCAGCGCGCCCAGCGCGCCGATGGCGCCGAAGAGGCCGCCCATGATGTCGTTCACGCTGGTGCCGGCGCGCAGCGGGTCGCCGGGCCGGCCCGTCATGTAGGCCAGGCCCCCCATCATCTGCACCACTTCGTCAAGCGCTGTACGGTGGTCATACGGGCCGGGCAAAAAGCCTTTGTGGCTGATGTAAATGATGCGCGGGTTGACGGCGCTGAGCGCGGCGTAGTCCAGGCCGTACTTGGCCATGGTGCCGGGCTTGAAGTTTTCGGCCACCACGTCGGCGCTGGCGCAGAGCTTGCGCGCCACTTCGGCGCCCACCGGGTCGTGCAGGTCAATGCCGATGCTTTTCTTGTTGCGGTTGAAGAGCGGGAAGAAGCCCGAGCCGGCGCCCAGCAGGCGGCGGGTCCGGTCGCCGTCGATGGGTTCGACCTTGATGACTTCGGCGCCCATGTCGGCCAGCACCATGCCGCAGGTGGGGCCCATGACCATGTGGGTGAACTCCACCACGCGCAAGCCGGCCAGCGGCTGTGGGGTGGTGGATTCGGGGATGGGTTGCATGCAGTGTTCCGGAAGAAAAAATAGTTCAGGCCGCAGCGGCAGCGGAGGCAGCAGATAGGCGCATGGTTTTGGGCAGGCCCGCACGCCACAGTGTGCCGTGCAGGGTTTCGCCTTCAAGCCAGCCCGCCACGCGGGTGCGCAGCGCCATCAGCTTGTCAAAGTCAATGCCGGTTTCAATGCCCATGCTGGCCAGCATATAGGCCAGGTCTTCAGTGGCCACATTGCCGCTGGCGCCGGGCGCATGCGGGCAGCCGCCTATGCCGGCAAGGCAGGCGTCAAAGCGCGTTACGCCGGTCTGCAGCGCGGCATACACATTGGCCATGCCGAGTCCGCGGGTGTCATGAAAGTGGCCGCAGTTGAGCCGTTCACCGGCCACCTCAAAAGCCCGCTCAAACAGCAGGCGAACCATTTCCGGGTCGGCATAACCCACGGTGTCTGCCAGGCCTACGCGGTCGGCGCCGGCGTCCAGCACGGCGCGCAGCAGCCGCAGCACCTCGGACGGCTCGACCCGGCCCTGCAGCGTGCAGCCAAAGGCCGTGCTCATGCCGACTTCGATCACGATGGGTGAGCCCGACGCATCACGCAGTTCGCGGATGCGGGCGATTTCTTCGACCACCTCGTCGGGCGTCTTGCGCAGGTTGGCCAGGCTGTGGGCGTGGCTGGCTGAAATCGGCAGCAGCATCAGGTCGGCGCCGGATTCGATGGCGCGTTCGGCACCCTTGAGGTTGGGCACCAGCACCGATGTGACCAGGCCAGGCAGTGTTTTGGAAAAGGCCACCAGTTCGGCGGTGTCGGCCAGCTGCGGCAGCAGGCGCGCTGGCACAAAAGAGCCGACCTCGATCTCGCGCTGGCCGGCGTCGTAGGCCGCCTGGATCCATTGCAGCTTGTGTGCGGTCGGCATCACGGCGGCAATGCTTTGCAGGCCGTCACGCAGGCCGACTTCACGAATCGTTGCCTGCCGGGGGAGGGCAGGCCTTGAAGGCAGGTTCACTGTGGTCTCCGTTGTCATTCTGTCCATTCTCAGGGCGTGGCTGCAGTTTAGAATTTCCCAAAAGGTTTGGTTGATCAATTCTGGAAGCGCTAACGTTCCTGATGGGAATATCAAATCTAGCCATTGACCGCCAGGAGTCGCCCATGAGAGACCTCGACATGACCACGCTGCGGCTGTTCGCGGCGGTATGTGATGCACGCAGCATTGCCCGCGCGGCCGAGCAGGCCAACATCGTCGGCTCGGCCATCAGCAAGCGGCTGGCCCAGCTCGAAGACACCGTCGGCACGCCGCTGCTGGTGCGGCGGCGCCGCGGCGTCGAACCAACGCCCGCCGGCGAAAGCCTGTTGGAACACGCGCGCACCATGCTGGCCAGCGCCGAGCGCATCGAGCGCGACATGGCCGCTTATGCCCAGGGCGTGCGCGGCCAGGTGCGCATCCTGGCCACGGCTTCTGTCATGGCCGAGTCCCTGGCCGACGATGTGGCGGCTTTTTTGCAGGAGCCGGCGCACCACGACATCCAGGTCGACATGGAAGAGCGCGTCAGCCCCGATGTGATTCGCGGCATCAAGGAGGGCGTGGCCTCGGTCGGCATCTGCTGGGACGCCGCCGACCTGAGCGGCCTGCAGTCGCGCAGCTACCGCACCGATCACCTGGCCATCGTGACCCACCCGTCGCACCCGCTGACAGGCGAGAAAACCCTGCACTTTGAGCAGACGCTGGATTTCGAGCATGTCAGCCTTCCCGCGCACAGTGCTGTGCAGGTGCTGCTCCTGCGGGCTGCGGCGCTCAAGGGCAAGGTCGTGGTTCACCGCGTCATCGTGTCCAACTTCGAGGCCGCCTTGCGTGTGGTCCGCGCCAACCTGGCCATCAGCGTGGTGCCGCGCGAGGTGGCCGAGCCTTATGCCGCCACCTATGGGCTGCGTGTGATGCCGCTCGCCGACCCCTGGGCCCGCCGGCGCTTTGCCATCTGCTTTCGGGATGAGTCGGGTTTGTCGGCGGCGGCCAGGTTGCTGGTGGCCCATCTGGCGGCAAAAGGGTTGCCCGATGGAGGGTAAAAAGTACCGTAGACGCTCTGCGCGGTATTTCGGGTGCTATCAAATCAGGAGCTACTTGCGCTTACCAGCATTGGTCTGTAGCTACTTTTCATCCATTAAACGGCGTTCAAAAGACGTTTGGTAACACCTGCAGGCACGCCAAATGGCCTCTGGAAGCCGGGGGAAAGCTTCCGGGCCTGCCGTTTAGAGGTAAAATAGGCCTCCAACCCACAGCAGACAAGCGCGAGCAGCTATAAAAAATATAGCGCGCAGGGCTGATCCAGGCTAGCCCAAAAGGGGGCCAGCAACCGCCGAAGGGCGGTTACCTGGTCCGCAAAGTGCTTGATTTAGGGGAAGGAAGCCCCAAATTCACTGCATGAACGCCACCCAACCCCATCCCCACAAAACCGACCTCACGGTCACCCACGTACTGGCCGAGCTGCTGGAACGGCTTGAGCACAGCGCGGTGCCGGTGGGTGCCGAGCAGTACCGCTCCGTGGTGCTGCACCTGGTCAACGAACTGGGCGATGTGGAACCCGGCATGGCGCTGGGCGCGCTGCTCGACACGCACCCGGCTGCGGCCGAGCTGTATGAAAACGTCAATTACCAGTATGCGGGCCTGTGCCGGTCTGCGCTGGACGCCTCGCTCGCTGCCGAGCTGAAGGCCAAAGAGGCCATTGAAAAGGCCATGAAACCCATCAACCCCCAACTGAAGGAAGACCCCAACCATGGCAAGAGCTGACGCCAAAACCGCCGTACTCGCTGACGGCCTGCGCTACAAGTCCAAGGTGTCGGGCTCACCGTTTGCTGCCACCACGTCATTTGGCGCTGCCACGATGTCGTGTTTCATGTGCGGCAAGCACCGCGCCCGCTCCCTGATGGGCACCCGTAAAGTGCTGGGCAAGTCCCAGGCCGTGTGCTCGCCCTCGTGCAAGGCACTCGACGAAGCCCTCGAAAACGCCGCCAACCAGGCCTGAAGCTGAACCACGAGGCCGGCGTCGCCGGCCTCTACCTGGCTATTCACGGCCATCCACGGCTACCCATCGACGCCGATGGGGCCGTACGGCTCCTTGATCACCGCGCACACCCGGGCGCATACTGTGCTGAAGACGTTTTTAACGTCTGAACACACAGCTAAAAGGTGATTCTCATGGCCGATTCGTCCCAACCCGACCCGTTTCTTGAACCCGACGACGCCATCGACCATATCCATGGCCCGGCGTCGGCCCCGGTCACTGTCGTGGAATACGGCGACTTCGAATGCCCGTCCTGCTTTCAGGCCTACGGCGCCCTGAAGGTGATGCTTCCGCACTTCGGGCGCCAGCTGCGTTTTGTCTTCCGGCACTTTCCGTTGCGCGAAGTGCACCCCCATGCCGAACTGGCCGCCGAAGCGGCGGAAGCCGCCGGCGCACAACACAAGTTCTGGCCCATGTACGAGTTGCTGTTTACCAACCAGCATCACCTCAAGGACAAGCACCTGCTCGACTATGCCGCCCAGGCCGGCCTGGACATGGCCCGCTACCAGAACGAAATGAACGACCATGTCTACCTGCAGCGCGTGCAGGAGCACATGCAAAGCGGCCGCCACCTGGGCGTGCGCTCAACGCCGGCGTTTTATGTCAACGGCGTGTTTTGTGATGTGTCGTTTGGCCTGCAGCATTTGCATGAGGCCATCGACAAAGTGTTGACCAGCTAACAGACCTAACCGTCCACCGGTTGCAGCGGCGTCGCCAGCGTCTTCTGCAAAAACGCCAGGTCCAGCCAGCGGCCAAACTTGAAAGCCGCCTGTTTGATCGTGCCGCTGTGCTCAAAGCCCAGGCGCTTGTGAAGTGCAATGCTCACAGCGTTGTCCAGGTCAATCGCGCCGACCAGAACGTGCATGCCTTGCACTTCAGCCCTGGCCACAATCGCCTCCAGCAGCTTGCGCCCCAGGCCCAGGCCGCGGCTGTCTTTCTCCACATAGACCGAATGCTCGACCGTGTACTTGTACGCCGGAAATGCGCGGAAGGTGCCGTAGCTCGCAAAACCCAGCAGCTTGCCGCTGTCGTCTTCCATCCCGACTACCGGAAAACCGTTGGCACGTTTGGTGGCAAACCAGGTCACCATGCTTTCGGGTGCGCGTGGTTTGTAGTCGTACAGCGCCGTCGAGTTGACGATCGCCTCGTTAAAAATGGCCAGGATCTGGCCGGCATGGCGCTCTTCGGTGCATTCGACGAGGTGCATGGGGATTCCTTTTGAAAGGGAGAATGATTTGTCTACTATAAGAGATTATTTGTCCCTTATGATAGACGAATGCTTTTTCTGAAGGACACCCCATGACGATTGATGCCCTGATCGCGTCGCGGCTGCTGGCATTGCGCCAGGCCCAGGGCCTGAGCCTGGCGCAACTGGCCGAGGTGTCGGGCGTCAGCAAAGCCATGATCTCCAGGGTGGAGCGCGTCGAAAGCAGCCCGACCGCCATGATCCTCGGCCGGCTCGCAGCCGGCCTGGGTGTGCCGCTGGCGCAGCTGCTCACCGAAGACAAGGAAGAAGAGGCAGGCCGCAGGCTGCGGAAGAAGGCAGGGCAGGCGGTGTGGCGCGACCCGGAAGCCGGCTACCTGCGGCGCCAGGTGGCAGAGCGCGGGCCCGACCAGGGCGTCGAGATGGTGGAAGTCGAGCTGCCGCGGTCGGCCAGGGTGGCTTACCCGCGATGGAGCGGCCAGCCGTATCGGCAGCGCCTCTGGCTGGTCGAAGGCGGCTTGCGCGTGGAATATGGCGACGAAGTTTTCAAGCTTGAGCCCGGCGACTGCCTGGACTTCGGCGTTGACCGCCCCGTGGCCTTTAAAACCCTGGGGCGCAGCGCCTGCCGCTATTTGCTGGTCGTCTGGCCCGGCTGAATTTGTCGCCCCTTACCCATTAACTGGCAGCAGCAGACCCCGGCACAGCCGCGACGTCAAGCGCCGCATGGCGCGCGCGTATGCGCCGCACCTGCAGCGCCGCCCCAATGATGTACAGCAGCAAAAGCACACCCGTGGCGGCCTTGAGTTCGGGCGCATCGGCGTTGGGCAGCAGTGGCGCACCCAATGGCAGGCGCGTCGAAGTCTCGGTGATGGCCGGAATCATGTGGAATAAAAAGGTCATCGAATAGCCCAGCGTCTCCACATACGGCGAGGCACGGCCCAGCACCTTGGTGGTGCCCGCCACCCAGGCAATGCCCAGCACCAGCAAGGTGATGATGCCCAGCGCATGCGGTTTGCCGAAACCGCCATGCTGGAAGATGCCAAAGCCCGTGAGGCAGGTGAGCACCGTGGTCCAGATATAGACCTTGCCCAGTGTGGACGCGGCAATGATTTCCTTGTCGCGAAAGAAGGCGATCACGGCAGCCGCAACGGCCACCAGGCTGATGGCGGTGTGGATCACACCGAGGTAGGTCAAACCATAGATCATCGGAATCTCCTTGTGCCCCTGCCAGGTGAGGGACGTGGGGTTGAACAAGCTGACATGGGTACCCATGCAAACGCCGTGCCGCGCAGATTGTTGCTGGTGACGCCGCTTTTGCCCATGACTTTTCGGCTTGCGCGGCCACGGCCCGATAATCGGTAGTACACCGTGGCCGCAATGCGCCGCTCCTTAGACCAGAAGTACTCATGAAAAAAACCTACCAACTCAATATCGAAGGCAAAAACCGCGACCGCCTGCTCGATGCCGCCAAACACGACATTCGCAAATACCTCAAACGCGAACGCGCCAAAGCCTTGCCCAAGGGCGTGGACTACTGGGACTTTGACTGCAAGTCTGGCGCGAGTGATGCCGCTGCTTCGGAGGTGCCGGTGGCAGACCTCATCAAGTCGATTGACGAGATCGTGAAAGACGGCGCGCCGCAGTTCTATGTGGAAGTGGTGGCCAAGGGCGGTGTCAAGGTGCCCCGTGCGCGCAATGAGGGTGACGACGATTTCGCCGACGTCGAATAAGCATGCGCAGACTCTTTGTGCTCCTGCTGATGGCCGCAGTTGCCGCGTCAGCGTATGCGGACCCGAATCTTGTCGGCCAGTGGAGGTCTGACTCCGAAATCAGCATGCGCTTCAATAACGAGCGCGCAAAGCTTGACAGCAAGACGGCCCTGTTTCTTTCGCAGCTGATGGGTCATATGACCCTGACCTTTACGGCAGATGCCATGACTTCCGAACTGCCGGATCTGGAGACGAAAACGCAGGAGGGCCGAAAGAGGCCACTGACAGGTTTTCGCGAAACCCATCCCTACCGTGTCCTGGGCGTTGCTTCGGATTCGGTTGCCGTCAAAACCGTTGCGCCAGTGACTGGCAGGGACGCCATCGTTGTCTATAACTTCATAAGCCCAGACATGCTGTGGATTTATGCAGGCGGCGAAGACAACTCGGAGAGTCTTCATCTTCGTGAATACTATGTGCGGGTGAAGGATGTGCCCAAGCCCGATGTGCCTAAAAGCGCTCAACCCTAGGGACGTCAACCCGTAGGGCAATAGTGCATGCACAAACTCTTAGCATTAATTCTGATGTCGCTCTCCATGAACCTTCACGCCGGAAATTTCTTTCCACCCGACTACAAGACCTTTCCCTTTGAAGAAGGTGATCTTCTGGCAAGCCAGCGGGGCGATGGAAAATTTTCAGTAAACAAGGTTTTGAAGATTGATCGCGTTGCATTGAAGAAGGGTGAATCCATCAACATACAGGGAAAGTCTTTTGCGGCCACCGAAGATGACTTCCTCCTTGTTATCGGTTGCTCTTATGGGGCGGCGGAATTCAAGACGATCGAAGAGGCCCGAGCGGCAGCGGTAAACGGGAAATGGACCGTTCAGCTCGGACATGCGCCAAATCGCTCGCCAGGAGCGGCAGCAGGTCAAACCCGCATCGGACATGCAGCAGTGACAGAAAGCGAACTGGCGGGTTACAGGGAGTGGCGAGCCGCGTTTGACAAAGGTCAGGCAGGTGTTTTCTAAAGCCCTTTCGCCGGGCTGCCTATTGCTATAGACAACTCATGGACAGAGACCCAGAAGCCCCACAAGGCCCTTTCCCCGACACCATCAAGCAGGGCGATGTGTTCTGGATTGAAGCGGACCCCTCACGCGGCTCCATCCCGGGCTCCCCGCATCCCCATGTCGTTGTGCAAGACGACCTGTTCAACCGCTCCCGCATCAGCACCGTTGTTGTCTGTGTTGACCTCCAATCTGAACCGCGCTGCGGAGCCCGGCAATGTCCTGCTGGAGCCTGGTGAGGGGAATCTCGAGAAGCAAAGCGTGGTGGTTGTGTCGCAGGTGTCTTCCGTGTACAAAACACGCTTGGGTGCGCACATCGGGACGCTGTCAGGTGAGCGGGTTCAGCAGATACTGGCGGGAATGCGGTTTCTGCAGGCATCGTTTCTCCATCGATAGTCCCGGGAGCACCGTGTCAGGCAATTTCTGTCGTCTGTGCCCATTGTTCGCTACCTGAAGGCCAACACCATGCAAGCGCCGAGTTCTTCCACCATCACACTGCTTGTGCTTCTTCCGTTGGTCGCGTGGCGTGTTTACGCGCGCTTTCGCCGCATGGTCGGGCGTCAGCGCCTGTCGAGGATCCGCCCTTGGGTAACTTTGGCCATCTTTCCCGTCCTGCTTGTTTTGCTTGGCTTCGCCGCCCGTGAGCATCCCGAACGGCTTTGGTGGCTCGCCGGTGGCCTGGGCCTCGGCGCGTTGCTCGGTGTCTTCGGGTTGAGCAAGACGCGCTTTGAACCCACACCCCAAGGCCTGTTCTATACGCCCAATGCCCATCTGGGCATTGCGCTTTCACTGCTGTTCGTCGGGCGTATCGCCTATCGTCTGTTCGAGATCTACACCGCAGAGCCGACGGTGCAGCACGGAATGGGCGACTTCGCCCGCAGTCCGCTTACGCTCGCTGTCTTTGGGCTGCTTGCGGGGTATTACATCAGCTACGCGATCGGTCTTGTGCGTTGGCGATTTCGTGTTCTGCGGGCCAAGAGGGAGCGTGAGGCGTTGGGGCGAGAGGCTTAAGACTTCGCTAACTTGGTAGATTGACCCGGACATCACTTTTAAGAGTCGTCGCAATTCGTCCCTTGAAATCCCAGACCACCGTGCTATCGAAAGCGTGTTCGTGATCGACTTGAGGAGGGTGAGGTTTGCCGCCTCAACTTCTCTCCGAGACATTCCAGTTCACGTGGATTTCGTCCTTTTCATTCAATTTTTTAAATTCAAAGGTCACAATTTCTCCCGTGGGAAGAGGAACGTGAGAGTGTGCTGTCTGTGCTATTGCATCAGGCTTTCCTACTTCACGATATTCTGAATGGCCCTCGATCGGGTGTCTAGTGAGCGCCGCTTCAATGTGCCCCGAATACTTGATGCGTTTGATTCGAATATTCCCGGCCGGAGTCTGAAGCAATAGCTTGTCAGTAGGACTCTCGTAAGAAACCTCCATTTCAACGGGTATCGATGGGCCATTCGGCTCCAGAGCATTGAAGGCACCTGCCACTTCAAGCGCTTCCCGAAAGGCCTTAATCACGCTACCGCGCTCTCCCGTCACGGAGTTGACGAGAACTGTGTTTTTTCGCGCTTTCGAGGTCGCGAATATTTCATCCACTGCCGTACGTATCTCGGGGTTGATTTCGCTATTGTCGAGGACAATTGCAATGTCACCAAGCCTGACGTTGTTCTGAACAAGTTCGACCTCGCTGGTGCGCAGCCAAGAGAGGAGATCGGTGGCCGTTGTAGCGGTAACCTCGCGTAGTTCAACGTCGAGTTTCTTAGCCGCCTCGATCGCAGCGGGTGAGAAACCTGTGGTCGAGACAGCTGTGATTTTATTGAAATTGAAGAGCGCCTGCCGACCCGCCAGTTGCTGCACCCACTCACTTGGCGCTGCACCTGCGCTAGGTCGATTTCGGCACTCGATTAGCCAGGAAATATTGGTGCTGCCGAATTTCCCTTTGACGACAACATCGAACTCGGCAAGTTGTGCACCGCGTTCATCGAACAATTTCTTGTTCACCTGTACATCAAATCCGTCTTGAGCAAGGGATTGTTCGACGAATTCGACTAGTTTCTCCAGAGATCTCCCATCGTTGCGCATGTCCGCCCTCCTGAGTAAGGAGACTCAGTGTACTTTCCGTCGCGTAACGCAGGATGACGTTTGCTTCGATCTCAAGCAGACATTCGCTAGTGACCTAATCTGAGCGTACGGCAATCGTCAATGTGAACGTCAATGTCGATCGAGGATTGTTTTGATCTGGTTGACCTCGAGCAACGATTCAGCAGCGAGGTCCATAGCGGTGCAATTTCTAACGATTCGGGGAGTGAAATCAAGCGCTGGACAGTAAATGACGCCGAAGGATCCTGTGTGGCAGTAGGCTGTGAGAACACCGAATCTATCTCCCGGTGACGAGCCGATGGCCCATTCGTTCGCGCCTGCTGGCGCACCACCGAAAGTCACAGGCGCCATGGGACCGGGTTGGACGGGTGTTGGTCGTCCTTCGATCGTGAGTCGTTGAACATAAATAAAACCATCGTTCTCGCTGTGCCGCAGTGCGACCGTGAATCCATCCACGATTTGGAGTGCTGAGTCTGGGCTGCGGATCACTGCATCAAGTGCCTGCATCGCAACAACGAGGGGTGGGAACGTTGGCACCGTGATGGCAAGTTGATGCTCGTGATGCAGAAAGTTGTTGTATGCGACGTTGCTTCCAACGTACCCGGCATCCACGCACATGATTTCTCCATGCTTGACCGTGAAAAGCTCCGAGTCCCGGGTGTCCAGTTCAAATGCGGCGATGAACTCTACCATCGTATCGTCGTCCCGTTGCAGTGAGCGCCGGTGGTGATCCAGGAGGTAGTTAAGGACGGCGGTTTTGTTAAAAAGGTCAACTCCGCGCGTGTGGATACCCTCAATTGCCTTCTTGGCACTCCCGATGTCGTGGGCGAATGCGATGGTGACACCAGGATGAAGCAAAACAATTTTCAGTCCGCCGATGAAATTTTTTTGCCCAACCCGACCGTCTGCGATGTCCGGCGTGAATTTCGTGTCGCCGACCATGTAGATGCGACCCTCACTTCGTCGCGCTACTACCAGCGTCATACAAGGCCGATATGTTGGTTCATGAGCTATTTTGGCTACAAGTTCGGAAGTGAAAGATTCAAATGTGTCCTCTTTCAAAAAGAGGCACTCTGAATGTTATTTTTCGGCCGCCGCAGCCCGCAACTTATCCTTCTTGCTAGGCCGCTTCCCCTTGACCCCGCCGGTCCCCGCAGGGTCTGCCGGATTCACCGCCGCCACCTCCACCGGCTCAAACCCCACGACCTGCTCACGCGCCACCTTAATGCCCAGGCGCTTTTCGATCAGCTTAAAGTGAGCCTCGGTCGCCGCGCTCACAAAACTCACGGCAATACCCGATTCGCCGGCGCGGCCGGTACGGCCTATGCGGTGGGTGTAGTCCGTCACTGAGCGCGGCAAGTCGTAGTTCACCACCACGGGCATCTGCGCAATGTCGATGCCGCGTGCGGCGACATCTGTGGCCACCACCACCTGCACGGCCTTGATCTTGAAGTCCTGCAGCACCTGGGTGCGTTTGCCCTGGCTGAGTTCGCCGTGGAAGGGTTCGGCTTCTATGTCTACTTTTCGCAGTTTGTCGGCCACGATCTCGGCGGCGTGTTTGGTGGCGACGAAGACCAGCACGCGTTCCCATTTTTCGGTCTGCACCAGGTGGCGCAGCAGCTGGGTGCGGCGGGGGGCGTCGACTTCAATCGCGCGTTGGGTGATGTCGGGCACGGCTTGCACCACAGCCTCTACCTCGATGCGCTGCGGGTTGTGCAGCAGGCTGGCCGCCAGCGCTTCAATTGCGGGCGGGAAGGTGGCTGAAAAAAACAATGTCTGGCGTTTGGCCGGCAGCAGGGCGAGGATGCGGTTCAGCTCTTCGCCAAAGCCCAGGTCCAGCAGCCGGTCGGCTTCGTCGAGCACCAGGGTGCCGGTGTTGCCCAGCGTCAAGGCATTGTGGTCAATCAGATCGAGCAGGCGGCCGGGTGTTGCGACGACGATGTCGGCGCCGCCGCGCAAATTCATCATCTGTGGGTTGATCGACACGCCACCAAACACGATGGCCACTTTGATCCGTTTGGGCAGGTATTTGGCAAAGCTGACGATGGCCTCACCGACCTGCGCGGCCAGCTCGCGTGTGGGCACGAGGATGAGGGCGCGCACGGGCCGATGCTGACCGGTAGCTGAGGTTTGTGAGTTGGCTAGCTGCTGCAGCAGCGGCAGCGAAAAAGCCGCCGTCTTGCCCGAACCCGTCTGGGCCGAGCCGAGCACGTCGCGCCCTTCAAGAATGGCCGGAATGGCGGCGGACTGGATGGGGGTGGGCGCGGTGTAGCCTTTTTCCTCCAGGGCGCGCAGCAGCAGCGGCAAAAGCGAGGGCGTAAAACCGAGTGAGCTAAAGGGCATGGGGAAAGTGTGAAGGAGAGAAGAAGGGGAGGGCCGCGCGCAGGGTGCGTGCGGTGAGGCGGTGCGCTGCCGTCTGAAGCCCCAAGTTTAAGCCTCGGGCCTTCTTCAAGGCTGTATTTGGCGGGTGGGTGGTGGCTGCATTGCCTTGTGCATCTACCTGCCCCACGAGGCTGCTATGAAAAATATAGCTGCTCGCGCACGTTCTTATTGGGCTGCAGCCACTATTTGCTTAAGAACTTGGCCTTGATTGCTGCGCAGGCGCCAGAAACAGCAGCGCACAGGCCGATGCCCCCAGCGCGCACAGCACGCAGCCCAGCACCACCCAGCGAAACGCGGCCACCAGCACCTCGGGTGAAGCCGCCTGCAGCGGCCCGCCCAGGCTGGCGGCAAACACCACGCCCAGCACCGCCACAGCCAGCAGGCCGGCCACGCGCGCCACGGCGTTGTTGATGCCGGAGGCAATGCCCGCGTGGGTAGAAGGCACGGCGTTCATCACCGTGGTGGTGAGCGGAGCCACGGCAATCGTCATGCCCAGGCCCAGCACCACCATGGCCGGAAAGAAACCGGCCCAGTAAGACCAGCCCACGCCGGGCAAGGCCAGCAGTGCAAAGCCCGCAGCGGCCACCGCTGGCCCGGCCATCAGCATGCGCCGCGCGCCGAAGCGTTCTGTGAATTTGGCGGTAGCGGGCGACAGGAAACCCAGCAGCAGCGATAGCGGCAGCAGCGTGGCGCCTGCAGCCGTGGCGGAGTATTTAAAGGCACCAATCAGCACAAAAGGCAAAAAGAACAGCGCACCACTGAGCGCAAAGTACAAGAGCAGCGTCAGCAAATTGGTGCCCACAAAGTCGCGCGACTTGAAAAGGCCCAGCGGCATCATGGGCGCACGCGTGCGCGCCTGCGCGTAGACAAACGCCACCAACAGGGCTACGCCCGCTGCAAACGGGCCCAGCACGCTGATGGCCTGCCAGCCGCGCTCGGGCGCCAGCGTGAGGCCGTACGTCAGCGCGCCCAGGCCGCCGGCCACCAGCAGCACGCCCAGCCAGTCGAGCTGCTGCGGCGCCTCGGGGTCGCGGCTGTCAGGCACGGCATACAGCGCCAGCCACACGGTGGCCACTGCCATGGGCACGTTCAAAAAGAAGATGGACCGCCACGACACGGCATCGACCAGCCAGCCGCCCAGCACCGGCCCTGCCGCGCCGGTGATGGCCGCCCACGCGGCCCAGGTGCCAATCGCCTTGCCGCGCGCTTCGCCCTCAAACACATTCCCGATGATGGCCAGGCTGGCCGGCACCAGCAGCGCCGCGCCTACACCCTGCACGGCGCGTACCGCAATCAACGCGAGCGGGCCGGGCGCCAGGCCGCAGGCCACCGAGGCGGCCGTGAAAATGGCGATGCCAAGAATGAAAATCTTGCGACGGCCAAACCTGTCGCCCAGCGAGCCGCCCACCAGCACCAGCGAGCCCAGCGCCAGCAGGTAGGCGTTGATGACCCACTGCATGGCGGCCAGCCCGCTGGCCGAGTCACCAGCCAGGTCACGCTGGATGGCGGGCAGGGCGATGTTGACGACCGAGCCGTCGATAAACGCCATGGAAGAGCCCAGCACCGTGGCCGCCAGCGCCAGCTTGGGGTGCGCCGTTTTGCCGCAGTCGCCACCCTGGGCGCGGATGATGCCTTCGTCACAAGGGGCGTGCGGGTTGGCGGGCATGGGGTCTCCTGCAATAACTGATGGGGAGGTGAATCGTTGATTTGACAAATTGTCTGACAATAGATAATATTTCCAGATGACGACACACCTCGCGCAGCCACCCATGCCCCATCCTGCCAGTTCCCTGCCGTCAAAGGCAAGCAGGCCGGCTGATGCCCAACTCCTGCTGCTGGACAAACATGCGGTCGAGTCCCTGCTGCTGCCCGCCGATGTCCTTGCGGCCACGCGCGAAGCCTTTGTGCTCCACAGCCAGGGGGAGGGCCGCGTGTTCTCCCTGGTGCGTGAAAGGCTGGCCACCGGTGGCGTGTTCGGCATCAAGTCGGGTGACGTGGGCGCGCAGTCGCTGCTGGGCTTCAAGGCGGCCGGTTTCTGGCCCGGCAACCTCGCGCGGGGCGCCGATGCCCACCAGGCCACCATCATGCTGCTTGACCCCGCCACCGGCCGGCCGACCTGCCTGATTGACGGCAACGCCGTTACCACCGAGCGCACCGGTGCCGCTGGCGGCCTGGGCCTGCAACTGGCGCGGCAGGACAGCCGCACGGCGTGTGTCTTCGGCACCGGCGTGCAGGCGCAGGCGCAACTGCGCTTTGCCCTTCGCCAGCTGACCGGGTTGCGCCAGGTGTTTTACGCCACGGCCAGTGGTGGCCCGAAGCCCGCGTTTGAAGCGATGTTTGCCGGCCAGTGCGCCATCTCGCATGCGGCAGACGTGAATGCCGCCGTGGCCCAAAGCGATGTGGTGATCACGGCCACCACCGGCAAGGGCCCGCTGTTCGAGCTGGCTGCTCTTCAGCCCGGCACCCACATCAATGCGGTGGGCAGCGACACCAAAGGCAAACGCGAGCTGCCTGAAGGCTTGCTCGCCAGGGCGCGCGTGTTTGTGGACGATGCCGCCCAGTCGCGCAGCATCGGCGAGCTGCAATGGGCGCCCGAAACCGCCTGCACTGAAATCGGCGATGTGCTGTCGGGCAAGGCTTCCTTTGTGCGCGGCGCCGGCGACATCACCTTGTTCGACATGACCGGCATCGCCCTGCAGGACCTCACGGTCGCCCGCCTGCTGGAGCAGCGCGCGCGCCTTGCCGGCAAGGGTCAAAGCATTGCCTGGCCCTGGTGAATTGTTTGATGCCCTTACCGTTTTGGAGACTCCCTTGACTGCCAACCAGCCCAATCCCCTGGCCACCCTCGACACGCCCGCCGCGCTGATTGACCTGCCGCGCATGCAGCGCAACATCGCGCGCATGCAGCAGCGCATGAATGTGCTCGGCGTGCGTTTCCGGCCGCACGTCAAAACCAGCAAATGCACACCAGTGGCGCGTGCGCAGGTGGCCGCGGGTGCGCAGGGCATTACCGTCTCCACACTCAAGGAGGCCGCGCAATTCCACGCCGACGGCTTCACCGACATCCTCTACGCAGTGGGCATGGTCGCTACCAAGCTGCCGCAGGCGCTGGCCCTGCGGCGCCAGGGCTGCGATTTGAAAATCATCACCGACAGTGTGGCGTCGGCGGCCGCCATTGCCGCATTCGGCCATGAGCACGGTGAAAAGTTTGAAGTCTGGATAGAAATCGACAGCGACGGCCATCGCTCCGGCATCAAACCCGGCGAGGCCGCCTTGCTGGACGTTGCCCGCACGTTGCACGAAGGCGGTATGCAGCTGGGCGGCGTGATGACGCATGCCGGTTCGAGCTATGACCTCAACACCCCCGAAACGCTGGTGGCGATGGCCGAGCAGGAGCGCGCCGCCTGTGTGGAAGCTGCCGAACGTGTGCGCGCCGCGGGCTTTCCGTGCGCTGTTGTCAGCGTGGGCTCCACACCGACGGCGCTGTCAGCCGCGCAGCTCAAGGGCGTCACGGAAGTGCGCGCCGGTGTGTATGTGTTTTTTGACCTGGTGATGCACAACATCGGCGTGTGCGGGGCAGACGACATCGCCCTCAGCGTGCTGACCACCGTGATAGGCCACCAGCCCGAAAAAGGCTGGGCAATTGTGGACGCTGGCTGGATGGCCATGAGCCGAGACCGCGGCACGCAAAAGCAGCAGCATGACTTCGGCTACGGCCAGGTGTGCCGTACGGATGGCACGGTATTGCCGGGCTATGTCCTCAGCGGCGCCAACCAGGAGCACGGCATCCTGTCGCGCGAGGGCGCACCCGACACCGACATTGCCGCGCGCTTTCCCATCGGCACACAGCTGCGCATCTTGCCCAACCACGCCTGCGCTACCGGCGCGCAGTATCCGGAATATCACGCGCTGGCTGAAAACGGTGAACTGGCAACCTGGAGCCGCCTGCACGGCTGGTGACCTCTGGCTTCCATGCGGCCGGATGCTATTAAAAGCATAGCTGCTCGCGCAATCGTCTATTGGGCTTCAGGACTTTTTTTCTTGAGAATTCCTTGAGCTGACTCACTTGCACATGCTGTAGCCGCCGGTCTCCAGGTGGAAATGGTCCTTGTGCGCGGTGTTGTAGTCAGGGCCCAGCACGCCCTTGAAGTACTTGCAGGCCCCTTTGTGGGCGTCGCGCAGCAGCAGCGCCTCGGGGCCGGGCGGTGTGGTGTCGTCTTCGTCGGGCCAGTGTTTCAGCACCGTGACGCGCTTGCCGCTGGCCAGTGTGAAGGCGGAAATGTCCAGCGCATTGGCAGTGGCATGGCGGCTGCGGGAACGGGCCGGTGCATTGGGCGGCGCGCCTTCGCCGCTGTTGATGTTGCGGCAGGCATAACTGCCCAGGTGGTCAATGCCCGCCACGCGCTGGCCAAAATGCAGCTGCGCCGCCGGCTGCAGCGCATTTCTTTCCCACATGAAGAACGACAGCGCCATGGGGCAACTGAGCGGCAGGGCCGTGCCTATGCGTACGGGCGCCGTGCGCAGCCGCACCGCATTGCTGAACCCGCAGCCGTCGCCTGTGCTGCGGTCGGGCAATTCGTCGTACTGCATGCCGCTGCTTGCCAGCGCGGCCAGGCAGCGCGCCGGGTCGTTGCGGGCGCGTGACAGTTTGTAAAAGGTCAGCATGTTGGGCGGTGCCGTTACTTCCAGCGGTGCCCACGGGTTGATGTGCGTGGGAATCTGCAGGGCGCCGCTGTAAACCCCGTACGCCACCGTGACCAGGCCGCTCCATGCGGCCAGCCATAACCAGCGGCCCCAGCGCAGCCGCCTGTCAGGCGGCTCATCGGGCGGAAGGCCGGAGTCTGGGGGAAGGGGCATGGTGTTCGTTGATAAGCGAGGGGTGCAGCCATGAGCGTACAGGCCTGCTAGCCCAAGATGGCCGGATTTGTTCTCTTGCGCCGAAATCCCGACTGCTGCAGGAGGATTCGACATCCAATTCGTCGTTTAATGGCATCGTCTGACTGATGCCAAAACCCGCGCGCACAAGCCGCTGGCAACAGGCTTAACGGAGTATTTTGATGGCCGACAACGCAACCCACACCCCAGCCCAATCCCCGCTGGCCGCTGACACCAGCCGGCACCACCAGATGTTTCCGGTGCTCAGCGCCGCTGAAATTGCACGCATCCAGCGCTTCGGCAAGGTGTTGCAGTTCAAGAAGGGAGAGAGGCTGTTTGCCGCCGGTGAGCCCGGTCCCGGCATGTTTGTGATGCTCAAGGGGTCGGTCACCATCACCCAGCGCGACGGCCTCGGCCATGTCGTGCCCATCGTCAACCAGGGGCCGGGCCAGTTTCTGGCTGAGGTCGGCCAGCTGTCGGGCCAGAACGCGCTGGTCGACGGCCATGCCGAAGAAGATGTCGAAGCCCTGCTGGTGCCGCCAGGCCAGTTGCGCGCGCTCATCATTGCCGAAGCCGACCTGGGCGAGCGGCTGGTGCGCGCGCTGATTTTGCGGCGCGTGGCATTGATCGAGGCCGGCGCCAGCGGCCCGGTGCTGATCGGCCAGCCCAACTCGGCCGGTGTGGTGCGTCTGCAAAGCTTTTTGAACCGCAACGGCGAGCCCAACCATGTGGTGGACATCGCCCAGGACGCGGGCGCCGCCGCGTTGATGGAGCAATACGGCGTGGCCGCCGGTGACGTGCTGGCGGTGTGCCCGGATGGCTCGGTGCTGGTGAACCCCGACGAAAACCAGCTGGCGCGCTGCATCGGCATGGTCGACACGGAAGAACACGACGAGCTGTTTGACGTGATCGTGGTGGGCGCCGGGCCCGCCGGGCTCGCCACGGCGGTGTACGCCGCATCGGAAGGCCTGCATGTGCTGGTGCTGGACTGCCGTGCTTACGGCGGGCAGGCCGGCGCCAGTGCGCGCATTGAGAACTACCTGGGTTTCCCTACCGGCATATCCGGCCAGGCGCTGGCCGGCCGCGCATACGTGCAAGCGCAAAAGTTTGGTGTGGAAATGCTGATCCCCGCGCAGGCCCAGTCGCTGGACTGCGCCCACAAGGCCATCAAGGGCGAGCTGCAGGTGAAGCTGACTGACGGCCGCAAGCTGCGCGCCAAGACCGTGGTGGTGGCCAGCGGCGCCCGCTACCGCCGCCCCGAAGTCCCGCGCCTTGAAGAATTTGAAGGCCGCGGCGTCTGGTATTGGGCCTCTGCGCTGGAAGCCAAAATGTGCAGCCAGACCGACGTGGTGCTGGTGGGCGGCGGCAATTCGGCGGGCCAGGCGGCCGTGTTTTTGTCGCAGCATGCGGCCAAGGTCAACATGCTGGTGCGCGGCCCCAGCCTGGCCGCCAGCATGTCGCGCTACCTCATAGACCGCATTGAAGCCGCACCCAACATCGAGCTGCTGCCGCACACCGAGGTGGTGAAGCTGCACGGCGATGATGATGGCGACGGCAATGGCGGAACAGGCCTTTCCGGTGTGACCTGGCGCAACCGCAAGAGCGGCACCGAACACGCGGCGGATGTGCGCAACGTGTTCCTGTTTGTCGGCGCCGACCCGGAAACCAGCTGGCTGACCAGCTGCGGCGCAGCCATTGATGCACACGGTTTTGTCCGTACGGGGGAGGCCGTCACCTGCAAGCATTCCGACTACAAACCCGCTCCGCTGGAAACAAACATTCCGGGCCTTTTTGCCATTGGCGATGTGCGCAGCGGCTCTGTCAAGCGCGTGGGCGGTGCAATAGGCGAGGGCGCCGCGGTGGTGGCCATGATCCACCAGCACCTGGCGGCGATGGAACGTACGGCTGTTGCTGCCTGACTGGAGTTTTGTATGCGTATCAAACCTTGCACCCATGTTCCTGCCGAGATTCACTCACCCAATGCAAGGGGCTGCGAAGAATGCCTGAAGATGGGCGACACCTGGATGCATTTACGGCTGTGCGTGCACTGCGGTCATATCGGCTGTTGCGACGATTCAAAAAACCAGCATGCCAGTAAACACCATGCAGCGACGGGGCACGCGGTGATCCAGTCGTTTGAGCCGGGGGAAAGCTGGATGTGGTGTTATGAGCACGAGCTGCAGGTGGGCTAGGGTGCAGCTATTTCGCGTAGCTAAAGTCGTAAACAAGAGTTCTAATGAGCGCTGCGACAGGTATATTTAATGGAGCAGGAAGGTCATATGGAGCGGGCAATGGAAGCTGGTTTTGTGGGTGGATTTGCCACCTTATATTGCACCCATATGCGGTATAAATTACGTTATACAGTGCGCGACGTCGTGCTCATTTCCGCGATCGTCCTCTCGAGCTCATTTCTGCTGTCGCATGCTTGGGCGAACAGCACACCGCCCCCTGCGGGAACTGCGGGAGCGCGACTGGTGTTCGAAAAATCGACTGTTTCGATCTCAAACGAACAAAGGTCGGCGCTCGACCATGCAGCCGAGGAAATGGTGGCGAAGTGCGGGCCGGACTGGGCCGCAAAGTCTTGGGTACGCATCGAATACTCGGTTGCCCCTATGTCGCTTCCTCGGCGAGATTATCAACTCATTGGAACGCGGGCAGAGCGCGTTCGCGAGTACATGAAGCGGTTCAATCCCAAGCTCACGCGGGTGTTGATTGATATATCGGAGAGTCCATTTGACGACACTGCTGGTAGTAAGTTTGATCACTCGATCGTTGTGTCCATGATGTGCAGCCTGTGAATGCCCTGCATAACATGTCAATCGACGCGGACCCACAACAGCAGGAGGCGGCTCCGCCGCAAAGGGTGATGGTCCGGTCATTTTTACGTTAGGCAGCAGAAAAAAATGCGCGCACCTGGTCCTTCGAGCAACATTACTCAGTTGGTTTTTTGTCGCGAGAACGTTGATCCCGACGTCGTGACAAATCGGCTCGGGTTGGATCCATCGGAAGCTGTGAGGCTTGGTGAGTGCACAACGACGGGCGTTAGAGCGGGATCCGCGTCGCCGGTTGGTCTGTGGAAACTGGATCTACCAGAGGCTGGCGAAGATCTCACGGTGGAGCAGCAGTTGGCCAAGTGGATTGGACTCCTTCAGCCGAGGTCTGCGGCGCTAAGCAGCCTGCGGCGTGAGGGTTACTCGCCTTATCTGGACTGCCGGGCAGAGCAAGGCTCGTTGTCGCTTTGTATCGCGCCTGATGTACTCGCGTCACTTGGCGAACTGAATGTCTCACTTAGCATCTGGCTTTATGAGCAATCGTGATCGCCAACTGACTAACATGACAATCGACACGTACCCACAACATCAGAAGGCGGCTTCGCCGCAAGTTGTTGTGGTCCGGTCATCTTCACGTGAGGCCGTAAAAAAATACTCTCTGTCTGCCAATTTCCGTCAGCCGCAGCGTGACCAGTCCTAACCGGTTGCTGGTGTCTTTGCTTCGCGTTCACCAAGCCGCATGCAGATCGGTATGTTTACGACTTTAATTGCTCGGAATAGCAGCGGGCGGGGGCGCCGCCTTGGTGGTCTTGGTGAACTCCGTCGAGGCCACCATCACCGGGCTTGATTTCGGGCTGCGCTGCCAATGCTCGTCGGCTGCTTTTTCAATCGCGTCCTTGTCGTAAACGCCTTTTGAGAGGTCAGCCCATACATGCACATAGGCCCGGCACCAGGCGTTCCTGGCCTCATTGACCTTTTCTTCGGAAAGTTCCGGAGTGGCGCCAGGGTTGGGATCGGATTCGGTGGCCATGCAGCCATCGTAGCTGCCGATGGCTGGCGAGTCTACTGCTGTGAGGGCGCAAAGAGCCGGCCCGTGGCAGACGTTACCTTACCTCACGCAACCTATCCCCTCAAGCGCAACCCTGACATCCGCCGGCCCCCGCACCTGAACCGCCTGAAGCCCGGCGGCCCTGGCGCCTTCGACGTTGTCGGGGTGGTCGTCAAAGAACAGGATGGCGTTGAGCGGAACGCCCATCGCGTCAGCGACGTATTCAAAAGAGCGGCGCTCAGGCTTGCGGTAACCGATCTCGGACGACACAAAAATTCGCTCGAATGACTGCGCCAGGCGGGGGTAAAGCGCGGTCCATACCGCCTGATGTGTGGCGTTGGTGTTGGAAAAAACATAGCACGGGAGATGGTTACGCGCTTCCTGCACCAGGTCGAGCGTCTCGGTGATCTCGTCGCCGAAAATGGCGTTCCAGCCTGCGGTGATGTGTGCCGGATTGTCTTGAAGCTGCAAGGCCTCGGCCAGATGGGCGAAGTAATGCGCCGCCGTGATTTCGCCGCGCTCATGCTGCTGGTAGGGCAGATCGGCGCTGAAGGTGGCTTTCAGCTCTTCGAGCGATAGCCGGGAGATTGGCTGCCAGTGCTCAAGCACGCGGTTGAAATCAACATCGATCAACACGCCGCCTAGATCGAACAGCAGTGCCTGGACTTTGGTGGTTTGCATGTTGCTGGGTTTTATGGGTTTTTGTAGGTCTTGTCGCTGTGCGGCGCAGCCAGGAATTCAGGCAACTGTTCAGCCCGGGCAGAGAACTCACACAGGGCTGGGTAGTCAGCCGCGTTCACTACCTCTGGAATCATGGCCTGCGTGAAGTGCCATGTGATGCCCGTGGTCACGCCGTCCTGGCCCATGGTGCCGCTGGTCGCCGCCAGCGGTTTGCGCCGAAGTTCTGATTCCAGTTCACCATAGGCCGCCAGCAACTGGCCCGTCACACGAGACACCCAGGGCTGGTGCAGCTTTTCAGCGGGGCGCAGGTTGCGCTCATAGATGATCTGCACGCTTTTTTCACAGGCGGCCATGGCCAGGCCAATCACGCGCAGTGCCTGCTGGCGTTCGGCAATGGCCGCCGGCATCAGGCTTCTGGGCGGCGCCTGCTGCACGGCCAGCGCCTCGGCGTAGTCGATGATCAGGGTGGAGTCCATGAGCACCGTGCCGTCGTCACACACAAGTGAGGGCGCTTTGACAACCGGGTTGATCTGCCGGAATTTCTCAAAGGTGCTGAAGACCGAGACCGATTGGTGTTCAAAGCGCAGGCCGAGGAGTTGCAGGGAAATGGCTACGCGGCGAACGTAGGGCGAGTCGAGCATTCCTATGAGTTGCATGGCAGTTCCTGTTCAGGGTTTACCGGTCACGACGGATTTGTCTTGATGGGGAAGAGGCGGCGACTGGACCATGAGGTCGCGCACCGAGCCAATGGCCAGCGCCAGAAAAGCGGCGGCGCAAAGCTTGTAGGTCACCTTGGCCCACCGCGTGCCGGCCCGGCGAAAGATCCGGTCAACCACTGCCGCGCAGAAGAATGCCCATACCACCGACGACACCATGAAGCCCACAAAAAAGATGCCGTAGTCGGCAGCCGTTGGTTCATGGATTCCAACGCCGCCCAAGGCGCTGCCGAGCGCGGCCCAGTAGGCAATGTTTTGCGGGTTGGTGATGGACAGGAGAACCCCCGCGCGCATGGCCTTTTGGGGTTCGGCCGTTGCCGGGTCCGTTAAAGTGAATTCCTGGCTGGCACAAAGCCATGAGTCGCGCGCAAGCCAGAAGAGATACAGCGCCCCGGCGATGCCGACGGGCCAGCGAATCCACTCCAGTTGAAGCAGCAGCCCGATGCCGACCAGCCCGAGCAGGGCCCACAGCGCGTCGCCGGCCAGTGAGCCGATTTGTACCGCCAGGGCAGGCCGGAAACCACCGCGCACGCCTTGGCGCACCGTTTCGGCAAAAACGGCACCGGGGGCGGCGTTGAACAATAGCCCGAGCAGGAAAGCGGAGATGAAAAGCGTGGTCATGGACGCGAAGGGAATAGAGACGACCTGACGTTTATACCGCGCATGCGGCACACGCGCAGGCCTTGTGCGGGCGCCGGACTTGGTGCCGCCATGCCGGCCGCCTCAGCGCACCGGGAAGGTCGGGGCCAGTTCCCGGAGTTTTTCGACCTGCCACGCGAACTCTCCCTCGAAAGCCGACGGGTCGTTGACCGCGTAGCCGCCGTAGCCATAGACGGCGGCATAAGCCGCGTAGCCGGCCGCATCCAGGGCCCGGCCAGCCAGCGCATTGGCCACGGCGTAGGTGGCAGAGACGGCTGCGTGGGCCGCACCGTCAATGGAATTGGATCCCCTGTGGCTGTTGGCCACCGCGGCGACTTCCTGCGCCGCCTGCGCCAGGGCGGACCTTTCCAGTTTGCCGTCGACGAAAGCCTGAAGCTGTGCCAGGCAATCAACGGCCCTGGGGTCTTCCAGCAAATGCTGTACGCGGCCGGCGCACGCCAGGCCAAAGGCCAGCCGGAGGGCTTCCTGACCCGGTTCATCAAGATGGATGCTGGCCGCCAGGCGCGAGAGCTCGTGGTTCATGGCAATTGTTTCGAGGTACGGGTATTTTGCGCGACTGCCGGACTGAATTTTCGGGGCAAGAGCAGGGCCGCCAGGTATTGCTGGCGTTTCGCAATTTCCAGCAGGAGCAGCGGCAATGCGACACCCGCAGCCAGGCTTGCCGCTCCAACGAGGTAGTCGTTGTGGCTGAAGCGGGAAAGCAGCAGGAAGGCCCGCCCCTGCGCGACGGGATGAAACACCAGGATGAGCAGGCTGCCGGAGCCGATGTAGGTCAATGGGCGCTGCAGCCGCGGATACCGCGCCAGCAGTGCAGAGATGCAAAGCACCATATAAATGCCCAGCGCGGCCTGCAGTGTCGCAATGAGCGGCTCGCCGTAGATGCGCAGGTTCAGGTCCATGGTCTCGTTGAAGTGGTAGTGCAGCGCCGCAAAGGCAATGGCCGCGGCAAGCAGCCTGATGGCGTTGAATTTCACGGCCATGACCTGTTCGCGCAGCAGAAACCCGAACAGCAGGCAGGCTGAGCTGATGAGGGTCAAATCGAGGCTCCAGGGCAGCCCTGGCAAGCGGGCGAGGCCCATGAAATGCAGGCTGGCCGTGTCGATTTGCCAGAAGCTCCCAATCCAGCGGATGCCCGCGGCCAGCAGCATCGAGGCGGCCAGAAAAACCCAGCGTGCGCGGTGTTCAACGGCCCTGGTGGCGCGCAGGATGGCCATGGCCACCACCGACGCCACAAAGAGGTGCGGCAAAAACCAGAGCGGTGCCCACGCAATGGTGGGTGCGGTGGCATACAACACGCCGAAAAAATACTCAGAGGCGCTTGTGTCGGCGGTGGGAACCATGTCGGAATCAAGCGCCATCAGGATGCCGACCAGCGCCAGCACGACAAAGTAGGGCTTGAGAAGCGCGTCGGCCCGCGACAGCGCAAACTTGCGCAGGGAATCGGAATCTTTCAGGAACAGGCCGGAGAGGAAAAAGAACAGCGGCAGGTGAAACGCGTAAATCACCCGGAAAAGCTCGCCCTTGTTTTCCAGTACCAGGCTGTTGTGCCCGAGCACCACCAGGATGATTCCGATGCCCCTGGCGATGTCGACGGTGGCGTTGCGGTGCGTGTGTGCCATGGTGTGGATCAATCAGGAAATGACGGACTCAGACCAGGCGCCTGATCGACTTCTTCTTCCAGACCAGCCGGTAGTAAGCCGTCTGCAGACCCAGCATGGCGATGAAGGTGACCGGATAGGCCACCCAGATGCCGTTGATGCCGATGCGGTGGCTCATGAGCCAGGCGACGGGCACCTCCACCAGCGCGATGCAGAAGATGGCGATGCCGGTGGGCACCAGCACCGACCCGCTGGCGCGCATGATGCCCGAGAGAACCGAGGCCATGCCGAAGATGACGCTGCTCCACAGCATGATGTGCAGCAGCGTCTGCGCCACCTCAATCACCGGTTCGCTGGTGATGAAAAAGCCCATCAGGTGGCGCGAGAACAAATAGCCCAGCAGCACGAGTGAGCCGGTCAGCGCCAGGTTCATCAGCAAACCGGTGCGCACGATGGTGCCCAGTTTGTCGGTGCGGCCCGCGCCGATCGCCTGCGCACCCAGGATGGAAGCGGTGATGGCAATCGAAATCGCCGGGAACTGTACATACGCCACCACCTGGTTGACGGCGCCGTAGGCCGCCGTGGCGTTGGATCCATAGCTGTTGACCAGCGAGAGCAGGGCGACTTCAGCCAGCGCGATGACGATCATCTGCACGCCGGTGGGTACGCCGATCTTGAGCACGGTCTTGAGGATGCTGCCGTTGATGCGCATGTGGCGTACAAATTCCGCATCAGGTGCCAGCGGGCTGTGGATGCGGCGTAGCCTGAAGGCCAGCCAGGCCGTGGCCGTCACCATTGACAGCACCGAAGCCACCGCACCGCTGGCCACACCGAGCTGCGGCAGGCCGAACCAGCCGCGGATCAGCGCCGGTGTGACGGCGAGGCCCACCAGGGTCGAAATGCCCAGCGTGTAGAGCGGGTTGACCGTATCGCCCACGCCGCGCAGCATGGCGGTGGCCAGCAGGTAGACGAAGAGGCCTGGCCCCGCAATCATCATGATGCGGGCATAGAGCGTGGCGTCGGGCAGGATGTCGGCCGGTGTGCCCAGCGCCCTGAGCAAGGGCCCGGTAAAGATGCCGCCGAACAGCGCGACGAGCAGGCCAAAAATCAGGCCGACGCTGAGGGTGGTTCTCGCAATTGCCTTGACCTTTCCGGTGTCGCGCGCTCCCCAGGCCTGGCCAATCAGCACGGAGGCGCCAGCGCCCAGGCCGATGGTGAAGGCAATGAAGAAAAACAGGATGGGGAAGAAACTGGACACCGCCGCCAGTGCGCCGACGCCGATCATCTGGCCGACATACACGTTGTTCAGCGTGCCCGACAGCGACTGCAGGATGTTGCTGAGCAGCATGGGGCCGAGGAAGGCGGCAAAGGTCTTCCACATCGGCACACCGTCGTTCAATGCGGGCCGGGTGTGCGAAGCGGGTTTCGCCGCCGCGGGCTGTGTTGCCAGGGGCGGGACCGGATCTGCCACGGAAATCGGTGGCGCCGCGATTTCGCCCGCTGCACGCACGTCGCCCTCATGCATTTCGGTTTCAAGCCGGTGATCGAGGGCGGAAAGATCCGGCGGCTTCATGCGGCGCTCCAGCTGGCTGCGGCCAGTGCCGCCAGGTAGGTTCGCACATCTTCAGGCCAGGGCTCGACCAGGGTGTCAAAACGCAGCCGGTCGCCGGCAAACAGGGCGCGGGTGGCTTCTTCGAAGCCGGGCAGGTCGCCCGCGATTTCCGCCATGAAGCGGTAAGCGGCTTCGCGGGAGGCCCGTACCACGTCGCGTGCCTCGTTGGCCCTGCTCGCTTCTTCCACCAGCTTGCGCAGCGCAACCGAAGCACCGCCTGATTGGCGGCTGAGCCATTCCCAGTGCCGCGGCAGCAAGGTGACTTCACGCGCAACCACCCCCAGCCTGGGGCGCCCGACAGAACGCGTCACCGGTGCTTCGGGTTCGGCGGCGGGAAGGTCGGGCGGCGTGTCGTCGGGCGCATCCACGGCGTCGGGCCGCAGGTCAAGGTCCAGGCGTTCCCCGTTGGCATCGTTGAATATGCGAAGCAGTATGTCGGCCTGCTGGGGCGTGGCGCGCAACTGCGCGAGCAGCTCACGGCGCGGCCCGGAGGCAATGCGCTGGAACCCGGCGAAGGCGGTCAGGGTGCGGGGCGTGGCGATCAAAGTAGAGGTCATAAAGTCATTACGGTTAATTTTGTCCGGGTCAAATTAGGAGTTTATATCATCCGGGTATAAATGATCAAGTTTTGGCTGAAAAATGCGTAAAAGGCTGTAAATCGGGTTCTATAGCTGATTAATCATCTAACTAGTCTATTTAATATTCTTTTGAGTTTGGGAGAAGCTAGGCTAAATTCGCGTCCTGTTCAAAAAAGAGCCTCACACGTTTTCACAAGAACCGTGAGGGGTGACAAGGTTTAGCGAATTTTCATGATCGAGCTCAAAGGCATTTTTCAAACCTACAAGGGCTCCACGGGCCCGGTCGAAGCGCTGCGGGGCGTCGACCTTCACATCAACCCGGGCGAGGTCTACGGCATCATCGGCCGCAGCGGTGCGGGCAAAAGCTCGCTGGTGCGCGTGGTCAACCTGCTGAACCGGCCGACGGCTGGCCAGGTTTTGGTGGGCGGCCGGGAACTGACTTCGCTGAACGGCGAAGCACTGCGCGTAGCCCGGCGCGATATCGGCATCATCTTTCAGCACTTCAACCTGCTGTCGTCGCGCACCGTGTACGGCAACGTGGCCTTGCCGCTGGAGATTGCGGGTCTATCGGCAGCGGACATCAAGGCGCGTGTTGAGCCCTTGCTGGACCTCGTCGGCCTGAGCGTCCTGGCGGATCGCTACCCGGCACAGATCAGCGGCGGGCAAAAGCAGCGTGTGGGCATTGCGCGCGCGCTGGCCAACCGGCCCAAGGTGTTGCTGTCGGATGAAGCTACTTCGGCGCTGGACCCGGAAACCACGCGCTCCATCCTCGGCCTGCTGCGCCAGATCAACAAGGAATTCGGCCTCACCATCGTGTTGATCACGCACCAGATGCAGGTGATCAAGCAGGTGGCCGATCGCGTGGCGGTGATCGACGCCGGCCGCATTGTTGAAAGCGGCCCGGTGATCGATGTCTTCACGCGTCCGCAACACGAAACCACACGCAGCCTGATCGCCGAGATCGTGCCGCAGGATTTGCCCGACAGCGTGCTGGCGCGCATACGCACCCTGATGAGTGCCGAGCACCCGGAAGAAGGGCAGCTGCTCAGACTGGCCTTTGCGGGGGATGAGTCGGATCGGCCCTTGCTGTCAGACGTGATCCGCCGCTTTGGCATTGACTTGTCCATCGTGCACGGGCAGGTCGATGAAATCCAGGGCAAGCCCTTCGGTTCGCTGGCAGTGTTTGCGCGCGGCGCACGCGAACAGCTCAACGCAGCGGTGGCGCATTTGCGCGGCGCCGGTGTGCATGTAGACCAGGTCGGCGGTGAGCTGGCCGTGGGCGGGAGGGTTTAAGCCGTGTTCAGTAATTTCTCACAAGCCCTGCTCGAGCTCTTTGTCAGCTCGCTATGGGAAACCATCGTCATGGTGGGCATTTCGGGCGCGGTCGGTGCGCTCATCGGTATTCCACTCGGGGTGTTTTTGCGCCTGACAGACGAGGGCGGTGTGCTGCAAAACGCTGGCGTGAACCGCGTCGTCGGCGGCCTTGTCAATGCGGTGCGTTCCACGCCGTTCATCATTTTGCTGGTGGCCATCATTCCGCTGACGCGCTTCATCACCGGGTCTTCCATCGGCACGGCGGCGGCGGTGGTGCCGCTCACCATCGCGGCCGCGCCGTTCATTGCGCGGCTGGTGGAAACCTCGCTGCGCGAAGTCGACCACGGGCTGATCGAAGCCGCGCTGGCCATGGGTGCGACCACACGGCAGATCGTCTTCAAGGTGCTGCTGCCCGAGGCTCTTCCCGGCATCGTCGCGGGCCTGACCATCACCTTCGTGAGCCTTACGGGTTATTCGGCCATGGCCGGCGCCATTGGCGGCGGCGGGTTGGGCGACCTGGGCATCCGCTACGGCTACCAGCGTTTTTTGCCTGAAGTCATGCTGGCCGTGGTGCTGGTGCTCATTTTGTTTGTGCAGGCGGTGCAAAGCCTGGGCGACTGGGCTGTGCGCAGGTTGAGCCACAGATGACCCCGTCCATCCATGACAGCCATGCGCGGCGATGTTGATTGCTACGCTTTTGATAGCTGCTCGCGCACGTTCCCATTGGGTTAGAGCCCGATTTGCCTCTTAAAAATGGCCTTGAAATTGACCTTCAGGGCAAAAAAACAGATTCATTCATCTTCAAAAAAGGAAACACCATGAAAAAACGCACCCTCATCCAGTCCGCCGTCGCACTCGCGCTGGCCACCTCGTTCAGCGGCGCTGTGCTGGCACAAGACAAGCCGCTGAAGATCGGCGTCACCGCCGGCCCGCACGCGCAGATTTTTGAGCAGGTCAAAAAGATCGCCGAAAAAGACGGCCTGAAGATCCAGATCGTCGAGTTCAGTGACTACATCCAGCCCAACGCCGCACTGGCCGCCGGCGACCTGGACGGCAACAGCTACCAGCACAAGCCCTTCCTCGACCAGCAGGTCAAGGACCGCGGCTACAAGATCGTCAACGTGGGCTACACCGTCAACTTCCCGATCGGCCTCTATTCCAAAAAAGTCAAAAGCCTGGCCGAGCTGAAAGAAGGCGCGCGCTTTGGCATCCCGAACGACCCGACCAACGGCGGCCGTGTGCTGCTGGTGCTGCAAGACAAGGGCCTGATCAAGCTCAAGCCCGAAGCAGGCCTGAAGGCCACGCCGCTCGACGTGATCGAGAACCCGAAGAAGCTGAAGTTTGTGGAGCTCGACGCCGCACAGCTGCCACGCTCGCTGGACGACCTGGACGCCTCGGCCGTCAACACCAACTACGCGCTCTCCGCCGGGCTGAACCCCAAGGACGCGATTGCCCAGGAAGCCGCCAAGTCACCGTATGTGAATCTGCTCGCCGTGCGTGAGCAAGACAAGGACAAGCCCTGGGTGGCCAAGCTGGTCAAGGCCTACCACTCGGAAGAAATCCGCAAGTACGTGCAGGCCGAGTTCAAGGGCGCTGTGCTGCCCGGGTTCTGAGCGTAGCCAGGCGGAGCGCAAGGCATGAGCCGGTTGCTGACCCTTCCCAATGCCGGCGCCTTGTCGATTCGCGCCAAGGCGCTGGTGTTCGAAGACCCCGGCTCGCTGGCCCTGCTGGAGCGCGTCGACCAGGTAGCGCCCACCGAAGCCACGGTCCTGATCATTGGTGAAACCGGCACCGGCAAGGAGTTGCTGGCGCGCCGCATCCACCAGGGCAGCGGACGCAGCGGGCCTTTTGTGGCGGTGAACTGCGGCGCTTTCAGCGAGTCGCTGATCGATGCCGAACTGTTTGGCCATGAAACCGGCGCTTTCACCGGCGCTGCGCACGCCCGCGCGGGCTGGTTTGAGGCGGCCGACGGCGGCACGCTGTTCCTTGACGAAATTGGTGACTTGTCGCTGAGCCTGCAAGTCAAACTGCTGCGCGTGCTGCAGGAGCGCCAGGTGGTGCGCATCGGTTCGCGCAAGCCGATTGCGTTGGACGTGCGCCTGATTGCGGCAACCAACGTCGACCTGCGTGATGCGGTGAACGCCAGCCACTTTCGCGCCGACCTTTACTACCGCCTGAGCGTTGCCACGCTGGAGCTTCGCCCGCTGTTTGAGCGGCCCGGCGACATCCTGCCGCTGGCGCGACATTTCCTGGCGAGCTATGCCGCGCGCCTGGGCATCAAGGATGCAAGCCTTTCGCCCGAGGCAGAGCAGGCCCTGCTGGCCCATGACTGGCCCGGCAATATCCGCGAGCTGGAAAACGTCATCCACTACGCGCTCATCGTGGCGCCGGCGGCAACGCTGCATGTGGCGGACCTGCAGGGCATTCACCGCTCTGCACGCATGGCGTCCCGCGCGGCCCCTGCCGCATTGCCGGCACCTGCTTCCGTAGAACAGGTTTCAACCCACGCGGTGCAGGGCGCTGCACCAGTCAGTTTGCGCGAGGTGCTGCTGCAGCGCATGAACGAGGCCGAACCTGAACTGTTTGACACCGTCGAGGCCACGCTGGTGAAGACGGCCTTTGAGTTCTGCCATGGCAACCAGGTGCAGACAGCGCATCTGCTGGGCCTTTCGCGCAACGTGCTGCGAACCTTGCTCAAGCGCCATGGTTTGCTCGACCGACCTGCGCAGGCTGATGACGTGGCAGAAGATCAAACCGCTTCGTTGTCACAGTAACTGCAGGTGGGTGCTGTATTCACAGCAGCCGTTGAACACTTTCCCTCACCCAGTCCTGCCCGGCTGCTTCGATTGCAGCAAGAGATTGAAAAAAAGCCGTACGGTGCCCGGTTTTCACTGGCACAGGTCATGCGTAGAAGCTTGTCAGCAGCGTCATTTCTGCCGCCTGTTTTATCAACGACACAAGGAGCTTCTTCATGACAACATTGCCCGTGGATATTCACCCGGTCGCAGGCCGCATCGGCGCCGAAGTGCGCGGCCTGCGCCTGTCTGCCGACCTGCCAGGCGCCACCATCACCGCGCTGAACCAGGCGCTGCTCAAGCACAAGGTGCTGTTCTTTCGCGGCCAGCAGCATCTGGACGACGCATCGCAGGAGGCCTTTGCCAAGCGCCTGGGCGAGCCGGTGCCGCACCCCACGGTACCGGTGCGCCAGGGCACGGGCTTTATCCTTGAGCTGGATTCGGAACACGGCGGGCGTGCCAACTCCTGGCACACCGACGTGACCTTCGCCGTGGCCCCGCCCAAGATCTCGGTGCTGCGCGGCGTGGTGATCCCGCCCGCCGGCGGCGATACGGTGTGGGCCAACACGGCATTGGCTTACCAGGGCCTGCCGCCCGCGCTGCGCGAGCTGGCTGAAAAGCTCTGGGTGATTCACGGCAACGATTACGACTACGCCGCTTCACGCAGCGAAGACGAAGTGTCGAGCGAAGGCCTGCGGCATTACCGCGAGGTTTTCACCCGCACCTTGCATGAAGCCGAGCACCCGGTGGTGCGCGTGCACCCCGAAACCCGCGAGCGCACGCTGGTGCTCGGGCACTTCGCGAAAAAGCTGGTCGGTTATTCCAGCACCGATTCACAGCACCTGCTGTCGGTGCTGCAAAGCCACGTAACGCGCCTTGAAAACACCGTACGCTGGCGCTGGATCCAGGGTGACGTGGTGATCTGGGACAACCGCGCTACGCAGCACTACGCCATCAATGACTACGGCGACCAGAAGCGCATCGTGCGCCGCGTCACACTGGCCGGCGACGTGCCGATCAGCGTGGACGGCCGCCGCTCACGCGTGCATGGCGGCCAGGCGCAGCCACCGAAGGTCGCCCAACCGGTAGTGCCTGCCGAGGCCGTGGCTGCCTGATGGATTGATCTTTCGTGTGGCATGGCCGTGCTGCCAGTGCGGCCGGCCATTTTTGCCGGCTTCGCGCCGGCTTTTTTGTGCTTTTGAGCAAAAAAATGGCCGTCTTGATGCATTTTGAGCAATCAAAACGGCCGCTAGGCCAATGAAAATGGGCGCCACCAGCTATCAAATAGATAGCATATGGTGGCGATGGGTTGAGGCTCAGGCTCTCTGCAGCAGGTGGTAGCTGTGGTCGTCCGAAGCGGTCGACTTGCGGCCACCGCCCCAGCCGACGGCTTTGCGGTAGCTGCCGAGCAGGGCGCCGTGGCGCAAGGCTTCTTCATTCACCTGCACGGACTCATCGGCGCTGGGAGCGACAAACAGCGCGTCTTCCGGGCAGTACAGCTCGCACATGAAACAGGTCTGGCAGTCACCCTGGCGCGCGATGACCGGTGGGCCGCCGGGCACGGCGTCGAACACGTTGGTGGGGCAGGCCGTCACGCAGATGTTGCAGCCGGTGCATTGCGAAGCGCTGATGAGCTCGATCATGCGACCACTTCCTGGCTGACCCGGATTTCGTCGAGCCCGTTGCTGATGAGGCGGTGCCGCTGCGTGGGGTCGGGTGCGGCGTGCTCCTGGCGCCGGTGCATGCCCCGCGTTTCGTTGCGGGCCAGGGCGCTGCGGTACATCCATCGTGAATGGGCCAGCAGCGCGGCGGCTTCGCGTGTGCGAACCGCCTGTTGCCTGTCGGCCGGTGCGGCCTGGCGCAGGCGCAGCCACAACGCGTCGAGCCGCGACAGAGAATCTTCCAGCACGCCGCCGCTGCGGAACCAGTTGCGCTCATAAGGAAACACTTCGGCCTGCACGGCCCGGATCAGGACTTCGCTGTCGGTGTGTTCGCTGCCCGTGCCCTGCAGGCCCACGCCGCCGGCGCGCAGCACCGCGCGTGCGGCGCTGTGCCCGTTGGAGCGTGCGAAGCCCGCTGCGCCCGCACCGGCCCAGAACCCGGACGACAGGGCCCAGGCCGCGTTGTGGCTGCCGCCGCCGGTAAAGGCGCCGCAGATCAGCTCACGCGTGGCGGCGTCACCCGCGGCATACAGGCCGGGCACTGAAGTCGCGCAGTCGCGGCCCGTAATGCGCAGGCCGCCGGTTCCGCGCACGGTGCCTTCCAGCCGCAAGGTCACGGGAAAGCGCTGGGTGAAAGGGTCTATGCCTGCGCGGTCGAAGGGCAAAAAGAAGTTGGGCTGGGCGGTGCGCATCCAGGCTTTCACCTGGTCGTCGGCTTTATCCAAACGGCCGAACACACGCTGGGTCTGCAATGTTTTGGCAATCAGGCTGCGGCCAAAAGCCGAGCCGGCGCCTTCAATCACGCTGCCGTCTTCGTAGTAGAAGGTGGCCCACTGGTAGAACAGCGACTTGGTGACCGAGGCAAATGCTGCACCCAGGCCGTAGGCGTTGGAAAACTCCATGCCTGAAAAATCAGCGCCCACCTCGGCGGCCATCAGGTGGCCGTCGCCGGTCAGCACGTTGCAGCCCAGCGCGCGGCTTAAGAAAGCGCAGCCGCCGGTGGCGATCACGGCAGCACCAGCGCGCACCACCCAGGGCTCGAGCGTCTGGCGTTGCTGGCCGGTGGCGCCGCACACGGTGCCTTGTTCGTCCACCAGCAGTTCCAGTGCCGGGCTATGGTCGAGGATGCGCACACCTGCCTCCTTGGCGCGCTTGCGTATCAGGCGCATGTACTCGGGGCCTTGCAGCGAGGCACGGCGCTGCTCGCCGTCTTCGCCTATCGGGAAAGGGTAGCCCCATTCGGCCAGCTGCTGCATGTTGGCGTAGGTCTGCTCAAGCACGCGGTCCATCCACGCGTGTTCGGCCAGTTGCCCGCCCTTGTCGTAACGGCTGGCTTTGGCGTCTTCGCGCTGCGTGCCTTGCGGCTCCACGTACCAGACGCCTGTGCCCGAAGGCGCCGTGGCGCCCGAGGTGCCGCAGTAGCCCTTGTCGGCCAGCACCACCTTGGCGCCCTGTGCTGCGGCGCTGATGGCGGCCCAGGTTCCGGCGGGGCCGCCGCCTATGACCAGCACGTCGGCATCGTGCTGCCGGGCGCCTGCCGCGTTCGAGAGGGCGGTGAAGTTGAAGTCGCGGCTTCCCATCACGCCACCTTTTGGGCCTTGACGGCGAACTGGTTGACGGGCCGGTCCAGCCCGAGGTTTTCGCGCAGCGTGCTGCCTTCGTATTCGGTGCGGAAAATGCCGCGGCGCTGCAACTCGGGGATCACCAGGTCCACAAAGTCGTTGAGCGACTCGGGCAGCACTGGCGGCATGACATTGAAGCCGTCGGCGGCGCCGTTTTCAAACCACTCCTGGATCTTGTCCGCGATGGTCTGCGGCGTGCCTACCACCACCCAGTGGCCGCGCGCACCGGCCAGGTATTCATAAAGTTGGCGCACCGTGAGCTTGTCGCGCCGCGCCAGCTCCAGCACCACGTGAGCGCGGCTGTTCTGGCCCTTGGGCGGTTCGGGAATGTAGGGTGGCGGGGCGTCCAGGTCCCACTTCGTGAGGTCTTCGCCGGGCCAGAATTGGGCAATGGTGTTCAGGCCCACCGAAGGGTGAATCAGCTTTTGCAGCTCGGCCCACTTGGCCTCAGCCTCGGCCTGTGTGCGGCCGATGACAGGCGAGATGCCGGGCAGGATCAGCAGCTGTTCAGGCCGGCGGCCGTATTTGGCCAGGCGGCCTTTCACGTCGCGGTAGAAGGCCTGCGCTTCGGCCAGGCTGGTCCAGGCGGTGAAGATCGCTTCGGCGGTGGCCGCCGCCAGTTCGCGCCCGGGCTCGGACGAGCCGGCCTGCACAATGACCGGGTAGCCTTGCGGCGGCCGCTCCAGGTTGAGTGGGCCCTGCACCTTGAAGTATTTGCCGCTGTGGTTGATCTCGTGCAGCTTGGCCGGGTCAAAGTAGCGGCCTGTTTCGGGGTTGCGGATGAAGGCATCGTCTTCGAAGCTGTCCCACAGGCCTTTCACCACGTCGATGAACTCATGGGCCTGCTCATAGCGCACCTCGGGGTCGGGGTGTTTGTCGAGTCCGAAATTTCCGTACACATTGTCGGCGCCGGTGGTCACGACATTCCAGGCCGCGCGACCTTTGCTGATGTGGTCCAGCGAGGCGAACTTGCGTGCCAGCAGGAAGGGGTCTTCGTAAGTGGTGGAAGCCGTCGCCACAAAGCCGATGTGTTTCGTCACGGCCGACAGGGCCGCCCACAAAGTGACCGGTTCGAAATAGGACACGCGGCCCTGCCGGCTGAAGGCCTCGTCGGTGCCGTGGAACGCCACGCCCGGGCTGTCGGCCACAAACACCTGGTCGAACAGGCCGCGCTCGGCCGTCTTGGCCACCTCGATGTAGTGGTCGATGTTGACGCCTGAATCGACCTGCGAGCCAGGATGCCGCCAGGCCGCGATATGGTGGCCTGTGGCCATGATGAATGCGCCCAGGCGAAGTTTGCGTTGAGTCATGAGGGATGTCTTTCTGTGGGTAATGGGGTCAGCTGTGCGAGGAAGCAGGCTTCCACGCCGTGAAGTGGCGCTCCAGCGCCTGCAGTGCAAAGTTCAGCGTGACCCCGATGGCTGTGATGGCGATGATCCCGAAGTACATGTCGGCAATCAGGAAACTGAACTGGGCGTAGATGATCAGGTAGCCCAGCCCGGCTTTGGCACCCACCATCTCGGCGGCAATCAGCACCAGCATGGCCGAAGCCGCAGCCAGGCGTATGCCCACGAAGATGGTCGGCACGGAAGCGGGCAGGATGACCTTCAGGAACAACTGGCGCGGTGTCACTCCCATGGTGCGGGCCGACTTCACGAGCAGCGGATCCACCTGCCGCACGGCCGAGATGGTGTTGAGCAACAGGGGCCAGGCGCACGAATACACCACGATGGAGACCTTGGACACCTCGCCAATACCCAGCAGCAGCAAGAACACTGGCAGCAATGCCAGCGGTGCCGTGTTGCGCAGCAGCTCAATCAGCGGGTTGAGCGTGTTGCCCAGGCGCCGGTACCAGCCGATGGCCAGCCCCAGCGGGATCGCGAACACGATGGCCAGCAGCAGGCCGCCGAGCGAACGGGCCAGGCTGATGGAGGTGTGTTCCCACAGCTGGCCGTTCAGTGCCAATGCCCAGCCGGCGGCAAGCACCTCGCTGAGCGGCGGCAGGAAGGTCGGGTCGGTGAGGCCCAGGCGCGGCGCCAGTTCCCACAGCAGGGCCAGCGCCACGATCAGGCCGGAGCGCCAGGTGGCATTGGCAACTTGCGCCTGCAGGCGCTTCCAGAGCGGCGGCGTGTGAAGGGCTAGCGGTGCGGCGCCCGCGTTCAGGGCAATGTCAGACATGGGCAATTTCCTTGAGGATGGGTTGTGAGGAAATACGGGCGCGGCGTTCGCGGCGGGCAGATGCCACCTCGTCATGCAGCTGCGACCAGATCTCGTGGCGCAGCTCGCCGAACAGCGGCAGCGAGCGCACGTCGTCGGTGCCGCTGCGCAAGGATTCGGGGATGTCCACGATCTGCTTGATGCGGCCCGGCCGGGTCGTCATGATGGCCACGCGCTGGCCCAGCACCACGGCTTCGTCGATGCCGTGCGTGATGAACACAATCGTCTTGCCGGTGCGTTGCCAGATTTCGATCAGCTCTTCCTGCAGCGTTTCGCGTGTCTGCGCATCGAGCGCGGCAAAGGGCTCGTCCATCAGCAGCACCTGCGGCTCGTAAGCCAGGCTGCGCGCAATGGCCACGCGCTGCTTCATGCCGCCGGAAAGTTCATGCGGAAAGCGGTTGGAAAAATCGGTCAGGCCCACCAGCTCCAGGTAGTGCGCGGCCTTCTCGCGCCGGGCGCGCTTGCTCACGCCCGCCACCTCCAGGCCAAAGGCCACGTTGTCGAGCGCGCTGAGCCAGGGGAAGAGGGCGTATTGCTGGAACACCACGCCGCGGTCGCGCGCCGGCCCAGAGACAGGCAGGCCGTCAATCAGCACGCGGCCGCTGGTGGGCAGCGCCAGACCGGCCAGCAAATCGAGCAGGGTGGACTTGCCGCAGCCGCTGGGCCCGACCAGCACCAGGAACTCGCCGGGGCGCACGTCAAGCGTCACGTCATGGACAGCGATAAAACGTTTGGCGGCGCCGCCGTCGTCCGCGCGAACGGTGAACTCCTTGCTGACGTTTTCAAAGCGGATTTTTGCGGCGCTCATTTGGCCACCGCCAGCTTGTCGCCGCTGTTGGCGTAGGGATTGAAGGCGTTGGTGTACAGGTCAGTGGGCTTTACCTGGCCGGGTTTGAGCAAACCGTCCTTGACCAGCCAGTCAATCCAGATCTGCAGCTCCTTGTCCTTGATCACGCCTCCGGTTCCCGCCACGCCGGTACTTTTCCAGTACTGGATGGTGTCTGTGCTTTCGGCGCGCTTGCGGCCGTCAATGATCTTGACGAAGCGCGCCCGCACCTCGGCTGGCGGTGTGTTGCGCGCCCATTCGATGGAACGCGCCAGCGCCGACACCAGGTGGCGGCTGGTGTTGGGGTTTTGCTCGATGAACTTGTTGTGCAGAACGATGGAACCGGCCGTGAAGTTGCCATACAGGTCGCGGTCTGTGAACAGCGGGCGTATGCCGCCGCGCTCCCGCGCCTTGTCGCGCAGCACACCGCCCAGGGTGGTGACTTCGACCTGGCCCTGGCGCAGTACCTGTTCACCGGTGACCGGCGGCGTTACGACCAGCGTCACCTGCTTGGCTTCCGCTTCGCTGAGCCTGGCGCGTTCCAGGTATTCGCGGACCATGAACTCGTGGTGTGCGCCCAGCGTGTTCACCGCAACTTTTTTGCCGATCAGGTCGCGTGCGGATTTGATCGGGCTGTCTTCCTTGACGTAGTAGCCGCTCCAGGTGTTTTCGTCCACCCCGTAGTAGCCCAGCACCGCCTTGATCGGCGCTTTCTTGGCCAGCAACTTCACGACCGCGCCGTTGAAGGCGCCGCCCAGGTCGACATCGCCAGTGACCACGCTCTGGATGTCCTGCGGGCCGCTGATGGTGTTGCCTACCCATTTGGCCTTGAGCGGCGCAAGGTAGCCCAGGTCTTCAGCCAGCTCAATCCAGGTGACCTGGCCGGCCCAGCCCTGGTAGCGGATTTCGGTTCTTTCAGGTGGGGGCGCGGCATGGCCTTGAGCGGACAGGAGGCCAAACGACAAAGCTGTGAGACCGAGGAAGCGAGTGATGTTCATGGCGTGAGGAGTGAGTGGTTGACGGGTTCAACATCGCAGCATCCATGCCAGTGATTTCGGGCTGATTCAGGGGGGATTTCTGGGTTTTCAGGTCGTCCGGGTGGCTTTGTTGCTGCATCCCGGGCAGCCGGCTGTTGAGGTGCTGTCTGGTTTTGCGCAGAGGCGGCCTGGCGTGTTGACGGGAAGCGGGCAGCGTTGTGGAACCTTGGGGTATTTCTGTCCTGAAGTCCTACAGCGCGCGGCGGTGAATTGATTTAAAACCGGAAATGCCTTTTGCGCATTCGCGCATTCGCTGATCAAACCCTTTCATTCCCACCCTCCTGGAGAACCCCATGGCTCAATACAACATCGCTGTCATCGTCGGCAGCATCCGCAAGGATTCGTTCAACAAAAAACTCGCCAGTGCGCTTGAGAAGCTGTTCCCCGCGGACTTCAGCTTCACGCATGTGCGCATTGACGACCTGCCGCCCTACAACCAGGATGACGACGGGAATCCGTCGGCAGAGGTGAAGCGGCTCAAGGGCGAGATCAAGGCGGCGCAGGGCCTGCTGTTTGTCACGCCTGAATACAACCGCTCAATTCCCGGTGTGCTGAAAAACGCCATTGACCATGCCTCACGGCCTTATGGCCAAAGTGCCTGGGACGGCAAGCCTGCCGGCGTGATTGGGGCATCGGTTGGCGCGATTGGTACCGCGCTTGCCCAGCAGCACCTGCGCAATATCCTGGCCTATCTGAATGTGCCTACGCTGGGGCAGCCTGAGGCTTTTGTCTACAACAAGGACGGTTTGTACGACGCTGATGGCGGCATCAGTGAAGGCAGCCGCAAGTTTTTGCAGGGGTGGGTGGATGCTTATGTGGGGTGGGTTAAGAAGCACGCCTGAGCGTCATGCTTTTTGCTCAGGGCGGCTGGCCGGGGGTTGCCCGGCGGCAACTCACTTTCTTTTGCTTCGCCAAAAGAAAGTAAGCAAAGGTCACGTAGTGGGGATTCGCTCACTTCGCGAAGCGAAGTTACGCGAATACCAAAAGGCGACCCTGCTGTCTGCGTCCCTTCGCTGCGCTGCGGGCAGCCTGCGGTGCTCGGTCCAGCCGGGGTCTCGCTCGAACTCGCCTTCGGCTCAGACAATCGCGATCCCTGATCCGCCTGGCCCTGCGCTCCTCGGCGCATCCACAAGGGTTTGGGGAAGGAATACCTAAAACCGAAACCCGAATAGCGGACGCAGGCTTCTGCTTAAAACGGCGCGTCGCCTTCGATGGTGGTGCGGTAGAGCTTGCGGCGCAGGTGGTCGGGGGTGCCTGCGGCCAGGTGGGTGACTGAGCGGTTGTCCCAGAACACCATGTCGTGCGGCTGCCATTGGTGGCGGTAGATGAGTTCGGGGCGTGAGGTGTGTTCGAACAGTTCGCTGAGCAGGGCGGTGCTTTCGTCCTCTGGTATGCCCAGGATGCGAGTGGTGAAATGCTCGCTGACAAAAAGCGCCTTGCGTCCGTTTTCGGGGTGGGTGCGCACCACCGGGTGAACCACCGGCTTGACCTCTTCAACCTGCTCTTGTGTGAGCTTGGGCCGCCACGGGTTGCGGTTGCGCAGTTCTTCGTATTTGGCGAGGTAGGTGTGTTCGGCGCGCAGGCCCTGCACGGCTGTTTTTAACGCGTCGGGCAGGGTGTCCCAGGCGGTGTGCTGGTTGGCAAAAAGCGTGTCGCCGCCTTCGGAGGGCAGCTCCTGGGCATGCAGCAATGAGCCCAGGCTGGGTTTGTCTTTGTAGGACAGGTCAGAGTGCCAGAAATGGCCGGCGTCGCCCAGGCCGATGGGTTCGCCGTTTTCCTTGATGTTGGAAACGATCAGGATTTCAGGGTGGTTTTTCAGCTGGAAGTTTTTCAGCACATGAATTTGCAGCGGCCCAAAGCGGCGGCTGAAATCAACATGCTGCTGCGGCGTGATGCGCTGATCGCGAAAGACCAGCACGTGGTGGTCCAGGTGGGCGCGGTGGATGCGGCTGAAGTCCGCTGTGGTGAGCGGCGTGGACAGATCCATGCCCAGCACCTCGGCGCCCAGAGGGGCGTCAAAAGGCCGGATCTCGATGGAGGAGGGGCCATGCGTTGTTGCCGACACATCGGCACGGTCGTTCGGAGTCAAAGTCGCTGTCATCTTCATCTTTCTCATCTGCGCCCTGGGACGCCGGTCAGCCCATAAATGTAGGAGTGCCGCCGTGCCAAGCGAACTACCTATTCGTCGTTTGTTAATTACTTTTAAGTCTGTTCGGCTTCGCCACACGAGGACGCCAACCATCTTATCTACCGGATCCACTCACCCGCAACGCTTTCACCACCAGCGAAAAGGCCGGTGAAGGCTGGCGCCTGCTGGGATAGTACAGGTGGTAGCCGGAAAATTTTGGGCACCAGTCCTGCAGCACGCGCACGAGCCGCCCGGCTTCGATGTGCGCCATCAGTTCGTCTTCCGGCAGCAAGGCGATGCCCAGCCCCGCCAGTGCCGCGTCGACCTGCGGCGGTGTCGTGTTGAAGATCAGCGGGCCATCCACCCGGACATTGACCTGCCGACCGCGGCGCTCAAAGTCCCAGACGTAAAGCCCGCCGGAAGTAGGCATGCGCTGGTTGATGCAGTGATGTGCGGTGAGGTCGTGCGGTGTTTTGGGGATGGAATGGACCGCAAAATAACCGGGTGAAGCCGCTACCGCCATGCGCAGCGGCGGGCCGATGGGCACGGCGATCATGTCTTTGTCGATCGTGTTTCCCAGGCGTACGCCGGCATCAAAACGGTCGGCCACGATGTCGCGAAAACCATAGTTCACGTCGAACTCCAGCTTGATGTCCGGGTACTCGCGAAGCAGTGGCGCGAGCTTGGGCAGCAGCACGCTTTGCAGCACATGGTCGCCACAGGTGATGCGCACGGTGCCTGCAGGTTTGTCGCGCAGATCGGTCAAGGCGTCGAGTTCCGACTCAATCTCGTCGAAGCGGTGGCCGATCGCCTTCATCAGCCGCTCGCCCGCAGACGTCGTCGCGACGCTGCGTGTGGTGCGTGTGAGCAGCCGGATCTTCAAGCCTTCTTCCAGCCCCCGGATTGCCTGGCTCAGCGCTGACGGGGTCACGCCCAGCGTGGCGGCGGCCCGGGTGAAGCTGCCCTGGCGCGCCACGGTGACGAAGGCCAGAAGGTCGTTGAGATTGCGTCGAGGCATTTGCAGGTCTCCGTTTTGCAGGCTACTGATTAGCCATGCTAACAAATTCATTAAGGATTCATTACATAGTCAATGTTAAAGGTACTTGGCAAACTTCAGGAACTGCGAACGGAACCCGGACCACGTCGAACAAGGGCAACCGTCACGCGTAGTGCCTTCAGACCCAACCAAAGAGGAACATCGACCATGAAAACACCATCAGAGAACGACGGCCGCGCAGCGGTCGAACTGTCCAGCGACGCCTCCGGCCGCCGTGAGTTTTTGAGAATGACTGGAACAGGCGTGGCTGCGGCCGGCATGCTTTCGACCGTTGGAGGCGCTGCCTTTGCGGCGGATACGCCGGCCATACCAGGCAGGCCCGGTGGTGCCGATAACTTTTACAAGAGCGACAAGGTGACCGTGCAGAAGGTGACCTTCAGGAATCAGTACCGGATGAACGTCGCGGCGAATCTTTTCGTTCCCAAGACGCTTGATCGTAAAAAACGCAACCCGGCCATCGTTGTGGGCCACCCCATGGGTGCGGTGAAAGAGCAAAGCGCGAACCTGTACGCTACCAAGATGGCGGAGCAGGGCTTTGTGGCCATGTCTCTGGATACCGCCTTCTGGGGCGGCAGCGACGGCCAGCCGCGCAATGCCGTTGCGCCGGACCTGTACGCCGAGAATTTCAGCGCTGCAGTGGATTACCTCGGCAGCCAGGCGTTTGTAGACAGGCTGCAGATCGGCGCCATCGGAATCTGCGGCAGCGGCAGTTTTGTCATCAGTGCGGCGAAGATCGACCCACGCATGAAAGCCATCGCCACGGTGAGCATGTATGACATGGGTGCGGCCAATCGCGACGCCCTCAATCATTCGCAGACCCTTGAGCAGCGCAAGCAGATCATCGCCGCCGCCGCGGCGCAGCGCGATGTGGAATTCAAAGGTGGCGCAATCCAGTACACCAGCGGTACCGTTCATGAGCTCACGGCAGACACGCATCCCATCCAGCGCGAGTTCTATGACTTCTACCGCACGCCGCGAGGCGAATACACGCCCACGGGCGGATCGGCGCGAACCACCACGCACCCGACCCTGACCAGCAACGTCAAGTTCATGAACTTTTACCCGTTCAATGACATCGAGACGATCTCGCCTCGCCCCATGCTGTTCATCACGGGCGACCAGGCGCATTCGAAAGAATTCAGCGAAGACGCCTACAAGCGGGCCGCCGAACCGAAAGAGCTGTTCATTGTTCCGGGCGCCGGCCACGTGGATTTGTATGACCGGGTGACGCTGATTCCCTGGAGCAAGCTGACCGCGTTCTTTGGCAAGCACCTGGTGCAGACCGGCGCCTGATGGCGGTTCGGGCAATCATCAACGCGGCGGGCGGCGTCCGCGTCGAACGCGAGACCGCCTTTCACTTCGCCGCGCGCAGACGGAGGTTTTGCGCCTCGCTGATGCTGCCACTGCTTTGCGCGAGTAGTCTCGCTGCTGCGGGCGGYGACACTCGGGCAGTTTCCCAACAACCATCTGACCCGACACCCCGCAGGAAGGTCCCCGTGATGAAAATTCAGATGAGCGTGGATGGCATCGTCATTGCGACGGCAACACTTGACAGCAATGACAGCGCCAGAGATTTTGCGGCACTGCTTCCGCTGAACCTTGTGTTGAAAGACTACGCGGCCACCGAAAAAGTCGCTGACTTGCCGCGTGCTCTGTCAACGAAGGGCGCGCCGGTAGGGCACAAGCCCTCCACAGGCGATATCGGTTACTACGCTCCCTGGGGCAATCTGGCCATTTATCACAAGGACTTCGCTTTTTCAGACGGCCTGGTCCGCCTCGGGCGGCTTGACTCAGGGCTGGACGCCATGCGGCGCCCCGGTCCTGTTGCGGTGAGGGTCGAACAGGCTCCTCCATGACGCTGCACGGCACAACGTGTCTGGCCGTGTGCATCGGGCAGATGATGTTGGCGAAACAAAAAAAGCCCGCAACTGCGGGCTTTCTTCTGTGCGGCGTTGCGGCGTCATGGCCGGACGCCGGCAACTCAAGCAGCCAGCGCGGCTTTTTCCTGGTTGGCGGATTTTTGCGTGTGGGTCACGATTTCAATTTGCGCGGCGGCCAGCGCGGCTTCCTTGGCGGCTTCGCCCATGGCCAGGCCTTCGGCGCGCACAAAACGCACGTCGGTGATACCGAAGAAGCCGAACACCACTTTCAGGTAGCTCTCCTGGTGTTCCAGGGCTGTCATCGCGTCGCTGGTTGAATACACACCGCCACGCGCAGAAGCCACGATCACCGTCTTGCCGCCGGCCAGGCCCACGGGGCCTTTGTCGGTGTACTTGAAGGTGCGGCCGACTTGCGCAACGCGGTCGATCCAGGCCTTGAGCTGGGTGGGAATCGCGAAGTTGTAGAGCGGTGCGCCCACGACGATCACGTCAGCGGCCAGGAATTGCGACACCAGCGCTTCAGACACGGCGTTTTCGCGCTTTTGCACGTCGCTCAGGGCCGTGCCGGCAGGCATGCGGAAACCCAGCGATTCGGCGGAGAGGTGGGAAGGTGTGTCGGCGGCCAGGTCGAGGTAGCTGACTTCGGTGGCGGGGTTGGCGGTGCGCCATGAGGCCACGATCTGGGCCGTGAGCTGGCGGGAAACCGAGTTGCCGCCAAGGATGCTGGAGTCGATGTGAAGAAGTTTGGTCATGGTGAATTCCTTGAATGAAGTGATTGATCGGGTGGGATAAACCGGTTTTCAGGCCGTGTTCACCTTGAACCGCAGCCATGGGATAGATTGTGCGGATGAGTCGAGTGTTTGATAAGTTGGCAAAAATGTGACTTATCGTTCTACTGGTGAGACAATAAACGCCGCAAAATCACAAAATTCCTTCAAACCGGCGCCATCGCGCGCGGTGCAAGGCGAGCAAAAGGCGGCGAAAGGACTTTTCCCATGCAAGACCTCAATGACATGCTGTATTTCGCCGAAGTGGTGGAGCGGGGCGGCTTTGCCGCCGCCGGGCGGGCGCTGGGGCTGCCCAAGTCGCGCCTGTCGCGCCGCGTGGCTGAGCTGGAGGCGCGGCTGGGCGCGCGGCTGCTGCAGCGCACCACCCGCAAGCTTTCATTGACTGAGGTCGGCGAGATTTACCTGCGCCACTGCATCGCCATGCGCGACGAGGCCATGGCGGCGTCTGAAGCCGTGGCGCAAATGCAGGTCGAGCCACGCGGCACGCTGCGCATCACCTGCCCGGTCACGCTGGCGCAAAGCACGGTGGGCTACCTGGTGCCGCGCTACATGGCGCTTCACCCTCATGTGAAAGTCGACATGCGCGTGACCAACCGGGTGATTGACCTGGTGGAAGAAGGCATCGACATTGCCCTGCGCGTGCGGCCCACGCTGGAAGACAGCGGCAGCCTGGTCGTGAAAAACCTGGGCGCCGGCTCCGGGCGCCTGCTGGCCAGCCCGGATTTGCTGAGGCGGCAGGGCACGCCTGAAAAACCGGAAGACCTGCACAAGCTGGACACCGTCGCCATGTCCTGGGTGGACGGCCGGGCGTCGTGGACGCTGATGGGCCCCGAGGGAAAGGAGTTTGTGCTGCAGCACCAGCCGCGTTATGTGGCCGACGACCTGCAAACCCTGAAGCTGGCCGTGCTGGCCGGCACCGGCATGAGCTTTTTGCCAGAATCCCTGAGCGCGGTGGAGCAGCAGGCGCAGTTGCTGGTGCCTGTGCTGCCCGGCTGGGCGCTTCGCCCCGGCGTGGCGCATGCGGTGTTCACTTCGCGGCGCGGACAGATTCCGGCGGTGCGCAGCTTTCTGGACTTCCTGGGGGAGCGGATGCGGGGTGAAGAGCTGGTTTGACGGCCTCGCCTGGCGGATTCGCCGGCTGCGAGTGCAGGTAAGGTGCTATGAATTTAGTAGCTGCTTGCGCTCGTCCTTATTGGGCTGGAGGCGATTTCATACTCAAAAAGACTGCCTGAACAGCGAGAGCAGGCTGTTTAGGACCTGCTCCGGGGTGTTCAGGCCGGCGCCATCGCATTGGCGACGTTGATGAATACATTGCCGAATTCATAGACTCTTGGGAAACCCATTTCCCCACTCCATTACTTCAAAAGGACAACACCGATCACAGGACAAATTGCTATGTAGCCTGCGCCGACCATCGTGATAGGCTGAAGGTAGCGATAGCACGCCACAAGCCAGAAACGATCGGGGCGTTGCGCGGCCTCTAACAAACGTTCATCGTTTGTCAGCGAGCCAGGCGAGTCTCTTTTTGGCGAGCTTCCGGTTGCAAACCAAAATGCCAGATTTGCGATCGCAGCCATACCAATGGTGACGAGCATTGGAAAAAATATCAAAGGAAATGCGATCATTTCGTCATGAACTCCATTTAACGAAATGACATATCCCAATACGCATAGCCCAACAATCACCCCGGCTGGTACGCCCAATATTTTTGACTTTTTCTTTTTAATTTCAATTGTCATTGGGGAATTCTTCGCAATTTTTAGATGTGAATGGTCGAGATGATCTATTGCGATTTCTAATTAGTCTTCAATATTTAGAGATCATTGCAATCAGACCACCAATCGCTTCAACGGCAAAGAAAAAAACAAGACCCCACTTCATTACGAAGGCATCTTGGGGGAAGTGTTCCCTTAAACGAGAGAATGCTTTCCGATATTCAGTCTCCCCGGAGAAATAAGCTTTGTGCTTACTAAATAAGTAGACCAAGTACACGAAAAGAAAAAACCCAGCGGTTCCAAATAGAAGGGCAATTATTTTCATGTAGTTTTTTTAATTAGCTGAAAGTTGTTGAATTGCGCTGAGGTTTGACCCCCAACTGTCGCCTTCAGCCAAGAAAGGGCTGTGACGTCTGTCTCCACGAGAAGGATGTTCACGATCCTCGCGAATGTATGCGATTTCCAGGAGGATTGGCCGATAGTTGGATTCGCCTGCTGTCGCGCCGACCAGGATTTGCATGTTCTGAGAAACTTCCCAATGAGCGCTCCCGGCTTACCAGGCAGCCAGCCGTTGACAACCAATTCCTCATGAGAAATATGGTCACAAGCCAATAGGGACGAGCGCAAGCAGCTACAAAAATAATAGCGCCAGGACTCGCTGGATATCACGGCCGACGGCAACCGGGCGGAAGCCGTCGGGCGATTTCAGCGAGCAATATGCTTCAACGCTATTTACTGCCAGTTGGCAGCAATCACCGGCGCCAGACTGCTCTGGTAGCTGGCAGGCAGGGTGGTCTCACCCGCTGCTGGCGGGCTGAACGATGCCATGGCCTGCACCAGATTGTTGACCTGGGTGTTGAGCAGGGCATGCCCATCGCTCACCTGAAAGACTTCGATCTGGTTGAACATGCTGGCGTACCAGTCCAAGTTTTTGTCCGCACCCCCTCGGGTCAAGCTTCAGCGAAATTCAGGACTCGTGTTTCGCATCATGTGCGTCAAAACGACACCGCCTCCTCTATTTGAAGAGGTGCTAATTATTCCAAACGCACACATGCCGGTTAACTCCTTCGGTGCACATGCATAGTCATTCACACATCAGCATCGGTTTCAAATGAGAATGTTTGGGTTAATGATGCTGCTCGAAGTTGCTGAACCTCATCTGGATTGAATGAGCATCGCGATTTATTGAACAAGGTAGTTTTGCGAAACGCGATTGACAGGGTTCACACCACCGGCTGACACTTGCTCTCAAATAGCAAAAGAGGGAGTGGGCAGTGGTCAATCAATATTGTCGGCCGGCGCGCCGATGTGTGGGCGCGGCTAATACCAAACAGCCTTTATTGCATATCGCCGCTCATCTTGTGATGAGCGCCGCCCGGCTAGGCGAGCACATTTTCCACCAGGTATCAGCGTGGTTTCCTTGGCTCATTTTGCTCGTGCTGATTGGCATTTCATTTAGTGCTTCTGCCGTTGTCCCCAAGACACTTCAGTTTTTTTATGCCTCGGCATGGGCCTGTCAAGGAACATTGAATACGCCCCAACCTACCGCATTGGCGGCCTGCGAAAACTTTGCCATCACGGCAAATGATTGCACGGGCATTCAACCTCCTTGGTATGGCTCGACTCTGGTTGGAGACCAGTGCTATGTGTACAGGTCCCGTCCGGCGACGCCCGATTGGAACTACACCTATGGCTCGGGTACCTTGCAGTGCCCCGAACGTACCGATTTGGTCAACGGCTCTTGCGTTTGCAAGAAGGGCTTCAAAGAGGATGGCAACAGCACGTCGTGTGTGGTGGCCCCGCCGCCGCCTGTGCTGACATGTCCTGCGCCGAAAAAACGCTTTGTCGATGGCATTGAGGTCGGAAGCCCGATCATTCCCGCGACCGGGGAAAAGGTGTTTGACGACTATGACTACCAGGACGTAGGCCCGCATGCGCTCAGCCTGCTGCGTAGTTTTCGCAGCAGCCGGTCGGCGGGTACTGTGGCGGCAGGGGGCAGCGCCGCTTTCGGCCAAACCTGGTCGCACAACCATGCAGCGTCTGTCCAGCTGGAAGGCATTGTCGGTACGGCAGACAGCACCGCCAAGGTCATGTTCGGCGACGGCAGCGTACGCGAGTTTGGCTGGCAGGTGGGAACCAGCAGCTGGCTGGCCACCAACAGTGCCGATACCCTGGCCTCCAACGGCACGGGCCTGCTCTACAAACAGCTGGACAACGACAGCCAGTGGCAGTTCGATGCGGTTGGCAAGCTGCTCACCGTGACCCAGAGAAACGGCTGGGTCGCTACCTATACCTACAGTACCACCAGTACGCCCGGTAGCATCGCCCCCGTTCCAGGCCTGCTGATCACGGTGACCAACAAATTTGGGCGCAGCCTGGGCTTTATTTACAACGCCTCTAGCCAACTGGTCAGCGTGACGGCGCCTGATGGCCAGGTCATCAGCTACGGCTATGACGGCACTGCAGCCACGGACCGCCTGACAACCGTGACCTACGCAGGCAGTGTGAGCGGTGCCGTCAGCAAGACTTACCACTACGAGAACGCAACTTTTCCGCAATTGGTGACCGGCATCACCGATGAGGTGTCGCATCGCTATGAAACCGTCAGCTACGACACTCAGGGCAGGGGCCTGAGCACCGAATTGGCCGGCGGCGTGTACCGGTACAGTGTGAGTTACGGGGCCGCAGGCGCAACAACCGTCACAGACCCGCTGGACACACAACGTACTTACAACTACAGCACAAACAAGGGCCAGCTCGCCGTGACCGGGGCAACCCTGCCGAGCGCAAGCGGCTCCGGCGACGCGGCCAGCCGGGTGCAAGACGCCAGTGGACTGGTCACGCAAGAGACCGACTTCCTGGGTGTCAACACCATGTACACCTGGGATATCAACCGGCGCCTGCCATTGACCACCACCAAGGCAACAGGCCTTCCTGAGGTGCAGACCACGACCACCCAGTGGCACCCAACCTTCAGGTTGCCGGTGTTGGTGACAGAAGCGGGAAGAACGACCGCTTATACCTACGACACACAGGGAAACCAACTGAGTCAGACCGTCACCGACACGGCCACTAATGTGGCTCGAACCAGCAGTTGGACCTACAACCCTGAAGGCTTAATCGCCACTAAGAGCTTCAATAACATCGTCCAGCAGACCTACGCCTATTACAGCAGCACCAGCTTCAGCGGCACGATACCCAACGTGGTAGGTCACACGGTTGGCGACCTCCAGTCAGTCACCAACGCAGCAGGCCACATCACGCAGTTCACCCTGTACGACAGGGCAGGGCGCGTGCGTCAGATGATTGACCCCAAAGGCATCGTCACAGACACGACCTACACCTCCAGAGGCTGGGTCAGCAGCGTAACGGTGACCCCACCAGGTGGGGTAGCCCGGATCACAACGTACAGCTACGACAACGCCGGCCAGCTGACGGGTGTGGTTATGCCCGACAGCAGCACCATGAGCTACAGCTACGACGCCGCGCACAGGCTGACGGGTGTGACCGATGCCAAAGGCAACACCATCACCTACACCCTGGACGCCATGGGCAACAAGGTCAGCGAGCAGGTCAAAGACCCGCAAGGCAACCTGCAAAGAAACATCACCCGCGTGTACGACGCCCTTAACCGGGTCCAGCAAGTCACGGGAGCGAGTAATTGAACCCCAATGCAAATCAAGCGTATCAGCGAGGTAATAACGTGAATGAAAAGTGCACGAATACTCTAAAGCCTAAGCTCATCGTGGGAAATACGGCAAATCTGAAGAAACAGCTTTTGGCGTGGATTGCTGTGCTGGCTGCGTTGATGTCAGGCACAGCTTTCGCCAATGTGGATCCGCTTACTCCGAGCTGGCTCGGTGTTTCTGCGGGCAATGGAGCGTGCATGTCTTCTGCAATTGCTTCCTGTCAGGCTCAGGAGCCGTTCCAGGGAGTAAGTTGGGTCGCTATGAGCGCGGAGCCGAATCCCAAGCTGCTTTTGGATCAGCAAATCTGGTTCCATTGCACTGTGCCAAATAAGGGCCTTAGCACGTACTCAGCCGTCGGTTGTACGGTTCCCCCCGTTTGTCCAGCGGGGTCGGATCCAAACGGCGCGACGTGCGTTTGCAAGCCAGGCTATCTGGAGAACCCTCTCAAGAACGGTTGCTACAACAGCAGCACTACCAACATTGCCAACCTCCTTTTGAGCTCGCAGCCACAATCTTGTAAGGATGCTGGTTTTGTTCAGAAGGGCAAACCTATCACGCCCTTGGTCGGCGCCGAGACGCACACGGTAGCAACGGGGTTTTCGGTTGGTGGCCAGGAGTGGCGTGTGACTTACGACAACCGCAAGGTTTTCACCGCTGCGTCTATGGGCGTTGCACCCAAAGTGCTCGGCAATAYCCCCGCGCTCGGTGCGCTATGGGAGAGTTCGCTGCACAAGAACATCGTTATCGGTGCAGGGGGGTTCGACGCGCAGGTCATGCGTGGAAACGGCACCGTCGTCAGCTTCAGGTACAACCCGACGAACGCCTCCTATGCTCCGATGGGTTTGAACAAAGATTCGCTGGTCGTTGTCTCCGGTGGCTATCGCTATCTGGAGGCTTCCTCACAGACCCTGGAAACTTACAACGCCGCGGGGCGGATCACCTCTGAAGCCGATGGCCGCGGGAACAGGATAACGTACGCGTATAGCTCGGCGGCGAGTACCGCTGCCCCGGCCGCTGGGTACTTGGTGTCGGCAACCGACAACACGGGCCGTAGCATCAACTTCAGCTATACACTGCCCTCCGGCGGCAATGCCGCCACTGACGGGCTGCTGAGCTTCATCAGCAATGCCATGGGCCAAACCATCAGCGCCCTTTACGACGCCAACCGCAACCTGGTCGAACTCCGCTGGCCCGACAACTCGGCTCAAACCTTTGTTTACGAAAACTCCAGCCTGCCGTGGGCGCTCACGGGGTCGGTGGACGAACTGGGGAACCGCTATTCCACCTATGGTTACGATGCCGCCGGCCGTGCCATCTCCACCGAACTTGCCGGGGGCGTTAACCGCTACAGCGTGGCTTACGGCACTCCACCTTCCGTGGCTGTCACGCAAACCTACGATGCCGCAACGACCATTACCACCCGCGCCCACAGCATGGTGTCGCCCAGCAACGTGGTTCTAGCCCTGCCCAATGGGCAAAGCTCGGACATCGCGTCTACCACGGTGGGTGGACTGAACAAGGCTACGGGCCTGAGCCAGCCGGCAGGCTCAGGCTGTGCCGCAGCCAATAACGCCTCCGCCTTTGATGCAGCTGGGAATTTGCTCTCACAAGATGATTTCAACGGCGTGCGCAGTTGCTATGCGTATGACGGTTCGAATCGGGAGATCACGCGAGTGGAAGGCCTGTCCAACACCGCGGCCTGCAATGCCGTGCTACCTGGCGGCGCCACTTTGCCGGCAGGGGCTAGGAAATTCACGACCACTTGGCACCCGGATTGGCGGCTTCCTGTTGCGAGTGCCACGCCTGGGACATTGACAACGCTGGTTTACCAGGGCCGGCCAGACCCTTTGAACGCCGATGCAGCGGCCAATTGCACCAGTGCGCCAACGTTGCCGAATGGAAAGCCCTTGCCCGTGGTGTGCAAGAGGATTGTTCAACTCGCGAACCCGGCAGCAGCTGGAGGTGGTCCAACCGATCCGAGTGCAGCATTTAATTCGCTTTTGCTTCACATGAATGGGACGAACGGCTCGACAGCTTTTGTGGACGATGGTGCTGCTCTGAAAACGCTCTCTGTCACAGGAAGTGCCTCAATTTCAACTGCGTCGAAAGTATTTGGCACCGGCTCCGGCGCTTTCGCCAACAGTGGATACATCTCGGTACCCGCTGGAACCGACTTTAACTTCGGGTCGTTGCCATTCACCATCGAGTTTTTTCTGAAGCCTGGTTCCATTGGCGGTATTCAGAGCCTTATCTCCACACGACTAGGCCCTGTTTACTCCCCATTTGAGATAGACCTGGAAAACAGCTCTGTACGTATTCTCAAAAGCAACGCGGCCGTGAATAACTGGGAGATTGTTGGTGTATTCCCGAGCACGGCGATTACGGCCAACGTCTGGCAGCATGTTGCCATTGTGGGGAACGGGGCCACGATGTCGGTCTACGTCAATGGCGTCCCATCCACCAGTACCGCCGCCTACACGCCTTTCGCAGCGCTCACGGGCCCTTTGTATATCGGCAAGGGTGGGGAGGCCGTCGCTTTCACCGGGAATATGGATGAAGTCCGTATCACCAAAGGTGTTGCACGATATTCAGCGGCTTTCACACCGCCAGCGGCGCAGTTCCCCGGTATCGCAGCCTATCTTCCTGCGTCAGGCCCCGATGCGAGATTTACCTATGATGTTTCCGGCCGCATCCTGACTTCCATAGATGCGAACAATCGCAGCACCAGCTATGTGTACTACACCGATACCAACATCGCCGTTGATGTAGGCCATACGATCGGAGACCTGCAGAGCGTGACAAACGCAGCAGGGCACGTCACCCAATTCACCCTGTACGACAGGGCGGGGCGAGTACGGCAGATGATCGATCCCAAAGGCATCGTCACCGACATGAGCTACACCCCCCGAGGCTGGGTCAGCAGCACCAGTGTCACGCCGCCGGGCGGAGTTGCCCGCACCACCACTTACAGCTACGACAACGCCGGCCAGCTGACAGGGGTGGTTCTGCCCGACAGCACAACGATGAGCTACAGCTACGACGCCGCCCACCGGCTGACCGGTGTGACCGATGCCAAAGGCAACACCATCACCTACACCCTGGACGCCATGGGCAACAAGACAGGCGAACAGGTCAAGGACCCCTCGGGCAACCTGCAAAGAAACATCACCCGGGTGTATGACGCCTTGAACCGGGTCCAGCAAGTCACGGGAGCGAGCAATTGAACACCACAACAACCATCACCCAAACAGGAGGTCGCATGAGCAGCCCTAGCCAAGTCGGTCAAACCTTCAACGCCTGGCTAAGCCGCCTGGCGCTGCTCATTGCCCTGGCCCCGGGTCTGGCGCTTGCCGCCACCCCCACGACCACAGCGCTTTCAAGCAGCGCCGGCACCGCCCCCGTAGGCCAGAGCATCACGCTGACCGCCACCGTCACAGGTGCGAGTCCCACCGGCAACGTCACCTTCAAGGACGGCAGCGCCACCCTGGGCACCGGCGCCGTGACAGGCGGCGTGGCAACGCTTGCCACCAACGCCCTAGCCCTGGGCAGCCATGCCTTAAGCGCCGACTACGCAGGCGATACCAACAACGACCCTTCCACATCTGGCTCCATCACCGTCGCCATCAACAGCGGCACCCTGACCTGGCAATACGGCTACGACGCCATGGGCAGGCCCACCACCGTAGTCGATCCCAACGGCCTGGCCAGCTACACCTACTACGACAGCCTGGGTCGCCCCATCCAGACCCAGCAGCCCGCCAACACCGGTAGCAGCACCCCCACCACCACCGGCTTCGCCTACAACGCCAATGACAACCTGACCCAGGTCACCGATCCCCGCAACCTGGCGACGACTTACAGCCCCAACGGCCTGGGTGATGTCACCGCGCAGACCAGCCCGGATACCGGCACCAGCCAGTACACCTACGACCTCAACGGCAACGTCCTGACCAAGACCGACGCCAGAGGCAAGCTCACCCAGTACGCCTGGGACAACCTCAACCGCCTGACCAGCATCAGCTACCCCACCGGCACCGCCAGCGTGCTCGAGTACGACGGCGGATCCACTCCCACCCCAGCCGCAGTGGGCGAGCTCACCAAGATCACCGATGCTTCCGGCCAGGCCGTCTACAGCTACGACAGCCTGGGCCGCAAGACAGGCAAAACCCAGACCATAGGCAGCAAGACCTTTACGGTGGGCTACAGCTGGGGTGACACGGGAAGCGCACTGGACAAGCTCACGGCGATTACCTATCCGAGCGGAACAAAGGTCAACTACAGCTACGACCCCCAGGGGCAGGTCAATGCCGTCACGGTCAATCCGCCGAATGCCAACGGCGTGGGCACCAGCGGAACAACCCTGCCGCTGATAACGGGCATCACCACCAATGCCGAGAACAAGCTCACCGGCTGGACGTGGGCCAGCAGCAAGACCCAGGCGATCAGTTATGACGCCAACGGCCAGATCAGTGCGTACAACCTGGGCGACCCGACCAGCACAGGCGTTCGCCGCACTATTACCCGAGACAGTGCAGGGCGCATCACCGGCTACACCCACACAAGCAACGGAGCGCCTGTTCCCAGCCTGGACCAGAGCTTTGGCTATGACAACCTGAACCGCTTGACCAGCGCGGCCCTGGGCAGCAGTGCGATCCAGTACAGCTACGACGCTACCGGCAACCGTATGGCCAAGGTCATCAGTGGCACGAGCTACCCGAACACCATCGCCACGACCAGCAACCGGCTGAACCAGACGCAAGACACAACAGGTACGGCCACCGTGGTGCACGATGCGGCCGGCAACATCACGAGTGACGGGACCAACAGCTACACCTACAGCGACCGGGGAAGACTGGCGACGATGACGAATGCCGGCGGCACCGTGAGCTACAGCTACAGTGCCCTGGAGTCGAGGATGAGCAAGACGGGGCCGACGGCGCTGGTGCCTACCGGTGCGGCTTACTACGTTTATGACGAAGGGGGCAAGCTGCTAGGTGAGTACGATGCCAATGGCGCTCCTCAATATGAAACCATTTACATGGGCATGCCGGTCGGGGTGATCAAGCAGACGGGGACTGCTGCAACCAGCGACATTGCCATCAGCCTGTACAACGTCTCGACCGACCAGTTGGGTGCACCCAGAGTGATTACGCGGCAGAGTGATGAAGCGATTGCTTGGCGCTGGGATACGGCGGAGCCCTTTGGGGCGACGGCGCCTGATCAGAACCCGTCAAGCCTGGGCGTCTTCGCGTTCAACCAGCGCTTACCCGGGCAGGTGTTTGATGCCGAGAGTGGGCTGTTCCAGAACTGGCACCGGGAGTACAACCCGCGCATTGGGCGCTATATGCAGTCCGATCCTATTGGACTGGCTGGCGGGATCAATACCTTTGCATATGTCTCGGCAAATCCTTTGAGTAAAATCGATCCGCAGGGGTTGTGGTCAACTGCCGCGCACAACGCGATTTTGGATGCTATAGGTGCTCAACTGAGATTAACGAGCGCACAAATAGCTGCCATGAAACAGGGTTCGCGTGATGCTGACAGCATGAAGTATCAAGATGCGGCGAACGCATTTATGCATGCAATGAGTTCATCTGCGTTAACCAAGGCGCAATCATGTAAGTTGCTGAATACATTCGTTGAGAATGAGTTAGCAAAAGCCGACACTATTTCGAATTTTGACAAAACAGCGTCGTTCATAAAGCTTGGATTTGCACTACATCCGATAATGGACTCGACATCCCCTGCACATAGGGGCTTTCAGAAATGGAATCTATTCTCGCAAGGTCACAGACATGGGTCTGGCCAGCATTCAGAGGAAGATATTCAGAGCCTAACACCAGAGCTTTTGAAAGAAACTTTGGATCAAATTAATGCTGCCATTTCAGGGCAAAAAATCGATTGTTCTTGCTATGAATAACTTGCTTAGAAGATGGGTTGCACTATGTTTTTGGTGGCCTATGCTTATCGCCTTACCGGCAAACTCGGCTTCTAGAACATTTGACCAATACCAGATAGAAACGGCATGGTTTGACTCCTCGAACATATACATCGCTTTTCACAAAACACGAGTAAATGTATCGTCCTCCAGATCAGACCTTGAAGGCACACCGAAGTATTTAGCAAATGAGAGGCGTATTGCTAAGTTCGATAGAAAACTTTTTGTAAATGGAGCAAGAGTTAATTTGTCGGCTGATAGTAGGGTGTCCACAAGTATCTACAAAGATGACGACTTTCAAGTGGATGCAGATGGCGATCATGTATCGATAGTTTGGGGTAACAGGACAGGACGTTGGCCCCAAGCCCCTTCTACTATCGTTGCACCGGTTCGATACAGAGATCTCCTGTTTTTCCAAAATACTCTACTCAATGTTACTGAGCAGTCAGAAGTTTCAATTTCTCAAGATTTCTTTGCACAAATTAACGCAGACTGTTCAGCTTATAGAAGCACCAGTTTTTTAGCAATTCCTGCGGCTCCGGTCTACGCGATAGATAATGAGAGGCTTTACGCGACATGTTCCACTGCTTGGCAAGAAATTAAGAGCCTGAATTTGGTTAGTTGGTCTTTGGGGCCTATCGGAACCTTAAGTAAAAAAGTCATTTCATTGCCCCCTTCAAGGTCAGGGTACACGGTTTTAAATTCATCTCAAGTCTATAGCCCAGCGAGAATCACTTTGCGCGCTCGTTCCGGCAACGAGTTATTGAGTTGCTCAGAAACCGAGTGCACGAGATTCTTCATTTCCAATGCTTATACATACGCAATTCTTGATGACGCGGGCATAGCAATATTGCTCACTCAGCAGGACCTTACTTCACCGATGCTTGCGATTCGAGTAGCCAAAGCCCATTAGAGGATTTTCGACAAACCTTTGATGCCGAGAGTGGGCTGTTCCAGAATTGGCATCGGGAGTACAACCCGAGGATTGGGCGGTATATGCAGTCCGATCCCATTGGACTGGCGGGTGGCATCAATACCTTTAGCTATGTGGAGGGCGATCCGTTGAGACTAGTGGACCCGTCGGGTCTGGATACAACCGTGGTGTGCCGGCCTGTGAACGATCCGAAGGCTCGCCGGCTTGGCGCTAAACACTGCTTCGTCGTCGTGTGGCATTGGAAAGACGTGTGTGGCGTTCGGGTAAAGATTGTGGATGGTCAATACAGCCTGGCAGGCGGGCGAACTATGTTCAATCAAGGAAGCAATGCGCCCACGTACGTTGACGATCGGAATGCATGGAACGGTGGAGCCCCGGCTGAAGCATACGAAGTGCCTCCGCCAGCGGGGGTGTCTGGACCGGATTTTGATAGAGAGGTTATGCGACAAGCCGAAGGATATGACTCGATCCGACCGTACGACGCGAAATTTGGACCCAACTCGAACACCGCTACTCAGCAATCTGTTGAAAGAGCTGGTGGTACGGTTCCAAATATTTCGGGCGCCTATGGGCAGAACTGGACACCTGCGAAGCCGAGTCCGTTCGGCGCCGGACTGTGGCGGTGAAAATCATGGAACAACTTGCAGATAGTGATATGGACGGCAAACGACGAGGCCGAGTCATGCGCTGGTCGATACTGGGAGTGCTGACTGGAATCATTCTGCTCACTTTAGCGCAGCAGATATTTTTTCCTGTAATTTCCTTCAAGCGAACGGAGTTACTTGGCGCCAAACTCGGGGCGTCGAAGCAGCAAGTAATGAGAATACTTGGCGACAGCGGTGTAGATGATGTTCTACCCGAACTGGTGGGATATCCAGTTATTACCAGGAAGAACATTGCTCAGCTTCAGGACCTCGATGCCGCCCCGGGAATATGCGTAAGTGACTATAAAAACAGTAAAAGCGCGAAATTCAATTTCGATTCAAACAATGGTCCCGTGGGTTTGGTGCACGCATCAGTGAAGGAATTTGCAGCGCTATCCCCGATCAAGACTCGATCCGAGTTGCTGGAGAAGTTACGCGAGCTATTAAGCGATGAGGCAGGGGTTGAAGTATTTGCCTGCATTGCAAGCTCAAGATGGGTTCGACTGAAGAGCGGAATCACCGACAAAGACACAGCCTTGCTACTGAATTACGATGCCTGGACGATAAATGTTCCTGGAGGCTATTCGACCGCGCAACTCCAATTCGCTGATGGCCGGCTATCAGAAATAAATTACCGGTGGCGCCTCTTTGAGTCTTTATAGCTGCGACTATTTGAAACAGGGTTGTGGATCCGTGTGTTGATCCGCTTTTTTCATCGAGCACTGAGCCAATGGTGACTCCTTTGGCGTAGGACTGGCGATCCGCATTTCCGGATTTTGATGGGGTCAAGCGACTGCAAAAAAAGGCAGGTCACATCGACGCGAAACTTAACACCCTCACGTTAAATTCGCGTGAACTCTGTATACCGTCTAGCTATTTCCTCGTTCTCTTTCGTCAATATGTGCTTAATTGTTTCGTCATCAACGACGTTGGAATTGAACAGAGCATATGAAAACGCCCCTCGCAGGCCACCTGCGTCGGTTGCTCTGCATGACAACTCAATCTCGTTGAGACGCCCAGGCATTAGCAGTTTGAACAGCGCATCAAAATCCTCTTGCCGCGCCGCCTCCATGCCTAATGGAACCATGCTGCAACCCGCCTCGTGATCTTGCTCTGTGATGTAGCCGCGTGTGGAAAGTACTTCGACGAAGCGTTCAAAATTGAGGTCCCCTCTACGCACGAAAGCGATCAACGATAGACTTGGTGCGAAGCTCATGCGGTAGTCCCCCTTAATTCACCGAAGCCACAAACACCCACTCCGCATAAGTCTCCTTGTCCTGAAAATCCCGGTACTGAATCGGGAACTCTCTTTTCTTGAAGACGCTCTGCGTGGAGCGACTGTGCACCCCCAAGATGCCGTCCGCACCTTGAACAATCACCCAGTCGACTTCGCCCGTCATGGGGTCTGGATACAGGCGACGCAGGTGACGCACAGGCGCAGTAAAACGTTTGTCCTCCAGCAGATCGTCGAGTGAGCGCGGCAAAGACTGGCTTTTCCCCGCTGGCACACTGCTGTAGTAAGACTTGATTGCGCGGCGGTACTGGTCTCCCACGAACAGCAGCTCGGTCTCTTTGGCGCGCTGGGTGTGGGTGCGCTGCAGTTCCACCATGGCCGATGCACCCAAGGTAGTCAGCAGCAGAAAAATCAGCACCGCGAGCAACACCAGACCTGACTGCGAGGCCAAAGCCTTGCGCGGGCGGGTGGCTTTTGTCATGGCTGAACGAGTCCCGTCACCAAGCGCTGTAAGCCGACCCGTCCAGCGCGCGCTGGGACGACTTCGAGGAGACATCGAACACGTCCGCACCCGGTTGCGGTGCTTCAGCGCTGCTGCTGTAGGCGCGGGTGTTCCATGTCTGCACATCGCTAAGGGCCGGATCTTCGGCGAAAGGGTCACGCGGAATCCTGCGCAGCACCACAAAAGGCTGCGCGGAGAAACCAAAAGCCGCAGAGCGCGGAACGCCGTTGACCAGCACCTCCAGCGACGGAGGGTAGCCGGAGGCGCCTACCCCCTTGTCGATGACCCCGGCGTCGGATGCGGCCTTATAGCTATCCAGCGCCCGGCGTAGGGTGCGCAAGCCCTGCTTGAGTTCGGCCTCCTTGGCGCGTGTTTGCACCACCTGGGTCAGCGGCACGGCCACCATGGCCAGCAGGCCCACGATGGCCAGTGAGACCAGCAGCTCGATCAGCGTGAAGCCGCCTTGCCCCGACGGTTTCACGGCGCGATCTCCGTAGTGGGTGGCTCGACACCTTCCTTTGGCGGGATTGGGTTTGGCACAAGGGGCGCGCGTACGTCGTAGATGCCTGGCTCAGCGCCGGTTGGAAATGGCAAAACCTCCCAGGCTCGGGAGCCGGACACCGGATCCAGCGGGATCTCGCGCAGGTAGCGCTTGTCCACCACCTCCTGCAATTGCATCGGGTACTTGCCTTGGTCGGCGCGGAACTTGTCGATTGCATCGCGCAGTGTGGCGAGGTTTTGTGCCTGGACTTTTTCCTTGCCACCATCCACCGCTTTGAAGTAGCGCGGCGTGGCCAGCGTCAAAAGTAGGGCGAGGATGGAGAACACCACCAGCAGTTCGATCAGCGTGAAACCTGCCGCATGGGGGCGGCGAGGGCGCGGACGGTAGCGTGCCTTGCGCTTCCGGCCTGCGACCGTTCGCAAATCCATCTTGCGGAAACTGCTGGAGAAGGGAGTCACATCGCCTCTCGTTAACGCTTGATCATGGGTGGGGGTGGCGCCAGGCCACCACCACTCAGCGGCATGGCGGGAATGGGCTGCGGAAGAGGTTGTGAAATGGCTGGCGTAGGCGATGGCGTCCCCAGTGCTCCCGGCATCTGTGGTGCAGGCGTGATGCCGCCGGCTGGCGCGAGACGGCCTCCCAGTCCGTTGGGCAGACTCAAACCGCCCACTGGGTCACCCAGAATCTGCCGGTCGCGCAGTGTCAGCGCCGTTCCCGAGAACACGCTGGCCCGGTCCAGGCCGAGATTGGCGTAGTTGCGCACGATGCGTGGCGTGATGGCGAGCACGATTTCAGAGCGCGACTTGGTGGTGCTCGAGTTGCCGAACAAGCGTCCGACCATGGGCAAGTGCCCCAGGCCCGGAATCTTGTCGGCGGTGTTGCGCTCCTCGTCGGTGATCAGGCCGCCCAGGACCTGCGTCTCCCCATCGGCCAGACGCAGAAAGGTGCTGGCGTTGCGCGTACCGATCTGGTACGAGCGGCTGCCCTGCGGGTCGGTGAATTCACGCGCGATGTTGCTGACCTCGAGGTTGATCTTGATGCCCACGTCGTTGCTGGCGTAGACCTGCGGTTCGAACTCGAGCTTGAGGCCGACGTCCTGGTAGGTGATGGTGCCGGTGACAACGGAGGAGCCGCCGTTGACCGGCGTGACGTTGTTGATGATGGTGGGCACGCGGTCGCCGATCATAATCTTGGCTTTTTCGCGGTTGCGCGCCCGGATGCGCGGGCTGGCCAGGATGCGGGTTTCGGTGTCCTGTAGCTTGAAGTTGAGCGTGCCCGAAATCGGGGAGACCGTGAGGCCGCCCACGCCCAGTTGCCTGAGCTGGCCGATGGTGAGGCTGCTGACGGTCCCGCCCGGCGTGGTCGCGCCGCCGCTGGGTGTGCCGATGGTGATGGCGCTGGGTGGGGAGACGCCCAGGTTGCTGTTGCGGCCCTCCGAGATCTCCAGCACTTCCACTTCGAGCATGACCTCCGGGTCGGGCTCGTCGTGCAGGGCAATCAATTTTTCGGCGATGCGCAGGGTTTCAGGCGTGTCGCGTATGACCAGCAGGCCGCTGCGCTCGTCGGCTGAAACGTCTTTCAGCTTGAGCATGGTCTTGAGCATGCCGGCCAGGTATTTGAGGTCACTGTTGGTGACGCGGAAGGAACGCACGGTCAGTTCCTGGTACTCCGACTGCTTGCTTGCCGTCGCCGGATACACCATCATGGTGTTGCTGTTGACGATGCGCTTTTCGAGCTGGTTCTGCATCAGAATCAGGTCGATGGCGTCTTCAACTGCGACGTCCTTCACAAAGATCGTGACCCGGCCGTCGGCCTTCACTTCGCGGTCCAGCAGGATGTTCAGGCCCGTGGACCGGGACAGGGCTTCAAACACGGTGCGCATCGTGGCATCGCGGAACTGCAGCGTCACCGGGGAGCTCATCACCGACTTCGCTTCCCTGAAACGGTCACGTTCGACATCGGCTGCGGCCTTGGCGTCGAGGACGTTTTTCCGGAGCTGCGCCGCCTGCTTGTGACCGGGCTGGTCGGCCAGCACCCGCGCGGCGCGCTCGCTCGCCGCTTCCAGTTTGCCGTCTTTGAGGTAACGCTCGCCCTCGGCCAGCAGCTGGTCGTTGCGCATGTCCTGGTCTAGCGCCTTCAAGGCCGTCACCGCCCGGACATTGCTCGGGTTTAAGGCCAGCGCCCGGCCGTAGAGGTCGCGCGCGCCGGCAATATCTCCACTCGCCCGCACCTGGTCGGCCTGTTTCACGAAGCTGTCGGCATGCTTGTCGCGCTGCACCAGGTAGTCGATCTTGTAATACTGGTTGCGGCCTTCGAGCTCCGTCGCCTTCTTCAGCGAAGCGATGCCGGTATCGATTTTTCCTTCTTCAATCTGGCTCATGCCGTCGTTGTGATAGCGCGCACCGGCGCAGGCCGTGAGCAGCAGGCAGGTCAGTACGGCCGACGCGATAGGCGTCATATGGCTGCGTCCTTTGACCACGCGCTCTGCTTGATCGCCGCTTCCGGAAATTCCGGCAATCCGTTCAATTGTTTTCATCTTGGGTTGTCCAGAAGTAGAAGCGATTGTTTTTGGCCCAGAGGCAGATAGGTGAACACCACGCGGTCGCTGGTGATCTCGTCCACCCGGTAGTTGCCGGCGACGGTGTCGCCTTTTTGGATGACGGTGAGGTTGTCGCCCTGCTGGATGAAGGCCTGCTGCTGGCCATTGCCAATCCTCTTGCCCTGGATGGCACCCACCGCGATGAAGGGTAGCGGCGGCGCTGTGGGTGGTGGTGGCTCGACAGCGACTGGCGGTGGCGGCGGTTTGTGGGTCTTGGCGAAGGTGGGTGGTGGCGCGGGCGGGGCCACGACTTCCGGCGGCGGTACGAATTCAGGCGCCAGCGGGCCGAAGGGATCGCGTACCACCATCTTGTTCATGCGCTGACCGGCGCTGTTCATCGCGACGTCCAGGCTTGGGGATGCGACGTCGGCAGGGGGCGGCAGCGCCGTGCTGGACTGCGGAGAGACGGGCGGTGAGGCTGTGCGCTGACGCGGCGGTGCTGCCAGGTCAAGGTCTGCGTCGACCTGGCCAGACTGCCACTTGCCTTGCATGCCGGCCGCCAGCACAAAGCTGCCCAGGCCGGCCGCAACCAGGATGAGGGCCTTCTTCCAGCCCGCAGATGCGGCGGCAGTGCGATCTGGCGGTGACTGGTTCACGGCATGGCCTTTGCAGTGATGGGCCCAGAGACATTCGCTGGACTCTTCCCGACAGCGGGTGGCCCCTGGATGTCGCCCGCCCGCGGTGAATACACGAACGCGAGCTTGAGGAATATCTGATGCTTGACGGCTGTGCCGTCCTTGCGCTCTATGCGCAATTCCTGCACTGCCGCGTGTGGCATGGCATTGAGCACGCTGGCCAGGAATTCCTTGAGCTTGCCGTAGTTTTCGGTGATGCGCAGATCCACCAGGCGGGTGTCCAGGCCCAGGGCCGTCGGGTCCGCATCGCGGTAGTCGCCACTGGCCAACACGATGCCCAGGCTTTTTGCGATGTCAAAAATCTGTGCCAGATCGGCCGTGTAGTCGGCCGAAGGCGGGAAGATGACAGGCACGCCCCGCACAGGATTCACGGCGAGCTTGGGGCCAGGTTTCTGGGTCTGCTTCAGCTCCAGCTGCAGCGTGGTTTTCTGCAGTCGCAGCTGATGGGAAAGGCCCAGCAGCAGGGCGCCCACCAGCATCAGCCCGACGCCGCACAGCACGGGCCAGCCGAGGGCGCGCAATGACTCCAGGCCCGCGCCGCCTCGGAGCCGGTCAAGCGTCCTGGTTATGAAAGCGGGGCCGCGCATCATGGCGAGGGCGCCTTGCTGATGCCCGGCTTCAATACGGAGGGCGAGATGTCCGCCGGTATGAGCGGACTGAGCGTGTTGCTCGACGGTTCCTTTGCCAGGAAAACACCTTCATTGAGACGATTCCAGCTCGCCGTCAGCCGGAAGCGGAAGGCAGCTGGGCTGCTGCGCTCATCGAACTGGTGGCTCACGATGCGCACGTCCGAGAAACCACTCACCGTGCTCATGGCCTCGGTGTAGGCCAACATGGATGGATAGTTCGAGGCCATCAGGGTCAGCTCGATCTTGCGGCTTGCGGGGTTGGCGGTGTTGGGCACCATGGAGAGCAGGGTGACCCGGCCTTCGACGGTATCGGCGGCGGCTTCAAGGGCCTCAAACATCAGCGACCACGGTGTTTGCAGCAAGGCTTCGAGCTGCCGCCTGGCCTTGATCTTTTCGAACAGGGCGGGGTTGTTCTCGGCCTGCCGCATCTGTTCACTCAGCGCGCTTTGCTGTTTGAAAATCCTGGCCTGCTGGGCGCGGACGCCCTCAAGCTGCTCCCCAGCCCTTGAGGTCATGTACAGGCCCGAGAATGCGGCGCAAATGCCCGCGGCCAGGATGAGCCAGCTCAAGGGGCGGTAGCGCGGCGCGCCCGGCGCAAACTCGAACGGGCTCTCGATCAGATGCCGGCTCATGCTGCCAGCTCCATGGCAACTGTGGGTGATGCTTCTACCGCATGGGCCGGCCAGACGCAGGGAACCGCCTGTTCATCAACGCCCGCGCCCGAAGCGATCAGGAAACGGTCCAGCGCGGGCTGAAGCCAGGGGTCGCCTGTGGGCGTTGGGAGCGGCGTGACCGTGCGCCAGGCATTGACGGCGCTGCCGTTTACCAAGCGGATGAAGGTCACAGCCGCATGGCGGTGCCCCGAGGCCTCCCGTTCTGTCCAGACCAAGGTGCGCGCATCGCGCTGGTGCCGGCATTTTTGGAGCTCGCTGTCGAGCTGTTCCACGATGGCTGGCTGGCAGCTTGCAAGCGTCATGCGCTGAGCCTGGGCCAGTGTGTGCAGGCCGGCGACCAGGGCTGACTCGAGCGTGATCACGCACAGATGCGTCTGGTTGGCCTCGATGCGCCAGCGCACTTCATGCCCGGCCGCCTCCATGCCCAATGCCTCTTGCGAGAGCGCCCTTGCCACGGCTCGTAGCTGTTGTTCGGAGCGCGCCAAGGGCGAAGAAAAATCCATGGGTGCGATGCCGACATAGGAAGTGCCCATCCCCGTACGCACCACGAGGCGGCAGCCATCGAGAGATTCCGTCTGGCGCGCGCGCAACGCATGCAGAGCTTGCGCGGCGGCTTCGAGCAGGGCTGTGATGCTGTCGGCGCGCGTGGCACCTGAAACCCAGCTTGCCGTTTCGACGATTGGGGTGGCTGCGGCTTCTTCAGTGGGCTCGCTTTTTTCCGGCAACGTCCGGCCCAGATTGCGCACCAGGCGCAGGCCCCAGCCGGGCGCGGCCGGCTTAAGCGTCGCCCTTAGGTGAGAGGCGCCAATGTCCAGGTGAATCACGGCTTTCATGGCTGGCAATCAGGCATGAGCAGCCTCTACGTTCTGCGTGTTCTGCATGTTCTCCCGGGGCGTGACGCGGTTGATCTCTTCCACAGTGGTCTGGCCTCCCATGGCCAGGGACACGGCCGAGTCGCGCAGGCTCATGAAGCCTTTGCCGCGTGCGACCTGCTTGATCTGTGAGATCGGCGCCTGCCGCACGAGGAGATCTCGTATGTCATCGTCCATCTCCAGCGTCTCGGCAATCGCAAGGCGCCCCTTGTAGCCGGTGCCGCGGCAATGCGCGCAGCCCACGGCATGCATGAATTTCGCCTGGTCCAGATCCAGGCGTTCCGCGGGGATGCCCTGTTGTGTCAATTGTTCGGGGGTCAGGCCTGCGGGCATCGCGCAATGCACGCACACGGCGCGCAGCAGGCGCTGGGCGACGATGCCGGTCAGGGCCGACACCAGGCTGTAACTGTCGACGTTCATGTTTTTGAAGCGGCCTATGACGTCAAATACATTGTTGGCGTGCACGGTGGTGAACACCTGGTGGCCCGTGAGAGCGGCCTGTACCGCGATCTGCGCCGTCTCGGCATCGCGTATCTCGCCCACCATAATCTTGTCCGGGTCGTGGCGCAGCACGGAGCGCAACCCGCGCGCAAAGGTCAGGCCTTTTTTTTCGTTGACGGGAATCTGCAGCACGCCCTTGAGCTGGTACTCGATCGGGTCTTCAATCGTGATGATCTTGTCCAGGCCGGTGTTGATCTCGGAGATCGCCGCGTACAGCGTGGTTGTCTTGCCGCTGCCTGTGGGGCCGGTCACCAGCAGCAGGCCATACGGCAGGCTGGAGGCCTGGCGGATAAAGTCCTTGGCGCTTTGCGCGAAACTCAGCGTGTCCAGGCTCAGCGTCTGGAACTGCCCGGTCAGGTGCTTGCGGTCCAGTACCCGCAAGACGGCGTCTTCACCAAACAGGTTGGGCATGATGGAGACCCGGAAATCGATCTCGCGCCGCTCGACGCGGACTTTGAAGCGGCCGTCCTGCGGCGTTCGCCGCTCGGAGATGTCGAGCTCGGACAGCACTTTGATGCGTGAAATCGCCTGGTGCCCCATTTCGGCGCTGTCGATGCGCTTGACATTTTCCAGCACACCATCGATCCGGTACTTGACATGCAGGCCGGTCGGCTGGGTTTCGAAGTGGATGTCGGACGCGCCCATCTTGAGCGCGTCGTACAAGATCGAATCGACCAGTCGGACCAGCGGGTTCGCCGTGGTCTCTATGCTTGCGATGGACAGGGCCACGACGGAGGCATCGACGGATTCCGCCTGTGCAAGGCCACCGGCATCTTCCTCTTGGTCGCTGCCCATGGCCATCAGGTTGCGCTCGGCATGCGCAAGCCAGGCTTGTATGTCTTCGATCAGTGCCAGGCCGCGAATTACCTCACCCGCGTTTGCATCGCCCAGTTGCAGGTCTATCCACTCCTGGCCCTTGAGGTCCAGCGGGTCGCTGACCACGACCGTGCGCACCTTGTTGCCGGCAGCGTCGACGGACCAGCCGCCCAGGCAGCCGCGTGACTGGCAGTCGGCAAACGAGATCAGTTCGAAGTCCGGTGTGATGCCCTGCAGGTCTTGCGTGGCCATGGCGCGCAGGCCCAGCGCCGCCGCGACGTCCACAAGTACGCGCGTGCCCTCTAGTCCGCTTTGTCGCACCATCCACTGAAGACGCGACCCTACCGGCGCCGCCTGCACGGCTTGTTGCATCAGCGCGCGCCCGGCCTGGCCGCCGGCCGGTGAAGCCGGGGCGGTGTCCGCGTCGGCTGGCGGGGAAACGGGGAGGAGGGTGCTCATGGGCGAAAGCAATGCAAAGATCAGTTCAGGCTGGAGGCCAGGTCGAAGATGGGCAAATACATGAGGACCACGATGGCGCCGATAACGGTGCCGATCACGATCATCAGCGCGGGTTCGATGACACGCGTGGCCACGTCGATGGAGCGCTGCAGCCGGCGTTCGTAGAACTGTGCGATGCGCTCCAGCATCTCCGACATGGAGCCGGTGCGCTCCGCCACCTTAAGCATGCTGGTGGCCACAGGGTCGGACAGCCCCGCGCCGGACAGGGCCGCGCTCATGCTCAGGCCTTCGCGCATCAGCACGACGGCGCGCTCCAGGCGCTCGCGGTCCGCATCGCCCAGCAGCCTGGCGCCGTGCTCCATCGCGCGGTGGATCACAATGCCGCGCGAGACCAGAATGGACATGGTGCGGTAGAGCTGCAGGTGCTGGAACTCGCGGATCACGCCGGCTATGTAGGGAAGGCGTTGCAGCCAGCGCGAGCGCACGCCATGTGCGCGAAAATGCGCGACCACCCAGGTCCCCAGCGCCAGGACTCCGCCGAAGAACAGCATCAGTACCCAAGGCTTGGCGGCCACGAGCCGGCCCCAGGCCATCAGGCCAGCCGAGAGCATGGGCAGCTGCGTGCGCGTGCTGTCCAGCAAGCCGGCAAAGCGCGGGATCACCACGCCCATGAGGAACATCACGACCAGCCCACCGACCACGAGCAGCACCAGGGGATAGACTGAAGCGCCTATGAGCTTGTCCTTGAGTCCTTGCATCTCCCTTTGGTGGGCCGCATAGCGGGCCATTCCCTTGCCGAGGTCGCCGGTGCGTTCGCTGGCTTCCACCGTGGCGATCAACAGCTCGGGGAAGGCACCCGTCAGCCGCATGGCCGCCGAGAGATTGCGGCCTTCCGACACCGCGCGCGCCACCTGCTCGATGAGGTCGCGCCGTGCGTTGACCGTTTCCTTGATGCTCAGCGTCTGCAACGCTTCTGTGACGCTGAGGCCCGCGTCGATCAGTGCTGCAAAATCCTGTGAGAAGGACGCGGTGTCGAGACCCGAGCGGGAGGGCGCCGCGGATTTCCCTCGCATCAATCCGCCAAGGCCGGCGCTGGATTCCTTGGCTGCCTCGCAGCTTAGAACCGTGAAGCCACCGCGCGCTGTCTGTGCGAGCGCTTCAGCAGCCGTGGTCGCGCGCACCTGGCGCGACGCGATGCGTCCCGCACCGTCGCGGGTGACGACGTCAAACAAGGCGTGAGCCGCGAGCATGCGTGAAACTGTTCTGGCGCCAGCGCTGACGTCAATTGACCGAATGCAGCGAGACGTCCTGCGCCTCACCGGTGCCGCCGGGCTTGCCGTCGGCACCGTAGGAGATGATGTCGATGCTGCCCGCGCCCGGCTTCAGCACATAGCTGTAGTCATTGCCCCAGGGGTCGGTGGGTAGGGCCTTTTTCAGGTAGGGCCCCTGCCATTTTGTGATCCCCGGCGGCGGTGTGTTCAGGGCATTGAGGCCCTGTTCCGCGGTGGGGTAGCTGCCTACATCCAGGCGGTACTGGTCCAGTGCCTTGTCGAGCGATTCAATCTGCGCCTTGGCGATCTTGGATTTGGATTTGCTGACCGAGTCAAAGTAGCTCGGCGCGACCAGTCCGGCCAGCAGCCCGATGATGACCACCACGACCAGCAGTTCCAGCAGCGTGAAGCCGCGCGCAGACCTGCAGCGCCTGGCCCTGGGGGCAATCTCCAGCTCAAACGTAACGTGACTCAATGAAATTCCCCTCCCAGAGAAACGCTTATGGATGCGGTTCTAAATTGATCGTTCTGAACCTGCCGGCCTAGCTGTTTTGCGTGCGAAAAGATTCTGCCGGAGGCGCCTGAAATCGAACAACGCGTGTGTTGGTGAAACAACCCATCATCCGTTCCAAAAATAACCCTGCTGCACAGGTCATGGCGTTGTTCTCAGGCTGACCAATCTTTTTTCGACCTCCTGTGCGCTGATGGCGCCCGGCGCACGCGATCCGTCGGCAAAGATGACTGTCGGCGTTCCGGTAATGTTGTACTTCTGGCCGAATTCCCGGTTGCGCTTGAGCGAATTCACATCGCAGTCGGCTTGAGGCGGGGTCGTGCTGCGCGTCATCCAGTCTGACCATGTCTTGGCTTTGTCGGCGGCGCACCAGATGTTGCGGGACTTGATGGTCGAATCCTGGCCCAGCACAGGGTAGAGAAAAACGTAGACCGTGACATTGCTAACGTTGGCCATCTCTAGTTCAAAGCGTTTGCAGTAGCCACAGTTGGGATCTTCGAATATGGCCAGCTTGCGCGCGCCGTCCCCGCGAACGATCTTGAAGGCATCTTCCAAAGGCAGCTTGTCAAAATCAACGACGCTCAGTTTCTCGACCCGCTCCTCCGTCAGGTTCCTGCGGGTCTGCGTGTCCAGCAGGCTGCCGCGCAGGAGGTAGCGGCCTTGCTCGTCGGTATAGAAAATATCAAAACCGACCCGCACTTCATAGAGACCACGGATGGGTGTCCTGCTGACCTCATCGATTTTTGTTGAGGCCGGCATTTTTTCAGCAAGGTTTTTGCGAATGACCGCTTCCTGCGCAAATGCCGAAGCAAGGAAGAGCGCCCCAAAACCGAGTAGAGCAACTCTTTTCAAAATATGCATGTGGAACCTGATTCGTTGCTTGCGTTTTGTTGCAATGAGTTTAGCGTGCAAGACCTTATCTGGATGGCGTTTCTCCTCCTGCAAATAGGGGTTGTGTCGTTTTCCGAGCACGTGTCTTGTCTTTGACTTAGCTGTGATCACTTAAGTTGTCATTTTTCAGGCGAGCATTTAAAGAGATGAACACCATTTGCTAGTGCGCATTTTTTTATCTGTTGTCTTTAAGTGAACGACTCATTTATTTCGTTTATTGAGTATGCGGATCAAGTGGGGTTGGCATTACATTCGCTCTGAATGTAAGCGGCCTCGAGCCGAAAAAAAATGGGAGTGAGGGATGGGATTGCCATACAGCTGGTTTGCGTTTGCGCGTTTGCGCGACGCCCGTATAGCGCATCCGCTGTTGTTGGCGGCAGGTACGACAAGGCCTCATTGGACGTTGTCGCGGGTTCCGAGGCTCGGCATTTATCTGTTTGCCGTCTTGGCACCAGCTTCCGAAAGTCCTAAAACATCTAGAAGGTGGATTGAGACTGCGCTTTTTTCCTTACTGTTTTTCTTTACAACCTGCGCGCACGCCGTTTTTTGCCAAGAGCCTCCCCCGGAAGGAACAAGTGCTCGCACCATTTATTTGGGAGCTGATAAACCGTCACTAGGTTGCTATGGGCAATACGGCGGTGTCACTATCGTGCTCGATGGCATTTCGCTGCAGGGATCGACCTGTAGGTTGGGTTTTCATTGCAGCAATGACACGCATATCGGTGACCATTCAGATTATTCTGCCACCGCAGATTGTCCCGATGGCAGCAAATGGGTGGCCGCAGCGAACGCGTGCGTAGCAGTAGTTGATAAAAACAGGACAGCAAACCCACCCAAGAGCTGCGGCGTAGGCAACCCGATCTATCCCCTGACAGGCACCAAACGAGAAGTGGTGGATACGGGGATAAGCGCAGGTGGACTGCGCGTGAGCCTGGTATACGACAGCACCGCAGCCGCACCCATGGCCGCAGGCGGCGCCAGGCCCATGGTTGCCAAGCCAGAGGTCGTCGGTCCTTTGTGGTCCAGCAACCTGCACCGCAAAGTGCTGGTGCAGGCCACAGGCCAAGGCGCTTTGGTGGCCAGAGGCGACGGCCGCACTATCAGCTTCAGCGGAAACGGCGCAGGCGTGTTCACCGCCGAAGCCGACACCAGCGACCGCCTGCTCAGCGTGAATGGCGGCTACCGCTACATCGATGCCGCCGCACAGACCCAGGAAAGCTACGACAGCAGCGGCAAGCTCACCGCCATCCACTGGGTCAGCGGCGCCAGCCTGACTTTGACCTACAGCACCAGCGCGATCCCCGCCGCCCCCGCCGCCGGCTACCTCGTGCAGGCCCAAGGCAGCGACGGCCGCAGCATCGGCCTGACCTACCAGCTTCCCGCCGGCGCAGATCCCGCCACTGGTGGACGACTCAGCAGCATCACCGACAGCCAGGGCACCACCAACCTGGCCTACGACAGCGCCGGCAACCTCGCCAGCCTCACCTGGCCCGACGGCAAGAGCCGCAACTTTCATTACGAGAGCACCAGCTTCATCCAAGGCCTGACCGGCATTACCGACGAGCTCGGCGTGCGTTACGCCACCTTCGGCTACGACAGCGGGGGGCGCGCCATCTCCACCGAGCATGCCGGAGGGGCAGGCCGCTACAGCACCAGCTACAGCACCCCACCCCAGATTGCCGTCACGGAGGTCTACGACAGCACCGCACAAGTGCTGTACCGTTACCACGACTGGTCCCAGGCGCAAGGCACCGCCGTCACCGATCCCCAGAATGCCAGCCAGGCTATGGGCGCCACAACAATCAACGGCAAGAGCTACCTCACCAGCCAGAGCCAGCCCGCCGGCAGTGGCTGCGCTGCCAGCACCAGCACCCTGAGTTACGACGCCAATGGCAACATTGCCAGTCGCGACGACTTCAGCGGCAACCGAAGCTGCTATACCAGCGACCTGGCCAGGAACCTGCAGACGACCCAGGTCGAAGGCCTGGCCAGTACCGCCAGTTGTGGCGGCGTACTGCCAACGAATGCCACACTTCCCACCGGCAGCCGCAAGACCAGCACCCAGTGGCACCCGGACTGGGCCTTGCCCGCGGTCATTGCCGAGCCTGGCAAACGCACGACCTATGTGTACAACGGACAGCCCGACCCCAGCGCCTCCAATGCAGTGGCCGCCTGCGCGCCCGCTGCGGCACTGCTGCCCGACGGCAAGCCCATTGCAGTGCTGTGCAAGCAGATCGAGCAGGCCACGACGGATGCCGACGGCAGCCTGGGCTTTGCTGCAACACTGGACGCCAGCGCCACTGCGCGTGTCACCAGCTTCACCTATGACGTCCAAGGCCGAACACTCACCAGCACCGATGCCCTGAATCGCTCAAGTAGCTACGCCTACTACGGCACCACCAGCTTCAGCGGTACGGCACCCAATGAGAACAACATCGATCCGGAGTTGAGTCGCGTCAGCTTGCTACTCTATGGTTTCGGCTCAGCCGGTTCCCTCATCGTGGACAGCAGCCTTTCGCCCAAGCCCTTGACGGTGCTGGGTAATGCTCAGATCAGCACGGCCCAGAGCAAATTTGGCAGCAGTTCAATTTACTTTGGTGCGAACGGGGCGTCCGTGGGCACTCCATCGGCACCGGATTTCCAATTCGGCTCCGGGAATTTCACGATTGAAACCTGGGCGTACCAGACAAACCGCAATACCGGCACCTATTGGGCATACCAGCAGGTTGTAGGGCAATACGAAGTCACCGTGAATTCAAACGTTAGTTTCGTACTGCTCGCTGCGGACGGGTACCCTCGGGCCGCTTTCTGGTCGGGGAGCGCGGTGGCGGCGGACATCAATGCAGCAAATCAATTGCCCCTGAACACGTGGGTGCATCTGGCCGCGGTGCGCAATGGCAATTTAGTGACCCTTTACGTCAACGGCGTGAGCGCCGGTTCCGCGGCCTTGACTACCAGTCTGGACGTTTCTGCCAGAAACATCACGGTAGGCGCGGACAGTGCCCGCCAAATAGGCTGGAGCGGGTATCTCTCCGATCTGCGGATCACAAAGGGGGTGGCGCGGTACGCCGCGAACTTCACGCCACCGGTACGGGCATTTTCTGATACAGGGCCGGTTGTTGATTCCAACGCCGTAGGTCGCAGGACAGGGGATCTGCAGAGTGTGACGAACGCAGCAGGGCATGTCACCCAGTTCACCCAATATGACAGGGCAGGGCGGGTCCGGCAGATGGTTGACCCCAAGGGAATCGTCACCGACATGACCTATACCCCGCGCGGCTGGGTGAGCAGTGTGGCTGTCACCCCGCCAGGCGGAGCAGCCCGCACCACCACCTACGCCTACGACAACGCCGGCCAGCTGACAGGGGTCGTCATGCCCGACAGCACCAGCATGAGCTACAGCTACGACGCTGCGCACAGGCTGACCGGCGTGACCGATGCCAAAGGCAACACCATCACCTACACCCTGGACGCCATGGGCAACAAGGTCAGCGAACAGGTCAAGGACCCGCAAGGCAGCCTGCAAAGAAACATCACCCGGGTGTATGACGCCCTGAACCGGGTCCAACAAGTTACGGGAGCAGTCAATTGAATCGCATTGAAGAAAACCATGACTACAAATCGATGATAGGGCGAGCGAGGGCAATAGAGAATGCATGCAGGCAGTTTTTTCATGCGCTCTTGCAAGTGATCGATGAACGTCCTTTTACTCACTCGCCGCTCGCAGTCTTATTGCGGGTGACCGCAAGCCGGAAATTTCGTAGTCATGGTGATTTTGGAGGTGGCATTGCCCATCTTTATCGTCTAGGCGCTACTGCTGTGCTAGCGCTCATGCTGGCAATGATCTGGACACCTGCACACGCCTCGTTTTCCGCAACTCCTGGGGGGACTGAGTACATCTTCAATGATGCTAGGGGGTGGTTTCCGTCCCTCGAGGCCGCTGCTGGTGCTGAGGCTGCGGCCGGCGCGGCAATATTTGGTGGGTCATGGACCTACTCCAACTGTACCGCTGCTAATTCCTGCGACTTTTATAAGGATGGTGGATTGTGGGGGACATTTTCGGCAGGCACTCGCTCCACGCCTATTTCCTGTCCTTCAGGTGCCGCGCCCTCGGGCAACAGCTGCACATGCGTTCCCCCTAATGTAGAAAACGCCGCCCAAACTGGTTGCGATGTGCCATCCCCACCAGCGGTCTCAGACCCGCCAGTGACAAGTGCATCAGTAGCATCCGATCCAAGATCAGACCCAGACAAACCCAAGAAATGCCCTCTTTGCGATGGAGAGCAAACCGCCAAGCCGATCATTCCAGCGACAGGCGAGAAAATCCTGGCGCAAACCGACTACACAGGGCAAGGCGCAGATGCCCTGAGCTTGGTGCGGCACTTCCGAAGCAGCTGGGCCGGTGCGGCAGATAGAGGCCTGGCAGTCAATCCCGGGCTGACCCGCGCCTGGTCGCACAACCACGCCATCTCGATCAAGCAAGAAGGCACGGCTGGCGCTGCAGGCAACATCGCCCGCGTCATCTTTGGCGACGGCAGCGTACGCACCTTCAGTTGGAATGTCACTACCAGCAGCTGGGACGCCGGCAACAGCGCCGACAGCCTGATCCCCAACGCCACAGGCCTTCTGTATAAACGGCTGGACGACGATAGCCTGTGGCAGTTCGATACGGCAGGCAAGCTGCTCACCGTGACCCAGAGAAACGGTTGGATCCAAAGCTATACCTACAGCACGCCCAGCACCATATCCACGACCGCTCCGGTCGCAGGATTGCTCCTCAGTGTGAGCAACCAGTTCGGCCGCACCTTGAGCTTTGCGTACAACCCCAGCAGCCAGCTGACGAGCGTCATCGGCAGCGATGGCCGGATCATCAGCTACAGCTACGACGGCACCACCGCCACCTCACACCTGACCAGCGTCAGTTACCCTGGTACTTCGGGAGGCACCGTCACCCGCATCTACCACTACGAGAACGCTACTTACGCCCAACTGGTCACCGGCATCACCGATGAGCGGGGAATCCGGCTGTCCAACATCGCCTATGACAGCCTGGGCCGCGCCATCAGCAGCGGCTATGCGGGCGGTGCCGACCTGTACACGGTGAGTTACGCCACCCCTGGCTCAGCCACAGTGACCGACCCCTTGGGCACCCAGCGCACCTACAACTACAGCACCAACAAGGGGCAACTGGGTGTCACCGGCGCCGACAAGCCCAGCGGAACAGGCGCTCCATCCGCCGCCAGCCGAGTACAGGACGCCAACGGCTTCATCACCCAGGAGACCGACTTCCTGGGCGTGAACACCATGTACACCTGGGACATCAACCGGCGCCTTCCCTTGAGTACGACCAGGGCAGCAGGATTGCCCGAAGTGCAGACAACGACCACGCAATGGCACCCGACCTTCAGGCTGCCGGTGCTGGTAACGGAGGCGGGAAGGACGACCACGTATACCTACGACACCCAGGGCAACCAGCTGAGCCAGACCGTCACAGATACCGCTACCAATGTGGCACGGACCGCCAGCTGGACCTACGTCCCCAGTGGAAGTGCACAAGGCTTGGTGGCGACCCAGAGCGTCAACGGCGCCGTCCGCCAGACCTACGCCTACTATGGCAGTAACAGCTTCAGCGGAGCTGTGTCCAATGGAGACCCCGAGTGGAACCGCGTCAGCTTGCTGCTCAACGGCACTGGTGCGGCCGGCTCGCCCATCGTGGACAGCAGTCTGTCACCCAGACCCTTGACAGTGTCGGGTAATGCGCAGATCAGCACGGCCCAAAGCAAATTTGGCAGTAGTTCAATTTACTTTGACGGCGCAAGCTCCTATATCTCGACACCCGCCGCAGGATCCTTCCAGTTTGACGCGGGAAACTTCACCGTTGAAAGCTGGGTCTATCAAGCAAACAACACCACGGGCTATGCGTCGGGAATTCAAAGCATCGTGGGCCAGTACCAACTGGGTGTGAATGGAAACGCCAGCTTTGGATTGCTCACTATTGGAGGTTACCCCCAGGCAGCGTTCTTCGCTGGTAGCTCACTGGTTGCAGTTATCAATGCGCCCAATGCGCTACCCCTGAACACCTGGAACCATCTGGCCGCAGTGCGCAATGGCAACCTGGTGACCCTCTACGTCAACGGCGTGAGTGTTGGCTCTGCGGCTCTTTCCGTCAGCCTGAATACTTCTTCACGCAATGTTGCCATCGGTGCCGACTCGATCGGCGCTGGTGGCTGGAATGGGTACCTCTCTGATTTGCGGATCACCAAGGGATTTGCGCGGTACACCACCAACTTCACACCACCGGCACAGGCCTTCCCCAATAGCGGACCCATCACCATTGACCCAAATGCGGTAGGCCACACAGCAGGCGATCTCCAGTCGATCACCAATGCAGCAGGCCACGTGACCCAGTTCACGCTGTACGACAGGGCAGGGCGTGTGCGACAGATGGTCGACCCCAAAGGCATCGTCACAGACATGAGCTACACGCCTCGAGGCTGGGTCAGCAGCGTGACAGTCACCCCGCCGGGCGGAGCAGCCCGCACCACCAGCTACACCTACGACAACGCCGGCCAGCTGACAGGCGTCACGCTGCCCGACAACAGCACCATGAGCTACAGCTACGACGCCGCACAGCGCCTGACGGGTGTGACGGACGCCAAAGGCAACACCGTCAGCTACACCCTGGACGCTATGGGCAACAAGACCGGCGAGCAGGTCAAAGACCCACAGGGCAACCTGCAAAGAAACATTACCCGGGTGTATGACGCCTTGAACCGGGTCCAGCAACTCACGGGAGCGAGCAATTGAACACCACAACAACCATCACCCCAGCAGGAGGTCGCATGCGCAGCCCTAGTTCCACCAGAGCCGTCACCACCTGGCTCAGCCGCCTGGCACTGCTCATCGCCCTGGCTCCGGTCCTGGCGCTGGCCGCCACCCCCACGACCACAGCGCTTTCAAGCAGCGCAGGGACTGCGCCGGTCGGCCAGAACATCACCTTGACCGCCATCGTCACAGGCGCCAGTCCCACCGGCAACGTCACCTTCAAGGATGGTGGAACCACTCTGGGCAGCGGCGCCGTGACAGGCGGCGTGGCAACGCTTGCCACCAACGCCCTAGCCCTGGGCAGCCATGCCTTAAGCGCCGACTACGCAGGCGATACCAACAACGACCCTTCCACATCTGGCTCCATCACCGTCGCCATCAACAGCGGCACCCTGACCTGGCAATACGGCTACGACGCCATGGGCAGGCCCACCACCGTGGTCGATCCCAATGGTCTTGCCAGCTACACCTACTACGACAGCCTGGGCCGCCCCATCCAGACCCAGCAGCCCGCCAACACCGGAAGTGCGACGCCGACCACCACCGGCTTCGCCTACAACGCCAATGACAACCTGACCCAGGTCACCGACCCCCGCAACCTCGCCACCACTTACAGCCCCAACGGCCTGGGCGATGTCACAGCGCAGACCAGCCCGGACACCGGCACCAGCCAGTACACCTACGACCTCAACGGCAACGTCCTGACCAAGACCGACGCCAGAGGCAAGCTCACCCAGTACACCTATGACAACTTGGACCGCCTCAAAACCATCAGCTATGCCACCGGCACGGCCAGCGTGCTCGAGTACGACGGCGGATCCACTCCCACCCCGGCAGCCGTAGGCGAACTCACCAAAATCACCGACGCCTCCGGCCAGACCGTCTACAGCTACGACAGCCTGGGCCGCAAGACAGGCAAGACCCAGACCATAGGCGGCAAGACCTTCACCGTCGGCTACAGCTGGGGCGATAGCGGAAGTGCGTTGGACAAACTCACGGCAATCACCTACCCCAGCGGAACAAAGGTCAACTACAGCTACGATGCCCAGGGCGTGGTCAATGCCGTCACGGTCAATCCGCCCAACGCCAATGGCGTGGGCACCAACACTGGCACCACCCTGCCGCTGCTGAGTGGAATCACCACCAATGCTGAAAGCAAACTGACTGGCTGGAGCTGGGCCAGCAGCAAGACTCAGGCGATTGCCTATGATGCCAACGGCCAGATCAGCGCGTACAACCTGGGTGATCCAACCAGCACTGGCATCCGTCGCACCGTTAACCGGGACAGCGCCGGGCGCATCACCGGCTACACCCACACCAGCAACGGGACTCCGGTGCCCAGCCTGGACCAGAGCTTTGGCTATGACAACCTGAACCGGCTGATCAGCGCCACTCTGGGCAGCAGTGCGGTGCAGTACAGCTACGACGCCACCGGCAACCGTACGGCCAAAGTCATTGGCGGCACCAGCTACCCCAACACGATTGCCACCACGAGCAACCGGCTGAACCAGACCCAGGACAGCACGGGAACAGCCACCGTGCAACACGATGCGGCGGGCAATATCACGAGCGATGGGACCAACAGCTATACGTACAGCGACCGCGGGAGACTGGCGACGATGACGAACGCCGGTGGCACGGTGAGCTACAGCTACAGCGCGCTGGAGCTGAGGATGAGCAAGACGGGCCCGACGGCTCTGGTGCCCACCGGTGCGGCTTACTACGTCTATGACGAAGAGGGCAAGCTGCTAGGTGAATACGACGCCAATGGCGTGCCCCAATACGAAACCGTCTACTTGGGCAGCCCGGTCGGGGTAGTCAAGCAGACGGGCACGGCTGCGGGATCAAACATCGCCATCAGCTTGTACAACGTCTCAACTGATCAGCTGGGTGCGCCGAGAGTGATCACACGTCAGAGTGATGAAGCCTTCGTTTGGCGCTGGGATACGGCGGAACCCTTTGGCGCGACGGCGCCTGATCAGAACCCCGAAAGCCTGGGGACCTTCACATATAACCAGCGACTGCCTGGGCAAACCTTTGATGCCGAGAGTGGGCTGTTCCAGAACTGGAATCGGGAGTACAACCCGAGGATCGGGCGCTATATGCAGTCCGATCCCATTGGGCTTGGGGGTGGGATCAATACCTTTGCCTATGTGGGCGGGGATCCTCTGATGTTTGTTGATCCACGTGGGCTAAACCATGTACTTGGGGTGCTTGGGGTCGCATTTATAGCGTATGAGATTGCCAATAGTGATACGCCTCTGATCGGTGGCGGCGTTGCAAAAGCCGGGACGAAAGTGGCTGAAGCGTGTGTAGCAGAAGGGGTCAGAGTATCGAAAAAGGGCATGTCACTTGTTGAGGCGAACTTGGCAAGATTTGAACCAACCGCAGCTAACGTTGCAATGGTCGATAGGTTGAAGGAAAGCCTTCAAACGGGTGCGAGAGCGATAGGTGCAGATGCAAATTTTTACCTCCACGAGATCGCAGAAGGTACAGCGCGCAGAGCGGGATTGGCTTATGACGCGGCTCATGCGGCTGCGATTGAAAAGTACAGCATTTCACCTTTTTCTCTCTATCATCCAGAAGTGATAAAGAGTCTGCCTGGTGAGTTCAATAACGCGTGGAGAAATTTCTGGGGAATTCAATGAAGTCATTTAACCTGACTAAAGAGCGTAAGGCACGCGTTTGGCTGAGTGAACTACCTACATCATTTCAGACGGATGAGCTTTCATGTAAGAAGGTAGTGCAATGCGAAGGCAGCGTTCGCCCTTTGCGTACGACAATTGCCGTTGAGATTTTTGTACCTGCAGGCGGTCGATTCCTGTATGGGCTGCTGGGAATTCAGTCATTAGGTAAATCGGCGGATAAGACCAGAATAGAGATTCCGATCTTCTCTCGTCCACCGATAACCCACGTTAGCGATTCCTTGGCCGGCACGGTGGATAAGGTTGTGCCATGGATTGACGATGAATATCACGCTGCGATATTAGCGGGTATGAGCGCTGCGGTGGGAGAGTATGCGATAGTTCCTGAGCGCATCCGCATATGCTCCGGCCGGCAGGGGCTTGTTGGTTCTTCCCCAGAAATATTTCGCCGACTGGCATTTATCTGTATGACATTGCTGGCAATTCCAGAGGAAGATATTGGCTGGAAAACAGAAGAGCTTATTGATCGTGGCTAACCCGCGCGTGGGTGTAATAGCAATGCCAGCGCATACACCTGACCATAGGGGGATATAACGTCCTTCAAGAGTGACGGGACCAACAGCTACACCTACAGCGTGTGGATTTCGTGCTTGTTTGATCTGTTTTTTCATCGAGCGCTGAGCCACTGGTGACGCTCTTTTGCGCAGGGCTGGCGATCCACATTTCAGGGTTTTTATGTGGGTCAAGCGATGGCGAAAAAGGTGGGTCACATCGACGCGAAACTTAACAGGATTTCGGAGAATGCCACCAAGGAGTGTCGAATGAGTTTTCGTGATGAGGAGTGGAAACGCCTTTATGACGTGCTTCACAAGTCATTGGCGACGTTGGGACTAGAGAATGCCTTTGGTGATGCGGACTACTGGTTGGTTGACGATGACTACGGAGATACAACGCACAAGCTGTGCGTGCATCGCAAGTCGTTTTTGAAGCCTGCCTTGATCGTCGCTATTCAGAGGGCGTTGGAAGCATTTTCTCAATGGAGGGTAATGATTCAGCTTGAGTTCCACATTGATGGTGTTCCCGACAATTCCTGCGGATTGATCATCTATCCCAATGCGATCGAGGAACGTTGGGATAGAGCGCTGGTTGCAGATATCAACAAGCGGCTCGATCTGTAGCGACGTCAATCCGCTGTGGATTTTCGTGCTTGTTAGATCCGTTTTTTCATTGAGCGCTGAGCTACCGATGACGCCCTTTTTCGCAGGGCTGGCGATCCACATTTCAGGGTTTTAATGAGGGTCAGCGACTGCGAAAAAAATGGGTCACACCGACGCGAAACTTACCAAGATGGAAAATCAAAGCTGCCTCGATTTCATCAAATGGTTTGATGACACCCTAGACATCAGACCTGGAATGCTTGGCTCCGTGGCCGACATTTCTGCGATGTTCTTTGTTGTGGACAACATGAAAAATCTATTGTTGTTTAACGAAAGATTGCCTCATGAATTGTCTTGGAACGAGTTTTTAAGTGAAAAAAAATTATTCCGAAATTTGAAGTCGATACCAATTGAAGACAATTGGGAATTTGAAAGATTTATTGAATTAAGGCATCAATATTTGCAATGGCTAGATAGCCGCCGAGGTTGAACTGCGGCTCAGGGATGGGGCCAGTTCATATCGGTGAGACCATGAAACAAAACACTTTGTTAGACCTTTTAGGTAAGGACGACGGTTCAGTAGACGTAGTACTCAACGCTATTGAGCAACTTCGCAACGAACTATTGCAAGGGCAAGTTGAAGATTGGGAGAACCCCTACGCTAGAGCAATTCCTGGAGGCCATGCATGCATGGCTGGCGACGATGGGGCCTCGTGTCGATGACAAGCCGTCTTGGAAGTTTGTGGAGGCTATGATTCGGGCGGCAAAGATTTACGAGTGAATGCGGAGGACGCGTCGTTTCGCGTACCCACGCTGACAGCCACCTAACCAGCGGAGCCGAGTCAACTACAGCTACGACGCCCAAGGCGTGGTCAACGCTGTCACGGTCAATCCGCCGAATGCCAACGGCGTGGGCACCAGCGGAACAACCCTGCCGCTGATAGCGGGCATCACCACCAACGCTGAAAGCAAACTGACCGGCTGGAGCTGGGCCAGCAGCAAGACCCAGGCGATTGCTTACGACGCCAACGGCCAGATCAGCGCGTACAACCTGGGTGATCCAACAACAACTGGGATTCGCCGAACCATTCTTCGTGACACAGCGGGACGCATCACCGGCTACACCCACACCAGCAACGGAGTCCCGGTGCCCGCACTGGACCAGAGCTTTGGTTATGACAACCTGAACCGACTGATCAGCGCCACCTTGGGCAGCAGTGCGATCCAGTACAGCTATGACGCCACGGGCAACCGCACGGCCAAAGTCGTTGGCGGCACGAGCTACCCCAACACCATTGCCAGCACCAGCAACCGGCTGAACCAGACGCAGGACAGCACCGGCGTCGCCACCGTGGTGCATGATGCGGCCGGCAACATCACGAGTGATGGGACCAACAGCTACACCCTTGCGCTCGGTGACCAGGTTGCCACTGACGCGGCCGGGTTCTGAGTTGAAAACTGCCCGTGCACCGCGCGCATGGGTTTCGATGGCGATGCGGCCGTTTTGCGAGCCGATTTCTTCGTCGGCCGTGAAAAGGCCCAGCACCGGGAAGGGCAGCGGCGGCAGCTTTTGCAGCGCCATCATCACAAAGCATTGCAGCACCAGGCCGGACTTCATGTCGGACACGCCGGGGCCGTAGCCGCGCTCGCCGTCCACGCGCCAGGGCCGCTGGGCCACGGTGCCGGTGGGGAACACGGTGTCGCGGTGGCCCATCAACACCACCGGCGCTGCCGCGGCTTGCGCGCCAGGCAGGCGGGCCAGCAGCACGTCGCCCTCGGCGACATCACCGCGGTGTTCGGCGCTGATGCCCGCGGTTTGCAGCCAGCCCGCCATGGCCTGGGCCACGCGGTCGGTGCCCGGCTTGTCGTGGCTGCTGGAGTCGATGTCGACCAGCGTGGCCAGGGCCGCCTGCATGGCGGGGCGCTGGCCGGCCAGCCATTCGGTGGCGGCGCAGCCTGGCACTTGTACGTCGTTCGTCACGGCATTCATCGCGGTACTCATGCGCATTCCTGCATCACGCCGGCGCCTTCTTCGGCCAGGTCCCAGAACATGCCGGCCATGATCTGCAGCGACTCGCGGGTGGTGTCCACCAGGATGTGTTCGTTCGGCGCGTGCTGGGAGCAAGCGGGGTAGGAATGCGGCACCCACAGCGTGGGCAGGCCCAGCGTTTCAGAAAACACGTCGTTCGGCAGCGAGCCGCCGAGGTTGGGCAGCAGGGCTGGGCGGCGGCCGGTGCTGCGTTCGATGGAAGCCATGCCCCAGCGCACCCAGGCGTTGTCGGGGTCCAGGCGGGTGGCGGCCATGGTCATGTCGGTGCCGCGCACTTCCACATCGTCAAAGCCGTGGGCCAGCAGGTGCTCGCGGATGTGCGCCAGAAAATTCGCCGGGTCGCTGCCCACCACATAACGCATGTGGCAGTGCGCGCGCGCCTCGGCCGGAATGGCGTGCACCGGCATGGCCGGGTTGCCGGTGGTGAAGGCCAGCACCTCCAGGCTGTTCCAGCCGATCACGCGCTCTGCCGGCGAGAGGCCGGGCTCACCCCAGTCGGGATCGATCTCCGGGTCGTTCGGGCCGCCGCCGACCTCGATGTCCTGCAGCGCGGTACGCACGCTGGCCGGAATGGCGGTGGGCAGCAGGCCGGGCACCAGGATGCGGCCGCGGGCGTCCACCAGGCTGGCAATCGCATGGGCCAGGCGGATGCCGGGGTTGCGCAAAAGGCCGCCCCAGTTGCCCGAATGGTGGCCGCCGTCGCGCAGCTTGAGGTGCAGGTCGAAGTTGAAGACGCCGCGCGAGCCGAGAAACAGCGTGGCGCGCGAAGCCGACACGCGCGGGCCGTCGGAGGCGAGGAACAGGTCGGCCGCCAGCACATCGCGGTGCAGGGCACACACTTCGTTCAGGCCGGGCGAGCCGTCTTCTTCACCCATTTCCAGGATGATTTTCACGTTGTAGCCCAGGCGCCCGCTGCGCACGGCCAGCACCTGCTCGAGCGCGGTCAGGTTGATGGTGTGCTGCCCCTTGTTGTCGGCGGTGCCGCGGCCGTACCAGCGGTTGCCGTCCACCACGATCTTCCAGGGGCTCAGGCCTTCGCGCCACTGGGCGTCGTAGCCGCGCACCACGTCGCCGTGGCCGTAGGTCAGCACGGTGAAAGCGGCGCCGGGCTCGATGCGCTCGGCCAGCAGGAAAGGGCTTTTGCCCGGCACCGGGTTGTCGACGATGCGGCAGGCAAAGCCCAGCTCCGTGAGCTTGGGCGTGATTTCGTTCTGCAGGTAGGCGTGCAGGATGGGGCCGCTGGCGGCGTCCTGGCTTTCGGTTTTGTAGGCAACGCGGCGGTCCAGCGTTTGCTGGAAACGCCCGTCGTCGAAACAGGCGAGGGTCTGGGCCACGGCTTGGGTACGGCTCATGAGAGGTCCTTGAAATTGAAGGGAAATTGCGCGGTTGAAATGGAGAGGTAAAACGTCAGCCGATGGCTTCGGCGGCAATGTCCGGCACACCCAGCCCGGGCTCGGGCGTGAGGGCAGAGGCCAGCAGCATGCGGGTGTAGGGGTGCTCGGGCCGGGCAAAGACCTGCTCGCGCGTGCCCAGCTCGACGATGGCGCCGCGGTGCATCACGGCCACGCGGTCCACCAGGTGTTCGACCACGCCCAGGTCGTGGCTGATGAAGAAATAGGTCAGCCCGAACTCGGCCTTCAGGTCCATCAGCAGGTTGAGGATCTGCGCCTGCACCGACACGTCAAGCGCCGATGTCGGTTCGTCGCAGATCAGGATGTCGGGTCGCAGCACCAGCGCCCGCGCAATCGCCACGCGCTGGCGCTGCCCGCCCGAAAGCTGGTTGGGGTACTGGCTGTGCGTGCGCTCGGGCATGCCGACCAGGTCGAGCATCTCGCGCACCTTGCGCTGCTGTTCCTGCGCAGTGCCCACCTTGTGCAGGGCCAGCGGTACACGAACGATCTCTGCCACCGTGCGGCGCGGGTTCAGCGACGAATACGGGTCCTGGAAGATGGGCTGGATGTGGCGCGCCAGGGCGCGGCGCTGGCTGCTGTCGACTTCCTTGCCGTTGACCAGCACATTGCCCGAGGTGGGCGGCAGCAAGCCCAGCAGCATTTTGGCCAGGGTGCTTTTGCCGCAGCCGGACTCCCCGACCAGGCCCAGGGTTTCGCCCTTGCGGATGCGCAGCGAGACGTTATTTACCGCCCTGATTTCACCGGGCGCTGTGAACAGCCCGCGCTTGAGTTTGAAGACGCGGCTGAGCGCGCACAGCTCCAGCGCAATGTCTTCGCTGCCGCCCGGGGGCGTTGCCAAAGGGGTGGTGGGGTTCATGCGGCCTCCGCCAGCAAGGGTGAAGCCGCGACGCAGCGCACGGCATGCTCCGCGTCCAGCGCCACATAGGGCGGGGTGGCAGCGCAGCCTGCCTGTACCTGGCTGCAGCGGTTGGCAAAGGCACAGCCCTCCACCTTGCCCACGAGGCTGGGCACCACGCCCGGGATGGCCTGCAGGCGGCTGCCGGGCAGGGTTTTGCCGCGTACCGGAATGCAGTTGAGCAACCCGCGGGTGTAGGGATGGGCGGGGTGGGCGAACAGCTCGGCCACCGGCGCGGTTTCCACCACCTCGCCCGCATACATCACGGCCACGCGGTCGGCGATGCGCGCCACCACGCCCAGGTCGTGGGTGATGAAGACCACCGCGGTGCCGAACTCCTTTTGCAGCTCACGGATCAGCCTAAGGATCTGCGCCTGGATGGTGACGTCCAGCGCGGTGGTGGGCTCGTCGGCAATGATCAGGTCCGGCTCGCACATCAGGGCCATGGCAATCACCACGCGCTGGCGCAGGCCGCCCGAGAGCTGGTGCGGGTACTGCCGCAAACGGTCGGCGGCCTGCGGAACGCCCGCGCGTTCGAGCAGGTACAGCGCACGCTCACGCGCCTGGGCCATGCTGACCTTGCGGTGCGCGCGCAGCGCCTCGCACAGCTGGTCGCCCAGCGTGTACGACGGGTTCAGCGCCGTCATCGGCTCCTGGAAAATCATCGCCATGCGCGAGCCGCGCAGCGCGGACATTTCCCGCTCGGGCAGGCCCTGCAGGTCCACACCACCGAAGCGGATGTGGTCGGCGGTGCGCACCGCCTTGCGCGGCAGCAGGCCCATCAGTGCAAGCGACGTCATCGACTTGCCGCAGCCGGACTCGCCGACCAGGCACAGCATTTCACCGCGCCGCACCTGGAAGTCGATGCCACGCACGGCGTGCAGCATGCCGCCCGGTGTCGGCAGGTCGACGCGCAGGTTTTTCACGTCCAGCAAAATTTCCATGGAGGTTCCCTTTCAGTTGCGGCCGTCGGGCGCGGTCAGGTCACGCAGGCCGTCACCCACCAGGTTGATGGCCAGCACCAGCAGGGCCAGCACCACGCCGGGCACCAGGATCACCCAGGGCTGGAAGAACATGTAGGCCTTGCCTTCGGCCACCATCAGCCCCCATGAGGGCGTGGGCGGCTGCACGCCCAGGCCCAGGAAGGAGAGGGTGGACTCCAGCAGGATCGCGTGCGCCATCTCGAGCGTGGCCACCACGGTCAGCGGGCCCATCAGGTTGGGCAGCAGTTCGCGCACCAGGATGTAGGGCGTGGACGCGCCGAGCGCCTTGGCGGCGGAGATGAATTCGGCGTCGCGCAGCTGCTGCGTGGCCGAGCGCGTGACGATGGCAAAGCGGTCCCACAGCAACAGGCCCAGCAGGATGATGACCACCTGCAGTGAACCGCCGATGAGGGAAGCGGTTGCCAGTGCCACCAGCACCACCGGCATGGCCAGCCGGGTGGTGATGATGTAGCTGACCACGGCGTCGGTGCGGCCGCCGAAATAGCCCGCCAGCACGCCCATGGTGGTGCCGATCAGCCCGGACACCAGCGCCGCGACCAGCCCGATGCCCAGCGATACGCGGGCGCCGTACAAAAGGCGGCTCAGGTAATCGCGGCCGAGCTTGTCGGTGCCGAAGACGTGTTCCCAGCTGCCCTTGTCGTGCCAGAACGGCGGGATCAGGCGCTGGGTCACGTCCTGCGCATACGGGTCATGCGGGCTGAGCCAGGGCGCGAACAGGGCGGCCACCACGGCCAGGCCCAGCAGGATGCTGCCCAGCGTCATGCCGCGGTGGCCCAGCACACGCCGCAGGCTGCGCCGCCACGCGGGAATGGGTGGCAGCGGCAGCGCCGGCGCGGCGGAAACGGTCAGGGAAGGAGCGTTCATGGTGATGTCCTAGCGTGTGCGCATGCGGGGGTCGAGCGCGGCGTTGAAGACATCGGCCAGAAAGGTCAGCCCGATGTAGAACACGGCGATGATCAGCACCACGGCCTGCACCACGGGGTAGTCGTTGCGCGAAATGGAGTCCCAGGCGAGCTGGCCCAGGCCCTGCATGGAATAGACCGACTCAATGACCACCGAGCCGCCCAGCATGAAGCCGAGCTCCACAGCCGCCAGGGCGACAACCGGAATGATGGCGTTGCGCAAGGCGTGCTTGAACACCACACGCGCCGGGCTCAGGCCCTTGGCGCGCGCAGTGCGGATGTAGTCCGCGCCCAGCACGTCCAGCATGCCCGCGCGCGTCAGGCGCATCAGCGACGGCATGGCGTAGTAGCCCAGCGCGACGGCCGGCAACACAAAGTGCTGCCAGGTGGTGTTGCCCGCAACGGGCAGCCAGTGCAGCCCGACGGCGAAGAGCAGGATCAGCGTCAGCGCAAACCAGAAGTTGGGCATGGCCTGGCCGACCACCGCCACCATCAGGGCCAGCCGGTCTATCCAGGTGTCCCGGTAGACGGCAGCCAGCACGCCCAGCGGAATCGCCACCGACACCGCCAGCAACAGGGACACGGCGCCCAGCTTGAGCGTGATGGGCAGGCGCTCGCCGATGAGCTCCATCACGGTGTTCTGGAAGAAGAACGAACGCCCGAAGTCCAGGTGCAGCGCGCCCCACAGCCAGTCAAAAAACTGGGTGGTGATGGGGCGGTTCAGGCCGTACTGGACGCGCACTTCCTCGACGGCTGCGGCGTTTGCCTCGGCGCCGGCGATGGAAGCCGCCAGGTCGCCGGAAAGGTGCAGCAGCATGAAGCTGACGACGGCTACCGTGAGCATGACGCTCAGGGCCACCAGAAAGCGGCGGAATATGTATTGCAGCATGGGAATGCCCCGGTTGTTGCGTTAGCGGACTGCGCGGGTCAGCCCAGCCAGGCGGCGCACGGCTGGGCCGTCGTGGCTACTTCCAGCTGGACTGGACGAAGCGCGGCAGCTCGTCCGCATGCGCCGTGAATTTGAGGTCCGGCGTGAAGGCGTAGTTGGTGGAGTAGGAGAACATGGGCGCCATGTAGGCCTGCTCGCTGATGCGCTGCAGGGCCTGTGCATATTTCTTCTTGCGCTCGGTCTTGTCCACTGTGCTGTCGGCGGTTTTCAGCAGTGCAATCACCTGCGGGTCTTTGGCGGTGTCGTCCGGGCCGCCTTCAAAGTAGTTGCCGACAAACGCGGACGCGTCGTTGATGGAAAACGATCCCCAGGACTGGAAGGTCAGGGGCGCGCGGCCCGAGTAGATTTCGGTGCGCAGCACCGGGTACTGCACAAAATGCAGGCGCGCACGTATGCCCACCTTGCGCAGGTCGCCCACCATGGCTTCGGCATATTCACGCTCGCGGTAAGCCCACAGGTCGGTGTCGAAGCCGTTGGGGTAACCCGCGGCCGCCAGCAGTGCCTTGGCCTTGGCCGGGTCGTAGGTGTACTTCACCTCTTTTTCGGTTTCGCAGCCGAACTGGGTGCGAAAGCACGGCGAATACACCGGCTGGCTGCCGCCGCGCACCAGGCTGTCGGCCAGGCCCTTGCGGTTGATGGCGTGGTTGACGGCCTGGCGTACACGAATGTCCTTGAAGGGCAGGGCCTCCGGCGTGGTGCCGTTGCTGTTGATCGACATGAAACCCACGCGCATGGTTTCACCGCTCAGCACGGTGGTGTTGGGCCTGGACTTGAGCGATTCGGCCTGGTCGGACGGCACGCGCCAGATCCAGTCCACCGCGCCCGTCATCAGCTGGGCCACGCGCGCTTCCGGGTCGCGGATCACCACAAACTTCACCGTGCCGATATTCGGCTGGCCGGCCGGGCTGTCCTTGAAGTAGGCCGTGTTCTTCACCATGGTTACGCCCTGGCCTGGCACCACGGCGGTGATCTTGTAGGCGCCGGTGCCAATGGGCGCCTTGCTGTAGCCCTCCAGGCCCACCTTCTTCATGTAAGCGGCGGGGTAGATCGGCGTGGGCCCGGCCAGGTAGTCCATCGCGGCCGGAAACGGTGCCTTCAAATTAATGCGTACCTGGTAGTCGCCGAGCTTTTCGACGTTTTTGATCCAGCCCGTGTTCTGGCGCGTGGCGATCTTGGCCTCCGGCGCCGTGACCACATTGAAGGTGTAGGCCACATCGTCGGCGCTGAACTTGTCACCGTTGTGGAAGGTGACACCCTGGCGCAGGGTGACCAGCAATGCGGTGGCGGATTCCCATTTCCAGGCGGTGGCCAGCTGGGGTTTGAACTCACCGGTTTTGGGGTCCCGGTAGACCAGCGTGTCCCAGGCCAGGTTGGCCAGGATCACACCTTCACGCATGTTGTTGTGGTACGGGCTGACGTTTTCAACCTCGCTGTCCGAGGCGTAAACCAGGGTGTCGTTGGCTTTGCCTGCATGGGCTGCAGTCAGGCCGGCACCGAAGGCCGCAAGCACAAAACTTTGACGCACCATCGTGGTGAAAAATTGCTTCATAAAAGTCCTTCGTCATGGCGTGGGGAGTGGAGACGGCTCATTCTGCGCAAGAACCAGACCGAAAGACCATTCCATGCATTAGAGAATATGTATGATTGCGTTGCCAAATCGGCAATGCTCTGGCTGCCCATGCCCTGGCAGCTCCGCCATCACCCGACGCCCATGACCCTTTCTCCCCAGGTTGCCCGTCAATTGCAGGACACCGCGCTGCGCTACTTCCTGGAGGTCGTGCGCTGCGGCTCCATCAGCGAAGCCTCCCAGCGCCTGAATGTGGCGGGGTCTGCCATCAGCCGCCACATCGCGCACCTGGAAGACCTGCTGGGGGCAACGCTTTTTGACCGCCATCCAAGGGGCATGGTGCCCAGCGCCGCCGGGGAGATGCTGGCCGTGCACGCGCTCAAATCGGCACATGACTCGGAGCGGGTGGTGCATGAGATCCAGGCGCTGCAAGGCATGCAGCGCGGGCGGGTGCGCCTGGCCTGCACTGAAGGTTTTGCGATGGAGTTCCTGCCCAAGGCCATCGGCGACTTCATGAAGACGCATCCCGGCATCCAGTTTCACCTGGGTGCGCACCCCCCGGCGGAGTGCTCGCGCCGCGTCCTGCATGGCGATGCCGACATCGGCCTCACCATGAGCCGCACGCCCGAAAGCGGCATTCAGGTGGAGCACCTGCAGCCGTCGCCGGTGATGGCGGCCATGCGCTTTGACCATCCGCTGACCCAGTTCAAACAGATCAACCTGAAGCAGCTGCTGGCCTACCCGATCGTGCTGCCGGAAACAAACACCACCGTGCGCCAGCTGTTTGACATCGCCTGCAGCCTGCAGGGCCTGACCGTATCGCCGGTGCTGACCAGCAACTACATCACCAGCCTGAACGACTTTTTGCGCCATTACCCGGAAAGCGTCACCATCGCGGGCGAAATATCGGTCCGCTACAAGGTCCAGCGCGGCGAGTTTGCCTGCATACGCCTGCGTGACCGTGGCCTGGATTTGCGCAATGTGGAAGTGCAGACGGCGACGGGCCGCACGCTGTCGCGGGCGGCGCAGGCCTTTCTGGCGCATTTGAAAACAGAGCTGTCGGGTTCACCGGCCTGAGCTGCCGATTGCCGGGAAGCTTGTGCCGGATTGCTATCAATACGATAGCTGCTTGCGCCTGATGCTATTGGGCTGGAGGCAATTCTTGTGCTTGAAAACGCCCCTGAAGCTCCTTGAATCAGGGTGTTGTGGCGGTGTTTGGACGCTACCAGGGTGCTTGCGGCGCGACTATTGGATGAAAAAATGGCCGCTAACCCAATAGCACTGTGCGCAAGCAGCTATCAAAACAGTAGCGCCAGAAAATGCCAATTCCTTGAATCGTTATTCGTTTATTGAGATAAATTAAGAGCGATATATTCTTTTGAGTTTTAACGCTTGCTCCCCACAATGCTTTGATCAGCAATCAAGGAGCACAGCATGACCACTCTCAGACTCGGCGACACCGCCCCCGATTTCACCCAGGACTCCACCGCCGGCAAGATTTCTTTTCACGAATGGGCTGGCGATTCATGGGTGGTGCTGTTTTCGCACCCCGCAGACTTCACGCCCGTCTGCACCACCGAACTCGGCAAGACCGCAGCCCTGAGCAGCGAATTTGCCAGGCGCAACGTCAAGCCCATCGCCATCAGCGTGGATCCGCTGGAGTCGCACGGCAAGTGGGTCAACGACATCAACGAGACGCAAAACACCACGGTGAATTTCCCCATCCTGGCCGATGCCGACCGCAAGGTGGCCAACCTGTACGACATGATTCACCCGAACGCCCTGAGCACCGGCCCCACGGCCACCGTGCGCAGCGTATTCATCATTGACCCGAAAAAGGCCATCCGCACCACGTTTACCTACCCCGCCAGCACGGGCCGCAACTTCGACGAGATCCTGCGCGTGATTGACTCGCTGCAGCTAACTGACGGCTACAAGGTGGCCACGCCGGTGAACTGGAAAGACGGCGACGACGTGATCATCGTGCCCAGCCTGCAGGATCCGGCCGAACTTGCCCAGCGTTTCCCCAAAGGTTTCAAGGCGATCAAGCCGTACCTGCGCGTCACACCGCAACCCAATAAGTAATCAGACGGGTTCACGCGAAGTGCGCTTCATCATCGTCCCTGGCTGGCGCGACTCGGGCCCCGGCCACTGGCAAAGCCTGTGGGCCGAACGCCTGAGCAATGCGGTGCGCGTGCGCCAGGACGACTGGATCACGCCTTCACGCAAGGCCTGGGTGGCCTCGCTGGCCAACACCATCGTGCTGCAGGACGAGCCGGTCGTCATCGTGGCGCACAGCCTGGGCTGCATTGCCACGGCTCACTTGCCGCCTGAGGCGGCAGAGCGTATTCATGGCGCCCTGCTGGTGGCGCCGGCAGACCCGGAGCGGCGTGCCGTGCTGAGCGACTTTGCGCCCGTGCCCTACCAGAAGCTGCCTTACCGCAGCGTGCTGGTGGCCAGCAGCAACGACCCGTATTGCCCGGTGCGCCTGGCGGGTGCCTATGCCCGCGCCTGGGGCAGCGAATTTGTGCGCATGCAGGACGCCGGCCATATCAATGTGGAGTCGGGCCACGGCGAATGGCCGCTGGGCATTGCGCTGTTGCAGTCGCTGGCAGGTGATGCGTCGCTGACGGCGCCCCATCTTGATTTTTCTTCTTTGGCAAATTCTTCGTCTTCTTCTTTTGGGTCCCTGGAAACGGCATGACTTCTTCAAAAATAAAAATAGCCCTTGCAACGCTGGCACTGGCCGCGGGCGCTTCATTCTCCGGCACGGCCTCGGCACAAACGCTTCTGAATGGCTCGTATGACGTGGCGCGCGAGTTTTACAAGGAATACAACGCCGCCTTCATTGCCCACTACAAGAAGACCACGGGTAAAGACATCAAGATTGACCAGTCGCATGGCGGCTCCAGCGCCATCGCGCGTTCCGTGGCTGACGGCCTGGACGCCGACGTGGTGACCATGAACACCTCGACCGACGTGGACTTCCTGGCCGGCGCCGGCGTGGTCGCCAAAGACTGGGCGAAGAAGTTTCCCGACAACGCTTCGCCCACCACGTCGACCATGCTGTTCCTGGTGCGCAACGGCAACCCCAAGGGCATCAAGGACTGGGACGACCTCATCAAGCCCGGCATCCAGGTGATTCTGGTGAACCCCAAAACCGGCGGCAATGGCCGCTATGCCTACCTGGCCGCCTGGGGATACGCGAAGAAGAAGGGCGCCACCGATGCGCAGGCCGCCGAGTTCGTCGGCAAGCTCTACAAAAACGTCCCGGTGCTGGGCAAGGGCGGGCGCGACGCGACCACCGTGTTCCTGCAACGCAATATCGGCGACGTGCTGATCACTTTTGAATCCGAAGTGCTGTCGGTGAACAGGGAGTTTGGCGAAGGCAAGGTGGACGCGGTCTATCCGTCCATCAGCATCGTGGCGGAAAACCCGGTGGCGGTGGTGGAGCGCACCGTGGCCAAGAAGGGCACGGCCGAGCTGGCCAGGGCCTACCTGAACTACCTCTATTCAGACGAAGGCCAGGAGATTGCCGCCCGCCATGCATTGCGCCCCCGCTCGCAGGCCATCCTGAAAAAATACGCCAGCACCTTCAAGCCGCTGCAGCTCTTCACGGTGCAAGACGTCTTTGGCAGCCTCGGCGAAGCGCAAAAAGTGCACTTCAATGACGGCGGGCAGTTCGACAAGCTGTACACCGTCAAGTAAACCGCACCACCATGACTGCCTTGTCTTCTGTGGCGCCGCCTTCCGCGGTGGTGCCGGGAATCCCTGCGGGTAGCAAAAGAGCCGCCAGGCGGGTCTTGCCCGGCTTTCGTCTCACGCTGGGCTACACCGTGCTGTACCTTAGCCTGATCGTGCTGATCCCGATCTCGGCGCTGTTTTTCAAAACCTTCACGCTGAGCTGGGACCAGTTCGTCACCGCAGTGACGTCACCACGCGTGCTGGCGTCTTACCGCCTCACGTTTGGGGCATCGCTGATCGCCGCGCTCGTCAACCTGGTGTTTGGCCTGCTGCTGGCCTGGGTGCTGGTGCGCTACAAATTTCCGGGTAAAAAGATCGTCGATGCGCTGGTGGATTTGCCTTTTGCGCTGCCCACAGCCGTGGCCGGCATCTCGCTCACGGCTTTGCTGGCCGGTAACGGCTGGATAGGCCAGTACCTCGAGCCCATGGGCATCAAGCTGGCGTTCACGCCGGCCGGTGTAGTGATCGCGCTGATCTTCATCGGCCTGCCGTTTGTGGTGCGCACGGTGCAGCCGGTGCTGGAAGACGCCGAGAAAGAACTCGAAGAAGCCGCCACCTCGCTGGGCGCCACGCGCCTGCAGATTTTCACAAAAGTCATCCTGCCGCACATCACACCGGCGCTGCTCACCGGCTTTGCCATGGCCTTTGCGCGGGCGATCGGCGAATACGGTTCGGTCATCTTCATCGCCGGCAACATGCCCATGATTTCTGAAATCACGCCGCTCATCATCATCGGCAAGCTGGAGCAATATGACTACGCCGGCGCAACCGCCGTGGCGGTGGTGATGCTGCTGGTGTCATTCGTGCTGCTACTAGTGATTAACGGTCTGCAAGCCTGGCAGCGCCGCAATACGGGAGCGCCGGCATGAGTGGATCTTCTTCCCAATCTGCTCGCCGGGTTACGGCGGGTACGACCGAATCCCCGTGGGTACGCTACACGCTGATCACAGTGGCGTTGCTGTTTGTGGTGCTGTTCCTGATCCTGCCGCTGGCCGCCGTGTTCACCGAAGGCCTGCGCAAGGGTTTTGGTGCTTACATTGCCGCGTTGCAGGAGCCCGACGCCTGGTCGGCCATCAAGCTCACGCTGATTGCCGCCGCGATTGCCGTGCCGCTGAACCTGGTGTTTGGCGTGGCCGCGGCCTGGGCCATTGCCAAGTACGAATTCCGCGGCAAGTCGGTGCTGACGACGCTGGTTGACTTGCCGTTTTCCGTGTCGCCCGTGGTGGCTGGCCTGATCTACGTGCTGATCTTCGGCGCGCAGGGCTGGTTCGGGCCGTGGCTGCTGGCGCATGACATCAAGATCATTTTTGCCGTGCCCGGTATTGTGCTGGCCACCGTGTTTGTGACGTTTCCGTTCACTGCGCGTGAGCTGATTCCGCTGATGCAGGCGCAAGGCAACGACGAAGAGCAGGCCGCCATCGTGCTGGGCGCCACCGGCTGGCAAACCTTCTGGCATGTGACCCTGCCCAACATCAAGTGGGGCCTGGTGTATGGCGTCATCTTGTGCAACGCACGGGCCATGGGGGAGTTTGGTGCGGTGTCGGTGGTGTCGGGCCATATCCGCGGGCAGACCAACACGCTGCCATTGCACGTCGAGATTCTCTACAACGAATACCAGTCAGTCGCCGCATTCGCCGTGGCATCGCTGCTGGCCATCCTCGCGCTGGTCACCCTGGTCATCAAGTCGGTGGCCGAATGGCGCCACGAAGCAGAAATGAAAGCCGCGGCCGATTTGCCGCCTGAGCGCCCGCAGAGTCCCGTTGACGGGGCAGCCGTGGCAGCCGTTCGCTAAAGGAAAACATCATGAGCATCGAAATCCGCAACGTCAGCAAACATTTTGGCGACTTCCAGGCACTGGGCGATGTCAGCCTGGACATTCAATCGGGCGAACTGGTCGCCTTGCTCGGCCCTTCGGGCTGCGGCAAGACCACGCTGCTGCGCATCATTGCCGGGCTGGAAACCGCCGACCGCGGCAGCATCCTCTTCAGCGGCGAAGACACCACCGACGTGCATGTGCGCGAGCGCCAGGTCGGCTTCGTGTTCCAGCACTACGCGCTGTTCCGCCACATGACCGTCTTTGAGAACGTGGCCTTCGGCCTGCGCGTCAAGCCCCGCGGCCAGCGGCCCAGCGAAGCGCAGATCAAGGAAAAAGTGCATTCGCTGCTCAACCTCGTGCAGCTCGACTGGCTGGCCGAGCGCTTTCCGTCGCAGCTTTCGGGCGGGCAGCGCCAGCGCATTGCCCTGGCCCGCGCGCTGGCGGTGGAGCCCAAGGTGCTGCTGCTCGATGAACCCTTCGGCGCGCTCGACGCCAAGGTGCGCAAGGAGCTGCGCCGCTGGTTGCGCCGCCTGCACGACGACCTGCATGTCACCAGCATTTTTGTGACGCACGACCAGGAAGAAGCGCTGGAAGTCGCCGACCGTGTGGTGCTGATGAACCAGGGCAAGGTCGAGCAGATTGGCTCACCGCAAGAGGTGTGGGACCACCCGGCCAGCCCGTTTGTGTATGGCTTTCTCGGTGACGTGAATCTGTTCCACGGCCGCGCCCACGAAGGCGAAGTCCAGCTCGAAGGCCTGCGCCTCAATTCACCTGAACACGCCGGCGCCCAGGACGCCAAAGCCTTTGCCTATGTGCGCCCGCACGACCTGGACGTGCAGCGCTATGCGCCGGGCGCCGAAGGCATCGTCGCCCACCTGGAGCGCGCCATCGTGATCGGCCCCATTGCGCGGTTGGAGCTGATTCCCGCCGAAGGCTATGAACAAAAAGGCAATGTCTCGGGCGATTCGATCATTGAAGCCCAGATGACCTCGCAGCAGTTTGCCGAGATGGGTTTGCGCGAAGGCGACATGCTGGTGGTGACGCCGCGCAAGGCGAGGGTGTTTGTGGAGGGGTAAGGTGCCTAACGCCGGAGCTGGGTCGATTGCAAAGGCTTGCCGTCGCGAGTCGACTCGGACGACCGGCTAAGCCGCACTTTTTGCCGCCGTACGTCGAGCTTGAGCTTCGCTCACCAACTGTCCACGGGGCCATTGCAGATATGGACGGATGGTAATCCGGTCTTCATTGGTGAGCGGGCGTGCCAGAGCATCGGATAGGGCGCGGACCTGCGGCCAAGGGGCCTGCTTGGTTACTGCGGCATAGAACTGCATCAACTTTTCTATGTTCTCGATCGCGGGGCGGGTCTCAAGCGGGCTCAAATCGCACATAAAGTTGAACTCAAAAGTATTTCCTCGCTGGTGCCACTCATCTCGGTGCCAGGCATGCTCGGGGTTCTCGCGAAGCATGAGGTTGACGATATCAACGCCTTTGGCTTCTGGGCCGCGAAGGTGCTCACGAATTGGTTTTAGGCGGCGAGTGAACCATTCCGCAAATCCCCCATGCGATGCGGTCAACCTCAGTTCGCGCTGATGGGTCATTGGATAGAAGTAGATTCGGGTGCTTGCAATCGTCATGTGCGGGGACCCTATTTGGGGTTTGTGCCTTGTGATGTCCGAAAGGATATTGCAATGGCTTGCGTGAAGGCGACATGCTGGTGGTGACGCCGCGCAAGGCGAGGGTGTTTGTGGAGGGGTAACTGTGGACTGTTCCGAGGCGACCTCTAATCAACCACTTTTAACCGGATCTTGGCACCGTCCGGCAAATCCCGTATTTGCCTTGAAAGGTCGCCGGACCGTCTCACAATCTCGGACAGTGGGGCAGTTTTGATATTGGAAATGTCGTAAGCCCCGCCCAGGATTCCGGGCACCACCAGACAGTATTTACGCCCGACAGCGAGAGGGCCATGCTTTTCATTCGCAACCCTGACCAGCGCTGCCATCAACCAGTCCTTCTTGAACTCCGGATCATTGACGAGCGCGTCGTAAGAAGCTTCATCCCAAGCCACGATTTCGCAATAACAGTCCTCGGGGCATAGGCGCCAGTAGCGACCTGAATGATCCTTTATCAGTAGATTGCCAAAGTCATTTTCAGCGACTAGCTGTAGTGGATCGAGACCAACCCAGCACCAGGACTCCTTGATTTCTTCGAGCAGATCCATAGTCTGTCACTCGATGCCCAGGATGCTTGGAACGCTTTGCTCAAGCATCTCTATCAGTTCCTTGTCCATGAACTTGTAGTCGTCAGGGATATCAAGAACATGAACAGATTTGCCGTCAAGCAGCCGCGTGAACTCCGAGGTCAGTCTTGATTTGTGTTTTTCTTCCATGACGAGAACCACGTCGGCCCAACGGATGTCATCGACTGACACGGTATGGCGCGCATTGGGGCTGGTCCCACCCGAACGGGTTAGCAGCTGCGGGTGCTTGCGCCAAATCTGCTCTGCCGTCGGGCTTCGCCACTGATTACGGCTGCAAACGAACAGGACCTTTACGCGTTCAGTGCTGCGGGCAGTTTCTTCTTTCTGCACAAGTTGCTTTGCGGTCGTGCGAGGGTAATCGAGGCCCAGTTGCTCTGCACGCGCAACTTTCTTTGACCGGATATACAGGTCTTTCCAGCGTTTCTCCCTGGGCAAATCGTCTTTGGTCGTCATATGTACTTCATGCTTGTTTTTGTAGAGCTGATTTATCCGGCTTCAACCAATATGCTGCTGCAAACCTTCAACCAATGCGTCGAAGGTTACACGGCAGCGCGGGCTGTGGCGCAGGTCTYCGTGCATGGTCAGCCAGGTTTCGAGTTTGAAGGACAACTCGCCAGGCAGAACCCGCACCAGGGCGGGGTCACGCGTCGCGAGCGCTGACTGGCACACGCCAATGCCGGCGCCGGCACGTATCAGTGCCAGTTGCGCGAGGTCGCTGTCGGTACGCGTGGAAAACGCCGCCCGCTTCCATGCGGGCAAGGCTTTGCGCGCCGAACGCAGGAAGGGTGTCTCTTCGTCAAACCCGATCAGCGCATGCTGCGCCAGGTCCGCTGATGACTGCGGCGTGCCGCGCGCGTCCAGGTAATCGCGGCGTGCGTAGAGACCCAGTTCCACTTCGCCCACGCTGCGAGCGATCAACAGGTCCTGCTTGGGCTGTGTCATGCGCACGGCAATGTCGGCTTCGCGTTGCAGCAGGTCCTGCACGCGGTTGGTCAGCACCAGTTCGATGGTCAGGCCCGGGTGCGTGCGCTGCAGTTGCGCGACGATGGGCGGCAGCACTTCGACACCGATGACTTCGCTCACCGTGACCCGCACCGTGCCGCGCACACCGTCACCCTGGCTTTCGGCGGCACGGCGTAAGGCGGCTGCGGCGCTGGCCATTTCTTCGGCGAAGGGCCGCAGTCCCAGCGCGGCTTCGGTCGGCGCAAAACCGGTTTGTGAGCGCGTGAACAGCGCCAGGCCGAGCGACTTTTCGAGTGAGGCGACATGGCGTCCGACCGTAGGCTGTGCCACCCCCAAAGACCGTGCCGCACCTGAGAGCGAACCCTCGTGCAGCACCCCTAAAAACGAACGGTAAAGCTCCCAGCCAGCATCTTCTTCCATACAAAAATGTATAGCCGTTGCCCTGCTTTAGTCAATTCCATTTTGATGCCCAGGGGCCCAGAATTTCCCCATAGCAACTTTTTTGGGAATGACATGAGCAGCAAACAAGGCAAATCAAGCACAGCACTGGTGCTGGGCGCAACCGGTGGCATCGGCGGGGAAGTCGCGCGGCAACTGGAGGCGGCAGGCTGGCAGGTTCGCGCGCTTAGCCGTGGCGAGTCGCGGCCGGGCGAGCAACGTGGCGGCATCACCTGGCTGCGTGGCGATGCGATGAATCCCGGTGATGTCATGGCTGCAGCACAAGGCTGCGGCGTGATAGTGCACGCAGTCAATCCGCCCGGCTATCGTCGCTGGGGCGAGCTGGTGCTGCCCATGCTGGACAACACGATCGCGGCCGCCCGGGCGCAGGGGGCGACCATCGTGCTGCCTGGCACGGTCTACAACTACGGGCCAGACGCATTTCCCTGCCTCCGGGAGGATTCACCGCAACACCCGCAAACTGCCAAGGGTGCGATTCGTGCGCAGCTCGAGCAGCGGCTCAAGGACGCGACCGACGACAGCGGCCAGGGCTGCTGCCGGGTGATCATCGTGCGCGCGGGGGATTTTTTCGGGCCGGGTGCCGGGAACAGCTGGTTCTCGCAAGGCCTGGTTCGGCCGGGCGTTCCGGTGCGCAGTGTGAAGCTTCCTGGCAAGCCTGGCGTCGGTCACCAATGGGCCTATTTGCCGGATGTGGCGCGTACCATGGTCGCCTTGCTGGCGCGGCGTGACGTTCTGCCTGCATTTGCAACGTTCCATATGAACGGCCAGTGGGACGCCGACGGCCGCCAGCTGGCTGAAGCGATCTGCCGTGTCGTCGCACGGCGCGGTGGGCCTCCGCCGTCAATAAAATCCTTTCCCTGGTGGGCCGTGACGCTGGCCGGGCCCTTTGTTGAGACCCTGCGCGAGCTGCGCCGGATGCGCTACCTCTGGAACACGCCTATACGCATGGACAACGCCGCCCTGGTGGCGGCGCTCGGTGCGGAGCCGCACACGCCGCTGGACATTGCTATGGAGGAAACACTGCAAGGGCTGGGCTGCCTTGGTGCGCATGGCGGGGATTTCAACCATGGAAGTGTCCGCCGTGGCTGAAGCAAGTCCAGCTCAACCTTTTGATGTCGTCAGACGCTTCCAGTTGGGCGAGGTCGACTTGGGGGGAGCCGGCTACTGGCTCGTGCCAAACCTTAGCGCCGACCTGGCCAGTGCCCGTTCGGCTTCCATCTCACGGTTGCGCGGCTCGGCGTTGGTTACTAGTGTGCGAATGAGAACCCGTGCAGAAGCCGCTACCTCTTCCACGGCGCGGTCAAACGCGGCTTCATTGGCCTTGGAGGGGACATTGAACCCGCTGAGCTTCCTGACAAACTGCAGCGAAGCGTCACGGATTTCCAGCTCCGTGGCTGGCGGTTCGAAGTTGAAGAGAGTCTTGATGTTGCGGCACATGGGCACTCCTTCCGGTCATTTTTTCCCGGCGTTTGTCTTGACGGTTGGCTCAAGCCCCAACGCTCGCCTGGTTTCATCCGTCAATTTATCAAACCGTCGCCGAAGTACTTCTTTGTCACCAGACAGGACCTGGCGGGTCGGGTCATAGGTAAAAGTTCCCGCATGCACCGTTTTTCCGTTTTCTGTTGCCTGGTAAGCGATGACATTGGTTTTTGGGTCATACGTAAAAACAATTCTTGACCCGATCGGAGGCGGCCCTCCTACGATTGCGCCGATGCCATCGATTCCCAGATACACGGCCCCTCCTTCGAACAGCAGTGCGCCGCGCAAAACAGCCTTGTCTGTTGCCCATACGCCAACAAGATTTTCGGGTATGACGTCCGCAGAGAATGCTGGCAAGGCGGGAAGAAAAAAAGTCAATGCGAAGACGGTTCGTCTTGTGATTGCGAATCCTGCCGATGACAAATATGCGGGGAAAGATGGTGCTTGGTTCATCGGCAACTCCGTTCTTTATATCTGGGGATTTATATCACCCCTGGCTACGGAGTTAGAAGACTACGCTTCTGATCAGCTTGAGTTTGCCGGCCTGATCACCACCGACTCCGCCGAAGCAACAAATGGCCCGTGATACACCGCCTCGATGTTGTTGCCGTCCGGGTCCAGCACAAAGGCGGCGTAGTAGCCGGGGTGGTATTTGCGCTCGCCCGGCGCGCCGTTGTCGGTGCCGCCTGCGGCCAGGGCGGCTTCATAGAAGGCTTTGACCTCTGCGTGGTCTTTGGCCCGGAAAGCCAGATGGACGTGCGAGGTAGATCCGTCAGCCTGGTCCATCCACAACTCATCGGCCGAAAAATGATCGTCGGCTTCCTGGATGGCATTTTCCTTGTTCAGTGACTTGAGCACGGCGCGGTAAAAGCGCTTGCTGGCCGCGAGGTCATGGGCGCGCAGGTGGACATGGTCGATGAGTCGTCCGCGGTGTATTTCCATGGTGGGCTTCCTTGTTCGGGTGTGAAGGATCTGTTCAGCGGATCACGCCGGGCATCAGCGCTTCGGCAATGGCAATGTGGTTGCCGTCGGGGTCGGTGACCATCACCGTCCTGACTTTGTCGCTGGACGTTGTATGGCTGGTGTCTATGCCCAGCTTTTGCAGGTACTCGATTTCCGGTTCAAGGTCGTTGACGGCCAGGGTCAGCGAGCCTTCGCCGGCGCGTTCGGCCAGTTCATACACCTGCAGGCCGCCGCCGCGCTTGAATTGCCATTCGCCGACTTCAGGCATCGGCCGGTTGGCTTTGGCGTCCAGCAGTTTTTCGTACCAGGGTATGGATGTGTCCAGGTTGCGAACGGCGACACTGGCAAGGGCGTTTTGCACAATCATGACGGTCTCCAAAAAGATTCAGTCCTGAAAATCTACGCCCGCCGCGGTGTCCCACCTGTAGGACAAATGCTGGGAAATGAGGGTGAGCAAGGTGGCGATGAAGTGGTGAAAGGGCGGTGAAGAATTTTCCAAGAATGCATTGCTGGAGGGAACTTATCCCGCTCCATACGCCCGAACCCCTGACAATTCATAATCCATCCAGAAAAAAAGAGGGCTCCCTGATGTTTTTGACGTATTTCGACGCCATGCCGCGCCGCGTGCTGGTGCTGATTGCCGCGGCCTGCGTGGCCATGCTGGCCTTTGGCCTGTACCTGCAGCATGTGGTGGGCCTGGAGCCTTGCCCGATGTGCATCGTGCAGCGGTATGCGCTGGTGCTGGTGGCGGTGGTGGCGGGCGTGACGGCCATTGCCAAAAGCCGGGGCCTGTTGATCACCGGCTCGGGCCTGATGGTGTTGCTCTCGGGTTTTGGCGCTTTTGTGGCGGCGCGCCAGAGTTTCCTGCAGTGGTACCCGCCTGAAATTGCCTCTTGCGGCCGCGACTTTTACGGAATGATCGAAACCTTTCCGCTCAAGCGCGCCATTCCGATGATCTTCAAGGGCAGCGGCGACTGCACCAAGATCGACTGGACCTTTCTGGGTGGCTCGATTGCCAACTGGTCTTTCCTGTGTTTTGTGGGGATCGCGCTTGCGGGCTTGCTGCTGGTGACCCGCCTGGCGCGCAAAGCCTAGTTTTTCTCCTTCTGAAAAAACAATACGTTACCGGGCCTGAGCGCGTCAAGGAATATTGACGCCCGCAGAGTGGTAGGCTGCGGGCACTTGCAGCCTGGGCTGCCGTATTGATTCAGGGAGAATAAAAATGGCGATCCTGCTTGGCCCCATTGCGCAGTTTTTGGGCGTGCAACAAAGCCAGTGGGGTGTAAGCGTGCTCGCCGTGACCGACACTGCGGTTGCGCCCAGCCTGCAAAGCACCGCCACGGTACAGGTTTTCACGAAACTCGGCACGCTGCAAAGCGGCGCCACACTGTGGCGCGGTGGTTTGTCTGTCGCCTTTAAAGACGTGGCCCAACGAGCACGTTACAGCGTTGACGGGCAGGCCTTTGATTTTTACGTTCCGGCGGCGGGTGAGTCGCCGCGCATGGCGTATGTCTCGTGCAATGGGTTTTCAAGTCCGGGCCTGATGAAGCAGGTCAAGGACAAAAATGCGTTGTGGAAGCGGCTCTATGACCTGCACGCAGGGCGCGAACGTATCAACGGCCGCAGTTTCGGTCCCTACCACTTGCTGCTCCTGGGCGGCGACCAGGTGTATTCGGATGCCCTCTGGCAGGACACGCGTTGCCCCGACATCATGGCCTGGTCCGAACTGTCCCGGGACGCTCGCCGCAAAGCGCCCTGGACGGCTGCCCTGCAGACGCAGGTGACGGCTTTTTTTGAAGACCTGTACCTTACGCGCTGGGCCCAGCCCGAAGTGGCGCAGGCGCTGGCGGGTTTGCCCAGCGTCATGATGTGGGACGACCACGATATCTTCGACGGCTGGGGGTCCTACCCTGCAGAAGACCACGACTGCCCGGTGTACCAGGGGGTTTTTGCCGTCGCCAAAAAATACTTCGCGCTGTTTCAGCGGCACAGCGTCCCTGGCACGCCGCCGCCGTGCACGCTGCCCGGCCAGCCTGCGTTCAGCGCGGGTTACCGCGTGGGCAGCCTTGGCGTGCTGGCGCTGGACATGCGCAGTGAACGCACGCCGGAACGCAAGAACGGCCGCAACCTGCAAAGCGCGCAGGTCATGAGTGAAGACAGCTGGAGTGCTGCTTACAAGTGGCTTGATGCCCAAACCGGCATGAAGCACCTGGTGCTGATGAGCAGCATCCCGGTGGTGCACCCCAGCTTTGAGCTGCTGGAAAAAATGCTGGGCGTGCTGCCCGGCCAGCAGGAGCTTGAAGACGATTTGCGCGACCACTGGACCTGCGCTGCGCATCGCGCCGAGCGGCTTCGCCTGGTGCACCGGCTGTTTAAATTCAGCAAGGACGCCTCGTGCCGCGTCAGCCTTGTCAGCGGCGACGTGCATGTGGCTGCGGTGGGCGTGCTGGAGTCGACGCGTGACCCGGTGGACACCAACGCCCAGGTGATCAACCAGCTCACCAGCAGCGGCATCGTGCACCCGGCGCCGCCTGCCATGGCGCGCTATTTTCTGGAACAGGCCTGCCAGCAGGTGGAAACCGTGGACCGAGGCATCACCGCCGCCATGTACGAATTTCCCACCACTTCGCGCCGCCTGATCGGTGCGCGTAATTTCATGACGATTGAGCCTGACGATGCGGGTAATCCGGCGCAACGCCTGTGGATCAACTGGTGGGTGGAAAACGAATCCGAGCCCAGCAGCAAGGTGATTCACCCGGTGGGGTAAGCGGCCCCGCTTAACCGAGCCACTTGGCCAGCCGGAGCCTGCTGGTTGCCGGTTCGGGCGTGATGGTGCCGCTCTCGGGACATGTTATTTTTCACCTGAAAAAGGGGATGGCGCCAGCCGCGCGCCATGACTAGACTGAATATCCAGTCGCCGGTTTTTACCGGAAGGTCAGCTCATCAACATTGCCGCGCTGCGGCACAAGGATGGTCCCCATGGCAGCAGGAAGGGTGTTATCGCGCTTTGGCTTTCCGGTCCTGGCGAGTGCCGGCGCCGCTGCCAGCGCCTATTACCTGGCAAACCAGCCGGTGGTGCCGGTCAAGTTCTCGACGTGGAGAAACACGACGGATCCAAAACAGGCAGAACACATGACCGTCAAATACGGACGGGGTTCGTGGGGCCATTACGAAGATTTCCGGATGGGCAGCGGCCCACCCCGTACGGATTTGCCAAAGTTTGGCGCCGTGAACAAGCTGACGGGCATAGATGAGTCCAAGCCTTACTCGAACCTGGCCTATGGCAGCCATACACCGACGGAGCACAGGGACCGCTTCCTGGCGCGTCCGGCCCTGGCAAGCGATGTCAAGAAGGGGCGGGAATACCGCTATGACTCCAAGGAGGCGATGCGCGCAAAGGTGTCGGTGTTCGAGCTCTGGAAGCTCAAGCAGATGACAAGCGAACGCCAGCAGCACGGCGTGTTCCACCTGTACGGCGAGGCATCCGACCCGTACACGACGCGGTGCATGACGCACATTGAAACGCTGGCCAGTGTCCGTGGCCAGAAGCTGTCTCCCGACAACCCTTCCAAGGTGGCGCACGAGTTTCATGCGCTCAACCCCTCCAGTACCGAGAAACCCAAGCTGAAAACCTACTCGGTAGAGGGCGTTCAGCGCCCTGGCAATGTGCCGGTCGGCACCCCGGTCAAGAGCCACCCCGGCACGCTGGACAAGGCGTATTGGGAGGCGGCCAACACGGGCGCCCACAACGTGGGCCGGCCACCCCCGCCAAAACTCTAGACGCGCGAGAACAGCGGTACCGCCGGCAAGCGCGCTGCACCCTGATTTGCAGGGAAGTGCCGGTTTTCCCGGCGGCTCCGGGGTGAATAATTCTCGACTGGGGTACCCGGGTTTCAAGCGGGTTGGCGGGGCGTCAAATCAGCCATATACTGTACATAAATACAGTATATTCGACTTGATCCGGACCACCTTCCATGCCCACCCTCACTGCAATGCCCAGCGCTTTGCCGGACTTTGCCGACGCCCTGAATGCCCAGGTTTGGCGGGCCGGCGAGCTGGGCAGCGCGAGTGCGCAGACGGTGGCCACAGGTTATGCAGCGCTCGACCAGGCCTTGCCGGGAGGCGGCTGGCCGCAGGGCGCGCTGGTTGAAGTGCTGCTGCCGCAGGCGGGCCTGCAGGAATGGGGTTTGCTGGCGCCCGGCCTGGCCCGCGCCCTCAACCAGCCCGCCACACCGGATGAGCCCGGCGCGCAACTGACGGCGCTGGTCGGCGCGCCTTACCTGCCATTTGGCCCCGCACTGGGCGCGCGCCAGATCGACATGCGGCGGCTCATCAGCATCCACGGCAAGCCAGGTGACGCGCCTTCGCTGCTCTGGGCCACGCGAGAGGCGCTGCAGTGCGCTGACGTGACCGCCGTGCTGGCCTGGCTGCCCGATGCGCGCAGCGCCCACCTGCGCCGCCTGCAGATTGCCGCGCATGCGCACCACAAGCTGCTGTTTGTGTTCCGGCCGCTGCGGGCCCAACACGAATCGTCACCCGCGCCGCTGCGCCTGCTGCTGGAAGGCACTGTGCGGGAGGGCGGCAACCTGCTGGTCCATGTGCTCAAGCGCCGCGGCCCGCCGCTGGCCGCGCCGGTGCTGCTCGATACCCGGCCCGCCCGGCTGTCGGCCTTGCTGGCGGCCAGCCGCGACATGGCCCGGCAAAAGCGGGAAGAGCAAAAGCGGGAAGAGCTTGCCCCCATCCTGCTGCCATCGCTGGTTTCGCTTCCTGTCACCTCACCCCGGAGTCCCATCCATGCGTTGCTGGATCGCATTGCGCATCTCGATCACCACTGACGCGGCGCAACCGGCCTCGTCTGTGCTGGACGCCGCCGCTTTGCAGCGCGCGGTGGCCAGCCTGGCGCTGGGCTTCACGCCGCGCGTGGCGCTGGTCGATGAAGCGGTGCTGATGGACGTAACGGGCAGCCTGCGCCTCTTTGGCGGGCTGGCGCGGCTGATGCAGCTGCTGGCGCAGAAAATCGACCTATTTTTTGAATCAAACCAGGTTGCAGCCCTTATGGAACGTGCGCAAGGTGCTACATCTTTGATAGCAATCGGACGGCTTCGGCTGCAGCAGGATCAGGCCGGCGCGTTGAAAAAACGCGTGGCCGACCTGCCCATGCACACGTTGACGGCCGCGCGCCCGCACCTGGGTGTGCTGGAGCGCATTGGCTGCCGCAGCTGGGACGACCTGCTGCGCCTGCCGCGTGACGGCGTGGCGCGGCGTTTTGGCGCCGAGCTGCTGGAGGCGCTGGACCGCGCCCGCGGCACCGTAGCCGACGACTACGAGTGGCAAGTGCTGCCCGAGCACTTTGAAGAAAAACTGGAGCTCAACGCGCTTGTCACCCATGGGCCTGCGCTGATGGCGGGCGTTGAGCGCCTGCTGGTCCACCTGCATGCCTGGCTGCTGGGGCGCCAGAGCGGGCTCTGCGCCCTGAAAATCATCTGGCACCTGGACAAACGCCGCGATGTGGCGCCGACCGGCGAGCTCGAGATTCGCACGGCCCAGCCCGCCCAAGACCTGCGCCATGTGGCGCGCCTTATCTCAGAGCACCTGGCGCAGCAAAAGCTGCCGGCGCCGGTGCACAGCCTGACGCTGCAGTCGCTGGCCACCGAGCTGCTGGCCGACTCGGCCGCCGCCACCGGCAGCCTGCTGATGGAAGCGCGCCGGCAGGGCGACAGCGTGGTGGAGCTGGTCGAGCGACTCAGCGCCCGCCTGGGCGATGCCAATGTGCAAGCCTGGCAACCTTGCACCGACCACCGGCCCGAGCTGATGCAGCGCTGGGTGAGTGCCCGAAGTGCTATCAAATCAATAGCTGCTTGCGCACAGCCAATGCGCGCCAGGGCCATAAAAGGCTTAAAAAAAACCACTCCACATGCTTCTTCGGAAGCCCGGGCCGAAGCCTTGTACCCGGCCTGGTTGCTGCCCGAACCGCTGAAATTGCAAGCCGCAGGCAACAGCCCGGTTTATCAGGGCAAGCTGACGCGCCTGGCCGGGCCGCAGCGGCTGGAGGCTGCCGAATGGCTGCTGGCCGATCACGAGAACCGCAGCGCTGAGCCGGGCCTGTGTGAAAAGCCGTGGGCGTTCCGCGACTACTACATCTACCGCAGCCAGCAGGGCGGCCTGCTGTGGGTTTACAGCGAAAGGCTGGGCTCTGCCGCCCAGGCCGGCCGGCAACGCACCTGGTATTTGCACGGCTTTTTTGCCTGAGGCCCGTATGCCTGCCTACGCACTTCCTGATTACGCTGAGCTGCACGCGCTGAGCAACTTCAGCTTCCAGCGTGGCGCCTCGCACGCGCAGGAACTGGCCGAACGCGCTTCCGAGCTGGGTTACAAGGCGCTGGCCATCACCGACGAGTGTTCGGTGGCCGGGGTGGTCAGGGCGCATGAGGTGGCAAAGGAGCTGGGCCTCAAGCTGCTGCCGGGCGCGGAATTTTTGGTGCAGGCACCCGATGCCTTCAGGCTGGTGGTGCTGCCGCACAACGCGGCAGGCTGGGGCAACCTGTGCGAGTTCATCACCGAAGCGCGCAAGGCTGGCGACGTGGTCGAAAAAGGCAGCTACCGCGTCGCGCTGGGTGAAACGGATTTCTCCAGGCTGGGCGACTGTGAAATCCTGCTCACGCCCCTGCATGAAGCAGGTGCGAGTGCTATCAATACAGAAGCGCTTTGCGCACATTGCGACTGGGCTGCAGGCCTTTTTGGCATCAACGCCTGGCTGGCGGTGGAGCTGCTGCAGGGCCTGGACGATGCGCTGCGCCTGCAGCAGCTGCAAGAGGTGGCCCGGCGCACCGGCATACGGCTGGTGGCGGCCGGCCATGTGCTGATGCACAAGCGCTCGCGCAAGCCGCTGCACGACGTGATGACTGCCATCAAGCTGGGCAAGCCGGTGCACGAATGCGGCTTCGCGCTGCAGCCCAACGCCGAGGCACATTTGCGGCCGCGCATGCGTCTGGCCGAGATTTACCCCGCCAGCCTGTTGCGTGCCACGCTGGAAGTGGCGGCGCGGTGCAATTTCAATCTCGATGAGATTCGCAACCTGTACCGCTACCCGCAGGAAGACATGGTGCCGGCGGCCGAAACGCCTTCGCGGTGGCTGCGGCGGCTGACCTGGCAGGGCGCCCATACACGCTACCCGCATCACATACCGCACAAGATCAGGCGGCAGCTGGGTTTCGAACTGGGGTTGATCGAAGAACTTGAATACGAGATGTTCTTCATCACCGTGCACGACATCGTGCGGTTTGCGAGAGAAAAGGAAATCCTTTGCCAGGGACGTGGCTCGGCGGCCAATTCGGTGGTGTGTTTTTGCCTGGGCGTTACGGCCGTTAACCCCGCGGAAAGCAAGCTGCTGTTTGAGCGTTTTATCAGCCGCGAGCGCAGTGAACCGCCCGACATTGACGTGGACTTCGAGCACGAGCGGCGTGAAGAAGTCATCCAGTACATCTACGGCAAATACGGCCACGACCGCGCCGCCATTGCCGCCACCGTCATCAGCTACCGGCCGCGCAGCGCGATCCGCGATGTGGGCAAGGCGCTGGCGATGGCGCCTGAACTGATAGACCTGTTCGCCAAAGAGCATTTCTGGTTTGACGGCAGCGAGGTGCTGCAGGAAAAACTCAAGGAAGCCGGGCTGGAGGGCAGGGAAGGGCCGGTGCTGCAATGGTTTCACCTGTCGGCGCAGCTCATCGGCTTTCCGCGCCACCTGAGCCAGCACGTCGGCGGTTTTGTACTCACCCAGGGCAAGCTCACGCGGCTGGTGCCGGTGCAGCCGGCTTCGATGGAAGACCGCCGCATCATCCAGTGGGACAAGGACGACCTGGAGGCCATGGGCCTGCTGAAAGTGGATGTGCTGGCGCTGGGCATGCTGTCGGCCATCCGGCGCTGCCTGGCGCTGGTGAATGGGGCACGAGGAAGCCAGTTGGAGATGCATCAGATCGAGCCGGACGACACACCCACCTACGACATGATTTGCGAAGCCGATACGGTGGGCGTTTTCCAGATTGAAAGCCGGGCCCAGATGTCCATGCTGCCGCGCCTGCAGCCGCGCAATTACTACGACCTGGTGGTGGAAGTCGCCATCGTGCGGCCGGGGCCCATCCAGGGCGGCATGGTGCACCCGTACCTGAAGGCGCGCGACAAAAAACGGCGGGGTGAAGATGTCGTGCCGGAATACCCGGCGCTGAACCCGGCCCTGGAGCGCACGCTGGGCATTCCGATTTTCCAGGAGCAGGTCATGCAGATCGCGATGATCGCCGCTGACTTCACGCCCGGAGAGGCCGACGATTTGCGCCGCTCCATGGCAGCCTGGAAGCGTAAGGGCGGGGTAGACCGCTTTCATGGCCGCCTGGTCAATGCGATGGTCAACAACGGCTACAGCGCTGAATTTTCAGAGCGCATCTTCAGCCAGATATTGGGCTTCGGCGACTACGGCTTTCCGGAAAGCCATGCCGCCAGTTTTGCCAAGCTGGTCTACGTGAGCTGCTGGCTCAAGCGCCATGAGCCGGCTTGTTTTCTCGCGGCCATGGTCAATTCGCAGCCCATGGGTTTTTACACACCGTCCCAGCTGGTGCAAGACGCGGTCCGCCACCAGGTGGAGGTGCGCGCAGTGGACGTCATGCACAGTGAATGGGACTGCACGCTGGAGCCGCAGGGTGTGCTGACTGCAGGGACGCAGCCGGCAGTGCGCCTGGGCCTGCGCCTGGTGGCCAGCTTGCGCGAGGAGGCCGCCTTGCGCCTGGTGGATGCGCGGGCGCAAGCGCCTTTCACGTCGACGGAAGACTTGGTGTCGCGCGCCCGGCTCAATACGCTCGAAATCAATGCGCTGGCCGCCGCCGATGCCCTACTGCCCCTGTCGGGCCACAGGCGCCAGCAGGTGTGGGACGCTTCAGCCATCAAACTGGCGCCGCGCCTGCTCAAATCGGTACCCACGCACGAAACGCCGCTGGCCTTGCCCGACACACCCGAGGGCGAAAACATTTTGTTCGACTACCAGGCCACCGGCCTCACGCTGCGGCGCCACCCGGTGGCCCTGCTGCGGGAAAGGCTGGCACGCAAAGGCCTGCTGAGCGCCAGCGAGCTCAATGCCTTGCCCGACGGCGAAGAGGTGGCCGGCTGCGGCATCGTCACTGTGCGCCAGCAGCCGCAAACCGCCAAGGGCACCATCTTTGTCACACTGGAAGACGAGACCGGGCCAGTCAATGTGATCATCTGGAAATCGCTGCGGGAGGCGCAACGCGGCGAGGTGCTGCACGCCCGGCTGCTGGCGGTGTATGGCACGTGGCAGCGCAGTGAAGAACGCGGCAGCGCCAAAGGTTACGGCGCGGTGCGCAACCTGGTGGCGCATCGGCTCGAAGACCTCACGCCGATGCTGGGGCGGCTGGGCACATCGAGCCGCGATTTCCATTGAGGTGACTGCACCTCAATCAGGCACCTTCAGTCAATCCATCGTCATGCGCTGTCATCAGACAAATCCTGCTTGAGGGTCAGACTGACCCGGCAATCCGTTTTAGCGCGTCGTCGGTTTGCTGCTGCAGCGCCTGCATCAGCGAGCTCGCATCCCGGTGCCTGAGCAGTGGTGCGGCCTGACCGGACCAAAGCGACATCAAGTCTGTTCTGCCCTGGCCAATGGCCGCCGGTTTCATCTGGCCTGTCAGCCAGTTCTGGACCGGGTAGGGCGCAATGTGACCTTCATGCGCCTTCAGCTCGTTCATGAAGCGGTTTTCAATGCCTCGCGCCAGGCGCCCGCTGAAGGCGCGGGTGAGGGCGGTGTACCTGGCGTCGGCGCTGAATAGCTTTTCGCGGTGGATGTCACTGGCAGATGACTCGACGCAGGCCAGGAAAGCTGTGCCGATCTGCACGCCCTGGGCACCCAGCGCCAGGGCTGCTGCAATACCGCGCCCATCCGCAATGCCGCCTGCGGCAATGACCGGGGCCTTGATCGCGTCGACCACCTGGGGGATCAGCGCCAGTGTGCCGGTGAGCGAGTTTTCGGGCGGGCGGAGAAAGGACACGCGGTGCCCGCCAGCCTCAAAGCCGGTTGCCACCACCATGTCGACGCCGGCACTGTCTAGCGCTATCGCCTCTTCAGGCGTTGTGGCGGCGCCCACGGTCACGATATCAAGCGCCTTGCATTGGCGCAGGATGTCCAGCGACGGAATGCCGAATACAAAACTGAACACGGCGGGCCGGGCCGCCAGCAGGCCCTGCACCTGGTCTTCGTAGCGCGGGCTGAAACGTTCAGGGCGGGCCGGCAAGGGTTCACCGAGTTCCTTGAAGTAGGGCGCGAGCAGCGCCAGGTGCTGCTCGAACTGCGCATCTGTGAGCGGCGGGTCCTCGCTCTTTTCATGCGGCACCCACAGGTTCAAGGCGAAAGGCCGTTTTGTTTTCAGGCGTATGGCCTGGGCCGTCTCTTCAATTTGCGCGCCTGTCAGGTGATGCACCCCAAACGAGCCCAGCCCACCGCTTTCACAGACCGCCGCGGTCAGCGCCACCGAGGAAAGGCCCCCTCCGAAGGGTCCCTGCACAATCGGCGCCGTCAAGCCCAGCCTTTGGGTCAGGGCCGTGGTTTTCCAGCGGCTCATGCCAGCAGCCCTTCGGCCTTCAGGGCCTCGCGCACGGCGGGCCGGCCGGCGACACGTGCCAGGAAGTCCTGCAGATGCTTCAGGTCCGCCAGGTCCAGCGACACGTACTTGGCCCAGCCTGTGACGGCAAACAAGTAGGCATCGGCCACAGTGAAGGACTGGCCGAGCAAATAGTCTTTGGACTGCAGCTGGGTGTTGACCCATTCGTATTTTTTGCGCAGAACGCTGGCCAGGGTTTTTTTGGCGCTGCCGTCCAGCTCCGGGTTGAACAGCGGCGTGAAGGTCTTGTGGAGCTCCGAGGTGATGTAGTTCTGCCACTCCATCACGCGGTAGCGGTCCATGCTGCCGGCGGCTGGGAGCAGGTCGGCGCGGCCTGCCTTGTCGGCAAGGTATTGGGCAATGATGGGGCCTTCTGTCAGGCGCTCGCCGCTCTCGAGCTCCAGCAGCGGCACGGCACCCTTCGGGTTGATGGCGTAGTAGTCGGCTCCGTCTGCGGTGGTGTGGGTGCCTGTGTCAACTTTTTCAAGCTTGAAGGCCTGCTGCGTTTCTTTCAGAACGATGTGGGGTGCCAGTGAGCAGGCGCCAGGAGAGAAAAACAGTTTCATGGGATTCCTTGAGCAAGTTAGTTGGGAAGGCCTCATGCTATTGATGATGTTCATGGAGATAAATGGAGGTTGATTAACTTCATAAGTTACATGGCGTAATAGATAATCCATAGAAAATCAAAACCATGAGCCGTCAATTTGATGATCTTCAGCTGGGAAGCATTGAGCTTTTTTGCCTTGCGGCAGAGCTCAGCAGCTTCACGGCGGCGGCAACCAGTGCCGGCCTCACGCCCGCTGCCGTGAGCCGCTCGGTGTCGCGTCTGGAGGAAAGGCTGGGCGTGCGGCTCTTCACGCGCACGACGCGGCAGATACGGCTGACCGAGGCCGGCCGCGCTTATTTTGAGCAGGCGCGGCAGGCCCTGGGGCAGCTGGTGGAGGCCGAGCGCGAAGCCACGGGTCAGCAATTGGTGCCTGCCGGCGTGCTGCGCATCAGCCTGCCCACGCCTTACGGGCATTACCGCGTGCTGCCTCTGCTGCCGGCTTTTCGGGCTCTCTATCCAGCCGTGCAGGTTGAGGTCAACCTGAGCAACCGCAATGTCAACTTTGCCGAAGAGGGCTACGACCTGGCCATACGCGGGCGCGCACAGCCCGACTCAGGCCTGGTCGCGCGCAAGCTGGAAGATGCCGCGCTGGTGGTGGTGGCTGCGCCTTCGTACCTGCAGCAGGCGGGAACCCCAACCTCGCTGGAGGTCTTGCAGCAGCATGACTGCATCCAGTTTTTGTTGCCCAGCAGCGGGCAGAAAATTCCGTGGCTGTTCAGCGATGCAGGCAAGGCGCTGGAGGTGGCGACCAGCGGTGGATATTGCTGCTCGGAAGACCTGCTGGGTGGGGTGACGCTGGCCCGGCATGGCGCGGGCCTGCTGCAGACTTACCGTTTTATCGTCGAGGAAGACTTGCGCCAGGGCCGGCTGCAAGAGGTGTTGCAGCCTTTTGCGGGGCGGTCCCGGCCATTTTCACTGCTGTACCCGCATGGTCGGCACGTGCCCTTGCGGGTGCGCTTGTTCATCGACTTCCTGCTTGAAAAGCTCAAGCAGTAAATGCGGGCCGCAGACTAGAGGGATGAGCCTGGCCGCCTGGTCCAGCCAGACGCTATTAGCGGCTTCGCGCTTCGTCGGTTTCTGCGGTGCTCTGTTGCATGGCCAGCTCCAGCAGCTTGCTGTAGTTTTCCAGCTTTTTATACAGCAGGCGCACTTCCAGCGCATTGTGGATGCGCGTCTTGACTTCGACCAGGTCAAACGGTTTGCTGATGAAATCCTTGGCGCCGGCCTGCAAGGCGCGCAGCTTGTGGGCCGGCTCCGCGGTCAGCACGATGACAGAGAGGTATTTGTCGTGCTGGTCTTCCTTGAGTGCTTCCATCACCTGGAAGCCGTCCATGCCGGGCATTTTCAGGTCGAGCAGGATCAGGTCGTAGCGGTGCTCTGCGTGCAGCGCGGCTACCTCCAGCGAATTCATGGTGGATCTGACCTGGGTATAGCCGGCGCCTGCCAGCAACTGCTCGAGTAACTGCACATTGACGGGCTGGTCGTCCACCACCAGGATGCTGCCGTTCAGGATGTCGAATTCGGTGTTCATGCGGTTTTTTCCGGCACGGGGGCCTGCATGGACTTTGTTTTGGAAAATGCCAGCGCCAAATCCAGGGTGTCCATGAACTCATTGATCCTGATGGGCTTGGTGAGGTAGCGAAAGAAGCCGGCTTCCATGCCTTTTTCAATGTCACGAGGTATGGCATTGGCGCTGAGCGCCACCACCGGAATGTGTGCAGTCAACGGATCGGCACACAGAATCTGTACCGCCTTGATGCCGCTGATGCCCGGCAGGTTGATGTCCATCAGGATGATGTCCGGCTGCGAGGCCTTGGCCATCGCGATGCCGCTGATGCCGTCACGGGCCGACAGCAGCCGGATGTCGGAGCGGCGCGCGATGAGGTCTTCCACCAGCATCAGGTTGGCCGGGTTGTCTTCTACATACAAAAGGGTGTGGGCGCGGGGATCTGTAGGCACCTGGCGTTGCAAGGCCGGGGCCAGGGTTGCCAGTTCGGGGTGGAATTCCCGCTGTTCGGTGACGTCCATTTCAATCCAGAACACACTGCCTTTTCCGACAACGCTTTCCACGCCGATGACGCCACCCATCAGCTCAAYCAGCCGCTTGGTCATTACCAGGCCAATGCCCGTGCCCTGTTCGGTATTGGCCTCCTGGCCCAGGCGATTGAAAGGCTGGAAGAGCTGGTCGATCTTGGCCGGATTCAGGCCTTCGCCCGTGTCCTCAATGCAGATACGGATGCGCTTTTGCGGCAGATCCACGCAGTTGAGCACGACTGTTCCGCTGCTGGTGTTGTATTTGATGGCGTTCGACAGCAGGTTGATCAGTACCTGCTTGAGCCGGGTGCGGTCGGCATTCACGAAGCAGGGCACAGGGAATTTCGGAAACGTCACGGTAATGCCGCGTTTGCCGGCCTGTGACTCGACCATCGTTTCGCATTCAAGCATGACCTCGGCCAGCGACACAGGTTCCAGCGACAGCGACAGCTTGCCGGACTCGATCAATGCCAGGTCCAGGATTTCGTTGATCAGCTCCAGCAGGTACCAGCCGGCCTGGAGAATCTGGTCCACACTGCGTTTTTGCGAGGGCGTTGGCTGGGGCGTGCCGGATTCGATCAGCTGCGCAAATCCGAGAATGGCGCTGAGCGGTGTGCGCAGCTCGTGGCTCATGCTGGACAGGAAATCCGATTTGGCGAGGTTGGCCTTCTCGGCCACGGCCATCGCTTCCTTCAGGGCCACTTCGACCTGCTTGCGTACCGAGTTGTCGGTGCCGATCAGCAGGTAGCCGATGATGGTGCCGAAATCGTCGCGCAATGCGGTGATGGACACGATGGCCGGAAAGCGGCTGCCGTCTTTACAGATATAGGTCAGCTCGTAAATGTCTTCGATGCCTCGCGAGGCCTTGAATGCAAGTGCCTCGAAGCCGGGCGTGATGGTGGTGGCGAGCTCCAGGCTCAGTGCCTGTGCCCGGGCCATCACTTCCTGGGGGTCGTGGATGTCGCTGGGGTTGATCTTGTTGACGACCTCGGCCGCCATATAACCCAGCATGCGTTCGGCACCGACGTTGAAGAGCTGGATGATGCCTTTTTCGTCGGTTGCGATGATCGAGAAATTTTCGCTCGTCAGGATGGCCGTCTGCAATGCACCTGTCTTGAGCAGTGCTTCCTGGCGCTTGACCTCTATGCCATCGGCTTTGGCAATGGCGTCAAGAACGCTCAGGCTGGTAATAGGTGACATGGGCCATGTTTCTGTAAAAGTAACGACGACCCTGCGAAGCGCCGACTATGGGCGGCGCTTCCAGGATCCTGGCCGGGGAAGTGTGAAGTCTTTGGGAAGACTCCGGGAGTTTTGCAGGGAGGCTGTGAAAAGTCTGTTCGCCAGCGCACATAGCGGGGCCGTGCAGCCCGGGCGCGCCTAGCTGTTCGCGCGCCGGTAGAACGCCAGCGAGCCCGCCAGCGCCAGCAGCGCGCCGCCGCAGGCGCGGTCTATCCAGCGTGTGGCCGAGGCCTTGAGCAGGCGTATGGCGCGTGCGCCTATGAAGGCATAGCTGAACATGACGGAAAAATCGATGCCGGCGAATACCAGCGAAATGGCGAGGTATTGCGGTGCCTGGGCAGCAGCCGGGTCAATGAACTGCGGGAGCAGGGCCGAGCAAAAGAGGTAACCCTTGGGGTTGGTCACGGCCACCAGGAAGGACTTCATGAAAATTGCGCGGCTGCCGTGTTGCGTGCCGGCGTTGCCTTCGGCGGGAATCTCAAATCCGCCGCGCGAGCGCAGCAGGCGAATGCCCAGCCAGGCCAGGTAGACCGCGCCTGCCCACTTGAGCACCGAGAACCAGAACTCGGAGGCCGCCAGCAGCGCACCCAGACCCAATGCGACCGCGCCGACCAGTACAAAGTCGGACACCACGGCACCCAGCATGCCGGGCACGGAGCGGCGCACGCCGTAGCGCGAACCATTGGCCAGCGCCAGCAGGACGGTGGGGCCGGGCGTGGCAATAGCCACCAGTGCCACGATGGAAAAGAGCAGCAGGGTGGTGGTGTTCATGCTGCGGCTCCGCAACCCTGAGGTTTAAAAACGCGCTCTTTCGAAGGCGGGTACTTGGCCAGCATGTCGGCCGGGCGGCGCGGCCGCGTGGTGAATTCACCGCCGCAGTTGGGGCAGACGCCTTTGAGTTTTGTGTTGACACAGTCAACACAAAATGTGCATTCAAAGGTGCAGATGCGGGCATCGGGCGACTCGGCGGGCAGGTCGCGGTTGCAGCATTCGCAGTTGGGGCGGAGCTGGAGCATGCTGGGGTTTCCTGTGTAGATGGGACGGGCGTCACCGGATGCTAAAGAAAAACCGATCAAGGGGAAAGCCCCTAGGACAACTTCTTGACCAGCACCTGGCTCTTGCGGTCCCAGTTGTATTTGCGCTTGCGGCCTTCGGGCAGCCAGTCCGGGTCTACCTGCACAAAACCGCGCTTGATGAACCAGTGCATGGTGCGGGTGGTCAGCACAAAGATGCTTTGCAGGCCGGCCGCGCGGGCGCGTTGCTCGATGCGCTTTAGGATTTTCTCGCCGTCGCCCTGGCCCTGGCTTTGCGGCGACACGGTGAGCGCCGCCATTTCAGCCGTTTTGGCTTCGGGGTAGGGGTACAGCGCCGCGCAGGCAAAGATCACGCCGTCGTGCTCGATGATGCTGTAGTTGGCGGCGTCGCGCTCGATTTCGGTGCGACTGCGTTTGACCAGCGTGCCATCGTTTTCAAAAGGCTCGATCAGCTGCAGGATGCCACCCACGTCGTCTTCCGTGGCTTCGCGAAGCTCTTCGAGTTTTTCGTCGATCACCATGGTGCCGATGCCGTCGTGCACATAGATTTCCAGGAGCAGCGCGCCGTCTACCGCGAAGGGCAGGATGTGGCTGCGTTCCACGCCGGCCTTGCAGGCCTTGACGCAGTGCTGCAGGTAAAACGCGGTGTCGGTGGGACGTTCGCCGTTGGGCAGGGTGGCCAGCAGTTTTTCGGCAGCGGCCAGCGGCAGCTCGGTGTCGATGGGGTTGTCTTCGCTTTCAGGCTGGTCGTGGTGGATTCGTATGCCGGGAATTTCGCTCAGGAAAATCAGCTTGTCGGCCTGCATGGCGATGGCCACCGAAGTGGCGACTTCTTCCATGGTCAGGTTAAAGGCTTCGCCGGTGGGTGAGAAGCCGAAGGGCGAGAGCAGCACCATGGCGCCGAAATCCAGCACACGGCCGATGGCGGCGGTGTCCACCTTGCGCACCAGGCCCGAGTGCTTGAAGTCCACACCGTCGAGGATGCCGACCGGCCGCGCGGTGATGAAATTGCCCGAAATCACCCGTACCGTGGAGCCGGCCATGGGGGTGTTGGGCAGGCCCTGGCTGAAGGCGGCCTCAATCTCGTAGCGCAGCTGGCCGGCGGCTTCCTGGGCACAGTCGAGCGCGACTTCGTCCGTGATGCGCATGCCGTGCGAATATTTTGCGGCGTGCCCCTTGGCCTTGAGCTGCTCGTTGACCTGTGGGCGAAAGCCGTGCACCAGCACGATTTTCACGCCCATGCTCTGGATCAGTGCCAGGTCTTGGGCGATGTGCTGAAGCTTGCCGGCCGCAATCGCTTCGCCGGCAATGCCTACGACGAACGTCTTACCGCGGTGGGTGTGTATGTAGGGTGCGACCGAGCGGAACCAGGGCACAAAGGTGAAATTGAAGACGGCAGACATGGGCGCGCTTTCGGGATCGGTTGTGGCGGGTCAAGGGCAGCCGGGACGGCGCGAAAGAGGCAAGCGGTCCCCCTGGGCGCTGTTTCCCCGGTAAACGGAAAAAGTCCAGTGAGTGTAAGGGAGACACCGCCGGCCTGAGGGATGCAAATGCCGGCGTCGGCGAGGGTGTGCTTTTTGCCGGCGTACTTCATTTGAGGGTTTGCTTAATGAGGGGTGGCGGGGTATGGTTAGGGTTCATGGACAAATACGCGATCGGGTTTTGGGGCTGCTATTTCGGGTCAGCCAGCCTGATGCTGGCCGGTTCGGCATTTGCCTATATCCGGTCCCTGCGGCGCATTGCCGTCAATGCGGCTGTTTCGGCAATCGCCTCGACGTTTTTTGTGGTGGCCTTCCTGGGCGGATTGCCGATCGAGAACGCCGATCTTCTGGACCGTTTCCTGGCCCATGTGGCCAGCGTGGTCTCTGCGCTACTGGCTTACCTGCTGTTTTCCATTCTTGGCATCCTGCGCAATCCGGACTCGGCCCGGCGCGCCTTGACCTGGTTGGCGAGCCTGGCTCTTCTGAGTATCGCGGCTGGCTGGGCATTGAGCCCGCGCCACGCCCTGGCGCTGAGCCTGGCGGTGGCGTGTTTTCTGGGGCTGGTGGCAATGGCGCTCAGTCTTCGCAGCGCCGTGCGGGGGGATCGCCTGGCCTGGGTGGCCGTCTCGGGCGTCTCCTTCATGCTGGTGGCCATTGCGGGGTTGAGCTGGGTGGCACTTGACCGTGCCCATGTGCCGTGGCAGGTGCACGCGGTGACCGCTGTCGCCGGCACGTGTTATCTGGCCACCATGGCGGCTGTGCTCTGGACCCGTTATTCCTACCTGATCGAGCTGAACCGGGCCATGGCGCACGGCCCCAGCTACGACCCGGTCACGCGCATGCGCTCCCACAGCGAAACCGGCAACATGCTGGAGGCGGCCTTCAGACGTTACCGCGATGAGCCCGTGCCGCTGGGCGTGATTGTGGTGTCGGTGGCCAATCTTTATGTGCTGGAAAAGCTCTATGGCCATGCGGCCGCCAACCACGCACTGTTTGTATGTGCCGGCCGGTTGCGCCGCACCGTACCCGCGCATGTGGAAATGGGGCGCCTGGAAGAGAACGGTTTTTTGCTGCTGATGCGCAATTGCCATGACAGCGGCCAACTGATCCACCTGGCGCGCAGAGTCCAGGCCGCCCTGGCGCGGCCGGTGGTGCTTAACACCACACTGGAGGGTGATTTGGTAGGGAACCAGCAGACGCGCTGGGTTGCCGAGGTCGGCCTTGGCGTGCTGCGGGTCTCCAAATCCGATGCGCGCGCCTCTTCGGCAGTGAGCATAGGGCGAGGCATGTCGCGCACCGCGCTGAGCTACCCGAGCCGCATTGCATGGTTTGACGAGACCAGTGGGGAAGCCGTCGACCTGCCTGTGCTGGCGGCCTGATCGCGGCGCCATAACCATAGCCGGTCCGCTGCGGGCTGGAACACCCGATAATTGAGCGCTCTGGCAGCGCTGCTGCCGCTTTTATCCTGCACTGCTTGCCTTTTTCTTCGCCTCCATCCTTGTCTCCCCTCGCCATTACCTTTCCAGAGTCGCTGCCCGTTTCGGGCAAACGCGACGAAATCACCGCCGCCATGGCGGCCCACCAGGTCATCATTGTCTGTGGCGAAACTGGCTCGGGTAAAACCACCCAGTTGCCCAAGATCGCGCTGGCCATGGGGCGCGGCAAGCTCAATTACCCTGCCGGACAGGGCCGGCTGATAGGCCATACCCAGCCGCGCCGCATTGCCGCGTCCAGCGTGGCCAAGCGCATCGCGGAGGAGTTGAAGACGCCGCTGGGCGACGTGGTGGGCTACAAGGTCCGCTTCCAGGACCGGCTCTCGCGTGACGCCTCCGTCAAGCTGATGACCGACGGCATCCTGCTGGCCGAGACGCAGACCGACCCGCTGCTCAAAGCCTACGACACGATCATCATCGACGAAGCCCATGAGCGCAGCCTGAACATCGACTTTCTGTTGGGCTACCTGCGCCAGCTGCTGCCGCGCCGGCCCGACCTGAAAGTGGTCATTACCTCGGCGACGATTGATGCGCAGCGCTTTGCGGATTATTTCGCGTCCAGCAAAGGCCCTGCGCCGGTGATCATGGTGTCGGGCCGGATGTTTCCCGTCGAGCAACGCTACCGGCCGTTTGAGGAGTCGCGCGAGCACGACCTGAACGATGCAATTGCCGATGCCGTCGACGAACTCTGGCTGAGCCCGCACAGCGCTGGGGACATCCTGGTGTTTCTGCCCGGCGAGCGAGAAATTCGCGAGGCGGCCGATCATTTACGCAAGCACCTCGCGCACCAGCCGCTGACACGCAATGCCGAGGTGCTGCCGCTGTTCGCTCGCTTGAGCCAGGCCGAGCAGGACCGCATTTTTGACGGCCACAGCGGCCGTCGCATCGTGCTGGCCACCAACGTGGCCGAAACCTCGCTGACCGTGCCGGGCATCCGCTACGTGGTGGACGCGGGCACGGCGCGCGTCAAGCGCTACAGCTTTCGTAACAAGGTCGAGCAGCTCATGGTGGAGCCGGTGTCGCAGGCCGCGGCCAACCAGCGTGCCGGCCGTTGCGGCCGGGTGGCCGATGGTATCTGCATACGACTGTATGACGAGAAGGACTTCCAGGGCCGGCAGCCTTTTACCGACCCGGAAATCCTGCGCAGTTCGCTGGCTTCGGTGATTTTGCGCATGAAGGCGCTGCACCTGGGCAATGTGGAAGAGTTTGCCTTTATCGAGCCGCCGCAGCGCCGCGCCATTGCCGACGGCTACCAGCTGCTGGCCGAGCTGGGCGCGGTGGACGAGGACAACGAGCTCACCGGCGTCGGCCGCACGCTGGCCAAGCTGCCGCTGGACCCTCGCGTGGGCCGCATGATTCTGGAAGCCAAGGACCGCAACGCGCTCGACGAGGTACTGGTGATCGCCAGCGCGCTCAGTGTGCAGGACGTGCGCGACCGCCCCATGGACAAACAGGCCCAGGCCGACCAGCAGCACGCCAAGTTCGACGACGAGAAGAGCGAGTTCAGCGGCTACCTGAAGCTGTGGAAATGGCTGGGTGACGCGCGCGGCGGCCACGGCACCGACCACAAGCTGTCCAACCGTCAGTATGAAAACCTGCTGCGCGAGAACTACGTCAATATCCGCCGCGTGCGCGAGTGGCGCGACATTCACTCACAGCTCCATACGGTTGTGGGCGAGCAAAAATGGGTGCTGAACGACAAACCGGCCAGTTACGAACAACTGCATCTTTCCATGCTCTGCGGCCTGCTGGGCAACATCGGCTGCAAGAGCGACGAGGAAGACTGGTACCTGGGTGCACGCGGCATCAAGTTCTACCGCCATCCCGGCGCACGCCTGAGCAAAAAGCCGGGCCGCTGGATTGTGGTGGCCGAGCTGGTGGAAACTACACGACTTTTCGGCCGCGGCATTGCCAACATTGACCCGGCCTGGATAGAGCAGGTGGCTGGGCATCTTTTAGCCAAGCAGCTGCTGGACCCGCACTGGGAGAAAAAGGCTGCGCAGGTGACGGCGCTGGAGCGTGCCACGCTCTACGGCCTGGTGGTCTACAACGGGCGGCGCGTCAATTTCGGCCGTGTAGACCCGGTGACGGCGCGCGAGATATTCATCCGCGAAGCGTTGGTCGCTGGCAACTGGGACACCAAACTGCCTTTCCTCGCGGCGAACCTGAAGCTGATCCAGCAGGTGCAGGATCTGGAACACAAAGCCAGGCGCCAGGACGTGCTGGTGGACGAGGAACTGATCTACGCTTTTTATGACCAGCAACTCCCGGCTGGCGTACACAGTGGTGCAAGTTGCGAACATTGGTACAAGGAGGAAGTCAAAAAGCAGCCGCAGCTCCTGCTCTTGACGCGCGAAGAACTGATGCGGCATGAGGCTGCAGGCATTACCACCCAGTCGTTTCCCAAGACACTGCGAATGGGCGGCGTGGATTGCCTGGTGACTTACCTGCACGAACCCGGCGACGCGCGCGATGGCGTGACGGTGGACGTGCCATTGTTCGCGCTCAACCAGGTTAATGAAGAGCGCTGCGAGTGGCTGGTGCCCGGCATGCTCAAGGACAAGGTCCAGGCGCTGATCAAGACGCTGCACCAGCGCCCGCGCTCGCGCCTGGTGCCCTTGTCCGACACTGCCGCCCGCATGACGGAGCAGTTGCTGCAGCCCGAGGTGTTCGGCAGCGGCTCGCTGACTGACGCGGTGCTCAAGCTGGTGCGCGACGCGACTTCGCTGGACGTCAAGCGCAATGACATGAAGCTGGACATGCTGCCGCCGCACCTGTTCATGAACTTCCGCATAGTCGACGAGCATGGCCGTCAGCTGGGTGCAGGCCGTAACCTGGGCGCGCTCAAGGGCGAGCTGGGCTCGCAGGCACGGGGTGCCTTCCAGGCGCTGGCGGGACTCAAAAACCTGGCAAAAGCACCCGAATCTGGGTCCGAAAAGACGTTATCCCCCGAAAATTCAGTATCAAATCGGCCTCCAGCCCAATCAGGACGCGCGCAAGCAGCTCCTGAAAAGATAGCGCCCAGAGCGCCGGAGCGCTACACCAGCTGGAGCTTTGGCGAGTTGCCGGAGCTGATGGAAATCCGCAAGGGTTCGCAGACGCTGATCGGGTTTCCGGCGCTCATTGATCTGGGCGACGCGGTGACGATCGAGGTGTTTGACGAACCCGATGTGGCGGCCGCGAAGCACCGCGCCGGCTTGCGCCGGCTGTTCTCGCTGCAGATCAAGGATGCGCTGAAGTACCTGGAAAAGAACCTGCCTGAACTGCAGAAAATGGCCACCAGCTACATGCTGGTGGGCCGCGCCGCCGACAATTCCGGCGGCGGTACGCTGGAGGAATTGCGCGAGCAGATCATCGAAGTGGCGTTGGACCGCGCCTTTTTGCTCGACCCGTTGCCGACGCACGAAGCCGAGTTCAAAAAACGCATCGACGATGGGCGAGGGCGCCTGACCTTGATTGCCAGCGAGATGGCCCGGCTGGCTGCCGGCATCCTGACCGAGTTCGCTGTGGCCCAACGCAAGATCAAGGACACTAAAAATGCCGCCGAAGCCGCGGCAGATGCCGCCCAGCAACTGCAGCGCCTGGTACCCAAACGCTTTCTGACGGCCACACCTTATGGGCAACTGCAGCACTTCTCACGCTACCTCAAGGCCATCACGTTGCGGCTGGAAAAATGGCGCGCCGACCCGGCACGTGATGCTGCACGGATGGCCGAGTTGCGACCGCAGGAGCAGCGTTACTGGCGGCTGGTGGCTGAGCGAAAAGGCGCGGTGGATGCGCGCATGCAGGAATTCCGCTGGTTGCTGGAAGAGCTGCGTGTGAGCTTTTTTGCGCAGGAGCTGCGCACACCGCAGCCGGTCAGCATTAAGCGGTTAGAAAAGGTTTGGACTCAGCTCAATAGCTGAGTCCAGACCTTTCAGCGAAGGCTAACAACTGCCGAAGGCTTGTTATGCCGCAGCTAAAAAGCGTGGCAGCAACTGAATAGTTGAAACAGGCTTGTGAGATGGGAGCGCAAAAAAATGGCCTTGCTATGCAAGGCCATCTTCCCTGGTGAATCACCAACGGAAGGTGCGGACTAGATGCGTCCCATCAGCAGCAGGATGACCAGGATCAACACCACCAGGCCGACACCCCCGCTGGGCCCGTAACCCCAGCTCCGACTGTGGCCCCAGGTAGGCAATGCACCGACGAGGATAAGAATAAGAACGATCAGCAGAATGAGGGATAGGGACATTTGAAGCACTCCTTGTTATGTGAAGTGATTGTTTCCCGGTGCGGGGCGCAAACAAGCAGGATGAGCACCTGTCCAGCCGTCGGCAAATACTGACAGCCTTGGCTTAGAACCTGTTTACGGTCTAAACGAGGCCGCGTTGGGGTGCAATCGGCGATGAGTGGGCCGCCCGGGCACGCCGCATGGGCTCATGCCCATGCAAGGGCCTGGGTGGCTCAATCGCGCGATTTCACCCCCAACCCGGAGGGCAAGCGCCTTCTCGGGCGGCCTGCGGCGCTAGCCCATAGCCGAGCTATGGGCATCGCACCGCGCCTTGCATCCCATCCCGAGAAGGTGCTTGCGCGGCCCCGTTTAGACCGTAAACAGGTTCTTTCACGCCGGCTTGCCGCGCTTACAGTTTGGCCAGCCGCTGCAGGGCCGTGTTCAATGTTTCGTCTTTTTTGGCAAAACAGAACCGCACCACACGCTGGTCAAAGCCGTTGCCGTAAAACGCCGACAGGGGAATCGCCGCCACGCCGATTTCAGTGGTCAGCCATTTGCAAAACCCGGCTTCGTCCAGGTCACTCACGTCGGAGATGTCCACGCACTGGAAGTAGCTGCCTTCGCTGGGCAACAGTTTGAAGCGGGTTTTGGCAAGGCCTTCGCGAAAGAGGTCGCGCTTGCGCTGGTAGAAGGCCGGCAGGTCCAGGTAAGGCTGCGCATCGGCCATGTACGCGGCAAGCCCGTATTGCACAGGGGTATTCACGGTGAACACGTTGAACTGGTGCACCTTGCGGAACTCGGTGGTCAGCGCAGCGGGTGCGGCCACGTAGCCGACCTTCCAGCCGGTGACGTGGTAAGTCTTGCCGAAGCTGCTGACAATGAACGCACGCGCGGCAAGGCTTGAAAAACGGGCGGCGCTTTGATGGATGCGTCCCTGGGCCGCATCGAACACCATGTGCTCATAGACCTCGTCGCTGATCAGCAGCACGTCGGTGGGCGCCAGGATGTCCTGCAGCGTGAGCATGTCGGCCTCGGTCCATACCGTGGCGCTCGGGTTGTGCGGCGAGTTGACGATGATCGCCCGCGTCCTGGATGTGATCGCTGCGGAAATCTTGTCGAAGTCGGGCCGGAAGGTGCCTGGCGTGAGGGGAACGCGCACTACGACGCCACCGGCCAGTTCGATGTTGGGCACGTAGCTGTCGTAGCAGGGCTCCAGCACGATGACTTCGTCGCCGGGGTGAACGACGGCCAGGATTGCCGTGATGATGGCCTGGGTGGCGCCGGCAGTGATGGTGATCTCGCTGTTGGCGTCGTAGCGGTGGCCGTAAAGTTTGGCCACCTTGGCCGAGATGGCTTCGCGCAGCGCCGGAACGCCCGTCATGGGTGGGTACTGGTTCAGGCCTTTGGTCATTGCGTCCGTGACGGCGTTGACCAGCTGCGGGTCACACTCAAAATCAGGAAAGCCCTGGCCCAGGTTGACAGCGCCTTTTTCAGCGGCCAAGGTGGACATCACCGTGAAGATGGTGGTGCCGACAGCGGGCAGCTTGGTTTTGAGCGTGGGGGTGCGTTCGAGGATAGTGGTCATGGCAAGGACTAGCTGAGTTAATTCTTGTTCAAGCGGCCGCCGCGGAACCGGCTCTGCCGGGCCGCAGGTGGCGCCCCCTTGAGGGGGGAGCGGCCAAAGGCCGCTTCGGGGGGGAGCTAAACCTCATAGTCATTGACACGGCCGGCCATGGCCTTGGTGATCAGGGCGCGGTCCAGCTTGTCGCTGAGCAGTTCGGCGAATTTATACACAAAGTTGCGCAGGTAGGCGCTGCGCTTGAAGGCCACGCGGGCGACGTTGATGCCGAACAGCGGGCCGGCCGCGATGGCAATCAGGTCGCTGTTGGTGCCGTCTTCCTTGATGGCCATTTCCGCGACGATGCCCACGCCCAGCCCCAGGCGCACATAGGTCTTGATGACGTCGGAGTCAATCGCCTCAAGCGCAATGCGCGGCTGCAACCGCTTGGCGGCAAACGCCAGGTCGATCTTGGTACGGCCGGTGAAAGACGGGTGGTAAGTGATCAGGGGTTCTTGCGCCAGGTCTTCGAGTGTGATGTTGTCTTTTTTCGCCAGCGGATGGTCGACAGGAATGACCAGCATGTGCTGCCATTCGTAGCAGGGAAGGGTCACCAGGTCTTCGTACTGCGTCAATGATTCGGTCGCGATGCCGATTTCGGCCACCTCATCAAGCACCATGCGCGCCACCTGGTCGGGAGAGCCCTGGTGCAGGCTGACATTGACTTTGGGAAAGGCTTCACGCAGCTTGGCGACGGGCTGCGGGAGCACATAACGGGCTTGCGTATGGGTGGTGGCAATGGAGAGGGTGCCGCTGTCCTGGGCAGAAAACTGCTCGCCAATGCGGCGCAGGTTGCCCACCTCGCGCATGATGAGTTCAATGCTTTTGAGGACGTGTTCCCCGGGTTCCGTCACGCGCTTGAGGCGTTTCCCGTGCCGTGCAAAGATTTCGACGCCCAGTTCCTCCTCAAGCTCGATGATGGCTTTGGATACGCCGGGCTGCGAGGTGTGCAGGGCCTTGGCGGTCTCTGTCAGGTTCAGGTTGCGCCGGATGGCCTCCTGGACGAAGCGGAATTGGTGAAGGTTCATATCGAATTCAGGCTAATTATTGATTTTATTATGCCTGTTTTACGCTAAAGAGGAGCCCAACTGCCGTACCGATGCGCCATGCCTCCACGGTTATGACAAGGCAATGCTGGCCATAAGTGCGGTCAATTCGCGGTATTCCCCGGCTGCGGGCAGAAGCTCGACTTCTACGCCCGGATGCGCCAACCTGACGCGTTCGACCAGCAGCGGCAAGTCTTCCCGGGCGTGCTTGCCTATACCAAAGAAAAGCGGAAAAACCCTTATATGGCGTGCGCCGGCAGCTATTAAATTTGTAGCAGCTTCAGGCAATGAAGGAGGGCAAAGCTCCAGGTAGGCGCAACTGACGGGGGTACCGGGCTCGCGGAGACGGACTTGTGCGGCAACCGCCTCAATGGGGTCGCGCCACTGCGGGTCGCGCGAGCCATGGGCAAGCAGGATGATGCCGCGCGGCGTATGGGCCAGGGACGTCATGAACGGTCGCGTCCGTTAACGCCTGAGCACCAGCCAGCCAAACGCGCCCAGCGAGACGGCCATATAAAGCAGCCCTGGCGTGGCAGCCGCAAGCCAGGGCTGCCAGTTTCGCAGGTTGCCGATATAGCCGAACACGTTGTTGAGCAGGAAGAAGCTGATGCCGATCATCACACCGGCGAACACGTAGCCGGCGATGCCGCCGGAGCGAAAGTGAAGGTAGGCAAAAGGCAGCGCCAGAATCACCATCACCAGGCAGCTGAGCGGGTAAAAGACTTTTTTCCAGAACTCTATTTCATAGCGCTGCGCGGTCTGCCCATTGGCGTCCAGGTGACGGACGTAATTGAACAGGTCAATGGTGCCCATGCGCTCAGGCTTGAGCAGCGCCACCGAAACCATTTCAGCGCTGATTTCGGTAGGCCAGCGAAAGTTCTTTAGCACTGTGCGGTTGACCTTGGCGCTGCCTCCGGGTTTGGCGGCGCTGCTGGCGCCGGCAGGAACATCAAACTCTGCGCGTGTGGCCTGGTTCAATTCCCAGGCATCGCCAGCGGTGAACGCTGCCAGCGGCGCCTGTGTGGTGGAGACGATCAATCCCTTGTTGTTGAACTCGAAAATCTGCACACCCTGCATTTCGTTGTCGGGGGTAAGGGCCCTCACATTGACCACAAAGGTGTTGTAGGCCTGCTTTTCCTTCAACCAGGCACCGGTTTGGCCGATGGTGATCTTGTTCTGGTAGCGCGCCTTGAGCAGCTGTGCGGCCCGTTCGCTGGCAGGCGCCACATAGTCGCCCACGGCGAAACTGAACACCACGAACAGCGCCCCCAGGACCAGCAGCAACTTCAGCGCGCGCCAGGGGCCGAGTCCGCTGGTGCGCAGGATGGTGTATTCGGAGCTCTGCGCCAGCCGGGCCATCACAAAGATGGTGCCGATCAGTACGGAGATCGGCAGCAGCTCGTACAAATGATTGGGAATCAGCAGGCCTACGTACAGCAGTGCATGCCTGATCTGGTAGACATCGGCGGCGTTGATGCCGCTGCTCTTGCCGAGGTATTGCAGTTCATCGACCAGGTCAAAAAAGAAGAACAGGGCCAGGAAGCCCAGCGCCACCAGGGCGATGGCTGCCAGCACTTCACCGTAGATCAGGCGGCGTATGGTTTTCATGCGTGGCTTTCGCTGTCGCGTACAGCCAGCGGTGTACGGTTGATGCGCCGGGCGGGCCGCAGCGTCCAGTTGAACTGTCGCTTGGACAGCCAGGCCAGGGCCAGCAGCAGGACACCACCATGCAGCGCCAGCAGGAAGTTGCTGAAACTGATGAGGCCCACAAAAATCCAGCTTTGCCCGAGGTTGACCAGGTTGTTGTAGACCACAAAGGTCAGCAACACAAAGATCATGTTGCCGCTGCGGCCACCGCGCGGGTTCACGCTGGCCAGGGCCACCGCCAGTACGACAAAGTTGATGGATGCCAGCGCCAGTCCCAGCCGCCACGCCAGTTCGCTGAGGTTGCCGCGGGTCGGCGTCTTGATCAGGGAGCGGGTGGAAAGCAGTTTGGCTTCCGGTGCGTTTTCGGTCAGCGGATTGTTATCGCCAGTTTTGGTGCCGTACTCTTCGAAGTCGCTGATTTTGAGCGCCGATTGCCCGATCACGTTTTCCAGGCGCTGGCCGTTTTCGAGCATGAGGAACTGGGCGTCACCTTTGGTCTCGATGCGGCCCGAGCGGGCCGTGGTGATGGAACTCTTGCCTTTTTCGGTCGCAGCGATAAAGACGTTGTTACTGGAGCGCTCGCCCGCCAGGTCGCGGTCGATGAAGAAAACCCGGTTGCCGCTGGAGGACTCCTGGAACTGGCCAGGGGCAATGCGGTCGATGTCGCCGCGCTGCTCATACCGGCTTTGCATGTCTTTGGTTTGCTGGTTGGTCCAGGGCCAGACAAAAAGGGCCATCAGCGTGATGACCAGCAGCACAGGCCATGCAAAACGGAAAAGCGGCCGCAGAAAACCCGCCAGGCCCTGACCACTGGTGAACCACACCACCATTTCGCTGTCGCGGTACATGCGCGACAAGGTACTGACCATCGCAATAAACAGCGACAGCGTGAGGATGGTCGGCAGGCGTCCCAGGGCCGAGTAGGCCATGAACAGCATGACGTCCTGCGGATTGATGAAACCGCGCGATGCCTGGCCCAGGGTGCGGATCAGAACAATGGTCATCACGATGGTGACCAGGACCACCAGCGTGGCCCCAAAACTGCGTGCCAGCTCTTTGCGAATCGTGGATTGGAATAACATTGACTGAATATCTGCCTTGGCTTCGTTTTATTTTTGTTTTACTTTGGTTTATTTACCAGACCCTGAATTATGGACTTTGAACTCAAAACACTGACACCCACCCGTATTTGCAGCGAAAAAACCGATGCGCTGCTGGTTCTCGTACCCCAGGATCCGGGCTCCGGCAATGACCCCCTTTCGGTGCTCGCATCGCTGGCGATCAAGTCGGGGGACTTTGAGGCCAAGCCGGGCAAGCTCCTGAGCACGTACCGCGCTCCCGGCATCACTGCCAGGCGGGTCGTACTGGCGGGCGTCGGGGATGCCAGTGCCAAAAACGTTCGTACCGCCGTCAGTGCCGGCCTGGGCGCCCTGAAGGCTGCGAACGTGCAGCACCTGACCATTTGCTTCGGTGCCGTGGGCCATCTGCGAGCTGAAGCCGTACGCGCGGCCGTGGTCGCTTGCGGGGATGCCACCTATACCTACGCTACCACCAAGTCCAAAGCCGCCAGGAACGCAAAAGCCGGCCCTGGCAGGTTGCAACGGGTGGTGGTTGCCGTGAATGACGCCGCAAGTGCCCAGATCGCGCGACCCGGCATTGACAAGGGCGCAGCGCTGGTCAAGGGCATTGAATTTGCCAAGGAGTGGGCGAACCGCCCGGCCAACCACGCGACACCGACGCTTCTGGCCGGCGCTGCCAGAGAGCTGGGCAAGCTGCGCGGCATCAAGGTGGAGGTGCTGGGGCCCAAAGAGGTCGCCAAACTCGGCATGGGCTCCTTCATGGCCGTGGCGCAGGGTTCGGCCGAGCCCTTACGCTTTATAGTGCTGCGCTATGAGGGGGCGGCCAGGGCCGAGGCGCCCGTCGTGCTCGTTGGCAAAGGCATCACCTTTGACACGGGCGGTATCTCCATCAAGCCCGCCGCCGAAATGGACGAGATGAAGTTCGACATGTGCGGTGCCGCCAGCGTTCTGGGCACCTTCCGGGCGCTGGCAGAGCTGCGGCCGGCGCTCAATGTGGTAGGCCTGATTCCCGCCTGCGAAAACATGCCGGGCAGCCGCGCCATCAAGCCCGGCGATGTGGTGACCAGCATGAGCGGGCAGACCATCGAGATCCTGAACACCGACGCCGAAGGGCGGCTGGTGCTCTGCGACGCATTGACTTACGCCGAGCGCTTCAAGCCCCGGGCGGTGGTGGACATCGCGACGCTGACCGGCGCCTGCGTGATTGCCTTGGGCGGCGTGCGCAGCGGGCTTTTCTCCAGCGACGACACCATGGCCGAGGCGTTGTCGGCAGCAGGCGAATCGTCCCTGGACCTGTGCTGGAGGATGCCGCTGGATGACGATTATGCGGAAGGGCTCAAGACCAATTTTGCGGATGTCGCCAACGTGGCGGGGCGTGCCGCGGGTGCGGTGACCGCGGCCAAGTTCCTGCAGCGGTTTACGGCCAGTTTCCCATGGGCGCACCTGGACATTGCCGGTACGGCCTGGAAAGGCGGAGCCGCCAAAGGTGCGACCGGCAGGCCGGTGCCGCTGCTGCTGGACTACCTGCTGGACCAGGTGGTAACTGCCAGGGCAGGGACTTCGGCCCAAGCATCGCGCAAAAAAGCCAAAACAGCGTCCAGTCGCAAATCCGCATCCAAAACCCGGGCATGACCGAAATCGCCTTTCACTTCAATGTGCCTGACAAACTGGCCTACAGCTGCCGGTTACTTCGCAAGGCCTACCTGAGCGGCGCCAGCGTTGTGGTGACGGGGGACGCGGCGGTGCTGGCGGAACTGGACCAGTTGATCTGGAGTTTTTCGCCTGCGGAATTTGTGCCGCATTGCCGTGCGGGTGCCCCCGAAAGTACATGGGCGGCAACGCCGGTGGTGCTGGCCGAGTCGCTCAAGGCCTGCCCGCATTACGGCGTGTTGGTCAATCTGGGACATGGCATTCCCGCCGAATTTGAACGCTTCGAACGTTTTATCGAAGTCGTGGCGCAGGCCGACGATGACCGTCTTGCAGCGCGAAGCCGGTGGAAGCACTACACCGACAGGGGCTATGCCATGAAACGCCATGACCTTGCGACGGCCGGGGAGGGCGCATGAACCGTCCGCCCGCACCGCCGCGGTTTGTGCCGACGCTGACGGAAGTCGTGCGGCCCATGCCTGCGCCGATGCCGGCTGCACCGCCTGAACCAGCCAGGACTGGTTTGCCGGTGCCGCCGTCCACCGCTTCTGCAGAGCTTCAGGAGCAGATGGTGCAACGCGTGCTGCAGCGGGTGAACCTGGTCCTTGAGCGGCGTTTGCGGGAGGTCGTAGGGCAACTTATCCTGGAGCACACGCAAACCCTGGTTCCACGTCTGCGCGAAGAAATTGAGGACGTTGTCCGTCAATCTGTGAGCCAGGCTTTGAAGCACGAAGCGGCACCGCCAAACACGGACGCATAGGACGCGCGAGCGACTGTTTGCACAGATGCTTTTTCGCTGTGCCCAACCCTTGAAACACAAGTTCACATAAGGCAATCTGCTCCCCGGGTAAACCCCCTTATCGGAATTTAACCTAGGGACGTTGCTATGGTGCGGGCCCGGAAATTGCGTTATGTTCGGCCCCGTTGAGTAAAAAAATTGTTCTCAACCTTTAACGGTAATTTCCTAATCGGAGTGTTTTTATGCAAATGAAATTAAAACTGACAGTAGTGGCTGCTCTCGCTGCAGTAGCGGGTTTTGCCTCTGCCCAAGACGCAGTGATCAAGATCGGTCACGTGGCGCCGCTGTCCGGCTCGCAAGCCCATTACGGCAAAGACAATGAAAACGGCGTGCGCATGGCCATCGAAGACCTGAACGCACAAAACGTGGTCATCGGCGGCAAAAAGGTCAAGTTTGAAATTGTTGCTGAAGATGACGCCGCTGATCCAAAACAGGGCACCGCCGCTGCACAAAAGCTGTGCGACTCCAAAGTCGCCGGCGTGGTCGGCCACCTGAATTCCGGAACCACCATTCCTGCCTCCAAGGTCTACAACGATTGCGGCATCCCCCACGTTACGGGCGCTGCAACCAACCCCAACCTGACCAAGCCAGGCTACAAAACCACCTACCGCATCATTGCCAATGACAACGCCCTGGGCGCTGGCCTGGCTTTTTATGCCGCCGACACGCTGAAGCTGAAGAAAGTCGCCATCATTGACGACCGTACGGCTTACGGCCAGGGCGTTGCTGAAGTGTTCAAGAAAACGGCCCTGGCAAAAGGCATGACCGTGGTTGACGAGCAGTTCACCACCGACAAAGCCACCGACTTCATGGCCATCCTGACCGCCATCAAGGCCAAAGCACCTGACGCGATCTTCTTCGGCGGCATGGACCCACAAGGCGGCCCAATGCTGCGCCAGATGGAACAACTCGGCATGGGCAACGTCAAGTACTTCGGCGGCGACGGCATCTGCACCGCAGAACTTGCCAAGCTGACCGCAGGCGCCAAGACCATCGGCAACGTGGTTTGCGCTGAAGGCGGCGCATCGCTGGCCAAAATGCCAGGCGGCGAAGCCTGGATGAAGCGCTACGAAGCCAAGTATCCAAAGCAGTTCCAGGTTTACAGCCCGTACACCTACGACGCTACCTTCGTTCTGGTTGACGCCATGAAGCGTGCCGGTTCCTGGGATCCAAAGGTTTACACCCCTGAGCTGATTAAAACCAACTTCAAGGGCGTGACCACCACGATCGCTTTTGAACCCAATGGCGAACTGAAGAACCCCGCCATCACCCTGTACGTCTACAAAGACGGCAAGAAGTCTGCCCTGAACTAATCGTTCACCGCAAACAAAAAGCCACCGCAAGGTGGCTTTTTTTTGCCCGGAAAAACCCCGGGAAGACCGGAAGTGAGGCGCCGAAAGTGGAGCGGGCACAAAAAAGCCCAGCAAGCTGGGCTTTTAGGAGTTTTTGCCACCGTGTGGAAACTCACGGCGACGAGACTGTTTGGCGGAAGAGGCGGGATTCGAACCCGCGGTAGGTTTAACCCTACGCACGCTTTCCAGGCGTGTGACTTAAACCGCTCATCCACCCTTCCGCGAAGCCTTCGATTATAGCAGTGCTGCGAACAGACGGAGGCAGGAGTTGCACCCGACGCGCAACAGGCTCAGTGGAGTGCACCCTGGAACCGGTGCTTTTCCAGCAGGGCCAGGGAGACGAATTCCAGCGCCTTGCTGTGCGTCGACTCCAGCACGACAGGCGGCGCAAAGCCGGCCTCCAGCGCTTCGCGCCAGCGGTTGGCACACAGGCACCAGCGGTCATTCGGCTGAAGGCCCGCAAAGCGGTACGCAGGCTGCGGCGTGGAAAGATCGTTGCCGCGGCTGGCGGAAAAAGCCAGAAATTCACGCGTGACGCGAACGCATACCAGGTGGGACCCCGCATCCGACGCATCCGTGTTGCAGCAACCGTCACGAAAGTAGCCGGTCAGCGGATCATAGGAGCAGGGCACCAAATCCGTGCCCAGTACATTTTTTGCGCTCATGGGTGCGTTCACGTGCTGTCGGCAAAAAAGCCCGTCGTCACACCTTGTTGGCTTGCACCATCTTCATGGCCGAGCTGATGAGGGCGGTGACTTCCGTCATGTTGCTGGGTACCACCAACGTGGTTTTGGCGTCCCTGGCTACCTTGGAATAGGCGTCAACCGCCTGTTCGGCCACCTTGAGCTGAACGGCCTGTTCGCCGCCGGGCTGGCGGATTGCGGCCGCGACCATTTCGATGGCTTTTGCATTGGCGTCGGCAACGGCCATGATGGCGGCGGCTTCACCTTGGGCGTTGTTGATGGCAGCCAGTTTTTCGCCTTCCGAGCGGGCAATGAAGGCTTCACGTTCGCCGGTGGCGATATTGATCTGCTCCTGGCGGCGGCCTTCGGAAGCAGCGATCAGAGCCCGCTTCTCACGCTCTGCCGTAATTTGCGACTGCATGGCATGCAGAATCTCTTTGGGGGGCGTCAAGTCCTTGATTTCGTAGCGCAGGACTTTCACACCCCAGTTCAGGGCGGCCTCGTCAATGGCGGCAACAACCTGCGCATTGATGATGTCGCGTTCTTCAAAGGTCTTGTCGAGTTCGAGCTTGCCGATCACGGAACGCAGGGAGGTCTGCGCCAGTTGCGTGACAGCCACGATGTAGTTGGATGAGCCGTAGCTGGCCCGCATCGGGTCCGTGACCTGGAAATACAGGATGCCGTCGACCTGCAGCTGCGTGTTGTCGCGGGTAATGCAAACCTGGCTGGGAACGTCAAGCGGGATTTCCTTCAGGCTGTGCTTGTAGGCGACGCGGTCAATAAAGGGAACCAGGAAGTTGAGGCCCGGCGTCAGGCTTGCGTGATATTTACCCATACGTTCGATGACCCAGGCATTTTGCTGGGGAACGAATTTGACGGCGCGGATGACGAAGATGACCGCGACGATGAGAATAATGAGTGCTACATAAGATGACATGGTGATTCCCTCAGATTTTTTCTACGACCAATTTGCTGCCAATAACTTCCCGAATACGGTGGGCGCCCGCCGAAGGCGTGCCATCAACCGCCTGAACAACCGCCCATTGCGCGCCGCGGTAGCGTACGAGCGCCGTGCCGTCCGCTTGCCAGTCATCGACCTGTACCGTTTCACCAATATCCATGTTGACGTCTGGATTGGTTCCTGCCGATAACGCCTTGGGCCCCCGACCCCGAATGAAATGGGTAACGCCCACGGTGGCCGAGCCGACAACGGCCGCCGTAACGAGTTGCAGGGCCGTCGAGGCGCCCAAATGAGCGGCAATTGCAGCGGCCGCCAAGCCTACCGCGATCATCAGCAGGTAAAAAGTTCCGGTTACCAGCTCCACCGCGACTGCCGTACCTGCCAGCAGCCACCAGATAGTCGATTCACTCATGCATCCTCCTTTTGTCGGTCATCCGCTACATTTTGGGGCAATTAGACCCCAAGGCAAGCGTAGCGCAACAATATGTCCTTACACTTCGCTGCTTGGAAAAAGCTTCCTCTCACCGCCCGGGCTCAACCTGTCTATGCCCTTTGAGCGTTTCCCATGCCCTCCGACAGGTTCAGGGCGACCATGAACTCCAGCCCAAGCCATGAAATTCCGCTTTCCCATCGTCATCATCGACGAAGACTTCCGCTCCGAGAACACCTCCGGTCTGGGCATCCGTGCGCTGGCGCAAGCCATTGAAACCGAGGGCTTCGAAGTCCTGGGGGTGACCAGTTACGGCGACCTCTCGCAGTTCGCCCAGCAGCAAAGCCGGGCCAGCGCCTTCATTTTGTCGATTGACGACGAGGAGTTTTCGCCAGGCCCCGACCTCGACCCGGCCGTGCTCAACCTGCGCACCTTTATCGAGGAAGTACGCCGCAAGAACCTGGATGTGCCGATTTACGTCTATGGCGAGACCAAGACCTCGCGCCACATCCCCAACGACATCCTGCGTGAACTGCACGGCTTCATCCACATGTTTGAGGACACGCCCGAGTTCGTGGCGCGCCACATCCTGCGGGAGGCCAAGAGCTACCTGGAAGGCGTGCAGCCGCCGTTTTTCAAGGCACTGCTCGACTATGCCGAAGACGGTTCCTATTCCTGGCACTGCCCGGGCCATTCGGGCGGCGTTGCTTTCCTGAAAAGCCCGGTCGGCCAGATGTTCCACCAGTTTTTTGGCGAGAACATGCTGCGCGCCGACGTCTGCAACGCGGTGGAAGAGCTCGGCCAGTTGCTGGATCACGACGGCGCCATCGGCGCCAGCGAGCGCAACGCCGCACGCATCTTCAACGCCGACCACTGCTTCTTCGTGACCAACGGCACATCCACCAGCAACAAGATGGTGTGGCACCACACGGTGGCACCCGGTGACGTGGTGGTCGTTGACCGCAACTGCCACAAGTCCATCCTGCATTCCATCATCATGACGGGTGCGATTCCGGTGTTTTTGAAGCCGACGCGCAACCATTTCGGCATCATCGGCCCGATTCCGCAGAGCGAGTTCGAACCCGAAGCCATCCGCGCCAAGATCGATGCCAACCCATTGCTCAAGGGCGTGGACAGCAGCAAGGTCAAGCCGCGTGTGCTGACACTGACGCAGTCCACCTACGACGGCGTGCTCTACAACACCGAAACCATCAAGGGCATGCTGGACGGCTACATCGACAACCTGCACTTTGACGAGGCCTGGCTGCCGCACGCCGCCTTCCACCCGTTCTACGGCAGCTACCACGCCATGGGCAAGAGCCGCATCCGGCCGAAGAATGCGGTGGTGTACGCAACGCAGTCCATCCACAAGCTGCTGGCGGGTATCAGCCAGGCCAGTCACGTGCTGGTGCAGGATTCGCAGAACACCAAACTCGACAGGCACCTCTTCAACGAGGCCTACCTGATGCATACGTCAACCTCGCCGCAATACAGCATCATCGCCAGCTGCGACGTGGCCGCTGCCATGATGGAGCCTCCCGGCGGCACGGCGCTGGTTGAGGAAAGCATTGCCGAAGCGCTGGACTTCCGCCGCGCCATGCGCAAGATCGACGAGGAATACGGCACCGACTGGTGGTTCAAGGTCTGGGGGCCGGACAAGCTGGTCGAAGAGGGCATTGGCGAATCGCAGGACTGGATCATCAAGGGCGAGTCCCGCAGCGCCAAGACGGCCAGAAACGGCGCCAACAACTGGCATGGCTTTGGCCAGATGGCCACCGGTTTCAACATGCTGGACCCGATCAAGTCCACCATCGTCACGCCCGGCCTCGACCTGAACGGCAAGTTTGCCAAAACCGGCATCCCGGCCAGCATCGTGACCAAATTTCTGGCCGAGCACGGCGTGATCGTCGAGAAAACCGGCCTCTACAGCTTCTTCATCATGTTCACCATCGGCATCACCAAGGGCCGCTGGAACACGCTGCTGACGGCGCTGCAGCAGTTCAAGGACGACTACGACAAGAACCAGCCGATGTGGCGCATCCTGCCCGAGTTCTGCCAGAAGTACCCCAAGTACGAGCGCATGGGCCTGGCCGACCTGTGCCAGCACATCCATACGCTGTACGCCAAGTACGACATCGCGCGGTTGACAACCGAGGTCTACCTGAGCGATCTGGCGCCCGCCATGAAGCCCAGCGACGCCTACGCCCACATTGCCCACCGCACGACGGAACGGGTTGAAATCGACCACCTGGAAGGCCGTATCACCGTGGGCCTGGTCACGCCGTACCCGCCGGGCATCCCGCTGTTGATCCCGGGCGAGGTGTTCAACCGGAAAATTGTGGACTATCTGAAGTTCTCGCGCGAGTTCAACGCCCAGTGCCCGGGCTTTGAAACAGACATCCACGGCCTTGTGGAACAGGTGGATGCCAAGGGCAAGACGCGCTACTACGCGGACTGCGTCAAACGCTAGGCAGGAATAAACAGGTACTTTCGTTTGCTATAGTCCTTCCCATATTATTGGGAGGGGAGCATGTTCAAGACGATTCTCTTCGGAGTCCTCGGTGTCATCGTCGGTGCAGTATTCCTGCGCGCGCAGGCCAGCGGGGACAGCGAGTTGCGGCTGCTCATGGCCAGCGGCAAGACGGCGGTGGTCGAGCCGATCAAGGAATACAAAAGTTTTTCCCGCAGTGGCCAGACCATCTACACGGCGGAACTCAAATTCCGCACCGACACTGGGCAAGCCATGACGATCAAGCGCTCGTTCCCCGAGGCCGTGCTGAAGGACTTCGAGGCAGGGCGGCCGGTGAACATCTACTACATGCCGGGTAACCCGAGCCAGGTGGGATTCGCGCAGGAAGCCGGCGGATCATCCTTCCTCAAGTGGGTGGGCTGGTTCTTCGTCATCGCCAGCCTGGGCTACACGGGCCTCGGCCTGCTGGCGAGCCAGAAAAAATAAAGCCGCCTCCCCGGAGCGGTTGCTATATTTTTTGTAGCTGGGGGCGCATGACTAGTGGGCGCCACAGGCCATTTCCCCCGTCAGGTGCGGTGGGCGCAAGGCCAACTCACGTTGGTCTCCGGCGGTGCGCCGATTGGCGGGCCCACCTTTAAAGCAGCTGGTCTTCCCGTACCCGCATGAAGCTGGCAAACCGGGGCAGGCCACCGTCATTGAGTCCGCGAAAGCGGTAGGTGACGGTGCTGCCGACGGGCGGCGGATTCTGGCGCTGCTCATCGTTGAGCCCGGTGCCCAGCTTGAAGCGCCGCCCTGGTTTGCCGTCGGCACCGGGCATTTCCACCAGCAGCGCGCCCAGCATGCCGGCGTACTTCCCCCTGCCGGGAACATGCGCCACCACGCGGGCTTCGGTGTCTTCGTGGGTCTTGACCTTGAGCAGGTCGTCGTTGCGTGCGCCTTTGTAGAAAGACGCGCCGCGGTGCAGCATCAGGCCTTCGCCGCCGCGCTTCACGGTGGTGGCCAGTAACGCCTGCAAGGCGGTGTGGCTTGCGACCTTCGATTGCGCCACGGCCTGCACCCAGGGCTGGTCGATGCGGCTCACCGCGCCATTGAGGGCCGGGATCCGCTCGCTGAACGGGCCGCCTTGCGCGGGCAAATCAAACACCATGAAGCGCATGGCCCGCCAGGCAGCGTCGTCCGGGGTTTGCTGGCGCACGGTAGACACCGCCCTGGCAAACTGGCCACGGCCCGCCCACAGCTCGCCGTCCAGGGGTGTTTTGGGCCAGCCTGCGGTAAACCAGGCCGGCGCGGCGATGCGTTCCCCCCCGCGCGTGAGCAGCTGTTCTCCGTCCCAGTAGCCGCGCACGCCGTCGAATTTTTCACTGACCCAATAATCCTGAAGGGGGACGCCGGGTTGGTACACCTTGGCGAGCATCAGCGGCGGCGCTTGCGCAGCTGCGGATGCCGAAAGCACCGGAAGCGCTGGTGCCAGCAAGCCGGCGAGTGCCAGCAGCCAGTGAAACGTTTTGAGGCGAAAAAAGACCGTGTTGGCCCGCTCGCCGGAGTGGGTGATGTGTTGCCGCATGGGCCTCCCTGTTTTTTCTTGACTTATAACTGTATGAATGTACAGTTTATAGTTCAAATTTGCGCGGTGCAAGCGTTCTGTGGGCGCCTGTGTTGCCCGCGCAACCCCGTCAACCATGAAGGCTGCAATGGCCATGAAAGGAATCAACTTATGACAGAAAAAATGACTTCCAGAGGGAGTTGCCATTGTGGAAAGGTCGCGTTTGAGGTCGACGGCCAGCCGAACAGCGCCCTGGCCTGCAACTGCTCCATCTGCCAGCGCAAAGGGTCGCTGCTGTGGTTTGTGCCGCATGACCAGCTCCGTTTGCAGACCCCCGATGAAAATGCCAGCACCTATCAGTTCAACAAGCATGTGATCAGCCACCGTTTCTGCCCTACCTGTGGCATTCATCCTTATGGCGAAGGGACGGATCCTGCCGGCAATCGCATTGCAGCTGTCAACGTCCGCTGCCTCGAGGGAATCGATCTGGACACCATCAAGGTGACGCATTTTGACGGGCGTTCTTCCTAGCTCTTCCCGGAACCCCCGGATCCTGTATTCCCGGACTCTGGCGGACGCAATAATCTGCCACTTCGTCCGTACCCCTGGGGGCCGGTATTCCCGGCCATCACTCATATTGCTCATTGCTGTCTGACTTCCCTTGGGCCAGTCGGCCTCGACATTTTTTTACTGACACCATGACTTCCAGCGACATTGAAAATATCGAGCGCGCCACTGTGGCAGCTGTATCACCCGAGGAGCAGCTTGAAATCGAGGGCTGGCTGCTGCCCTTTGACAGCGGGACCGTCAGCCGGGCCAAAAGTGCGGTGCCCCTGCTGCATCAACCCCCCGCCGATGGCGTGATCGATCGCATTGAAGGGCTGTACCGTGCGCGCGGCAAGCGGGCCGTCTTCCGGCTGGCCAATGAGGCCTGCTTTGATGCCTTGCGCCGCGAACTGGGCGCGCGGGGTTACACGGCAGGCAAGCCGGTGCTGGTGGAAGTGGCGCAGGTCAAGTCCATGCGTGGTGTGTCGGCGCAGGCACTGGCTGAAACAGCCCACGCGCCGGACGAGGCCTGGGCAGCGTTGTTCCTGGCCGAGGGTTTTGATCCCGTGGACGGCGCCAGCCGTGTCAGGTCACTGAGCCGCGGGCGTGATTCCGTGTTTGCCAGCGTGCGCGAAGGCGGCAAGGCCATTGCGGCTGGCGCGGCGGCGTTCAGCCACGGATGGTCCAGTGTCCACGGCATGCGAACCGACCCGGCACATCGCGGCAAGGGATTGGCAGGCCGGGTACTGACCGCCATAGCCGAAGCGGCCATGCAGCGGGGCATTGAGCGTGTATTCCTGCAGGTGGAAGAAGGCAATGCCCCGGCGCGGGCGCTTTACCGGCGGGCGGGCTTTGAAACGGTCTGGAGTTATGACTACTGGACCCAGGGCTGAACCTTGATCCAGACGCGGTGCGGAATTGGGTGTGTGCGGGATACTGGATGCGGCAAGTTGCTATGATTTTTATAGCTGCTCGCTCTGGTGGCTATTAGGCTAGAGCCTGCTTTATTGTTATTTTCAGGCCTGATTTGATCGAATTTGGCTGTCTTGCCGCCCCGTCTTGCCTCAAAAAAACGGCTTTGCAGTACCTGGAAGCCGTTCTTCATGAACATATTTGGCCTCCAGCCCAATAGGGTCATGCGCGAGCCGCTATCTATTTCATAGCGCGCCATGCGAGACAAGGGTGCAACTTGCCGCATGTGCGCGCCGCCCGGCACGCCAGCCGGGCGCGAAAGCCTTCAGGCTTCGGCTGCCGGTTCGGCGATGCCGCCGACCACGTGGCTGAAGCCGCCATCCACATAGGTGATCTCGGCGCTCACGCCTGCGGCCAGGTCGCTCAGCAAAAAGGCGGCGACGTTGCCGACGTCTTCAATCGTCACATTGCGGCGGATTGGCGAGGCCTCGGCGACCACACTCAAAATCTTGCCGAAGCCCTTGATGCCGCTGGCGGCCAGGGTTTTGATCGGGCCGGCGCTGATGCCGTTGACGCGCATGCCCTTGGGGCCCAGCGATTCGGCCAGGTAGCGCACCGAGGCTTCCAGGCTGGCTTTGGCCAGGCCCATGGTGTTGTAGTTGGGCACGGTGCGCACGGCGCCGAGGTAGGTCAGCGTGAGCAGGGCCGATTTTTTGTTGAGGTAGGGCAGGGCCGCCTTGGCCATCGCCGGAAAGCTGTAAGCGCTGATGTCGTGGGCGATCTTGAAGCCCTCACGTGACAGGCCGTCCAAAAAGTCGCCGGCGATCGCCTCGCGCGGCGCAAAGCCGATGCTGTGCACAAAGCCGTCAAACGTTGGCCAGGTTTTGGAGAGGTCGGCAAACATCTTGTCGATCTGCGCGTCGTCGCCCACGTCGCAGTCAAAAATCAGTTTCGAGTCGAAGTCGGCAGCAAACTCGGTGATGCGGTCCTTGAAGCGCTCGCCGACATAGCCGAACGCCAGCTCGGCGCCCTGGGCATGGCAGGCCTTGGCGATGCCATAGGCGATGGACCGGTTCGAGAGGACCCCCGTGATCAACAGTTTTTTGCCAGTGAGGAATCCGGTGTTGGTGGCCATGCAGGTGCTCCAGAGTAGGTAGTTCGCGGGGGAAGGGAAGGCAAGGGACAGGGGCGCAGTGTCTGCGCGCCGCAATCTTGCCAGCTTAAGTAGTGCAGAATTGTCGCATGCGAAGTTTGCTGGTTTGGGTCCTGCTGGGTCTTTCATCACCGTCATGGGCCGCGCACGGCTATGCACTCTGGGGAGACCTCAAGTACCCCGCGGGGTTTGCCCACTTCGACTACGTCAACCCCGCAGCACCCAAGGGCGGGGACCTGCGCCTGGTCAGCAACCTGCGTTACTCGACTTTCGACAAATACAACCCTTTCACAATCAAAGGCTCGGCGCCGGCCTATTTGTCGAGCTTCATGTTCGACACGCTGCTGACGGGGGCGATGGACGAAACCGCCTCAGGCTACGGGCTGCTGGCCGAAGACGTCGAGGTGTCGGCTGACGGGCTCACGGCCACCTTCCGCCTGCGCAAGGAAGCGCGCTTTCACAACGGTGACCCGGTGCTGGCGGCCGACGTCAAATACAGCTTTGACACCCTGATGGGCCCGCATACCTCGCCGTCCTACAAGACCGTGTTCGAAGACGTCGCAGCCTGCGAGGTGGTGGGCGAGCGGACGGTGCGCTTTCGTTTCAGGAAGCCGAACCGCGAACTGCCGTTGAAAGTGGGCGGCATGGCGGTGTTCAGCCGCAAGTGGGGCATGGACGCCACCGGTAAGGCCAAGCCCTTCAATGAGGTCGTGACCGACATCCCCATTGGCAGCGGGCCCTATCGAATCGGCCTGGTGGTTTTCGGCAAAGACATCAGTTATGTGCGCGACAAGACCTACTGGGGTGAGAAACTCAATGTTCGGGTCGGTACAGGGAATTTCGACACCGTCACCGTCAAGATTTACAAGGACAACACTGCCAAGCTTGAGGCGCTCAAGGCCGGTGAGTTCGACATCATGCGTTTCTTCTCGGCCGGCGACTGGGCGCGGCGCCTGACGGGCAAACGTTTTGACAGCGGCGAACTCGTCAAGGGGGAATTCAAGCATAGCCTGCCCACGGGTTTCCAGAGCTATGTGCTAAATAGTCGGCGTGAAAAGCTCAAGGACCCGCGCGTGCGGGAAGCTCTGGGACTGGCGATCGACTACGAGTGGATGAACCGCCAGTTGTTTTACAACGCCTACCAGCGCGTGACCGGCCTGTTCGGAAACACCGATTGCCAGGCCACCGGACTGCCGAAGCCCGAAGAGCTGGCTTTGATGGAACCCTGGCGCCAGGACATCCCCGCAGCGGCATTCGGCGCCATGTACGTGCCGGCGCGCACTGACGGCGACTCTTCGCTGCGCGCTAATTTGCGCCGTGCCCAGGTGCTCCTGAAGGAAGCCGGCTGGGAGGTTCGGGACGGCAAGCTGCGCAACGCCAAAGGCGAGGCTATGGTGCTGGAATACCTGGATAGCAACGAGGGCGGTGTGCGCACGATTTCGCCCTGGATACGCGCCCTCGAAAAGCTCGGCATCCAGCTCAACTTCCGGCAGGTCGACTTCGCGCTCTACCAGCAGCGCCTCGATAAATTCGAGTTCGACATCATCTCCATCGCCTACGGTGGCACCAACAACCCGGGTCAGGAGTTCGCCGACATGTTCGGTAGCAAGGCCGCCGCCACTGAGGAGTCGGGTAACTTCAGCGGAGCCGCCAATCCCGCGATTGATGCCATGATCACCAAAATGACCAGCGCCAAAACCAAGGCCGAGTTGTTGCCCGCCTGCCGTGCATTGGAACGCATCGTGGCGCACAGCCACTACCTGCTGCCGGAATGGACGGCCGGCACCCATCGCGTGGTCTATAACGCACGCCGCCTTGCCATGCCGGGCCAGATGCCACCCTATGCGCCAGGCGAGACCTGGATCATCGATACCTGGTGGAAAAAATGAACACCCCCGTCGGACGTTCGCTTCGCGTAACGCCTTCCCCCCTTGCAGGGGGCGGCAGCTGCGGCCCGGCAAAGCCAGTTCCGCGCTGCCCACCGGGTTTGGCGGGAGTTTGATCGATCATGTTTGCCTACATTCTCAAACGCTGTCTTTTGATGATCCCGACTTTGTTCGGGGTGTTGCTGATCACCTTTGTGGTGACGCAGTTCGTGCCGGGCGGGCCGGTGGAGCAATACATGGCCGAGGCCAAGGCCGGCCCCAGCGGTGGAGGCGGTGCCGAGGGTGGCGGCCTGAGCTACCGGGGTGGGCAGGGCGTCGACCCGAAACGCGTCGAGCAGATCAAGGCGCTCTATGGTTTCGACAAGCCGGCGCCCGAGCGCTTTTACCTGATGCTCAAGCAGTTTTTGAGCTTTGACCTTGGCAGAAGCTTCTTCCACAACAAGGAGGTCTGGCAACTGGTCAAGGAAAAGCTCCCGGTTTCCATCAGCCTGGGTTTGTGGACCTTCTTCATCAGCTACCTGGTGGCTGTGCCACTGGGCGTCGCCAAGGCGGTGCGTGCCGGCTCGCGTTTCGATTTCGTCACAACCTTGCTGGTGCTGACCGGCTATGCCATTCCTGGCTTTGTGCTGGGTGTCGCGCTGCTGGTGATCTTCGGCGGCCAGTTGCAGTGGTTTCCGTTGCGCGGCCTGACCTCGCCCAATTGGGAGACTTTGAGCTGGGGTGCGCGCATCACCGATTACCTCTGGCATATCACCTTGCCGGTCACGGCCATGGTGCTGGGCAGCTTCGCAGTCACGGCCATGCTGACCAAGAACTCCTTCCTGGAGGAAATCCGCAAGCAATACGTGCTCACGGCCCGCGCCAAGGGCCTGGGTGAGCGCCAGGTGCTGTGGAAGCATGTGTTCCGCAATGCGCTGATTCCCCTCATCACCGGCTTCCCGGCCGCCTTTATCAGCTCGTTCTACACCGGTGCGCTGCTGATCGAAACCCTGTTCTCGCTGGATGGCATGGGGCTGCTCAGCTATGAAAGCATCATCCGGCGCGACTACCCGGTGGTGCTGGGCACGCTCTACCTGTTTACCTTGATCGGCCTGTTCACCAAGCTGATTTCCGATTTGTCTTATGTCTGGGTGGATCCGCGTGTACGGTTCGATTAACCCCCCTGAAGCCACCTCCGGCGGCCTTCCCCCCGAGGGGACGCCTCCTGCGGACGGGCAAAGCCCGGTCCGCGGCGACGCTGTACAAGAAAAGTACGTTTCGAACTCTCCCGCCAAGCGCGCCTGGAGGCGTTTTCGGCGCAACAAGCTGGGGTTTTACAGCCTGGTGGTGTTCTGTACGTTGGTGGTGCTCAGTCTTTGTGCCGAGCTCGTCTCCAACGACCGGCCGCTGCTGGTGCGCTATGAGGGAGGCTATTACTTTCCCATGGTTAAGGACTACAGCGAGAAGACCTTTGGGGGTGACTTCGACACGACCACCGATTACCTCGATCCCTATATCCAGGAACGGCTGGCGCGTGGCAGCAATTTCGCGTTGTACACCCTCAATCCCTACGGGCCCAACACCCTCAATTATTTTGCGAAAGAGCCCAACCCCTCGAAGCCGACGCGCGCCAACCTGCTGGGCACCGACGACCGGGGGCGCGACCTGCTGGCCCAGCTGATTTACGGCTTTCGGGTCAGTGTACTGTTTGCGCTGGCGCTGACGGTCACCGGTGTGCTGCTCGGCATGCTGACGGGGGCGCTACAGGGCTATTTCGGTGGCAAGACCGATTTGCTGTTCCAGCGTTTCATCGAAATCTGGGGCTCCGTACCGGAGCTCTATCTGCTGATCATCTTCAGCGCCGTTTTTGCGCCTAGCGTTGCGTTGTTGCTGATCCTGCTCAGCCTGTTCGGATGGATGGGGTTGTCAGACTATGTGCGCGCCGAATTCCTGCGCAACCGGCAGATGGACTACGTGCGTGCCGCGCGCGCGCTGGGCGTGGGTAACTTGCACATCATCTGGCGGCACATCCTGCCCAACAGCCTGACGCCTGTGGTGACTTTTTTGCCGTTTCGCATGAGTGGCGCGATTTTGGCGCTGACTTCGCTTGATTTCCTGGGTCTGGGCGTACCGCCGGGCACGCCTTCGCTCGGTGAGTTGCTGTCGCAAGGCAAGAACAGCATCGATGCGTGGTGGATATCGCTGTCTACCTTCGCGGTGCTGGTGATTACGCTGCTGCTCCTCACCTTCATGGGCGACGCCTTGCGCGATGCCCTGGATCCCAGGAAGGCCGACTGATGACGCCGCCGCTCCTTGATGTCAAAAACCTGCAGATCTCGTTCGCAGGAAAATCCGTCGTCCACGGCATCGATTTTTCCATCGCACCCGGCGAAAAGCTTGCGCTGGTGGGCGAATCGGGTTCGGGCAAGACCGTGACGGCGCTGAGCCTGCTACGGCTGGCGCAAAACGCCGTGGTCGGTGGCAAGGCTGTTTTTACCGGCATCGATGCGGCAGACCGGGCCGCCAGCGGTGCGCCGCCCAGGGCGCCCGTGGATTTGCTGTCCTTGCCGGAGCAGTCCTTGCGTGGGATTCGCGGCCGTGACATCGCCATGATCTTCCAGGAGCCCATGACAGCACTGAACCCCCTGTTCAGTGTGGGCAACCAGATCGCCGAAGTTCTTCAGCTAAAACAGGGCCTGACCCCCGCTGAATGTGCGCAAGCAGCTATCAAATTGCTAGCAGATACGGGTATCACCGAGCCTGAAAGGCGGGCCAACTCCTTTCCGCATCAACTTTCGGGTGGCCAGCGGCAGCGGGCCATGATTGCGATGGCGCTGGCTTGCCAGCCCCGGCTGCTGCTGGCCGATGAGCCGACCACCGCGCTGGATGTCACCCTGCGCGGCCAGATCCTGGACCTGCTGGGCGAGCTGCAGCAGCGCAACGGCATGGCGGTGCTGATGATCACACACGACCTGAACCTCGTGCGCAAGTTTGCCGACCGAGTCGCGGTGATGGAAAACGGCCACATCGTGGAGCAGGGTGCCGTGGCGGAGGTTTTTGCCCGGCCACAGCACCCTTACACGCGCAAGCTGATCGACAGCAAGCCGCAGCGGGACGGGCTGGCGGCCGACGCTGGTGCGGAAGCGGGCGTGGGGCCGGCCATGCGTGCGGAAAGCCTGCGCGTGGCGTATCCGGTCTCCATTCCAGGCATACGCGGGTGGTTTAAAAAAGCCGAATTTGTGGCGGTCAAAGACGCCAGTTTTCATATCCCCCCGGGCAGGACGCTGGGCGTGATCGGTGAATCAGGATCCGGAAAATCCACCCTGGCGTTGGCCAGCCTGGGCTTGCTGCCTTTTTCAGGGCAGCTGCAGGCGGCCGGCCAGACCTGGAGCCGGGATGCGGCACGCAACAAGGCCATCCGCCGCGCCGTTCAGGTCGTGTTCCAGGACCCGTTTTCTTCCCTGTCACCCCGCATGACCGTTGAAGCCATTGTGGAGGAGGGCCTGACGGTGCACGAGCCCAAACTGGCCCCAGCCGGGCGGCGGGAACGGGCGCTGCAGGCGCTGGCCGATGTCGGTATGACCGAGGCCCAGTTTCCGGGTTTGCTGCAGCGCTATCCGCACGAATTTTCAGGCGGGCAGCGCCAGCGGCTGGCCATTGCGCGCGCGCTGATCGTCAACCCCAGCCTGCTGGTGCTGGACGAACCCACCAGCGCGCTGGACGTCACTATCCAGAAACAGGTGCTGGGACTGCTGCAAAGATTGCAGCGCGAGCGTGGCCTGAGTTATTTGCTGATCACGCACGACGTCGACGTGATTCGTGCCATGGCCCATGAAGTCATGGTGATGAAGGACGGCGATGTGCTGGAGTCAGGCTCACTGAGCGAAGTGCTGGATACACCTCAGCATCCCTATACGCGGGTTCTGGTCACCGCGGCTTGAATATTGTGCGTCTCCACGGCCCCGCGGAGATCACAAAAAATCCTTATAAATTACTTTAACTAAATTAAAAATCCATATGATTTAATTGGTTTTATTGGATTTACAAATTTTTTTCAAGGAAGCGTGAAGAGGAGGCGTCATTTGGACTTTCACGCAGCGATGCATTCATTTTGACGCTGCTTCTTTCTAGTGGTGACGCCGGATTGGTTGGCCGAAAAGGACATGCCTTGGGTCGATTCATCAGGCCTGTTCCAATGAGCAGGTGGGCGTCGTAACCAGAAGGATTTACATCGACGGTTCAGGCAATCTCTAGCGTGTCAGGCACGGAAATTGTTTGCATCGAAGGGCGCAGCACGTTACAATAAGAGCTTCACGACCAAATGGGCGGGTTTTCACCGCCCATTTTTTTTGGGCGTTTGTTTTTGAACATACGGATTAAGAGCGGGTTTAAGAGACTGAATGGCATTGCAAGAGACGATTGAGCAAACTGTGACGGGGCTGGGCTACGAGCTGGTCGAGATCGAACGCACCGGCGGTGGTTTGCTGCGCGTCACGATCGACATGTCTTACGTCAAGGGTGCCGAACAGTTCATCAATGCCGAGGACTGCGAAAAAGTCACCCGCCAGCTCCAGTTTGTCCTGGAAGTCGAAGGCGCCGAATATGCGCGGCTGGAAGTCAGTTCCCCCGGCATCGACAGGCCCTTGCGCAACGAAAAAGATTTTGAGCGTTTTGCCGGTGAGTTGATCGACATCACGCTCAAGGCTCCTATTGGCGTGGCTGCCAGCGCCGGTTCAACCGTCGCGGCCAGCCGCAAGAAGTTTCGCGGCACGCTGGAGCGTGTCGTGGCCGCGGACGGCGTGGCCGGCTGGCAGATCGTGTGGAGCGATGAGCCGGCCGTCAAACCCGGCCGGAAGGTCAGTAAGAAGAAGGTTCCCGCACCGCTGCAGGCGTTGGGTTTTACCCTCGATGAAATTCAACAGGCGCGCCTCGCGCCCGTGGTTGATTTCAAGGGGCGTAAACCCAAAATAACGCCTGGTGCCGAACCCTTTGCAGAGAATTAATTTCAAGAAATGAAGAAAGGCAGGCTTGTGAAATGAATCGCGAACTGTTGATGTTGGTTGATGCCATCTCGCGTGAAAAAAATGTGGAACGTGACGTCGTTTTTGGCGCCGTCGAGCTTGCGCTCGCCTCGGCCACCAAGAAGGTGTACGAAGGCGAAGTGGACATCCGCGTGGCCGTCGACCGTGACAACGGCAATTACGAGACCTTCCGCCGCTGGCTGGTGGTGCCTGACGAAGCCGGCCTGCAGAACCCCGAAGCCGAAGAGCTGGTCAGCGACGCACGCGACGAGATTGCCGACATCGAAGAAGGCGACTACATCGAAAAGCCGGTGGAAAGCCTGCCCATCGGCCGTATTGGCGCGCAAGCCGCCAAGCAGGTCATTCTGCAGAAAATCCGTGACGCCGAGCGCGAAATGCTGCTCAACGACTTCATGTCGCGCGGCGACAAGATTTTTGTTGGCACCGTCAAGCGCATGGACAAGGGCGACATCATTGTCGAATCCGGCCGTGTGGAAGGCCGCCTGCGCCGTTCCGACATGATCCCGAAGGAAAACCTGCGCTCCGGCGACCGCGTGCGCGCCATGATCATGGAAGTTGACACGACCCTGCGCGGCGCGCCCATCATCCTCTCGCGCACGTCGCCCGAGTACATGATCGAGCTGTTCCGCCAGGAAGTCCCTGAAATCGAACAAGGCCTGCTGGAGATCAAATCCTGCGCCCGTGACCCCGGTTCCCGCGCCAAGATCGCCGTGCTGTCGCACGACAAGCGTGTCGACCCGATCGGCACCTGCGTCGGCGTGCGCGGCACCCGTGTCAACGGCGTGACCAACGAGCTCGCCGGCGAGCGCGTGGACATCGTGCTGTGGAGCGAAGACCCGGCCCAGTTCGTGATCGGCGCGCTGGCCCCGGCCAACGTGTCGTCCATTGTGGTCGACGAAGAGCGCCACGCCATGGACGTCGTCGTCGATGAAGAAAACCTGGCCATTTCGATCGGCCGCGGCGGCCAGAACGTGCGCCTTGCCGCCGAGCTGACCGGCTGGAAGATCAACATCATGACGGCCGATGAATCTGCGCAAAAGCAGGCGACCGAGACCGATTCCAGCCGCAAGCTGTTCATGGAAAAGCTCGACGTGGACGAGGAAATCGCCGACATCCTGATCTCCGAAGGCTTCACCAGTCTCGAAGAAGTGGCTTATGTGCCGCTGCAGGAAATGCTGGAGATCGAGTCCTTCGACGAAGACACCGTCAATGAGCTGCGCACGCGCGCCAAAGATGCGCTCTTGACGATGGAAATCGCCAAGGAAGAAAATGCCGAAGGCGTGTCGCAGAACCTGCGCGACGTCGAAGGCCTCACGCCAGAGCTGATCGCCAAACTGACAGAAGCGGGCATCCATACCCGCGACGACCTGGCCGATCTGGCCGTGGACGAACTTACCGATATCACCGGCCAGTCTTCGGACGAAGCCAAAGCCCTGATCATGACCGCACGCGCCCATTGGTTTACCGATGAACCCGCTGCCGCTGACACCCCTGCACCTGCAGCGGCCCAAGAGCAATGATCATGGAGGCCAGCAGGAAAAAAACATATGTCCAGTACCACTACCGTCGCTGAATTCGCAGCTGAACTCAATAAATCTCCCGCCACCCTGATCGAGCAATTGACCAGCGCGGGTGTCGCCAAGGCGCAAGCCAGCGACCCCTTGTCCGAAGCGGACAAGCAGAAGCTTCTCGGCTATCTGCAGGCCAGCCATGGCACCGTCACGGCCGAGCGCAAGAAGATCACCCTGGTGAAAAAATCCACCAGCGAGATCAAGCAGGCCGATGCCACCGGCAAGGCACGCACCATCCAGGTGGAAGTGCGTAAAAAGCGTACCTTTATCAAGCGTGACGACGGCTCCGACCAGCCTGCGGAAGAAGTGCAGCCTGAAGTGGCCGCTCCGCCGGCACCTCCCGTCATCGACGATGCCGAGCTGATTCGCCGCGAAGAAGAAGCCAGCCGCCACGCAGAACTGCTGCGCCGCCAGGAGCAGGAGCTTGCTGAAAAACGCCGTCTTCGCGAAGAGCAGGACGCCAAGGATGCTGCGCGCGAGCAGGAGCGCCTGGCCGCCGAGCAAACCGCCCAGGCGGCTGCTGCAGCCGCCGAGGCCGTGGTCAAGAAAGCCAAGCCAGCCGGAAAAGCCAAGGAAGCCGCGCCAGTAACAGCTGAAGCCACCAAGGCCGCTGAAACCGCTGCGGCCGTACAGGCCACGAAGGCTGCCGATGCCGCGGCTGCCGCTGCAACTGCCAAGGCCAAAGCCACCGCCGAATTCCAGGCTGACGCGGCCAAGGCGCAAGAGCTCCAGGACCGCCGCCGCAAGGCCGAAGCAGAAGCTGCCGGCATTCGCGCCATGATGTCCGCGCCCAAGCGCGTTCTGGTGCCCCACGTCGATCCCAAAGCCGCCATCAAGGGCACGCTGCACAAGCCGGCCGGCGCGCCGGGTGCCGCAGCCAAACCGGGTGCGCCGGCCGCTGCGGGTGCCCCTGGTGCCGCTGGCAAGAAGGAAGTCAAGTCGGAGAACCTGTCTTCGACATGGAAAGACGACGCCGCCAAGAAGAAGGGCATTCCAAGCCGTGGCGCACCCGTTGTGCCCGGCCGTGGCAATTTCCGTGGCGGCCCGCGTGGCCGCCGCAATGACCGTGAAGCACGTCCGGAATCCACCTTCGTGGCGCCGACCGAATTCAAGGTCATTGAAGTGCACGTGCCTGAGACGATCACCGTGGCCGAACTCGCGCACAAGATGAGCGTGAAGTCATCGGAAGTGATCAAGCACCTGATGAAGCTTGGCCAGATGGTCACCATCAACCAGCCGCTGGACCAGGACACTGCCATGATTGTGGTGGAAGAAATGGGCCACAAGGCCGTGACGGCTTCGCTGGACGACCCGGAAGCCTTTGCCGACGAAGACGTGCAAGGCCAGCAGGCCGAGTTGTTGCCGCGTGCGCCGGTTGTGACGGTCATGGGTCACGTTGACCACGGCAAGACCTCGCTGCTCGATTACATCCGCCGCGCCAAAGTGGCCTCCGGTGAAGCGGGCGGCATCACCCAGCACATCGGTGCCTACCACGTGGAAACCCCGCGCGGCATGGTGTCCTTCCTGGATACCCCGGGCCACGAGGCGTTTACCGCCATGCGTGCCCGTGGCGCCCAGGCGACCGACATCGTGATTCTGGTGGTGGCGGCTGACGACGGCGTGATGCCGCAGACCAAGGAAGCCATCAAGCATGCCAAGGCGGCCGGTGTTCCCATCGTGGTGGCGATCAACAAGATCGACAAGCCTGGTATCAACATGGAGCGCGTCAAGGGCGAGCTGGTCACCGAAGAAGTGATTCCCGAAGAGTTCGGCGGCGACGTTCCTTTTGTCGGTGTCTCGGCCCATACTGGCGCCGGTGTCGATGCCTTGCTCGAACAGGTGCTGCTGCAGGCAGAAGTGCTTGAACTCAAGGCGCCGGTGGATGCGCTGGCCAAGGGCCTGGTGATCGAAGCCCGCCTCGACAAGGGCCGTGGCCCCGTGGCGACTGTGCTGATTCAGGCGGGAACGCTGAAAGCCGGCGACGTGGTGCTGGCCGGTTCGACCTATGGCCGCGTGCGCGCCATGCTGGACGAAAACGGCAAGCCGATCAAAACGGCGGGTCCGTCGATTCCAGTGGAAATTCAGGGTCTGACGGAAGTACCGCAGGCTGGTGATGAATTCATGGTCATGCTCGACGAGCGCCGTGCCCGTGAAATCTCCACCTACCGTGCCGGCAAGTTCCGCAATACCAAGCTGGCCAAGCAACAGGCCGCCAAGCTGGAGAACATGTTCTCCGACATCGGCGCCGGTGAAGTGAAGATGCTGCCCATCATCATCAAGGCCGATGTGCAAGGCTCGCAGGAAGCGCTGGCCCAGTCGCTGCTGAAGCTCTCGACCGAAGAGGTCAAGGTCCAGCTCGTGTACTCCGGTGTCGGCGGCATTTCCGAGTCCGACGTCAATCTGGCGATTGCCTCCAAGGCCGTGGTGATCGGGTTCAACACCCGCGCCGATGCCCAGGCCCGCAAGCAGGCCGAAAACAACGGCGTGGACATTCGCTACTACAACATCATTTATGACGCTGTGGACGAACTGCGCGCCGCGATGTCGGGCATGCTAACGCCGGACAAGAAGGAAGAAGTCATCGGCAATGCCGAGATTCGCCAGGTGTTCAAGGTCAGCAAGATCGGCTCGATCGCCGGCTGTATGGTCACCGCCGGGGTGGTTCGCCGCACCGCGCGCCTGCGCCTTCTGCGCGAAAACGTGGTCGTCTTCACGGGCGAACTCGACTCGCTCAAGCGCTTCAAGGACGACGCCAAGGAAGTCAAGGAAGGCTTCGAGTGCGGCTTGAACATCAAGAACTACAACGACATCCAGGTTGGCGACATCCTGGAGTTCTTTGAAATCAGGGAAGTGGCGCGGACACTGGAAGTCTGATTCCGGCTGGCCGGCAGCCCCTGGCTGCCAGCCTTTCCGCAGACCCCACCATTTTTTGACATGCGTAAAAAATCATCCACCCCGAATCGCGGTTTTCGCGTCGCCGATCAGATCCAGCGCGATCTGACGGAGCTGATCGCGCGCGAACTCAAAGACCCGCGGGTCGGGATGGTGACCGTGCAGGCCGTCGAGGTGACGGCCGACTATGCGCATGCCAAGGTGTTTTTCAGTGTGCTTGTCGGCGACCCGAAAGAGTGCGAAGAAGCGCTCAACCAGGCCGCCGGTTTCCTGCGCAACGGCCTGTTCAAGCGGTTGATGACGCACACCGTGCCGACGCTGCATTTCCACTTCGACCGCACGACCGAACGTGCGGCCGACATGAACGCCTTGATTGCCAAGGCGGTTTCTTCCCGCGCCCAAGACGACTGAGTTCGCGCCGTTCCCCTTGATGACAGGTTCAGGGACAACGGTGCCAACGACGCGCCCGGGCCAGCCCGGGCGTTGAGCCTGTCGGAATTTATGACGCAAACCTCTTCTCATCGCCAGAAAATCCAGCGACGTCCCGTGCATGGCGTGCTGCTGCTCGACAAGCCGCTGGGCCTGTCGAGCAATCAGGCCTTGCAGAAGGCCAAATGGCTGCTGCGCGCCGACAAGGCCGGCCACACCGGAACGCTTGATCCGCTGGCCACCGGCGTATTGCCGTTGTGCTTTGGCGCGGCCACCAAGTTCAGCCAGATCCAGCTCGACGCCGACAAGACATATGAAGCGGTGCTGCTGCTGGGCCAGAAAACCACCACGGCCGATGCCGAAGGCGACGTGATTGAAACCCGGCCCGTGCCCGAGATCACACCAGCCTTGCTGGAGTCGCTGACGGACCGTTTCACCGGCCCGCAGGCACAGGTTCCGCCCATGTACTCGGCACTCAAAAAAGACGGTAAGGCGTTGTACGAATACGCCCGCAAGGGGCAAGAGGTGGAGCGGGAAGCCCGCCACATCACGATTTTCAAACTGACTATGGCTGTGGCCCAGGACAGCCGTGCGCAAGCCGCTATCAAAATCATAGTGACCTGCAGCAAGGGTACCTATATCCGCACGCTCGGTGAAGACATTGGCGAAGCCATTGGCTGCGGTGCGCATCTCGGATCGCTCAGGCGGCTGGAGACCGGCGGCTACACGGCGCAGCAGTGCGTGACCTTGCCGGCCCTGGAAGCCATGACCGAGCCCGAGCGCGAAGCCTGCCTGCTGCCGGCGCAGTCGCTGGTGTCGGCGTACCCGTCTGTCACATTGGACGCCGACAATGCAGGGCGGTTTTTAAGTGGTTTGCGCCGCCGGGGTGAACCCGGGCAGTGGGGCGCCGATGCGCCGCTGGTGCAGGTCTATGGCACCGAGCCGCCGGCGTTCCTGGGCTCGGCCCATGTCACGGCCGACGAATTGATTCCGCAGCGTTTGCTGAGCCCGATTGAAATACAGGACATTTTGCAAGCCGCCTCCAAGGCCACCGTGCCGGCCGAACGTTCCGCACCCGATTTCGCTGCCGCGCCCACAGGCGTTGCGGCTTCTTCTTTCCAACATTAACCCGTACCGTTTCGAGTCTTCCTGAAAGCCAACCATGAGCCATAACCAAATCCGCAATATCGCCATCATCGCCCACGTTGACCATGGCAAAACCACCATGGTTGACCAGCTGCTGCGTCAGTCCGGCACCTTTGCCGAGCACGAAAAAGTGGTCGACACCGTGATGGACAACAACGCCATCGAAAAAGAACGCGGCATCACCATCCTGGCCAAGAACTGCGCCGTGACCTGGGAAGGCACGCACATCAACATCGTCGACACCCCGGGCCACGCCGACTTCGGCGGTGAAGTGGAGCGCGCGCTGTCCATGGTCGACGGTGTGGTGCTGCTGATCGATGCGCAGGAAGGCCCCATGCCCCAGACGCGTTTTGTGACCAAGAAGGCCCTGGCCCTGGGCCTCAAGCCTATCGTGGTGGTCAACAAGGTCGACAAACCGGGCGCCAATCCCGACAAGGTCATCAACGCCGCTTTCGACCTGTTCGACAAGCTGGGCGCCACCGACGAGCAGCTCGATTTCCCGGTGGTGTACGCCTCCGGCATCAACGGATGGTCCTCGCTCGAAGAAGGCCCGCCGAACGAGCAGTGGGGCCCCGACATGTCGGCGCTCTTCAACACCATCCTGAAGCATGTGCCTGCGCAAAAGGGCGACCCTGCCGCGCCGCTGCAGCTGCAGATTTCCGCTCTCGACTTTTCGACCTTCGTCGGCCGCATCGGCGTCGGCCGCATCAGCCAGGGCACGATCAGGCCCATGATGGACGTGGTGGTCATGGAAGGCCCGGACGGCAAGGCCGTCAAAGGCCGCGTCAACCAGGTGCTGACCTTCCAGGGCCTCGAACGCGTGCAGGCCACAGAAGCCGGCCCGGGCGAAATCGTGCTGATCAACGGCATTACCGACATCGGTATCGGCGTGACGATCACGGACCCGACCAACCCCGCGCCGCTGCCCATGCTCAAGGTTGATGAACCGACCCTGACCATGAACTTCTGCGTCAACACCAGCCCGCTGGCCGGCCGCGAAGGCAAGTACGTCACCAGCCGCCAGATCTGGGACCGCCTGCAAAAGGAACTGCAGCACAACGTGGCCCTGCGCGTCAGCGAAACCGACGAAGAAGGTATCTTTGAAGTCATGGGCCGGGGCGAGTTGCACCTGACCATCCTGCTGGAAAACATGCGCCGCGAAGGTTTCGAAATGGCCGTGTCCAAGCCGCGTGTCGTGATGAAGGAAGTCAACGGTGAAAAGCACGAGCCTATCGAGCTGGTCACCGCCGACATCGAAGACCAGCACCAGGGCGGCGTGATGCAGGCGCTGGGCGAGCGCAAGGGCGAGCTGGTGAACATGGAGCCGGACGGCCGTGGCCGCGTGCGCCTTGAGTACCGCATCCCGGCGCGTGGCCTGATCGGCTTTACCAACGAGTTCCTGAACTTGACCCGTGGTTCCGGCCTGATTTCCAACATCTTCGACAGCTACGAAGCGCACAAGGGCGAAATCGGCGGCCGTAAAAACGGCGTGCTGATCTCCATGGACGACGGTGAAATCTTCACCTACGCCCTGGGCAAGCTGGACGACCGCGGCCGCATGTTTGTGCGCGCCAATGACCCGGTGTATGAAGGCATGATCGTCGGCATCCACAGCCGCGACAACGACCTCGTCGTTAACGCCACGCGTACCAAGCAGCTGACCAACTTCCGCGTCAGCGGCAAGGAAGACGCGATCAAGATCACGCCGCCTATCGAGCTCACGCTCGAATACGGGGTCGAGTTCATCGAGGACGACGAGCTGGTTGAAATCACGCCCAAGTCCGTCCGCCTGCGCAAGCGCCACCTCAAAGAGAGCGATCGCAAGCGCGCAGGCAGGTCTTGAAGAGCCCCCACGCTTTTCACTTCGTGTAATGCGCTGCCCCCCGAGGGGGCCGTTGCGCCTGCGGCCCGGCAAAGCCGGTTCCGCGGCCCCTGCTGGTATGAGACAGGGACTCGCCGGGCAGCGGGGTGAATCGCTTGAAATCAGGCCGCTGTGTGTGCAAGCTCCAGCGGCCTTTTTGACTTTTTATATTCGTATAACAGCCTGAATTGATTGCACGCCTATGAAACTCACGCATTCCAAAGCTGTCGTCCTGATGATTTTCGTGACCCTGATGTGGTCGATTGCGGGTGTGGTCACGCGTCACCTGGAGTCGGCACGCAGTTTTGAGGTCACGTTCTGGCGCAGCTTTTTCACGGTGGTCTCTTTGCTGGTGATCTTGCCGCTGTGGCAGGGCAGGGCGGTGTTCACCAAAATCCGCAACGGTGGCTCGGCGCTCTGGATTTCCGGTTTCTGCTGGAGCGTGATGTTCACGGCTTTCATGGTGGCGCTGACGCTCACCACGGTGGCCAATGTGCTGGTGACGATGGCGGTCAGCCCTTTCATCACGGCTTTGCTGGCGCGCGCGTTTATCGGCCACCGTATTCCGGGCCGCACCTGGCTGGCGATTGCCATGGCGGGTGCCGGTATTGCCTGGATGTACGGCGGGCAGATGGACCTTTCCAGTCACCTGGGCGGAACGCTGGTCGCCTTGATGGTGCCGCTGGCGAGCGCCAGCAACTGGACCGTGGTGCAGCACAGCCGTGCCCACGGCAAGAACATCGACCTGGTGCCTGCCGTGCTGGTGGGGGCGGTGATCTCAACGTTGGCCACCTTGCCCTTGTCGTTCCCGTTTTCCGCCACGCCACATGACGTCGGCCTGCTGGCCTTGCTGGGTCTGGTTCAGTTGGCCATCCCGTGCGTGCTGTCGGTGATGTGTGCCGGCGTTCTCAAGGCGCCGGAAGTCGCCCTGCTGGCGCTGTTGGAAGTGATTTTTGGTATTTTGCTGGCCTGGTTTGGCGCGGGTGAAGTACCTGGCCCGAGTGTGCTGACCGGCGGCGCGCTGGTGATAGGTGCGCTGGTGGTCAATGAACTGGTTGGATGGAGGCAGCGGGCATGAATACCGTCAGCAGAAACGATGTGCTGGTCGAGCGGCGCGGCAGCGCCGGGCTCATCACCCTGAACCGCCCCAAGGCGCTCAATGCGCTGTCGCTGGCCATGATCCGGGACCTGTCCGCCGCCTTGCTGGCCTGGCGTGACGACCCTGAGGTTCATGTGGTGGCGGTACGCGGCACCAACAAGAAGGGCCAGCCCGGCACGCCCGAAAGCCTCTTCGGCGGTTTTTGCGCGGGGGGCGACATCCGCTTCTTCCACCAGGCGGTTTTCGCGGGCGATTCTGCGCTGGAGGACTTCTTCACCGAGGAATATGCCCTCAACCACCTGATTCACAACTATCCAAAGCCCTACATCGCCTTTATGGACGGCGTGGTCATGGGCGGCGGTATGGGAATCAGCCAGGGCGCCAAGGTGCGCATCGTCACCGAGCACACCAAGATGGCCATGCCGGAAACAAACATTGGCCTGTTTCCGGACGTAGGCGGCGGCTACTTCCTGAGCCGCTGCCCGGGCCACGCCGGCGAGTACCTGGCACTCACGGGTGATGTGATTGGCGCGGACGACGCCATCGGCTACGGCCTGGCCGACGTGAAGCTGGATGCCGCCCGCCTGCCGGCGCTTTGGGACGCCCTGGGCAGCCGGACTTTCGCTTCAGCCGCTGAGGCCGAGCAGTGGATTGCTACTGAATTGATAGCTGGTTGCGCCCGTCCTCTGTTGGCTACCGGCCATTTTGATGCCTACTTTTCCTTGCCGAGGGTCAAGCACATCGTGGATGCGCTGGAAGCTTCAACCGACCCCTGGGCGCTGAAGACGGCCGCCACCTTGCGCAAGCGTTCGCCGCTGATGCTGCATGTGACACTGGAGCAGATCCGCCGTGCCCGCACCATGACACTGGCCGACGACCTGCGCATGGAGCGTGACATGGTGTACCAATGCTTTCACCTGCGCCCGGGCGCGGCCAGCGAAACCGTCGAAGGCATACGTGCGCTGGCCGTTGACAAGGACTACAAGCCGCAGTGGATGCCCGCGCGCATCGAAGACGTGAAGCCCGGCATGGCCGATGCTTTTTTTGTCAGCCCCTGGACAGCGGACGAACACCCGCTGCGCGAGCTCTGAGTCGTTTGCTCAGGGACGGGCGACGTGCCAGGCATTCATGACGTTGTCGCCGGTCTTGTCCCCGGGCTTGGCGTCCTTGACCCAGTAGTACAGCGGCTTGCCCTTTATCGCCCACTGCCGGCTGCCATCATCACGGGTGATGATGGTGTAGTCGCCCAGCGGCTGGGCTGTCGCAGTGGGCACCAGGGGCGGCCAGTTGGCCGCGCATTGGCTATTGCAGACCGACTTGCCGCTACCGGCGGTGTCGCGGTCGAAGGTGTAAAGCGTCATGCCGTTGGGCCCGACCAGCACGCCATCGGCGACGGTAGCGGGATGTTTTGATGTCGTGGAAGCGCAGCCGCCCAGCAGGGCGGCGGTCAACAAGGCGGTCGTCAGGAATTTCATGGAAAAGCTCCGGTGAATAACAGCGGATGGCTGCACAAGCATAAACACCGGCAAATCCGGGCTTACTCGAAACATACTTCCACGATTTCCGGAGAAGGGCAAGCGGCGGATGCCGCGTTTTGGAGCAAGCCCTAGCGATTGCGCGACTTCATCGCGCGCTCAACCTCGCGCTTGCCTTCGCGGTCCTTGATAGTGTCGCGCTTGTCATGTTCGCCCTTGCCCTTGGCCAGGCCGATCTCGCATTTCACCTTGCCGGCTTTCCAGTGCATGTTCAGCGGCACCAGGGTGAAACCCTTTTGCTCGACCTTGCCGATCAGGCGGCGGATTTCTTCCTTGTGCATCAACAGCTTCTTGGTGCGCACCGAGTCAGGGCGCACGTGGGTAGACGCCGTGCCCAGCGGGTTGATCTGGCAGCCGATGATGAAGAGTTCGCCATTGCGAATGACGACATAGCCGTCGGTGAGCTGGACCTTGCCTTCGCGCAGGGATTTCACTTCCCAGCCTTCGAGCACCATGCCCGCCTCAAAGCGCTCTTCAATCTGGTAATTGAAAAGCGCTTTTTTATTGTCGGCAATGCGCACGGCGGCCGCCGCTGCCTTGGGTGAGAGATTGGCAGAGGGCGTTGCGGCCGTTTTTTTGGAGGAGGATGCTTCTTTGGTGGCCATGGATAAAAGGTAAGGGCGAAATCTGAAAAGTACAGAGCCCGCGAAGTGGCTAATACAATTGCGCCCAGCCCTCGATTGTATGAAAACCGTTCACAAGTCCGTTTTAATCTGGTACAGCGCCGCCGAAATGTTTGGGCTGGTCACTGATGTCGCAAGGTATCCCGAGTTTCTCCCTTGGTGTGACCAGGCCGCTGTGCTGGAGGAAGATGCGCGCGGCATGACAGCGAAGGTCGGCATCTCGTTGGCCGGGCTGACGCAAAGCTTCACTACCCGCAATACACACGAAAAAAACCGGAAAGTCAGCCTGAAACTGGTCGATGGCCCGTTTTCAAAGCTCGACGGCCACTGGGATTTCACGCCTGTCGGCAAGGCCGATGAAAGAGCCTGCAAGGTGGACTTCACGCTGCGTTATGACTTTGACAACGCCGCGCTGGCGGCACTGGTCGGTCCCGTTTTCGAAAAAATAGCGGGAAGCCTGGTGGATGCCTTTGTCAAAAGGGCTGAAGACGTCTATGGCGAAGCCTGAGGGCGGCGCGCCGCTCAAAGTCACCTTGGTCTATTCAGCGGCGCCGCGGCAGGTTCGCGAGTGGGCGCTGGAGCTGGCAGCGGGCACAACGGTGGCGCAGGCGCTTGCTGCGGCCGGGGTTTTGGATGAATTCCCGGAGTTGCAGCAGGGCGGCCGCCCGGTCGTCGGTATCTGGGGCCGTAAAACCACCTTGGGGCATGCGCTGCATGACCATGACAGGGTTGAGGTCTACCGCGGTCTTCGGGTGGATCCAAAGGTTGCGCGCCGCGAACGTTTCAGCCGGCAGGGCGCCAAAAGCGCGGGGCTGTTCGCTAAAAAAAGAGCGGGGGCGAAAGCCGGATACTAGCCGTGGCCGCCAGCGATGTTTGGCGAACACCGCAGAAGCTGTTTGTTATTTGCAGCTGCTATCAATGGCTTCCTGGACGCGCTTGACTTCGGCTGCGCGCTTCGTATCGTCCATACCTTCCCGTTCACCTTTGCCATTGACGGCAGTGATGCGTACGCCCGATTGCAATGTCGCCATGTTGCGCTTTGCATTGTCACAATTTTCGGCCTTGGCTTTGGCTATTTTCTCTTCTTCGGCCTTCTTCTTGGCGGCTTCTTCTGTCTCAGCCTGCTTCTTCTTGGCCTCAAGGTCCTTGTCCTTGCCGGACAACAGTCTGGGCGCGCTGGCTTTACCTGCTGGCGCAGACGCTGCCGGGGCAGCCGGATCGGCTGCGCTGGGAGCGGGATCAGCGGCTGCTGCCGTTCGCGCCATGCCACCTGGTCGCTTCAGGATGTTTTTTTCCAGAATGTCGGCGGGCGGCGAACGGTCGCTATAGACCTTGCGCCCGTCTTTATCGATCCACTGCCATTGGGCGAACGCTGTCAGCGAAAATGACCCGCAGGCGAGCGCCAGCAGGAGGGGGCGAAAAACGGATTGGAAGTGCATTTCGTGAGTGTAGCGCTGTGCTGTCCGGTTTTCGTGTGGCCGGCGGGTAAAGCGGCTTTTTTACAACCACTTGGCAGACAGGGACGAAGGCTGTGAAGGGCTGCTAGGGGTAAGTACCGACGGCGTGTGACGACAAGGGTACAATCGTATTTTTGGAGCCATCCCTATGCGCCTACTCGGCAAAGCGCTCACCTTCGACGACGTATTGTTGGTGCCAGCGTTCTCCCAGGTCCTGCCCAAGGACACTTCACTTTCCACCCAGTTCTCCCGAAATATCCGCCTGAACCTGCCGCTTGTGTCGGCAGCCATGGACACGGTCACCGAAGCCCGGCTGGCCATTGCCATTGCGCAGGAAGGCGGCATCGGCATTGTTCACAAAAACCTGACGCCCCAGCAGCAGGCAGCCGAGGTTGCAAAGGTCAAGCGTTACGAAAGCGGCGTGCTGCGCGACCCGGTGGTCATCACCCCCACGCATACCGTGCGCCAGGTCATGGCGCTCAGCGAGCAACTCGGCATTTCCGGCTTTCCCGTGATTGATGGGGGCAAGGTCGTCGGCATCGTCACCGGGCGCGACATGCGCTTCGAATCCCGCATGGATGTGCCGGTCAGCACCATCATGACACCGCGCGAGCGCCTGATCACCATTTCTGAAACCGCTTCATTGGCCGACGCCAAGGCCTTGTTGAACAAACACCGCCTCGAACGTGTGCTGCTGATTAACGACGATTTCGAGCTCAAGGGCCTGATCACCGTCAAGGACATCACCAAACAGACCACCTTTCCGAATGCCGCGCGTGACTTGCACGGCAAGCTGCGCGTGGGTGCCGCTGTCGGGGTGGGTGAGGGCACCGAAGAACGCGTCGAGGCGCTGGTCAAAGCCGGCGTCGACGCCATTGTGGTGGACACCGCCCACGGCCACAGCAAAGGCGTGCTCGACCGGGTGCGCTGGGTCAAGCAGAACTATCCCCAAGTTGATGTGATTGGCGGCAACATCGCCACCGGCGCCGCGGCACTGGCGCTGGTGGAAGCCGGCGCTGACGGCGTCAAGGTCGGCATCGGCCCCGGCAGCATTTGCACCACCCGCATCGTTGCTGGTGTGGGCGTGCCGCAGATCATGGCCATCGACAACGTCGCCACGGCTTTGCGCGGCACCGGCGTTCCGCTGATCGGCGACGGCGGCATCCGCTACAGCGGCGACATCGCCAAGGCCATCGCGGCCGGCGCCAACACGGTGATGATGGGCGGCATGTTCGCCGGCACTGAAGAAGCCCCGGGTGAAGTGATCCTGTTCCAGGGCCGCAGCTACAAGAGCTACCGCGGCATGGGCAGCATAGGCGCCATGCAGCAAGGCAGCGCCGACCGCTACTTCCAGGAGTCAAGCACCGGCAACCCGAACGCCGACAAGCTGGTCCCCGAAGGCATTGAAGGCCGCGTCCCCTACAAAGGCTCCATGGTCGCCATCGTGTTCCAGATGGCCGGCGGCCTGCGGGCCAGCATGGGCTACTGCGGTTGTCCCACCATCGAGGACATGCGTGACAAGGCCGAGTTCGTGGAAATCACTTCTGCAGGCATCCGTGAAAGCCATGTCCACGACGTGCAGATTACCAAGGAAGCGCCGAACTACCGGGCTGATTGAGCCTGAAAGCGGCCTGAGGCGTCTGATGAACCAGACGCCTTTTTCTTTTTTTGCCTTGGAGTAACACCCTCATGCAGCACCAGAAAATACTCATTCTTGATTTCGGCTCCCAGGTCACCCAGCTGATTGCCCGCCGCGTGCGCGATGCTCACGTGTTCTGCGAAGTCCACCCCTGCGACGTCAGCGATGACTGGGTCCGCGAATACGCCAAAGATGGCACGCTCAAGGGCATCATCCTGTCAGGCAGCCATGCCAGCATTTACGAAGAAACCACCGATAAGGCACCGCAAGCGGTGTTTGAGTTGGGCTTGCCGGTGCTGGGCATCTGCTACGGCATGCAAGCCATGGCGCACCAGTTGGGCGGTAAGGTCGAAGGCGGCCACAAGCGCGAATTCGGCTCCGCCGACGTGCGCGCCCGCGGCCACACGGCGCTGCTCAAAGACATTGCCGACTACACCACGCCCGAAGGCCAGGGCATGCTCGATGTCTGGATGAGCCACGGCGACAAGGTCACTGAAATGCCGCCGGGCTTCAAGCTCATGGCCTCCACCGATTCCTGCCCCATTGCGGGCATGGCCGATGAAGACCGCCGTTTCTACGCGGTGCAGTTCCACCCCGAAGTCACCCACACCAAGCAGGGCAACGCCATCCTCAAGCGCTTCGTGCTCGATATTTGCGGCACCCGCCAGGACTGGGTCATGGGCGATTACATCAGCGAGGCGGTCGAGAAAATTCGCGCGCAAGTGGGCGACGAAGAGGTCATTCTGGGCCTCTCCGGTGGTGTTGACTCCTCAGTGGCTGCGGCGCTGATCCACCGCGCTATCGGCGACCAGCTGACCTGCGTGTTCGTCGACCATGGCCTGCTTCGCCTGAACGAGGGCGACATGGTCATGGAGATGTTTGTCGGCAAGCTGCACGCCAACGTGATCCGTGTCGATGCAAGCGACCAGTTCCTCGGCCACCTGGCAGGCGTCAGCGAACCCGAAGCCAAGCGCAAGATCATCGGCCGCGAGTTCGTTGAGGTGTTCAAGGCCGAAGCGGCCCGACTCAAGGCCGGCACCGGCGGCCACAAGGGCGCCAAATGGCTGGCCCAGGGCACGATTTACCCCGACGTGATCGAATCCGGCGGCGCCAAAAGCAAAAAAGCCGTCACCATCAAGAGCCATCACAACGTCGGCGGCCTGCCTGAGCAACTGGGTCTCAAGCTGCTCGAACCTTTGCGCGAGTTGTTCAAGGACGAAGTCCGCGAGCTGGGCGTCGCGCTTGGGTTGCCGCACGACATGGTGTACCGCCATCCGTTTCCCGGCCCCGGCTTGGGCGTGCGCATCCTGGGCGAAGTCAAGAAAGAATATGCAGACCTGCTGCGCCGTGCCGACGCAATCTTCATCGAAGAGCTGCGCAACTTCAAGGATGCCGCGACGGGTAAAACCTGGTACGACCTCACCAGCCAGGCCTTCACCGTCTTCCTGCCAGTCAAAAGCGTGGGCGTGATGGGCGACGGCCGGACTTACGACTACGTGGTGGCCCTGCGCGCGGTGCAAACCAGCGACTTCATGACGGCCGACTGGGCCGAGTTGCCCTACGCGTTGCTCAAAAAGGTCTCGGGCCGCATCATCAACGAAGTGCGGGGCATCAACCGCGTGACCTATGACGTCAGCAGCAAGCCGCCAGCGACGATTGAGTGGGAATGACTGGAGTAGAGGCCTGAGCCATGCCCGGGCAATCCGCTTTACCCGGCTTTGACGATGCGCCGGCACCGACGGACCGGCTGTTTTTCGCGCTCTTTCCTGATGCTGAGACCGCTGAGCGCATTGCGCAGTGTGCCCGGCAATTGCGCACAGAACACGGTCTGCATGGAACGCCGCTGAAAACCGAACGTTTTCACATCACGCTGCATCATCTGGGCGATTACGTCGGCCTGCCCCAGGGGGTCGTCGAGATGGCAAGCCGGGCCGCTGCAGCGGTCGAGGCGGCACCGTTTTCTGTCACCTTTAACCGGGCCACGAGTTTCGCCAGTTCTCCGCGCAACCGGCCTTTTGTCCTGCGCGGTGACGCCGGCCTTGCCGACCTGATGGCGTTCCAGCGGGCGCTGGGCATTGAGATGACCAAGGCTGGGCTGGGGCGCTGGGCGAAACCGGCCTACACGCCCCATGTCACCTTGCTCTATGACGACCGCGCGGTGGCCGAACAAGCGGTTGAGCCCATCACCTGGACGGCCGGCGAGTTTGTCCTTGTGCGCAGCCTGATCGGCCAGACGCTGCACGTTGCACTGGTCCGCTGGCCATTGCGCCCCTGAGCCCACGGGAACGGATTCCGGGGAAATTTCCGACGGGTCAAGCCGCCGCCAAATCCAGTTTTTGGCCTATGCTTCAGGCCATGTACATGCCGCCCCAATTCAAAGGCGACCGCGCAAAGGCTGCGGCGCTGATCCAGGAACACCCCTTTGCCAGCTTGATCAGTGTCGATGAGGCCGGTCTTCCGTATGTCACGCATTTGCCGCTGCATCTGGAAGATCGCGGCGATCAGCTGGTGCTGCTGGGCCATGTGGCCAAGCCCAATGCGCACTGGCGCTACCTGCAGACACGACCGCAGGCCGTGGCTACGTTTCTCGGGCCTCACGCCTACCTGTCGCCCAAGGTCTACCCGGACCTGGCGCGGGTGCCGACCTGGAACTATCTGGCCGTGCATTGCACCGTCCAGGCCACGCTGATCGAAGATCCCCTGGCAAAAGACCGCCTGCTTAAAAAGCTGATTGGCGACCATGAGCCACCTTACGCCGAGCAATGGCGTGGTCTGGGCGAAGAGTTTGCCCACAAGATGCTGGCCGGCATTGTGGCTTTTGAATTGCAGGTGACCGATCTTCAGTGCAAGGTCAAGATCAACCAGCACAGGCCCGAGTCCCACGCGGCGATGAAGGCCATGTACGCCGCCGGAAACGAAAACGAGCGCGGTCTGGCCAACTGGATGGCCCGCCTGGGCATTGCCGGCCCAAGCAACACATCAACGGAGGCTTGAAATGCGCGCCATGTTCAGCATCGTGAGCCTGTTGGTCGTGTTGGCCATCGTGGGGTTCCTGGTCAAGAAGCAGTTGGGCAGCCAGCTGGCCAGCCCACCGGCGGCTGGCGTGCCCGCAGTCTCTGGCGGCGCCACGCCGCAAGAACAAAGCCGGCAAGTGCAGCAGCAGGTCAAACAGTCCGTGGAAAGCCTGATGCAGCAGCCCCGGCCGTCGCAGGACGACAAGTAATTTAAGAGGAAAAAGGCTGTAGCCATTGCAGGACGAGCGCAAGCAGCTATTAAAATAATAGCAAATGAATGACATCTCCTTCATGCAGCAGGCGCTTGCGCAGGCCCGCCAGGCAGCCGCGTCGGGTGAAGTGCCTGTGGGCGCGGTGGTGGTGCGGCGTGGCGAGGTCATTGCCACAGGCCGTAACGCCCCGGTGGACGGGCACGACCCGACGGCCCACGCCGAGATCGTGGCGTTGCGTGCGGCGGCTCAGGCGCTGGGTAACTACAGGCTGGACGATTGCGAACTGTTTGTCACGCTGGAACCCTGCGCCATGTGCAGCGGCGCCATGCTGCATGCCCGGCTCAAACGCGTGGTGTTTGGCGCGACCGACCCGAAGACCGGCGCCGCCGGTTCGGTCATCGACCTGTTTGCCGAGTCCCGGCTGAACCACCAGACCCAACTGCAGGGCGGGGTGCTGGCTGCGGAATGCAGCGCACTGCTGCAGGAGTTCTTTCGCCGGCGCAGGGATGAGCAGCGCGAGGCATCGCGGCTGGCCCATCCGCTGCGCGAGGATGCATTGCGCACGCCCGACGCCGCGTTTGATGCCCTGCCGGGCTATCCCTGGCCGCCCCGTTATGTGAGCGACCTGCCGGCGCTGCAGGGGCTGCGCATGCATTACCTCGACGAAGGCGGCGGTGAGAACAAAGTGGGGGGAGGCGGCCTGACCTTTCTGTGCCTGCACGGCAACCCGGCCTGGAGCTACCTCTATCGCAAGATGATCCCGCCGCTGCTGCAGGCCGGGCACCGCGTTGTAGCTCCGGACATGGTCGGGTTTGGCAAAAGCGACAAGCCCAAGAAGGACAGCTTTCATAGCTTCACCGCCCATCGCCAGATACTGCTCGAGTTGGTAGAAAAACTGGATCTGCAGAACGTCGTGCTTGTGGTGCAGGACTGGGGCGGTTTGCTGGGCCTGACGCTGCCGATGGTCGTGCCGCATCGCTACAAAGGCCTGCTGGTCATGAGCACCATGCTGGGCACCGGGGATGCTCCCTTGCCTGCAGGCTTTGTGGCCTGGCGCGAGATGTGCGCCAGGAACCCCGGGTTTGATGTGGCGCGCCTTTTTGCGCGTGGCAATCCGCAGATGAGTCCCGCAGAGTGCGCGGCCTACAACGCGCCGTTTCCGGACAAAGGTCATCGCGCCGCGCTGCGCGCGTTCCCGCCCATGGTGCCGGATGCACCTGATGCCGACGGCGCCGCCATTTCACGCCTGGCGCGCGCCTTCTGGCACAACGACTGGACCGGCCGGACCTTGATGGTGGTGGGTGCGCAGGACCCGGTGCTGGGCCCGCCCGTCATGAAGGAGCTGCAAGCCCTGATCCGCGGTTGCGGCGAGCCCTTGATGCTGCCGCGGGCCGGCCACTTTGTGCAAGAGCACGGTGAGCCGATTGCGCAGCAAGCAGTGCGGTTTTTCAGTCCGCCAGCTTGAAGACCGGTAAATGCCAGCCCAGGAAGATGGCGCTCAGCCGCAGCGCCGCCACGGCCACCAGCCCAATGCCGAACGCCCAGGAGGGTCTCAGGCCCAAGGTCTTCAGAGCCAGGTACAGCACAATTCCGGCAATCGCCGCGCTGGCATAAATGTCCTGTCGCAGCAGCAGGGGGATCTGGTTGCTGCAGATGTCGCGCATCACGCCGCCGGCCACACCGGTCATGGTGCCCATCAACACCACGATGATGGGCGACAGCCGCGCTGCCTCGGCCAGCTGCGCACCTGAAAGGGCAAACAGGGCCAGGCCGAAGGCATCGGCCACCAGCAGGGCCTGCGCAGGAATCGGCAGGAGCTGTACATACAGCACTGTGCCCAGTGCCGCCGCGCAGATCACCAGCAGGTAGGTGGGGTTGGCCATCCAGAACACCGGGTGCCGGTTCATCAGCAAGTCCCGCAGGGTGCCTCCGCCGATGGCCGTCAGCGAGGCCAGGACCAGCACGCCCAGCAAATCAAGCTGCAGGCGTCCTGCCGCCAGTGCGCCACTCACTGAAAACACGGCAACGCCGAAGAGGTCAAGCAGGTAAAGGAACATGGTTGACCCGTTTATACCTGCTGCTATCCGCGGCAGGGAAGGGGCGAAGGTCTTCGCGGGATGGGATACTTGCATCCGTGAAAAAACATATCTACATCTATTCCCCTTCCAGCGCGGTGCGCGACAAAGCAGCTTTCAAGCGTGGCGTGAAGCGCCTCGAGTCCCAGGGGCATGAAGTTGAAATCGATACCGATGCACTGGCGCAGCATCAGCGTTTTGCCGGCGACGACGAAACCCGGCTTGCCTCTATTCACCGTGCGGCAGCCAGTGGGGCCGACATCGCCCTGATCTCCCGCGGCGGCTACGGCCTCACCCGCATCCTGCCGAAGATCAACTACAAGGCGGTCGCCAAAGCTGCTGCCGGAGGCACGCGTTTTGTGGGCCTGAGCGACTTCACGGCCTTTCAGATGGCCATGCTGGCCAAAACCGGCGCGATGACCTGGGCGGGCCCCTCGCTGGACGACTTTGGCGCGGAAGCACCTGACGACATCATGGAAGCCTGCTTTGACGACCTGATCACGGGGCAGGGTGAAGGCACCGGCTGGCAGCTGCCCAAGTTTGCTATGAATTTAATAGCTGCTTCCGCCCGTGGTGAAAAGGCTGGAGCCGGATTCACCATTAAAGACGCGGTATTCTGGGGTGGTAACCTCGCCATCCTGTCTGCGCTGGTGGGAACGCCTTATCTGCCGGCCGTCAAAGGCGGCATCCTGTTTGTTGAGGATGTCGGCGAACACCCTTATCGGGTGGAGCGCATGCTCACGCAGCTGTTGCAAGCCGGCATTCTGGCGCAGCAGAAGGCGATCGTTTTTGGCCAGTTCACCAACTACAAGCTGGCGCCGAACGACAAGGGCTTCAAGCTGGATACCGTCATTGCCTGGCTTCAGGGTCAGGTGAAGGCACGCGTCTTGACCGGCCTGCCGTTCGGCCACGTGCCAACCAAGGTCCTGCTGCCTGTGGGCTGCAAAACTACCCTGGTGGTAGAAGACCGGGATGCTTTCCTGCTCTGGGGCCATCAGCACTAGCCGACGTTAAAACGCCGGCCCCCGCTGAGCCTGTCTGCCGGTGGCGGTGTTCAGGGCAAAAAAAAACCAGCACGAAGCTGGTTTAAAAATAGCCTTGGAGGCCAGGAAGAAAACGGAAAAAACAGGCGGAAAAAGCGAAAAAACTGAAAGCTGGAAGGTCAGGTTGTCAGGGGGCTGGACCGGGAACTGAGGCCGCGTGGCAGCATGCCCTTGAATTTGTCGCTGATACGGCTGACTTTTTCGCGGGCAACTGTTTCGCCATGCATGGCAGCAAGCACCGCCATGATGTCGCCGCGGGTGTACCACAGGCCTTGAACATCCTGGGCGTAGCGCACGCGGCGCGTGATCTTGGGGTAGTGCTTTTCACCAAACTCGCCAAGCTCATCCAGGATGAATTGGCGGATTTCTTCGGTGCGGTCTTCCAGAACGGAAGCAGTGACTTCACCAGTGCCCAGCAAAGCCATGAAACTGCTTTTCAGATTCGGTTTTAACCAGCGCATGTGTCTCACAACTTTCTACCGGGCATCCGTAGGGTATTTGTTCACGTTCCCGAGGAACGGTTTGTTCTGTTAGATTAAGACTGCGGCGGTTCATTTGCAAGACGTTTTGTGTGAAATGGTTAACGCAAAACAACAAATGAATCAAGGAGTTAGTAACTAGATGTCAAGTCGATTCTGGTATTGAACAGTGTTTAAATCTTTAGACTTACACTAAGTTTCAGCTGTAGACAAAAGTCACCCTTCCACCATTCGCTCAATTTTTCAGCCCCAGCCAGACCCCACATGAACACCACAATGACCGCCTATCCCGCGCATTACATCAACGGCCAATGGGTTAAAGCCCAGTCTTCGGAGACCCTTCCTGTCCACGATTCCAGCACCGAAGAGGTGATGGCAACCGTGCCATCCGGTACCGTCGGGGAGGCAGAAGCTGCGGTATTGGCGGCCCGGGCTGCGTTTGACGGATGGTCTGCGTTGTCCGTCGAGACGCGCGCTGCTTACCTGGATAAAGTGGCCGCCGGCATCAAGGCCCGCACCGAAGACCTGGCCGTGGCCATTGCGCGCGAGGTGGGCATGCCCCTGAAGATGGCCCGGGCCGTCCAGGTAGGAGGGCCCGCATGGCACTGGGGAAACTTTGCCAAGGTGGCCCGCCAGTTCGAATGGGAAAAGCAGGTCGGCAACTCGCTCGTGGTACGCGAGCCGATCGGTGTCGTGGGGTGCATCACGCCCTGGAATTTCCCGCTCAGCCAGATCACACTCAAGATCGCCCCCGCCATGGCGGCAGGTTGCACCGTGGTGCTCAAGCCCAGCGAAATCGCCCCGGTCAACGCCATGATCCTGGCTGAAATCATTCATGAGGCCGGCCTGCCGCCCGGCGTGTTCAACCTGGTCAACGGTGTCGGCCCCGTGGTGGGCGAGGTGCTGGCAACGCATCCCGAAGTCGATATGCTGAGCTTTACCGGCTCTACCCGGGCAGGCAAACGTGTGAGCGAACTGGCCAGCCAGTCGGTCAAGCGGGTAGCGCTCGAGCTTGGCGGCAAGTCGGCCAGCGTCATCCTGGACGATGCCAATTTCGAAGCTGCGGTCAAAGGCACCGTGTCGGCCTGCATGCTCAACAGCGGCCAGACCTGTTCGGCCCATACCCGCATGCTGGTGCCGGCCGGGCGTTATGAGGAAGCCAAGGCGCTCGCACAGGCAGCTGTCGCGAAATTCAGTATTGGCCCCAGCCTGGAGGAAACCAGCAAGCTCGGACCGCTGGTCAGTGCAGCCCAGCGCGACCGTGTCCTGGGTTTCATCCGCACCGGCATTGAAGAAGGTGCGGACGTGATTGCCGGTGGCGCCGGCGCGCCTGACTTTGCCAAAGGCTACTTTGTTCAGCCCACCATCCTGGGGATCAAGGCAACTGACACGCTGGCACAGGAAGAAATTTTCGGCCCGGTCCTGGTCGTTATTTCCTACAACGATGAGGACGAGGCTGTGGCAATCGCCAATAGCACCATTTACGGTCTTGGCGGGGCGGTATGGGGCGGCACAGACGAACGGGCCATGAAAGTGGCGCGCCGCCTGCGCACCGGGCAGGTCGATATCAATGGCGGGCCTTTCAATGGTCAGGCGCCGTTTGGTGGCTACAAACAATCGGGTAATGGCCGTGAAAACGGCGTTTATGGTTTTGAAGAATTTCTGGAATTCAAGGCCATCCAGCTAAAAACCGCCGTGGCTTGAGCCGCTTGGTTCAACGCTGCCGATTGATGGAAGATTAAAACATTTAGTTACAGTTGCGGGTCTCGACGCGCAATTTCTTCTTGTCGTAATCATGCTTATGTTTTAATTACACAAGATAGCTACAAGCAGTTACATAGACCGTATGGCAGAAGTCACCGTCGTTTTTGCCGATCTCACCGGAAGCACCGGGGTTTTTGAATCGCTGGGCAATGCCAAGGCAACTCAGGCCATCACACGTTTGACGCAGTGGATAGGCAAGGTCAGCGTGGCCTATCGCGGCCACGTTGTGAAATACCTCGGCGACGGTGTGCTGGTGGTGTTTCCAGACAATGCGGACGCCGTTGACGCCGTAACCGAACTGCAGCGGGTTCACCGCGACCGTATCCGGAACTGGCCCGAGCACCTCAAGATGCGGTTGCAGCTGGGTGTTGCCCGCGGAGAAATTGTCGAGCAGGATGGTGACTGCTTCGGCGACGCTGTCAATGTGGCCTCCCGGTTGAGTGACCTGTCGGGCCCGGACCAGATACTCGCGACCGAAGCCGTCATCGAAAAGCTGCCAGCCGACACACTCGTACGCTCCCGAAATCTTGGCGCCATGGACATTCGTGGCCGCACCGAAGCCTGCCTGGTCCACCGCATCGAATGGCAGGCAGAGGTCATGACCGAATCATTTACCGTACCTTCCAGCCTGACGGCGCACTCGGCCCCGCAGCCCCTGGCTCTGGCGTCGATCGAGTTGTGCTGGCTGGACATCAATACCGAGTTCGCCTCGGGTGAGCTGCCGATTTTCCTGGGACGAGACCACGACGCGCAATTTGTGGTTCAAGATCCGCGCGTTTCCCGCAGGCACGCCAGAATTGAATGGCGTGCCGGCAAGTTTTACCTTGAAGATGTCAGCAGTTACGGCACTTGGGTGCGATTTTCCGACAGCGCAGCTGTCGTGGCATTGCGCCGGCAGGAATGTGTGTTGCTGCAAGAGGGTGAGATTGCTCTGGGCGCTCCCTTTGAAGACTTCACGGTGCCTACCGTCAGTTTCAAGTTTGCTGACGGCAAAGTCCATCTTCAAACAAAATAGCGTCTTGCTGGCAGGGGCCGACGCAGTTCTGCCTGGAATGCCAACTGCTCATCGCCATGGGCACCTGGCTGCACTATCCGTATCACCCGATGGAACATGATGGTCTGGTTCAAACGCATTTCTGCTGCGCTGCTGGTGTTGCTGCTGATCGCCGCCACCGTGGCGGGTTTCTATATTTACCGGACCTTCCCGGCACTCGACGGTGAACTCCAGGCCACGGGCTTGCGTGGCTCCGTATCGGTTGCCCGTGACACCGCGGATGTCACCCACATCAAGGCTCAGTCGCCCCACGACGCCTGGTTTGCCCTAGGTTATGTCCACGCACAGGAGCGTGGCTGGCAGCTTGAGTTCAACCGGCGGGTCATGCACGGTGAACTGTCCGAGGTGTTTGGCCCGGCCACACTTGAAACCGACAGGTTGCTGCGCACCCTGGGTGTTGTGCAGGCCGCCGAGCGCCAATGGCAGAACCTGCCGGCCGAGGGGCGCGATGCGATGCAGGCCTACAGCGATGGTATCAATGCTTTTTATCAGGGCTCTTCGCAGGCGCTGTCTCCCGAGTTCCATATCGTGGGCGTCAAACCCGGAGGCCTTTCCGGCAAAGCCTGGTCTCCCACTGACAGCGTCGCATGGTCGCTGATGATGGCGCTGGACCTGGGGGGCAACTGGGGCACCGAGTTCGCGCGCCTGTCGGCGGCCCGGCTGCTGAAGCCCGCAGAACTCCAGCAGTTGTTTCCGCCTTACCCAGGCGAACAGCCTGCCTCGAAAGTGGACTTTGCCAAGCTGTATGCGGGCTTGGGCGTGTACCGGTCTGATCTTCCGGATGCTACGAAAAAGATAGCTGCTGGCGCTGGTAAATCAAGGGCTGGAGGCCTGTTTGATCAGAAACCTTCGCCATTAAACGTCATTGCGCTGGCCTCTGACATCAACGACTGGGCTTTGGCGCTCGGCGACGTGGGAGGTAAAGGTTCCAATAACTGGGTTGTGGCGGGCTCTCACACCAGCACCGGCAAGCCGTTGCTCGCCAACGATCCGCATCTGGGACTTTCGGCGCCGGCGGTCTGGTATTTCGCGCGGCTGCAGGCACCTGAAGGCAAGACAGCCAACGGCGTGAGCGCGCCTGGGCTGGACGTGATTGGCGCGACATTGCCTGGCTTGCCCTTTGTGGTGATGGGGCATACCGGGAAGGTGGCCTGGGGCTTCACCAACACCGCCCCGGATGTGCAGGACTTGTACCTGGAGCAGATTAATCCTGCCAATGCGCAGCAGTACCGCGTACCCCATGCTGGCGGCGCAAACGCCGACACGGCCTGGGAGGACTTCAAGGTTCGTAGCGAGACGATCAAGGTGAAGGGTCAACCCGATGTGGTGCTCAATGTGCGAGAAAGCCGCCACGGCCCCGTTCTCAGCGATGTCCAGAAGTCGCACGCCGACCTGCTTGATATCCGCAAATATGTGATCGCGTTGCGCTGGAGTGCCCTGGATGCCGACAACCAGACCGTGCTGGCAGGCCTGCGCGCCAACCGGGCACAGTCTGCCCAGGAGTTGCTTGCGGCATTTTCGGCCTATCACTCGCCCATGCAAAACGTCGTGACCGCGGATGTCTTCGGCCAAACCGGTTTCAAGGCGGTCGGCAAGGTACCGCTGCGAAAACCCGATAACGACATCCTCGGGACCGCGCCGTCCCCCGGGTGGGAGGCGCGCTACGACTGGGCAGGCTGGGTGCCTTATGCGCAGACGCCCGAGGCCGCCAATCCGGCGATTGAGGCCAAGGGCTGGTGGTCTACGGCGAACCAGCGCATTACGCCACCTGCTTATCCCTTCTTCATCGGGCAGGACTGGACCGTGCCTTACCGCTACAACCGCATTGAACAGTTGCTGGCTGCCACACCCAGGCACACCATGGAGTCCATGCAAAAAATACAGGGTGACCAGTACTCGGCGGCCACGGTGCGGCTCTTGCCTTTCCTGCAGGAAACGCTGTCGCAGTCTTTCGCCCATCCGTTGGCAGAAGCAGTACGCCGCAAGATGGCGGGATTTGACGGGACCATGCGCGCCGACCAGGCGGAACCTCTGGTGTTTGCCGCCTGGGTAGACGAGCTGACACGGGGCACCATCGGTGCAAAACTGGGTGAGCCCACGTTCAAGGCCCTTTACGGCAAGCGCCATTTCAGGAGCACGCTGGAAGACATTCTCGAGCGTAACGACACCGGATGGTGCGGCACCGCTGGTTGTGCGGCGCAGTCTGCTGCTGCGCTGAACCGGGCGCTGGATCGCCTCCAGGCAGCCTATGGGAACGACGTAGAGGCCTGGAGCTGGGGCAGGGCGCACTTCGCGCTGTCTGCCCACAAGCCATTTGGCAACGTGCCCTGGCTCGCTCAGTTCTTTGATGTCCGCGTTCCCACCGGTGGCGATACCTTTACCGTCAACGTGGGGCAGTACTGGGCGACCGGGGACGCGACGCCTTTCGCCAACAGGCAGGCCGCTTCTTTGCGGGCCGTGTATGACCTCGCAGACCTGGAGAACTCACGCTTCATTTACCAAACGGGGCAAAGCGGCCTTGTGTTTTCCGGACGCTATCGCGACATGAAGGAGCGCTGGGCCGCAGTGCAATACCGGCCGTTGCAGATGAACCCGTCAACCTACGTGCACCGGCTCACGCTGAATCCCTGAAGGGCTTTGAAGTCTCACGCCGGGATGGCGTCGACATTCAGCCGGTCCCAGTGGCGATGCTGGGCGATGGCTGTCATGAAGTCTTGGGAAACCTGCCCCTCAGTCACTTTGCGTGCATCGGCTATCAGGACTCCCGGCGTCGGCACGTGGATCAGCTCCGGGTCTTTGCCCAGACTGAAACCCAGGGTGCTTAACAGCTGGGCGCCGTCGTTGATGGCGCAAATCGTTTTGCAATGCTTGTAGGCCTCCAGCACGAAATGCACAGCTTCGCCCATGGCGGCCAGGGTGCCTATGCTGTCGCCTCCCCCGGGGATCAGCACTGCGTCGAACATCACGGAGGGCATATTCGTGAAAGTATGGTCCACCGCAAGCTGCCGGCCGGACGAAGTGCTGACTGTGCCGAGGTGTGGCGCGACGAGTTTGCACAGCGCACCAGCGTCCAGGAGGTCTTGCTGGATGCGCTTGAGGGCTGCGGCTTCGACGCCGTCCGCTACCAGGATGGCCACTTTGCGTGTCTTGACGCTGCCGCCGGTGCGGCCCACCATGCGCAATGCCGGGTCTTCCTCGATCTTGCTGGTGATGCGGTAGTCCCGGAAACCCAGCCTGCCGGATGCGGCCTTGGGATCCGGCGGATTGATGCCCAGCGGGGTTGCCACACGGGTTGCCAGTTTCAGGTCCACATGGGCCAGGTTGTCCACCATGCGCTGGCGGATTTCAGGGACCTCCACCTTGGAGAGCTCAAACCGGAATGCCGCAACGATATGGTCTTTTTCCACCGCGCTCTGGCTGTTCCAGAACAGTGCCGCCTGGGAGAAATGGTCGTCGAATGAAGGGCTGCGGCGCCTGATTTTGGGTGGCTCTACCTGGTCTGGGTATGACTGGAAGCCATGCGCTCCGCCATCGATCCTGAACTCTGTCCCATTGCCCAGCGTATTGGGCTCATACGCTACCCGTCCTTTGCTGATCGCCTGGCGGTGCATGCCGTCCCGCTGGAAGTTGTGCATCGGGCAGACGGCGCGGTTGATCGGAATCTCGTGGAAATTGGCGCCGCCCAGGCGTGACAGCTGCGTGTCCGTGTAGGAAAAAAGGCGGCCCTGCAGCAGCGGGTCATTGGAAAAATCGATGCCCGGCACCAGGTGGCCAGGGTGGAATGCCACCTGCTCGGTTTCAGCAAAGAAATTGTCGGGATTACGGTTCAACACCATCTTCCCGATGATCTGCACGGGCACCTGTTCTTCCGGGATCAGTTTGGTCGGGTCCAGGATGTCGAACCCCAGCTCGTCCTCCTTGCCTTCGTCCACGATTTGAACGCCCAGCTCCCATTCGGGAAAATTGCCGCTTTCGATGGCCTCCCACAGGTCGCGCCGGTGAAAGTCAGCGTCTTTGCCGGCAATCTTCTGGGCTTCATCCCATGCCAGTCCGTGAACGCCGAGCTTGGGTTTCCAGTGAAACTTCACAAAGTGCGAATCGCCACGGGCATTGATAAAACGAAATGCATGGACACCGAAGCCCTCCATCATGCGGAGGCTGCGCGGTATGGCGCGGTCTGACATGGCCCACATCAGCATGTGTGTGGTTTCGGGCATCAGCGAAGCAAAATCCCAGAAGGTGTCGTGGGCACTGGCCGCCTGGGGCATTTCATGGTGCGGCTCCGGCTTGACTGCATGGATCAGGTCCGGAAACTTGATGGCATCCTGGATAAAGAAAACGGGAATGTTGTTGCCGACGAGGTCGTAATTTCCCTCGGAGGTGTAAAACTTCACGGCAAACCCGCGCACGTCACGCACAGTATCCGCCGAGCCCCTGGAGCCGGCCACGGTAGAAAACCGCACAAATACCGGCGTTTCCACGTCCGGGTCCTGGAGAAAGGCGGCGCTGGTGTATTGGACCATCGACTTGTAGGGTTTGAAGTACCCATGTGCAGCGGAGCCTCGTGCATGGACAGCGCGTTCCGGAATGCGTTCGTGGTCGAAATGGGTGATTTTTTCGCGAAGGATGAAATCCTCCAGCAGGGTAGGGCCACGCACGCCCGCCTTCAGCGAGTTATGGTTGTCCGGAATCTGCAGGCCCTGGTTGGTGGTCAGGGCCGCGGCCGGGCCGGTGGAGAACCCCTCAAGCTGCGACTTTTTGTCTTTTGCACCTTCCGCATTTCGGCCAGGGTTGATAGCGTTGCGCTTGGATGGCGGCATGAAAAGTCTTTCTTCTTAAAAGATGGCGTCAGGGGCGGGTGAAAGGAGGGTGCGCCTGGGGCTTTTGGTAGCAGGCGGGCCGGCGGTTTGGCCGGCGCAATATGGCCGTCACGTATCGAGCAAACCTTCCAGCCCCTTCACGCAGGCCAGCAGTGCCAGTGCGGCAACGGTGCCGGCCAGGCACCAGCCCATGAGTTCCTGAAATGCGTCAGCAAGGCCATCGGGCAACAGCATTGAACACAAAAACAGGCTTGCTGCGCAGACCAGTGCGGTGAGAAATGCATGGACGAGGTCGATATCCCGGGGGCTTGCATGAATTCGCCAGGCGGTGAGCAATCCTGCTGCCATGCCTGCCAAAAGTCCGCCCATCAGTTTCATGGTGATTCCCCGTGTGGTTTGCGCTCCACCGGTTGTGTCCCGGTGTCGTTGTCTGGTGCATAGACCATACGGGCCGGCAGATCCATATTCGGTAGCCGGATGCCGGTGCACCCTGTAAGGCCTTTCTTCTCCTTGCGTAAGACATGGCTTACCGTTTTAGCGTGTGCAAAGTGTTCATGTAGACGTCAGGTTTCAGGCGCCTTGGCGGCGCGCTGGCCTTTTCTCCTACACGGGCATGCTCGTCCCTCCGGCAGAAACCGGAAGACGCTTCGCTTAAATTTGCAGCCATGAAAGACATCCAGGCCCAGTTACAGACGGGGATACGCCGATGACGTTGCCAAAAATGAAAACCTATGTCGTAGAGGACAACCCGACCATCCGCGAAAACCTGATCAGTACGCTGGAAGAACTCGCTCCGGTAGAAGCGGTTGGCACGTCTGATACTGAAGAGCAGGGGGCAGAGTGGTTGACGCGCAATGACGCGCAATGGGATCTGGCCATCGTCGACCTCTTTCTCAAGAAAGGAAGCGGTCTCGGGGTGTTGCAGGCTTGCCGCGCCCGCAGGCCGCTTCAAAAAATAGTGGTATTCAGTAACTACGCAACACCCGAGATGCGCAGGCGCTGTGCGGAGTTGGGTGTCGATGCGGTATTTGATAAATCGACTGAAATTGACTGCCTGCTTGCTTACTGCGTGACTCAAAGCCAAAAACTGGACCAGGTTGCGAATGACGAATCCGCGCTCCAGCGAGCCTGAAGGAGGACAGCATGAACGAATCCGCAGTGTTAACGGGCCAGTCCACAGAGGACGCTGTTTACCGTTCCGGTGCAGGTCCACGCAAGCTGTCAGAAGATATTTTTCCGTCCGCCGAAGAGGCGGTATTGGCGGAGCAAGCCCATGGAACAGGCGGTTTTTCGTCCGACAACCAAGCGACCCGACCGCTGGTAGCTCGGGCCAACGACAAGCGAGCCCCCCTTATGGGTTCTATTCGGACCCAGGTCGCGGAATACCCGTGCCGTTCGGCATTGATGGCCGCCGCCGCCGGCGCCTTGGCCATGATCGTGCTGCGATCACAGTTGCGTCGCCGCGCCGGTTCGCACTTGCCACGCTGGATCAGATAACTCCCTGGCCCCGGAGCATCCAATGCGACTTCATGTTCCCGTTCCGGAACCCAGTCCCGGCACCCCGGGCATCCATATTCCCACCGAGGTGCCGCCGGTGATTATTCCTCCTGCGCCTGGCACGCCCCCGGAGGTCAATGATCCACCGCCGGAGCCGACGCTACCGATTCGCGAGCCGGCGACCAACGTGCCACCGCAGGCGGTTTAACCATAGCTCTGGCTGTGCGGGCACTCGTCGGCACAGCCTACAGGGCGGCCTGCTGCCGCTGGTATTCAGCCCTTTTCATGGTGAGATAAGTGTTCTTGTCTACCTCATGAAGCTGCCGCGCGTACTGCTCCGTGGCATCAAACCAATACAGCATGCGCGCTTCAAGTTGCTGCGCGGCTGGTTTGTCCACAGCGGCGAGGTAGGCTTCAATCGCCAGGTAGTAACGCATGGTGTTGCGCTCTACCGCTCCACGCATTCCGCCTACATGCGTCATGTTCTGGTCTTGCCGTATTGGAGTGAATCCCACTTTTCCACTGCCCACGGTGGCAAGGTAGCCCTGCATGGCCAGGCGGCTGGTGATGCCGTAGCCATAGGAATAACCCAAATGAATAAAGGTTTTTCCACCAGGCAGTGGAACCGCCTGCAGTTCGATTCGGTAATTGCTGGTTCCCAGCGGACCTTTGTCGGCGTTGAGTTGGGCACCCAGATAGTCGGAAGAGCTGGCAACCAGCCGATAGTTGAATTGCAACACGAATGCGTCTTCCAGCTGCTGGGCGGTTTTTTTGCCGATGTTCATTTTCAGAGTGCTGGGGCTGCTGTCCGAACTGGCGTGGCAGTATTTGGTGTTGATGTGGAGCATCAGCATTTCGCACCAGCGATTGGGACTTTTGAACGTGGCGCTAACCGTATTGAAAGGGGAATTCAGTACAGCGTATGCACTTCCACTGACCGTGTTGGTACCTTCTGAAGACTCCAGAAAAAGCGGCCTGTGGTAGGCGTTCTGCGCTAGCTGCCCTGCCAATGCCATGTGCTTTTCCAGCAGGGCTGCGGCGTGGGGTTCCGCCGAAACAGCGGGAGCTTGCTGTGCTTGCGCGGCAGCCGGCAGCAGGTATGTGCCCAATGCCAGGCAACAGGTGACCACGAGGGTTTGAATGTTGCTCATGGTCTCAGTGTGTCAGTGAAAAACAGGCAATTGGGCCATACGCTCCATCGTCCTACATTTATCGCCGAAAGAAGGAGGAAGGGAGGGAACGGGAGCCCAAAAGGATTTGGTCAGGCTTGTACCGCTTCGGCCAGCCTGTCCGGCGTTGTTGGGGATGTTTCAAATAGCAGCGCGATCCGATTTTCCGTACGGGTCAGGCGCACGGCTTCCCGCAGCGCCAATGCTTCCAGGTCATGCCATTCAAGTTGCCGATACGACGACTTCTCAGGCACCCGCGCAGGCGTGGACGCATTCGGCTCATTCAATGAAGCCTGAACGGAAAAGAAACCATCGGTGAATTCAGTTTCCATGAGCAGTGCCCTGGGTCCGGTGGCCGTGTCGGTCAGGGTAATGATCGCGGCCGTTAACACATTGCGCAGCGCCGACTGGGACAGCTCGACATCGGCTTGGCTGGTGTTGTCGACAATGGAAATGCCCTTGAACGAGAGCTGGGTTGCCACCATGCCCAGACACTCCGCAATGCCTTTTCCAGCTTTGACTGACTTGTTTTCCCGAGGGGCAAGCCAGCCCATCAACTCAACACAGGATGCACCCGCCTCTTTGGACAACGTCACGATGTCGCGTGCATTTCGCAGCAGCGTTTCCGGATCTGTGTCTGCTTTTTGGAGTCGCCTTTCCAGCATGGCCGCAACCATGGCAATCGGCTGCAGCGTTCCCGCCATATTGTGACGGATCACAGGCGCGAGCCGCCGCAAGAGTGCGTATTGCGCCGCCTCCGTCACGCATCTTTCCAATGCCGTTTCCTGGATTGATGTGCTGTGGAATTGAACATTCATGGTGATGGTGCCGTCGAAAATGCTCCAGAAAACTGCAGGGTTGGCTGCAGGGCCGCGCCGTTTTTTGAATACATCTTGCTGCGATATTTTCAAGGCGTAACTTCAAAATATACAGCGTTAGAAGGGAGTGGTATGTAAGCCAAAACCTACAGATGAAAGGTTGTGACAGGCATGCTGCAAATTGCCGCGCCCTTCGGTAAATAGTGAGGGCTTTGTGTTGTCATTCTGAATGTTCGCGAGTAATCTCGTCAGCCGTTTCTACAAAACGTTACCTTCAATACAGGATGAATGATATGGAGGCACTAGCCAAGCTGGCCGTGGTGGAGCGCGACACCGAACTCAAGTTCATTCTCAAATCCCTCAGCGCGCTACGGCGGGGCGAACTCGCAGTCACACTCCCGACGGAATGGGAGGGCGTCTACGGAAAGATCGCCGCTGAATTCAATCAGCTGTCGGCTATGACGGCGGCGACCACCAGCCGCTGCAAGGGACTTGCTACCAAATCCCGCTCTGCTGCGCGAGTGAGTCGCCGTCTGCCGGAAGAAAAACTATCCGGCTTCTGGCTGGAAAACGCTGTCGCGATTAACACCGTGCTTGATGACGCCGATACGGCAGCGGACCAGACAAAAATTATTCTCGCAGCGTTGACCGACCTTAAGAAGGGCGATGTGCATGCGTCGTTGCCGCAGGACTGGACGGGTGTACCGGGCAAGGTTGCAGATGCATTTAACGATGTCGTTTCCGAGAACGTCCGGATGGCGCGAGAACTGGAGCGATTGAGCCGGGTGGTCGGAAAGGAGGGCCGCTTGAAAGAGCGCGCATTCGTGCCCGATGCCTCCGGCTTCTGGCGCGACTCTGCCGAGTCCATCAATTCCCTGATAGCGGATCTGGTTCATCCGACCAGCGAAGTGGCGCGTGTGATTGGTGCCGTCGCCCAGGGCGATCTCTCCAAGAGCATGGCCCTCGAAGCAGAAGGCAAGGCGCTGGAAGGCGAGTTCCTGCGTACGGCCATGATCATCAACAAGATGGTGGAGCAGCTCGGAACCTTCTCGGCCGAGGTGACGCGTGTGGCGCGCGAGGTGGGTACCGAAGGCAAGCTGGGCGGGCAGGCCGATGTGCAAGGTGTAGCCGGTACGTGGAAAGATTTGACCGATTCGGTCAACTCCATGGGCTCCAACCTGACGGCGCAGGTGCGCAACATTGCCGAGGTGACAACGGCCGTGGCAGCCGGTGACTTGTCCAAGAAGATCACGGTGGACGTGAAGGGCGAGATCCTCGAGTTAAAGAACACCATCAACACCATGGTGGATCAGCTGCGGTCATTTGCCTCTGAAGTGACGCGGGTGGCGCGCGAGGTGGGTACCGAAGGCAAGCTGGGCGGGCAGGCCGATGTGCAAGGTGTGGCCGGTACCTGGAAGGATCTGACCGACAACGTGAACTTCATGGCCGGTAACCTGACATCACAGGTGCGCAACATCGCCGACGTGACCAAAGCTGTGGCTGCCGGTGACCTTTCCAAGAAGATCACGGTGGACGTGAAGGGTGAAATCCTCGAACTCAAGAACACCATCAACACCATGGTGGATCAGCTTCGCTCGTTTGCGTCCGAAGTGACGCGGGTGGCACGAGAAGTAGGCACCGAAGGCAAACTGGGCGGCCAGGCTGACGTGCAGGGCGTGGCCGGTACCTGGAAGGATTTGACTGACAACGTGAACTTCATGGCTGGCAATCTGACCAGCCAGGTGCGAGGCATTGCGCGCGTGGTGACGGCCGTGGCCAACGGCGACCTGGAGCGCAAGCTGACCGTGGAAGCCAAGGGCGAGATCGCCGCGCTGGCCGACACCATCAACGGCATGACTGACACCCTGGCCACCTTCGCCGATCAGGTAACCACGGTGGCGCGCGAGGTCGGCGTGGAAGGCAAGCTGGGCGGGCAGGCCAAGGTGCCCGGAGCCGCCGGCACCTGGAAAGGCCTGACGGAGAACGTGAACCAGCTGGCTGCCAACCTGACGACCCAGGTGCGCGCCATTGCCGAGGTGGCCACTGCCGTGACGCAAGGTGACTTGACGCGGTCCATCACGGTCGAGGCGCTCGGTGAGGTGGCGGCGCTGAAAGACACGATCAATGAAATGATCCGCAACCTCAAGGACACGACCCAGGTCAATACCGAGCAGGACTGGCTCAAAACCAATCTCGCCAAATTCAGCCGGATGCTGCAGGGCCAGAAAGACCTGGTGGCCGTGGGGCATCTGATTCTCTCGGAGCTGGCACCGGTGGTTGGCGCGCAGCAGGCGGAGTTTTATGTGCTGAGCTACACGCAAGAGAGGCCGCGCCTGCGTCTCATGGCCAGCTACGCCTCCGAAGGGCAGGGCGCTTACGGCAAGGAAATCGACTTGGGCCAGGGCCTGATAGGCCAGTGCGCTTTCGACAAACAAAAGATCTTGTTGACGTCCTCGCTACCGCAGGGCCTCAAGATATCGTCCGGCCTCACCGAAGTGGCGCCTATGGACATCCTGGTGCTGCCCATCATCTTCGAAGGCCAGGTCCGCGGTGTGGTGGAACTCGCCTCGGTCGAGCGATTCAACCCAACCCACCAGGCTTTCCTGGACCAGCTCACTGAGAGTATCGGCATCGTGATCAACACGATTGAAGCGAATATGCGCACCGAGGACTTGCTGACCCAGTCGCAGTCCCTGGCGCAGGAGCTGCAAAGCCGGCAGGAAGAACTGCAGCAGACCAACGAGGAACTGCAGGAAAAGGCCCATCTGCTGGTCCAGCAGAACGACGAGGTGGAGCGCAAGAACCAGGAGGTCGAACAAGCCCGGCAGGCACTGGAAGAAAAGGCCAAGCAGCTTTCGCTCACGTCCAAGTACAAGTCGGAGTTTCTGGCCAATATGTCGCATGAGTTGCGCACACCGCTGAACAGCCTGCTGATCCTGTCCGATCAGCTGTGCAAGAACTCGGAAGGCAACCTGACCAACAAGCAGGTGGAGTTTTCCAAGACCATTCATTCCTCCGGCAACGACCTGTTGATGCTGATCAACGATATCCTGGACTTGTCGAAAATCGAGTCGGGCACGGTGGTGGTGGACGTGAACGAGCTGCGGCTGTCCGATCTGCAGATGTACGTCGAGCGCACTTTCCGCCATGTGGCCGAAGCCAAGAATGTGGATTTCCTGATCACTACCGGGCTGCAGTTGCCGGTTTCCATGGTGACCGACGTCAAGCGCCTGCAGCAAATTCTCAAAAACCTGTTGTCGAACGCCTTCAAATTTACGCACCAGGGTCATGTGGCCCTGGCGATAGAAGAAGCCTTTACCGGCTGGAGTCCGGACAACGAGGAACTCAACCGCGCGCAGCAGGTGCTGGCGTTTTCCGTCACTGACACAGGTATCGGTATTTCCGCCGACAAGCAGCAGATCATCTTTGAAGCCTTCCAGCAGGCTGACGGCAGTACCAGCCGCAAGTACGGCGGTACCGGTCTGGGTTTGGCCATCAGTCGCGAACTCTCGCGCCTGCTGGGCGGCGAAATACGCCTGTCCAGCGCGCCGGGAGAAGGCAGCAGCTTTGTGCTCTACCTGCCGCTGGTCTACGCTTCGACGCGCGTAGCGCGCAAACAGGGCAGCAGCGCCGAGCAGCGCTTCGAGCCGGCCGCGCCGATCAGCCGCCTGGGTTTCGAGAAGATGGAAGTCGCCTTCGATGATTCCGTTCTGTCTCTGGACACGCACTCTGCGGCCAATGAGGCTGCGGATGACCGGCACACCATCCAGCCTGGCGACTTTGTGCTCCTGATTGTGGAGAACGACCTGGCCTTTGCCAGCTTTTTGCTTGATGCCGCAAGGGCCAAGGGGTTCAAGGGCCTGGTGACGTCGCTGGGGGCCCGCGCCCTCACGCTTGCCGCCGAGTTCAAGCCTTCGGCCATCACGCTGGACATGCATCTTCCCGACATGGAGGGCTGGCGCGTGCTCGAGCGCATCAAGCAGGACTTCAGCGTCAGGCACATTCCGGTTTGCGTGATATCCACCGACGATTCCAAGGAGCGCGCCTATCGATCCGGCGCCATGGCATTCATCGAGAAACCGATTCCAGCCAAGGAAGTTCTCGACGAAATGCTGGATCAGCTGCACCGTTATGTGTCGCGCCCGGTGCGGCACGTGGTTGTTGCCCTGATGGACGAAGCGTTGCGTGCCGAGGTCACCGGCCTGCTGGGCGGCAGCCATGTTCAGTGCCTCGCGGTGCCGTCACTGGCGGACGTCAAACCCGAGGACTTCGCTCGCTTCGAATGCGCCGTGATTGATGAGGCGTCACTGGCGAACGGGTTCGACCGCTTGCGAAATGCCTCGCCCGCAACCTCGGTGCTCGGGCCGCTGCAGATGGTGGTCTGGCGTGAAGGCATGATCGATGCGCAGCTTCAGCCTGCTTGGCAGTCACACGACGGCTATTTTTTCCGCGAAGCCAGGTCTGTCCCCCGGGTGATAGACCTGGCCCTGCATGCCCTGCATGTAAGCGAGGCGCGCATGACGGACAGGCAGCGCAGCACCTTGCGAAACTTCCACGATGCCAACAAGTCACTCGCGGGAAAAAGGGTACTGATCGTCGACGATGACATGCGCAATATCTTCGCTCTGGCCACCGTGCTGGAGGGGGAGGGCATGGACATCGTCTGGGCTGACAACGGCCACGACGCCATTGCCAAAGTTGCCTCCGATCCGCAGCTCAGCGTGGTACTGATGGACATCATGATGCCGGTGATGGACGGGCTGGTCACCATGCAGGAGATTCGCAAGCTGCCGGCCGGCAAGACCTTGCCCATGATCGCGGTCACGGCCAAAGCCATGAAGGGAGACCGCGAGAAATGCATAGAGGCCGGCGCCTGGGACTACCTCTCCAAGCCCGTCAATACGGAAAACCTGCTGGCCGTGCTGCGTGCCTGGTTGCCCCGGTGAGTGCCGTCCTCATGCCGCAGGAGCCGGCAAACATGCTGAATCCGGACCTGGTCAACATCCTGATCGTCGACGACCTGCCGGAGAAGCATGTTGTCATGAACAGCATCCTGGAAGAACTGGGGCAAAACATCGTCAGCGCCCGCTCGGGCCGGGAGGCTCTGCGCCTCATCCTGCAGATGGAGTTTGCGGTCATCCTGCTGGACGTCAACATGCCCGACCTCGACGGGCTGGAGACCGCCAGCATGATCCGGCAGTACAAGAAGACAGCGCAAACGCCCATTGTTTTCATCACGGCCTATGTGGACGAGGAACAGGCCGCCAAGGGTTACGCGCTGGGCGCGGTGGACTACATCTCGTCGCCCGTCGTGCCTGGGGTGTTGCGCTCCAAGGTCAAGGTTTTCGTCGACCTGCACCGCATGAACCGGCAGCTTCAGCAACAGGCCGTCGAGCGCGAGGCGCTGGCGCGGTCCGAGGCGGCACGCACCGCTGCAGAGGATGCCACGCGGCGCGCCGCCTTCCTGTCGGATGCCAGCCAACGCCTGTCCATGTCCCTTAATATCGATGCCACTGCCCAAGCGCTGGCGGATATCGCCGTACCGGACCTTGGCGCCATGGCGGCCGTCGCCTTGCTGGACAGCCATGGCGAACTGCACTGTCGCTGCCTCAAGATTGCGGGTGGCCCGGATCCCTCCGCGGGCCCTGTCGTACTCGAATGCCATCGCGAGTTGAGCGCCTCCATGGCGGCGACGGTCCGCAGCGCCATGCTCTCGCGGAAGATAGCGTTTCTGCCCGCAACGGAATTGTGCGCGGCGTCGACGGCCTCCGCGGCAGCCCCGCAGCCTGCCTGGCCGGAGCTGCCGGCGGACCATGAGGAGATGGCTATTTGTCCGCTGGTCGCGCGTGAGCAGATGCTGGGCGCACTCATCCTGTTCGGCAAGGCCGGCGGTTTTGCGCAGGCGGACGCCGCCCTGCTCAGCGAGGTGGTGGGCCGTGCCTCTATTGCAATGGAAAACGCCAGACTCTATACGCTGGTTCAGGAAGCGGATCGCCGCAAGAACGAGTTCCTTGCCATGCTGGCGCACGAGCTCAGGAATCCGCTGGCTCCGATCAGGAACGCAGTGCACATCATTCACAGTTCCCATGTGGTCAACCCGAAAGTTGCATGGGCGCGTGATGTCATTGCACGGCAGGTCGATCACATGTCACGAATGATCGATGATCTTCTGGACGTCTCGCGGATCGTCAGGGGCAAGGTGACGGTTCACATGGAGCCGGTCCTGCTCTCGACATTGTGCGAGCATGCAGTGGAGGCCAGCAGCCCGCTGCTGGCAGCCAGGAATCAGGAATTGACTGTCCGTCTTCCAGCTGAAGCCGTGGTGCTCCAGGGCGATTTGGTGCGCTTGTCGCAAGTACTTTCCAACCTGCTGAACAATGCCTCCAAGTTCACGGATCAGCATGGAAAGATCGAGCTGAACGCTTCGCTGCAGGAGGAGGGCGTCACCCTGTTCGTATCAGACAACGGCCAGGGCATTGAGCCCGAATTCCTGCCGCATGTATTCGACCTCTTTGCCCAGGGCGATCAGGCTCTGGACCGCGCGCAAGGCGGCCTGGGTATCGGCTTGACACTGGTCAAGCATTTGGTCGAGTTGCACAACGGCAAAGTAGAGGCTTATAGCGAAGGCAAAGGCATGGGAAGCCGGATATCCCTTTATTTTCCGGCGAGGATTTCAGACAACGATGTCGGTCTTCCTGTGGCGGCTGCGCCGGCGGCCGCCAAACCGGCGGCCACTGTTCCCCGGAAAATCCTTGTCGTCGACGATTTATCCGCTTCCGCAGAAACGCTGCAAGTGTTGCTGGAACTGGAAGGTTTTAACGTGAGGATCGCGAATGATGGCGCGTCAGCGCTCAATATCGCCCAGGAATTCGTGCCGGACGTGGTCATCCTCGACATCGGTTTGCCCGGCCTGGACGGTTTTGAAGTTGCTCGCCAGCTGCGCAGCCGCCCGGAATCGAAAACAACGCTGCTGATTGCCTTGACCGGCTACGGCGAAGCCGAAAGCCGGTTGCGCTCCCAACAAGCGGGTTTTGACCATCATGTGGTGAAACCCGCAGACATCGATTCACTCCTGGCGATGGTGAGTCAGTCGCGAGTGGAAACAAAGGCTATGGGCGAACAATAGCTAGATAGGCAAGTCGAAGAGGGATGGGGCGAAAAGCGTGCTTAGCCAAAGGCGGCTACCACTCTGATCGCTCATATTTATTACTTAACATAATACATATCGTAGAACATTACGGGTGCCGCAAAGGTATCTTTGCCTCGCCGATCACATGAGGCCTGCGAAGTGAAGCGCACCGCACGCCTCAATGGGTGATGTTTTTCAGCAGTTCGCTGCGTAGCCTGCTTCAAACTAAAGCGGCGTACTGCTCGTGCTCATTTCGTCTGGGAATCGAGCGCGCGTTCGCGCTGGGCGCGCGTCATCTGACGTGCTTGCCTGGGAGCGGGTGCGGCCGATACAAGCGCGACATTAGTGAGTTGCGGTACGGCACGGCGTACGTCTATCGATGGGCAATTGTTGCTCGTGTCAAAAATCAGATGGCCACTGGGAAAGACGGCGGGCAGCTTTTCGTGGATCTGGTAGCTCATGTCTATGGGCGGCGCCTCACCGGAATAAAGGATCTGGTTGCTGGGGTTATAAACGGTGTAGCACGCCATGGCTGGCGCGGCCAAGGCCGTTAAGGACAGCGCCATTGCGCATTTCAAAGAGGTCATGAGTTTCTCCTGCACGCTCCGGATCAGAGACGTGGCTTAAAGCATATGTCTTATGTGGGTTGCGTCAAGTCGGACGGCGCCGCCACATCGGACCACAACTTTCCCCTACCTCTCTTGAGATCAAATCTGGTGTCAGGCAGGTCGACTCACCAGGTTCCGGCAGGCCTTTTTGCGCGAATGGCTGCAACGATCGCTGCTGCGGCGTCAGGCCGGTTGCCTTGCTCGGCAAACTGCAAGGCTGTCAAACCCAGCTGGTTTTTGAGTTGCGGGTCGGCGCCCTCCTCCAGGAGAAGACGCACTGCTTCCGTGGTGCCATACATGGCGGCCATCATCAGCGGCGTGGTGCCGTTGGGAGACTCGGCATCAATATAGGCGCTATTTTCCAGCAGCAGGCTGATGATGCCCAGGTGCCCGCCGCTGGCGGCGTAATGCAGCGGCGTCCAGCCGGTCTTGTTGACGTCGGCGCCCTGTTTGACCAGCTTCTCAGCCAGAGCCTGATGGTTCTTGAGGGCAGCCAGCATGAGCGCGCTTTCGCCCTTGTCGTTGAGGGTGTTGACGTCGGTCTTGGGCCAGTCAACCAATACCTGCGCTACTCTGAGCGATGGCTCCTTCAGCGCGAGAAAGAGCCCACGCTCGCCTTTTGGGTCAGGTGTGTTGGGATCAAAACCCCGCTGCAGCAGTGCCTGAATAGTGCGGGGATCGTCACGCTTGACGGCGATGAAAAAATCATCGTACGACCCTGCATTTGCCGAAGAAATCCCATAAAAAACAACGGCAATAATTGCTTTCTTAAAGTAATTTATGAGGTTATTTTTCATGCTTTAACCCCGCTGAAAAGCTGCTCGAAATTGCGGCTTGTGGCCTCTGCAATGGCCTGGATGGGTTGTTGGGTGAGCTCCGCGATCTGCTTGGCCACCAGGGGAACATACGAAGGATTATTGGTTTTCCCGCGGTACGGCATGGGTGCGAGGTAGGGGCTGTCGGTCTCAATCAGCATGCGGTCCAGGGGGACAAATCGGGCCACCTCCCGCAAATCCGCCGCGTTCTTGAAGGTCAGGATGCCGGAAAAAGAGATGTAAAACCCGAGGTCAAGCGCAGCGCGAGCCACCGCCTGGGTTTCGGTAAAGCAGTGAAAAACTCCAGTGGCGCGGCCCGCTTCTCCAGCGCTACCGCCCTCCTCCTTCAACAAGGCGATGGTGTCGTCGGAAGCACTGCGGGTATGAATCACCAGGGGCTTGCCGGTCTGGCGAGCTGCCCGGATGTGCACGCGAAACCGCTCCCTCTGCCATTCCATGTCCGCTACGGTCCGGTCACCCAGCCGGTAATAGTCGAGCCCGGTCTCGCCAATGCCGACCACTTTGGGCAGGCTGGCGCGTGTCAGCAGGTCGTCCAGGCTGGGCTCCCGGACATCTTCGTTGTCGGGATGCACGCCGACGGTTGCCCAGAAATTGTCGTAGGCCGTGGCCAATCCATGAACAGTTTCGAACTCTTCCAGGGTAGTGCAGATGCACAGCGCCCGGTCAACCTGGGCGGCCTGCATGGCCTGGCGGATTTGCGGCAATTGGGCCTGAAGCTCCGGAAAGCTCAAATGGCAATGGGAGTCAGTGAACATCGCGGTACAAAGTTAGGTATCAAAAAAGGCTGCAAGCCTTATTGGTCTTGCGCAAGCAGCTATAAATACCATAGCAACCACGGCGCTTGCCGATGTGGCCGGCCGTGGCCAGCAGGGCCTAAATGGTCTGTGTGGGGCGGTCGGACGCCAAGTGGGCGCCGAGGATTTCTTCAATCTTGATCTTCAGGAGACGGGATTTATCGTCCGACGGGAACCGGACGCCGACGCCTTGCGTGCGGTTGCCGGCCGCCCTTGCGGGTGTGACCCAGGCCACTTTGCCGGCCACCGGATAGCGCTGCGTATCTTCGGGAAGCGTCAGCAGGACGTAGACGTCGTCGCCCAGCTTGTAGTCGCGTGCAGTCGGAATGAAAACGCCGCCTTCCGTGAACAAGGGAATGTAGGCGGCATAAAGCGCTGCTTTTTCCTTGATGGCCAGCTGGACAACGCTGGGGCGGGCGGTGGCGGCCGAACTGGCGGGCGGTGGTGTGCTCATGGCGCTAGTTTATCGGTTTGCCTGCGAAGGCGTCTGCAATTGCAGCATAAAAGAAACGGTTTGGGTTTATTTCGCATTCAGCGCTGTGCGGGCCCGGCTTACCAGCGATTCAAGCATCAGGCCCGGGTTGTAGGGGTGTTCCACCGTGCGGGCAATGGCCGCCAGCTCTTTGGACCAGCTTGCGAGGGCGTAAAGCCCGCCACCCGTCTTGCCGGCCGCAGCGGGAAGGGCCGCCGGAAGGTCGCCCGCGTGAAAAAACCGGGGCGCAGCGCCCATGCGCACCGCCAGTACGTCGTGGCAAAGCTTTTGCAGTGCATCCACAGCCTGCGCTGGCGCCCAGTCCGACAGCGCGCTCACGTCGCCGCGCGCCATGGCTTTGGGCAGGGCCTGCCAATGTTGGGCGGCTTCCGCGGGCGGATTGCTCTGTGCCCAGCTCAGCGCGTCGGCGGGTCGCCCGCCCGCGGCCACCAGCAAGGTTTGCAATTCGGCGGCTTTTGGCGCTGCCGCGGCTTTTTTGGTGTTACCGGCGCTGTCACCTGCCAGGGTGATTTCCTGCTGGAGCCAGCCCAGTGCCTGGCTGAAGTCCGGCCAGACCATGGTGTGGCCCAGGCACCGGCTCCGGATGGTGGGCAGCAACTGGTGCGCTGCCTCGGTGGCCAGGACGAACTTGACGGCTCCTGGAGGCTCTTCGAGTGTCTTGAGCAGGGTGTTGGCCGTGACGTTGTTCATGCGCTCGGCCGGGAACACCAGCACCACCTTGGTGGTGCCGCGTGACCGTGTGAACTGGGTGAAAGACACGGCTTCGCGCGCCGCATCGACCTTGATTTCCTTGCTGGGCTTGCGTTTCTTGCTGTCCAGGTCGTCCTGCGTCTTTTCGTCGAGCGGCCAGCCGAGCGCCAGCGACAGGGTTTCGGGCATCAGCATGCAAAGGTCCGCATGCGTGTGTACATCTACCGCGTGGCAACTGCCGCAGTGTCCGCAGGCACCCTGCGGCGTTGCTTCTTCGCAAAGCCAGGCCCGCGCCAGCGCCAGCGCCAGTTCAAACTGCCCCAGACCCGAGGGCCCGCTCAGGAGCCACGCATGGCCGCGCTGGGCCAGCAGGCTTTCAAGTTGCGCCTGGAGCCACGGCGCCAGGCGCGGATTGCTGGATTCGGCCGTCGCCGGCAAAGTATCCAGAACGCTCATGACAACCAGCCTTTGGCGATAAACACCTGCTGCACGGCCTGCCAGACTTCGTCGCGGCTTTTCGATGCGTCAATGCGGGCGAAACGTTCGGGGTGATTTTTCTGCCGGTCCGCGTAGCCTTGCGCCACGCGGCGGAAAAACGCCACCGGCTGAGCCTCGAATTTGTCGGGCAGGCGCGCGCCGGTCAGCCGCCGGGCCGCTTCTTCAGGCGCCAGGTCAAACCACACCGTCAAATGCGGCTCGATCACGGTTTCCACCTCGGGCTTCATGGGTGAATTGCCCGCGGGGTCGCCCAGCAGCCCTTCGTCGGATTGCACCCAACGCTCCAGGGTTGAGAGCAGCTTCAGGTCAAAACCGCGCCCTGCGCCCTGGTAGGCAAAGGTTGCGTCGGTAAAACGGTCGCACAGCACCACGTCACCGCGCAGCAGCGCCGGCGCAATCACATTGACGATGTGGTCACGCCGCGCGGCAAAGATCAGCAGCGCCTCTGTCAGCGGTTCCATGGCGTCGTTCAACACCATGGCACGCAGTTTTTCGGCCAGCGGCGTACCACCCGGTTCGCGTGTCAGCGTCACCGCCCTGCCCTCGGCCTTGAAGGCATCGGCCAGGCCGGCAATGTGCGTGGACTTGCCGGCGCCGTCTATGCCTTCGAAGCTGATGAAGAGGCCACTGAGAGGTCTGGTGCTCATGATCCCTTTCGGTCGAATGCGTGGCCGAAGTTGTGGTGCAAGCAGGGGCCGCGGAACCGGCTTTGCCGGGCCGCAGGCACAGCGGCCCCCGAGGGGCTGGAGCCCGCGGCTCCAAGCCTGCCTGCGCAGGCTTGGACGGGCGACAGAGGCGAAGCGTCTCGCGAGCCGCGGCCTGCAAGGCCTCGCGCATTACACGAAGTCGCAGACGCAGTGAAAAGCGTGGGGGTCATATTCACTGGCCTCTTATATATTTGTTCACCGCGCGGTTGTGCTCGTCCAGGCTGCTGCTGAAGTGGCTGGTACCGTCGCCGCGCGCCACAAAATAAATGGCCTTGGTCGGTGCCGGCTGCACGGCGGCCAGCAGGGCGGCCTTGCCCGGCATGGCGATCGGCGTGGGCGGCAACCCGGCGCGGGTGTAGGTGTTGTAGGGCGTATCGGCCAGCAGGTCGCGTTTTCGCAGATTGCCGTCGAACTTGTCGCCGAGCCCGTAAATCACGGTGGGGTCGGTCTGCAGCAGCATGCCCAGGCGCAGCCGGTTGGTGAAAACGCCGCCGATCTGGGCCCGGTCCGACGGCTTGCCGGTTTCCTTTTCGACGATGCTGGCCAGGATCAGGGCCTCGTCAGGGGTTTTCAGCGGTGTGTCCGGGCTTCGCAGTACCCAGGCAGCGTCCAGCCGCTTGTCCATGGCCCGTGCTGCGCGCTTGAGCACGGCCAGGTCGCTGGAACCCTTGGCGTAGGTGTAGGTGTCGGGGAAGAAACGGCCTTCGGGGTGCACACCCGGCCTGCCCAGCTTTTGCATGATGATTTCGGGCGCCAGGCCAAGCGTGTCGGGCGCAAGCTGCTCTGCTTTTTGTAGCGCTGCACGCACCTGGTTGAAGGTCCAGCCTTCTACCAGGGTGACGCTTTTGAGGGCTTGATCGCCGCGCACCAGCATGGCGAGCAGCTTTTGCGGCGTGGTGCCGGGTACCAATTCATAGCTGCCGGCCTTGATGAGCCGGGCCTGGCCCGAAAAGCGAAACCAGGCATGGAGCAACAGGGCCGGGACATCGGCGCCGCTGGCCACGATGACCTCGGCCACGCCGCTGGCGGGCGTGCCGGGCTCGATTTCAAGGTCTACGACCTGGCTGCCGGGGGCCAGCCGCAGGGGAATCGGCTCGTGCAGCCACCACAAACCCGCGCCAAACAACAGCAGGGTGCCGGCAAATACCAGTATCAACAGACTTGTAAAGACACGACGCACAACCCAGCTACCTTTTCTGTACAGAACGCAAAACCTCGAGCCTATGATAATTCAGCCCATCTCCTCATCGAATGTGAACGCCCCATGACCCTGCCTTCTGCCGCTCACCTGATTTCCGGCATCACCGAACTTGCGCAACTGGGTGTCATCCGTGCCTCCGGTGAAGATGCCGTCACGTTTTTGCAGGGCCAGCTGACCCAGGACGTGGCCCTGATGGGGGCTGGCGAAGCGCGCCTGGCGGCTTTCTGCAATGCCAAGGGCCGGATGCAGGCCAGTTTTGTGGTGTTCAAGCGCAGCAGCGATGCCGGCCAGCAGGACGTGCTGCTGCTGTGCAGCCGCGACATCCTGCCTGCCATACTCAAGCGCCTGTCGATGTTTGTGCTGCGTGCCAAGGCCAGACTGACCGACGCCAGTGCCGAATTCGCGCTCTATGGCGTCACCGGAGCCGCTATGGATTCGATAGCTGGTGGCGCCCGCCCTGTATGGTCAAAAGCCGATTTTGGTGATGCAAATATGGTGTTTTTGCAGCCCGGCGCGGGCCAGCCGCGTGCGATTTTGTGCGTACCTGCCGCTTCACCCGCTCCCGAAGGCCCGCGCATCGACAGCGCCTTGTGGCACTGGCTGGACGTGCAGTCCGGTATTGCGATGATCACGCAACCCATTTTTGAAGCCTTTGTGCCGCAAATGCTGAATTACGAATCCGTCGGAGGGGTGAACTTCAAAAAGGGTTGCTACCCGGGCCAGGAAATCGTTGCGCGCAGCCAGTTCCGCGGCACGCTCAAACGGCGCGCATACCTTGTTCATACCGCCGGAACACCGGCAACAGGCCAGGAGATATTTCACGCCTCCGATGCAGGGCAGCCTTGCGGGCTGGTCGCCGCGGCGGCGGCCAATCCCGCTGGCGGCTTTGACGCCATCGTGTCGATGCAGACCTCTGCCGCCGCCGATGCCGGCGACGGCCGGTTGACGCTGGGAAGCGCCACAGGCGAAGCCCTGAGCCTGCTTCCCCTGCCCTACCCGCTGCTGGAAGATATCTGATGCACGGCACAGGGGCGCGGGGCTCATGACATGTGCCTGATCGCGTTTGCCATTGGCGTATCGGAGCGCTGGCCGCTCCTGATTGCGGCCAACCGCGATGAATTCCTGGACCGGCCGACGCTGCCGCTGGCCCGCTGGCGAACCGCTTCGGGGCAAGAAGTCCTTTCAGGCCGTGACTTGCGTGCCGGCGGCACCTGGATGGGCATGACACCGGGCGGCAGGATTGCTTTTCTCACCAATGTGCGTGGAGCCCGCGCAGATGCCGGGGCCCGCTCGCGGGGGGAACTGGTGACGCGTTGGCTGGAAAGCCGCGATGATGCGGCAGGTTTTGCTTCAGCTCTCGAAGAAGAAGGCGCGGACTACGCAGGCTTTAACCTGGTGGTTGGCGATTTTCAGCGGAACGTCTGGGCCTGGGTGACAAACAAGCCGGCCGTGGTGTCTGGCGCTTCAAACCTGCATCTTCAGGTTCTGTCACCAGGTCTTTACGGGTTGTCCAATGCGGCACTGGATACGCCGTGGCCCAAAACCCTGGAACTCAAACGCTCCCTCCATGCCGCCCTGAAGACGAGCTCAGGCCTGGAAGCAACGGAGCTTCAGGCATCTCTGTGGTCGGCTCTGGGTAATCGCCAGCGCGCGCCGCGCGAAGACCTTCCGGTCACCGGCGTGCCGTTGGCGCTGGAAGAAGCTCTGTCCAGTGCCTTTGTGGATTTTCCGGACCATGCGTACGGCACACGGAGCAGCACCGTGCTGCTGGCAGCAGCAGATCCGGCCGATCTGTCAACGCGATGGGATGTCCAGGTCGAGGAGCATATGTACGTGAGCCCGTCAGTTGAAGAGCCCAGCCACCACCATCAGCCGGCATATCCCGTTTCGCACCGGTTCACTGTTCAATGGCAGAAAGCCGCACCCGCTTCTCAGAGCCTGGACCGGTAGTCGGGGGGAATGCGCTGACGCGTGGCTTCCTTGTCTTTTTCGGGTGATGCGGCCATGGCCGCCTTGTAGAACATCAACGCCTTCGCGTCATCTTTTTTCCGGATGGCATAGAGGTAGCCCAGTTTGACCAGCCCGTCGACCTGCTGGTCAGGAAAGCTTTTGTTACGCAGTTCCATGCTCTGGACGGCCAGATCCAAGTCGCCGTTTTTCACACCCAGTATCCACCCGGCATCCAGGAGGTCATAGTCATATATACCTTCTGCCAGGTATTGTTTGGTCAGCTTTTGGGCCTCTGCCGTTCTCCCCGACCGGCTCAGCAGGACGACTTCCAGCGATCGGACTGACGCCGCTTTCGGCTGGAGGTTCTTGCTGCGTTCCAGGTATTCGAAAGCCTTGTCCATGGCTCCCATCTGGGCATGCCCACGGGCAATATTCGTCAGCAAGGCCACCACGTACGGACGCGAAGACACCACAGACTCCCAGATCCAGACGGCGTTTGGCCAGTCGCCCCAGCGCGCCAGTTCGTCAGCCACCATGGGCGTCAGCTTGCGGTAGTGGGGATTGATGCGGGTGCCTTCTTTGACCAGCTCCAATATTTCCCGCTTGGTGGCGTTCCAGCGCGGGTTGTTGACATCCCCGGACTGCGTGATGGTTAGTGCCAGTCTGACGGACCTGACGATCCTGCTTTCCGCCACGGCGGCCTGTTGCGATATATAGATCGCCAGCGCGAGGCAAAACATTAAAGTGATGCCCAGCAACTTCGAGTACACAGGCTTCCAGGAAAGTTGTTGGGCGGCAAACTTGCCTTGAACGCCCAGGCGGGCGTCGGAAGCAGTCAGGAACCCCAGCGCCAGCGCAAAGATCGCGTCGGTAGTGGCCATGCGCCAGGGAAAACCGATATTGCTGACGATCAAAAGCGCCAGCAAGCTGGACAGGACAAGCGCACGTTCCGGGGCCTCCTGCAACCACCCGAATCCCCGGTTTCTGAGCGTTTTCCACGCGGCCATGCTGAGATAGCCAAGAAGGGCCAGCAGGAACATCCAGCCCACCAGGCCATATTCGGCCAGCAACTGAAGGATCTCGTTGTGGACGTAATAGTCGGTTTCAAGTTGCGTGCCATCGGCCTGGTACAGCGGAATATCCACTTCCCAGGCGCCAGCGCCAATGCCTCTTAGCGGATGGGCCTGGATGATCCGCGATGTCGCTTTCCACATCACAAAGCGCACGCCCAAGGAACTGTCATTGACGGAAATTGTTGCCGTACGCTTGAAGGCCCGTTCGAAAGCCGTGTTGCCCCGGGCCTCTGCTGTCAGTTTCGGATTGCCGGTCTGGATCAAACCCAAAGCGAGGACGGTGGCCGCCAGAAGCCCGCATGCCAACAATTTCTGGCCGAGGTGCCACGAAGAAATCGCCAGTTGCCGGCGGTAGCGCATGGCGATGAGCGGCAGCAGAAAGATCAGCAGCAGCCATAACGCCATCAATGCCCCACGTGTCCCTGTCATCATGAGCGCCACAACGACAAAGCCGTTGGTCAAGGACAGCAGCGATATTTGCAGCGAGTCCCGTGCCCGCATCAATAGATAAAAGGAGAAGGGAACGGTGCAGACCGCAAATTCGGCAAAAAAGTTGCGGTTGACAAAAGTGGACGCCGGATTCGGACCCTGCGGAAAATAAGTGAAATCAAACCAGAACTGAAGTGCGGTCCAGAGCGAAGCCACGAGGGCGCCCGCATGAATCCCCAGGGCCAAATGAGGCAACCGGTCCCTTGACAGGGTATTGAGCCCCAGCCATAGCAGCAGGCTGAAGACGAACCACCGGATGGCCTCCACGCCACCGAGATAGGCATGCGACCACAGCATGCTTGCCAGGGCGTAAAACATGAGCGACAGGGGTAACCACATGAGGGCATGCCAACGCAGGGGCTCCCGCCGGTGGCGCTGCTGCCAGCAGAAAATCAGGCCGGCACTGATCGCGGAAAACGACACCACCATGGATTTCAGCGTGTCCTGCAGCATTTCTTCATGAGGCACGCCAATTGCCGGCGTCACAAACATCATGAAAGCAAGAAGCACGGTGATCCAGCCGCCGCCCTGCGCCACCTCTGCAGGCAGGGCCGCCGTGGAGTCCACGCCAGGTGAGTCAGCAGGCTCCAGCTTGGCTACCGTACCTGCGACGGTGGAATGTCCCCGCGCATCGGGGCCGGTTTTTTGGGGGGTCATGAGATCGATCAGCTTTCTGAGTGTTTGAAACAGGCCGTACGCACAGGCGACCGCATGCACCAACAACGCCGTTACGGTGCTCTGACCATCTCAACGTGGGAGATGCCGGCTTCTTCGAAAGGCTCACCCCGGGCCTCAAAGCCAAGGCGCCGGTAAAAGCCCTCCGCACTGCGCTGCGCATGCAGCATGACCTCATGGTCTCCGCGATCCCGGGCGGCGTCCATCAACGCGTTCAAAAGATTTTGGCCAAGGTGAGCTCCGCGCAGCGCCTTGTGCACTGCCATGCGCCCGATCTTCGCCGTGCCATCTGCTTGCCGCACCAGCCGCCCGGTCGCAATGCCCTCTCCCAACCCGTTATAGGCCACGGCGTGTACGGCCGGGTGGTCCGCTTCGTCGCACGCCATCTCCATCGGAATGCCCTGCTCCTGCACAAACACGGCCGTGCGGACCCTGGCCGCGTCGGCGCCCAAGGCGGCCCAATCACCCGTCCTGATGTCCACCATGGCCTCACCGGCCTCAAAGCCCACGAGCAGATTGCGCAGCGCATCCGGCACGGGTCGGGACGTCTGGGTCAGGGGATCGGCAAACACGTAGATGAGTTCGCAGGCGATGAGCAGTTCATCGGCCCTGAACATCGCGCCTGTGAATGTCATCGATGAATTGCCGATGCGTGCGCACTTGAGCGCTACATCGATCCGGTCATCAAAGCGTGCCGAGCCATGGTATTCCAGTGTGGCCTTTTTCACGTACAAGTCACCGCCCATCTTGTGCATGGTTTCCTCGTACGGCAGCGCCAGCGCGCGCCAGTAGTCGGTAATGGCGGTGTCGAAGTACATCAGGTAATGCGCGTTGAACACGATTTTTTGCATGTCCACTTCGGCCCAGCGAACCCGCAGCGGGTGAAAAAATCGGAATTCCTGTCGTTTCATGGCGTGTTGTCCGGAAGATTGAATGCCTGGCGCAGTGCCCGAGCCGCGTCCGCATGGGCTTGCCGTGCTTCGGGAATGATGCGCCCCATCTTGATGAACTCGTGCGTGACGCCGCGGTAGATTTCCAGATCGACCGGCACGCCGGCCGCGCGCAGCTTGTCGGCATACATCACCCCCTCGTCGACCAGGGGATCGCACTCTGCCAGGCCCAGCCAGGCCGGGGCCACACCGTCCACATCCGGCGCATTGAGCGGCGCGAAGCGCCAGTCCTCGCGGTCGGCGGGGCTTCGCACATAGTGGTTGAAAAACCAGGTGATGTCAGCTTCCTCGAGCACAAAGCCATCAGCAAATAGCCGGTGCGACGGTGTGTCCTGGTGGGCGGCGCAACCGGGGTAAAACAGCAGCTGCAGCGCCAGCGGCAAACCGGCATCGCGGGCCAGGATGGCGCACATGGTTGCCAGCGTGCCGCCCGCGCTGTCGCCGCCGACCGCCACACGGGTTTCGTCAAGACCGAGGCTGGTTGACCGTGCCGTCAGCCACTGCAGGGCATCCCAGGCATCATGGGCAGCTACAGGAAATTTGTACTCCGGTGCCAACCGGTAATCCACGGAAATCACCGCGCAACCTGACAGATGGCTGAGCTGCCGGCACAGCACATCATGCGTTGCCACACTTCCGATGGTGAAGCCGCCGCCATGAAAGTAAATCAGCACCGGCAGGCGGTCATTTAAGGAGGCGTAGAGGCGCGCAGGCAGGCTGTAGCCATCCCTGGCGGGAATGAGCAGGTCTTCGACCCGCGCCAGGGCCGGCCGGGGAATTTCCAGCACGCCCGCACCCGCCTCGTAGGCCGCTTTGGCCCCTGCGGGGGGGAGCGTACGAAACGGTGGGCGCCTGGCCCGCGCCATGCGGCTGAGTACATTCCGCATCGCGGGAGTCAGCAAGTCTTCAGGGGAGGTGCGGCGCATTTATTTGAATGTTACCGACACAGGCTGCGCTCCGGCCAGTCCCTGGTAAGCCGCTGTGGCGGTCAACCCTGGCTTGGGGGGCAGCAGGGGTGAAAACGAGCCCAGGCTGATCAAATCGCCTGGCTTCATGGCAAGACCTTCTTTGGCCAGGGCGCCGGCCAGCCAGACGACTGCGTTGAGCGGATGACCGAGGATGTCGCTGCCCTTGCCTCTTCCCAGTTCTGCACCGCTGCCGTCTGCAAGCACCACGGTCATGTTTTCCAGCATGACCAGCATGGCGTGGCGCTCTGCCCTTGTCACGGGCACGGCCAGGGGCGTGCCGGCCACACCGAACCGGGCACCGACATTGATGGCACTGACCGCCGGGCCATTGAGTCGGGGTGGTGCCTGAACGACCAGATCGGGCAATTCGATAAAGGGAATGATCTGGTCAACGGCTTCAAGCACGTCCAGGGGTGTCCGGGCCTGGTTGATGGCTGCACTTTTGACACGCACCAGCATGTCGGCCTCAAAAAGCGGACGCGCGCCAAAAGCCGCATCGACCACGGACCCGCCGGGCAGCACCATGCCCTCATACAGCTTGCCCCACACGGGTTGGTCGTAGTTGAAGCGTTTTTGTACCGCCGGGTTGGTAAGGCCTGCCTTGTAGCCGACCACTTTGCCGTGGCGTTTTTCCAGCAGCGCATTGAGTTTGGCGCGGGTACAGGCGCCATCGGCTTCGTTGAGACCTTCCGGGTTTGCCGCAGGTTGTCTGGCAGCGATATTTTCGGCCAGGTCGCCGACTTGCGCATCGCTCAGACATTCGGCCCTGGCCTGAAGAGCCGCTATCGCCAAGGTGACCAGCATCAGGGTTTGCTTGCAATTCATGGGCATCTCCAGCTATTAAAGTAGGGCCAAGCCGATTGGGGCAACCGATTGGGGCAAGATGAGCGGCACGGGAAAACCGCCCAGCATCGTACAACGCGAAAGACAGCAAAACCATGGCCTTTATCTATTACGTCACCCAGATCCAGTTTGAATTCGGCGCGATCAAATTGCTCAAGCAGGAATGTGAGCGTGTCGGCATCACCCGTCCGCTCATCGTCACCGACCCCGGTGTCAAGGCTGCAGGTATTTTGCAAAAAGCGCTTGACGCGCTGCCCGGTGTGCAGGTGACGGTGTTTGACCAAACCCCTTCGAATCCCACCGAGGCAGCCGTTCGCGCAGCCGCCGCGCTGTACAAGTCCGCCGGCTGCGACGGCCTGATCGCGGTCGGTGGAGGCTCAGCCATTGATTGCGCCAAAGGCGTGGCGATTGCCGCAACCCATGAAGGCCCGCTCACGACCTACGCCACCATTGAAGGCGGTTCACTGAAAATCACGGACCGCGCGGCCCCGCTGATTGCCGTACCCACCACCAGCGGCACCGGCAGCGAAGTCGCCCGCGGGGCCATCATCATTGTGGATGACCACCGCAAGCTTGGGTTTCATTCCTGGCATCTGGTGCCGAAAACGGCGATTTGCGATCCGGAGCTCACATTGGGCCTGCCGGCCAAACTGACAGCGGCCACCGGCATGGACGCGATTGCGCATTGCATGGAGACCTTCATGTCAGCCGCCTTCAACCCGCCGGCCGACGGCATCGCGCTGGACGGCCTGGAACGCGGCTGGGCCCATATCGAACGGGCCACGCGCGATGGCAGTGACCGGGATGCCCGCTTCAACCTGATGAGCGCATCCATGCAAGGGGCCATGGCGTTCCAGAAAGGACTGGGCTGCGTGCATTCGCTGAGCCACAGCCTGGGCGGAGTGGACCCGCGCCTGCACCACGGCACGCTGAATGCCATGTTTCTGCCTGTGGTCGTCGACTTCAATGCGGCCGCCGAATCGGTGCAGAAGGACCGGCGCCTCGACCGCATGGCGCGTGCCATGGGCCTTGCTTCGGGCACCGACATTCCGGATGCCATTCGTGAGATGAACGCACGGCTGGGGTTGCCTGACGGCCTCGCAGCAATGGGCGTGCAGCCGCAGAGTTTCGGCAGGATCATCGACGGCGCGCTGGCTGACCATTGCCACAAGACCAATCCACGCATCGCCGACATGGATGATTACCGCCTCATGCTCGAAAAATCGATGTAGCGCAGGTGGGGGGAGAATACGTTCTGCCCAGCTTCCAAGGTTTGCTTGAATTGCCAATTTCAAAATTTCTGCGTTTTTTGATAGTCGGCTTGCTCAACACCGGTTTCGGTTACGGATTGTTCGCAATTCTGAGCCTGCTTGGCATGCCATATCCCGTAGCGATCGGACTGGCGACCGTTGCCGGGATCGCGTTTAACTTTCAGACCACCGGTCGACTCGTATTCGACGGCGCGCCGCGCAGCAGGCTCGTGCGTTTTGCCGCGGTTTATGTCCTGATTTACGGGCTTAATGTGGGTGGGGTTGCACTCTTGCTTGCGGCAGGTCTCAATCTTTATGCCGCCAACGCGATAGTCCTGCTCCCGCTTGCATTGATCGCCTATAAGATGCAACAGAAATTCGTCTTCGCCATGCCATGAAAAAAATCACAGTAGTCACCCCTTGCTATAACGAAGAGGACAACGTCGAAGAGGTCTATGCGCAGACTCGCGCGGTGTTTGGTGAAATCGAGGGCGTCAGTTACGAACACCTGTTTATCGATAACTGTTCGACTGATCGTACCGAAGCGCTGCTACGCAAACTGGCAGCCGCCGACCCGAAGGTCAAGGTCATCCTGAATGCGCGCAATTTCGGCCATATCCGCTCACCCTACTATGGACTGCTGCAGGCGACTGGCGACGCTGCGATCCTGCTGGTGGCAGACCTGCAAGATCCGCCGGCACTTATGAAAGATTTTGTCGCGCACTGGCTTGACGGTGAAAAAATTGTTGTCGGCGTGAAACCAAGCTCCGAAGAGTCCTCGCTGATGTTCTCGCTGCGCCGCCTTTATTACCGTACCGTCACAAAGATCGCCGACGTCAAGCTGATCCAGAATTTCACGGGCTTCGGCCTGTACGACCACAAGGTACTGGAGGTACTGCGACGCATCGACGATCCATATCCTTATTTGCGCGGCCTTGTTTCCGAGGTTGGTTACGAAGCGGTGCAAATCCCCTACAACCAGCCGCGACGCCTGCGGGGCATTACCAAAAACAACTTCTATACGCTCTACGATATTGCGATGCTCGGCATTACCTCTCACTCGCGCGTGCCGTTACGGCTCGCGACGATGATCGGTTTTGCGCTGTCGGGCTTGAGCTTGCTGGTCTCCCTCGTCTATCTGTTACTCAAACTGCTGTTCTGGAACCAGTTTTCGATGGGCACGGCACCGGTACTGATAGGCGTGTTCTTTCTCGCATCGGTACAGCTGTTTTTTATAGGCTTGCTCGGAGAATATGTCGGCGCGATCCTGACCCATGTCATGAAACGTCCGCTCGTCGTCGAACGTGAACGCATTAATTTCGATAACTGAGACGGCCGAGCCGACAACTCCATTCGGTAGTGTAATTTTCTGAGCCTTGTTCGAGCTGCTGCTCGGGACCTGCACCGATCTGGTTGTCGTCGATCGAAATGTGGGATGGTGTCATCGGTGTCCACGCGCTGGCCAATCACGACTGTGCCACGCTCAGAAGCTGGCTGCTCGACAGCAACTGGTACCTGACCTACGGCCGCTTTTACCTTGCCGATACGCTTCGGCCATTGCTGTCAATCTGGATATTTTCAAGCTCTGGATCACCGTGATGGTGCTCGGTATCGCCGGGGAAGTACGCCGCCTTGGGAGGACATCTTTAAAACATTGAACCAGCGGTTGCCGCATGGCTACCTGCCGCCGTATTGAGCTTCCCGCTCTGGCATGTTTTCTTCGGCTACATGCCAATGCTCGGCCATATCGCCAGATCAGTAGCGAGCAGCCAGGCTGCGTTCTGGCCGAAGAATCAGTCGCAAAATCATTTAATTACTTTTTATAACCATAAATGTCATTGTTGGCAAGAGACTATTTACTTATTTTTTATAACTAAAACCCCATTAACCTCATGCAGTGATTAGCGATTTCACGCGGTGTTTGCTGTCCGCAAACAACAGTGCATGGGACCTGTAGGGCGGCGTCGAATCGATAAGCACGCTTATATCAACAACATTAGGAGACCTGATGAAGACCAAACTATTTGCACTTTCCGTGCTGTCCGCTGCCAGTTGCGCCGCTCAGGCCCAAAGCTCCGTCACGCTGTATGGCGCGGTTGATACCTATTTGGAAGTCGCGTCTGCTGGCAACGGCAATGTGACACGCGTCTCCAGCGGGGGAGCCATGGGTTCGCGTTTCGGGTTTCGCGGTACGGAAGACCTCGGCGGCGGCCTGAAGGCGAATTTCGTGCTGGAGGCCGGCTTTTTAACAGACACGGGCGCCGGCACAGGTACTGCAACCATCCCCACCAGCACCGTGCCGACTGGGGCCAATTACATGTTTCAGCGCCTGGCGACCGTGGGCTTGAGTGGTGACTTCGGCGCCGTCAATATTGGCCGCCAGTACACGCCGCATTTTGGAACCATGGCGGCTTTTGACCCCGCCGGATTCACGATGTCCGGCGCCCTGAACTATTACGCGGGCCCGGGCGTAGGCATCAACGGTGGCTCGCTCTCCGACGCCACCACGCGCCGCGACAACTCCATCCAGTACACCACGCCGACCTGGAACGGCTTCAAGGCCAATGTGTTTTATGCCTTCGGCGAATCGACCGGCGCGGGCGGCCAGCCCAAGTCCACCGGCAATGTACTCAATATCGCGGCCGGCTACAGCAGCAGCACGCTGGCGGCGCAAGTCAGCTACCTGACGGAAAAAACCATCTACATAGTTGGCAATACCGATAAATACACCGACGTCGCCGTCTCCTACGATTTCGGGGTCATCAAGCCTTCGGCCATCTTTGTACGCCGCCGCGGCGACACGACCGGGGCGCCCGCGCTCGATGCCTACCAGATCGGCGCATCGGCCCCCATCGGCGTTGGCAAGTTGATCGCCACCTACGGCCAGCTCAAGAACAAGACCACGGCCAATGCGGATTCCAAGGCCATAGGCCTGCGCTACGACTACCCACTGTCCAAGCGGACCACGATCTACGGCGGCGCGACCAGGATCAGCAACCAGGCCAACGCCGGCTACACCATCAGCGGCGGCGGCGGCAGTTCGGCAGGCCTGGCGCTCTCAGCCGTCGGCCAAAGCCCGAAGTCGGTGTACGCGGGTATTGCACACGTGTTTTGAGGCTGCAGCTATAAATTAATTGAACCCGAAAACACTTCGGGAGCACCCCAAAAAGCCGCATGGCGTGTCAATCACGCCATGCGGCTTTTTTTATGGGCGCCTCGCCGGCGGAACACCGTATCCAGGCGCGCGTTCCGGCCGGTTCATAAATGATGGACCAGCTTCATGTCCGGGCGGTCCAGCCACCGGGCATATTCTTCGGCAAGCTGCCCGGCTTTCGATGTCGCCAGCGACCATGCGCGTATGCGTGCCTGGATGTCAGCGCCATAGCGCATGAAGTCCGCGCGGTCCGGAAGCTTGCCGCCGGGCAAGGTCTTGATCCACTCCGGGTTGGGGGCGAGCAGCACCATGTTGTCCAGAAAATGTGTGGCACCGTGCCGCCACTTCAGGCCCTTGTCGAGCCAGCCTGGCACCACGGCTCTCTGGAAATGCGGGTACAGCACCAATCCCGGCGATGACCCCGCCTCCCCTGCCGTGCCCCCGCGGTGATAGTTCAGGTGCAGGTGGTAGTCTGTGATGCCCCCATCCCAGTAGGCGCCGGGCGGCGCGCCGGGGATGTTGCGCACGGAGCGCAGCACAAAAGGGATGGAACAGCTGGCCTGAAGCGCCGGCTGAAAATTGGCTTCGTCCATCGGCACCTGGCGGGTCCGGTAGTCGGCAGTCGCAAACGGCAAGGGGGCGTTCCGGGTGGAAAACACGACGCGCTCCAGCCACGCGCCCATGGCCTTGCGGTGCAGGCTGTTGGTGAGGAAGGCACCGAAGTAGCCCAGCGGCGTGGCCACCTTGTGCTCACGGCCCAGCATGTGGCGGCCACGCGAGGTGACGATGTGCAGCCGATAGCGGGGATTTCCAATCACTTCCTGCACCCTGCCCCCGTAGAAAACCTTCAGGCTCTGGCCGAACTGCTCGCTGACGGCATCGGCGGTCGGGCGCTTCTGGCCGGGCTTGAGTTCGTAATGCTGGTGGATGTAATCGGTTTCGAGGCGCTGAAATGCGGCCGCCGGGTTGGCCAGGCAGGCCGTGGCCATGCGCCATGCGCCTATGGACGCACCGACCAGGTCCACCGGATGGCTGCTTTGCGCCAGCCAGTCCCCAAAGATAAAGCGGTCCAGTGCGCCAAGGATCAAGCCCTTGGGTCCGCCTGCCGCCCCGGGTACCACGGCAATGTCTGCCGGCTTGAGGCCGTTTTGCTCGATATGCCGGCGTGCCTTGGGGCCGGCGTAAATGCGGAGGGCTTGCATGGAGGTGGATGGTTGCTATTATTTTGATAGCTGGTTGCGCCCGTCAGTCAAGCGCCAGGGCCTGATTTAACCCTAAAAATGGGTCAATTCATGCCTTTCTGGCGACCTGACGTCATGCGCACAATTATTTCTTCAGTGCCGCCAGCTTGCTGAAGGCCGACTCCATGGCGGTCGCGGCGGCCGGTTGTGGTGCGCCTGGGCGGCTTCCATAGTTGCCGCCGCGGTTTTGCCCGCCCGGCGGCCGCGCGCTTTCAAAGCGGTTGTCACGCGGGCCGTCGCGGCGGGCCGGTGCGGCGTCGAGCTTCATGGTGAGTCCAATGCGCTTGCGCGCCACATCGACTTCGGTGACGCGCACTTTGACGATGTCGCCGGTTTTTACGACCTCACGCGCGTCGGTCACGAACTTGTTGGAAAGCTGGCTCACATGCACCAGGCCGTCCTGGTGCACGCCGATGTCGATAAAGGCGCCGAAGGCGGCCACGTTGCTGACCGTGCCTTCCAGCGTCATGCCTTCCTTCAAATCCTTGATGTCTTCCACACCGTCGTTAAAGCGCGCCACCTTGAAGTCGGGGCGCGGGTCGCGGCCGGGCTTTTCAAGTTCGGCAATGATGTCCTTGACGGTGATCACGCCGAACTGCTCATTGGCAAACAGCTCCGGCTTCAGGGTCTTGAGCATTTCGGCCCGGCCCATGAGCTCGGCCACCGGCTTGCCGGTGTGGGCCATGATCTTTTCAACCACCGGGTAGGTTTCGGGGTGCACGCCGGTCATGTCCAGGGGGTTGCTGCTGCTGCGCAGGCGCAGGAAGCCCGCGCTCTGCTCAAAAGTTTTGGCGCCCAGGCCGGTCACCTTGAGCAAATCGGCACGGCTGGCAAACGCGCCATTGGCATCACGCCAGCGCACCACCGACTTGGCCACCGTTTGCGACAGGCCCGACACGCGCGCCAGCAGCGGCACGCTGGCGGTGTTCAGGTCTACGCCGACGCTGTTCACGCAGTCTTCGACCACGGTGTCCAGGCTGCGCGCCAGGTCGCTCTGGTTCACGTCGTGCTGGTACTGGCCAACGCCGATCGATTTCGGGTCGATCTTGACGAGCTCGGCCAGGGGGTCTTGCAGGCGGCGCGCAATGCTGGCCGCGCCGCGCAGGCTCACGTCCACGTCGGGCATTTCCTGCGAAGCGAATTCACTGGCTGAATAAATGGAGGCACCGGCCTCGCTGACCACGACTTTTTCAATGGCCTGTTCCACTTTGGCCATTCCCTTGATCAGGTCCGCTGCCAGCTTGTCGGTTTCGCGGCTGGCTGTGCCATTGCCGATGGCGATCAGGTTGACGCCATGCTTTTCGCACAGCCTGGCCAGCGTGTGCAGGGAGCCATCCCAGTCCTTGCGTGGCTCGTGCGGGTAGACCGTGGAGGTCTCCACCAGCTTGCCGGTGGCGTCGACCACGGCCACCTTCACGCCGGTACGAATGCCCGGGTCCAGACCCATCACCACGCGCGGGCCGGCGGGCGCCGCCAGCAGCAGGTCGCGCAGGTTGTCGGCAAACACCTTGATGGCGACTTTCTCGGCCTCTTCGCGCAAACGGGTAAAGAGGTCGCGCTCGAGCGAAAGGCTGAGCTTGACGCGCCAGGTCCAGGCCACGGCCTTGCGGATCAAATCATCCGCCGGGCGTGCCTTGTGGCTCCAGCCCAGGTGCAGCGCGATCTTGCCTTCGGCGATGCTGGGCTTGCCGGGCTCGGCCTGCTCGGGCAACACCAGCTTGGCATCCAGAATCTCGAGCCCGCGGCCGCGAAAGACCGCCAGCGCACGGTGCGAAGGCACACGGCCAATCGGCTCGTCGTAGTCGAAGTAGTCACGGAATTTGCTGTTGTCGGCGTTGTTCTCGTCTTTGCCGGTCACCAGCTTGGAGCTGAACAGCCCTTCGCTCCAGAGCCAGTGGCGCAGCGACTGCACCAAACCGGCATCTTCGGCCCAGCGTTCACTGAGGATGTCGCGCACGCCGTCGAGCACGGCTTGCACAGTGGTGAAGTCGTCACCGCTTTCGTTCTTTTCGGCCTTCACAAAGGCCGCGGCTTCGTCGGCAGGTACCAGCGACGGGTCGGCAAACAGCTTGTCGGCCAGCGGCTCGATGCCGGCTTCACGCGCAATCTGGCCCTTGGTGCGCCGCCTGGGCTTGAAGGGCAGGTACAGATCTTCGAGGTCTTGCTTGGTGGCGGCAAACTCGATGGCTGCACGCAACTCGGGCGTGAGCTTGCCCTGCTCTTCAATGCTTTTGAGCACGGCTTCGCGTCGCTCTTCCAGCTCGCGCAGGTAGCCCAGCCGGTATTCCAGCTCGCGCAACTGGATGTCGTCCAGCCCGCCGGTGGCTTCCTTGCGGTAGCGCGCGATGAAGGGAACCGTGGCGCCGCCGTCAAGCAGCTCTACGGCCGCCTTGATCTGGTGTTCCTGGACTTTGATTTCTGCCGCGATCTGGCGGATGATTTTCTGCATATTGAAAGAGATGTTCGAAAAAGCTCGGAAAAAGAAGCAAAAGAAGGTCAATAAAGGGGCAAATGCCCGCCCGGCGATGCAGCCTGCCCTGGCGGAGAGCCGTTGTCTGTGCGCCGAGTACAAACTGACGCTAAGGGTCGGCATTGTCCCACAGCGCCAGCGCTGTTTTGCTTCTGATAATGGCCCTTGGCTTAAAGCAATTTCTTACATTTTCTGGGGAGAGACACATGCGGACTCGCACAATTTTTTTGGTGGTGGCCATGCTGCTGCTGGCGGGCTTTGTGGCCCTCAATGTCGATGAATTCAGCCGTGTGAGCATGCTCAGCCTGGGCTTTACCACCGTGGAGGTGTCGCTGGGCTTCGTGATGCTGCTCTTGCTGGTGGTTGCCACGGTGGTGTTTCTGGCCTCCACGCTCTACATGCAAAGCACCAACTTGCTGGAAACCCGGCGCTACGCACGCGAGCTGAACACGCAGCGTGAGCTGGCTGACAAGGCCGAGGCCTCTCGTTTTACCGAACTGCGGAGCTACCTGGAGGTGCAGGCCCTGGCCGCACAGCACCGGGAAGCCGCCGCCGCCACTGTGCTGGCCGAGCGCTTTTCGCAGCAGCAACAGGCATTGCTGGCGCGGCTGGAGCAGTCGGACAACACCATGGCCGCCCACATGGGCCAGCTCCAGGACCGGCTTGAGCGGCATGGCGGCATTCCTCATCTGGAAAAAGACTCGGAGACCATGCCGCTGGTTTGAGTGCCTGAATACCGGTTGCGCCGCGTCCTTCTTTTCTTTTATTAACCGGGCCCGGCAGGTGTAAGAACCGGCGAAGTCCATCGACCAATGGGGGTCTGCAATCCACGGAGACCCTCATGCTGCACACCGCGCCCCCACGGCCTTCCAGCCGCAATACCCCGCTGATCACCGCAATCGTCCTGATGGCATTGACGTCCAGGGCCTTGTCCGCACAAAACGCTTGCGCCATCAGCTCAGGGCCGACCATCACGCCGGTCGTTGAGCTGTATACCTCTGAGGGCTGCAGCTCCTGCCCGCCCGCTGACAAATGGGCTTCGTCGCTGAAAGGCAGTGGGGCCGTGGTGCAGGCCTTTCACGTCGGCTACTGGGACTACATCGGCTGGGTTGACCGTTTTGCCGCGCCCGCCTACACCAGCCGGCAACGCGAAATAGCGTCCAGGAATAATCTGCGCAGCATCTATACACCGCAGGCCGTACTCAACGGCAAAGACTGGCCCCGCTGGGGTGGCAGGCCTGCCGACAGCAAGGAACCCGCGCGCGCCAGCATCGTGCTCAGGCAACTCGGGCCGGACCAGTTTGAAGCCAGCGTCACCCCGATGCCCGCACCGCAGGTGTCACCGTCCTGGTCAGCCTACTGGACCGTCACTGAACATGGGCACAACTCCAAAGTGAAAGCCGGCGAAAACGCTGGAGAGGTTCTCCAACACGACTTCGTTGTGCGCCAGTACACCCAAGCCGGGGAATACAAAAGCAGTGGAACCGGGCCGCAAAAACTGGCCTTTCGCAGCATTGCCCCAACCCAGGGCCATGAGCGCCAGGTGAATCTCGTGGTGTTCGACCCTCAAACCGGCAAGACCCTGCAGGCCGTCAGCCTTCAATGTGCCGCGTAAAGCACGGCCGCTGAAGGACTACCGCCTGGCGCACCGTACAGGCGGGGCAACGCGAGGCCTCGGGCTTGCCGCACAATGGCGCAATGGATTCCCCGCAATCACCGCCCTGCGCTCCTTCGCTGGTTTTGCGGCCGCCCGGGGCCGCCGACTATGCGGCGCTGGCCACATGGGTCCAGGATGCCAGCACCTGTCTGCGCTGGGCCGGCCCCAAGCTGAAGTTTCCGTTTGAACCCGAGCGGCTCCCGGTACTGCTGGCTGAACCCGGCGCCTTCAGCTTTGTCATGAGCCGGGGTCCGGCAGAGGCGCTGGGCTTTGGGCAATTCTGGGTGCGTGAGGCAGGTGCTGCCCATCTGGCCCGCATCATCCTGGCGCCCGGCGCGCGCGGCCAGGGTCTGGGTTCGACGCTGTGCAGGCTGCTAATGGCCCAGGCGGCCCGTGACACCGGTGCCACAGCTTTCACACTGCGCGTGTACCGTGACAACCACCCTGCGCTGACCATCTACGAAGGCCTCGGCTTTGCAGTGATTCCCGAGTTTTCAGACGACAGCATCTTTTTCATGCGCAGGGAAGCGCAAAACGGCATGCAGGCGATACAGGCCGAAGGGTGTCCATAGTGCCCATCGATAAACTGTGGGGCCGTGCTGTTGCGGCCACGTCCCTGCACTCCTTTTTCTTTTCGATCGATGCTTTCACTTTTTCTTAAATGCCTGCTGGGTGCGCTTGCCGTGCTGGTTATTGCCCTTCTTTCCCGGTCGCGCAGCTTTTTCATCGCCGGCCTGGTGCCGCTGTTTCCCACCTTTGCCCTGATTGCGCACTACATCGTGGGCAGCGAACGCTCCGCGGCAGACCTTCGCACCACGGCACTGTTCGGCCTGTGGTCCCTCATCCCCTATGCGGTTTACCTGCTGGTGGTGTACTGGCTCAGCGTGCGCGCGGCACTGCCCGTCACGCTTGCCTGCGCCACACTGGCCTGRGCGCTTGCTGCGGGCGTGCTGCTGCTCGGCTGGAGCCGTGCCTACCCTTCGGCGCTTTAAGGAAAACAGATATGGGCAAATTCAAAAAAGTGTTGCGGGCCATTTTGCTTGCGCCTGTCGCGCTGTTTTTGCTATTTGAAGAATGGGGCTGGGAGCCGCTGGCCGCCGGCTTTGCAGCACTGGGGCGCCTGCCCTGGTGGGGGCGGCTGGAGCGCTGGATCACCCGCTTGCCGCCCTGGGCTGCGCTGCTCGCCTTCGGCGTGCCGGTGCTGGCGCTGATCCCGCTGAAGCTGCTGGCGCTTTACCTGTTCGGCCTGGGGCATGTCACTGTCGGCCTGGCGCTGATACTGGCGGCCAAACTCACCGGAACCGCGCTGGCGGCACGCCTCTTTCAGCTGACCCAGCCTGCACTCATGCAAATGCCGTGGTTCGCGCGGCTCTACACCCCCTGGAAAGCCTGGAAGGACAAAATCATGACCCAGGCCAGGGCGTCGTTGCCATGGCGCATGGCCCGCCGTTTCAAGACGCGGGTCAAGCTGGCAGCTGCGCGGCTCCTGGCCGCACTGAAAGCCGTATTGTCATGAGCGCCAGGCTCACTGAATTCAACCGCAGCCCTTGACCATGTTCGACTTCATCACGCCACCTTTGTACATCCGCCTGTCGCCTTACCGGCTGACGGTGCGCAATGTGAAAACGGGCGCTTTCATTTCCGAAGTGCCCGAAATTGCGATTTCCCGCAGCCTCAAGCCCAAAGTGCTGGGCGCGGGCGATGACGCCGCCCTGCATAAATCGAGCAAGTCGGCACAGGTCCTCAATCCTTTCAGCCACCCGCGCTCCATGGTGTCCGACTTCACCCACGGTGAGCAGGTACTGAAGGCATTCGTCCGTAAACTTCAGGCCAGCCACGTGCTGGCTCCCGCGCCCCGCATGGTGTTCCATCCTCTGGGCGAGCCCGCAGGTGGTTTCACCCAGGTGGAAATACGGGCCCTCCATGAGATGGCCCTGGGGGCCGGCGCTTCAGAAGTCACCATGTGGCAGGGCCCGGAATTGACAGACGAGCAGGTGCTGTCGCGCAGCTACCCTTCCACGGGACAGGTACTGGAATGACCGCAACCGCCGGCACGGGCATCAGTGACCTGCGCGCGCTCACCCGGCAATTCCCCCACCAAGGGCGGCTTGAGCAAATTTTGCTGAGGCCAGCCCGCCGCAGCCCGGTGCTCAGCGTTGCAACCGTGACAGCACTGGCCGGCCGCGGGCTGGAAGGCGACCGGAGCGCGGCGGCGCCTGCCATTCGCCCGGAAAGCAGCAAACGCCAGGTCACCCTGATCCAGGCCGAGCACCTGCCCGTGCTGGCCGCACTGGCCCGGCTTGGCGCGGTGGAAGCCGCGAGCTTGCGGCGCAACCTGGTGGTGTCGGGCCTGAACCTGCTGGCGGCGAAGTCCCTTTTCAGGGACCAGCCCATGGTGCTGCACATCGGCGATGTGGTGCTGGAAATCACCGGCCCGTGCGAACCCTGTTCGCGCATGGAGGAAGTGCTGGGCCCCGGCGGATACAACGCCATGCGCGGCCATGGCGGGTTGACGGCGCGTGTGTTGCAGGGTGGCTTGCTGCGCGTCGGTGATGCCCTTGTCTGTGAATCTGCCAAATCCGATCGGGAGTCTTCGGCTCAACCGCTATTGATTTGATAGCTGCTTGCGCATGACCAGTAAGGAATAGGGCGATTTTTTTCATTATTTAAGATCTCAAGCCCCGCCGCCCAACCGCGAACCAGCACGGGTATTTCGCTTCCCTCATACTTGTTCCTCATCCACTTTTTGGCGCAGCGGCTTTCCATGAACAAAACTTCGGTCGACAAGCAAAAAATCAAATTCCTGCTGCTCGAGGGCATTCACCCCTCCGCGGTGGAGGTTCTCAAGGCGGCAGGTTACTCGCAGATCGAAAGCCTGGCCGGCGCGCTGCCCGATGACGAACTCAAGGCCAAAATCGCCGACGCGCATTTTGTCGGCATCCGTTCCCGCACCCAGCTCACTGCCGATGTATTTGCCCAGGCCGGCAAGCTGGCGGCGGTCGGCTGCTTTTGCATCGGCACCAACCAGGTCGACCTGAACGCCGCCCGCGAACGCGGCATTGCGGTGTTCAACGCGCCTTTTTCCAATACCCGCTCCGTGGCTGAGCTGGTATTGGCCGAGGCCATTTTGCTGCTGCGCGGCGTGCCCGAGAAAAGCGCCGTGGCGCACCGCGGCGGCTGGCTCAAGTCGGCCGAGAACGCCTACGAAATCCGCGGTAAAACGCTGGGCATCGTGGGCTACGGCTCCATCGGAACGCAGCTGTCGGTGCTGGCCGAAGCGCTGGGCATGCAGGTCGTGTTTTTTGACGTGGTAACCAAGCTGCCGCTGGGCAACGCCCGGCAGGTAGCCCAGCTCAAGGACCTGCTGGCCCAGTCCGACGTGGTGAGCCTGCACGTGCCCGAAACCAAAGCCACCCAATGGATGATGGGCGCAGCAGAAATCGCCGCGATGAAACCCGGCAGCGTGCTGATCAATGCCTCACGCGGCACGGTGGTGGAAATTGAACCGCTGGCCGAGGCGCTGAAGCAAAAAAAGCTGCTGGGCGCGGCAATCGACGTGTTCCCTGTGGAGCCGCGCAGCAACAAGGACATTTTTGAATCGCCCCTGCGCGGCCTGGACAACGTGATCCTGACGCCGCACGTGGGCGGCTCGACCATGGAAGCGCAGGAAAACATCGGCATCGAAGTGGCCGAAAAGCTGGTGAAGTACAGCGACAACGGCACCTCGACGTCTTCCGTCAACTTCCCCGAAGTGGCACTGCCGGCCCACCCGGGCAAGCACCGCCTGCTGCACATTCACCGCAACGTGCCGGGTGTGCTGTCGGAAATCAACAAGGTGTTTGCGGCCAACGGCATCAACATCGCATCGCAGTACCTGCAGACCAACGAAGCTGTGGGTTATGTGGTGATCGACATCGACGCGGCGCACTCCGACATCGCGCTGGCCAAGCTGGCCGAGGTGCCCGGAACCATCCGCAGCCGGGTTTTGTTTTGAACCGGGCTTCAGCCACGGCGCGCAACCGCTATCAAATATATAGCTGGTTGCGCCCGTCTCTATTGGGTTTCAGCCACTTTCCCAAGGAAAAGACCAGATTACTGCGCTGCCGGCGGCTGTAAACCCAGCAAGGTGGCCAGAGCCGCCGTTGACAATGAACCTTCATGTGACACCGTGGCGCCGGTCTGCGCGTGGGTTCCGACGATGGTGGGGATCGAAGCGAAACCCAGCCTGGTCATCAGCTCGGTGTTTTTGGCGACGGCTTCTTTTTGCGCGTCGATATTGCTGGCCGCACTGATGCCGCCACGCCGGGCCTGCAGCGACGTTTCATGCGCGTCCATGGCAGCCACCGGGTCGCTGGCCGCCAACAGGGTTGCCCCCTGGGCCGTACTGGCGGCGTTGAGCATGCCAACCGGGATCCAGACAAACCTGGCCTGGGACTTCAGCGGTTTTGCCGCTTCCCACAGGGCGCCGCAGTGCGGGCATTGCGCATCAAAAAACACATACACCGTGCGCTTGCTCATTAAAGCGCCGGCCGAAAAGCCTTTGGCGCCGGCTTCGATGGCGGCCACGGATACCGGTTCGGTGACAGCCTTTGCCGACGGGCTGCCGGGCGCGGTGCCCGGCGCATCGTTACAGCCGGCAAGCAGCAAGCCGGCCGCGACAACGGCAGCCAGGAAAAGGTGGTTCAGGAATTTGGACATCATCAAAAAAGTTGAATGAAGGAGCGGCAAGGATAGCGCAGCGGCGCTATTTCGACAGCTTGTCCGCCAATTCACCCGCCAGCATGAAGAACTCCGGCGCGCGCTGCACCGACACGTGGGTGGCGTTCATTGCATACGTGACGCGGGTTTTGACGCCGCGCGCCTGCAGCGCCCTGACATAGGCCTCGCTGAACTGGGGCAATGTGTTTTCGTCCTTGTTGCCCACCACCACGCTGATCTGCGTATCCGGGTTGATTTTCTCCGCTTCAGCCAGGGGTGAAAGGCTGCGGCTCCAGGCGCCGGATTTGCCCGCAGAGCTGTTGCGCCATTGCCGCCATGCCGGCACATCGCAGGGGCATCCGGCCAGCAAATAGGCATCAGCGCTGCCCGGAAAACGGCTGGCCAACAAGGCCGCCATGGCCGCGCCGCCCGAGTGGCCAATCAGCAGGATCTTCCTGCCGGGGTTGAGGCTGCGCAGGCTGCCCAGTGCGGCGGCGATGATTTCGGCGTTGCGGGGTGTGTAGTCGTCGTCCCCGGGGCCGGACTCGCCGTCCGATACGCCCAGTTCGCTGCGGTAGCCGGGGCGCTGCATCGCCACTGTGACGGCCTGGAGCTTCTCGGCCAGCAAGGCTGCTGTGCCGCTGTCCGCGTTCAATTCCGTGCGCCCGCCGTTGTCGCCGTGCAGAAAGACGACCAGTACCTTGGGTGTGATGCGGGATGTTTGGCCAGGCGCCAGCTTGCGGATGACAAGGCATTGCCGGGCGTCCCCTGCCCGTTCAATGCCGTCGGCAAGTTTTCCGTCGGGGCACTTCACCGGTTGTGCCAACGCGCCTGCCCCCGCCAGCCCAAGCAGCAGGCCGGCCCAAGCAAGGTAGCCGCGGCCCATCAGGCCCCGCGAAGCGCGGCTTTCAGTTGCTGGCCAATTTCAGGCTTGTCGGCAAACGGATCCGTCGGGTTGCGCGCCTGCAGCACGTCTTCAAGCCGTGTCTGCACGGAGTTGATGGCTTTGGGGTGGCTGTAGATGTAGAACTGGTTCTTTGCGATGGCGTCAAACACCAGTTTCGCCACATCGGCGGCGCTCACCTTGCCGGAGCCGACTGCCTTGCCGGTCATGGCCTGCTGGATCATCTGGCTCCTGGTCGGCTTTTCCGCGCCGAGTTCGGCCGGGCGGTTGCGGTGGCTCATGCCGATGCCTGTGGCTACAAAAAATGGGCACAGCACCGAGGCACCAACCTGATCGGTCACCAGGCCCAGGTCCTGGTACAGGGTTTCGCTGAGCGCCACCACGGCGTGTTTGCTGACGTTGTAGACGCCCATATTCGGCGGGTTCAGCAGCCCGGCCATGCTGGCGGTGTTGACGATGTGGCCTTGCCAGAATGGGTCTTTGGCGGCTGCTTCCAGCATCATCGGCGTGAAGATGCGCACGCCGTGCACCACACCCATGACGTTGACGCCCAGCACCCATTCCCAGTCCTTGACGCTGTTTTCCCAGATCAGACCGCCCGAGCCAACGCCGGCGTTGTTAAAAACGAAATGCGGCGCGCCGAAGCGCTCGAACACGGCCTTGCCCATGGCTTCCATCTGCGTTGCGCTGGAGACGTCAAGCTTGAACGAAAGCACCTGGGCACCGGAAGCCTTCATCTCTTCGGTGGCTTTGTCCAGCGCATCCTGCTGCACGTCAACCAGCACGAGGTTCATGCCCAGTTGGGCCCCCAGGCGTGCGCATTCCAGGCCAAAGCCCGAGCCCGCGCCGGTCAGCACTGCCGTTTTACCTTTGAAATCCGTGATCATGGTTCGCTTTCCTTGATGAATATCTTGGTGTCTTGAAGAACAGGAAAATTGTCCGTGCACCCTGTCGCCACAGCTGTCGCTCAGGTAACTATTCAGGCAACCCGCAGCATCTCGATGTGCGGTATGCCGTCCTCGATGTAGGGCTGGCCGGTATTGGCAAAACCGTGCTGCAGGTAGAACTGCTCAAGCCGTGCCTGTGCACCTATGCGGATGGGTTGCGGGCCCCAGTGCTGCTGCAAACGGCCAACGGCCTCTTTCATCAGAACATGGCCAATGCCGCCGCCGCGTGCCGAAGCATGCGTGACCACGCGGCCTATGCTGGCCTCCGCAAACTTCACGCCCGCGGCAAAGCAGCGCGCGTAGGCTATCAGCCGCCCTTCCCTTATGCCCAGCAAATGCATGGCTTGCATGTCCGCGCCGTCCATGTCCTGGAAACTGCAGGCCTGTTCGACCACAAACACTTCGCTGCGAAGCTGCAAGATCTCATAAAGCTCAAGGGTGGTCAGCGCGTCAAAGGGAAGAAAACGCCAGGAAATAACGGAGGTGCCGGAGATGCTCATGCCGGGGCTGCAGCCTTCAGGGTGTAACCGATGCGCGGGAAATGCACATGCACGGTGCCGGCACGCGCATCGGTGCGGCGCAGCGTGTAATGCATGCGGGTGGCGGCGATCAGCTCGCCCTCGGTAGGCTCCGGTCCAAAACTCTCGCCGCTGACCAGCACCTGGCTGCCCAGCGCAATGCCGTGTTCGTCCTGGAACAGGTCACCCGGCAACGGCGCCGGCGTGGATGCGGCGGCCAGTGCCACAGCCTCGGTGGAGCTGAATTTTTCAATGCCGCCATGGCCAATGGCGGCCATGCGGTCCATCCATTCCAGCACGGCCGGCGTGAGGTTCAGGATGCCCGCGAGCACCGGTGTTTGCACCCGCGTGAACCACAGCGGGTGGTACATCGCGAAATCGGCGATGCAGGGCACATCACCCAGTAAAAAAGGCCGGTCGTCGAGCATGTCCGAGATTCGGCGCAAATAGGACTTGTAGGCTGCGGCGGCATCGCTGGAGCGCAGGCGCGGCATGCCGATGCTCATGGCCTTGCGGTCTTCGCCGAAGGCGCGGGCGGCTTCAGGTGGCGCCTTTTCGAAAATCTGGGCCACACCCTTGGGCTGCGTGTTGTAGGCCATGGAGGTCCAGAACAGCGTGTTGTCGGCCCAGTGCGCCAGCGTGCGCGCCAGGCCCTTGCTGGGCTCCGGGTACACCGAAGGCTCGGGCTGCAGGTGTTCCAGTACGTCGCTGATCAAGGCGGTGTCGCAATAAATGTCGGCACCGATTTGCAGGATAGGCGTCTTGCGGTAGCCGCCGGTCAGCGCCACCACGTCGGGCTTGGGCATGATCATCGGGATGACGACGGACTTCCAGGGCAGGTTTTTGTAGCCCAGCATCAGGCGGGTTTTTTCGGCAAATGGCGATGTGGGGTAATGGTGAAGGATCAGATCGCTCATGGTTGTCTCCGGGTGTTCTGGGTGTCTGGAAATTCAGCGGGGCATGGCCCGCGCGATGAGGGTGTCGAAATCGGTGCCGACGCCCAGCGTGCCGAAAGCATGGCCCCAGTTGCCTGCAATGCGCGAGTCGCAAAAAGCGCTGAAGACGGCAGCGGGCGCGGTCTGGTACAGCAAGGCGGCCTGCACCGCCAGCGCGACGTCCTGCGCGAGCCGCCGTGCCTCCACTTCAGTCGCCATTTCTTCCACACGTGTGGGCAAGACGGCGGCCAGCCGGTCCAGCGCCGGATGCGCGCCTTTTGCGGCGGCCAGTTCCTGGTCCAGGGCCGCCACGGCATCGGCTTTGCGCAGCGCGCGCAAAAGGTCCAGCGCCATGATGTTGCCCGCGCCTTCCCAGATCGAATTGAGCGGCATTTCACGGTAAACGCGGGCCATGACGCCCTCGCCGCCCTCTTCCACATAACCATTGCCGCCCAGGCATTCCATCGCCTCCTGGGCGAAATGGCTACCGCGCTTGCAGATCCAGAACTTGGCGACGGGTGTCAACAGGCGCGCCATGGCGGCCTCGTGGGCATCGCCTGTGTGGTCGAAAGCTCGGGCCAGGCGCATTGCCAGCGCAGTCGCGGCTTCGGATTCAAGCGCGAGGTCGGCCAGCACGTTGCGCATCAGCGGCTGGTCAATCAGCAGCTTGCCGAAGGCTTTTCGCTGCGAGGTGTGGTTCAGCGCCAGGGCCAGCGCCTGCCGCATCAACCCGCTGGTGCCCAGCGCGCAGTCCAGCCGGGTCATGGTGCCCATTTCGAGGATTTGCGGAATGCCGCGGCCTTCGCCCCCGACCAGCCAGGCCTGGGCGTTTTCAAATTCCACTTCAGAACTTGCGTTGGCCTTGTTGCCCAACTTCTCTTTGAGGCGCTGGATGCGGATGGCGTTGAGGCCGCCGTCAGGCAGCACGCGTGGCAGGAAAAAGCAGGAAAGGCCGCTTTGGGTTTGGGCCAGAACCAGGAAGGCGTCGCACATGGGCGCCGAGAAAAACCATTTATGGCCGGTGATGGCATAACGTTCGCCCCAGCCGTCGCGGCCTGCGGGCTCAGCGCGCGTGGTGTTGGCCCGCACGTCGGAGCCGCCCTGTTTTTCCGTCATGCCCATGCCCATGGTGAGGCCGGCCTTGGCCTGCCATAGCTTGAGTTCGGGGTCATAGGCGCGGCTCGCCAGCTTGGGGCCCCAGTCGGCGTAGATGACCGTGTTGCCGCGCAGCGCGGGCGTGGCCGCGTAGCTCATGGAGATGGGGCACAGGATGGAGGGCTCGAGCTCGGTGAAGAGCATGAAACCCGCCGCGCGCTGGACATGGGGTGACGGGTTTTCTTCAGACCACGGAGAGCCATGCAGGCCCGAACCCGTCGCGAGTTTCATGAGCTCGTGATAACTCGGGTGAAATTCCACCTGGTCCACACGACGGCCGAAACGATCATGGCTGTGCAGCGCCGGCCCATGCACATTGGCCAGGCGCGCGTGGGTCTGCATGGCCGTGCTGCCCAGCTTCGCACCGAGCTGCCTCAGCTCGTGCGTGTCCAGCGCTGGCGCATTAAATTTCAGCGCGTCGCGCAGCGGGCGATTGGTGTCAAACAGGTTGTAGTCCGACAGCGCTGCGGGCTGGTTGAAGACTTCATGCGTCATGTCCACCTCCTTTTGACCGCGCCGTGGTCGGGTCAGATCAGCTTGACCAACTGCTTGCCGAAGTTTTTGCCTTTGAGCAACCCGAGGAATGCTTCGGGCGCCGATTCAATCCCCTGCGCCACGCTTTCACGCGGGCGCAGCTTGCCGGTGCCCACCAGCGTGCCGAGTTCCTTGAGCGCTTCGGGCCAGACTTCCATGTGCTCGGCCACGATAAAGCCCTGCAGCTTGAGGCGGCTGGTCAAAATCAGCGCCGGATAGGCCAACGGCATGGGCCGGCCGTCGTAGCCGGCGATCATGCCGCACAGCGCGATGCGGCCGAAAGCGTTCATGCGCGGCAGCACGGCGTCCAGCACCATGCCGCCCACGTTTTCAAAGTAGCCATCAATGCCATCCGGGCAGGCGTCCTTGAGAGCCTTGGTCAGCGAAGCGGCATCGGCGTGCACTTTGTAGTCAATGCAGGCGTCAAACCCGAGTTCATCGACGGCATATTTGCATTTGTCGGGGCCGCCGGCAATGCCGACGGCGCGGCAGCCGCGTGCCTTGGCGAGTGCGCCGAACGCGCTCCCCACGGCGCCGGTAGCGGCGCTGACCACCATGGTCTGGCCGGCTTGGGGTTCAATAATTTTCACCAGGCCGTACCAGGCGGTGACGCCCGGCATACCGACCGCGCCCAGGTAGTGCGAGAGCGGTACGTGCGTGGTGTCGACCTTGCGCAGCGCGCCGGGCTGGTCGGCATTGACCACACTGTATTCCTGCCAGCCGCCCATGCCGACCACCTTGTCGCCGGGCTGGAATTTGGGCGAGCGGCTTTCCACGACCTCACCTGCCGTGCCGCCCAGCATGACCTGGCCCAGCGGATGCGGCGCAGCATAGCTCTTGGCATCGCTCATGCGGCCACGCATGTAAGGGTCCAGGCTCAGGTAATGGTGGCGCACCAGCACCTGGCCATCCTGCAGGGGCGGCGTGTCGCTGGAGACCAGCATGAAGTTGCTGGCGATGGCTTCGCCGGTGGGGCGGTTGTCGAGCAGGATTTGCTGGTTGATGGGCATGGAAGTCTCCTTTTTGTTGGTCAGGGAAGGCAGGCGATTTGCTATTTATTTGATAGCTGCTTGCGCCGGTTTTTATTGGGCTGGGCTGTGATTTAACCAATTATTCAGTTCAATCGGTTGATATGCCGCCGCCTGATAGATCCGGTGCGCCGGTGTTTTGGGCGGCGGTGGCAACCCGCCGCACGTACTTGAAGGTGCCCGTGGAGTGTGCACAGGCGCGGCCTTCCGCGTCATACAGCGTGGCCTCGGTAAACGCCATGGTGGTGCTGCGATGCATGAGCCGCCCCTTGGCTGTAAGCCGGCTGCCGTCACCAGGCGCCGGCCGCATGAAGCTGGTCTTCATCTCGATGGTGACCACGCCCATGTCTTTCTGTACGCTGCGCGCGGCAGTTGCCATGGTCACGTCCAGCAGCGTCATGATGGCGCCGCCGTGCGTCACGGCAAATGAGTTGAGGTGTTCGGGCTTGGGCGCATAGCCAATGGCCGAAGCACCGCCTTCAAACAGCTCCAGCTCAAAGCCGAGGTGGTTGACGAAAGGGATGTCGGCGCCGAAGTTCATTAACTGTTCCCAGCCCATTTCTTGCTCACCCCCCGGTTACGACCGAAACGCCACCATCGACGGCCAGCCACTGGCCCGTGATGTGTTTGCCGGCATCCGACGCGTACAGCACGCACAAGCCCTTCAAATCCTCGTCGTCGCCCAGGCGGCCGAGCGGTGCATGCGAGGCCAGCTTTTCCTCGCCCAACGCTTTCAGCGTGCCCACGGTCATCCGGCTCGGGAAAAAGCCCGGGCAAATTGCATTGACGGTGATGTTGTACTTGCCCCATTCGCAGCCCAGCGCGCGCGTGAAGTTGATGACGGCGCCCTTGGAGGTGTTGTAAGCCACGGTGGTCATCTCGCGCGGATTGCCGCCCAGGCCGGCGATGGAGGCTACGTTGATGATGCGGCCGGACTTGCGGGCGATCATGCTGTGTTTGGCGATGTGCTGGCTCAGGATGAAATAGCCGCGGATATTGAGGTTCATGACCTTGTCCCAGGCCTCAACCGGGTGGTCTTCGGCGGGCGCGCCCCAGGCGGCGCCGGCGTTGTTGACCAGGATGTCGACATGGCCCAGGCGCTTGATGGCCTCGTCGGCCAGCGCCCGGATGTCTTCTTCTTTGGAGCAGTCGGCGGCGATCCAGTCGACGTCGATGCCGGCGGCTTTGAGCTCTGCAGCGGACTCGACCAGGTCTTCGGCCTTGCGCGAACTCAAAATGACTTTGGCGCCGGCTTCGCCCAGCGCCTGGGCCAGTTGCAGTCCCAGGCCGCGTGAGCCGCCGGTCACGAGTGCGGTTTTGCCTTTGAGGTCGAACAGCTGCTGGATGGTACGGGTCATGAAAGTTGTCTCCTGTTGGGTGTCATCGGGCTTGCCGGGTGCCGCATCGGGACTCCGGCAAGGATGGGGTTGCAAATAATGTGTCGGGTTCAGCCGTGGTTGCGATCTCGATATCGGGATGCGGCGGTCTGCCATATTGGCACAACATCAGGCCTCCTGCAGGTTGCGCTGTCGTGGTGGCGACTTCCGGCCGCTACGAACTGACGTTGATGCGGGAGCGCACGTAAACCAGCGCCGCGCCAACCACCGCCACAATACCGCCCAGCACCACCATGGACCAGCCGATGGCATCGTCCAGGCGCTGAACCGACAGACCCAATACCAACGTCAGCAGCCCGCCGTAGATCAGGACCCAGATCAGGGTCTGCAAGCGAGCCACGGCCTTGTTGGAAACAGGGTCAGCGGACGGTTTGAAAAAAGCCATTAAAACGCCTCCTCGGGCAAATCGGCACAGGTCAGGTCGCGGGTTTCAACGACCTTGAGCCAGGCACCGATCTTCGGTAATTCGTAATGATAAAAATAGCGTGTAGCGCCCATCCGCCCTGCGTGAGCAGCTATCGAATTGGTAGCGGATTGCTGCAATGCCAGGCTGGCCAGCGCCACGTCCAGCCAGATCCACGCCAATACGGTGTGGCCGAAGGCCTGCATGTAGGGTACCGCATTGGCCAGCGCCTCGCCAGGCTCGCCCGCGGCCCACGCCGCCTTGGTGGCGCTGCCCACATGCTGCAATGCCTTGGCCAGTGCGTTGGCATGGGCTGCGAGTTCAGGCACCTGAATCGCCTTTTCAACCGTGGCGTTGATACGCGCTGCCAGCAATTGCAGGCCCCTGCCCCCTTCCATCAGCACCTTGCGGCCCAGCAAATCCATGGCCTGGATGCCATGCGTGCCTTCATGGATCATGTTCAGGCGGTTGTCGCGCCAATACTGCTCGACCGGGAAGTCGCGCGTGTAGCCGTAGCCGCCGTGTACCTGGATGGCCAGCGAATTGGCCTCCAGGCACCATTCGCTGGGCCAGCTCTTGGCAATCGGTGTCAGCACCTCGAGCAGCAGGCGCGCGTCGTCGGCGGCCTGCGCGTCGGCCGTGTGGTGTTCATCAACCAGGCGGGCGCAATACAGCTCCAGCGCCAGCGCGCCTTCGCAGTACGCTTTTTGCGCCAGCAGCATGCGCTTGACGTCGGCGTGCTCGATGATGCGGATCTGCGGCTGGGAGGCGTCTTTGCCCACGGCACCGGCGCCGTTCTTAGATCCTCCGCCGACGGGCCGGCCCTGGGGCCGGTTTTTGGCGTAATCGAGGCTGGCGTAGTAGCCCGCCATGCCCAGCATGGTGGCGGCCGTGCCCACGCCTATACGCGCCTCGTTCATCATGTGGAACATGCAGCGCAGGCCCTCATGCGGCTTGCCTACCAGGTAGCCGACCGCGCCGGCCTGGCCGTCCACCGGGTATTTGCCCTCGCCGAAGTTGAGCAGGGTGTTGGTGGTGCCGCGCCAGCCCAGCTTGTGGTTCAGGCCCGCCAGCGCCACGTCGTTGCGCACGCCGGTGAGTTCGCCTTGGGTATTGACCATTTTCTTGGGCACGATGAAGAGCGAAATGCCGCGTGTGCCGGCGATCAGCTTGCCGTCCGGCCCCGGTATCTTGGCCAGCACCAGGTGGATGATGTTGTCGGTCAGCTCGTGCTCGCCGGCCGAGATCCACATCTTGTTGCCCTTGAGGCGATAGCGTGGGCCCAGCGGGTCGGCCTCAAAGCCGTCGCCATCCGGGACGGCGCGCGTCGTCACGTCGCTGAGCGAGGAACCGGCCTGCGGTTCGGACAAACACATGGTGCCCGAGAAGCGGCCCGAGAACTCATTTTTTGCAAAGACTTCCTTCTGCATGTCGGTGCCGTGCACCATCAGCAGGTTGGCGTTACCAGTGGTCAGCAGGCCCGAGCCGATGCTGACCGAGGCCATGGCGAAGAAGGCATTGGCCGCCGCTTCCACCGTATAGGGCAGCTGCATGCCGCCGACTTCATAGTCCTGCGCGGCGCTGAGCATGCCCGAGGCCGCGTAGGCCTTTTGCGCGTCGTGCGTGGCCTGCGGCAGGATGACTTTTTCGCCGTCGAAGTGCGGCTCCTGCGTATCCACTATGCGGTTGAACGGTGCATACTTTTCACGCGCGATGCGTTCGCAGGTGTCGAACACCGCGTCGAAGGTTTCGCGTGAATGGTCGACGAAACGCTCGCGCTGATTGAGCGACTCGGCACCGAGCCATTGGTAGAGCAGAAAATCGAGGGTCGGCCTGAGGCTCATGACGACCTCCCCGAAACGGCGGGCGTCAAGGCAGGAAACGCCTGCCCTTTCTGAAGGAGCAGGGTTTCATTCATTATGATGCCCGGTTCAGAGGACTTCGTAAATGCCGGCTGCGCCCATGCCGCCGCCAATGCACATGGTCACGCAGACGCGCTTGGCGCCGCGGCGCTTGCCTTCGATCAGCGCGTGGCCCGTCAGGCGCTGGCCGGTCACGCCGTAAGGGTGGCCGACGGCAATCGCACCGCCGTTGACGTTGAGTTTGTCCATGGGAATGCCCAGCTTGTCGGCGCAGTACAGCACCTGTACGGCGAAGGCTTCGTTCAATTCCCACAGATCAATGTCGCTGATCTTCAGGCCCAGCTTGGCCAGTACCTTTGGAATGGCGAAGACCGGGCCAATGCCCATTTCATCGGGTTCGCAACCGGCGACGGCAAAGCCGAGGAAGCGGCCCAGGGGTTTAAGGCCCTTTTTCTCCGCCAGGGTTTCGTTCATGACAACCACGGCGCCGCCGCCGTCGGAGAACTGGCTGGCATTGCCGGCCGCGATCACGCCGCCAGGGATGGCCGGCTTGATGCCGCTGATGCCTTCCTTGGTCGTGCCTTCGCGGATACCTTCGTCCTTGCTGACGGTGACCTCTTTGGTGGTCAGGCCCATGATCTTGTCGGCCACGCCGGCTGTCACGGTGATGGGGGCGATCTCAGCTTCAAAGAGGCCCGCAGCCAGCGCGGCCGTGGCCTTTTGCTGGCTCAGCGCGCCGTATTCGTCCATGCGGTCGCGCGAGATGTTGTAGCGTTTGGCGACCTGCTCAGCGGTCTGGAGCATGTTCCAGTAGATCTCGGGCTTGTTCTTGGCGAGCCAGGTTTCCTGCAGCATGTGGGTGTTCATTTCCTGCTGCACGCAGGAAATGCTTTCGACGCCGCCGGCCACGTAGATGTCGGCTTCACCGGCGATCACGCGCTGGGCCGCCAGGGCGATGGTCTGCAGGCCGGACGAGCAGAAACGGTTGACCGTCATGCCCGATACCGTCACCGGGCAGCCGGCGCGCAGCGCAATCTGGCGTGCGATGTTGGCGCCGGTGGCACCTTCGGGCGTAGCGCAGCCGATGATCACGTCATCGACCTCTGCGGCCTCGATGCCGGCGCGCTTGAGCGCGTGCTCAACGGCGTGTCCGCCCAGGGTGGCGCCGTGCGTCATGTTGAAGGAGCCCTTCCAGCTTTTGGCCAGGGGGGTGCGTGCGGTGGAAACGATTACTGCTGAAGTCATGGAATTCTCCGGATTCTGGGACGTTGATCTGTGCGGTCTGCTGGACTTAGGTAGACAGGTTGAAGGTCTTGCCTTCGGCTGCAAGCTTGGCCAGCAGGGGTGCGGGCTTCCAGAATTTGGCGTCGTCCAGCGGGTTCTGCGCGAAGCGGTTCATGCTTTGCACCACATTGAAGAGGCCGACCTGGTCGGCGTACAGCATGGGGCCACCGCGGTAGACCGGGAAGCCATAGCCCATGATGTAGACCATGTCGATGTCGCTGGCCTTGGAGGCAATGCCTTCTTCCAGGATGTGCGCGGCTTCATTTACCAGCGAATACACCAGGCGCTGCACGATTTCCTCGTCGGAAATCTTGCGTGGCGTGATGCCCAGGCTCTTGCGGTGGTCTTCAATCATCTTGACGACTTCAGCGTTCGGGATCGCGTCGCGCTTGCCGGGTACATAGTCGTACCAGCCGGCGCCGGTCTTCTGGCCGAAGCGGCCTTTCTCGCACAGCAGGTCGGCCGTTTTGCTGTATTTCATGTCCGGCTTTTCGGTGTAGCGGCGCTTGCGGATCGCCCAGCCGATGTCGTTGCCGGCCAGGTCGCCCATGCGGAACGGGCCCATGGCAAAGCCGAATTTCTCGATGGCCTTGTCGACCTGCTCGGGGGTGCAGCCTTCGTCGAGCAGGAAACCGCCCTGGCGGCCGTATTGCTCGATCATGCGGTTGCCGATAAAGCCGTCGCAGACGCCCGACACCACGGCCGTCTTTTTAATCTTTTTACCCACGGCCATCACGGTGGCCAGCACGTCCTTGCCGGTCTTGGCGCCGCGCACGACTTCCAGCAGCTTCATCACATTGGCCGGGCTGAAGAAATGCAGGCCGACCACGTCTTGCGGACGCTTGGTGAAGTCGGCGATTTTGTTGACGTCCAACGTCGAAGTGTTGGACGCCAGGATGGCGCCCGGCTTCATCACGCGGTCCAGTTCCTTGAAGACCTTCTCCTTGACGCCCATTTCTTCAAACACGGCCTCGATCACGAGGTCGGCGTCTTTGAGGTCGTCGTAGCTCAACGTGGTGCTGAGCAGGCCCATGCGCTGGTCATATTTATCCTGCTTAAGCTTGCCCTTCTTGACCTGGGCCTCGTAGTTCTTGCTGATGATGCCGAGGCCTTTGTCCAGGGCCTCCTGCTTCATCTCGAGAATCTTGACCGGGATGCCGGCGTTCAGGAAGTTCATGGCGATACCGCCGCCCATGGTGCCGGCGCCGATCACGGCCACCGAATTGATCTCGCGCTTGGGCGTGTCTTCCGGCACGTCGGGGATCTTGGAGGCCGCACGCTCAGCCATGAAGATATGGCGCAGCGCGCGGCTTTCGGGTGTCCACATCAGGTTGATGAAGCACTCGCGCTCAAAAGTCATGCCGTCTTCGAATTTCTTCTTGGTCGCTGCTTCGACCGCGTCCACGCACTTGAGCGGCGCGGGGAAGTTCTTGGCCATGCCCTTGACCATGTTGCGGGCGAACTGGAAATAAGCGTCGCCATTGGGGTGCTTGGCGCGCAGGTCACGCACCAGCGGAAGCGGCCGGGTGTCGGAAATCGATTGGGCAAAGGCCAGGGCTTCCTGGGCCAGCGATTCGGGCGAGGCAGCAAGCTTGTCGAACAGTTTCTGGCCGGGGATTTGCGCGAGCAGTTCGCTCTTGACGGGTTCGCCGCTCACGATCATGTTCAGGGCCGGTTCCACGCCGAGCACGCGCGGCAGGCGCTGCGTGCCGCCGGCGCCAGGCAACAGGCCGAGCTTGACTTCAGGTAAGGCCACGTTGGTGCCAGGCGCGGCGATGCGGTAGTGGCAGCCCAGGGCCAATTCCAGGCCGCCGCCCATGCAGACGGAATGGATCGCGGCGACGATAGGCTTGCCGGAATTCTCGACCGCGCGGATCACGCTCAGCAGATTGGGTTCGATCAGCGCCTTGGGCGTGCCGAACTCCTTGATGTCGGCGCCACCCGAAAAGGCTTTGCCTGCGCCGGTGATCACGATGGACTTGATGGCGGCATCGGCATTGGCCTTCTGGATGTTGTCGGTCAGGCTCAGGCGCGTGGCGTGGCCCAGGCCGTTGACGGGTGGGTTGCTCAGTGTGATGAGCGCGACGGGGCCGTGAACTTCGTAAAGGGTGGTCATTGCGTTGCTTCTTTCCTTGATGGAGTTTCAGTTTTTGGTTGTCTCGGCTGGCGCTGCGGCCCGGCACGCGCTGGTCGGGTGCACAAAAAAGTACGACCGTTCTTTTTCCATTGTAGGGGGCGTTTGTGACGGCACAAGTCCCCGGATGGACTGTTCAGTCTATTTTTGTCCCTGCGGTGACAGCCGGGGACGATCCACACCGTTTTTTACACCTCGAGCCACTCTTTGCGGATGTAGGCATCAGCCCGCAGGCTGTCGGGGGTGCCGTCAAACACGATGCTGCCGTGGCCCATGACCAGCGCGCGATCGGAAATCGCCATGGCAATCGTCAGTTTCTGTTCGATCAGCAGCACCGAGATGCCCTTGGCCTTCAGCGTTTGCAAATACTGCCCCACCAGCTCAACGATTTTGGGCGCAAGGCCTTCAGTGGGCTCGTCGATGATGATGAGGTCGGGATCGCCCATCAGCGTGCGGCACAGCGTGAGCATCTGCTGCTCGCCGCCCGAGAGCACGCCGGCCTCGGTGTGCTGGCGTTCGCGCAAGCGCGGGAACATCTGGTACATGTCCTCAAACGACCAGCGCGAACCCTTGCCCGAGCCCTTTTGGCCCAACAAAAGGTTCTGGTGCACCGTGAGCTTGGGGAAGATGTCGCGGTTTTCCGGCACATAGCCTATGCCCAGGTGGGCAATCTGGTAGGCCTTCTTGCCGACGATTTCCTGCTTCTTCCAGAGGATGGAGCCCTGGCAGTCAACCAGGCCCATGATGGCCTTGGCCGTGGTGGAGCGGCCCGAACCGTTGCGACCCAGCAAGGCGACGATCTGGCCGGGCTGCACGTCGAAATGGACACCGTGCAGTACGTGGCTTTTGCCGTAGAAGGCGTGGAGGTTCTGGATATGGAGCATCAGTGACCTCCTCCGTGAGCTTGTGCGTCTGCTACTGAAGAGCCCAAATACGCCTCTTGCACGCGCTGGTCGGCGCGCACGGCCTCGGGCGTGTCGTAGGCAATGATCTCGCCATAAACCACCACCGCAATCTTGTCGGCCAGGCCGAACACCACGCCCATGTCGTGCTCCACCGTCAGCAGGGTCTTGCCCACGGTGACCTCCTTGATCAGGTTGATGAAGCGGCTGGTCTCGGACCGGCTCATGCCGGCCGTCGGTTCGTCCAGCAGGATGACGTTGGCGCCGCCTGCAATCGTGATGCCGATTTCCAGCGCGCGCTGCTCGGCGTAGGTCAGGTTGGTGGCCAGCACGTCACGCTTTTTGTCGAGCTTGATCATGGCCATCAACTCGTCGGCGCGCTCGTTGGCGTCATCCAGGTCGGCCAGGAAGTGGAAGAACGTGTACTTGTAGCCCAGGCTCCACAGCACGCCGCAGCGCAGGTTTTCAAACACGCTGAGTTTGGGGAAGATATTGGTGATCTGGAAGCTGCGCGACAAGCCCAGCCGGTTGATTTCAAACGGCTTTTTGCCGTCGATGCGCTGGCCGTTGAGCAACACTTCGCCGCTGGTGGGCTCAAAACGGCCGCTGATGAGATTGAACAGCGTGGACTTGCCCGCGCCGTTGGGCCCGATGATGGCGACGCGCTCGCCGGCCTGCACCTTCAGGTTGGCGCCGCGGATGATTTCGGTCTTGCCAAAGCTCTTGCGCAGGTCTTTGAGTTCAAGCGAATAGTTCATATCAACCTCCCCACCAGCCAGGGCCGCGGAACCGGCTTTGCCGGGCCGCAGGCGCAGCGCCCCCTCGGGGGGCAGCGACGTACACGAAGTGACGAGCGTGGGGGCTCACAGTAATTCCCTTCGCTTGATTTCTTTCTCGATGTCATTTTGTATCTGGCCCCATTGCGTGAGGAATTGCCGGCGTGTGAGCTCAAACAGGCCCAGGCCGGTGACAAGCACGAAGCCGGCGCCCAGCCAGCTGTTGAGGTTGGTGGCGTTGAGCCGCACGCCCATGAAGCCGAGTTCGGGGCCCAGTGCCGCGTTGAGCTGCAGGTGGTAAATCATTTCCACCATGGCGGCCGCGCCGGCCAGCGCGGTGAGCGCTGTCACGGCCAGTCCCAGGTAGCCCACCCACAATTCCCGCAGCTTGCCGAAAGAGGCCACGCGCAAGTTCATCATGATCAGGCTGGCGATACCACCGGGCGCATACATCACCATGAAGAGGAAGATCAGGCCTACATAGAGCAGCCAGGCCATGGAGAGCTCTGAAAGCAGGATCAGCGCCATCACCAGCAGGCCGGCGCCGATGATGGGGCCGAAGAAGAATGTCGCCCCGCCCAGGAAGGTGAACAGCAGCAGGCTGCCCGAGCGCACACCGCTCACCACTTCCGCCGTGACGATTTCCGAATTGATGGCCGCCAGACCGCCACCTATACCGGCGAAGAAACCGGCAATGATGAAGGCGTAGTAGCGCACGCGCTGCGTGTTGTATCCGATGAACTCCACGCGTTCGGGGTTGTCGCGCACCGCGTTCAGGATGCGGCCCAGTGGCGTGCGGGTAAACGCAAACATGGCCGCCGTGCAGATGAAGCAATAGAAGGCGATCAGGTAATAGACCTGGATCTGCGGGCCGAAGCTGATGCCGAAAACTGGCCTGCCATAAGCGCGGTTGGTGGTGATGCCGCCCTCACCGCCGAAAAACTCGGGGAACATCAGCGACATCGCAAACACCAGTTCACCCACGCCCAGGGTGATCATGGCAAAGGTGGTGCCGGCCTTCTTGGTCGTGACGTATCCCAGCAGCGCAGCAAAAACCAGACCCGAGAGGCCACCCACCAGCGGAATCAGCGTCAGCGGGATGTAGAAGCTGCCTTTGGTGGCCAGATTCATCGCGTGCACGGCGAGGAAAGAACCCAGCCCGGCATAGACCGCATGCCCGAAACTGAGCATGCCGCCCTGTCCCAGCAGGATGTTGTAGCTCAGGCAGATGATGACCAGGTAACCGGCCTGCGACAGCATGGTGAGCGCCAGGCTGCTTTTGAACATCAGCGGCGCGACGATGAGCAGCAGCGCGTACAGCGACCACAACAGCCAGCGGCCGACGTTATAGGGTTTGAATTCGTGAAAGGGTCGAGTCATATTGGTCTGCCTAGCCTTCGCGTGTGCCCAGTAGACCTTTGGGCCTGAAGATGAGGATCAGCACCAGGAACAGGAACGRCAGAATGGGGGCGACCTGCGAAATGGTGAGCTTGAGCAACGGATAGCCGAAGGAATCAGGCGTCACGGTGTAGCTGAATTTGGCCAGCAGCGTCATGAGCGACTGGTCCATGGCCACGGCAAAGGTCTGGATCAGGCCAATCAGCAGTGAAGCCAGAAAAGCGCCGCTGAGCGAACCCATCCCACCCACCACCACGACGACAAAGATGATGGCGCCGACCGAGCCGGCCATGGCGGGCTCCGTCACAAAGGTATTGCCACCAATGACGCCGGCCAGGCCCGCGAGCGCGGCACCGCCACCAAAGACCAGCATGAAGACCCGCGGCACGTTGTGGCCCAGCGCTTCCACCGCTTCCGGATGGGTGAGCGCGGCCTGTATGACCAGGCCGATGCGTGTGCGCGTGAGCAGCAGCCAGATGCCGGCCAGCATGGCCAGCGAAATGAACATGATGAAGGCGCGCGACTTGGGAAAGTTGGTGCCGAACACCGTGAACAGCGGGCCCTGCAAACCCTCCGGTAACACATAGTTGACGGCCGAGCGGCCCCATACCAGCTGCACCAGCTCCAGCAGCAGGTAGGACAGCCCGAAGGTAACCAGCAGCTCGGGCACATGGCCGAACTTGTGCACCTTGCGCAGGCAAAAGCGCTCGAAGGCCGCGCCCATCACAAACACCAAAAGCGGTGCCACCAGCAGCGACCACCAGAACCCGATGACCTGCGAGGTGCTGTAGGCAATGTAGGCGCCGACCATGTAGAAGGAGGCGTGCGCAAAATTGAGCACGCCCATCATGCTGAAGATCAGCGTCAGGCCGGAGCTCAGCATGAACAGCAGCAGCCCGTAGCTGAGGCCGTTAAGCAGGGAGATGGTGAAAAATTCCAAATTCATCAATGACCGCCTGAAGCTGGAAGGTAAAACAGATACGGGCAGGAAACCTGCCGGGATAAAGAAAAAGGCCCGAATGGGTCGGGCCTTCGCCGGTCAGGCGGCCGCCAGGGCCTTAGCCCGGACGCTTCATCTGGCAAGAGGTAGGCGTGCTGGCCACATAGGGCTCATAGTATTTGACCGGCACAAAGGTGTAGCCTGTATTCTCGGCATCGTAAGGGTATTTGCCGCCGGCTTTTTCCCATTTGTCGATGTAGAGGCCCTGCTGCAGTTGGTGGTCGGTCTTGCGCATCTCCACATCGCCGTTGAAGCTCTTGAAGCGCAGGCCTTCCATGGCCTTGGCCACGACGGCGGGTTCAGTCGATTTTGTCTGCGCCATGGCTTCGGTCAGGATGGTGAAGGCATGGAAGATCGCGCCGGTGTAGAAGTCGTCGTTGAACTTCTTCTTGTAGTCGGCCTGGACCTGCTGGATCTCGCCGCCCATGTTGAGGTGGTTGTAGGACACCATGTAGACCCGCCCGGCCGAGGCCGCGCCCAGCACGGTCGGCGTGCCGGTGACGCCGGCGTAATAAGTGTAGAACTTGACGTTGTTGAGGCCCGCTTCGTTGGCGGCTTTCACCAGCAGCGAGAGGTCGGAACCCCAGTTGCCAGTGATCACGGTGTCGGCACCCGACTGCTTGATTTTGGCGATGTAGGGCGCAAAGTCGCGCACCTGCGCCAGCGGGTGCAGGTCCTCGCCGACGATCTGGATGTCGGGGCGTTTGCTGGCCAGGTTGGCCTTGGCGAACTTGGCGACCTGCTGACCGTGCGAGTAGTTCTGGTTGATCAGGTAGACCTTCTTGATGTCGGGCTGGTCCTTCATGAAGGCCGTCAGCGCTTCCATCTTCATGGAGGTGTCGGCATCTAGGCGGAAGTGCCAGTAGTCGCACTTGCTGTTGGTGAGGTCCGGGTCCACCGCGGCGTAGTTGAGGTAGACGACTTCCTTGCCGGGATTGCGTTCGTTGTACTTGGACAGCGCGTCCATGATGGCCAGCGCCGGGCCGGAGCCGTTGCCCTGCACCACGTAGCGCGCGCCCTGGTCGATGGCCGACTTCAGCGCGTTGGTGGTTTCCTGTGGGCTGAGCTTGTTGTCGATGCCGATGATCTCGAACTTCACGCCGGCCTTGTTCTTCCTGCTGAACTGCTCGGCCAGGAACTGGAAGCCCTTGAGCTGGTTGGTGCCCACGGCCGCCATCAGGCCGGACAGTGGATCAAGCCAGGCGATCTTGACAGTCTGGTTCAGGTTGACGGCACCGGTGGCCGGTGCTGCCACTGCAGCTTTGGCCGGCGCTGCGGCCTTGGCGGGCGCCTGGGCCAGCGCCATGCCGCTGTAAAGCATGGAAGACACCGCCAGGGCGATGCCTGCATGCCGTGCGAAAAATCTGTTCTGGGTTGTCATCCCTTGTCTCCTGGAAATTGTATGAATGCGCGGTGAATCCGCAGAGGGAACCGGCAAAGGTTAGGTCAAATGATGTTGCACTGCGTCAGGGAATGCCCTAGCCGATGTCACCCACGTGACCCCCACGCTTCTCGCTGCGCGTAGTGCGCTGCCCCCCGAGGGGGCCGCTGCGAGGTCACCGCCCTTTTGTTTTATGGCTGTGGCAATTTGTAATCTTTCAGGATCTCGCGCAATTTGGTTTTGAGCATCTTGCCGGTGGCGCCCAGGGGAATCGCGTCGACGAAGACGACGTCGTCGGGGATTTGCCATTTGGCGGTCTTGCCTTCGTAGAAGCGCAGCAGCTCGTCGCGCGTGACTTCCATGCCGGGCTTTTTCACGACCGCGATGATGGGGCGCTCATCCCACTTGGGATGGGCCACGCCTATGCAGGCAGCCATGGCGACGGCCGGGTGCGCCACGGCGATGTTCTCGATCTCGATGGAGCTGATCCATTCGCCGCCGGACTTGATCACGTCCTTGCTGCGGTCTGTGATTTGCAGATAACCGTCGGCGTCTATGGTGCCGACGTCGCCCGTCGGGAACCAGCCGTCCACCAGCGGGTCGCCGCCCTCACCCTTGAAGTATTCGCGCACAATCCACGGCCCCTTCACGTAAAGGTCGCCAAAGACCTTGCCGTCCCAGGGCAGCTCTTCACCGTTGGCGTCGACGATCTTCATGTCGACGCCGTAGATGGCGCGCCCCTGCTTGAGGCGTATCTTCATTCTTTCTGCTTCCGGCAGCGTGTCGTGCTTGTTCTTGAGCGCGCACAGCGTACCCAGCGGGCTCATCTCGGTCATGCCCCAGGCGTGCAGCACTTCCACACCGTAGTCTTCACGGAAGGCATTGATCATGGCCGGTGGACAGGCTGAGCCGCCGATAACGGTGCGGCGCAAGGTGGAGAACTTCAACCCTGACGGCTTCATGTGTGTCAGCAGCATCTGCCAAACGGTGGGCACGCCGGCGGCGTAAGTGACCTTTTCGGCCTCAATCAGCTCATAGATCGATTTGCCGTCGAGCGCAGGCCCTGGAAACACCAGCTTGGCCCCGGTGAGCGCGGCCGAGTACGGAATGCCCCAGGCATTGACATGGAACATGGGCACGACGGGCAGGATGGCATCCCGTGCGGAGATGGACATTACGTCAGGCAGCGCGGCCGCGTAGGCGTGCAGCGTGCTGGAACGGTGGCTATAGAGTGCAGCCTTGGGGTTGCCCGTGGTGCCGCTGGTGTAGCACATACTGGAAGCGGTGTTTTCGTCAAAACTGGGCCAGGCGTAGTCGGCGCTTTGTGCGCCTATCCAGCTTTCGTAGCTTTGCAAATCCGGAATGCCCGAATCGGCCGGCAACTTGTCAGCGTCGCACAGCGCGATGTAGTGCTTGATGGTCGGGCACCTGGCATGCACGGCCTGCACCAGCGGCAGAAAACTCAGGTCAAAGCACAGCACCTGGTCTTCGGCGTGGTTGGCGATCCAGGCGATCTGGTCCGGATGCAGGCGCGGGTTGATGGTATGCAGCACCCGGCCCGAGCCGCTCACGCCGTAATAAAGCTCCAGGTGCCGGTAGCCGTTCCAGGCCAGCGTGGCAACGCGGTCGCTGAACGCGAGCTTCAGGCCGTCCAGCGCATTGGCAACCCGGCGCGCCCGATGGGCGACATCCTTGTAGGTGTAGCGGTGCAGGTCGCCCTCCACGCGGCGCGAGACGATTTCGGCGTCGCCATGATGGCGCTCCGCGAATTCGATCAGGCCGGAAATCAGCAGCGGCTGGCTTTGCATTAACCCAAGCATCGGGAAGTCTCCATTGGTTAAATAGTGTTCAGCAAGCGGTCATCATGCCGCAGCGCACCATGACGGTCATGCGGGATTGCCCGTGAAATCACGGGTTCATGTCAGGTAGGGGACAATTTGCCGATGACCTCTGCAAACCTTCCGGCGCCCGACGATGCAGGTTCCTCTGCCGGTACCTCGCTGACCTGGAGCAACAGCTTCGCCCAACTGGGTGGCGACTTCTACACCCGCTTGCGGCCGCAGTCCCTGCCTGACCCCTATTGGGTTGGCCGCAGCCGTAGCATGGCGCACGAGCTGGGACTGGGCGCAGAATGGCTTGAATCACAGGCAGCCCTGGAAGCCTTGAGCGGCAATGGCGTCCTGCCCGGCTCCGAGCCGTTGGCCAGCGTCTACAGCGGTCACCAGTTTGGCGTCTGGGCCGGGCAACTCGGTGACGGCCGCGCCTTGTTGCTGGGCGAAATCAGTACTCCGCGCGGGCCGCAGGAAATCCAGCTCAAGGGCGCCGGCAAAACACCCTACTCCCGCATGGGCGATGGCCGGGCTGTACTGCGCAGCTCGATTCGCGAATTTTTGTGCTCGGAAGCGATGCATGGACTGGGCATTCCGACCACGCGGGCGCTGTGCGTTACCGGCTCCGATGCGGCCGTGCGGCGCGAGGAGATCGAGACCGCCGCCGTGGTGAGCCGCACCGCGCCAAGCTTCATCCGCTTCGGCCACTTCGAGCATTTCAGCTACAACGACCAGCATGCGCAGCTCAAGGTGCTGGCCGACTACGTCATCGACCGGTTTTACCCCGCCTGCCGCGAGGCAAAGCAACCTTATGCGGCGCTGCTGGAGGCCGTCAGCGAAAAGACCGCACACCTTATGGCTGCGTGGCAGGCTGCAGGTTTTTGCCATGGCGTCATGAACACCGACAACATGAGCATCCTGGGGCTGACCATTGACTATGGCCCGTTCCAGTTTCTCGATGCGTTTGATCCTGGCCACATCTGCAACCATTCGGACACCCAGGGCCGATACGCCTATAACAAGCAGCCGAACATGGCCTACTGGAACCTGTTTTGCCTGGGGCAGGCTTTGCTGCCGCTGATTGAAGACCAGGAGCAGGCGCTTGCAGCCCTGGAACCCTACAAAACCGTGTTCCCTGAGGCATTGCAGGCCCGAATGCGCGGCAAACTTGGCCTGGCGGACGAGCAATCCGAGGACAAGACCCTGGTGGACAACACCTTCAAACTGTTGGCCGCCAACAAGGTGGACTACACCATCTTCTGGCGGCGCCTGAATGGTTTCACGGCACAAAGCGGCCATGAACCCCTGCGTGACCTGTTCTTTGACCGGGAATCCTTCAACGCCTGGGCGCTACAGTATTCAGAGCGCCTTGCGCAAGTGGATCAAGGGCTGCGGGCTGATTTGATGCTTAACAACAATCCCAAGTTCGTGCTGCGCAACCATTTGGGGGAAGAAGCCATACGCGCCGCGAAACTAAAAGACTTTTCCGGGGTCGACACCTTGCTTGCCTTGCTGCAGGCCCCATTTGAGGAGCACCCGGGGCACGAGAGCTTTGCGGATTTCCCCCCAGACTGGGCCTCATCCATTGAAATCAGTTGCAGTTCGTAACACCTCCGTCAACTCACGCCAGGAACAGAACATGAGCACCAAGATCCAGAAAACCGACGCCGAGTGGAAGGCCCTGCTGGCCGAAAAAGGCGCTGAGCCTGCGGCCTTTGAAGTCACGCGCCACGCCGCCACCGAGCGCCCCTACACCGGCAAATACGAAGCCGTCTGGGCCGACGGCAGCTACCATTGCATCTGCTGCGGTGCCAAACTGTTTGAGTCGGAAACCAAATTTGACGCCGGCTGCGGCTGGCCCAGCTTTTCGGAAGAAGCCGTGCCCGGCGCGATTGAGGAAATTGTGGACCGCAAGCACGGCATGGTGCGCACCGAAACCGTGTGCGCCAGCTGCGGCGCGCATCTGGGCCATGTGTTTCCCGATGGGCCGTCTCCCACAGGCCTGCGCTACTGCATGAACTCGGCAGCGCTTGATTTCAAGAAGAAGTGAAGCCCCCACGGTCGCTCGCTGCGCGTAGCTTCCTGCCCCCCCGAGGGGGCCGCCCGCCTGCGGCCCGGCAAAGCCGGTTCCGCGGCTCATGCTTGCTAATTCGGGACCCAACGCCAGTGAGCTCTTTCGCTTCTTTTACCCCGCGATAATCTGTTTATGAAAATTCTTTTCGACTTTTTGCCGATCGCCCTTTTTTTCGGCATGTTCAAGTACGCCGAAGGCAACAAGGACTGGGCCGCCGCTACAGCCACCGAGTGGCTGGGTTTTATGGTTTCCGGGGGAGTGGTGGGTGCGGCTGAAGCGCCTGTGCTGCTGGCTACCGTGGTTGTGATCGTTGCCACGCTGGCCCAGATCCTCTGGCTCAAGGTAAGCGGCAAGAAGGTCGACACCATGCTGTGGATCAGCCTGGGGCTAGTGACGGTGCTCGGCGGCGCCACCATCTATTTCCACAGCGAGAGCTTCATCAAATGGAAGCCCACGGTACTGTACTGGGTGATGGGCGGCGCGCTGCTGCTGGGGCAGCTGGTGTGGAAGAAAAACGGCATCAAGTCGCTGATGGGCGCGCAGATGAACTTGCCTGACCCGATCTGGCGCGTGGTCAATTTCAGCTGGGTTGGTTTTTTTGCCGTGATGGGCCTGCTCAATCTGTGGGTGGCTTTCACGTTTTCCACCAGCACCTGGGTCAACTTCAAGCTGTTTGGTGGCCTCGGTCTGATGGTGGTGTTTGTGCTTGCGCAGGCGGTGTACCTGAACAAGCACATCAAACCAGGCGCCACACCATGAACGCCGGCGTTTCCAGCGCCCTGCCCGTGCGCACCCACGAGATCGAGCAGCAGCTCAAGGCGCGGCTTCAGCCCACCCGACTGGAAGTGCTGGACGAGAGCGCTTCCCATGCCGGGCATTCGGGCGCTAACGCGGAAGGCTACGGTACCCATTTTCGCATCCGCATTGCCAGCCCGCTCTTTACCGGCAAGAGCCGGGTGGCGCGCCACCGGCTTGTGTATGATGCAATGCAAAATTTCATTGATCAGGGCCTCCATGCCCTGGCGATTGAAGTCATCGAGTCACCCTGAATCTGCGCTGATTTGCCCCGGGGATTTCGGCACAGAGCCGCAGCAACGTCAGAACGCATTGCCAAACGCTTTCAAGCATTACCAAAAGGACTACAAAAACATCATGAAGAAACATCTTTTACTCGGCACCGCCGTAGCGGCACTGCTGGCACTGGGCGCGCAAGGCGCCATGGCGCAGAACGTGGCCATCGTCAATGGCAAGGCCGTTCCAAAATCGCGCCTGGACTCGCTGGCGCAACAGGTCGCCAAGTCCGGCCGGCCAGTAACGCCTGAGATGGAAGGCCAGCTTCGTGAAGAAGTAATTGCGCGCGAAGTGTTCATGCAGGAAGCGGAAAAGCGGGGCCTGGCTTCCAGCGATGACATCAAGGTGCAAATGGAACTGGCACGCCAGACCATCCTGATCCGCGAACTGTTTTCTGACTTCCAGAAGAAGAATCCGGTGACCGATGTCGAGCTGAAGGCTGAATACGACAAATTTGCCGAAGCCAATGGCGGCAAGGAGTACAAGGCCCGCCACATCCTGGTCGAAAAGGAAGCCGAGGCCAAAGAGATCATTGCCAGCCTGAAAAAGGGCGGCAAGTTCGATGACATCGCCAAGAAGAAGTCCAAGGATCCCGGATCCGGTGCCAAGGGCGGCGACCTGGACTGGGCCAACCCTTCCAGCTATGTGCCTGAATTCACCGAGGCACTGGTCAAGCTCAACAAGGGCCAGACCACCGATACCCCGGTGAAAACCCAGTTCGGTTACCACGTCATTCGTGTGGACGACATCCGCACGGCCCAGCTCCCGTCCTTCGAGGAAGTGAAGCCGCAGATCGCTCAGCAAATGCAGCAGCAAAAGCTGGCGGCGTTCCAGGAAGAACTGCGCAAAAAAGCCAAGGTCGAGTAAGCGGCACATCGCTGCGAGCGCCCTGCCCGCCTTGTCTTCCTGAAAAAGCAGCCTTTTGGCTGCTTTTTTCTTGAGGCTCACCGATCAGGACGGATTACGTGAATTGCCGGTTGACGAAGGTACTGGCGGCCGTTCCAATGGCTCACATTCCTCCAGAGGCTCGATGCGCAAGCGCCTTGCTTTTCCTCATCGCTTTCCCCACAGTCGAGGCGCACATGACCGAGCCCAATCCTCTTTCCGGCCCCAGTCTTCCCCAACCCGTGCAGGATGCCTTGCAACGCGGCAACCTGGTCGAAGCCATCCAGCTGATGCGCGCCGGCACCGGCCTGGGCCTGAAGGAAACCAAGGACGCGCTGGAAGCCTATATGCGCGGCGAGCCGCCGGTCACCGGCTTCGCGCCCAAGGCCTTGCCCGCCGGCGCGCCCCTGCCCGCGCAGGTGCAAGAGGCGCTGGACCAGGGCAACAAAATAGAGGCGGTACGGCGCTTGCGAGGCCTGACGGGCATAGGGCTCAAGGAAGCCAAGGATGCGGTGGAAGCCGGGGGAATCGGACCGGGTACGGGCGCTGGCGAGGGATCTGGCCCGAGCGAAGGACAATCCCCGGGCCAGGTGAGCAACTCAAACGGCTTGTGGTGGTGGCTTGCCGCACTGGCCGTGCTGGCGCTGGCTGGTTTCGCGCTGCTGGGTTGTGTCTCTGCGCCGCCGGCTCCTGCCGCCGAACTGGCGCCGTCCGGCAAGCTCAGGGCCGCCATCAATTTCGGCAACCCCATACTGGCGGCTCGCATGCCGGACGGTTCACCGCGCGGCGTCTCGGTGGATCTGTCCAACGAACTCGGCAAGCGCCTGGGCGTACCGGTGCAGCTGGTGACCTTCACATCGGCCGGCAAGGTGGTCGAAGCGGTCAGGGATGCGCAGGTTGACATCGCCTTTGTCGCGATAGACCCGGTGCGCGGCGCAGACATGTTGCAGACGCCGCCCTACGTGATCATCGAGGGCGCGTACCTGGTGCGCATGGACTCGCCGATACAACGCAATGAAGAGGTGGACCAGGTGGCCAACCGCGTCGTGGTCGGCAACGGCAGTGCCTACGATCTCTATCTGACCCGTGAACTGAAAGCGGCCAGGCTGGTGAAGGCCCCCACCTCCCCGGCGGTGACCGATGTGATGGTCGCGCAGAACATCGAGGTGGCGGCCGGCGTCAAGCAGCAGTTGGAGGCTGACGCTAAACGCATAACGGGCGTGCGTTTGCTACCGGGGCGCTTCATGGTGATCAACCAGGCTATGGGCCTGCCCAAGGGGCGCGAGGCCGGTGCGCGCTACCTGGCGGCGTTTGTCGAAGAGATGAAGGCTTCGGGATTTGTGGCCACAGCGTTGGCGCGCCACGGCATTGAGGGCGCGGCAGTCGCCCCGCCCTCTACCCGCTAACGCCAAAGACTCACCCCACCCACTTGCGCGCGTTGTGCCAGAGGCTCATCCACGGGCTGCGTTCGCTGGCGCCGCCCGAAGTCCAGCTCTTCTGGATGTTGCGGAACACGCGCTCGGGATGCGGCATCATCGCCGTGAAGCGGCCGTCAGCTGTGGTCACGGCGGTGAGGCCGCCGGCGCTGCCGTTGGGGTTGGCCGGATAAGCTTCGGTCGGCTTGCCATCGTTGTCGGTAAAGCGCATAGCGGCAATCGCCTTGGAGGCATCGCCCCGGAAGGCGAAATTGGCATAGCCCTCGCCATGCGCGACGGCGATCGGCAGGCGGCTGCCGGCCATGCCCTGCAGGAAGATGCTGGGGGACTCCAGCACCTCGACCATGCTCAGGCGTGCTTCAAAGCGCTCGCTGCGGTTGGTGGTAAAGCGCGGCCAGGCCTCGGCGCCCGGGATGATGTCGGCCAGTTCGGCAAACATCTGGCAGCCGTTGCACACGCCCAAACCAAAGGTGTCCTGGCGCGCAAAGAACGCCTTGAACTCTTCGGACAGCACCGGGTTGAAGGTGACTGAGCGCGCCCAGCCGATGCCAGCCCCCAGCGTGTCGCCATAGCTGAAGCCGCCGCAGGCCACGATGCCCTTGAAGTCGGCCAGCCTGGCGCGACCGGTTTGAAGGTCAGTCATATGCACGTCGCAGGCTTCAAAGCCGGCTTCGGTGAAGACGTAAGCCATTTCCACATGCGAATTGACGCCCTGCTCGCGCAGCACCGCCACGCGTGGCCGCGCCGACAGGTTGAGCGCGGGCGCCGACAGCACTTTGACTGGATCAAACGTCAGTTGCACATGCAGGCCCGGGTCGGCGGGGTTGCCGGTGGTCGCGTGTTCAGTATTGGCGCAATCGGGGTTGTCGCGCTGCTGGCAGATCTTCCAGCTGATCGAATCCCAGACCTGATGCAAGTCTTGCAGCTTGGCCGAGAACACGGCCTTGGTGTCGCGCCAGACCTGGATCTCGCCCTTGCCGACTTCGAGCGAGGCGTGCTGTGGGCGCGTCTTGCCGATGAAGTGGCTGAATTTGGAGAGGCCGTGCTCGCGCAGGGTCTGCATCACTTCGTTGCGCGCAGACGTGGCCACCTGGATGACGGCACCCAGCTCTTCGTTGAACAGCGCCTTGAGCGTGAGCTCCTCGCGGCGCGCGCCGACCTGGCTTGCCCAGTTCTTGCTGTCGCCCGTGTCCATGCGGCTGTCGGAAATGCCGTCGCCCTCAACCAGCAGCATGTCGATGTTGAGTGATACGCCGACGTTGCCGGCAAAGCCCATTTCGCAGACCGCGGCAAACAGGCCGCCGTCGCTGCGGTCGTGGTAGGCCATGAGCTTGCCGTCTTTGCGCAGCGCATTGATGGCGTTGACGAGGTTGACCAGGTCTTTCGGATCGTCGAGATCGGGCACCTTGCCCTCTTCCTTGTCCAGCGTTTGCGCGAGGATGGAGCCGCCCATGCGGTTCTGGCCCTTACCCAGGTCAATCAGGATCAGCGTGCTGTCGGCCTCATCGCGGTTCAGCTGCGGCGTGAGGGTGCCACGCACATCGGGCAGTGTGGCGAAAGCGCTCACGATCAGCGACACCGGCGAGGTGACTTTCTTGCTGTCAGCGCCCTCGCTCCACACGGTGCGCATCGACAAGGAATCCTTGCCAACCGGAATCGACACGCCCAGCGCCGGGCACAGCTCCATGCCGACGGCCTTGACGGTCTCGTAGAGCGCCGCATCCTGGCCGGGCTCGCCGCAGGCGGCCATCCAGTTGGCTGACAGCTTGACACGCGGCAGCTCAATGGGCGCGGCCAGCAGGTTGGTGATGGCCTCGGCGACCGCCATACGCCCCGAAGCGGCCGCGTTGACGGTGGCCAGCGGCGTGCGTTCGCCCATGCTCATGGCTTCGCCCGCAAAACCGCTGTAGTCAGCCAGCGTGACAGCGCAGTCGGCTACCGGCACCTGCCAGGGGCCAACCATCTGATCACGGTGCGTGAGGCCGCTCACGGTGCGGTCGCCGATGGTGATCAGGAAGCGCTTGGACGCGACGGTCGGGTGGCTGAGCACCGCAATCGCACTTTTCTGCAGATCGACGCCGGTCAGGTCGATGGGTTTGATCGTGTGTTTGACCGACTTCACGTCGCGGTGCATTTTGGGCGGCTTGCCGAGCAACACATTCATCGGCATATCCACCGGCGGGGCCGCGTCTTTGTCGGACAGCACCAGTTGCTTTTCTTCCGTCGCAATGCCAATCACCGCAAACGGGCAGCGCTCACGCTCGCAGAAGGCCTGGAACTGCGGCAGTGACTCAGGCGCAACCGCCATCACATAACGCTCCTGGCTTTCATTGCTCCAGATTTCCTTGGGCGAAAGGCCGCTTTCTTCCAGCGGCACGGCACGCAAATCAAACTTCGCACCTCGCCCCGCGTCATTCACCAGCTCAGGAAACGCATTGGACAAACCGCCGGCGCCCACATCGTGGATCGCCAGGATGGGGTTGGCCGCACCCAGTTGGGCGCACTGGTTGATGACCTCTTGCGCGCGGCGCTCGATTTCAGGGTTGCCGCGCTGCACCGAATCAAAGTCAAGCTGGGCCGCATTCGCGCCCGAAGCCATGGAGCTGGCCGCGCTGCCGCCCATGCCGATGCGCATACCAGGGCCGCCCAGCTGGATCAGCAGCGTGCCGGCCGGGAAGAGAATCTTCTTGGTGAGTGCCGCATCAATCGTGCCGACACCACCCGCAATCATGATGGGCTTGTGATAACCCCAGCGCTGGCCGCCGACGGTCTGCTCATATTCGCGGAAGTAGCCGTTGAGGTTGGGCCGGCCGAACTCGTTGTTGAACGCTGCGCCGCCCAGCGGGCCTTCCGTCATGATCTGCAGCGGGCTGGCGATGTGTTCTGGCTTGCCATAGGACGTGGCGGCGTCGTCAAACAGCCTGGACACGGTGAAGCCCGTCAAGCCCGCCTTGGGCTTGGAGCCGCGGCCGGTTGCGCCTTCGTCACGAATCTCTCCGCCCGCACCGGTCGACGCGCCAGGGAAGGGAGAAATAGCCGTGGGATGGTTGTGCGTCTCGACTTTCATCAGCACATGCATCAACACGTCATCCGTAGCGCTATAAGTTTGATAGCTGCTCGCGCTTGTTCCTGTTGGGCGAGGGGCCGGTTTTGTACTAGTTTTGGCATAAAACCGCTGTGTTTTATAGCCTTCCATGACCGAAGCGTTGTCCGAATAAGCCACCACCGTGTGCTGGGGATGCAGCTTTTCGGTGTTGCGGATCATGCCGAACAGGCTTTTCTCCTGCGCAACGCCGTCAATCGTAAAGTCGGCGTTGAAGATCTTGTGGCGGCAGTGCTCGCTGTTGGCCTGGGCGAACATCATGAGCTCAACGTCGGTCGGGTTGCGTTTGAGCTGGGTGAAGGCGGTGACCAGGTAGTCGATTTCATCGGCTGCCAGCGCCAGGCCAAATTCGGCATTGGCGGCTTCCAGGGCCGCTTTGCCACCGGCCAGCACGTCGATGGTCTGTAGCGATGCACCTTGCAATTCGGTGAAGAGGCCGGCAGCCTGCGCGCGATCCAACATCACGCTTTCAGTCATGCGGTCGTGCAGCAGGCCGGCGACCTGCTCGCGCTGGGCATCCGTCAGGGCCGTTTTGCTGAAAAAGCCGCTTTTCAAGGTAATGCGGTATTCGGTGATGCGCTCAATGCGTTTGATGGCCAGGCCGCAGTTGTGGGCGATGTCCGTAGCCTTCGACGCCCAGGGCGAAACGGTGCCAAAGCGCGGCGAGACAATAAAGGTCAGTGCATCATCGGTTTTTCCAGCGCCTGCAATGCAAGGGTCGCCATAGGTAAGCAGTGCTGCGAGCTGGCCCTTGACGGTGTCTGAAGGCGGCGCCTCCGTGGCAACCAGATGCACAAACCGGGCGCTGATGCCCACGATCTTGTCGTGGACGGCTTGCAGGCGGGGAAGGAGTTGCTGGACGCGGAAATCGCTGAGGGCGCTGATCCCGTGGGGTTCGCCCTCAAAAGTCGTCAGGTGCAGGGTCACGGTAGCGGTGGCCTTGTAATGGGAGGTGGGCAGCGCATGGCTGTTGGGTTTAACGGGCTAGCGTTAACCCGTAATTTTATCAGCGACTGAAGGCCTTCCCCGGTTTGCTGCCGGTGCGCCCGGGCACTTTTGCGATCCGTTCGGGCCACATTCGGGCCAAAGCCAAAGCCCCTTGGTCCCATGCTGAAAATGCATGTGCCCGGGAGCGGTGGGATAATCGGGGCCATGAGTATTACTTACAAAGATGCCGCAGGAATTGAAGGCATGCGCCTGGCAGGGAGGCTTGCTTCCGAGGTGCTGGACTACCTCACCCCCTTCGTGAAGCCGGGTGTCACCACCAATGAAATAGACCGGCTGGCCCATGACTACATGACCCAGGTTCAAGGCACCATTCCGGCCACGCTGGGCTATGGCCCTCCCGGCTATGTGCCATATCCCAAGTCGCTGTGCACTTCCATCAACCACCAGGTCTGCCATGGCATTCCCAACGACAAACCGTTGAAAAAAGGCGACATTGTCAATATTGACGTGACCGTCATCACCAAGGACGGCTGGCACGGCGACAACAGCCGCATGTACCTGGTTGGCGAAGCTTCCATTGCGGCCAAGCGGCTCTGCCATGTGACCTATGAAGCCATGTGGCAGGGCATCATGCGCGTCAAGCCTGGGGTCAGGCTGGGCGACATCGGCTTTGCGATCCAGACTTTTGCCGAAAAACAGGGGTTTTCCGTAGTTCGCGAGTTTTGCGGCCATGGAATTGGCCAGAAATTCCACGAAGAACCGCAAGTGCTGCACTACGGCCGCCCCGGCACGCTCGAAGAGCTCACACCGGGCATGACCTTCACCATCGAACCCATGATCAATGCCGGCAAGCGTGACATCAAGGACGGCCCCGAGAAAGACGGCTGGAGCATCGTGACGCGCGACCATTCCTTGTCCGCCCAGTGGGAACACACCATTTTGGTGACTGAAACCGGCTATGAGGTACTTACCCTGTCCGCCGGCAGCCCGCCGATCCCGGCGTTTGTCCCGCAAAGCAGCCCTGCCCAAGCCGCTGTCAGTGCCTGAGCCAGGCGCACAGTGGCGCCCCGCGCACTCTCCGACCCTGCGAGCTCCGCGATGATCGAGCTGGCCCCGGTCCGCGAGCAATACAAAGCGGGGAAAGCCGCCCTCCTCGCCACGCTGGCCGCCAGTGGCGCCTCGTCCCGCGGCATCCACAGCCTGCTGCAAAAATTCGCCCGGCATGCCGATGCGACCCTGCAGCTGCTCTGGCAGCGTGCCGGCTTTCCGGTTTCCGCCTGCCTGGTGGCCGCAGGAGGCTTTGGCCGCGGCGAGCTGTTTCCCCATTCGGATGTAGACGTGCTGCTGCTGCTGTCGGACAACGCCAACATCGACGGCGACCCGGCCCTCAAGGCCAAGGTAGAGAGCTTCATCGGCGCCTGCTGGGATGTGGGCCTGGAAATTGGCTCCAGCGTGCGGACGATTTCCGGTTGTGTCGAAGAAGCGGCCAAAGACGTCACGGTGCAAACCTCGCTGCTCGAAGCCCGCCTGGTCGCCGGATCCAAAAAGAATTTTCTGCAGCTGCAAAACCGGCTGGCCGTCGTGTTGGACCCGCAGGCTTTTTACGTGGCCAAGACGCTGGAGCTGCGCCAGCGCCACAACAAGTTCGAAAATACCCCCTACTCGCTCGAGCCCAACTGCAAGGAATCCCCGGGTGGACTGCGAGACCTGCAGGTGATTTTGTGGGTGGCACGGGCCGCCGGCCTGGGCAAATCCTGGGACGACCTGGCCCGCAACGGCCTGGCTACGGCCTTTGAAGTGCGGCAGATCAAGGCCAATGAAGCCTTGCTGAGCTTGATACGCGCGCGCCTGCACCTGATTGCCGGCCGGCGTGAAGACCGCCTGGTGTTTGACCTGCAGACCGCCGTGGCCGAGTCCTTCGGCTATTCCGCCGAAGCCGACGACGGCAGCAAGGTGCCGCGCCGCGCCAGCGAGGCGGTGATGAAGCGCTACTACTGGGCCGCCAAGGCCGTGACCCAGCTCAACCAGATCCTGTTGCTCAATATCGAAGAACGGCTCAACCCCAACACCTACCCGCTGCGGCCCATCAACGAGCGCTTTTACGACAAGGCCGGCATGCTGGAGGTGGTCAGCGACGACCTGTATGCGCGTGAACCGCACGCCATCCTGGAAACCTTTTTGGTATTCGAGACAACCGTGGGCATCAAGGGCCTTTCGGCGCGCACCCTGCGCGCGCTCTACAACGCCCGCGGACTGATGAACAGCAAGTTCCGCAGCGACCCGGTCAACCGCGACACCTTCCGGCGCATCCTTCAGCAGCCCGAGGGCATCACCCACGCCATGCGGCTGATGAACCAGACATCGGTGCTGGGCCGCTACCTCTGGATCTTCCGCAAGATCGTCGGGCAGATGCAGCACGACCTGTTCCATGTTTACACGGTGGACCAGCACATCCTGATGGTTCTGCGCAACGTGCGGCGTTTTTTCATGGCCGAGCACTCGCACGAGTACCCGATGTGCTCGCAGCTCGCGGCCGGCTGGGACAAGCCCTGGATTCTTTATATCGCCGCGCTGTTCCACGACATCGCCAAGGGCCGCGGCGGCGACCACTCCGAGCTGGGTTGCAAGGACGTGCGCGTTTTTTGTCGCCAGCATGGTATTGGCGCCGAAGACTCCAAACTCATCGAATTCCTGGTCGGTGAGCACCTGAGCATGAGCCGCATCGCCCAGAAGGAAGACCTGAGCAACCCCGAAGTGATTGCCGCGTTTGCCAAACGCGTGGGCAACGAGCGTTACCTGACGGCTTTGTACCTGCTGACGGTGGCCGACATCCGCGGCACCAGCCCCAAGGTCTGGAACGCCTGGAAAGGCAAGCTGCTGGAAGACCTGTACCGCTACACGCTGCGCGTGCTGGGTGGCCGCGCGCCCGATGCGGATGCCGAAGTGGAGGCCCGCAAGCGCGAAGCCCTGACCACACTGGCCCTGCACGCCGAACCTTTCGAGGCACACAAGGCACTGTGGGACACGCTGGACGTCAGCTATTTCATGCGCCATGAGGCCTCCGACATCGCCTGGCATGCACGCCAGCTCTCGCGACACGTGGGCAAGGCCAAGGCGATCGTCCGCGCGCGTCGTTCGTCGGCAGGCGAAGGCATGCAGGTACTGGTTTACACGCCCGATGCGCCCGACCTGTTTGCACGCATCTGCGGCTACTTTGACGAAGCCGGCTTCAGCATCCTGGACGCCAAGATCCACACAGCGAAAAATGGTTATGCGCTGGACACCTTCCAGGTGGTCAGCCCCACGCTGGCCGACCACTACCGCGAACTGGCGGCCATGGTGGAGGCCGAACTGGATCGCACCATCGAGAACCCCGGACCTCTGCCGCCTCCGAGTAAAGGCCGTGTATCGCGCCGGGTCAAGAGTTTCCCGATCGCTCCGCGCGTGGACCTGCGGCCCGATGAAAAAGCCCAGCGCTGGCTGCTCAGCGTATCGGCCAGCGACCGGGTCGGACTGCTCTACCGCATCGCACGGGTGCTGGCCCGCCACCGCATCAACCTGCAACTGGCCAAGGTCAGCACGCTGGGCGAACGCGTGGAAGATACATTTTTGATCGATGGACCCGAGTTGCAGCACAACAAGGCGCAGATCGCGATCGAGACAGAGTTGCTCGAAGCACTCAATACCTGAAACTTCAACCTGCTGGTTTGCGCAGGTATTGCAACAGACGCCCCTTGTAACTGCCGCCGGCCGGCAATTTGGTCACGCGCGTCTCGGTGCGCGAATAGCCCAGTGCATCCATTTTGCGATTGAAGCTGGCCCGGTTACCGCGGTCCGGATCGACGATCAGCACTTCGGTGTGCGGCAGCGCATGCAGCTCGATGAACTGCGACAACACCTCCGGCTGGCCACGGTCATACAGCACATCGCTGCCGATGATCAGGTCAAAGCGTTCCAGCAGCGGGTTCGCGCGCGACCAGTTGCCCGTCTGATATTTCATTGCAGGCAAGTGGTTGAGTTTGAGGTTTTCCAGCAGGAACGCCGCTGCCAGCGGATGGCAGTCACTGGCGGTGATGTTTCCGCCGCGGCGATGCACAACAAGGCTGGCTAGCGCCAGGCCGCAGCCCAGCTCCAGAATGCGCTTGCCTTCCAGCTCGAAGGTCAGCATGGCATGGGCCAGCACGCGGCCCGAGGGCCAGAGCAAACCGAATATCGGCCAAGCCGACGAGGAAATGCCTTCGCGTTCCGCTTCGCCCAAGGGATCATGGAATTGCTGGCGGTCCAGCAACGAGCGCAGCTGCAGGTCGTCGCCACTACCGCTCACGGTTTCAAATTTCAGCTGGTAAGGAGGTGGCGAAGCAGCTCCGGTGATGGGAACTGCTCCCGAAACGGGAGCGTGCGACATCCGGAAGCTTTCCTTGCGTACAACACGCTCTGGCGGGGCGAAATAGCCCTCGATCAGCTTCAGTGTACCCCTCGAGGCGTCCTCGGTCAGTCGTCGTCCGACGCGTCCAGTCCGGGGAAAAGCACCTCGGTAAAGCCAAACTGGCTGAAGTCGCGGATGCGCATGGGATAAAGCTTGCCAATCAGGTGATCGCACTCATGCTGCACCACCCGCGCGTGAAAACCGTCCACCGAACGCTCAATCGCATCACCGTACTGGTCAAAGCCGCTGTAACGAATTCGCGAAAGGCGCGGGACCAGGCCGCGCAGACCGGGTACGGAAAGGCAGCCTTCCCAGCCGCCCTCTTCTTCAGGCCCCAGGGGCGTAATCAAAGGGTTCAGCAAGACGGTGCGGGGCACTACCGGTGCATCGGGATAGCGTGGGTTGACCGTGTCAGTCCCGAAAATTACCAGCTGCAGGTCGACCCCAATTTGTGGGGCTGCCAGGCCGGCACCGTTGACAGCGCGCATGGTATCGAACATGTCAGCAATGAGCAGGTGCAGCTCGTCGGTGTCGAAGGCGGTCACGGGCTGAGCCACGCGCAGCAGCCGCGGGTCGCCCATTTTGAGGATTTCGCGAATGGTCATGCGCCAATTATCGTGTCGCAGGGCCTCATCGGGGAAGTTTTAGCGCCAATGCCGGTAGCCCCAACCCCGGTAATAGCCGGGCGCGGGAACCACCACCACGGGGGCTGGCTCTACGTAGACAGGGCGGGCCGGGTAAACAGCCACCGGACGCGGGGCAATCGGCGCCACCACGCAGCCAGACAGCAAAACAGCCAGGCCGGCAGCCCCTGCCAGGACAGATAAACGTTTGTAATTCATGAAAAACTCCTGTGTGTACAGGTCTTTTCAACGTCCGGCGTAGTCGCCTGGCGTGACGTCCGGCGTGCAAACCCCGGTAACGCCATGTAAGGCGCTTCCTTGACGCACTATTCCGTGGTGCTGGCGCTCCAGTAAGCCTGGCTGACCGCAGGCAACTCACCGAGCTGACTGACAAGGCGGTCCATCGCGGGGCCATCCACCGCAATGGCGACCAGCGTCGCCTGGATTTTTACGCTTTCCTCGCCGAAGGCGGACACTTTGAGGTCGTTGGTCGGATAGTGCAGCTCCTCCAGCGATTTCTCCAGGGCACCCAGCACCTCTTTTTGATGCCCCCCGTTCGTGACCACATAGACCGAGTTGGTTACCTCGGCCGACTGCACGTCCAGTGGCAAGCGATTGATCTGGTTGACGATGGGCCTCAGCAAGGTATTGGCCGCCAGCACGAACAGCGTGGCAATGCCTGCCTGCACTACCAGATCAGCCCCCGCGCAGGCGCCCACAGCACCCGAGCACCACAAGGTAGCGGCCGTGTTGAGCCCGCGCACATTACCTTCCTCACGCATGATCACGCCGGCACCCAGAAAGCCGATGCCCGAAACCACATAGGCCACCACATGCACTGCGCCCTGCGCGCCGGTCAGCCGATTCGCCATGTCGACAAAAATCGCGGCGCCTACGGCCACCAATACGTTGGTGCGAAGTCCTGCGGTGCGTTGCCGGTACTGGCGCTCAAAACCGATCAAGGCGCCAAAGACGAACGCCGAAGACAGGCTCAGGAGCGAGTCCAGGAGGTCCGCAGAGTTGAGGTTTTCGAATGCCTGCATGGGTGTGTTGCCTCCCGTGAGCCTGAAACTATCCGGGTGGGCCAGCCAGCAGGGCCAGCAAGGCCGCTTCGTCGATGACCGGAACACCCAGTGTTTGGGCCTTGACCAGCTTGCTGCCAGCCTCTTCGCCGGCCACCACGTAGTCGGTTTTTTTACTGACAGAGCCAGCCACCTTGCCGCCTGCGGCCTCCACCCTGTCCTTGGCCTCGTCGCGGCTCAAGGTGGGTAATGTGCCGGTGATGACAAAAGTCTTGCCCGACAACGGCTGGGGCGCCCGGGCAGCTGGTTCGCCCTCCTCCCAGGCCACGCCACAGGCGCGCAGTTGCTCGACCACTTCGCGGTTGTGCGCCTGCTCAAAGAAGGTGCGAATACTCTGCGCCACGATCGGCCCCACATCGCTGACTTCCAGCAGTTGCTCTTCGGTGGCATCCATGATGGCGTCCAGCTTGCCGAAATGGCGCGCCAGCTCCTTGGCCGTCGCCTCGCCGACGTGGCGTATGCCCAGGCCGAACAAAAAGCGAGGCAAAGTTGTCTGCTTGGACTTTTCAAGCGCTTCCAGCAAGTTGTTGGCAGACTTCTCCGCCATGCGGTCCAGGCTGGCGAGCGCCGTCAGGCCCAGTTTGTAGAGATCGGGCAAGGTACGGATCACGTTGGCATCAACCAGCTGCTCGACCAGCTTGTCGCCCAGGCCTTCGACTTCGACGGCGCGCCGGTGTGCGTAATGCAGGATGGCTTCCTTGCGCTGGGCACCGCAGAAAAGTCCGCCAGTGCAGCGGTAATCGGCTTCATCTTCTTCTCGCACGGCGGCGGAGCCGCAGACGGGGCATTTGCGTGGCATCGTGAATTGCGGCGCATCCTGGACCCGTTTGTCGAGCAGCACGCTGACGACCTCGGGGATCACGTCACCCGCGCGGCGCACGATCACGGTGTCTCCCACCCGCACGTCCTTGCGGCGTGCTTCGTCTTCGTTGTGCAGCGTGGCGTTGGTCACGGTGACACCGCCCACAAACACCGGTGCCAGCTTGGCAACCGGCGTCAGCTTGCCGGTGCGTCCCACCTGCACTTCAATGGCCAGCACGGTGGTGAGCTGCTCCTGCGCCGGGTATTTGTGGGCCACGGCCCAGCGCGGCTCGCGCGTGACAAAGCCCATTTTTTTCTGCAGCGCCAGGCTGTTGACCTTGTAGACCACACCGTCAATGTCGTAAGGCAGGCTGTCGCGCTGCTTGCCCATGGTCTGGTGGAATGCTATTAATTCAGGAGCGCCTTGCGCAAGTTGCGTCTGGGCTGCGACCGGAAAACCCCATGATTTGAGTGTTAGCAGGAGCTGAAAATGGGTTTCGAACGCCGGACCGCCCTCTTCCGGCGGAGAGATATCCCCCAAACCGTAAGCAAAAAAACTCAAGCGCCGCCGCGCGGCCAACGCTGGATCCAGCTGGCGCACGCCGCCAGCCGCGGCGTTGCGCGGATTGACGAAGGTTTTTTCGCCCTTGGCGCCTTGCGCGATCTTCTCGCGCTGCTTCTCGTTGAGCGCTTCGAAGTCAGCGCGGCGCATATAAACCTCGCCACGCACTTCCATGACCGGCGGAGCGTCGGCAGGCAATCGAAGCGGAATCTGGTTGATGGTCCGGATGTTCTGCGTTACGTCCTCGCCGACTTCACCGTCACCGCGCGTGGCGGCCTGCACCAGGATACCGTTTTTATAACGCAGGCTCATCGCCAGGCCATCGAACTTGAGTTCCGCGACATATTCGACAGGCGGATCGGATTCCGCCAGACCCAACTCCTTGCGCACGCGGGTATCGAAATTCTGGGCGCCTGTGGCTTCCGTGTCGGTTTCAGTGCGAATGCTGAGCATGGGCACCTTGTGGCGCACACTGGCGAATTGGTCCAGCGGCTTGCCGCCCACGCGCTGGGTCGGTGAATCGGGTGTCAGCAGTTCCGGATGAGCCGCCTCAAGCGCCTGCAACTCTTTGAACAGCTTGTCGTACTCGGCATCGGGAATCGTGGGCTCATCGAGCACGTAGTAGCGGTGCGCGTGCAGATGCAGCTCTGCGCGCAACGCAGCGACGCGCTCCGCGGCGGAGGCCGGCTGCGGCGAGGGTTCGGGCTGCGCAAACAGGTCTTTGATGGCCATGAAGAAAGTCGGAAACGGGCGAAAAGCCCGGGAAATTCAGGAAAAAAGCCGGCGCCCCAACACCGAGCCCGCCGACAAATCGCGGCTGTCGAGCGTGTCATACAGCTGCTCCAGGTCTGCATGGATGACCTCCATCGCCTCAGGTCGGATCAGGTTGCCGTTGTCGTCGATGATCACGCCGTCCATATTGGCGGCCAGGGAGAGCGCGGCTTCGCACATGCGTGCAAAAGGCTGCTCAGAGCGGGAAACCTGTGGAACGTCGAGCGACAGCGTCAGTTCACGCAGCGCGGTCTGCTCCGGGTCTTCGGCCATTGCAGCCTGAGTATCAAAAGCCAGCCCCAGGATGGGAGCCTGCCCCTGCTGGCTTGCCGGCAACACCATGCGCCCGGGAATGGAACCTGGAACGAAACCCAGCCGGGCCGCACTTTGGTGGACATAACCCGGACTCCAGGCCGTGTTGACGGCGCGCAGGGTAAAGCTCAGCTGTGCGTCATGGCCGCTGGCAAACTGGTCGAGTTCGCGGGCTCGCGCCACCTCGTCCAGCATTTCCGGAAACTCCGGCTCGCCGCCCACCGCATCGGCAAACGCCTGCGCCTTCATCACGAATTCAGAGTATTCAATCTGGTTGAGCGCACCGGTACGGTTGGCCAGCTGCACGCCGCACTGAAAGGCGCTGTAACGATGCCCTGCTGTGGGAAATTCCCATTCGCCGGTAATGGCGCTCAGGCCTTCCACGCCGAAAGGCTTGCTGCCGGCCCGGCGCGTGCTGGGCATGGCGGCAAGCGCGGCTTCGCCCGACACCATGCCCTCAATCACCACGGGCGCAACGGCATCAATCAGCACGTCAAGGCCTGGTTTTCTTTCGGATGCATTCATCGTGGCGAGCGAGGCCAGCGATGCCAGGCCAGAATCCACGTCAAAGCTGGGTTCCTGCCGTTCAGCTGCGGCACCTTCGCCACTTTGTGCGGGTGCAAGCTCTTGCTCGGGAGCGGGGGCTTCCGGTGTGGCCTGCTTGGGCAGGTTCCTGCGCGACGACCAGGCGCTGTGTGCCACCACGCCGGCCAGCACCAGCCCGCCCACCACCGCCAGACTGATCTGCAAAGTGCTCATTTTGGGGTCAGGCTGCTTCTGCGAAACCGATGGCGGCTTCCATGTCCACCGCCACGATGCGCGACACGCCCTGCTCCTGCATGGTCACGCCAATCAACTGCTCGGCCATTTCCATGGCGATCTTGTTGTGGCTGATGAAGAGGAACTGCGTTTCCTTGCTCATGGAGCGCACCAGCTTGGCATAGCGCTCGGTGTTGGCGTCGTCCAGCGGCGCGTCAACCTCATCCAGCAAACAGAAAGGTGCGGGGTTAAGCTGGAAGATCGCAAACACCAGGGCGATGGCCGTGAGCGCCTTTTCGCCACCTGAAAGCAGGTGAATGGTCTGGTTCTTCTTGCCAGGCGGCTGGGCGATCACCTGCACGCCGGCGTCGAGGATTTCCTCGCCCGTCATCATGAGCTTGGCATTGCCGCCGCCGAAGAGTTCGGGGAACATCCGGCCGAAATGGCCGTTGACCGTGTCGAAGGTGCTTGAGAGCAGGTCGCGCGTTTCGATGTCGATCTTCTTGATCGCATCTTCCAGCGTGGTCATGGCTTCATTCAGGTCGGCGGACTGCGCGTCTAGGAACTGCTTGCGTTCGCGCGCGGTGCTCAGCTCGTCGAGCGCGGCCAGGTTGACGGCGCCCAGCGACTGGATTTCGCGGTTGATACGGTCGATTTCGCCTTGCAGGCCGGTCAGTCGCACGTTGCCGGACTGGATGGATTGCTCCACCGCAGCCAGGTCGGCCTGCGCGTCGGCCAGCAACTGCGCGTATTGCTCAAAGCCCAGGCGCGCTGCCTGCTCTTTCAGCTGGAACTCGGTGATGCGCTGGCGCAGCGGATCCAGCTCGCGCTCCAGTTGCAGGCGCCGCTCGTCGCTGGCGCGCAGCTTGTTGGTCAGGTCGTCGTACTGGCTGCGCTTGGCGCCCAGATCGGCCTCACGCTCGAGCTTCACGCTCAGCGCGCTTTGCAGGCCGGCCTGCGCTGCGGCGTCTGTCAGGCGCGTGAGCTCTTCACGGGCTTGCGCTTCTTCACTTGCAATGGAGCTGGCTTGCTGGGCGGCAATGTCGATGGAACGGGTTAGCTCTTCGCGGCGGGAGGCCAAGCTGCGCAACGCAAACGTGGCTTCCTGCGCCTGGCGTTCCAGCGTGCGCTGCTGCTCACGTGATTCGCCCAGCTTGCGCTCGGTTTCGATCACGCGGTCATCCAGCTGCGCGTGGCGTTCCTGGCTGTCGGCCAGTTGCATATCAAGCTCTTCAAAACGGCCTTCAGCCGTGACCTTGCGCTCCTGCAATTCGCCAAGCTGCGCTTCGATTTCGGCCATGTCGGCCTGAATCTGCTCGCTGCGGGCCCGGGTCTGCTCGGCCAGTTGCGTCAGGCGCAGCACTTCGACCTGCAGCTCATGGGTGCGGCTCTGGCCTTCGGCGGTTTCGCGGCGTGCCGTGGCAAGGCGCTGGGCGGCGTCGGCGTAAGCGGCTTCGGCGCGAATCAGCGCGGAACGGGCCTCTTCGCTGATCAGGGCCTGGGCCTTGAGCTGCTTGTCGAGGTTTTCGATTTCCTGGGCGCGGGCAAGCAGGCCGGCCTGTTCGGAATCCTGGGCGTAAAAACTCACGCTGTGGTGCGTCACGGCATGGCCGCTTTGCACATAAATCACTTCGCCGGCCTGCAGCTTGTCGCGTGCGGCCAGGGCGTCGTCCAGGCTTTGCGCCGTGTAGCAACCCTGCAACCAGTCACCCAGTAACGCAGACTGGCCAGCGTCGTTCAGGCGCAGCAATTCGGTCAGCGGTTTGAGTGTGATGGCCGCATTGGTGCGGGCGGGTGCGGCGGCGCTGGGCGGTGAGTAAAACGAGAGCTTGGCGGGCGGCGTATCGCGCCCGTCGGTACCGGCAAAGCCGCGCACCATGTCGAGCCGACTGACTTCGAGTGCGCCCAGGCGCTCGCGCAGCGCGGCTTCAAGCGCGTTTTCCCAACCTTGTTCGATGTGGATGCGGCTCCACAGGCCTTGCAGGCCATCGAGGCCGTGCTTGGCCAGCCAGGGCTTGAGCTTGCCGTCGGTTTTGACCTTTTCCTGCAGGGCCTTGAGCGCTTCCATGCGCGCCGACAGGTCGGCCCGCTTGGCGGATTCGGTGTTGACGGTGTGCTGCAGCGTGCGGCGCTCTTCGTCGAGCTGCGGCACGCTGTCGGTCAACTCGTGCAGGCGGGCTTCGGCTTCAGCCTGGGCTTCCTGTGCGGCGGTGAACTGCGTGGTCAGGTTGGCCAGACGGGCTTCGTCGGGCGCGTTGAGTGCGTTGCGGTCTGCCGTGAGCTTTTCCAGCCGCAATCCCAGGCTGCGCGACTGCTCTTCGATGTTGCGCTGGTCGGCGGCCAGCACCTGGATTTGCTGCTGCACCTGGCCGACGCTGGTACGCTGCTCGTTGGCTTTGGCCTGGGCTTGGCGCAGGGCGTCTTCCAGGGCGGGCAGTTGGGTCTGGTGCTCTTCGGTCTGCGCAGCCAGGAGCTCGGCTTTTTCTTCGGCTTCAATGGCCTGCGCGGCGAGGTTTTCCGTCTCGACGGCGGCGTCTTCCTTGCGTGTGGCCCACTGGGCGGTTTGTTCCTTGAGCTGGGCCAGGCGCTGCTCGACACGCTGACGGCCGTCGACCACAAAGCGGATCTCGGCCTCCAGGCGCCCGACTTCGGCGCTGGCCTCATAGAGCTTGCCCTGGGCCTGGTTGACCTGGTCGCCGGCCGAGTAGTGCGCCTGGCGAATGGTTTCGAGGTCGGCCTCGATGTGGCGCAGGTCGGCCACGCGGCTTTCCAGGTCGTTCACGGCTTTTTCGGCGTCAGCCTTGACCTTGGACTGGTCGGCTTCGCTTTCGGCGCGTTTGAGGAACCACAGTTGGTGCTGCTTCAGGCTCGCGTCGGCATGCAGCGTGTTGTAACGCATGGCCACCTCGGCCTGCTTTTCAAGCCGGTCAAGATTGGCGTTCAGCTCACGCAGGATGTCTTCGACACGTGTCAGGTTTTCGCGCGTGTCGGACAGGCGGTTGGCGGTCTCGCGGCGGCGCTCCTTGTATTTGGAAACACCGGCGGCCTCTTCGAGGAAGAGGCGCAGCTCTTCGGGTTTGGACTCGATGATGCGGCTGATGGTGCCCTGGCCGATGATGGCGTAGGCGCGCGGACCCAGGCCGGTGCCCAGGAATACATCCTGCACGTCGCGGCGGCGCACCGGCTGGTTGTTGATGTAGTAGCTGGAGGTGCCGTCGCGCGTCAGCACGCGCTTGACGGCGATCTCGACAAACTGGCCCCACTGGCCGCCGGCGCGGTGGTCGGCGTTGTCAAAGACCAGTTCCACGCTGGAGCGGCTGGCGGGCTTGCGTGTGGTGGTGCCGTTGAAGATGACGTCCTGCATGGACTCGCCGCGCAGCTCGGAGGCCTTGCTTTCGCCCAGCACCCAGCGCACCGCGTCCATGATGTTGGACTTGCCGCAACCGTTGGGGCCCACCACACCGACCAGTTGGCCCGGCAGTACGAAATTGGTGGGCTCTGCGAATGATTTGAAACCAGATAGCTTGATCGAATTGAGACGCACGGCTGTCCCTGTTTTTTTGAGCCTGAGGTAGGGAATTACAACCCTAACTCGTTGATTTTTATGGCGTTTTACGGAAAAACGCTGACACACGCCGTGTACCACTTTCAGTAGCGCACGGTCCGCCATGTTACCCGAGCGGGACGCAGATTTTGCCGGGAAAAAGGCCCTTGACGGGCCCGGCGTGAAACACTTTGCTTCGCACGGCGGCGGTCTGTCAGGGTGACGCCCGGCCCTGCGCTGCCTGAAAATGGCTGGCTACCAGGGAAATTTGGATGAAATCAGCCTGAAGCCCAACAAGGACAAGCGCGAGCAGCTATTAATTTAATAGCGATCAGACCAGGGCATGACAAACCGCAACCCAGACCGGCGGCGGGTGAGCAAGGCGAGGCTGGATAATCAAGGCATGAATCCCCTGCTTTCACGCCTCCAGCCCTACCCGTTTGAACGGCTGCGCCAGTTGCACGCCGGTGTCACCCCCAACCCGGCTTACAAACCCATCAGCCTTGGCATAGGCGAACCCCGCCATGCCACGCCCCAGCTCATCAAGGATGCGCTGACAGCCAGCCTGGACGGCCTGGCCAGTTACCCCGGCACGCTGGGGGAGCCGAAGCTGCGCCAGGCCATGACCGACTGGCTGGCCCGCCGCTACAACCTGAAACTGGACCCGGCCACGCAAATCCTGCCGGTCAACGGCTCGCGCGAGGCGCTGTTTTCACTGGCGCAAACCGTGCTGGACGCCAGCAAACCGGGCGCCACCGTGGTCTGCCCGAATCCGTTCTATCAAATTTATGAAGGCGCAGCCCTGCTGGCGGGCGCACAGACCTGGTTCGCCCCCAGCGACCCGGCGCGCAACTTCGGCATCGACTGGGCGGCAGTGCCGGCGGACGTCTGGGCCAAAACCCAGCTGGTGTTTGTCTGCTCGCCCGGCAACCCCACAGGCTCGGTGATGTCGCTGGCCGAATGGAAGCTGCTGTTTGAACTGAGCGACCGCTACGGCTTTGTGATTGCTTCGGACGAGTGCTACAGCGAAATTTACTTCCGTGATGAGGCGCCTCTGGGCGGCCTRCAAGCAGCCGCAGAGCTGGGCCGGCATGACTTCAAGAATCTGATTTCCCTCACCAGCCTTTCCAAGCGCAGCAATGTGCCCGGCCTGCGCAGCGGCTTTGTGGCTGGAGATGCGGCGCTGATCAAGCCGTTTTTGCTCTACCGCACCTACCACGGCAGCGCCATGAGCCCCATCGTGCAGGCGGCCAGCATTGCCGCCTGGAATGACGAGCAACATGTGGTGGACAACCGCGCCATGTACCGCGAAAAATTTTCCAAAGTCACGCCCATGCTGTCGGCGGTGATGGACGTCGCCCTGCCCGACGCAGGCTTTTACCTGTGGGCCGGAATCCCCCAAGCATTCAAGGGCTCGGACACCGCGTTTTCGCGCGAGCTGCTCGCTCTTTACAATGTCGTGGTGTTGCCGGGCAGTTACCTGGCACGCGATGCGCAGGGGCACAACCCCGGCGCCGGCAGAATTCGCATGGCGCTGGTGGCAGAAACCGCCGAATGCGTGGAGGCCGCAGAGCGCATCGTCCAGTTCATCCAATCCAAAGTTCACTGAAAAACCATTCTCATGACTCAAGCCAACCTGCAAGCGCTCCAGCAAACCATTGACGCCGCCTGGGAAGACCGCGCCAACCTGTCGCCCAAGTCGGCGCCCAAGGACATCCTGGAGGCAGTGGAGCAAACGATTTCCCAGCTGAACAATGGCTCGCTGCGCGTGGCCACCCGTGAAAGCGTGGGTGTGTGGACGACGCACCAGTGGATCAAGAAGGCGGTGCTGCTGAGCTTTCGCCTGAAAGACAACGAACTGATGCGCGCCGGTGACCTCGGCTTTTTCGACAAGGTCAAAACCAAATTTGCGCACCTGAGCGAAGCCGAAATGCGCGAAACCGGTGTGCGCGTGGTGCCCCCCGCCGTGGCCCGCCGCGGCAGCTTCATCGCCAAGGGCGCGATCCTGATGCCCAGCTACGTCAACATCGGCGCCTGGGTTGGCGAAGGGACCATGGTCGACACCTGGGCCACCGTGGGCAGCTGCGCGCAGGTCGGCAACAACGTGCACCTTTCAGGCGGCGTCGGCCTGGGCGGCGTGCTGGAGCCGCTGCAGGCCAACCCCACCATCATTGAAGACAACTGCTTTATCGGCGCACGCTCTGAAGTGGTCGAAGGCGTGATCGTCGAAGAAAATTCGGTGATCTCTATGGGTGTCTACATCGGCCAGAGCACGCCGATTTACGACCGCGAAGCCGACACCGTCACCTACGGCCGCATTCCTGCAGGCTCCGTCGTGGTGTCGGGTAACCTGCCAAAGGCCGGCGGCAAGTACAGCATGTACTGCGCGGTGATCGTCAAGCGCGTGGACGCAAAAACCCGTTCCACCACCAGCCTGAACGATTTACTCCGCGACTAGACATGGCCCCCACGCTTCTCGCTTCGCGTAGTGCGCTGCCCCCCGAGGGGGCCGCTGCGCCTGCGGCCCGGCAAAGCCGGTTCCGCGGCCCCTGCTGGCGAGGAACCGTAAGCCGGGTGGCCAACGTTGTATTTCATTTCAATCAAGAGGGTGGACTATGAGCACGATGGAAAGAATCCTGCGTTTGATGGTGGACAAGAAGGCGTCTGACGTCTACCTGTCGGCCCATTCGCCCGCCCTGATCAAGATCAATGGCCAGGCCATCCCGATCAATGCGCAGATCCTGCCGCCGGAGGCGCCGCGCAACCTGCTGGCTGAAGTGCTGCCGCCCGAGCGCATCGAAGAGATGGAGGAAATGGGTGAGCTCAACATGGCGCTGCCAATTGCCGGCCTGGGCAACTTCCGTATCAGCGGATTCAAGCAGCGCAGCACCTACGCCGCCGTGATTCGCTATATCCCCAGCGATATCCCGCCGCTGGACAGCCTGAACGTGCCGCCCATCCTGGCCGACCTGATCATGGAAAAGCGCGGCCTGCTGCTGATGGTGGGCTCCACCGGCGCCGGCAAAAGCACCACACTGGCCTCCATGATCGATCTGCGCAACGAGACAACGCTGGGCCACATCCTCACCATCGAGGACCCGGTCGAATTTTTGTTCACCAACAAGAAGTCTGTTGTGAACCAGCGCGAGGTCGGCAGCGATACACAATCGCTGCAGGTGGCGCTGAAAAATGCGTTGCGGCAGGCGCCTGACGTCATTCTGATCGGTGAAATCCGCGACCGCGAAACCATGTCGGCGGCCATTGCCTATGCGCAATCGGGCCATTTGTGCCTGGCGACCATGCACGCCAACAACAGCTACCAGGCGCTGAACCGGATCCTGAGCTTTTACCCGGTGGAAGTGCGCAGCACCATGCTGGGCGATCTGGGTGCCGCGCTCAAGGCCATCGTGTCGCAGCGGCTGCTGCGCACACAGGACGGCGGCCGAACGCCGGCGGTGGAAGTCATGCTCAATACCAAGCTGATCTCCGAGTTGATCGAAAAAGGCGATTTTTCAGGCGTCAAGGAAGCGATGGAAAAATCCATGGCCGAAGGCTCACAGACCTTCGAGCAGGACATCGCCAAGCTGATCGTGGCCGGCACCGTCACACGCAAGGAAGGTGTTCTCTACGCCGACTCGCCGACCAATCTGATGTGGCGGCTGGAGAATGACTTTGCCGTCAAGGCCAAGACACTGGAGCCAGAAGAGGACCCGGATGACGAACCGTCCTTTACGGAAATCACGCTGGACGTGAAGCACTAAAAACACGGCCGCGCTCGTTTCGGGCCGGTGTTAACAGGCCCTAAACGACATGTCCCGAACCCTGCATCTGGCTGAACAGCTGATTTCCCGCCCCTCCGTCACGCCTGACGACGCAGATTGCCAGGCCCTGCTGATCGCACGGCTGGCGCCGCTGGGCTTTCGATGCGAAACCATCGTCAGCGGCCCTGCCGACTTCCGCGTCACCAACCTGTGGGCTCGGCGTGAAGGGAAATCTCATGATTTAAGGGCTGCAGCCCAATCAGGACGGGCGCAAGCAGCTACTGAATTAATAGCAAAAAGCGATAGCGCCGCGCCGGCCAAAACCCTGGTGTTCGCCGGCCACACCGACGTGGTGCCCACCGGCCCGCTCGACCAGTGGCACAGCCACCCGTTCACCCCGAGCCATCGCGACGGAAAGATGTACGGGCGCGGTACCGCCGACATGAAAACATCGATCGCGGCGATGGTGGTCGCAGTCGAGGAATTCCTGGCCGCCCACCCGGATCCGGCCTTGTCGATCGCCTTCCTGATCACCAGCGACGAGGAAGGCCCGGCCGTGGACGGCACGGTCATGGTCTGCGAGCAGTTGAAAGCGCGCGGAGAAACGCTGGACTATTGCATCGTGGGTGAACCCACCTCGGTCGAGCGCCTGGGCGACATGATCAAGAACGGCCGCCGCGGCACCATGAGCGGCAAGCTCACCGTGAAGGGCGTGCAGGGCCATATTGCCTACCCGCACCTGGCCAAAAATCCGATCCACCTGTTTGCACCGGCTCTGGCCGAACTGGTGGCCACCGAATGGGACAAAGGCAATGCTTTCTTCCCGGCCACGAGCTGGCAGGTCTCCAACATCCACGGTGGCACCGGCGCGTCCAACGTCATTCCGGGCGAGCTGGTGGTGGACTTCAATTTCCGCTTCTGCACCGAATCCACCCCCGAAAGCCTGCAACAGCGCCTGCAAGCCGTGCTCAGCCAGCACCAGCTGGAGTACGACCTCAAATGGACCCTGGGCGGCCTCCCCTTTCTGACCACTCCGGGCACGCTGGTGGATGCGGTGCGTGGAGCGATCCAGGCTGAAACCGGCCTGAGAACCGAGCTTTCGACCACGGGCGGCACGAGTGACGGCCGCTTTATCGCCAAAATCTGCCCGCAGGTCATTGAATTCGGCCCCCTCAACGCTTCGATCCACAAGATCAACGAGCATGTTCTGGTGAGCTCACTCGATCCGCTCAAAAACATCTACAAAGGTGTTCTGGAACGACTGGCGGCAGCATGACGAGCCCGGCAACTCCTGCTTCATCGCTGACGGTGCTGGCGCTGGTCGAGGAAATGGCCGCCAGGCTGGAAGCGGCAGGCCTGCACTTTTCAGACGGATTCGGGCAAGGCACGACCAACGCCTTCGACGAGGCCGCGTGGCTGGTGCTGTGGAAGCTTGGGTTGCCGCTGGACGACCTGGATTCTGTAGAGAATCGGCCTGTAACCCAAGAGGAACGGGCGCAAGCAGCTATGCTTTTGGAAGCACGCATCAGCACCCGCAAGCCGGCGGCTTACCTGACGAACGAAGCCTGGCTGATGGGCGTGCCCTTTTATGTGGATGAGCGTGTGATCATTCCACGCTCCCTCATTGCCGAGCTGCTGGCCGACGCCAGCATAGACCCCTGGCTGGGCGAGCACACCCACCGCGTGCTTGACCTCTGCACCGGTAACGGCAGCCTCGCGGTGCTGGCGGCCATGACCTACCCTGACGTGGTGGTGGACGCCGCCGACATCAGCCTGGACGCTCTGGAGGTGGCCCGTATCAATGTGGACCGTCATCGTCTCGACGGCCGCATCACGCTGATCGAATCTGACGGCATGGCTGCCTGCGCGGGCCTGTATGACCTGGTTTTGTGCAACCCGCCCTATGTGAACGCTGCCAGCATGGCGGCCCTTCCGGCCGAATTCCGGGCTGAACCCGGCCTGGCACTGGACGGTAACCGGCACGGCGGCACCGACGGTATGGACTTCATTCGAGACCTTTTTCAAAGCGCCGCACGCCATATGAGCGAAAATGCCGTGCTGGTGCTGGAAATCGGCAATGAGCGCGAGAATTTTGAGCGCGCTTTCCCGACGCTTGAACCGCTGTGGTTCGAAACCAGCTCGGGCGCCGACCAGGTCTTGCTGCTGACGCGCGAACAACTGGCCTGAAGGCCAGGCCGGTGCTCAGCCCCGGCCTGGATGACTGGCGCAGCGCTTGCATGGCGAGCGTGTGCGACGCCCCACCGCTCCGAATACTTTTCCTGAAGCTTTTTATTAAATGATTACCCTTAAAAACGTCGTGCTGCGCCGCGGCGCCAAAGTGATTCTGGACGGTGCGTCCGTCACCCTCAACCCCGGCGAAAACGTTGGCTTGGTGGGGCGTAACGGCGCGGGCAAATCCTCGTTGTTTGCCATGCTCAACGGCACGCTGCATGAGGACGGCGGTGAGTTTTCGATTCCTACGCAATGGCGCATGGCCCAAGTAGCGCAGGACATGCCCGAAACCGAGCAAAGCGCCACCGAATACGTCATCGAAGGCGACGTAGTACTGATGGCCGCGCAGGCCGAAGTGGCGGCCGCCGAGGCCAGCGGTGACGGCGACCGCATGGCGCACGCGTATATGGAGCTGTACGACTCCGGCGCGCATGACTCGCAGGCCCGCGCGCAGGCATTGATCCTGGGGCTGGGCTTCAAGGTCAGCGAACTGGACAACCCCGTCAACAGCTTTTCCGGCGGCTGGCGCATGCGCCTGCAACTGGCGCGCGCGCTGATGTGCCCGTCTGACCTGTTGCTGCTGGACGAACCCACCAATCACCTGGATCTGGACGCACTGGTCTGGCTGGAAGCCTGGCTCAAGCGCTACCAGGGCACCATGCTGGTCATCAGCCATGACCGCGAATTTCTCGACGCCGTGACCGACGTGACGGTACATATCGAAAGCGCAAAACTCACTCGCTACGGCGGCAATTACAGCAAGTTCGAAGATTTGCGTTCCGAGCAGATGGCGCTGCAACAGACTGCGTTTTCCAAACAGCAGGACAAGATTGCCCACCTGCAGAAGTTCATCGCCCGCTTCAAAGCCAAAGCCAGCAAGGCCAAACAGGCGCAAAGCCGCGTCAAGGCACTGGACCGGATGGAGAAGATCGCCCCGCTGCTGGCTGAAGCCGACTTCACTTTCGAGTTCAAGGAGCCGGCCAACCTGCCCAATCCCATGCTGTCGATGCAGAACGCCTACTTCGGCTACCCACCGCTTGAAGACGCCCCGGAAGGTACGCCGCCCACAGTCATCGTGCAGAACGTCAGCAAGTCGGTGCTGGCCGGACAGCGCATCGGCATCCTGGGCGCCAACGGGCAGGGCAAGTCCACACTGGTGAAAACTGTGGCGCGCGCACTCGCGCCCATCAGCGGCGAGATGATTGAGGGCAAGGGCCTGAACATCGGCTACTTCGCCCAGCAGGAGCTGGACGTGCTGCGCCCGGCCGACAACCCGCTTGAGCACATGATCCGCCTTGTAAAGGAAGTCACCGCCGCCGGCAAGATGGGCAACCAGCCTACACGTGAGCAGGATTTGCGCAGCTTTCTGGGTAATTTCAATTTTGGCGGAGACATGGTCAAACAGGCCGTGGGCAGCATGAGTGGCGGTGAAAAAGCACGCCTGGTGTTGTGCATGATCGTCTGGCAGCGCCCCAACCTGCTGCTGCTTGATGAGCCGACCAACCACCTGGACCTGGCCACGCGCGAAGCCTTGTCGATGGCACTCAATGAGTTTGAAGGCACCGTCATGCTGGTGAGCCACGACCGCGCGTTGCTGCGCGCCGTCTGCGACGAGTTCTGGATGGTGTCCCAAGGCGGCGTCGCCCCCTTTGACGGCGACCTGGACGACTACCAGAAGTACCTGCTGGACCATGCCAAACGCCAGCGCGAGGAAGCCAAAAAGACCGGCAGCGCGACCCCGGTTGCCGCTGCCAAGTCAGTTACCCCCGCTGCGGCAGCTGAAGAAAAGAAAGCCGTGCCGCGCGAGACGCCCGAGCAACGCAAGCTCGATGCACAGCGCCGCCAGCAGCAGGCCGAAGCCACCAAGCCGCTGCGCAAGGAAATCGAGAAAATCGACCTTCGCATGAAGGCACTCACCAGCGAGCGCGACAGCCTTCAAGCGCTGTTGACCACCACCACCGCGCCGGCGGAGATCGCCCAGACCGGCAAGCGCCTCAAGGCCATCGAGGGCGAAATAGACATGCTGGAAGAACGGTGGCTTGAGCTGACCGAACAGATCGAGACGGCTGCAGTGTAAAGTGGCGAAAGGATCCTTGACGGCACCACGCCGCCGGGGTCACCCATTTTGTGAAAGGGCCCGATTGATGCCTTCAGCCTTGCACATGGCCGCGGACGACGCGGCACTTGAAGCCGCCGTCAAACGCAGCCGCAAACTGCTGAACAAGCGCGCCATGGTGGCGGCCGCAGCCAGTGCCGTGCCGGTGCCTGGGCTGGACTGGGCGGTGGACGCGGCGATGCTGTCCCGGCTCATCCCGGAAATCAACAGGGAGTTCGGTCTCACGCCCCAACAGCTTGACAGGCTGGAGCCCAGAAAGCGCGACCAGGTGCAAAAAGCCGTCACGCTGGTAGGTTCGGTGCTCATCGGAAAATTTATCAGCCGTGACCTTGTCATCAAGGCTGCCACCAAGATCGGCGTTCGCCTGACCACCAAACAGGTTGCCAAGTATGTGCCACTGGCCGGCCAGATCGTATCGGCCGCAGTCGGCTATGCGGCGATACGCTACCTGGGCGAAGAGCACATGAAAGACTGTATCCGGGTGGCGAAGCAGGCGGAGATGGAGCTGCCCTTGCTGGGCTACTCGGCTTGAGCCCGCAAAGCCCGCCTTCGGGAGTTTGTCAGCAGAACAACAAAAAAGGACCTAGCCTTGCGGCTAAGTCCTTGATGTACTTGGTGGGTTCTGACAGATTCGAACTGTCGACCTACGGATTAAGAGTGAGAGAAATCGTTATTTATCAATGACTTATGCTCGCCTTCGCTCGTCACGTTTCGCCGAAACTCGCCAGAATTGTCACGCGGCCTATTGCCAGGGGATTAAAGGTCATCACTAGTGGCTCCGCCGCTACTTCGCGACAACCCGGGTGATATGACCTTCACGCAGTTGCCCGTCCCAGAGTGGTACGAATGCGTTAAGGCCTTCCACGAACAGATATTTGCCTTCAAGAGTTGCGTTTGTCCCAATCGCCCCTGTATGGAAGGTAGAGCTGAGTTCATAAAACTTCCAGCTTGCCGCCGCTTTCCCTGAAAAAACCACGCTCCTGTACCCTGCCCGCACTTCGTTCAGAGTCATGGGGCCAGCCAAAACTTTCAGCGTCCAAGAGCGCTGACGAAGATCTAGGCTTTCGGGCCGGAAACCGATGCGTGAATGAGATTCGAGGGAAGAGCTGACAGAAAACTCTTTCCCCACAGTAAGGGGGAACAGAGGTTGCAAACACTTGACATCCTGTGCAACTGAATAGAAATCAGCGGATTCGCCTATCAGCGGCCCATCTACGTTAAGCACATGACTCACCGACCATATTGCTACTCCGGGGAAAAGAGAAATGTGTTTATAGGTGCGCCTGACGTTTGGATTCTCCTCTCCACGTGCCTCGACGATAACGGCGCCGTTGCCCAACGGCTTATATGAACTACTGCCAGTCGCGGATTGGCCTGCAATGGGCGGGTTGGCCCACACGCCGGTTAGCTCGATTTCGTATGCGGTCGTTGGCACACTTGTTTGACCAAGGCAGCGCCGCGCCGCGTCCGTTATCTGCTGTGTGTAGTCCTGAAGGTCAATGACTAATTCCCCGGCCTGAGAATCTCTCGCCGGGCCGCCAGTCTGCGCCATCGCAGGAGCTGTAATTGCAACAAGAAGCGTGACGACTGCGGTCGTGACGATAGCGCGCATCAAGGCTCCTTCGAATTTTTTTTGTTTAAAGCAAGGGTTCTGGCGCTCAAAGTAGTGATGTTCATTCTGCTGTTGCTCTAGGTTAATAGGCTTTCTTGACCTCACTGCGCCCTATGTGTTGAATTCCGTCGAAATCTGATCCATTTAGCGCAGTAATTTCCATCCAAAACTGACCCACGTAGGCACTACCCTGCTTGTTTTAAAAGCAGGGGGAAATTAGGAGTGATAGACGTGGCGACATTGAATGTCATCAGACGTTGGGCATTGCGGGATCAGATGTCCATTCGCGAGATCTCAAGGCGTACAGGCCTGGCTCGCAACACAATAAAGAAGCACCTGCGATCGGAAGAGAGCGAGCCCAAGT